>CAWBPS010000017.1:0-90262 GCA_963790645.1 Terriglobia bacterium | reverse complement strand
TTCAACTCCCGCCGCCTCCACCACTATCTCTTCCCCGACCGTCCATACAGCGCAACAAATGCGAACGATGGGGCACTCGGCTTTCTCTCGTGCCCTCATCGCGAGGTATGCTTTCGCCGCCGCTCGCTCTCCTTCATCAGTTCGTTTATATCCGCAACCGGCCGTATCTCAATCGGTCCAAGTCCGTACTTAAAGCCTGGGCTGTGAGACAAGCTGAACCGCATGATTGAGGTCTCGCGCCTCTATGATCTGAATGCCGCCGACCTGTTCCTTGGTTTCCGCATAGGGGCCGTCGGTGGTCGTGACTTTGCCGTTTTTCCAGCGCAGCGTCAGCGCGGTCTCCGCAGGCTGAAGAGGTACTTCGGCAACCAGATGTCCGGCGGCGCGCAGATGGTCATTGTGCTCAAAGCATTCGTCGAGCACTGCGTGGCGCTCGTCCTCGGTCATACCCTCGAATTTTCCTGGCTCGAGGTATCCCAGACAGATGTATTTCATCGGTTCCTCCTTGTTTCCTGTGACTCAGAGCCGCAGTTCATCGTTCTGTTATCAGATAGTCGTTCGGGAGACCGAAAAATCGACAGCTAATTCATTTTGTTTGGAACGAAAACTGGGGAACGTTCCGTCTTTTCCCAGCTTTCTGTTCTAAAACCGGCGAGTTCTTGACCCAACGCCAGGCCGAACGTAAAGACCCGGCAACTTGGGAACGGCAACACGTTCCCGTCAAGTCCCCCAAGAAGTAGTCCAACCCACAACGCACCAAGGCAGACCCGCCAGAGCATTGGCGGGTTTGTTCTCTCGCGCTTCACCGGGTCTTCCGATTGGCGGGTGCCCGCTCATTCGCGTTGTTTGCGAATGAGTGGGCTCTTCGCTACACAATCGTAGTCGAACCGGGTTTCGGTAGGGTGGGCAAGAACCCACACATCGTAAAGACCAAACAGCAGGTCCCTCCACTCCGCAGACCATCGCTTTGCGATGGTCTCCTCCGGTCGGGATGACAGAAGTTGAGAAGATCGCCCCCAAGCCAAAACCAGTTTTAAGTGGGCCACCGGCCGGAGTGGGGCGGCCCTGAATGTTCTTCCTCCTGCCACCAGACCCGGTCAGTGGCCTGCAGCGGGATCGCCCGTTGGCGGTGGGGCGTGATCGACCGCTGCGGGAGGGCCGAGCAACTCCGTGAGGATCGGCTTCAGAGCGTCTGCCCAGAGTTGATATGCCTTTACGGTGGGATGGAGTTTGTCTTTTGGGTTCATCATCCCGTCGAAGAGCCTTCCATTGCCGTCGGCAAGTTTGTCGTTGATATCCAGATATCGAATCTTATGGCCGTCTGCGAACTTTGACAGACTGCTGTTGATGCTGGCGATGATGGGCATGAATGCCGTATTGTCGTTTCTCGGGAAGATCGCCATCACTATGATTGTCGCCGCGGGCGCCTTTTCCTGAATCACATGCAAGATCGCCTGGAGACCTCGCGCAATATCGTCTGCCCGCGCGCGGGCGTCACCCGCGGCCGATAAAGCGCCGACGTTGTTTGTGCCGGCGAGCAGAACCACGGCTTTGGGATTGACTCCGTCCAACTCGCCGTTCTGCAGTCGCCAGAGAATATTTTGGGTTTGATCACCGCCCCAGCCAAAGTCAGCCGCGTTCCAGCCGAAGAAATTCTGTTTCCAGTTGGCGAGCAGGTCCGGATAGTCGAGGGCGCCCCACCTTCTGGTGATCGAATCGCCTTCGAAGTAAACGTCGATTCCGGGCTGCTTCGCCTTTGCGAGCAGCTGGGAATGGGCGAGCAGAGAGTTGGCGTCCCTGCGGAAAACCGGCTGGTCGGCCGGAAGTTCCCACGCTGCCGGGTGATAGTTGAAGAACTTGTCTGCCCAGGGAATGAAATACTTCCAGTTCGGGGCATCAGTGTGGCCCGCGTCATGCTGCCGCCAGGCGAGCTGGCCATCGAGCAGCCTCTTATTCACCGGCGGCATCTTGGCGTTGCGATAGTCCTCATTCACTCCGAGGTCGCTCGCGCCCAACAGCCGGAAGACAGCACCCGCGGCTACCGTCGCCATGAAGCTGCCCTGCTGGTCGAGCCACCTTGAGTCCCCCATTTCGGGTATCCCGTAGCTGATGAAGATGGGTCGCGGCGCGCACAGCGCAATCAGTTCGTTTGAGTCCACCGGCAAGTTGCCGGCATTCCTGCTTCCGAAGGAAGCCTGGGACGCGCCGTACTTCAAGAAGTTGCCTGCCATCCAGTGGTATTCGCCAGTCCCGGTAAGGTTCTCCACCACTTCTCCGAAATTGCGCCGGTGCGGTTTGGTGCCACCTTCCCCGGAGGAGCCCACCAGTGCGACAGCAAAGCGAGTATCGAACGCCATGGTGACGAGCGCGGCCTTGCCGTAACGAGAGACGCCTTCGATGCCAACGCGCTTCGCATCCACGCTGCTGTCCGTCTCCAGATAGTCGAGGCCGCGCGAGGCGCCCCAGGCCCAGGCCCGCAACGCACCCCAGTCTTCCGGCTTTCGGGGCTGACCTTTATTGGTGAGGCCAATAATGCCTTTCGTCAGGCCTGCTCCGTTGTCCGCCTGCACGCTGCCGGTATCGAGAAGCGCGTAGCCCCAGCCGCCCGCTATGAGTTGTTCGGTCGCGGGCGGATCACTCCCCCTCATCTTCATGAATTCCGGATGGCTGGCTATGATCTGGCGGAAGGCGGCGCTGCTGAACATGATCATCACGGGCACTGGACCCTTCGCATTCCGGGGCGTGACCAGCGTCATCTCGATGTCAACGCTGATGGATGGGTACGCCGAGTTATCCACGTGTCCGACCAGCTTCTTCTCCACGACAGGGAAAGCGCCAGCCTTCGCATCAGTCGTACTCTTCACCGCCCAGGTCACTTTAGGGACATTGGGCGGAATGCGGCCGACGACCTCGCGCTCAAAATCTTCGACAATCTCCGGGCGCCGCTGCTTCCACCACTGCTCCGCTGACGTGACCTTTTGTCCGTTTTTCAGTGTGAGCGCATCGGGCAGATCACCATATGGATTGGCCTTCGCCTCGTCGTAGTTAGCGTGATTGGGGTCTTTCTCATTTCCGCTCGGCCCGGCACGGAGGGCGGTGATTCCGAGCTGGTCCATCATGTTCTGATGGTCCTGCTCTGCCGTCCAATTGGTGGGCGGCGATTGCTGCCCCGTGGCCATCTGACAGAGGACGATGGCTAATGCGGCGAACCCGGCAACTCTCGACAGCGCCTGCTTCGTGGAAAGAATCATGTTTGACTCTCGAACAAATATGTTAGGTGGTGAATCCGTTCCTGCGCGGTTAGATCCTCGAACATTGTCGGAGGCGGGTTCGACCTCGCGCCTCTTCATAATGCCAGAAGTTCCCCATGGGACAGTTCGATCGCTCCGTCGGGGAAAGATTAATCTCGCGCAAACGCCGCCCTCACCCGCGGCCGCGTCATGTAGAAGAGCAGGGCGCTCGCGATCAGCACTCCCGCTGCGCCGCGCAGCACGTCGCCGCGAAGCAGGTTTGCGAAATCTCCCATCACCTGGATGGCAATGATGACCACGGCCAGTATCCATCCCCAGCGGCGACGGCGCCACCAGCCGGCCGCGGCCACCGCCAGGATTATCGCCAACAACCAGAAGACAGTGCCGACGGACACGCCCAGCGGTGCGAGTTGCGCGTAGGCGACCGGATTCAGGCGCCAGGCCCGGTCGAGAATTGTCCCGGGGAAGACCAGGGTTGTTCCCGCGAGTGCAGCCATCGCCGCTCCGAAGAGCAGGAATACGGCAACCGCAGTCAATCCGCGGGGCGATTTCTGTGGCGCGTCTTGTGGCATGTGGAGTGGTCCCCCGGCGTTGGTGCAGCACGCGACGCCTGACAACGGTCACGGAGTATATGACACTGGTACGAGGGCTGGAAGCACTTCAGTGGATTTCGGGACTTTCCAGGGGGCTGGAGCGAATGGCCGGGTGTACTGGATGGAGTGGGGAATCGCGATCAACACCTAGCCGAGCTTTGCCCGGACTGGATGGGTCGGAGACCCGTCCCCACACAAGCCTCGCTAGACTGCGAGCAGGACTCTGGATTCGTCCCCGGTGGACTCGAAACGCTCCCGGAGCGATTCATAGCCACGCCGCGTGAACCGGATCACGCCGCGCTCCTGCTCCTCGACATAGCCCTCATTTCTCAGGTCGGCGATGACTGCTCGCGCCGATGAAGAATCAACAATGTGTCTAGACAAGCTGACGAAATGGGCGGGATCTGCTTCATAGCGCTCGGTCAGTGCGGCCAGCAGCCCGTCCCGGATCGATATGTTATCCATTTGACCCTCCCATCCGGAATGATGCGATCGTAAGCGGCCTGCCCCGCTTGCAGAATGGCACACTGGTGCCAGAAGGAGGTTACCTTAGTCACGCCACCTAAATCCCACTGATTCAAGTTGCCGCCAGGCATTTACCCGCACGCGATGCATTCTTTGTGAGCATTTTGAACGATAGCGAACGTCAAGCTCTTCCAACGCAGGACGCGCGAAGCGGGGGCACGTTTGACCGAGCAGCAGTTCGGTGCACGGAATCCGGCGGAGGCGGAGGCGCCGGACCGGCTGTATCCCGCTCCAGGCAAGGGATTCCCGGACGCTGGTTCCGCCACGATTGTGCAAACAATTTCACTGCATTCCGCAACTCCCTCCCGAAAGCCTAGAAAGCGCTTCTGGAAGGTTTGGTATCCGGCTTGCGTATTGTCAGGGTGGAGTCAAAACAGGTAGCAGGAATCGAGGCGACCTTTCGCGGCTCGATCCTGGATTCTGCCAAAGGTCGGAGGCATTTTGATGAAGACAACGTTGCTGGTATTGAGCTTCCTTTGTTTCGCTGGTGCGGCCTTTGGACAGGCCTCGGTCGGCGGAGTCGGGCTGAGCGCTGAACCGGTAGTGTACGACTTTCGGAGCCATGCTGGGCATGCTTCTCAAATGGAGTTGGGGCGGCACCAGAACATCATGGAGCAGTCCGCCAGTGTGCAAGCTCACGGTGTGAGGCCGCTGTGGGAAGTGGCCACGCCGGCGTATGTGGTTCCCCTGGGCGATTCGGCCCGCATGCTGAAGAAAGAGCACATGTCCGCCAAGAAAGCCGAGATCGTCTGGAACAACTGATGCTGGTTCGCTGATCATGCCTTGCTGATGATGGTTCGCGCCGCGAAATAAGTTTACGGCCGAAGGTGCCCCATCGGTCGCGTCGTCCGCGGCCGGTGGGGCATTTTTTGCTTTTGGCGCAGGCTGTATTGTCCACGTAGTATTGTCGGTCTGATGCCCTCGCCCAATCAGACTCTGAACGTCGCGATGATCGGCAGTGGTTCCATTGCCAAGGCTCACTCCAACGCCTTCCGCCAGGTCACACACTTCTTCGACGTCCCCTACGATTTGAGGTTGCAGGTGATCTGCGGACGCAACCCGGCCAACGTTGACTCCGCCGCCGCACAGTGGGGATGGGAGGAAGTCTCGACCAATTGGCAGGCTGTGGTGTCGCGTCCCGACATCGATGTAATCGATATCGCCGCGCCCAACATTCTGCACGCGCCCATTGCCATAGCCGCGGCCAATGCCGGGAAGATGGTCTGGTGCGAGAAGCCGCTCGCCACTTCCCTGCCCGAAGGCGAAAGCATGGCGCAGGCGGTGCGTCAGATTCCTAACCTAGTCTGGTTTAACTACCGGCGAATTCCCGCCGTAGTCTTCGCCAAGCGACTGATAGACGAAGGCCGTCTGGGCGAAACCTATCACTACCGTGCTCTTTATTTGAATCAGTCAGGAAACGATCCGAGCAAGGCTGGGACCTGGCGGTATAAGCGCTCCGAGGCCGGGCTGGGAGCGGCTGGAGATCTGCTCTCGCATTCCATCGACTCGGCGCTTTACCTCAACGGGCCGATCACGGAATTGACGGCCATGATGCATACCTTCGTCCCGGGCCGCGACGTGGATGACGCCACCTACTTTCTGGCCCGCTACGCCAATGGCAGCGTGGGGACGTTTGAAGCCACACGCTACGGCGTCGGCTGCCGCAATCGCCACGCCTTCGAGATCAATGGATCGAAAGGCATGTTGCGTTTCAATCTGGAGCACATGAACCAGCTCGAGTTTTACGATGCCACCGAAACGCCAAACCAGCAAGGCATGAAGAACATCACGGTGACGGGTCCAGACCATCCTTACTCCGACAATTTCTGGAAGCCTGGCCACATCATCGGGTACGAACACACTTTCATCGCTGTACTGGGAGATTTTCTGAAGGCTCTGGCGCGCAAGGAAAGTCGCTACCCGGATTTCGACGATGCGGTCGCAGTGCAGAGGGTGCTGGATGCAGTCGAGCGCTCAACCGTGTCGCGCGAGTGGATAAAGGTGTAGGCGTGTGGGGTGGGCGCCCTCGCCCGCCGCTTTTGACTTTGGTTTGAAAAAAGCTCAAGTGGACACCCCAGCTTCGTTATTTGAACTCGGGCCTTAGCGGATAATCCACGATGATGGCGCGGCCGTCGGTGAGGGCCTTGATTGAATGTCGAACGTTGGCCGGCACGATCGCGACCAGTCCGGGGCGGGCGACCTGGGCCACACCATCGATGGTCACTTCGAGTTCTCCCTCAATAACCTCATAGACCTCTTCCTGGGGATGGAAGTGCTCGTGAATGGATGAACCACGCACGAAGTCATAGTGCGCGAAGGTCATGCTCGGTGAGTGGAAATAGCGTCCGCGCCAGCCCGGCAGGCGTTCAACGACCTTGAGGCTGTCGGTGTCAATAAGGGGCATTCGAACCTATCCTTCCAGCGGCACGAAGCCGAGAGCAGAGAAGGTCATCTCGTAGTGAATAGCGTCCGCGCCAGCCCGGCAGGCGTTCAACGACCTTGAGGCTGTCGGTGTCAATAAGGGGCATTCGAACCTATCCTTCCAGCCGCACGACCGAGAGCAGGAAAAAGCGCACGATAAATTTAGAATCATGCCTGCCTCGAGTTGAAACTTTTCAGCGCTGCACCCGTCCCGAGCCGTCGCCCTTGAGCAGTGCGTTTACTTCGTCAACAGTAGAGCGGCTGAAGTCGCCCTGCTGGGAATGCTTCAGGCAGCTTGTGGCCACGGCAAACTCGAGCGCTTCCTGATGCGTGGGCAGCATTTGAAAACCGTAGATCAGGCCGGCGGCAAAAGAATCACCCGAGCCCACCCGGTCCACGATATGAGTGATTTCATAGGAACGGCTGACGCTGAATCCCTGGCGGTCATTGAGGCAGGCCGACCAGCCGTTGTGCGATGCGCTTTTCGATTCCCGCAAGGTGATGGCGATCGCCTGCAAGTTCGGATATTCGGCCAGCACCTTCGCGGTCAGCTTCTGGTATTGCGCGCGATCGAGCTGGCCGGAGTGCACGTCCACGTCAGCAGCGATGCCGAGCGCCATCTGCACGTCTTCTTCGTTGGCGATGGCGATATCTATGTTCTTCACCAGCTCGCTCATCACTTCAGCGGCCGGCTTGCCCCACTTCCACAGGTTCTTGCGATAGTTCAAATCGCAGGACACGGTGATGCCTTTGGCGCGTGCCAGCTTCGCCGCTTCGAGCGCGAGGTCGGCCGCCGAACTGCTGATGGCAGGAGTAATTCCCGTCACGTGGAACCAGCCCGCGTCTTCGAGCGCGCGCTCCCAGTTGATGTCCCCGGGATTGGCCAGGGCGATGGCGCTGTAGTCGCGATCGTAGGCCACTTTTGAGGGACGCTGGTTGGCGCCGGCCTCGACATAATAGACGCCCATGCGACCTTTGCCGCGGACGATTCGCGAAGTATCCACCCCGAAGCGGCGTAGTTCACCGACGACGGCTTCAGCCACCGGATTCTTGTCGGGCAAAACCGTCACGAAGGCCGCGGGCAATCCCAACTGAGCCAGCGCAACGGCCACGTTGGCCTCGCCGCCGCCGAACGTCGCGACAAATCGTCCCGTCTGCAAGATTCTTTCGAAGCCTGGCGGAGCGAGCCTCAACATAATTTCGCCAAAAGTTACAGTCGTCTTTGTCATGTCCCTGGATTCGTTCCCTCAAATGGTTTTCAAGTCTTCCGTTCGAAGCCCTGCGGTCAGGGCCGCTTCTTCTTATCTTTGCCGGCGATCAGTTCAATGCCCAGCCTGGCCAGAACGACGTCTTCGCTCGATGAAAGACCGCTGACGGCCACCGCGCCCACTACCTCACCGTCTCTCCATACTGGGATGCCGCCGCCCCAACCGACAAACTTCGGATCGCCATAGTAGGCGATGTCGTGACCTTTTTTGGGATGGCGGACCCGGTCTCCGATGTCCTGGGTTGGCTTGCGTTCACGCGCCGCCGTCCATGCCTTATTGGCGGCGATGCGAATGCAAGAAAGTGGAGCACCGTCCATGCGAGCGAAGGCAATCAGCTCGCCATGCGAGTCCGCCACCGCGATCACCGCAGCCTTGCGCATCGCCAGCGCCTTCTCCACGATCCGGTCAATGATCCTACTGGCTTCGGAATACTCGATGCTCTGGGTGGTCTTCATCCCGGCTTCCTTGGAGGCTGCCTGGCGCAAGCCAAGGATTGTAAATCAAACCAGGCCCGCACGGCCCGAATCTGGCAGGGCCTGATGCAACTGTCTGACTCGCCTGGCGTCCTTTGCGGCCTTTCTTCGCGAACTTTGCGGTTTAAGACTTTTTGCGCTTGTCGGGCAAAGTCAGACCCTCACCGCAAAGGGCGCAAAGAAAGGCGCAAAGGACGCCAAGGATGCTGGGCTAGGACGCCGCTCTGTTTTGCATTACTATCTTGGGTCGGGGGAAAAGCACAGGATAAGCGTCCCGCTCACACAATCACCATGACCATGCTGAAGCTGAAGGTTCTCGGAAAGGTAATTGAATCGGGACTGGTCGCCATCGTGCGAACCCACAGTTCGGACCAGGCCGCGCGCATCGCGGAAGCCTGCGCCCTGGGGGGCGCAGCGGCGATTGAGATCACGTTCACAGTCCCGGGCGCGGCTGCCGTTATCGAGGCTCTCGCCCGGAAATACACTTCCGGCGAAATCCTTATCGGCGCGGGAACCGTGCTCGACCCGGAGACCGCCCGCATCGCCATACTGGCGGGAGCGCAATACATCGTCAGTCCGTCGGTGAGTGTTGATACCGCCCGTTTGTGCAACCGCTATCAGGTCCCCTACATGCCGGGGGCCGGAACCATGCGCGAGATTGTGGACGCTATGGAGTGCGGCGCCGATATCGTAAAGCTGTTCCCCGGCGAAACGCTGGGACCTGCTTTCGTGAAAGCGGTGAAAGGCCCGCTGCCCCAGGCTTCCCTGATGCCGACCGGCGGCGTGAGCATTGACAACGTAGCGGAGTGGATCAAAGCCGGTGCGGTTGCGGTGGGAGTCGGCGGCAGTCTGACCGCTGGAGCAGAGAAGGGCAACCTGCAACTGGTCACGGACACGGCGAAACAGTTTGTCGAGAGAATCGCGAAAGCACGGGGAAAATAGTGCAGGACTTTTGGCGTTCTTAGCGGCTTTCTTTGCGTCCTTTGCGGTTCAAGATTTTTCGGGTGATTTAAGCAAAAGTCAAACGCTTTACCGCAAAGGACGCTAAGAAAGCCGCGAAGGGCGCAAAGCAACCAACGTTTACTGGGCGTGGGCTCTCCCGGATTCCTGTGGCATTCGCTTATGAAAACTGGCCTGGGACTGTATCGCCATATGCTGACCCGCGACTACTACGACTTCGCGCGGCAGGCGGGCTGCACTCATGTGGTGGTCCACCTGGTCGATTATTTCAACCAGAGCGCGACGAACCCGCGCGACAATCAGCCCACGGGGGGGAAATACGAGCCCTGGGGAAGGGCGGGCGATCCCGAGAAGCTGTGGACGGTTGAGGAACTCAAGACGCTGCGCCGCGAGATTGAAGATGCTGGCCTGGTCCTGGCCGCGATCGAGAATCTCGACCCAGCCTACTGGCACGACATTCTGCTCGACGGCCCGCAGCGGCCGCAGCAAATTGAAAAAGTCAAAACGCTTATTCGTCGCATGGGTGACGCCGGCATCCCGGTACTGGGATACAACTTCAGCCTGGCCGGTGTGTGCGGCCGCGTAACTGCTCCTCTGGGGCGCGGCCACGCCGTCACCGTCGGCATGGACGGCCCCGCCGACGATGTGCCTATCCCGAAGGGAATGGTCTGGAACATGGTTTATGATCCCGGCGCATCGCCAGGTACGCTGCCTAGCATTTCTCACGATGAGTTGTGGATACGCCTCGAGAGATTTCTGCACGATGTCGTCCCGGTCGCCGAAAAGTCCGGCGTGCGGCTGGCCGCCCATCCCGACGATCCGCCCATGCCCACCATGCGCGGGCAGCCTCGCCTGGTTTACCAGCCTGGCATGTATCAACGCCTGATTGATCTGGCGCCCAGCCCGAGCAACGCGCTGGAACTCTGCGTGGGAACGCTGGCCGAGATGACCGAAGGGGACATCTACGAGGCGGTTGACCGCTATAGTCAACAGGGAAAGATCGCGTACATCCATCTGCGCAACGTGGTGGGGAAAGTGCCGAACTACCGCGAGACATTCATCGATGAAGGCGATGTGGATATGATTCGCATCCTGGCCATCCTGGCGAAAAATAAATTTGATGGCGTAGTCATTCCCGACCACACGCCGCAGATGACCTGCCCAGCGCCCTGGCACGCCGGCATGGCGCATACGATTGGTTTTATCCTGGCGACCCAGGCCATGCTTAAGGCATCATTGTAGCGTCGGCGTCCCGCCGGCTGTCGCAAGGGCATCCTGCCCTCGCAGTCGGGGCTAAAGAGACTGTGTGACAACCCTTCTATCGCCCCTTCGGGGCTCGCTCGCGGGCACTTCTTACCCACGGGTTGCGCCGCTTCGCGGCTTCTTGTAGATCCACTACTCCACTTTTTGCTTGCGTCCAAGGTTGGACACAGCCTCTAAAGCCCAAAATCACAATAAACCCCAATTGCAGCGCTAAAGCGCAGCTCCATCCAAAGAAGACGATTTCAAGCCGGGCAGGATAGGAAAGCCCAACGCTTCGAGATCGCTCACGAACTGTACCATTGAACGGAACTGAATGGCGCGCATCCCCACCGCGCGCGCGCCCTGGACATTGGGCTCCTTGTCGTCCACAAAAAGGGCTTCGGACGCCCGCACCGCGACCCCGCGCAGGCTGTGCTCGTAGATGGCGGCATCGGGCTTGATGAGTTCTACCTCGGCCGAGAATGTCTGATGATCAAAGTGCTCCAGCCAGGCAAACTTCTGTCGCACGTGCCGGATCATGTCGTGAGGCATGTTGGAAAGAAGCCCCGTCCTGATTCCGGAGGAATGAATCTGCTTCAACCACGTCACCATGACGGGATTCTCGTGGGCCCACATCTCCACATCCCACTGGCGGAGCAACGGGAGCTGCTGGCGCGTTAACTGCGTGCCGGCATCCTTGGCCACCGCTGACCAATAGGCCTCGGGCGAAAGATCGCCGCGGTCATAAAGCAGCCGATTACGGTCCCAGAGTTTGCGGAATGCGGCTGTGTCAACCCCAAACACACCGGCCATGCGGGCCCATTCCTCCGCGGTCGGCGAATAGCAGAGCACTTCGCCGTAGTCCAGAATCACAGCGTTGATCTGCGAGAAACTTGCGCGATCCATTCAGCCTCCACATCCATATTCTCCCGCTAACCGCGGTTCAGTCCAATGAATTGATGTTTGCTCTGTGATAACTTGTGGGCTGCTTAAACCTGCCGGAGACTGTCGCCGGACATAATTCTGACGGCTGGAGTCAGCATGAAGCTGAACGCAACTTTGATGAAGAGCACGGTGGTGGCCGCCCTCGGCGGCCTTCTGTTCGGCTTTGACACGGCAGTCATCTCCGGTACCACCAGTGCCCTTACCCAAACCTACAGCCTCACGCCCTTTCTGTTAGGAGTAACGGTGTTCAGCGCGCTCTGCGGGACGGTCCTGGGTGCGATGCTGGCGGGAATTCCAGGGGAACGTTTCGGGCGCCGCGACAGCCTGCGCGTAATGGCAGTCCTCTATCTCATCTCCGGGCTGGGCTGCGCCTTTGCCTGGAACTGGCATGCTCTCGTCGTGTTCCGATTCATCGGCGGACTGGGGGTCGGCGGCTCCTCAGTGCTCGGGCCCATGTACATCGCGGAAGTCTCGCCGGCAAAATTGCGCGGCCGCCTGGTGGGATTTTTCCAGTTCAACGTGGTGTTCGGAATTCTCGTGGCCTACTTCTCGAACTACGTGATCAGCCTGCAACACTTCGGAGCCCTGGAATGGCGCTGGGAACTCGGAGTCACGGCGATCCCGGCAGCCCTGTTTTTCGTCATGCTGTTCACTATTCCCCGCAGCCCGCGCTGGCTGGTCAAGAAGGGACGAGTGGAGGAAGCCCGTGCCGTTCTGCAGTTGACGGGGGACGAGAACTACGAGCATGACCTGCAGGAGATCGTAGCCTCTATCGGTATCGAGCAAAGCCAGGCTGCAGAGAAACTGTTCTCCAGAAAATTCGCGTTACCGATTTTCCTGGCGGTCAGCATTGGATTGTTCAACCAGCTTTCCGGTATCAACGCGATCCTCTATTACCTGAATGATATTTTCGCCCACGCCGGCTTCAGCAAAGTGTCAGGAAACCTGCAGGCGGTCGCGATCGGCGCCACCAACCTGCTCTTTACCATGATCGCGATGTCGGTGATTGACCGTCTGGGGCGCAAGACCCTTCTGCTGGTCGGGTCGGTGGGGACCGCGGCGTGCCTGGCTGGAGTCTCAATCATCTTCTTTACCGGCCAGCATCAGAACCTTCTGGTCTGGCTGCTGGTGGGTTACATTGCATTCTTCGCTTTTTCCCAGGGAGCTGTCATCTGGGTTTACCTTTCGGAAGTTTTCCCCAATTCAGTTCGAGCCAAGGGCCAGAGTCTGGGAAGCTTCTCGCACTGGTTCATGAACGCAGCCATCTCCCTCATCTTCCCCTTGATGGCCGCTTCGTCGGGCGCGTATCCCTTCGTGTTCTTCGCCGTGATGATGGTGCTGCAGTTTTTCGTTGTGCTATTCGTCTATCCGGAGACCAAGGGCCTGTCGCTGGAAGAAATGCAAAAGAAGCTGGCGATCGGCTAAGGGGGTGCTGGTGCCATCATCCTCTCATCCGCATTCTTTGCGACCTTGGCGGCTCTTCTTGGCGTCCTTTGCGGTAAAGGCTTTGACTTCGCTGAATCGAACCAAAATCTTAAACCGCAAAGGACGCAAAGAAGAGCCGCCAAGGTCGCAAAGCAAACGGACCACCTTCAAATCTCTACCAAGTTCGCCCGCTTCTGGTTTAGGATTCCGCCTATGCCGACGCACTCTCTTTCCCGCCGCTCTTTTCTGGCATTGTCCGCCATGCTTCCATGGTCGCTGCGTGCCTTTGCGGCTACATCGGTTCCCGTGGGCCTCGAACTGTATTCCGTACGCAACGCGATGAAGAGCGATCTGCAGGGCACGGTGCTCGAAGTCGCACAGATGGGATACCAGGGCGTCGAATTTTACGCTCCTTATTTTGATTGGACCGAAGCTCAAACCAGGGAGATGAAAAAGACGCTGGATGACCTGGGCATCCGCTGTTACTCCACTCACAACAGCCATACCTACTTCACTCCAGAAAATCTCAAGAAGGCGCGCGACATGAACCTGATTCTGGGAAGCAAGTACCTGATCATGTCGAGTTCTGACCCCAAGCCGGGTCTCGAGGGATGGAAGGAAGTTGCCGACGGCTTGAACTCCGCCGCCGATCAGCTCGAGCCAGCGGGCTTGAAAACGGGATACCACAACCACGAGCGTGAGTTCACTCCGCTCGAGGGCAAGCGTCCGATTGAAATACTAGCGAGCAATACGAGGCCATCGGTCGCGCTGCAACTGGATGTGGGCACGTGCCTCAAGGCGGGTTCCGATCCGGTCGCGTGGATTCGCGCCAACCCGGGAAGAATCAAGTCGATCCACTGCAAGGATTGGGCGCCGGGCGCAGACAAGGGATACGCGGTATTGTTCGGAGAGGGCGCCGCGGACTGGAAAGGCATCTTTGCCGCGGCAGAGAGCGTCGGGGGCGTTGAGTATTATCTGGTCGAACAGGAAGGCAGCAGGTTCTCCGAGTTCGAGACGGCGAAGAAATGCCTGGAGACTTTCCGCCGGCAGCATTCAATCTAGCTGCTGCGGAGTAACTACTGGAACTGTGGAATAGGAAGGACACGAGTTCGCTCCAGCCTCGGCTGCGCGCCTGGGACCGGCCCTGAGACGACCGCCCGCGGTTAAATGCCAAACACTCGAAATCTGTTTTCTTCCTGTCCGCTGACCTCGCACTGGATCGCGAACAATCCGCCCGCCAGCCGCTCGCCGGGAGCAGCGTCAACCGAGGCGGTGGTGACAAACAGCGTCTTCAGATCCGGGCCTCCAAAGGTGCAGGTCGTGATCTTTCTCACCGGCATCTCGACTACGCGATCGATCTTTCCCTCCGGAGAGAGACGTACAATGCAACCGCCGTCGTAGCGGCAGTTCCACAGATAGCCCTCGGCATCCACCGTCGATCCATCGGGAAGTCCACGGTCGAAGCCGGCAAAGAAGACGGCTTCATTCTGAATCGTCCCCGTAGCGCGATCATAGTCATACGACCAGATGGTATTGGCGAGCGAATCTCCAAAGTAGAAACGACGCCGGTCAGGGCTCCAGCCCAGCGTGTTGGAGATTCCAATATCACGCAGGTGAATGGTGAGGGTCGCATCCGGATCGAGCCGGTGAAGAATGCCATCCTGCCCGCCTGCCTCCCGCGTCGATCCATCCGGATTCACATTGTTGCGCATCGAGCCCGCCCACAACGAACCGCGGGGATCCGCGCGCGCGTCGTTGAGCCGGACGGAAGGCCATCCTGCAAGCCGATAGATGGGTTTATGGCGAAGGTCGGAAGCGGGCTCCCACAAAATCACGCTGGAGCCGAGCACCACTGCCAGGACATCATCGCGGTCGGTCAGAGTAAGCGCGGTAACCGGCTCATCGAAAAACCAGGTGCGGACACATAGATCGGCGAGGGTGAGGCGATGAATCAGAAAGCGATTGATGTCAGTCCAGTAAAGCGCGGAATGCGCTGCGTGCCAGACCGCGCCTTCTCCGCAGCGGTCGCCTGCGGGCGCGACGCAAACTGGCAGCGAGGCGACAGGTCCGGAGATCACTGCACCCCGAGGCCGGCCAGAAGGCCGCCATCCACCAGGTAGTCGCCGCCGGTGCAGAATGCTGCTTTGTCTGAAGCCAGAAACGCCGCCAGTTCCGCCACTTCTTCCGGCGTTCCAATCCGCCCCACCGGATGAGACTGGCCCCAGCGTTGGAACACCTGCGCCAGCGGTACGCCGGGGGCAAAGTTCGCCGCCGAGCGCTCGAGCATGGGTGTGTTAATGGATCCGGGACTGATCGAATTGACCCGGATGTTGTCGGAGGCGTGATCGAGCGCCATGGCGCGGGTAAGACTATGAACGGCGCCCTTCGACGCGGCATACGCCGCGACCCCGCGCTGGCAGGCGTGTCCCTGCACCGACGCCAGGTTGATGATCGCTCCGCCGCCGCGCTTTTTCATTTGTGGAATTCCGAAATGTCCCAGCAGATAGATGCTGGCGACGTTCACCATCATGCACCGGTTCCAGCTTTCGAGATCGGTTTCCACCACCGTGCCAAAGGGATGAAAGGCAGCGGCGTTCACGATGATGTCGAGACCGCCAAATTCATTTGCAGCCTTGGCGACCACGGCCTGCACGGCTCCGGCTTGAGTGACGTCGCACTCTTGAACGCGCACACTCAGCCCGTTCGCCGCGGCATCACGGGCCAGTTCTTGGTTTGCGGCGAGATCAATTCCGCAAGCCAGAACGCTGGCCCCGCCCGCGGCAAAGCGCCGGGCAATCGCGCGCCCAATGCCGGTGGTTCCGGTCACGATGGCGACTTTTCCTTCAAACTCTTTCATGGGGCTGCTGGCTGCTGTCCCGGAAATACATCGAAACTCGAAATGTAAGGGGCGCAGGTCGGGTTGGCTGAAACAGCAGGTCCCTCCACTGCGCTCGCTTCGCTCCGCTCCGGACGGGATGACAATGACAATTCAACGAATTCCCGGGACCGGACACCAGAATCGTCTTTCCTCAGTGACTCTCTCTCGGTATGCCCGCTCCGCGTGAGCCCACCAGGAAATCAAAATCCGCGCCGCGGTCCGCTTGCAGAACATGGTCGATGTACAGCTTCTGATAGCCGCCGCTGGCCAAGGGCGGCGGAGGCGTCCAGGCCGCGCGACGGCGTTCCAGTTCGTCAGCCGGCACACATAGTTCCAACTTGCGCGCCTCCGCATCCAGTTCGATTTCATCGCCGTTCCGTACCAGGGCCAGCACTCCTCCGGCGGCCGATTCCGGAGTCACGTGCAGCACCACGGTCCCGTACGCGGTGCCGCTCATGCGCGCATCGGACACCCGCACCACATCCGTGATTCCACGCTGCAGCAACTTCTTCGGCAAGGGCATGTTGCCGACTTCCGGCATCCCCGGATAGCCCTTGGGCCCAGCGCCCTGCAGGACCATCACTGAATTCTCATCGACGTCCAGCGCCGGATCGTCCACCCGCTTCTTGAAATCTTCGATGTCGGCAAAGACGACGGCCCGTCCCCGATGCTTGAGTAAATGAGGACTGGCCGCAGACGGCTTGACCAGCGCGCCACCCGGGGCCAGGTTGCCGCGCAGCACGGCAATGCCGGCACGCTCTCTGATGGGATTGTCCCGGCTGTGAATTACCTCGGCATTCCAGCAGGGAGCGTCGGCGGTGTTCTCGCCCATGGTCTTGCCGTTGACCGTAAGCGCATCGCGGTTGATCAGTTCGCCCAAAGCGCGCACCACAGCCGGCACCCCGCCGGCGTAGTAGAAGTCTTCCATCAGGAATTTGCCGGAAGGCATCAGGTCCACCAGCAGAGGGAGCGCGTGCCCCAGACGATCGAAGTCTTCGAGCTCCAGCTTGACCCCCACGCGCCCCGCCAGCGCCAGCAGATGCAAGACCGCGTTAGTCGAGCCGCCAATGGCCGCATTCACGCGGATCGCATTCTCAAAAGCTTTCCGGGTCAGAATCTGCGACATCTTCACGTCGTCCCGAACCATCTCAACAATGCGCCGGCCCGCTTCCTGAGCCAGCACGTAGCGCCGCGAATCAACCGCGGGAATCGTGGCATTCTGCGGCATTCCCATTCCGAGAGCTTCCACCATGCACGCCATGGTCGAGGCCGTGCCCATGGTCATGCAGTGGCCGGCTGAGCGCGACATGCAGGATTCGGCATCCATGAAGTCGGCGCAGCTCATCTTGCCCGCGCGCACGTCTTCACTCATCGACCACACACTGGTGCCTGACCCGATAGTTTCGCCGCGGAAGTGCCCATTAAGCATGGCGCCGCCCGAGACCACCAGCGCCGGCAAATCGCAACTGGCGGCGCCCATCATCAACGAAGGCGTGGTCTTGTCGCAGCCGCACAGCAGCACCACTCCATCGATGGGATTGCCCCGGATCGACTCTTCCACGTCCATGCTCACCAGGTTGCGGAAGAGCATGGCGGTCGGCCGGATATTGGTTTCCCCCAGCGACATGACAGGAAATTCCAGCGGGAAACCACCCGCCTCGTACACGCCGCGTTTGACCCGGTCCGCAATCATCCGGAAGTGGGCGTTGCACGGCGTCAGCTCGGACCAGGTATTACAGATTCCGATTACCGGCCGGCCATCAAACAGGTTGGAAGGAAATCCCTGGTTCTTCATCCAGGAGCGATGAATGAATCCATCTCTATCCTGAAGGCCGAACCAGTGGGTGGAGCGCAGAGGCTTTCCGTTCTTATTATTCATGGTTTTGAACCTGACTGATCCTGGGCCGGTCATTGCCGGAACGAACGCAAACATATTACAACGCTTGGCCTGAAGACTGTTATGCGGGTCAATCGCTGCTTGAGTCATGAGGCTAATCGTTACGTGGATGAGAAGGCCTGGCGCGAGTTCGTCGCCAGCAAGAGAAATAAACTTGCTCGTTTGGTTAAAGCCGTGTGTGCAGAATTCTTGTCTCTGTGTCCTCTGTTGTTCATTGGTGGTTTGACCACAGAGGACACGGAGGACGCAGAGGAAAGGCCCCCAATTACGATGAAGACTCTCGGGAGTAGCCTCTTCCCGAAAGAGCCCGGCTGGCTCCGCACAGGCTAGTGTTCCGGCACCGGTTCCGGCTCGGCCGAGCCGTCGGCCCGCGGGTCGGAGGCGGCGAAGTTCACATTGCTTTTCGAATTGTGGAGCACGGCTTGGCCTCGGCCCATCGCGGTCGAATACTCTTTCCTGACTTTGAATTTGTGGCCCTTCTGCTCCAGTTCGGTGAGCGTCTCCGCCGGAACCCGCGATTCGATCATGATGTCGCATCCAATTCCCTGCTCCGTTGGACGGACAGTGAAGCGCGGCTCGGAGAGCGCGGCCTGGATGTTCATTCCGTAGTCCACAAAGTTGGAAACAAACTGCGCGTGCGCCAGAGGCTGATTGGCTCCGCCCATGATGCCGAACCCGATGTGCACATCTCCCTGCTCCATGAAGGCGGGGATGATGGTGTGAAAGGGCCGCTTGCGCGGCGCCAGCGCATTGGGATGGCTGGGATCGAGCACGAACAAACCACCTCGATCCTGCAAAACAAATCCCCGGCCCTTCACCGCGACTCCGGAGCCGAAGGCGTCGTAATTGCTCTGTATGAGTGAAGCAATATTGCCGTCCTTGTCTACAGCGGCCAGGTAAGTGGTGTCGCTCCTCGCCGGAGAGCCGCTGGCCGGAGTGCAATTCGCTTTGGCCGGGTCGATCAGCGACGCGCGCTGCTTGGCATAGTCAGGAGCCAGCAGTCCCTTGACTGGCACCTTGGCAAAACGAGGGTCGGCGTTGTAGCGATACAGGTCGCTGTAGGCCAGCTTCATGGCCTCGATGCGGTTGTGCAGCTCCGTGGGCGCAAGGGGCCCGGCTTTGTCCGGAGGCAGGGTGCTCATGATATTGAGCATTTCGAGGGCGGCCATGCCTTGTCCATTGGGAGGCAGTTCGTAAACTTTCCAGCCGTGATAGGTGATTGAAATCGGCTCCACCCACTCCGCCGAAAAATCGGCCAGATCGTCGGGCTTCATGGTCCCGCCCAATTCCGTTGAGGTGGCGACAATCGACTGCGCAATTTCGCCGCGATAGAAGGCGTCTCGACCACCTTCCGCAATCAGCCGCAGGGTTTTGCCCAGGTCCGGATTGGAAAACATCTCGCCAATCTCGGGGACCTTCCCGCCATGGAGATAAATGCGCTCCGCTTCCGGCGATTGTTTCAAGACCTGCTCCTCTCCCTCCCAGAAACCGTGGATCAGCTCAGGCACGGGGTAGCCATGCTCGGCGTAATAAATTGCAGGCGTGAACAGATCTTTCCAGGGAAGCTTTCCAAAGCGGGCATGGGCCTTCGCCCAGCCCTCAACGGCGCCGGGCACAGTCACGCTATCGATTCCGGCCTGCGGCATCTGGAAAATGCCTTTCTGTTTCAGATATTCAATCGACAATCCGCGTGGCGCCCATCCGCTTGAGTTCAAGCCGTACAGTTTGCCCGTCTTGGCGTCCCAATAAATCAGGAAGAGATCGCCGCCAACTCCGTTCATCATGGGCTCGGTGACGCCGAGGACGGCATTGGCTGCAATCGCGGCATCGATTGCGGAACCGCCACGGGCCAGGATCTGCGCCCCGGCCTGGGAAGCCAGAGTGTGGCTGGTGGCCACGATGCCGCGGTCATTGATCACCATGGAGCGGCCGTAGGAACGATCCTGCGCAAGCAGGGGCGAGGGCAGCAGGTTTAGGAGCAGAAAGAACACCGGCGTCAGGAGTTTCATGGCGGGAGAATTATAGATGACGGACTCGGTTTTTCCCGGATTCCCCTCTGTAACCTCTTCAAACCGCTGGCTTAAGGTTGGCTTCAGAAAACAACTTTTCTTTCCGGCGGGGTTTAATCAGGGTGAGGATTGGAGGCGCTCAATGTTAAAGAAAACCGCACTTTCACTGTTCGGACTGGTGGCGATGCTGATCTTTGTCAACCCTCCGCAGGCGCACGCCGGCGTGGTAATTGCGATCGGACCAGCCTATCCGCGTCCGGTTTACGTTCGGCCGTACCGGTACGTCGCGCCCGTACCCTTTGTCGCCTACCGGCCGGCACCGCTTTTCTATGGACCGACGTATGTTCGCCCCTATGTTCGTCCCGGCTGGGGTTATCGCCCGGGTTTCTACACGCGCCCGTATATCGCGCCGCGACCTGTGCATCGCGAGTTTGTGGTACGCCGTCCGTACTGGCGGCGGTAAGAGTTTCGACTGATTGACGCGGCGCCAGCCGCGCTGTCCCGCCCTTCGCCTCCACGGTGGAGGGCGGGCCGCACGAGACCACGATTAATGCTAAGTCGCTCGCTTAGGGCTTGATTTCAATCGGAGTGCCGACGCGAACCAGATTCCAGAGCTCATCCATTTCCTCATTTGTGACCGCGATGCATCCGTCGGTCCAGTCATGAAGAACGTGCGACTTCCCCACCCAGGCGTACTCCTTGGGAAGTCCGTGCACCATGATGTCGCCTCCAGGACTGACGCCCAATTTCCTGGCGACCGCCTTGTCCTTAGCGCTCGGATATGAAACGTGGAAGGCTTTGTAATAGTGGCTGTTGGGATTTCGAGAATCGAGCACATAAACGCCTTCGGGCGTGCGGTGGTCTCCCTGTCGAGTCTTCCGCCCCACTGGTTCGCCGCCCAGGGCAATCTTGTAGGACCTTAGCTCCTGTCCTCGATACAAAAGCACCAACTTTCGCGCGTGCTTATATACGACGACACGGTCGACGCTGACACGTGCATCCTGTGCGGATACCCAGAGGCACGCAATGAGCACGAGAACGTATGCCGCAAGGGCTCGCATCGCGTGTAATTCTATGCCCGCTGATTCGCATCTTTGTTTACTTTCCTGGTGGTATAGTCTTTCTCCTGATTTGGGAGGCCCGCATGGCGGAATCCGCGCCGCTTACCTTTCTCTGCATCACGACCTACGAAAAGGGACAGGAATTCATGCGGGAGTGCAAACGCCAGGGCTGCCGCGTGTTTCTGATTACGGCCGAGAAACTTCGCGATGCCGATTGGCCGCGCGAGAGCCTGGATGACGTCTTCTACATTCCCGCCGAACTGCCCATTCCCGAGATCGTAAAAGCGGTGACTTACCTGGCGCGGGACAAGAAGATTGACCGCATCGTCGCGCTCGACGAGTTCGACATGGAAACCGCGGCCACGCTGCGCGAGCACATGCGCATCCCCGGCATGGGGCTGACCACCATGCGTTACTTCCGCGACAAGCTGGCCATGCGCATGCAGGCGCTCGAACACGGAATCCGCGTGCCCGATTTCATTCCCGTGCTCAATCACGACGACATTCGTTACTACCTTGACCACGTATCCGGCCCGTGGGTGCTGAAGCCCCGGTCGGAAGCTTCGGCCATCGGCATCAAGCTGATCGACGCGCCGGAGGCCTTGTGGCCGATCCTCGACTCTCTCGGCGACCAGCAGTCTTCATTTCTGCTGGAAAAATTCTTCCCTGGCGACGTCTATCACGTGGACTCGGTGGTCTCGGAGCGAGAGGTGGCCTTCTCGAGTGTCAGCCGCTACGGCCAACCACCGATGGCGGTGGCGCAGAAGGGCGGCATCTTTACCACGTATCTTCTTCCCGGCGAGTCGGAAGAGGCGGCTGCCCTGCGCGACCTCAACCGCGAATTGATCGACGCGCTGGGACTGGTGCGCGGCGTATCGCACGCGGAGTTCATCCGCGCCCGCAGCGATGGACACTTTTATTTTCTGGAATGCGCGGCCCGGGTGGGCGGCGCTTACATCAGCGAGATGGTGGAAATTGCGACCGGCATCAACCTGTGGCGGGAGTGGGCGCGCATCGAAATCGCCGGCGGCAAGGAACCTTACCGGCTCCCTGCCGTGCGCAGCGATTATGCCGGATTGATCCTGTCGTTGGCCCGGCAGGAGGATCCGGACACCTCGGCCTACAACGATCCCGAAATTGCCTTACGCCTCAAGCGACGGCATCACGCCGGCCTGGTCCTGCGCTCGTCCGACCCCGCCCGTATTCAGACCCTGCTGGAAAACTACAGCCGGCGCTTTGCGGAAGAATTCCTCGCCATCGAACCGCCCGGCACCAAGCCCGCCGCGTAAGTCGCCAATTCGTAGATTTGAGATTTGTAGATTTTAGATTGCAGATTGGGCTGATCCAGGGACTGAATCTGAAATCAGCAATCTCGAATCTGAAATCTGCGGTCTGGACCATGACGCTCACATGACTGACTCGAATGCGGCCGGGCGGCCCCTCAAGCGTTGACTCCACCAATCGAAACAGCAAAAAGATTGGCTTCACCGTCTTACAGCCTCTGCAAGCGTCCCTGACGCTGTTCATCTTCGGCTGGTCTTTGTTCCACACTCCATAGACATGCGGTTGGTAGATGCAAAACCTCCCTGGTGGGTGGTCGCGAAACCCCAATTTTGGGGCTGAAAGCCGTAAAATTCTGTCTGACCGCCCGTGCCGGTACTTGCATCCATGAAGATTCGCATTCGCCAGGCTGTTACGGAAGACATTCCCGTCCTGCGCGAACTGATCGATGGCTCGGTGCGCGGATTGCAGACCCTGGACTACACTCCATCCCAGATTGAAAGCGCGCTGGCGACCGTCTATGGCGTGGACACTCAGCTCATCGCCGACGGAACGTATCTCGTTGCCGAGGCTGAAGCCGGCGCGGATACTGCTCCGCTCATTGTCGGTTGCGGAGGTTGGAGTAAGCGGAAGACGCTCTATGGCGGTGACCAATGGAAGGGTCGCGAGGCCGCCTTGCTCGATCCGCGGAGCGACGCCGCCAAAATTCGCGCCTTCTTTATCCATCCCTCGTGGGCCCGGCGCGGCATCGGGAGTATGATTCTCGAGGCCTGCGAAAATGCTGCGGTTGCCGCCGGTTTCTCCCGCTTCGAAATGGGGGCCACCCTCACCGGAGTGCCGCTCTACCAGGCCCGCGGCTATGTCGCCCTGGAAAATCTCGAAGTCCCGCTAGCCAACGGAGAGTCGCTGCCGATTGTGCGCATGGAAAAGCAGGTACCCAGGACGGCTCCGTAGGGTCTCGACTACGCTTCTCGCGCGGGCGTCTTCACATGTTCGGGACGAAAGCCCAGCCCAACCACTCGTGCCGGAATGCGCTGCAAAAATTTCCACCGCCCCAGGAGCTTTACAGGCCAGGGGGGTGTGAGCGGGCGGGTAGTATCCAGCACTCTGCGGATCACATTGTTCTGCACTATCAATTGCAGCCGCTGGGTGGCGCGCGTGGGAAATGTCCTCCGTTGTTGCACCGCCGCCAGGTCGCCCTCGTTGACCGTTCCCAGCCGCAGCCTTTCCCCCAGGATATTTGCCGTCGCCACCGCGTCCTGAATCGCCAGGTTGATTCCTACACCACCGATGGGCGACATGGCGTGCGCGGCATCTCCGATGCATAGCAGTCCGGGCCGGAACCATCGCCGCAAGCGATCGACCGCGACCGTGAGCAACTTGATGCCATCCCAGTCGCGCAACTCCTCCACCCGATTCTCGAGAAACGGCGCCAGCCGGACCAGTTCCTGCCGGAACGCTGGCAGCCCCTGTTGCCGCAGTTCATCGGCTTTGCCTTTCGGGATGACGAAGGCAACCTGCCAATAATCTTCCCGGTTGAGAAAGACCAGGATTCTTCCGGTATCGAAGCGGCCGAAGGTTTGTCCGGGATCGGTCGGCTGGCGGGTGACCCGCATCCACAGCACATCCATGGGCGCGCCCAGGTTGAGCACGGAGAGGCCGGCACGCTCGCGCACCACGGAATGCCTTCCGTCGGCGCCGATGGTCAAGTCGGCGCGGACTTCCAGTATTCCCTCCGGACTCCGCGCCTGTACACCCACCACCCTGCCGTCTTCTTCGAGGAGGTCGGTGACCTCTGCCTGCATCTTCAAGTGGAAGGATGGATAGCGCCGCGCCTGCTCGACGATGAAATCCAGAAAATCCCACTGCGGCATTAGCCCGAGGAATTTGCAGTGCGTAGGCAGGTGAGTGAAATCAGCCACGGCAATGGTCTCGTTCCCAATCTGTCCCTTGAGCTGGCGCACTTCCTGGTGGGGACGCCGGAGAAAGTCCTCCACGATGCCCAGTTCGTACATGACTTCCAGGGTGGAAGGATGGATCGTGTCTCCACGAAAATCACGAAGAAAGTCGGCATGCTTTTCCAGCACCACTACGTCCACGCCCATACGGGCCAGGAGGAAGCCCAGCATCATGCCGGCAGGGCCGCCTCCCGCGATACAGCAGCGCGTGCGCATGCAGACATTATGGAGAATTATCTGAGAACCGGGAACCGGAAACTGATCACTGAGCATTGACCTGACGGCGAGAAAGAGAGTCGCCGGAAAGGCCTTATGAGGAGCAGCGGGACCGTGCAGTACTAAAAATATGATCTACCGGTGAACTCTGCCAAGCGGGAAGAACCGGAGACTAACCAAGAGGAATTTGCAGCGAGCAATAGAAAAGGCCGTGACATTGGTTATGCTCTAGCTGCCAGCTCCTGCGAGGAAGCATAACAGCGTGGACGCATGCACCATCACGGCCCTTGATGTGATCGCTGCTTTCGCAGTCCCTGACCCCAACTGCCCCTCGCAGGGCCGTCGGTTTTTTCGGGTCCGGTCGCCTTCCAGGTTGCCCCTTCCAGCGGATCACCCGGCCTACTTCGCACTGGCTAAGTTTTAATTTGAGCCAGCCCTTTCGGCCGTCGACGTTCGCGAAGTTAAATGCTTCTCATGTAAATGTCAACGCCGTTTTTCAGTGCAATCACAACTTTCCATCCTGTGCAAATTCAAAATTGTAGTTACTTGAATCAGCAGTGCTTAGTTGATTTCGTCCTTCCTCGGGACTCGTTTTCCACAAATTATTCCACAGCGTTCGCCCGGTGTTGCAGGCGCTCCAAATAAACAACTTGACGCAAAATCGGTTCTGACGCATGTTGAAGAGAACGGAAAACGCTGGATGTCGGAACTCATAGCCTACGTGGATGGCGGTTCTCTGGGAAACCCGGGGCCGTCGGGCATTGGAGTCGTGATCGAAGGCGGCGATGGCGGCACCATCCGCATCGCGCGCTGGATTGGACGCCAGGACAACAACGTCGCCGAGTACGTTGCCCTGCTCGAGGCTTTGCAATGCGCGCAAAAGCTCAAAGCGCGGGCGTTGCACGTGTATTCCGATTCCCAGGTGGTGGTTCGCCAGATGCAGGGCGAGTACGCCTGCCGCAGTCCCCGCCTCTATTCCCTGCACTGGATCTGCCGCAAGCTGGCCCGTTCCTTCAAATTCTCCATCACTCACGTCCCCCGCGAGCGCAACGCTGAAGCCAACAATCTGGCCACGTCCGCCGTGCGCGAACGCATCGCCTCGAAACTGTCATCAACACGACCCACGTAGGGGCGGGTGCCCTCACCCGCCTGGCCGGGCGAAGCCCGGCTGGGCTTTTGGTTGCGGAGTCTTGTCCGCACAAAACCGCAGGCGAGCTTTGCTCGCCCGCCCGGACGAGGGCGTCCGGGCCTACGTGGTTTGTGCTAAGTTTTCTTCGGCACCTGATTCGGAGAACGAATGCACTTCCCTTCTCGCTCTGGCATTTTTCATCTGCTGCTTGCTGCCCTGGTCATCTCCACCGCCTCCTACGCGGCCGATAGCACCGCCACCCAGGCCCTGCATCAACTGTTCAATCAGGACTGGGAATACCAGATGGCGCACGATCCTGTGGCTGCCTCTGAACTGGGCGACCGGCGCTGGAACGACCAGTGGGAAAACCTCAGCCTGGACTCTCTGCACGAGCGGTTCCAGCACGCCCGAGAGATGCTCACCCGCCTGCACGCCATCGACCGCGCCCAGCTTTCCCCGCAAGACGAGGTGAGCTACGAGGTCTTCGAGTACAACACCAAGGACTATCTCGAGGGTGAGCAGTACAAGTGGTATCTGGTGCGCACCGATACGTTCGATGGAATCCAGACGGTCGAAAATGTGGTCGATTCGCTGCGCTTTGAGACGGTCAAGGACTACGACGACTGGCTCGGCCGCATGCACAACTTTCCCGCCTACATGGACCAGAACATCGGCCTGATGCGCGAAGGCATAAAGGACCACATCCTGCTGCCCAAAGTGATTGGCGAGAAAGTCCTCACCCAACTCAACGGAATGGACTGGCATGACCCAACCAGGCACGGCTTCTACAAGCCGTTTCTGAAAATGCCGCCCACATTCTCGGAAGCGGACAGGCAGCGCCTGACCGCGGCTGCGCGGCAAACCATTAAGAGCGATATTCTGCCTGCCTATCAGCGCTTCCGCGATTTCATGCAGAAGGAGTACGTGCCGGCATCGTTTGAGCAAGTCGGCGCGTGGCAGGTCCCCAACGGCGATGCCACGTATGCCTATCTCGCCCGCTCCCGCACCACCACCAATTTCACTCCCGAACAGATCCACGAGATCGGCTTGCAGGAAGTGAAACGCATTGGCGCGGAGATGGACAAAGTCCGCGAGCAATCCGGATTCAAAGGGACGAACCAGGAGTTCTTTCACTTCCTGCGCACCGACCCGCGTTTCTACGCCAGGACCTCAGCGGAACTTCTGGAATACACCCGGGCCCGGGCCAAGGAAATCGATCCGCTGCTGGTGAAACTGTTTCGCACATTTCCCCGCCTGCCCTATGGCGTGGAACCTGTGCCTGCGGAGGTCGCGCCCGGAATGCCGGCTGCCTATGCGGACGGGGCCGCGCCCGACGGTTCCAGGCCGGGATATTTTTACATCAACACGTACAAACCTGAGACCCGTCCGGAATACGACATCACTTCACTGATTCTGCACGAAGCCGTCCCCGGCCACACTTTTCAGGGCGGGATTGCGGTGGAACTCAAAGACCTTCCGAAATTCCGGCGCTACGGCGACTACAGTGCCTACGCGGAAGGCTGGGCGCTTTATTGCGAATCTCTGGGAAATGAACTCGGATTGTACGGCGATCCCTACGTGCACTTCGGAGGGTTGAGCAACGAGATGTGGCGCGCCGTCCGCCTGGTGATCGATACCGGAATGCACTACAAGCACTGGACTCGGCAGCAGGCCATCGATTATTTTCTAGCCCACGCCGCGACTACCGAATACAACGCCATTAGCGAGGTTGACCGCTACATCTCATGGCCGGGACAGGCGCTCGCCTACAAGATGGGCGAGCTCAAGATCAAGGAACTGCGGCAGCGCGCCGAAAAAGAATTGGGACCGAAGTTCGACATTCGCGCCTTCCACGATGCTCTGCTGCTGGACGGACCGTTGCCACTGATGGTCCTGGAGAAGCAAGTGAATGCCTGGATAGCCGCCCAGAAAGCAGGTAACGTAGGGGCGGGTGCCCTCACCCGCCCGGCCGAGCGAAGCTCGGCAAGTGCGCAATCACCGAACTAGATTCCTATGCCCGAAACCGCAACTTTGCTAGTTTCCTGCCCCGACCAGAAAGGCCTGGTCTCGGGAATCTCCACCTTCATTTTCAAAAATGGCGGCAACATTCTGCAGTCCGATCAATACACCGACGTTGAAGCCGGCATCTTTCTGGCCCGCTTCGAATTTCATCTCACCGGATTCCAGGTCCCCACCGATCAGATCGCCGAGCGCTTTCGCCCCCTGGCCCGGGAATTCGCCATGACGTTCGAACTCCACTTCAACGACCACAAACCTAAGGTCGCCCTGTTTGCCTCCCGCCTGCCGCACTGCCTGGAAGACCTCCTGCAACGCCAGCTGGCCGGCGAATTTAATGCCGAAATCGCCGTGGTCGTGAGCAATCATCCCGAAGCCGGCGCGATTGCCGGGCGCTACGGTGTGCCCTTCCTGCATTTTCCCATCACTCCGGAAAACAAGAAGCAGCAGGAAAGTGAGGAACTCCACGAGCTGAGCTCACGCGGCGTTGAGCTGATCGTGCTGGCGCGCTACATGCAGGTCCTGAGTGAAGACTTCATTGCCAACTATCCCAATCGCATTATCAATATCCATCACTCGTTTCTTCCGGCGTTCGTGGGCGCCAAGCCCTACCACCAGGCCTTTCTGCGCGGGGTAAAGCTGATCGGCGCCACGGGACACTACGTCACCATGAATCTGGATGAAGGACCAATCATCGAACAGGAAGTGGCCCGCGTCTCGCACCGCGATTCCATCGAAGACATGGTCCGCAAGGGACGCGATCTCGAACGCACGGTCCTCGGCCGCGCCGTACGCCTGCACCTCTGCCACCGCGTTCTGACCTACGGAAACAAAACGGTAGTCTTCGATTAAGGACGGCCAGTGCGCAACTGCATGAGGCGGAGTTTGCCGCCTACCCAGGCGCAGGGCAGCGCGGTAGCAATCAGTGCCAGCGGATACCAGTGCGGCCCCAGATCCTTGTTCCACGTCACCACCGCGCCCACGGCGGCCAGGACCAGGCCGATGCCTCCGCCGACCAGCGCGTGCCCCATGGGCCGGTCGGGTGCGAGCCGCGCCGTGATGTAGCTGCCCACGACGGCGTAAACCGTACGATAGACCGTCGCCAGCAGAAAAAGCGCGTTGGACATGGTTTGACCCAGCGGCGGGAAAATACCGGCCGCGTGCAGCGCCAGGTCAGTGCCGAGGGAAAGAATAACGACGACCACGAAACCGGCGAGCAGGGCCCCGATGCTGCGACCGATACTCCGCGCAGGCTGTGTTTCGCTCATGAATCCGTCCTTATTTCCAGTTTTTTCGCTGGGGCTCGCTAACCCGCCCTGTCTCTCCGAAAAAACGGAGAGACGAGGACGGGGCACCCAGTTCTTCCCCAGAGGCGTAAAAAGCTATCACAAACGATCCCGCGAAAAAAATCAGTCCTGCGGCTACCCCACCACGTCATAGGGGCGCATCATTTCGTTGTCCTCGTGCTCCAGAATGTGGCAGTGCCACACGTACCTCCCGGGATAGCCTTCGAAGCGCACGATGATTCGGGTCACCATTCCGGGGTGCGCCTGCACGGTGTCCTTCCATCCCGCTTCACTAGGGGCGGGCGGCACTGGCGGACCGATGTACTTCACTTTTCCCTGAGTGTAGTAGTAGAAGGGCTCAAAGCCGCGGCGATCCAGAATCTGGAAGCGCACCAGGTGCAGATGGATGGGATGGGAATCGTCGGTAAAATTCAGGAAGTTCCAGATCTCCACCGAATTCAGCGCCGGATTTTCTGTTACCGGCATGCCCCAGTGGGCGTTGTTGAGCAGCATCATCATGGGATTCGCTGCCTTGTCGTCTTTTTCGCCCAGAGTCAGGATGCGGTTCTGCACTGCCGCCGATTCCGGAATCCTGGGGACGGGCCGCAGGCTCGACGGTAGTGAACTGGTGTCCGGGGCCCCGGTTTTTGCCACGCGGAATTGCATTACGGTGAAAGCGTCGTTGGTGACTACGATCTGCTCTCCGCCGTGGCCGGAAAAATCAATGACCAGGTCGGCGCGTTCAGCAGGCGCGATCAGCAGGCTCTTCAACTCGACCGGGGCGGGCAGCAACCCCAGGTCAGTTCCAATCTGGTGGAACTCCTGGCCGTTCGAAAGCGCGAGGTGGAAGAATCGTCCATTGGCTGCGTTAAGAACCCGGAAGCGATATTTGCGCGGCTCGACCTCCAGGTACGGAAACATCTTGCCGTTGACCAGAATCGCGTCGCCGAATACTTCCGGCACCCAGGGTGATTCCGGTTCCGGCGACACCGGATAGTAAAGCTGGCCCTCGCGATCGAACGACCGATCATAGATGGCCAGAGGAATCTCGTACTTCCCCTTGGGCAGATTCAGGCCATCTTCAAACTCATCTCGAATGACGAACGCGCCAAACAGTCCCGCATACATGTTCAGGCGAGTGATGCCCAGCGCGTGGTCGTGGTACCACAGCATGGCCGCGTCCTGATGATTGGGGTAGTAGTAAAGCGCTGATTTTCCCGGGACCCACCAGTCTTCCGGATAGCCGTCGCTTTTGGCCGGAGCTTTGGCGCCGTGCAGGTGGGTGACGGCGCGAACACTCGGCTTGTCGGCTTCCGCGCCGTGAACGGTATGGTCGATGGGAAGGAAATGTGACGTGCGGCAATTCGTTGGCCCATTCAACCAGCAGAGGCTGGCCGCTGCGGGTCTCAAAGGTCGGGCCGGGCGAGTTCTCGCCAAAACCCCAAAGGCGTGTGGGTTTCACATCGCGATGGACTTTGCTTTCGAGTGCCCGCATCTCAACCCGGTAATAGGGAATTTGTACGCCGGGAGTATCAGGGCTGGGACGGGTCCCGTTGGGCTTGAGAATCGGCGGGCAGGGGAAGAGGATCCACGAACCGAGCCAGGACATTCACATCCAGCAACGGTCTGGCGATGATGCCAGTGCGGTGGGGGTCAAGCTGGCTGGCCGCCATGCCGGCGACAAACATTCCTGATCGCTGCAAAAATTTGCGGCGGGTGACGTGGGCAACTCCTTCTGTCATCTTCAAACCAGGGCTCCAATAAAACTGACAGGCATGGAGAGGGCAATTCCCCATGCCTGCTGGCATACGTCAGGGCTGTCAAAAATCGACAATGCGTCAATCCGACAATTCCGAAATTCCTAGTGGAACTGCGGCTGCCCGCTGATCGGATTCAGAAACAGCCTGTCGTTTCTTGCGTGGTGCCTGAAGTCAAACATCTGTGTGATGGAGTTGGCGTAAGCGTCAAACGACCCTCCGCCAATACGTTGGCCGCCCAGCCAGTTGTCCTCGACGAAGCGGATGACCGAGGTTTGGTCGGTGACCGTATTGTCCACGAAGTTTTCTCGGGCCCAGGGAGAGACTACGAGAAGTGGCTGCCGTGGACCATATCCGCAGCGGCCCTGCGCATGAGGGTTGCCCGAATCGATGCCGGGCAGCGCGGTGCTGCCGTCGCCGCAGGCGCCGGGGCCGGTGAGGGCGTCCGCTGGGCTGGTCGATTGATTCACAATCGGGCCCAGCTGATGGTCATACCAGCCGTCCGAGTCGTCATAGAGGATCACGACCGCGGTGTCATCCCAGTCCGGCGACGTCTGCAGGAAGTTGATCACGTTCACGATGAACACCTGCTCATCGAGGGGATCCGAGTATCCCGGCATGGCCGTCCTGATACGCCTGCGCTTTCAGAAAGCTGACTGCCGGAAAGTTGCCGTGCTTCACGGCCGTGAAAAAATCGTTCATGTCGTACTGGTGATTGGCGGCGCCGTCATGTCCGATCTCGGAGACCGAACTGGGCCGCGCGTGCGTGGGGTTGATGGTGGAAGCGTAGTACTGAAAGAAAGCGTGGTGCGGAATGTAGTCGGCGCTGGTTCCGGTGAACGCAGAGGTCGAACTCCGCAGGCAGCCGGTGGTGCCGTTGGAATTCTTCGCGGTCAGGTCGAAGCCTCCCATGAACGCGCCCCAGCTCACGCCGGCATCGTTCAGCAGATCGCCAATGTTGCTGCCCGCCCATCTGGACCTGGTTCCGGGTCGGCGCAGAGCAAACATCTCCGACCGGATCAGGATCGCCAACCACGGTCAGCGTACCGTTGCCGCCGTCGGTTTCGCTGCCGGTCCCGTTCAACACGGTTGTGACGCCGTTGGTCTGCCCCGAGACCAGGTTCATCAGCCCCGGAGTCGAAGGTCCGAAGACGGTGTCATACGAGTTGTCGCTCATGGCAAACTGTTGTGCATAATTCCACAACGCGGTGACGGTGTTGCCGTCGTAGTAGCCCAGGTTGAGGCCCTTGGTGGTCACGATCTGCGGCGGAGCGTTGGGCGGCGGCCCGGCGGTGCCCACCTTTAAGCGGAAATAGATCCATCAGGCCAAAGTGATATGCGGCCTGCTCCGGTCCATAGTTATGTCCCTGGTCGGCGGTGGCGGCCTGGGAGCGATCCAGCCGGAAAGGATTGGTCGCGCCGGTTCCATTCCCAGCGTTCAGCAAATTCGGATTGTTGTTCAGCAGCACGGCCGAAAGCCCGTTCACGGTCGGGGTATCGGGCCGCGCGAAAAATGCCGGCTCCCCTTTCGGATTCGCCGCGTTGGGATAGGTCCCGAAATAATGATCAAACGAAACGTTCTCCTGAAAGATCACGACCAGATGCTTGATCGGGGTTGCAGTGCGTGAAAAAGATGAGTTCGCGTAGGCTGGCATCGTTCCCAGGACAGTGAGGTACGCCATCACCATCGCGAAAAATCTCCTGGGGGCTTCAGACCTTCTGAGTCGCTGCAACATGCTTGCTCCTCCGTGCTTGGCTGACAACTCTCCGGACTGGATGGACCGCCGGCTGGAAGCGGCTTCTGGTTCGGTGTGCCCACGGTAAGGAGGTCGTATTACGAAGGTGTTACTCGCTGGTTAAAACTCCGTGAATTTGGACTTCTCGAAGGTTTTCCGGGAGAAACATTCGTTACTAGTTTGGTGATTGCAGTTTCAAAGGCGGGAAGATTAGAGAAATTCCAGGCGGTGCCTGTGGAAATCTGGGGACCAGGGAAATATTTGGTTGCCCCCCAGGGATTCGAACCCCGATAAGCAGATCCAGAATCTGCTGTCCTACCATTGAACGAGGGGGCAACTCACGGCGAGAAACGCGGCGATCCGCTACCTGTGATTCTATGGGCGTGCGGCGTTGTGGTCAATATCGACGGCGATCTGCGGCGCCGAACCGCCACGCGGTCACTCTTTGCGCTTCACCCTGACCACTGTGATCTTGGAGAACCCTTCTTCAAATGTCGGCGCCTTCAGCTTGGCGCTCATGCGCCGCATCACGTCGTCGGCAACCGTCCGTTCGCGCTTGTGATTGCGTTCCAGGCAAACTTCCAGCGGGACGTCGAAGAACACGGCTTGAACTTCATAGCCGTAATCCTGACCCAGCTTGATCCAGCTTTGCCGTTCGTGCGGCGTCAGGTTGGTAGCGTCCACATAATTCAGCGGACGCCGCGCAATCAGGCGCGCCTTCAACATGGAACGCAGGTTGGAGAAGATCAGGTCCTGAAAGCGCTGCTCGGTGGGATCGTCAAACAGAAGCGCGCGCAACATGTCGCTCGAAAGCGGCGTGATGTTGTGCCGTTTGAACCACGAACTCTTGCCTGAACCCGGCAACCCGATGGCAAGGACCACGGTGCCCTTGGACCGGGGCGCGGTTGCCGGCGTCGCTTTCGCGCCCCCCGCAGTTTCGATTGCAGCAGCGGCGACGGGCTCACCCTCGGCCACTACTTCGGGCGATGCCTGGGCGACGGGTGCAGTTCTCGCTCCCTGCGTTCCGCCGCGGCCTCGTCCGCCTCTGCCCCGCCGTCGGCGGCGGCGCGGGTCGCCATTTCCTGCGGGGCGTTGCGGCTGCGACGGACGCGCCTGCGGAGCTTCGTCGTGAATGGCTGTAGGTTCGGCCGCGGGCGGCGGAACTTCTGCTTCGGCTATTCGAATTGGAGCCGCCGGCGCGATGGTATCCGGGGCATCGTAATAGGCGGGCTGAAGAGGCGCCTGTGCAGGCTCGGCCTTACCGGCTTCCGCATTCTTTTTGGGGCGCTTTAGACGATCGCGCATCCACTTGCGCATGTCAGGTTTGTAACACAGCTACATAGCTCAGGCAATCCAGCTCACGGAAAACGTACCAAAGCCGCCAGCCATTCAGCTGTGTGTTGTGGCCGCGGGCGACCCCGCCCGCGTCTTCTCTTGAACCATGAGGCGGTGGTGCTGCATGCCGTCACGCGGGCGGGGTCGCCCGCGGCCACACAAGCCACTTCACACAAACCGCGTTACGCCTGCAGCACGCGCACCCCGTACGCACTGATATCAATCTTTCCTGTGAGCTTTTCCCCGCTGAGCAGATCGACGAACGCATTGGGCAGGCTCACGCTCTGGGAAGCCGCTGTGTGGTTCAGAACGAATATCCATTGCTTGTCGCCTGCCTTGCGCACGGTCACCTCGACGCCGGCCGGCACTTCGAGCGGCGGCTTGACTCCAGCCATCCCGGAAAGAGTGCGAAGCACTCGGGCCAGACTGGCCTCATTGAGGTCGCCACCGATGTACACCGCCTTACCCTTGCCGAAACTGTTCATGGTGATCGCCGGCTGGCCGGCGTGTGCACCCGCCGTGTAGGAAGCCAGCACCTCGGCTCCCGCAGGTTGCAGAATGTCAGTCCACAAAACGCACTCGGAGTCGGGACCGGCCAGAGCAGCCGAGAATTTCACTCCGTTCTTCGCCGAGTAAACCGGGACGTAGTCCTCGACCGTTACGCCCATCACATCCCGCAGCAGGCCGGGAAGCGGAGTGCGGACGATCTGGCTGGTCTCGGTTTTCACGCCCAGGCGGAAATTGGTGACAAACATTCCGCCGCCCTGCACAAAACTTCTGATCCGGGCAGCCTGCTTTTCGGACATTACATAGGCGACCGGCGCGAACACAATCTTGTAGGCGGAAAGGTCAATTTCCGGCCCGATCACATCGATTCCGGAGCGGCTGGCCGATATGGCGCCGTACCAGGAGACGATCTGGTCCAGATAAGCCAGCCGGAAGTGGCCGGGTTGAATGGCGAGCGCCCAGCTGCAATCGTAGTCAAACACCAGAGCGGCGTCCGCCACATAGTTGGAATACAGAACCTCCCGCCCCAGCGCCTTGAGTTCTTTTACTCCCTGCCTGATCTCGTCATAAGCCGGACTCTTCGAGCGATCGTGGTTCAGGACGCCATGCCAGTACTCTTCCGCTCCGAAAGTCGCTGTGTCCCAGCGAAAGTAATTAACGCCCATGGCGCCGTGCGCGATGGCCTGATAGGTCCACAGCCGCACTTGCCCTTTCTCGGGCTGCGGAGAAAATGTTTTCTGGCCCGCCTTTCCCGATTGCTCTTCCATGATCATGAAGGGCTTGCCGCCCTTCACGCTGCGCGCGAAGTCGTGTCCCAGGGCGATGGCCGACGAAACGAAGGCGGAAGATCCCATCCTGCCCTGCTGCGCCATCAGCATGTCGAAAAAGCCGGGGTAGTTATCGAAGGCGGTGAAATCCAGCTTCTCGTACAGATCGCGCATGTTGATCGTGTCCACCAGGCCGACGTTATTCGTCGTAACAAAATGCCGCGGACAAGTTTTGCGCAGCATGTCCAACTGTTCTTGCTGGAAAGACACGTTGGCATAAGACTGGTAGCGATCGTAGTCGAGAGCGAGCCCTGGATTCGGATCTCCGCCCGACGGCAGCGGCACCGGGATCTGGCTGAAATCCGTATAGGTCTGGCTCCAGAAAACTGTTCCCCAACTCTGATTCAGGTTGTCCAGGCTGCCGTACTTGGAGCGAAGCCAGGTCTGAAATCCGGCCTGACAGTAGTTGCAGTAGCAGCGCTGCGATGAGCCCAGGGTAAATTCGTTGTCGATCTGCCAGCCGATCACGCCCGGCGCTTCCGTAAAGGTCCTGGCCATTTCGCTGGCGATGATCAACGACAACCGCCGATAGACCTGGTTGGTAGGACAGGTGAATCGCCGCCCCCCGGGATGCAACCGCTCGCCCTTCTCGTTTACTTCGACGATGTCGGGATACTTGGCCGTCAGCCAGGGTGGAGGCGCCGCCGACGGAGTGCCCAGAATCACGGCGATGTTGTGCTTGTGCAATATCTCGATCGGAGCGGCGCAGCCAGGCAAAATCGAATTTGCCCTCCGCCGGTTCCATCAGCGCCCAGGCAAATTCGGCGATGCGCACATTGGTAAAGCCGAAGTCGGCCATCATGCGCGCGTCTTCTTCCCAAAGCGCTTCGGGCGTCTGGTCGGGATAGTAGTCAACCCCCAGCAGAAGAGGCCCGGCAGCGGGAGTGCCGGCAAGACTCGCGACTGTCTGGGCCCATATGGGAAGCCGGATACTGGCCGCGCTCATCAAGGCAAGAGCGCCGCCGAGAAACTCACGCCTGGTTGGAGATGTCAAAGTTAGAACCTCTCTATGTTGGTTAACGCGCACATTCTCGACTCAACTCGAAGGCCTGTCAAGAAAGAGTCAGAAGGGGTGTTTGTGTGGCACCGGTGGTGTGGCGCGGGCGCCCTCGCCCGCGTGACGGCATGCAGCACCACCGCCTCGGGCCGTACAATATTCCCCATGCTGGTTCCGCCTGAAATCAAAGGCCAGAAATACATCGACCTGGCCAGTCTTCGCAAGGATGGCTCCGCTGTCCACACTCCCGTCTGGTTTGGCGAAAAAGATGACAAGCTTTACGTGATGACGCGCAGTGACTCGGGTAAATACAAGCGCATCCGGAACAATCCCAGGGTCCGCATTGCCCCGTGCACCATGCGCGGAAAGATTACTGGCCCAGACTTCGCGGGGAACGCCCGGGTCCTTCCGCCCGAAGACTGGCCCTGGGCCGGCAAAACTATCAAGGGCAAATACTGGCTGGCGCGCATCCCCTTCGTCTGGAGCAAGCAGAACGTCTATATGGAAATCGAACTCACTTCTTAACGGTGGCCTCCTTTGCGATCTTTGCGGCAACTTCGCGACCTTTGCGGTCAAAATCTTTGAAAGAATAATCGGCCGGAGCGATCCGCAATTTGCCGCATTCTTCCTTTCCCTGTTAACATTTTCTTTCCACTTTCCAACAATGTGTTAAGTCAACCCTTCGGAGGAGAAATGGCAATCAAGGTAGGAATCAACGGATTCGGACGCATCGGGCGAAATGTGTTCCGGGCTTCGCTCAATGACAGCAACATCGAATTCGTGGCGGTCAACGATCTCACCGACCCCAGGACCCTGGCCCATCTGCTCAAATACGATTCCATCCTGGGCAATCTGCCGAACAAAATAACCGCCGGCGCGGACAGCATCACGATCGACAACAAGACCATCAAGGTATTCAAAGAGCGCGACCCCGGAAAGCTGCCCTGGGAATCGGTGGGGGCCCAGGTTGTGATTGAATCCACCGGCCATTTCACCGACGCCAACGAGGCCAAAAAGCACATGCGCGGACCGGTGAAGAAAGTGATCATCTCAGCGCCCGCCAAGAACGAAGATGTCACGGTTGTGTCTGGGCGTGAATGAAGGAACCTACGATCCGGCCAGGCACCACATTATTTCGAACGCGTCCTGCACCACCAACTGCCTGGCGCCGATCGCCAAAGTGGTCAATGACAGTTTCAAAATCGTAAGCGGCACCATGACCACAATCCACTCCTACACCAACGATCAGGTCATCCTCGATTTCCCGCACAAAGACCTGCGCCGGGCGCGCGCCGCCGCCATCAACATGATTCCCACCTCGACAGGCGCGGCCAAAGCGTTGAAGCTGGTGATTCCCGACCTGGCGGGCAAACTTGACGGTTTCTCCGTGCGCGTGCCCACGCCCAACGTCTCGGTCGTGGACCTGGTGGTTTTTGTGGAAAAGAAAACCACGAAAGAAGAAGTGAATGCCGCGCTCAAGAAGGCCTCCGAGAGCGGCCCGCTGAAGGGCTATCTGGGCTACGAAGAGCAGGAATTGGTGTCCTCTGACTTCAAGGGCGACGGCCGTTCTTCGATCGTGGACGCGCCCTCGACTCTGGTGGTCGGCGGTAATTGCGTGAAAGTGATTTCGTGGTATGACAACGAGTGGGGATATTCGTCCCGCGTCCGTGACCTGATCAATTACATCGCAAGCAAGGGCCTGTAATCTGGTGTGCTCATGTGGTCGCGGGCGACTCGCCCGCGTGGAGCGGCCAACGGCCGCTCCAGGAAGCCGCCGAAGCGGCTGCCCCATCCCCTAAAGGACGCCGCTATGGCAAAGCTTTCCATCCGCGATCTATCGCTCAACAACCACCGCGTGCTCATGCGGGTCGATTTCAATGTCCCGCTCGAAGATGGCCGGGTGGTTGATGACACCCGCATCCGTGAAACCTTGCCCACCATCGAATACGCCCTCCGTCACGGAGCGCGGCTGGTGCTGGTCTCCCATCTCGGCCGGCCCAAGGGCAAGCCGAATCCTGCGATGAGCCTTAAACCCGCGGCTGAACGATTGCGCATGCTGCTGGACAAAGAGCTGGCGCGCGGGGAAAACGTGGGCTTCTGTCCCGAATGCATCGGCCCTGAAGCTGAGGAGATGGCTGGAAGGCTGGAACAGGGCCAGACCTTGCTGCTGGAGAATCTGCGCTTCCATCCCGAAGAAGAAGCCAACGATCCCAAGTTCGCCAAGCAGCTTGCCGGCTTGGCCGACTATTACGTAAACGACGCCTTCGGGACGGCGCATCGCGCTCATGCCTCCACCGTCGGCGTCACCCGCTTCGTGCAGAAGTCCGCGGCGGGGCTGCTCATGGAGAAAGAACTTCAGTACCTGGGCAAGGTGCTGCGCCACCCGGAGCGGCCGTTCATCGCCATTCTCGGCGGCGCTAAAGTCAGTGACAAGATCGGCGTCATCCGAAACCTTCTGGATAAAGTTGATGTCCTCATCATCGGTGGCGGCATGGCCTACACCTTTCTCAAGGCCCAAGGCGAGCCGGTCGGCAAATCTCTGGTGGAGGAGGACAAGGTTGAACTGGCGCGCCAGCTTTTGAAAGAGGCGAAGAGCCACAAGCTGAAGTTCCTGCTGCCGACAGACCACGTGGTAGCGGAAAAGATTGACGCCAACGCAATCGTACAGACCGTCGCCAGCGGGCATATTCCCGCGAACATGATGGCCCTGGATATCGGACCGAAGACCATCGAGGCCTTTACCGAAGAGATCGCGCGCGCCCTGACTATCGTGTGGAATGGCCCCATGGGCGTCTTCGAGGTCTCGCCTTTCGCCAAGGGCACGTTCAAGGTTGCCCATGCCATCGCCGAGAATGTCGGCGCAACCTCAATCGTAGGCGGAGGAGATTCAGTGTCCGCGGTGAACGCGGCCGGCGTGGCCGACAAGATCACACACATCTCCACCGGCGGCGGAGCTTCGCTGGAATTTCTCGAAGGCAAAAAGCTCCCCGGCGTAGAGGCGCTCACCGACAAGAAGTAAATGAACACCTTTGTCCTGTGGAACATCTTGAAATGGATCTGCCAGGAGACAGGAGCTACACGGTGAGTGTGCGAGTTGGTGATCCAGGCGAGGTTCGCGTGGAGCTTGGCGATATCACTGAATCCCGGTACGACGCGATCGTGAACGCTGCTAACTCTGACTTGCTCCCCGGAGGCGGTGTGTGCGGAGCTATCCATCGTGCTGGAGGTCCCGCGGTCACAGAGGAGTGTCGACGCATTCGTAGCGAGCGAGGGCCGCTTCTGCCCGGTCAAGCGGTCGCAACCACGGCGGGCAGCCTGAGTGCCAAATACGTGATCCACACAGTTGGCCCGATTTGGCGCGGAGGGAACCATGGAGAAGCCGAGGTACTCTCCTCGTGCTACCGGGAATCGATTCGCGTCGCCGACGATTTGGGATTGCACAATATGGCGTTCCCGGCAATTTCCACAGGCATCTTTGGGTATCCCGCGGAAAAGGCAGCCTGGGTAGCAATCCCCTGCGCAATTGAACAGCTCAGGACCGCCAAGTGGGTGGTGTACATATCAATGATGATGTTCGACAAATCAACTTTAGACGCTTTCGCTGCTGCGGCGATGGCCCAACGTAATCCTTTGCCGGGTACTCCATACGAGATCGGAATCTGGGAAATCAAATGACGAGAAAAAAGTTGATGGCCGCCAACTGGAAGATGTACAAGAACCCCGACCAGACCCGGGCCTTCTTCCGCGATTTCCTGCCGCTGGTGGCCGGCCATACCCGGGACGAAATTGTCGTCTGCCCGCCCTACATTGATCTCTATTTCGCGATCGAAGATACCAAGGGTTCCAATGTGGCCATCGGCGCACAAGACCTGTACTGGGAAAAAGAAGGCGCCTACACCGGCGAAATCTGTCCCGGCATGTTGTTCGATATCGGGTGCACTCATGTCATTATCGGCCACTCCGAGCGCCGCCAGCACTTTGGAGAAACCGATGACATCGTGAACTTCAAACTAAAGGCTGCGCTCGAAGGCGGGCTCACTCCCATCGTCTGCGTGGGGGAAGTCCTCGAAGAACGCGAAGCCAATCTCACCGAGGACGTGTTGCGCCGCCAGTGCCTCCGCGCCTTCCACGCCATTTCGGCGAAGAAAGCAGCCAAGCTGGTGGTGGCCTACGAACCGGTGTGGGCCATCGGGACCGGAAAAACCGCCACCCCGCAACTCGCCGCCGCGGCCCATCTTCTGATTCGCGGCGAGGCCGCCAAGGCTTTCGGCGAAGACTTCGCCGGCAATCTCCGCATCCTGTATGGGGGTTCGGTCAAGCCGGATAACGTAAAGGCGCTGATGTCCGAAGAGGAAATCGACGGGGCCCTGGTAGGCGGCGCCAGCCTGGACCCGAAATCCTTCGCGGCCATCGTAAAGTACTGAAAGGCCCTTTGCTATAATCGACCCTGCTGCGGAAGTGGTGGAACTGGCAGACACACCATCTTGAGGGGGTGGCGCCGAAAGGCGTGGGGGTTCAAATCCCCCCTTCCGCACCATAGTTTTTGCCGGCCGCGATATTTCGCGATGCGAATTATTTACTCCGATAAGGGATGGTTGGGAACCGCATGATTTATCTGATTACGACGATTCACATTATTGTCTGTTTCTTTCTGATCATCGTAGTGCTGCTGCAGAGCGGCAAGAGCGGCGATATCGCGGCTGCCTTTGGCGGGATGGGCAGCCAGACTGCCTTTGGCCCGCGGGGCGCCGCCACGGCGCTGTCCAAGGCGACCACCTGGTCAACCATCATCTTTATGATCACCTCGATCACGCTGTCGGTCATGGCCTCGCGCGGAGGCAGTGGTACGAACTCGGTCCTGCAGGGGATCACGCCGTCGCAGACCAAGACGCAGCCGGCTACGCCCGCGCCAGTTCCAGCGCCACCGGCGCAGAAATAGTCTCTGGTCGTTGGTCCTTGGTCGTTGGTCTTTGGCCAGCGCGACGGTGTTGTAGGCTGACGACTGGTGACTGGCGCCTGTCCCATGATTCACGAAATCCTTCCCGTTGGCCCGCTGCAGTGCAACTGCTCCGTGATCGGGGACGAGACTACCCGGGATGCCATGGTGATCGATCCCGGCGATGACATCGAAGATGTTCTCGCCCTCATTCAAAAGCACAATCTACAGGTGAAGCAGATTGTCATCACTCATGCCCACATCGATCATGTGGGCGGAGCGATGAAGCTGCGGGCGGCCACCGGCGCGCCCATCCTGCTCAACCAGAACGACTATGCCCTGCTGAAGATGCTGGATGTACAGGCCGCGTGGATTGGAGTAGAAAACCCGGGCAAGGTTGAGATCGATCAGAGCATCGGACAATCGGATACGATCCAGGCGGGTCCGCTCACCGCGAACGTGATTCATACTCCGGGACACACCGAGGGCAGCGTTTGTCTCTACTTTCCGCTGGAAAAGAAACTGATTGCCGGGGACACGCTGTTCGCGGGAAGCATCGGCCGCACCGATCTGCCGGGAGGCTCGATGAAGAAAATCATCCAGTCGCTGCAGGAGAAAGTTCTGGCTCTGCCCGATGAGACCGTGGTCATTCCCGGCCATGGCCCCCTGACCACAATCGGAGAAGAGCGCGAGAGCAATCCGTTTCTGGTGAAAAGCTAGAAAAACGCGTCGCCTTCCCGCTACTTCTTGTCCGGACTCTTCTCGTCGCTCTTATTTTGGATGGAGAGCAGCTCCACCTCAAAAATCAGAGTGGAATCGGGAGCAATTTCCGGGCCGGGAGAGCGTTCACCGTAGGCCAGGTCCGAGGGCACGAAGAGTTGCCACTTCGATCCCACGGGCATGAGTTGCAGGGCCTCGGTCCAGCCCTTGATGACGCCGCTTACCGGGAAAGTCGCCGGTTCTCCGCGCTTGTAGGAGCTGTCAAATTCCGTGCCATTGATGAGAGTGCCGCGGTAGTTGCAGACGACTGAATCGGTCGCCGTCGGTTTGGGCCCGGTGCCTTGCGCCAGAATCTTGTACTGCAGGCCGCTGGGCAGGGTGACGACACCATCTTTGGCTTTGTTAGCGGCCAGAAATGCGTCGCCTTCTTTCTTGCTGGCCTCTCCGGCCGCCTGCATCTGCTCTTGTTGTTTCTTGCGCATTTCGTTCTGCACTTCCATGAGCGCGGCCCGCGCCTGATCTTCGGTGAGCGCCGTCTTGCCGCCGGCCAGTGCATCTTTCAAGCCGCGCAAGAGTATGTTGGGGTCCACGGGTACGGATTGCTTATGCAGGTTTGTTCCCAGATTCATCCCGAGGGCGTAGCTGAATTTATCTTTTTGGGTGGTGAGCACGGGGGCAGCCTGAGTCTTTGCCGCAGGCGCTCGCCGCGCCCTGGTCGTGGGAGTCGTGTGGGTTTTTGGTGCTGGAGCCTGCTGGCCCAGGGAATAGTGACTCCCCAGCAGCATGATCCCAGCCGCCGAAAGATTTACCGCCAAGGTGAAAGATTTGTGCATGCAGCTATTGTCACATTGGTTCGAACAACTCGGCAAACCGGCGGCATGTGTCAGGCCCATGTTCAGGAATGACAAGTGATGTCCTGAAGGAAGATCTCGGATGTCAGTTCTCGGTTCTCAGTTGCCGCGACGATCCTCATGATTCGGGACCAAGAAATTGAAGTATGCGCCGTGTGCCTTCGCGAAATTCGCTGAGTGGGGTGAGCAGGCTGACGATCAGATACCCGTCACCGGGAAAATCGTAAAAGTGTCCGGGATGGACCAGCACGGAGGCTTGGCGGAGCAGTGCAATCGCCAGGTCTTCGTCGGTTCGGGTCACCGGTACACGCAACACGGCATACCATCCTCCATCAACCTGCAAACGTTGGGTTGATTTCTGCCCTTTCAGTTGATCATCGAGCTGAGCGAGATTTACACGTAACCGGTCGAGAAGCAACGGCTGGATGTTCTTCCGCTGCTCGAGCAAGACCGTTGCGGCCAGCTGGATGGGAGCGTTCATGGAAAGGTAGGTGTCGGCAATTACTTCCAGGCGGTCCAAGGCCGCAATCGCGGCGGGGGCCGGGCCACTGGTTGCCACCCAGGCCAGCTTCATCTGCGGCAGGCCGGAGATTTTCGAGAGGCCGCTGAGCGTGAACGTCGGCACATCCTGGTTGAGTGCGAAACTCGGCCTGAGGGCGCCGTCGTGGGGATAGTCCAGAAATACTTCGTCCACGATCAGGGCCAGGCCGTGTTCCCGGCAGAACGAATTCAGTTGGGTACGTTCGCCCGAGCTGACATACGAGCCAGTTGGATTATTGGGATGCACTACAACTACGGCGCGCGTGCGTGGAGTCACCGCCCGAGACAGCGACGGGAAGTCGATCTGCCAGCCGTGATCGTAAAGCAGAGGGTAGGGCGCCAGCTTCACATCCTGCAGGTCGGCGAGAAACTCGAACAGGGGATAGCTGGGCTTGGGCACCAGGACTTCATCGTCGGGATTGCACAGCAGGCGAAAAACGTAGGAGTAGCCTTCGCTGGTGCTGGTGGTAAGCACCAGAGAGTCAGGATCGACCAGAGACTGGTGCTGCTCTCGATAGTAGGCTGCCACCGCCTCGCGTGCGCTGTGCAAGCCTTTGGGCTGCGGATCGTAATCCATCGCCTTAGGATTCTTCAGGGAATCGAGAATGGCATCCGCGTCGTAGTGCAGACCGGCGCGGACCGGATTGGAGACAGTCAGGTCGAGCACTTCCCTGTCCGCGGATGAAAGTTCCCGCTGGACCTGGGAGAAGCGATTGGGAGTGAGTGTCCAATCAGTGCGTCGCGAAAACATAAGCGACCATGGTACAGCGAACATAGCAAAGTCTGTCCTGCTAGAATCGGGCCATGGCGAGACAGGATTCACGACTCACCACGCCGATGGTCCGGGAAAACGGCCAACTGCGTCCCGCTACCTGGGACGAAGCGCTGGAGCGTGCCGCCCGGGGCTTTCGCGGCGCCGTGCAGAAGCAACGGTCCGCAGGGCTTTGGGCTTTTCAGTTGCTCGAAGACGACCAATGAGATGAATTTCCTGGCCCAGAAATTCGCCCGGGTAGTGGTGGGCAGTAACAACATCGACAGCTGCAACCGTACTTGACACGCCCCCAGCGTCGTCGGTCTGGCGACGGTATTCGGGATGGGCGGCGGCACCAGCTCGTACCAGGAAGTGGAAGAAGCGGACGTGATCGTTCTCTGGGGATCGAATGCCCGGGAGACGCATCCCATCTTCTTCCACCACCTGCTCAAGGGCGTCCACCGCGGGGCCAAGCTTTTCGTGGTGGACCCGCGGCGCACCAGTTCCGCGCAATGGACCGAGAAGTGGCTCGGGTTGCATGTGGGGACGGACATTGCCCTGGCCAACGCGGTGGCGCGGGAGATTTTGGCGGCGGGCCTGGAAAACTGCGACTTTATCGAGAACGCCACCAGCGGTTTTGAGGAATTCCGTAAGCACGTTCAGAAGTTCACCCTCGAGTATGCCGAGAACACCTGTGGCGTGCCGGCAGATTTGATCCGCGAATTGGCGCACACGTATGCCCGGGCCGGGCGCGCGCAGATTTGCTGGACCCTGGGCATCACCGAGCACCACAATGCGGTGGACAATGTGCTCGCGCTGATCAACCTTGGCCTGCTGACCGGACATGTGGGGCGTTACGGCTCCGGACTGAACCCGCTGCGTGGACAGAACAACGTGCAGGGCGGCGGCGATATGGGCGCGCTGCCCGACCGATTGCCCGGGTTCCAGCACGTGGAAAACGATCAGCTGCGCGCGAAATTCGAGCAAGCCTGGGGAGTGAAAATTCCGCCCAAACGGGGCTGGCACCTGAGCGGAATGTTTGATGCCATGGAGCGCGGCGAGTTGAAGGCGCTGTACGTGATTGGCGAAAATCCGGCCAACTCGGAAGCTGACGCGCACCGCACCATCAAGCTGTTGCAGGGTCTCGACCTCCTGGTAGTACAGGACATGTTGATGACGAACACGGCGGAAATGGCGGACGTGGTTTTCCCGGCGGCGGCCGGTTGGTGCGAATCCGAGGGCACCGTGACTAACAGCGAACGCCGGGTGCAGCGGGTGCGCCGCGCGCTGGCGCCTCCCGCCGGCGTGCGCGATGACATTGAAATTCTTTGCGATCTGGCGCGCCGCATGGGCCACGATCTGGGTCATCCCACGTCCGAGGAGATATGGAATGAGCTGCGCCGCTTGAGTCCGATCCATGCCGGAATGAGTTATGAGCGTCTGGAAGCCATGCACGGCTTGCAATGGCCGTGCTACGACGAGAACCACCCTGGCGAGCAGTATCTCCACGGACGTTTGTGGGCGCGGCCGGTGATCGACCCTCTGGCGCCCTTCAGCTGCGTAGAGCAAGAGCCGCCGGTGGACGGGCTGGATGACGACTTCCCCATACGACTGACGACCGGACGGCGTCTGGATTCCTACAACACCGGGGTACAGACTTCGCGCTACGCATCACCTTTGCGCCACGGCGAAACCCTGGATATCTCTCCTCAGGACGGTAAGAAGTACGGCTTCGAGGAAGGTGAAATGGCGCGGGTGGTGTCGCGTCGTGGGGCGGTTGAGGCACCGCTGCGATTTGATTCAGGTCTGCGCCCTGGGCTGGCGTTTATGACATTGCATTTTCCCGATCAGGTGGCGACTAACGAATTGACCATTGATGCCGTGGACCCGAAGTCTGGAACCTCGGAGTTCAAGGCAACGGCCGTGCGCCTTGAGAAGCTTGGAAAAACGGAGCCGGTCACCGTTTAGGAAATCAGAGTACATCGCTCAACGTGAATCATGGACCTGCATTTCACTGGAGCCACACCCACGGCGGAAGAAATCGCGGCAGTTGACGGCGTGGCCATTGCTGCTTCCGGTTCGAAACGCACCTACCTGTTGCCGGTGCTGCATTCCATTCAGGATCGCGTCGGCTGGATCAGTCCGGGAGCGTTGAACTATGCCAGCCAGACACTGGGGGTCCCGCCGGCTGAAGCTTTCGGCGTGGCGGATTTCTATGCGCTTCTTTCCACTCGCCCCCAGCCCCTGGCTGTGGTTCACGTATGCGATGACATTGCCTGCAAGGTCAAAGGTGCGGACCGGCTTGGTTCCGAGATGGAGAGAACGCACGGGCCCGAGGGATCGAGCCCGGAGGGAAAGACCACATGGCATCGTAGTCCTTGCCTGGGCCTGTGCGAGCGCGCGCCGGCGGCCCTGGTGCTGGCTGCCGGCGAACGACACTTCGCGCAAGCCCTGGCGCCAGTGAACGTGGGTGAGATTACGACCGCCTTGCAGGGTGCGCGGCTTTCACCAACTGAGTTGCGGGCTTCCGTTCCGCAGATGGGCCAGCCTGAATTGACCCTGCTGCGCCGTGTGGGACAGATCAACCCGGAGAGCCTCGACGAATATCTCGCTGCTGGCGGTTTTACAGCTCTGCGCCGCGCCCACGAAATGGGTCCGGCAGCGGTGGTTCGCGAGGTAATCGAGTCGAAGCTGGTGGGGCGCGGCGGGGCCGCTTTCCCCTGCGGCCAGAAGTGGCAATCGATTCTAAGCACCACTTTGCCGCGATATCTGATCTGCAACGCGGACGAATCGGAGCCTGGCACCTTCAAAGATCGCGTGCTGATGGAAGGCGATCCATTCACGTTGATCGAATCCATGATCATCGCCGGATTCGCCACCGGATGCGAGCAGGGTTACCTGTACATTCGAGGCGAGTATCCACTGGCCCGGCGCCGCCTGGAACATGCGATCCGCGAGTGCCGCGCGCAGTCTCTCCTGGGTAGCAATATTCTGGGCGCTGGCGTGCGCTTCGACGTCGAGCTGCGGGTTGGAGCCGGGGCCTACATCTGCGGCGAAGAGACGGCGCTCATGAACTCCATCGAGGGCAAACGTGGAGAGCCGCGGAACAAGCCTCCATTTCCCACTCAGGTCGGTTTGTTCGGCAGGCCCACGATTATTCAGAACGTGGAGACGTTGTTGAATATTCTGCCCGTCATCATGCACGGCGGAAAAGCTTTTGCCGCCATCGGCACGGAGCGTTCCACCGGAACCAAGCTGTTCTGCCTCTCCGGCCATGTAGCCAGGCCCGGGGTGTATGAAGTGCCCTTCGGCGCCACGCTGCGACAGTTGCTCGGTTTGGCAGGAGGCATCGCCGGCAGCGGAAAGTTGCAGGCCGTGTTGATTGGCGGAGCGGCGGGCGCGTTTCTGGGTCCGAAAGACCTCGATACACCGATGACGTTTGAGGGCACGCGGGCGGCCGGCGCCGCGCTGGGTTCGGCGGTAGTCATGGCGTTCGACGACACCGTCGATTTGCGGGAGATTCTGCTGCGCATTGCTTCTTTCTTTCGCGACGAATCGTGCGGACAGTGCGTTCCCTGCCGCGTGGGCACGGTCCGCCAGGAAGAAATTCTGCAACGACTGGCTGCCGGGAAGCCTTTGGCGTCACCCGCGACTGAACTTGTGCTGCTGAAGGAAGTCGGTCAGGCCATGCGGGATGCCTCCATCTGCGGGCTGGGCCAGACCGCATCGAGCGCGATTGAATCGGCGTTGGCCCGGTTCCCTGTTTTTGAACCAGGAGGCGCTGAGCGATGAGCACGCAAAGCGCGCCCGACCTGAAGGTTCCCGTACCCCGCGGACCATTGCCCATCCTGCCGGTCGCGCGTCCGGCACGCATGGTGGACATTACGATTGACGGCAAACCCGTTTCCGTGGCGGAAGGCTCTACTCTTCTAGAAGCGGCGCGCGACATGGGCATCGATACTCCCACGCTCTGCTTCCTGGAAAGCCTGACGCCGGTGAACGTGTGCCGCATCTGCGTGGTCGAAGTCGAAGGATCGCGCACGCTGGTTCCAGCGTGCTCGCGCCAGGTCGAACCGGGCATGGTGATCAGGACCGATTCGGAGAGGGTGCGGCTGAGCCGGCGGCTGGTGCTGGAGTTGCTCGCGTCGTCCGTGGATGTTTCCACGGCGCCCCAGTTTCAGGGATACATGCGGCGCTATGGCGCCAGGCCGGAGCGCTTCGGGGAAGCCACGCCAGCGGCGGCACCAGGTGAGCGCGATGCGGCGCAGCCGGGCCATCACCACCCGCCGGAGACTGGTGCGGCCACCGTCGCTCAGCCGATCAAGATAGACAATGAGCTCTACGTGCGTGACTACGGCAAATGCATCCTGTGCTACAAATGCGTGGAAGCCTGCGGCGTGGACGCGCAAAATACCTTCGCCATCGCGGTCGCGGGGCGCGGATTCGGGGCCCGCATCTCGACTGAATACAACGTGCCGTTGACCGATTCGGCCTGCGTTTACTGCGGCAACTGCATCGGCGTATGTCCCACGGGCGCGCTCATGTTCCGCAGCGAGTACGAAATGCGCCAGGCAGGCACCTGGGATGAGTCCAAACAGACCCGCACCGATACCATCTGTCCCTATTGCGGCGTGGGCTGCACCCTGACCGTGCATGTTCAGGACGAGAAAATCGTCAAAGTAACTTCGCCTCTCGATCAGGAAATCACCGAGGGACATCTCTGCATCAAGGGCCGCTTCGGCTGGGAGTGGGTCAACCAGAAGAAGTGAAGTCGCCCGTGTGGCGCGGGCGCCCCCGCCCGCGAGGTTTTGACTTTAACGTCAAAGGCCGCGGGCGGGGGCGCCCGCGCCACACCGGCGGGATATAATGACGTGTTTTGCCTCGCTATGGAGAAAGCCACGCAGCACGAACTTCGATTAGCTGAGCGCATGTCGCGCCTCGGAACCGAGACTGCCTTTGAAGTTCTGAACAAGGCCCGGGCGCTGGAACGTCTGGGCAAGAAAATTATCCATCTGGAAATTGGCGAGCCTGATTTCGACACCCCGGCCAACGTGGTTGAAGCTGGAATCGGCGCTCTGCGCCAGGGCTGGACCCACTACGGCCCGTCGGCCGGCCTGCCCGAGTTGCGCCAGGCCATTGCGGAGGACGTCAGCCGCTCGCGCGGAGTACAGGTCTCGAGCGACGAAGTGGTGGTGGTTCCCGGCGGCAAGCCAATTATTTTTTTTACTCTGCTGGCTTTGGCCGATGCGGGGGATGAAGTCATATTTCCCAATCCCGGCTTCCCGATTTACGAGTCGATGATTCACTATGCCGGGGCGCGGGCTGTGCCCATTCGTTTGCGGGAAGAAAAAGATTTTGGCTTCGATGTGGACGAACTGGCCTCGCTGATCAGCGACCGCACCCGGCTCATTATCCTGAATTCGCCGCAAAATCCCACCGGCGGTGTCCTGAGCAAACGGGATGTCCATGACATCGCCGAAGTCATTGGCGATCGCAATATCATGGTGCTTTCGGATGAAATCTACAGCCGGCTGCTGTTCGAAGGCGAGCATTACTCGATCATGTCGGTGCCCGGATTTCAGGAGCGCACCATCTTGCTCGACGGATTTTCCAAAACTTACGCCATGACCGGATGGCGCCTGGGCTACGGCGTCATGCGTGAGGACCTGGCCACACACATCGCGCGGCTGATGACCAATTCGAACTCCTGTACCGCCAGCTTTACCCAGATCGCCGGAGTTGAGGCCGTGCGCGGAGACCAGGCTTCAGTGGACCGGATGCGGTCGGAGTTCCAGCAGCGGCGCGACGTTTTCGTGGCCGGACTGAACCGGATCAAAGGCTTCTCCTGCCGCATGCCGAAAGGGGCCTTTTACGCCTTTCCCAATATCACGAAGACTGGCTGGAGTTCGAGGAAACTTTCCGAGGCGCTGCTGGAACAGGCCGGCGTGGCTTGCCTTTCGGGAGCTTCCTTTGGAGAATTCGGGGAAGGCTATTTGCGTTTCAGCGTGGCCAATTCGCTGGAAAACCTGAAGCTGGCGCTGCTGCAGATCGACCAGTGGACGAAGCAAAATCTCTAAGGATTTCCGGGGGAGGATCGCGCGCGCCAACAGGTGACCTCGGGCGTTGCAGCGCGATCCGATTTCAGAACTTCAGTGGCACGAGTAACTCGTGCCCTTCCACTTATTTTTGCAGCCAGACTTCCGCGTTTTGATTTTGCTCGTGGCTGATGACCCGCGGCGTGATCACGATGAGCAGTTCGTCTTCACTCAATTGCTTGCTGTTGCTGGTCATCACCTGATTCAGTCCCGGCACCGCCCCCAGCCCGGGAATCCCGTTCAGGCTGCGTTGCTCGGAATTCGTGACTGCCCCGGCCACCACCGCCGGCTCTCCATTCATCAGGGAGATGCTGCCCTTGTACTCCCGGTTGGAAATCACCGGCACCCCGTTAATCGACTGCCCTGACAAAGCACGAAACTGTATTTCCAGGTCCAGGCTGACGTCCGAGCTCCCGTTTACGCGAGGCTTGGCTTTGACGCTTAGCCCAATGTCCTCGTAGTTGAATGACGGAAAGGGGCTTTGAAACGAGTTGTTCCGGATCACGGACGCAATCGCCGGAGTATTGAAGACCGGAGCGAAACTGGCATTAAGGATGGGATACCTCGCGCCCACGCGAAACGTCGCATCCGTGCCCTGGGCGACTCGCAGCGAGGCGTGCTCCAGTGATTTTACCGTGCTCTCGTTCAGCGACAGTTGCGCCCCCGCCGTTCCCAGGCTCAGTCCCATGAGCGTGAGGCCGTTTCCAAAGGTTGCCAGGGGCTGGCTGAAGACTGAACTCTGTTGATTTTGAAGCTGGGCCAGCAGTCCGGAAAGCGCCTGCGAATTGGCCTGGTTGATGCCGCCGCCCGAAATCAGCTGGTTGATCAGGTCCTGAATGTTCTGTCCGGCCAGCGCCGCCAGCGCGCCCGCCGGAATGTTGAACAACTGGAAGTTATTGGGAATCTGTAATCCCATGTTCCGGGTCAGGCTGTTCGTAATCTCGTACACGTGCACGTCGAGCATGACCTGCGGGCGCGAGTCCCCCAGCCCTTCGATAATTTTGGTGGCGGCATCCAGCATCTTCCGCGGCGCCCGGACCACGATGGTGCTCTTGCTGGGCTGCGGAGTCACCAGGCGTATCTCAAAAAGATTCCGCAGCAGATTTACGACGTCATTCAGTTCCTGCGGAGAGGTGACGCCCGGCAGATAAAAAGTGCGCAACGCCATGCGATCAAACTGGCGGTGATTTTGCGCCGATTCCGCCGCCAGCAGAATCTGCTTGCTGTCGAGCGGCGTCCAGAAGGTGTGAGTCATCTGGCAGGCCGCGGCCATGGCCGTGTAAAAGTTCGCGCGGCCGATGTCGAACCGGACCTGGCGCGAGATCACGGACTCGTCGAAGGTAGCGGTGACGCCGAACACGGCAGCGACCTGGGTCAGCAGCCCGCGGCCATCGCCGCGATAGTGAAAGTCGGCCTGCGTGGCGTCGGGTACGACGCGAATTTCATCGGAGGCCGCCACCACTTGCGGCGCGACTGAGGTTTTTGGAGTCCATTCCCCCATCGCATCAGTTAAACGCTGCCGGGCAAATTCATTTTGCGGATCCAGATGCAGCGCAGTGCGGAATTCGGCCAGCGCCTCGATCTGCCGGCCCTGGCGCATTTCATCATTGCCCCGCTCCAGGTGGTCGAAGACTAGTTGCTGGCGGGTCAATTCGCGCGCCGTCACAAACTCCACATCTTTGGGATCGAGGCGCGCCGCCGTCTCGAACAGGTCGAAGGCTTCGTCCTGCCGCTTCTCCCTCTGCAGCTTCAGCCCCTTGGCAAACGCCCGGCTGGCTTCTTTCAATTCTTTTTTGGAGGGATTGCAGGAGACCGCCTCGGGGGAACCTTCAGGACAAGGCAGGAGTGGCGCTGTGGTTGGCTGGTCGCTGGCGGATACGGCCAATCGCAATGTCAGCAGGATAAGGGCGAGCCGTATGAAGTTTCCCCAGCGCACGTCCCGATTGTAACTGGGAAGCGGAGGGGGAACCGAGAGTTTTGCCAAGGGCAGTGTACCTTCGTGTATTCGCCTCAATGTGGGCGCGAGCGTCCCGCTCGTACGGGGGTGGCACTTGCGCTTTGATCCTCAAACGTTCGCGAACAATTGGGGCTCTTGTTTGCGTCCTTTGCGGGCCTTTCTTTGCGTCCTTTGCGGTTAAGGCCTTGGCACGATTCAAGCGAGGTCAAATCCTCTACCGCAAAGGACGCTAAGAAAGACCGCAAAGGACGCTAAGCAAGTCAACACGAGCGAACTATCGATTGGCCAGGCCCGTCTTGGAAAGTTAACTCTTTTGGCGTATAAAAGTTAGTTGCGACAGCACGCGCCATTTTTCCTCCCCGTGCGGCCTCAACCAGGGTTCAAAATTTCGAGCGAGGGAATATGTCCAGCCTGACCGCCACACACGCCCCCCGGGGCCTGGAAGGAGTAGTCGCTACCAATTCCAGTATCTGTTACATAGACGGAGAGCAGGGCGTCCTCGCCTACCGCGGCATCGACATTCACGAACTTGCCGACCACTCCAATTTTGAAGAGACCTGCTACCTGTTGTGGTATGGCAAGCTGCCCACGCAGAATGAGCTGAAGGAATTTCGCCGGCAGCTGGCGGAAGAGCGCAAGCTGGATCCCGCCATCATCGACCTGGTGCGCACCGCTCCCAGGCAGACTCAGCCGATGGACGTGCTGCGCACCGCAGTTTCCGCCCTTTCTTTTTACGATGCTGAAGACAAGAAGAACGACCATGACGCCAACCTGCACAAAGCCTTCCGGCTGACTTCGCAGATCGCGATGATCGTGGCGGCCTACGATCGTGTGCGTAAAGGCAAGAAAGTAGTTGATCCAGACCCGTCGCTCTCGCATGCGGCCAATTTTCTCCTGCTGCTGAATGGCACCAAGCCCTCGGAGACGGCAGAGCGGGCGCTGGATATGGCCCTCATCCTGCACGCCGACCACGAACTCAACGCTTCCACCTTCGCGGCGAGGGTTGTGGCGGCGACGCTTTCCGATATGCATTCGGCGGTGACCGCGGCCATCGGGGCGCTGAAAGGCCCCCTGCACGGAGGCGCCAACGAGGCCGTATTCCACATCCTGCAGGCCATCGACAAGGCGAACGCCGACCCCATCGATTACGTGAAGGGCATGCTGGCGCAGAAGAAGAAAGTTCCGGGCTTCGGCCATCGCGTCTATCACACCGAAGATCCGCGGGCCACGCACCTGCGCAAGATGTCCGCCGACCTGGGCAAGAGCAGCGGCCAGAGCAAATGGTTCGAGATGTCGCACAAGATCGAAGAATTCGTAAAGGCCGAGAAAAAGCTTAACGCCAACGTGGACTTCTACTCCGCCTCCACCTACCAGACGCTGGGGATTGACGTAGATTTGTTCACCCCAGTCTTCGCCGTGTCGCGAATCAGCGGCTGGGCCGCCCACGTCATCGAGCAACTCGACGACAACCGCCTGATCCGTCCCCGCGCGGACTATGTTGGGCCGGCATACCCGCAGAAGTATGTGCCCATCGAGCGCCGTTAGGCATCGAAGAGGGTAGCATGAGTCTCGCGAGGGAACTGGATCGGCACTCCACACCGGCAAACTGTCTGGCGGCGGAGAAGCGCATCCATCGTAATTTGGGATGTCATGAAAGCTGGCGATATCATTAGACTGTTGGAGCAAGATGGCTGGTTCTTGAAAGCGACGAAGGGCAGTCATCGGCAATACAAGCATCCGACCCAATCCGGGCGTGTGACCCTGCTGGGCCATCCCGGCGACAATCTAGCACCCGGCACATTGAATAGTTTCTGAAACAGGCAGGTTTGAAGTGATGAACTACGTTGTCGTCTATGAGAAGTCTGTCACCGGCTGGAGCGCCTACGTTCCCGATCTGCCGGGGGTGGTCACGACGGGCTCGACTCAGGAAAGCGCGAAGCGACTGATCCGGGAAGCAATCGAATTTCACCTGGAGGGACTGCGGGAAGACAATTTGCCGATCCCTGAACCTGTTGCTTCGGCCGAAGTGGTGACGGTCTCCTAGCGCATTTCTGTCCTCGCACATACGGCGTAAAATGAAAAGCAGCCATGCGCCGCGTCTATCTCGACAATAACGCTACCACCCCCGTCCTGCCCGAGGTCTTTGAGGCCATGCAGGCCTACTTCGGGGAGCACTTCGGGAACGCGTCATCCATTCATCACCATGGACAGGAGACGCGGGCGGCAGTGGAGCGGGCGCGCGAATCGGTAGCCGCTCTGCTGGGATGCCGCGCCTCGGAGATCGTCTTCACCAGCGGCGGCACTGAAGGCGACAATCTGGCAATTTTCGGCCTCACCCAGCCAGGACAGCATGTCATCAGCTCGACCATCGAACATCATGCGGTGTTGAACTCGTGCAGGCATCTGGAGGCGTCAGGCTGTGAAGTCACGTATGTTCCCGTGAACGGCCAGGGCCAGGTCGATCCCGACGACGTGCGCCGGGCGCTGCGGCCGAATACCCGGCTCATCACCATCATGATGGCCAACAATGAAACTGGTGTGCTGCAAGCGGTCGAGGAGATTGGCAAAGTCGCCGCTGACGCTGACGTTTACTTTCACACCGACGCGGTGCAGGCGGCAGGCAAGGTCGTGATCGATGTGAAGCGCATCGGGTGCGACCTGCTTTCCATCTCCGGCCACAAGATGAACGCTCCCCAGGGCGTAGGAGCGCTCTACGTGCGCAAGGGAACGACTCTGCGTCCGATGCTCTTCGGCGGAAGCCACGAGCGTTCGCGGCGGGCGGGAACGGAGAATGTGCCGGGGATCGTTGCTCTGGGCAAGGCCGCAGAACTTGCCCGCGAAGCATTCTCCCGCGGCGATCTTGAGCAGATGTCAGGCATGCGTGATCGTCTGGAACAAACTATCCTGAGTCAGGTCGAGTCCACCGGCGTGAACGGCCGGGGCGCGCCGCGTGTACCCAATACCAGCAGCATCCATTTTGATTGCATCGAGGGAGAAGCTCTGGTGATTGCCCTCGACCTGAAGGGTGTGGCGGTCTCGACCGGGGCCGCATGTTCTTCTGGCGCGATTGAGCCATCGCATGTGCTGACCGCGATGGGCATGCCGCCTGAGCGTGCGCGGGGCAGCCTCCGTTTCAGCCTGGGCAAGCAAAATACGCCGGAAGAGGTGGATTTTGCGTTGAACTTGCTAAAGGATACAGTTGGTCGACTCCGAGAATTGTCGCCAGTCTATAAGAGGGTCCATGCCTGACACGGCGCCGCGACGAATTGCTGAAATCCGGCGGAGAGCCAAAAAAAGAGGGCCGATCCTACTGCGCTGCCCGTATTGCCGTCACTATTTGACCGGAATCATTTCGTCGCGTGGCGAACACAAGTTCAAGAACGGCGAGCGTGGCAATCTATACTGCACGTGGCCGCATTGTGATAGCGACGGTGGTCGAGTTAGAGTAAGGGATGCCGTGCGCGGGAGAGGACCCCGCGATGGAAGCGGGTGTTGTGATCCGAAAGAAGCGAAGCGCAAGAACGGTCGAGAGCTAAAGGTTAAGAGCTAAATGCAGAATCCCAGAACCATCGCCGTCGCCATGTCGGGAGGGGTTGACTCTTCCACGGTCGCGGCCATGCTGCGTGCCGAGGGCCACAACGTCGTCGGCCTGACCATGCAACTGTGGAACCAGCGCCGTCTGGCGGGCCACGAGGGGATGCCTGAGTCGGTGCAGGGGCGCTGCTGCTCGCTGGACGATGTTTACGACGCGCGCCGGGTCGCCGAGACCATCGGCATTCCGTATTACGTGGTCAATCACGAGGAGCGCTTCGAGCGCGATGTGGTGCGGCCATTCGTCGAGCAGTATCTCTCGGGACGCACGCCCATCCCCTGCAGTTTGTGCAACAATCACTTGAAGTTTGATCAGCTACTGATTGTCGCCCAACAAATTGGCGCTGACGCGCTGGCCACCGGCCACTACGCCCGCGTGGAGTTTAACGAGATGCGAGGCCGCTGGCTGCTGAAGCGCCCCACCGACCGCTCCAAGGACCAGACATACTTCCTGTTTGGGTTGACCCAGGCGCAGCTCAGCCGCACCCTGTTCCCCCTGGGCGGCATGATGAAGCCCGAGGTGCGCCAACTCGCCCAGCAGCATGGTCTGGCTCTGGCGCAGAAGCCTGACTCGCAGGAAATCTGCTTCGTCCCCGGCGGTGATTACAAGAAGTTTCTCGATGCCTATCTCGCGGAGCAGGGCGAGTCTCTGCCCGACACCGCCGGCGAACTGGTCACGACCAACGGCGAAGTCGTAGGCGAGCATGGCGGCATCCACAACTTCACCGTGGGCCAGCGTAAGGGATTGGGCGTCGCCACTGGTTCGCCGCTTTACGTAATACAGATCAAGGGAGACGCTCGCCAGGTGGTGGTCGGGAACCAGGAAGAGCTTTACACCCGCACCTTGCGGGTGCAGCGTACCAATCTCATCGCTGTGGAAGAGTTGCGCGAGCCCATGCGAGTCACGGTAAAGATCCGCCATCGCCATGAAGGCGCATCCGCGTTGATTGAGAAGTCCGGCGACGACGAGATTCTGGTTTCATTCGACCAGCCGCAGCGGGCGGTCACACCTGGGCAGGCAGCCGTTTTCTACGACCATGATGTAGTGGTAGGCGGAGGCTGGATCGCCTGAGACTGAGAACCGGGAACTAACATCTGAAAACCGGTTGTCAGATAACAGTTCCCGGTTCTCAGTTTTAGATAAACATCTCGTCTTGCGGAACTGAAACGTCGTGCCGGCGGCGCCTTTCACCACCCAGCAGGAACTCCAGACCAGCAGTCAGGCCCTGAATGATGCCGGAAAGCTGGCGAACCGGCGAAACCACGGTGCGATGGACTACGTCGCTGGTTTCTTCGATTCGGTCCATGGTGCGATTGAGCAACTCGTCGGCGCGAATCACCTGCAGGCGGGTGCGATCCACGATGTCGGTGACGGTGGCATCCAGACGCTCCACCTGACCCCGGACCACGGTAGTGGTTTCGCTGACGTTGCTGGCAATGTTGTCAAACTTCGGACGCCACTCCACCAGCATGGATTGTGCCGTGTCCACCGTGGGCATGACCTTGGTTTTCACTTCGGTGGCGAGAGCTTCCATGCGGGAAGTGCTCTTTTTCACGGCCACAAAAAGCGCCACCAGAATGCCGGCCTGGATGACGACCGCCGCCGCCGTTACACCGACAAAGATCGGTAGATAGTCCATAAGATTTTCCGCGTTGCTGCGCCGCCCGATCCAGCGCTGCGGAGAGGCGCAGAATTACAGGTTCTTCGATGCACCACCATCGGCCGCGGTGGCCTCGTGATAAGCCTGACGTCCGGCCTCATAAGCCGACTTGAACTGTTCCTTTTGCTGCTTGGCGACTTCGCGCCCTTTGTCCACCAGGTCGGAGGCCTGCTCCCGCGCCTTGCGGGCGCGCTGGGACACAAACTCCCGGCCCTCATCCGCTTTGGCACGCAGGGTCTCGCGCGTCTCGCTGCCGGAACGGGGCGCATACAGTACCCCAACCGCCGCACCTACACCAAGTCCCGCGAGGAACCACAGGATGCTGTTGCTATCGTCTGCCATGATCAAACCTCCATGCAACCAGTTGCATACACATCAGATCGTAGCACCCGTAGTGGGTAAATACAATTCGCCCTTGCAACCACTTGTCGGCGCGTCGTTGAAGCGAGACAATGTTCCCGCACCAGCGAGGAGGGAGAGCCTTGAAGTACCGGCAACACGGCTACCAGGACCGCGGCGAAGAATCGCGGAAGAAAGAATCGACCGAGAGGCCGGTCAAGAAAGATACATTCGGCCCGCGGCCCATCCAGATGCCGGGCACGCGCGCCGTTTCCCGGTGTTCACAGTGCGGTTCGCTGCTGCAGTCGCCCGGCGATCCCGTGGGCCAGTGTCCCAAGTGCGGCTTCGAACTGCACTCATGCAAGCAGTGTACGTACTTCGATCCATCGAGCCGTTTCGAGTGCACTCAGCCCATTCCGGAACGCATCCCGCGCAAGGACCAGCGCAACGATTGCACCTTCTACTCCATGCGGGTGATGGTGGAGAAAGAGACGTCCACGCCTGCCGCCCAGCGTCCCAACGACGCTCGCCAGGCCTTTGAGAATCTATTCAAGAAGTGAGCGCGATTGGCAGCGGCGCGTTGTCACCCACCCGCGACGACTAAAGGCGAAAGGGCGCGAGTTACTGGTGCCACCAAATTGCTTAAGAGCATGTTGCGCTTCAGCGCCTGAGGCCGGGCGTCGCCGTCCGGCCCGACAGGCGAGACGCCCGTCCTCCATTTCCCCTACTTCCCTTCTTTAGCTGCGAATTCTGTCAGGCCTTTCAGTACCTCATAGGGCAGGCCGGCCACGTTGCTGATCTTTCTGCCGTTGATGAACAGGGTTGGCGTCCCGGTAACCTCGAGCGCCGCGCCCAGGGCAACGGAGCGCTGCACCCGGCCCGCAGTCTCGGGTTTGGCGGCGCAGGCGGCGGTGTCCGCTCCCTTGGCGCCGGCCTGTTCGGCGATGGCGGTCAGCTTTTCATCCGCAGTGGCGGCGGTAATGTCGCTTTGCGCGGCATAGACGCTCTCCACATATTTCCAGAACGCGTCGGGCGAACTGCGTCCAATGCAATCCCCGTAGTAAGCCGCCTTGGCCGCCCAGTCGTGCGAAGGCAGGGGAAAATTCTGGAACACCAGGCGGGCATTCTTTTCTTCCGCCATCAGCTTGTCGATGGTGGGCTGGGCTTCCTTGCAATGCGGGCATTGCAGATCGCTGAACTCAACCAAGGTGACGGGAGCGTCGGCCGGGCCGCGGGAGGGGCCATCCATCCCCTTGCTCAGAGCTTCCTGAGCGGCGGCAAATGGATGCGCGCCGAAGGGAATGATGTCGCCGACCACTGCATGCTGGCCATCTTCGGTGACGTACAGGCGGTTATTTTGCTGGCCCTGGGCATTGCTGAGGACAACCAGCACTTCGCTGAGTCCTTCGGCCTGGGACGGCCGGATCGCAGCGATCTTCCACGATACCGCCGGATCATAGCCAAACATCTGCTTCATAAAAGCGTTGACGGTTTCCTCGGAAGGAAGCCGGGTGCTGAAGGTGGGGGCCGGAGGAAGCGCGTCCTTTGCTTTGGCGGACGATTTCTGTTGCGCGGCGGCAAGCGAAAGCATGAGGACGATGAACAGGCAGCAGAGCAGCGAACGACGCATGAGTTCCTTTCGAAAACGCGATTTTCCACAGTTCAGGACCATCGTCATCCGGTCATCCTGGCGGCGATGGGAAAGCGGCGGCCGGAACCGAAGGCCTTGGAAGAAATTTTGAGTCCGGGAGCGGCCTGCTGGCGCTTGTACTCCGCTCCATCGACCATGCGAATGACTCTTTGCACCAGCGCCAGGTCAAAGTTGTGATCGGCCGCGATCTGTTCCGCGGTGTGCAGGTCCTCGACATAGTCTTCCAGAATCGCATCCAGAACGTCGTATGGAGGCAGCGAATCAATGTCCTTCTGATCGGGACGCAATTCGGCCGAGGGCGGTTTTTCGAGCGTCGCCTCAGGAATTACGGGCCGGCGGGAATTAATGTACCGGCTCAACCGGTACACCAGCGTCTTGGGCACATCTGAAATCACCGCCAGTCCGCCGACCATGTCACCGTACAGGGTGCAGTATCCCACCCCCAGTTCGCTCTTGTTGCCGGTGCTGAGAACGATCGCTCCAAACTTGTTCGACAAGAGCCATCAGCAGCGCGCCGCGGGTGCGCGCCTGTATGTTTTCTTCGGTGGTATCTTCCTTGCACCCGGCGAAAACTTCCTGCAGAGTCTTCCGGTAACTTTCGAAAATCTCGGTGATGCAGAGCAACTCAAAGCGAATGCCGAGATTGCCGGCCAGCGACCGCGCATCATCGATCGAGCCCGGCGACGAATAGGGACCGGGCATGCCCACGCCGATCACGTTTTCGGGTCCGAGAGCTTCCGCGGCGATGCAAGCGGTGAGAGCGGAATCGATGCCGCCGCTCAATCCGATGATCACGCGCTCGAAAGCCGCACTTGCGGACGTAGTCGCGCGTGCCCAGCACCAGCGCGGCGTACGCGCTGGCTTCTTCTCCCGGCATCTGCGGGTGTAATTCTCCCGTCAAACGGTCGGAATCGAAATAGACCAGGTCTTCCTCGAACGACTTGCCTTGCGCGATCACTTCTCCGGCGGAATTCAGCACCAGGCTGGAGCCGTCAAACACCAGGCTGTCGTTGCCTCCGACCTGGTTGACCATGACTACCGGCACTTTGTCCTGACGGGCGATGGTGGCCAGCATCTCGCGGCGCAGTTCGCGCTTGCCCAGCCAGAACGGCGAAGCGGAAATGTTGAGCACGAAATTGCCGCCGGCCTGCACCAGCGCCTCGACCGGATCTACGGTGTAGAGACGCTTGTTCCAGAAGTGCTTGTCGTTCCAGGCATCCTCGCAAATGGTGAGCGCCATCTGCTTGCCGCAGAACGGAAACAGCGACTGGCTGCGGGCGGGAGCGAAGTTGCGCATCTCGTCGAACACGTCGTAGGTAGGCAGCAGCATCTTCGACTGCAGGAAGGCGATGGCGCCGTCCTGGAGCAGGGCGGCGGAGTTCATGACCGACTTGCCGGTTTCGGCATGGGCCGGGGTGACCAGGCCGCAAATCACGGCGATGCCGCGGGTCTCGGCGGCGATGCGCTCCGCGGTCTCGCGATTGCGGGCCACAAACGAAGGCCGCTCCACCAGATCGCGAGGCGGGTAGCCGCATACGGACAGTTCAGGAAACAGTATCAGGCCGGCGCCGGCGGTTCGAGCCCGGCCCGCAAAGTCGATCATCCTGGCGGCGTTGCCGGAGAAATCTCCAACCGTAGGATTGATCTGTCCCAGCGCGATCTTCACCCTTCCAGTGTAAAGGGGCGGGTGCGCGGGAGCCAAGTCAGGTAAAAGTGGGAGGCATCCGCACGGGACAGCTACCAAGGACACGAGTCTGCATCTGCGGCTTTCCTTCGGGAATTCCCGTCGGGTTATGCTTTTCAAATTCTACTAGCAAGAGCAGTGGGGACAGCCGAGGGCGGCTGTCCACGCGGTTTTCCGGCCTCTGCACGAGCGGGACGCTCTGCTAAATCATCCCAGTTGGGTTGGGTCGGGCCGTCCTGGCCGAGCGGGTCGGGAGGGGGCAACGGCCTGGGCGCGGCTCCGCCGGCTGGCGAGTTGGGATCGGATTCTTCGCCCGGGCGGCGCAGCGAGGGTGCATTCGGCGGACGCACCTCCGGCGCCGAGCTCTTGGCCACGGTCGAGCTCAGGTCCACTTCTTTTTCGGTGTGAACAACTTTTTCGCCATCCACCTTCATGCTCTCAAGGCGTACCACTTCGTCGCCCACCAGGCGAACGAAGTCCACGTCGGCCGGGGGCTCGCCGTAGATCCACTCTTCGTATTCGACTTCGCCGTCTTTCTCTCCGAATTTTCTTGGGCGGGCGGCCCTTGGAAGCCATCACCATTTCGCGATTCATACCCACCAGGACCTGGTGTGCCTTGATGGCGTCTCTGAGCTTGGGCGTGAGGGTGTCGAGGTAGGCCTCCACGGCGGACTTGGCGTTGAAGTCAAACACCGGTCGGAGCAAATCCTTCAGCTGCTGCGGATTCAGCTCAGGCACGTAGCCGTTATCGAATACCAGGTCCACATACGAGCCTCGCGGATTGGCGCTGGCGTCGCTCGGGCCCAGCGAAGTCATGCCTCCGCCCGCGCCCACCTGAATGTGCTGATACCACTTGAGCTTTTTGACCGGACCGCCGTTGATCTCAAAGTGAATGCGGTCCTTCTTGATCAATATCTCGCTGATGCGGGCCTGGTCGCCGGGCTTGGCCGCGGGGCCCCACATGGCCAGCATGTTCTGCATCTGGTCTCCGTCCGGAGAGAGCTGTCCATCTTTCAGGGTCAGCCCGGTCTTCCCCATGGGAAAAGGCGAACGGATGTAAACCAGTTCAAAATTGAAGGTATGGATCAGGTCCATCCGGGTTTGCTTGGAAATATGAGGGGTGTTGTGATCGTCGGCGCTGACCATAACTGCACTCAGGATCACGATTGGCAACAGAAACGGAACGTAACGTGGGTACATACGACACCCCGAGCCGACTTGGATGAATTATAACGCCGTCCGGGTTGGGAACCAACCGTAGAAAATAACAGGTAGTGCCTCAGCTTAACTAAGCCGGCGACCACGTGGCGGACAGCCGCCCCCGGCTGTCCCCACGTGGTTTGTCCTCTTTTCAGGCAGACCAGATATGCAACCCGTTGCGGGCGACCTGCAGCGGCAGGACGCGTCCGCCATTGTCGCCGATAGCAGTCGCAACCCGGCTGGCGGCACCCTGCTCCACCAGGAAGATCACGCAGCCTCCGCCGCCCGCGCCACAGGCTTTGGCGGCCCTTCCGCCTTGCCGGGCGGTGACGCTGATCAGTTTGTCGATGAGCGGCGTGGTGATCCCCGGAGCGTTGCTGCGGCGCAACTTCCACTCCTCGCGGAGCAGGCGAGCCACCTCGTCCCACTTGGCGTCAGCCAGCGCCTGGTGCATGGCGCGGGCGATTTCGACGATGCGTTCGAAGTTGCGGAACACCCGCTTGTCGCCGTTGATGTGCGCCTTGAAAACTTCCCAATTGTTGATGCCGGACTTGCGCGGCGCGCCGGTGTAGGCCAGAACAAAGCGGGATTCGATCTCTTCCGGCGCGATCGCGACGGCCTCGCGGTGGATGCCGTCCGCATCCAGATGGATCGCGCTCGTTCCTCCATAAAGCGCGGGATAGTAATCCTGGCAGCCGGTGGGCACCTGGATGATCTGCGCCTCGACGTTCTGGGCAATCACCCGCATCTGCTCCAGGGTGAGGTTGCGGTCGGTGAAGCGGGCCAGCGCGGCGGTGCTGGCAATCATCAGGGCGGACGATCCCGAAATGCCGGCGCCCGCGGGAGACTCGGAATCCGTCTCCATCAACAGACCTTCCTTGGGTGCGAAAAACTGCAGGAGCCGAGCGGCCAGGGGGAGGCGGAAACGGCGGGCGCGGCGCAGCGCCTCGAAGCTGGGAAAATGCTCCTCCCGCCGCGTATCGATCGAGTGCAGATGGATGCCCTTCCCTTTCAGCGGGGTAATGCGGCAGGTGGTGAGGATGTTGACCGCAAAATTCAGTGTGATCGCTCCGGGATGAAACAAGTACAGCGGCCACAAATCGATAGTGCCGCCCGCCAGATCAGCCCGGCAGGGGGCCTGGGCCACGATGGTCGGCCCGCTGGCCGCGTAAGGGATTTTCCGCATGCTGTGTTTTACCACGGCTTGCGTGCGCGTGTGGCGCGGGCGCCCGCGGCTTTTGACTCTGAATCCGACCCGCAGGGGAGGATGGGGGAACTACGGTAAGCACCGGGGTGCGTGCTACGTCGTAGGGCCGGTGGGTTGATTCTCTACCCCTGCCACACAAAATCAAAGGCCGCGGGCGAGGGCGCCCGCGCCACACCCTCCCGGCGGCGTGTAGCAGACCCCTTGAGCTGGTGCGAGCAATCCACAAAGCAACTGCAACCGCAACGGCGGCGGACAGAGCCTGCCCTGAGCGAAGTCGAAGGGAGTGTCCGCCCCATACACGCCTAACTGCCAGCTTTTCTGGCGTAATCGTCGAGCGTTCTCCTGGTCTCTTCTACTCTGGCGGCTTCCTGCGATGCCTGCTGTTTCTCGATGCGATCCACAAGTTTTTGAGATTCACGGTCTTCGTGAGACTCGCGATATTCCCGTTTCTTTTCCATGCCAATAGCCTCTGACCATCATCATGCCCGCCAACCGGACAGAATACTGTGCAATCTTGAACGGTCTTCAGCTGTTGCCGGGACTTCAACTTGGCCCTTGACGGTATCCGGAGTCCTCTTGCTTGCTTGCCCTTTTCCCTAGACACCGAATGTCCGCAGCGAGAGAATAAGGTGTGCTGAGGGCAAATGTTTTCGAAGGGGATGGACGTGGGCGATCAGCCGATGGCAGTCAGCGCCCGTCGCGCTCCGCGCATTTAGGCCAGCTCGTGCTGCTCGCAGTTGGGGCCTATTTCTTTGTTTGTCCGGCGCTTTGGGCGCAAACGTCGGATTCGCAAACCGGCGACGCGGACAAGTCCTGGACGGCTACAACCGAGTCGCAAAGCGATAACGTCAATCCCACGCGCACCACTGAAAGCCACACCCAGACCGGCAATCGCACCCTGGACAGCCAGTCCATCCAGCGCCGCGGACCTGACGGACATTTCGAACCTTACCAGGACATCGAAAAGGAAACCGTAAAAGTGGACGCTACCACCGTGCGGACCACCACCCGCGCCTTCGCCCGCGACCCCGACGGGGCCAAAATACTGGTGCAGGTAACGGAAGAGGAAAGGCGCACTTCGCCGGCTGGCGACTCGCGCGTTGTACGTTCCGTCTCGAATCCCGATAGCAACGGCAGGCTTCAGTTGGTTCAGCGCCAACTCGAGGAGACGAAGAAAATCAGTAAGGATGTGGAAGACACGAAAACCACGGTCATGCTTCCCAGCGTCAATGGCGGTCTGGCTCCCGCGATGAAAACGGAAGAGCGTCGCACCCTGGGAGCGAACAACACGGTTGAATCCCAGAAAAGCACGCTGTTTCTCGATGGGGCGGGAAACTGGCAAGTGAATGAGGTGCGAAAAGCCACCACCAGGCAAGAAGGCAAGAACCTCAGCACCGAAGAGCGGGTTTCCCGTCTGGACTCTGAAGGTAAGCTGGGTGAAGTCTCCCGTACTGTGAGCAAGACATCCGAAGGCGCTTCCGGAGAAAAGCACAACACGGTCGACACCTATTCCCTTGATGTCCCGGGGTCTGCCCGGGACGGCAGCCTTCACCTGGTTCAGCGCGCGAGCACCTCCCAGCGCACAAATTCAACCGGTCAGCAAACCACGGAACAGCAAGTGGAACAGCCTAACCCCGGCGATCCAGCCTCCGGTCTGCAAGTGATCACATTAACTACCGAGACGGTGCGCCCAGGGCCGTCCGGAGCGCAGGCAACACGAACCATTCAGGCTCGCGACGCCAACGGCAGTCTTGGAGTAGTCTCCGTGGACACCGCAAGGTCCGACAACATCCACGCCATTCAGGTCCAGATAGCGCCTTCAAAAAATCCAAAATGAGCCGGCCGCGGCGCGGAAGAAGGCGCGATTTCTTCCAGCCGGCGTAACACTCCCCATTACACAACTACCCGGCGGTGCTGCGAACCCGGCTATTTGCTGTCGCCGCCGTCCTTGCGCTTCCAACACCCGAAGTGGGGATCGAGATGCTAACTCCGATCCATGCGCAGGACCGTCTGCAACAACACATTCGCACCGTTGGCGCAATCCGGCCAGCGGGTGAGCTCTTTGGGCGAATGGCTGATGCCGGCCACGCTGGGAACGAAGATCATGCCCATGGGCCCGAGCGTGGCGATCACCTGCGCGTCGTGGCCGGCGCCGCTGGGGAGACGCATGGTTTTCAGTCCTAAACCGGCTGCAGCAGCCTCGATCTGTGACTGGATGGCGGGCGTGGCCACTGCCGGCGGGTCGTGCTCGACTTTCTTCATCGCGATGTCGGTCCTGGTCTCTTGCGCGATTTGCTGGGCGCGTTTCTGGATTTCGTCTCCCAGGCGGGCGATCTTTTCAGGCGAGAGGTCTCTTAGTTCGATGGAGTGCTTCACGACACCGGGCACGACGTTGCGGGCGTTGGGCGACACTTCCAGGTGTCCCACCGTTCCAACCTGCCGTCCGGGGTCGCGGGTGACGATTTCCTGCACCGCTTCGATCAGCCTGGCGGCGGCCAGCAGGGCGTTACGGCGTTCGGGCATGGGCGTGGTTCCGGCATGATTGGCGAAGCCGTGAATCTCGACCTCGTACTCGTCAATGCAGACTATGCCTTCGACCACTCCGATTGGGATGCCGGCTTTATCGAGAGTGCCACCCTGCTCGATGTGCAGCTCCAGGTAACAATGGATGGAGCCGGGGGCCATTCGCGCTTCAGCCAGCTTTGCCGGATCGCCGCCAAGCTTGCGCAAGTGATCGGCCAGGGGGATGCCGTTGTACAGCTTCGCCAAGTCCGCTGGCTGCAGGTCGCCGGCTGCGGCACGGCTGCCCATCGTCAGGGCTTCCTCGTTCGACCAGATGACGATCTCAAGCGGATGCCGGGTTGTGATGCCATGTTCTTTCAGGGTACGCACGGTTTCGATGGCGGACATGGAACCCAGGTCGCCGTCGAAGTTGCCGCCGCTGGGGACGGAATCGATATGCGAGCCGAAGAGAATCGGCTTGAGCGAATGGTCGCTGCCCTCGCGCCGTCCCAGGATGTTTCCGGCGGCATCAATTCGCGGCTCGGTGCCCGCCGCTCGCATCAACTCCATGGCGTACTTTCGGCCGGCGACATCCGCATCCGAATAGGCCACACGGCTGACGCCGTCGGCGAAGGTGCCGCCAGCGGGGCGTCCGTAAACGCTCAGCCCTTCCAGGCTTTGTTGCAGACGGGCAGCGTCGATGCGCAGCCCGGAAACATCACTTTGAGCGAAGCCCCGGTCAGTGAGAGCAGAAGTAACGGACGCAGCAGCCATTCCGGCGAGCAGTTCGCGACGAGTGATTAGCATGCCGGGGATTGTAGATTAAAGAAGTGTTCATGACACCCGGCTCGGCATGGTTCCTCATTTCGCCAAAGTCTCGATGGGCGCATTGATTGCACTTGTCGTGGGGAGCCTGGCCGCGTATCTGACACATCATTGACTTGAAACAGAGTCGCCGGCGCGGCGGACAAGATTCACCCCGAGGAGATACGGCAGAATCAAAGGCACTGCGGGAATAAGGAATACGAAGAGGCCATGGGTGAGAGTCCCGGTCCCGTTCGGGGTGATTATCGCGATAAGAGCCGAGACCGCCGCAATCGCCCCGAGACCGGCGAACGCGGCGCAGCCGAACTTCGCCAGCCATCCAGCCTTGCCCAGGGCCATGGCATACAGGCTGGTCGCCAGGTAACTGAGCACCGCGTATAACTCGAGCCAGGATGAGATCAGTATCTGAAGCGGAGACGTCCACGCCGGCATATTTCCGGCACTCGCCTGTTGCGCGACCAGATCATAGATGGTCAGGGCGCCGAGCGTGAATAGGACGAAGAGTCCCGTGGCAATCATATAGGCCGAGAATCCGAGAACTGAAAATACGCGCTCTCCGGCTTCTCGAAGTCTGGCCGTCAGGAGGCCAAAACCGGCCAGGGCCAGCAGACCCGCCACCAGGAGCCCGACATAGCGCACATGCTGCTCGGTTTGGGTGGCTACCCAAGCCGCGGCGCTGGTTGGCGGTGGTCCCGTGGTGACCGTAACTGCGGCGGAGGCCAGACTGGCAATGAGAAGAACTCCGGCGAGCAGCGGAAGGTGACGGTTGTTGGCTGGACTCGTTGTGGAGCCGGCGGCGAGAATCCAAACCGCCCCAGCCATCAAGAAAACTAGAGTAGCACCGCCAATTGCGTACAGCTTGAGTCCGCCCGCTCGATACGCCAGCATCAGGATTGGAGAAAGAAAGGGCGCTCCCCACAGGAATACTTGACTCCCACGCCGGGCTGTGGACACGCGCTGCACGAGTTACCTCCTCACAGGGCCTGTCTGCTGGGATTAACTGGGAGTCCGCCCTGCTTTGCGAAATGAGGGGTATGGTACACGCTCTCGGGGGCTTAGTCACTTTAGGTCGCAAGCAAGAGCTATTCTAGTGAGCTACTGTCGTAAAGGTCTTACTTACGCGAACAATCGGCTCGATGCAGGCGCTACGCCTGAGTCGGAGCCGGCGTGAGGCCATGGCGGCGCATAATGTCCGCCATCTTTGCTCGATCCGGCGGACCGCCGGGCGTTGCGTTGATCACCTCGGCAGCTTCGCGGAAAAATTGCGGACCTATCGCGGCTGGCGTGATCACGCAGAGCGCCTTTACGTCCTGGATTCCGTTGTTATCGAACCGGTGAGTGGCACCTCGCGGAATGCACAATGCTTGCCCCGGCCCGACGTCAATTTGTCGTCCGTCCACGGTCCAGGTCAACACTCCGTCGATGCCATAGATGGTCTCCTCAAAATGGTCGTGGCTATGCGCGGGTGCCGGCAGGCGCCTGGCGCCCGGGACCACGAGCTCAAAGGCCGCAATGCTGCCAGTCGAGTCGTCTCCGGTGAGCAAGAAGCGCACCGCGAGCGGCCCGAGACGGATGGTCTCGTCGGAAGGGTTGACATGGAGGTCGAGGGTCGCTTGCGTCACGTGGCATCACTCCTTCAGTAAACTGTGTTTACCATGTATAATAGTAAACGGAGTTTACGTACAATGTCAATCTCTTCATCGTCAAACGGTCCCCCGGTCAAAGCGAGGGACATGCTCATCGGCGCACTGCTGCGCGTTCCGGCTCAGGCAATCCATCGTCGTATCATCAAAGAGCTCAATGCGGCCGGCTTTGACGAGCTACGCCTGCCGCATATCGCAGTGTTGCAGTTTCCGGGTCCGGATGGGGTTCGCCCCGGCACTCTCGCCGAGCGCGCCGGCATGAGCAAGCAGGCCATAAACCAGCTACTCCGGAGCCTCGAGAGTCTCGGTTATATCGTCCGGTCCGACGCACCGGACGAGGGCCGTGCACGAATTGTCCGCTTTACCAGACGCGGACGCGCCGCATACTCAAAAATCCATGACATACTCCGCGACATCGAGCGCGAGTGGAGCGCTGAGATTGGTCCCAAGCAATTCGCCCAACTCAAAGAGCTGCTAGCACGCGTATGGGAGAGCCCGTTGACCAGCTAGCCGGCAAACTAGATCCTGACGCGCTGCTTGGGATTGAGCCGTCCCTCGGGGAACAGCGGCCGTGATGATTCGTCCGCCATTCGGAAGCTATCCCAGCGGGCCTGCCATATACCCCTGCCCCAATTATTGAAATACCGCCTCTCACAAGTGTTGACGAGGCCGAATCCTTCGTTGACAAGCGGGTTGGTTTGCCGCACACTCGGCCTGTACTGGTTACCGCTGTAGCCGGGCGGCCGCTGCGTGGCGGTTTGCAACAGGTTGTAAACAATGGCCCCTCTCCCTCCCCTTACCCCAACTCCTCCCGAACCTACGGGATCACGAGTTTCTGTGCGGACCCGGCCGGAAGCCTCCGAGGAAACCGTCCGGCAGTCGGACGCGGCCCTGATTTTCGTCAAGCTGCGGAAGATGATCGCATCCGACACCCAGCCCACCGATTCCATCCTGGGCACCATCGCGGTGGCGGCCCATTCCCTGACCGGTGCCACCGGGGCGGCCATCGCCATGCCCCGTGACGGGTTGGTGGTCTGCGTGGGCAGAAGCGGCGAAACCGCACCGGATTTGGGCGAACGGCTTAACGTGGATTCGGGAATCTCGGGCGAATGCCTGCGCACCGGCGTGAGCCTGCGCTGCGATGACGCCAGCCGGGATTTCCACGTCGATGCCGAGGTTTGCCGCCAGATGGGGCTGCAATCCATCGCCGTCGTGCCCTTGCGCGGGCAGATCGGCAGGGTGGGAGTGCTGGAGGCGTTCTCAACCGAGGCCTATGCCTTCACTGAAGACAAGATGGCGCTCCTGGAGCGGCTGGCAGGGCTGGCCGAGGCAGCCTGGGCACGCGGAGCGGTCACGGAGCCTCAGGCTGCGGCCCCAGGCCTGGTCCAGCCGCTAGAACTGAAAGAGGCCGTAAGCCAGGGCGAGACGATAGACGATGCACCGACCCAAGTTGAGACTTCGCCGGAGCCGGTTGCTCCGGTCGCAGCCGAGGTTCCCCTGGCTCAAGTGCGGGACGTCTTCGCCAGCGCACAACTCAAAGATGGCATCGCCCGGAAAAAGTGGCGTCTTGTGGCCCTAGGCGCTGCGGCCGTAATCGGGTTGGCGCTGCTGTCGGTTTATGGCTGGAGAGCGTGGTATGAGGCCAGTCTTGCGTCGCGAAGCAGGAACGCCGCCAGCGCCAAGGTGGTTCCCTCCGTCACCGCGAATCCAACGGCCGGGGCGGGATTTGCCGGGACCCCCGACGTCATGTTTCCGGCAGCGCGACCCGGCAAACTGCCTCCCTCGCAATCCGCAGCAAATGCCGCTTCAACTCTGGTCCCCGATGAAGTAATTCGACGGAAACCGCGGGCGGCGCAGCCGGCGGACAATAGCGCCGCGGGTACAGAGGCCCCACCCTCTGCCGCGTCGAACAATGAGGACATTCCGATGGTCGCAGCATCCGGTGCCGCGCCGGTTGATCTCGGGAAGGTTATTGAGGCAGCGCCCGCGGTGCCCAAGCTGAGTGTCCCGGTTTCGCAAGGCACGACCGGAGGCGTACTGCTGCGCAAGGTGCAGCCGGTCTATCCTCCCGAAGCGCGACGGCTGCATATGACAGGCAGTGTGGTGATGGACGCTGTCGTGAACATTGAAGGCCAGGTGGACGACTTGAAGCTGGTGAGCGGAGATCCGCTGCTATCAGCGGCAGCGCTGGATGCAGTCCGCAAATGGCGGTACAGCCCCTACCTGCTGAACGGCAAGCCCATTCCCAGGCAGACCCGGATCACCATCAGCTTTATCGCACCCGAGTAAATCGAGAGGCGTGGGGAAAATCAGCCGAGGTTCAAGGCGCGCCGCACCGAGCCGCGCTCCTGCTGTATTTTTTCCTGCAGCAGGGTGATGGCATAGATCAGCTGCTCGGGACGCGGCGGACAACCCGGAACATACACATCGACAGGAATCACCTGGTTCACGCTCTGCACCAGGGCATAGTTGTTGAACACCCCGCCGGAAGTGGCGCAAGCTCCCATCGAAATCACCCATTTGGGCTCGGGCATCTGTTCCCAGAGCTGGCGAATGACCGGCGCCATTTTGTTGGAGACCCGTCCGGCGATGATGATGAGATCAGACTGGCGCGGCGAGGGACGAAATACTTCAGCGCCGAAGCGGGCAATATCAAAACGGGATGCGCCCATCGACATCATCTCGATGGCGCAACAGGCCAGGCCGAACGTCAGCGGCCAGATGGAATTCTTGCGCATCCAGTTGACCGCCGAATCGAGCGTAGTCAACACCACGCCTTCCGGCGCCGGGTTCCCGAAAGTAAGTTCCTTGACCACTTTCTTGCCGTTCTCGGTGGTGGTGTAAGGGCCGAAGCTGAGTCCGTCTGACATGACAGCTTTATTGTAAACCAGGCAGGTGAACGAGGGAGGCGCGTGGGCCTTCAGGTAATTCATTGACCATCCCAACGCTAACCGGTTCAGACTTGAATGCCTCAGGTCTTGCAGGCATTCCGTCCTCTGTGGTAATTGATCACGTCGCAGAACGTGGTACTTGGGGCAAGGCGCGACAGGACGGAAAGGAAGCGTCATGAACGGCAACTTACTGAATTCGTCGGCAGTCATGGCCGTCTTCACAATACCGAGCACGGTGATCTGGTCGTATCTTGCCTTTGGACTGGTTCTCGCCATCGGGCTGGTCACGATCTTTCTTCGCGGCGATTGGCAAGAGGCGCGAGGATGGGACAAGCTGATCTTGTTCGGGCCGCTTTTCTACGCAGCGCCACTCGCGGCTTTCGGCACGGAACACTTCACCCTGACCAAGACCGTCGCGTCGATCGTGCCGCGGTGGATTCCGTGGCATCTGTTTTGGGCGTACTTCGTCGGCGCCTGCTTTATCGCAGCCGCCCTCAGCCTGGCGACGAAGATCCAGGCGCCTCTCGCGGCGCGTTTGCTGGCCTTGACGTTTTTCCTTTTCGTAGTGCTGATGGACGCCCCAGGTTGGGCACACAATGTGCGGGATCGGTTTGGTCTGACGCTGATGCTGCGGGAGCTCTCCTTCTGCGGCGGCGCTCTGGCGCTGGCCTCCAGTCTGTCGGGGCCGGGGCGCGAGCGCGGCCAGCACGTCCTGGCGACAATCGCGCGCTACTTCATTGCCATTCCGGTGCTGTTTTACAGCTTCGAGCAATTCATGCACGCCGATCATGTTCCCGGCGTTCCGCTGGAACGGTTGACTCCCCAGTGGATCTTCGGCCACGCCATTTGGACTTACCTGGTGGCCGTGGTTTACGCAGTAGCGGGTATCCCGTTGCTTGTCGGCAAGAAGACTCGCGCCGCAGCCACGTGGATCGGCGTGACCGTGCTCTTCGTGGAGTTAGTCGTGTACGTGCCGATCGCAGTCGTGGAGCGCGCCAACCTGGAAGGACTCAATTACATGGCGGATACACTGATGTACTGTGGCGCCATTCTTCTGCTCGCGGGCGCCATGCCACGCGAAGCGGAGCGGCGGGAATCACCGGCCGATTAGTGGCCCCCTGAAAGCCGCCGTCCAAACCAGGCAGGTGGCCGAAGCTTCTGGACTCGCGTGGGAGATAAACGCAGTGGGCGCTCCGTCCTTTGCGCACTTCGCAAAGGGCGGGAATCTGGAACGCATACGCGACCGGAGTTATGCAGAACAGACAAAAGTGCTGTGGGCTGCATAGCCGCTTAGCTCCCGGGCGCCCGATCCAGAATCGTCTCCGTGGCGGCATCCCAAAACTGCTTTCTGCCCGACCAGTAAGCCTCCGCTGCCATCATGCAGGCCACGGAGTGAGCGAACCCATCCTGCACCGTGCAATTCGGCTGTTGCCGCGAGCGCATGCACTCGAACCAATTGGCCATGTGCCCCAGCGACAGGTCATCAATGCCCATGGGCGGAAGCTCGGTTTCGCCCGGGAGAAGAACGTATTTTGCGGTTCTGGCCTGGTCGATGTTGGCGTTGTCCTCATGGTTCCCTTTCTCTTCGACCAATTGGTATCGTGGACTGCCTTCGCCTCCGAGGTTCATCAGGGTTGCTTTTTTGCCCATATAGCGGGTGAAGCCTGGGGAGTCGTTGCCGAAGCTGGTTGAATAACTCACCAGAAACCCCTTGGGATATTCCAGTAAGGCCTGAAACGTATCCGCGTTCTCCCGGCCATCGCGCCATGCAAAAATGCCACCATGAGCAACCACCGAACGGGGAAAACTGTCGTTCATGAACCAATGGACGAGGTCGGAGGCGTGGCTCATCCATTGATCGGGAATGCCGCTTGAGAATTCCCTGTACAGTCGGAATTCGCAATAAACCTGCGGATCAAATGGACGATAGGGCTTGGTGAGCAGCCATTTCCGCCAATCCGTATCCTGTTCCCGCAACAGCTTTGTCTCCTCGCGTCCACGCCACCGGGGACCGTGATAGTTCCAGACAATTTCCACCTTGCTCACTTCTCCGAGAACTCCGGTCTGAACCAATTCGCGAGCCGCTTTGGGGTAAGGCTCGCTGCGATGCTGCGTACCCACTTGTACGATCCTGTTCAATTTTATGGCCGCATCGCGGGCCGCCTTGGCCTCTGCCAGCACGTTGCCCATCGGCTTTTCAACGTAGGCGTCTTTGCCGGCTTCCACCGCCATCTTCAGGATGGGCGAATGGGAGTGTTCCGGGGTGGAAATAATCACCGCGTCAACGTCTTTCAAAGCGAGCACGTCCTCCAGATACTGATACCCACGTGGCGCGCGGCCGTAATACTTCGTATTGACCGCGACTGCCTTCTCGCGGTTCAGTCGCCACAGATCACAGACCGCGGTAGTCTCCACGTTGTGGCTGGTCTTCAGCTGCGACACAATCCAGTCCAGGTCCCCGCCCCGACTCCCGTTGCCGATGTGGCCCACCGAAATACGATCGTTGGCGCCCAGGATCCTGTCATACGAAAGAGCTGTCCTGACGAACGCGGCGCTTCCGCCAATCAGGGCGGCAGACTTGGCCAGAAATCTTCTCCGATCGATGGTTGGTTCCGGGTCGCTCATGTTGTCTCCAGTGTGGATCGGTTGAAATGCCCCGCTGCGGCGCCCCAATTATGCCAGAGTGACTGGCCGGGCCGGGCGATTGGGTGAGAACCTTGAAGCGCATGTTAGAAATAAACCTGATGAACTGCTGAAGAATATTGCGGGGGTGGGGCTCCTGCTGCAAAAAGTTGTAGGATAGATCGCCACAATATCTTTTATCCCATAGGAGAGCGTTCATGGCCGAATCGAAGTCTGCTGACAACCAACGAGAAATTTCCCGCGACCGCCTGGCGGAACTGCTGAACGAAGATCTTTCCCGCGAGTACCAGGCCATCATCGGCTACGTGGTGTACTCGCAGGTGCTGAAGGGCGCCGAATACATGAACATCGCCGACCAGCTGGCCATCCATGCCAAGCAGGAACTCGATCACGCGCTGATCATCTCGCGCCAGATTGACTATCTGGGCAAAATGCCCACGGTGGATCCGCTGCCGGTCAAGACTTCCGATGACGCGCGGGAAATGCTGCGCTTCGATCTGGCCAACGAAAATGACACCATACGAAATTACCGCGAGCGCATCGGGCAATGTGAAGCGCTGGGAGAGTTCGCGCTGGCGGAACAGATTCGACAGATCCTGGTGGACGAACAGGACCATCAGATTGACCTGGCCACCGCGCTGGGTGAAGAAGTTCCGGATGTCAGAACGAGAGGAAGCGCACGCCGCAAGTAAGATTCGAATGTAGGGCGGGCGCCCTCGCCCGCCGCCTTTGAAATTGGTGTTGGTTTTGGCCGAGCTTAGGAAGTCAAAGTCAAAAGCGTCGGACAGGAGTGTCCGACCCACACCAACTAGGCGGGTCCACCACCACTGTGCAGCCCGGCGCTCAATCGAGCCAATTGCTGGCGGTCTTCGAACTTGTCGGAAAGAAATTCCACTCCGTACAGATAGACGCTGCGGTTACGGATCTTCCCATGGACCCGCACCGGCTCATCCGTGTGGGGGTTTTTGAACTCGACCTTGATATGGCTTCCTACCGGCAGGTTGGCGGCAGCGAAGAGACACAGCCCGCCTTCGCTGAAATGAACGCCGCGCGCATCCACGATGGTGGTTCCGGCGGAATGATTGACCTTGGCTTGATCGACTACGACGCGCACCGAGGCGTCAAACGGATAACGTTCCCAGCGGCGGCGATTGACTTGCTGCTCCATCCCCATCCCTACTTCCGGAATTTTGTTGGCTAGCGGCGTTTCTCGATCGAAAACCCCGCGTCCCTGTGGTTCGCCAGTCTCGAAAGTAGTGCAGTACAGGGATTGGTGAAAGTTACGGTGGTACGACAGACCGTGCCGTGACCTGCGTAACCTGCGGATTGAACAGGGGCCCGGACAAGAAAAACGCGCCGTGCGGATGACACGGCGCGAAAGGTGGGCGTGACTTGATTTGCGAATTCTAGTGCAATGTTATTTTCAGGATTTCTCCCTCACCCGGACCGAATCCAAAGCCTTTGTTGGAAACATACAGGTTGCCGTCAGGGCCAAACGTCATGCCGGTAGGGAAATCCAACTCGCTCGCCACGGTCTGCTTGTGTCCGGAGAGGTCAACGCTCACGATGTCACCGGTGTGAGGTGCGGGACCGTTAGCCACGTTTGACATCTCCAGCACATAAATTTTGCCGTTGCGCGCAGCCAGACCAAGCACGGCCGTAAAGCCGGAAACCAGTTTCACGAACGATCCTGTTTTCGTGGCGACGAACAACGAGGAAGACCCGGGAGTGATGGGAAAGGTGTCCAGGTTGGAAATCAGGAAAATTCCACCCAGTAGCTCAATCATCGCCGTCGGCACAATATGGCCCTGCGAAGCCGATATATCGACCACTCGGGTGATCTTTCCCGATTTATCGATTTTGTCGAGTTCTCCATGGTTGGGCTCAATTGCGTAAAACGCATCTCCCGAGGCCACCATGCTGTACCAGGTGCCATCGGGTTCGAAGTCGTCGGGTTCCGGATGCGCAACTGGATGGGCCTTCTGAAATGCGCTCAGATTCGCAATCTCCTTCCAGCTGCCATCCGGGTTCACAATGAGCACTCCATTGGCGGTGTTTAACAGTCCATGGGAGCAGCCCGCACCCCCTTTCAGGGCGTAGAGAGTGTTGCCGATGAAGGCGACATCGGCCACGCCGCTGACCAGGCTGCCGATAGCTGGACTGGTTTGACTGGAAGGCAAGTGGGCCGCCACAGTCGTGCGGACTCCCTTCGGACTAATCTTAGAGATGCGTGCCGTAAAACCTCCGGTATAGGGGCCGGGTCCAGCGGGTGGGCCGGGGGCCTGCTCGCACTTGCCGACGGTCGAGCGAGTGCCGCCGGTTCCACCCTCCGCAACAAAAAGGTTTACCCCCTTGGGACCAAACTTCAGGCCTCGGGGATTGTTAAGTCCCGTGGCAAACACGGTAACGTTCGCGGACTGGGCTGAAAGTCCCGGAACGAGAGCCAAACAAACTGTACCGAGCAAGAGCCCAAACTCTGGCTGTGCTCAATTTCCTTTTCATTGGTGCCACTCCTTATCGAGTCAGTTGACCTGCGTTGAATTTCGCTTCAGGAGATTGAATCTGGTTCATTCGAGAATATGTTTTGGTGACTCCGCCACGCCGGCTAGGAATAGTTCACGGCGTGCGCGAGCCTCCGATGCTGGTGCCTTCGGGTCTTGCGCGAAAAAACGTCACCTGACGCTTTTCGCGCCGGTGCAAGTGCAATGCGAAAATTGGATACTGCCCTTGGGTTCGGTACTAGACGAAGGAAAACAACTATTCGCCTCTGGAAGTTGCGATTCCGAACGGGCTGGAAATACATCTTCGGAGCGACGCCACGGATTCTGACTCTAAGGGTTCCGGAAGTCAACGCAAATTGTAGGAAGTCGTTCTGCCAATCCTCAGCGCTCTTGCGGACTCGTTTCTGGATTCTGAGTGACTCTCTGGGAGGAAAGATCCGAATCGGCTTCATTCAACCTGGCTTCGAAGTCTGAGAGTGCCCGGTCGAGGAGCGCGGTAGCCGCAGTGTTTCAAGCCTCAGGTGAAGCTGCCAATGCTAACTCAATGAGAACAGTCGAGCACCACTTTGCCGAACATCCGGCTCTTCTCCAGGTATTCGTGCGCGGCCTGAATTTCTTTCAGGGGGAAAACTCGATCGACCACCGGCTTCAGGCGTCCGGCAAAGACGTGGCCCAGCACCTCGCGCAACTCCGCCATCGTGCCCATGTAGGAACCCAGCAGCGAGAGCTGACGCGAAAATAAAAAACGCAAATCGATGCTGGCAGCAAATCCGGTGGTGGCGCCGCAGGTGACCAGGGTGCCGGCGGGCTTGAGACATTTCAGGCTTTCGTCCCAGGTGGCGGAGCCCACGTGCTCGATGACGATGTCCACGCCTTGCTTGTTTGTGATTTTGCGTACTTCTTCAGAAATCTTCTGCTGGTAATGGTCGATGCCATGGTCGGCGCCGAGCTCTCGAGCCTTCTCCAGTTTCGTTTCGTCGCCTGCGGTGGTAATCACGCGAGCGTTAAATAATTTCGCAATCTGGATGGCAGCAATGCCCACACCGGAGCTCGCGCCCAGCACCAGCACAGTCTGTCCGGGACGAATATGGGCCCGCCCCACTAGCATGTGCCATGCGGTGGTGAAAACCAGCGGCAGGCTGGCGGCCTGATTGAAGTCCAGGCTATCCGGAATCGGGACTATGTTCACGGCAGGCACAGCGATCAGCTCGCAATCTCCGCCGTCCACGCGATTGCCGAGGACGGTAAATTCCGGACACTGGTTTTGGAGTCCAGCCACGCACCTGGCGCAGTGATTGCAGAAATGCATGGGCGCGAGCAACACTCTCTGGCCCGGTTTGAAGCCGGTGATGTACTCTCCCACCTCGGCAATCTCGCCGGCGATGTCCGCCCCCAGAATGTGGGGCAAGGTCACCCCGGGCAGGCCTTTGCGAATCCAGAGGTCGATGTGGTTCAGGGCGCAGGCTTTGATCCGAACCAGAACCTGATCCTGGCGTGGACGCGGATCGCGAACGTCTTCGTAGAGCAGAACTTCCGGACCACCAAATTCATGGATGCGAACGGCTTTCATGGCTCCTCCGAAATGAAGCCAAACTATCACAGGCGTGTCTAAAGAGTCCCATTTCAGCACAGTGGCAATGTTCACAGATCACAGACAGCGACTTGATGCTTCGACTAACGTCACGTCTGACATGCCGGAGCCTGGAGGGCGTTGCCAGTGGGTACTGGATACGGCCTGTCACGCCGGAGAGTGGTCCAATCAGCCACTGCGGTTCAAATCCGCCGCCCTCCGCGGCGACCACTCCCATAGTAAGCTTGACAACTTCGAAGCGCGGCGCGACGATATAGGTGACAGGCCGTGTCTCTTTAGTACCGCTGGTGAAACGCCAGCAGCCCCGGAGTGATGATCCGGGGTTTTTCTTTGCTCAATCATTGCGGTAGTGAGCCAACAGGTTTCGTTGGAAACGTCTGCGTGACGGCTCCCGATTGCGCCCTCTTGTACCGCGCAAGGAAATTGAGCACGCGGGACCAAAATTCGTCGGGAGCAATCCCCGCCGCACCGCAGTGCCCTGCTCCCGGCACCAGCCACAGCTGGGCATGAACGGGGTCCGCCTGAGCCAAAGCGAGCGCGTGCCAAGGCAGGATGTTGATGTCGTCCTCGCCATGGATTAGCAACACCGGTACGATCGAGGACCTCACCGCATCAACAGGATTTGCTCGCCGTAGATCTATGCCATACCGCCAACGGGCGTAGAGAAGACCCAGTTCGGCGGGCAGGAGTCCGACCGTTCTTCCGACAATGCGCTCCAGACCGAAGCGACCAGCTCCCACGAAATACCCTTCCCGATCGTAGGCGACGCTGCGGAAATCAGAGAAAGCGGATTCGGCAACGACGGCGCAAAACCTGGACTCGGAACGCAAGCTTTCCAACACAAGCGCGGCCCCCATCGATTCACCAAAACCGTTCACGCAAGTGGCGCCTTTCCCGTAGAGCCAGTCAACCCATCGGTGAATGTCGTCGCCTTCGCGTAGGCCATAGGTTGCAACCGCGCCGCCCGACTCGCCGTGAGCCCGCGAATCGGGCAGCAGAATGCGATAGCCCTGGCGCAGGAACGCCTGACCGTAACCCGCGACGCCACCGCGATTGTCTCCGATTCCGTGAAGCAGGATGACTGCCTGGCCGTTTTGATGTTTGGGCACGCTGTACCAGGCATGCAATTCGATTCCATCGGCAGCTTGAATGACCACAGGCTGCAGGTCAGCGCCATAGGGTGCGTACATAGAGGCAATTCGGGCTCTGGCGGGTAAGGGTAGGCGCCAGGGATGCAGCGTCAACTGGACCATCAGAACGGCAGCTGCCGCCGATACAGAGACATAAATTGCAACGGCTGTAAGTGCGAGCTTGGCCGAGCGCCGCATTTGAGACTCCTCACCAGGTATGAAACGCTGTGTCCGCGTCGTTTGTTCCAGTGAGACTTCCCAACGATTGACTTACCCTGTTAACCGACTGATAATCAAGCTGCGATGGACATCTACGAGGAGATCGTCAAGCTGCGGCAGGAGGGGCGCCGGGGAGCTGTGGCCACCATCGTTAACGTGCGCGGCTCGATTCCCTCTTTCAAGACCGCCAAGATGCTGGTGCGCGATGACGGCTCCATCGTAGGCACCATTGGCGGCGGTTGCGTCGAGGCTGAGATATGGCAGGCGGCGCGTGAAGTCATGGAAAGCGAGAAGCCCCGAACCCTGACCTTCAATCTCAATCAGGACCCCAAGTACGATACCGGGCTGGTCTGCGGCGGCACCCTCGACATTTTCGTGGAGCCGGTGCTACCTCCAGCATCACTCTACATTTTCGGCGCAGGTCACGTATCCGTAAATCTTTATAAGATTGCCAGGAGTGCTGGTTTCGACGTGACCGTGGTGGACGACCGCGAAGCCTACGCCAATCGTGAACGCTTCCCCGAAGCCAAAGAGGTGATTGCTGAGAATTTCGACCTGGCCATGGCGCGGCTTGTTCCCAATGAATCTTCTTATCTTGTAATCGTCACCCGCGGACATCGCGATGATATGCGAGTGTTGCGCTGGGCGGTGCAGACCCCCGCTCGATATATCGGGATGATTGGCTCCAGGCGCAAGACCATTACCATCTTTCAGGAACTGACCAAAGAGGGACTCGCGCCGGAGCTGTTCGATCGGGTGCATGCCCCGGTTGGACTCGACATCGGAGCGGTTACGCCGGAGGAGATCGCAGTCGCGATCACGGCCGAGCTGATTGCCGCGCGCCGCCACGTGGAGCGAGAGTTGCCGCACATGAGCTGGTTTCATTCGCGCAAGCGAGAGCCCGGCGGTGCAGCGTCTGAGGCGTTGGAAGAATCGGAAGAGGAAGTTTAGCGGGAGTGGCTCCGGTCCGGCTTCGCCGCGCGGAATTTCCCAGCCTGACGCGGTTTCCGCACACCTCCTACCCTCTTACAGCGCTGAGTTCGTTTGAGGCATCCAATTCCCCAAGGCAATTTTCGAGGTTCGACTTGAAAACATCCGGGCTTACCATCGCCATGTGTCTTCTGTTTTTTGCGCCTGCTGGAGCCTATACCCAAACGCCGCCGTCCGGCACAACCCTCACCGCAAACCCCGTCTTCCAAAAGAGCTGCGCAAAGTGTCACGGTAAGACCGCCCAGGGCCGCCACTTCGGTGGGCCATCGCTCACTTCGGAAAAGAGCACTGCCATGTCCGTCGCCGACCTGCGCACCATCCTCACTAACGGCAAAGGCCACATGCCCAAATACGGCGGCAAGCTAACGCCGGAGGAAATCGACACGCTGGTCGAGCAAATCAAGGCCCTGAGCAAGCAATAAAGGGATCTAGCGATGTGCCACCCAGGGACTCGGCCCTCGAGCGCTCAGGTCAATATCGACTGTCTTTTCCACTCTCAGGATGAACGTGCTTGGATCCTTGATCCCCCACTTTACATAGGGCACCGCGAAGTGGACGGTCAGACTCCAATGGTCGGGCGCGAGTTCAACCTGCGCGGGAACTGTGATCTCATGCTCGGCGCCAAGGATTCCGAACATGCCGTGCACCTGCACGGCGGAACGCCCGGACGCCAGAACTTTCCCGTCCACCCGGTCGGGGCGAAAAGTCACCTCCGAATAACGACTGCTCTGGAGAATCTCCTTGTGCATCTTGCGATCCCGGCCCGTGCTGCCGCTGTTTCCGCTGGGCGCGTCCACCACGATCTCGCCGCTGATTGAGTTAGTGGCGGGATCGAAGCGGACCTGGCCGGTTTTCAGTTTGAAGCTGCCGTGCACGGTGTGCAGCACGTCGCCCAGAGTGAAATCCACCGTGGTCTGCGCCGGGTCGAAGTTCAGAGTGGCCTCCTGCGCCTGTCCCCATGCAAGCGTGGCAGCCAGGAGAATGAACAGCGGGATACTTCGTCTCGCCATCATCTTCACAGAGCAAACAGTCTCACGCACTCAACACCTGCCATGCCAGGGCAAGCCCATTCGCCGCAAAGTCCACCAGCGACAGCGCTCCGACGTGCATGGCCAGCATACGGCCAAACAGGCGCTGATCGGAACCGAAAGCGCGCATCACGCGCTGCCGGAAGGCCGTCTTCCAGTCGAGAGTCAGCATGAGTCGGGCCATCAGGGCCGGACGCCTGGCCAACTCCCGGTGCAATTGCTGATAACGTTCCAGATTGTTTGCCGCGAAACACTCGGCCAGCACCTCCGCCTGGCGAAACGCAAGGCACAAGCCTTCGCCGGTAATGGCATCGACGGTGCCGGAGGCGTCCCCGACCAAGGCAACACACCCTTGATGCACTCGATGCAATTTGCGAGTTGCGGAAATCGCGCCCCGCTCCGGGGATGAGGGTTCAGCAGCACGCAGGCGCGACTCAAGCGCCGGAAAGGCCGGCAAAGCCGCATCCAGGCGCAGATGCGGATCGCGGGAGATCAGTGCCACGCAGACTTCGTCCGCCGCGACCGGAGTGACATAGATCTGGCACCTCGGGCCCCAGTGCAGTTCCATGCAGTCACTCCAGGGGGAAACGCGATAATGCCGGCGGAAGGCAAAGCGCGTCCGATCATAGTGGTATTGATCGAGGCCTGCCCATTGGCGGAGCAGCGAATGACCTCCATCCGCGCCCACCACCCAGCGGGAGCGCACCATGTGCTCGCCGAGCAGCACGCCCTGCGAATGCAAGCCGGTCACTGGAGTTTGCCAGAGCAGGGTAACTCCCGCCGCCTTCGCCCTCGCGACCATAATGCGGTGCAGCACAGTCCGGCGCACTCCGATGCCGTTGCCGTTGGGGAAACTCGCCTCTACGCTCATCTCGCCGCTGACGAAACGGATTCCCCGGAAAGGATGCGCGCTCTCCGCTGGAATGCCGATCCCCAACTTTTCCAGTGCTGCGCGACCATCGGGCATCAGGCCTTCACCGCACGGTTTGTCGATGGGCGGTTGGGTCCCGTCCGCCACCACTACCTCGAAGCCACGCTGACGGGCCGCGATGGCGGTAGCCAAACCAGCGGGTCCGCCCCCAACCACGAAAACATCCGTTGTTTTCACCATTGCAGTAATAAGAGCTCAGAACAGAAGCCGGGTCCTATGGCCGCCATTATCCCAACGTCCCGGGCGCCGGCCGTCGCTGTTTCATGACTTCCTCCAGCACGACCAGGACCGACGCCGACGATAAGTTGCCCCTCTTCCTCAGGCAATCCCAGGAAGCGTCGAGTTGACCATCCGCTGCGTTGGTTCATACGGTGATCGCTCTCCGCGCCAGGCCAAGAGCTTCAGACCAGAACGAACCGGGGTGATGGGCGAGCTCCACAACGTCGCGGATCGCGGAGACAAACTCGGCGATCTGCGGTGGAGTGACCACCAAGGGAGGAGCGACCTTCAGCACCATGAAGTCGTTTCCACAAATCTGTGTCAGGACCCCATGATCGCGGAACAGGCGCATGACAAGAATCTGTCCGAACATGGCAGGATGGATCCTGGCAAACGCCTCGAAGGGCGCCCGAAGCGCAAGGCCTCGTGGGGCCGTGAATTCAATACCCAGTAAGAGACCCTTGCCACGAACCTGCTTCACCATCTCGTAACCGGAGAGAGCTTCGGCCAGTTGCCGCTGCAGGTCCATACCGATTTGCGCAGCACGCTCGCCGAGACGCTCGCGTTCCAGCACATCGAGGGTTGCCAGGCCGACGCACATGGAGAGGCTGTTTTCGCCAAAGGTAGAGGCGTGGACAATCGAGCGTTTGAAGGAGCTGAACACGGAGGCGTGCACGGAGTCCGACATGAGGACCGCGCTCACTGGAACCAGGCCACCGCTCAAAGCTTTCGCCAGAACCACAATATCGGGCGTAATACCGAAATGGTGTGACGCCAGGAACGGACCGGTGCGAAACATCCCGGTCTGAACTTCGTCGGCGACCAGGAGTGACCCGTAGCGCCTGCACAGGTCTTGCGCGTCTTTAAGGTAACCTGGCTCAGGCACACGAATGCCGCCTTCCGCCTGGATAGGTTCCACGAAGAACGCGGCATGGCGCCTGGTCGCCAGTTCTTTTTCGAGAGCAGCGCGGTCGCCGAACGGCACCGTCACGGTTTCAGGAAGAAGCGGCCCGAAACCCTTACGCCAATACTCACCGTTCATCAGGGACAGTGCGCCACAGGTCAGGCCATGGAAGGCGCGGTCGCTGGAGAGCAGACCAACGCGCCCCGTGTAGGCTCGCGCGAACTTGATCGCAGTTTCGACACCTTCGCTTCCTGAACTGGCGAAAAACACCTTGGAGATCCCCCCGCCCGCCAGGTGGCAAAGCCGCTCCGCCAATTCACCCGCCAGTTCGGAGGCGTTACTCTGCAGCATTACGGGCCCCGACTTGTCCAACTCTGCTTTGAGGGCAGACACAATTGCCGGATGGTTGTGCCCCGTATTGTGGACGCAGTAGCCGGAAAGGAAATCGAGGATCCGGAGTCCATCCGCGGTGAACAACTCCGTTCCCACGCAACGTTCGTAGCTCAGATTCATCTCGAGCAATCTGAGCAGCCTGACCCATTGAGGATTTACGTGGTCAGAGTAAGCATCTGTGGCGAGTCGTTCAGCCGTAGGCATAGTCAACATTCTTGTACGGACTTCGTTTGTGGCTTCCGCAGTGTGATGCAACTCTTTGCAGCCTTGGTTGCAGCAGTTCGAGCGCGCCAACACAATTGGCCCCAATTTCGTGGCAATTCGGGACAAATAATCTGAACCTCAGCGATGTCCGTTGCGGCTAAGTGTCGAGACTGTCATTTACACCAACCGTTGCGCTTCGGCACCTGCCGCAGGAGCGCCGTCTTTCTCATCCCTGCGATTCAGCCCTCGCTGAACCTCAATATTTGCTATCTTCCTTACATGAGCCGTGCGCCCAGTTGGTGCGGAGTGATATTGGCGGCGGGTGAGTCCTCGCGCATGGGGTCGGACAAGGCGCTGCTGCCTTGGCCTCCGGTAGCCAAGGGCATGCCATTTTCCGGTGAGACATTCTTGTCGGCCGCGATTCGTGCGCTGAGTTCCACCGACCAGGTGGTTGTGGTCGTCGGAAATAATGAGCGTGAATTGGCGCCGGTGGTGTACGCGGCTGGCGGTGCGATGGTGCGAAACCCAGCGCCGGAGGGTGGTCAGTTCAGCTCTCTGCGGATCGGGCTGCAGGCCGTTATGGACATGGGGCGGGATGCCGCCATGATTACACTGGTGGATCGTCCCCCGGCGAGCGCCGCGGCGCTGGCAAAATTGCGCGCTGCATTTGAAGCCGCGACTTCCGAAATCTGGGCGGTCGTGCCCGAATACGATGGGCGCCATGGACATCCCTTCCTGGCCGGGCGCGAAATGATAGAGGTATTCCTCAAGGCTCCCGCAACCGCGACCGCAAGAGACATCGAACATCAGCACCAACAGCACGTGCAGTACGTTCCCGTGGACGATCCGCATGTCGCCATGAATGTGAATACGCCCGAGGACTACGCGGCGCTGTTAAATCCTCAAACGAAATAATTCCCTCATCAGCATGAATCCAGAGAATGCGCAGCTGAACTCCTCGTCAAGAGTCACAGAGTTTATCCAATCGGTCTTGCAGTTGAGGCCCCGGCTGGCCGTCTTCGACTGTGACGGAACCCTTTGGTCAGGAGACGCCGGGTTCGGCTTTTTCGAGTGGGAATTGAACCGTGGCCTGGTCTCCGACGATGTGGTTCGCTGGGCCTGGGCCCGCTATGCCGACTACCTGGCCGGCAAGGTCAGCGAAGACGACATGTGCGCCGAAATGGTGACCATGAATCGCGGGCTTCCGGAATCCGATATGCTGCGCGCCGCGGAAGAATTTTTCGAAGCGAAGATGGTGAGCGGATTTTTTCCCGAGATGAGGGACCTGGTCTTCCGCCTGCACGAGACCGGCTGCGAGGTCTGGGCGGTATCGTCCACCAGTGAATGGGTCATCCAGGCGGGGATGAAGCATTTCGGAATTCCACCCAACCAGATCCTGGCGGCCGCAGTTGTGTCGGAAGCTGGAAAGGTTACGGATAAAATCGTCCGGGTTCCCAGCGGCAAAGGCAAGCCGCTGGCCATCCGCGAAGTCATTGCGCGCACTCCGGACGCTGTCTTTGGCAATTCCATCTGGGATGCGGACATGCTGGAAATCGCCCGGCATCCCTTTGCCATTAATCCCACCAGCGAACTGTCTGGCGATTGCCGCCAAGCGTGGCTGGCCGGTTTATCATCCCGAACCAGTTGCCGGTTCTTAGTTCCCGGTTCCCAGTTGCTTCAGGAGCGCGGCCAGTGTATCCAGCGCCAGGTGGCTGGCGTGGGTCGATGCCTGGGGCAGGCCACCTATGGCTTGAATCAGTTCTTCGCGGCGCAACTGCCCGGCTTCGGCGATTGTCTTCCCTTTCAGCATTTCGGTGAGCAGCGAGGCGCAAGCCATGGCGGGAACGCATCCCTGGGCGAGAAATCGGATGTCTTCAATACGTCCAACTCGCAGCCGCAGAGTGAGTTTCAGGACATCTCCGCAGGCCGGGTTTTCAATCTGGGCGGAGGCGTCCGGATTGGCGACTGTGCCGGGGTTGCGCGGATTCTGGAAGTGATCGAGGACCTGCGGTGAGTACATCGCTAGCCTTAAATCCCGGCCTCGAAGTCCACTTCGATCGGATCAATCAAAGGCACCAGCCAGGTCAGCAATTTCTGATGGATGGGATGCGGTCCGTAAGCCCGCAGGGCCGCCTCGTCCGTAAACTTCATCACGCCGCCCAGTTCGAAGCCTTGTCCGCGCGGTGAAGTGTTAGTTCCGACGAAAGTTTCTACCAGGCCCGGGATTTGGCCTTGCAGCTTGCGTATTTCGGCAATGACGCGTTGTTTCTGCTCTTCCGTGACTCCTGGCTTCCAGCGAAACGCGAACATGTGGATGAACATGATGGACTGAAACCCTCCGCGAGATTGTAGCGGGTGGCTGGCGATTGTGTAAAAAGCCAGCCGTCTCAGGAACGGGAGGCCTGTACGATGGAGCCGTGACTTCCGACAACACTCCGCAGCGCGTGGTCTGCCTGCAGCCCAGCGCCACCGTCATCCTGGCTGCGCTGGGCCGGCTCGACCGGGTGGTGGCCTGCACCCGCTATTGCGCTGATGTCTGCCCCGAAGTCAAAGATGGCGGGCGCAGCATCATCGCCGATTCCTGGACGGCGCAGAGCCAGCAGATAATGGCCGCCCGTCCCGACCTGGTGATCGCGGCCGTTCCCTACCAGGAGAAGGCAGTGGTGGAAATCCTGAAGGCGGGCGTCCGATTTCTGGGCCTCGCGCCAAAAGCCCTGGCCGACATTTATACCGACATCGCCACCATCGCCGGAGTTGTAGGCGCCGGGCGGCGCGGGGAGAGCGTGATTGCGGACATGCAGCGTGAAATCGAAACCCTTCGTGCGCGGGTCACGAGCACGGCGCGGCCACGTGTCTTTTGTGAAGAGTGGGGTAAGCCGCTGATTGCCTCGCAGAAATGGGTGGCGGAACTGGTCGAAGTTGCAGGCGGCGAGTTCGTGGGCGAACCGGGAGGACAGTCGTCAAAGGAGTCGGTTCTGGCCCATGCCCCGGAAGTCGTCATTGCTGCGTGGTGCGGGGCCGGGGACCGCGTGCCCCTGCAGAAGATTGTTCACGAGCGGGGATGGCAGGAGATGCCTGCGGTGCGGGCCGGAAGGGTGTACTGCATCCGCGATGAGCTTCTGAACACACCCGCTCCCACTCTGGTGCACGGCCTGCGAGCATTGGCGGCGGCGATTCATCCCGATGCTTTTCCACAACCCGAAGGGCTAAGATGTATCGTCGGGGTGTGAGTTTGACTGCACGCGCCTCGGTCTCGTGACCTGGACACACTATGCCTCCTGGTTCCGCGTTCGCAGAAGTCAGGAAAGAGATCGACCGCATAAACCAAGCCGCCGGGTCGGTGGAAGATTTCATGTGGGAAACCGTGAAGGTGCTGCATGATCGCATGCTCAAATACAACTGGGTCGGTTTCTACATGCTGGAGAACAAGCCCCTGGATTCGCAGCCACGCATGCTCGCCCTGGGGCCCTTTCAGGGAGCCATGACACCGCACACTCGCATCCCCCTGAATCAGGGTATTTGCGGCGCGGCCGCGTCCACGGGCAAGACCATCGTGGTGGATGACGTCAACCTCGACAACCGCTACCTGGCTTGCTCCACCGAAACCAAATCTGAAATTGTCGTGCCCGTGTTCGTCCGCGGCAAGGTGGTCGGCGAACTGGACATTGACAGCCACTTCCCTGCCGCGTTCGGCGACGCAGACCGCGCCCTGGTGGAGTATTGCGCTTCCCTGGTGGGGAAGCAGCTGGAAAAGTTCGCAGGATGAAGAGTGGGAAAGACCAGGCTCGTGCAACCGGGGGCGGTCGGACAGATTCGGCGCGCCCTTCTCACCGCGGACCTCTGCCTTCCCTGAAGCAAGTGGTAGCCGCGCTGATTTTCCAGGATGACCGGCTTCTGGTATGCCAGCGTACCCGGCATCAGACCATGCCGTTGAAATGGGAATTTCCCGGAGGCAAGATCGAAGTCGGCGAGCAGCCGCGCGACGCCCTGCGCCGTGAATTGAATGAAGAGCTCGGCATCGATGCCACCATCGGCGACGAAGTGGCGCGCCTGCGCCACGATTACAACAACCGGTCTGCGGTGGAATTGCGCTTCTATGCCGTGCGCGAGTACAAAGGCGAAATCGAGAACCGGATTTTCAAGGACATGCGCTGGGCCACGCGCTCCGACCTGCCCTCATTTGATTTTCTGGAAGCCGACCTGCAACTGGTGAAAGAACTGTCCGAAGGAAAGATCGCCTGACGGATTCTGAGCGGCACTGCTCCAGAGGTTGCGTCAGAAACGTTTGCAGATTGTCATTCTGAGCGGAGTGGCCGCTTCGCAACGTGAAGCAGCCACGCAGTCGAAGGATCTCTACCTGCTGCTTTCACCGCGGACTCTCGCGGAAACACTGCCTCTCACGCCGTCGCCAAGAATTCAGGGGCCTTCGACTCCACCCGCCCATTCGCAAGCGAACGGGCGGGCTGCGCCCAGGATGACATTGTTTTTCGCGCCCAGCCGTTCGTAGAAAATCCCTAGCCGGCTCCGTTCCGCAACGTCCAGAACCACGCCAGCGTTAAGCCCACCATGATCACCGTCGTGGCCCAGGCGACCACATTGTAGAGACGCGAGCTCACATACTCGCCCATCAGTTCCTTCTTGTTCACCAGCAGCAGCATGAAGACCAGCACGAAGGGCAGCACGATGCCGTTTACCACCTGGGACAGAATGGAAATCTTCACCAGGGGAATATTGGGCAGCAGGATCACGCCCGCCCCGGCCACGATCAGGATGGTGTAGAGCCAGTAGAACACCGGAGCTTCGCTGAACCGTTTTCCCACTCCCGACTCAAATCCAAGGCCTTCACAAACCGCGTAGGCGGTGGAAAGCGGCAGAATCGAGGCCGCGAACAGCGAAGCGTTGAACAATCCCATGGCAAAAAGGATGTAGGCATAGTCCCCGGCCAGGGGATGCAGCGCCTGGGCGGCATCTTTCGCGTCACTGATGTTGTGGTAGCCGTGCACATAGAGTGTGGATGCGCAGGCCACGATAATGAACCAGGCCACAATGTCAGTGAAGACGCAGCCGGTGACCACGTCGAGCCGCGACGCTTTGTACTGCCGCCGGGTCACGCCTTTCTCCACGATGGACGCCTGCAGGTAGAACTGCATCCAGGGGGCGATCGTGGTGCCTACGACACCGATCACCATGTACAGGTAATCCTGCCGCAGAAACATTTCCTTGTGCGGCGGGACAATGGTGGCTTCGAGCGCTTCCAGCCAGGCGGGCTTGGCCAGGAATCCGGCAACGATGTAGGTGAGATAAAAGAACGACGCAGCCAGAAATACTTTCTCCACCGTTTTGTACTGGCCCTTGACCACGATCAGCCAGACAATGACGGCGCAAATCGGGACGGTGTAGTACTTGTTGAGGCCGAACAGCTCCAGGCTGCCGGCGATGCCGGCAAATTCCGTGACCACATTTCCGAAGTTGACGATGATCAGGCCGATCATCATGAAAAAAGTAATGCGGAATCCGAACTCCTCGCGAATCAGGTCGCTCAGGCCCTTGCCGGTGACCGCGCCCATGCGCGCCGCGATCTCCTGCACCACGATCAGCGCCACCGTGATCGGGATCATGGTCCAGAGCAGCATGTGTCCGAACTGGGCCCCGGCCGCGGAATAGGTCCAGATGCCGCCGGCATCGTTGTCCACGTTCGCGGTGATGAACCCCGGTCCGACCACGGCGAAAAAGATCAGAAGCCGGATTTTCCAGCGTTTCAGGAAGGTCATGCGGCGCACACATATCGTTGCAGTGACCGATCAGCATAAATGCACAGAAGAAATCTGGATAGGTGAAATCGGAGACACCGTCCGTGGTCTTTGGTCTTGTCTTTGGTCGTTGGTCGTTGGTCAAACCTCAATACGATGAGTTTGAGCCAACGGCCAAGGACCAAGGACCAATGGCCAACGACGATCTTTTACAGGTTGGCTCGCAGCAGGCTGATGATGTCGTCGGAGGTGATGACGCCGGTCAATTTCTTGTTGTCGTCCACCACCGCAAGGGTCAGGAGATTGTACTTGTCGAAGAGCTCGGCAACGTCCTTCTCCTTGGCGCCGGCGCGAGTGGAGATGAGCGGCTCCTGGGTCAGGGAAAGCATGGCCGTGTCGGGAGCGGCCAGGACCACCTTGGCCAGGGGTACAGCTCCCGCCAGGGTGCCGTGGGAATCCACCAGATAGATTGTACTGACAGTTTCAACCCCGCCCTCGAAGCGACGCAAGGCCTCAATGGCATCGTGCACCGTGGCGCTCACATTGACCGCCAGGTACTCGGTGTTCATCCGGCCGGCGGCCGTGTTTTCCTTGAACTCCAGGAGTTCGACCATCTCCTTGCGTTCCTGGGGTTCCATCTCCAGCAGGATTTCGGAGGTGCGCTCTTCGGGCAGGTCGGCCAGCAGATCGGCCGCCGCGTCGGGTTCCATTTCCTCTACGAT
>CAWBPS010000016.1:0-464362 GCA_963790645.1 Terriglobia bacterium | reverse complement strand
GGCGACGGCGCAATGGGGACAGTTTCTCCGGAATCACGACGAACTCGATCTAGGGCGGCTGACTCACGACCAGCGGCAGGCCGTGTTCGCCGTCTTCGCTCCTGACAAAGACATGCAGCTTTACAACCGTGGCATTCGCCGGCGACTTGCTCCCATGCTGCAAGGTGATCGCCGCCGCTTGGAGCTCGCCTACAGTCTGATGATGGCTTTACCCGGTACGCCTGTCTTGCGCTATGGCGATGAGATCGGCATGGGAGACGATCTTCGCCTTCCCGAGCGGAATTGCGCACGTACTCCCATGCAATGGTCTGAGGAACCGCAAGGAGGATTCACCAAAAGCGATAAACCAATCCTCCCTGTGATCACCGGCGGAGTCTACGGCTTCGAACATGTCAATGTCGCGCAACAGAGACTTGATCCCAATTCCCTCATGAACTGGATGGAACGCATGATCCGTATGCGCAAGGAAGCTCCGGAAATCGGCTGGGGCGAGTTTTCCATTGTGCAGACTCGGACGCCTGAGGTATTGGCCATCCGCTACGACTGGCGAAACAATTCCGTAGTGGTTGTGCACAACCTGAGTGCGACCCCGCGCGAAGTCTGGCTTAAGCTGGACTCGGAAGGGTCCGGTTGCCTCGCGAACCTGCTTTCAGGAGAAAATAGTAAGGCGGATGCATCTGGCGAGCATTGTTTACTTCTGGAGCCCTATGGCTACCGATGGTTCCGGGTCGGAGGTCTCGACTATATTCTGAAACGGAGTGCAATATAACGGCAGAGCGTCCGTTTGAAAAAACTAGTCATCGGCCTCAAGAAACACGTTATGGTCAGCGCTAACGGTCAATACACCACGGTCGTCTGAATTGTGAAACAATTCCCGGGCGCCACCTGCGGACGCTTCCGCTCTCGCTCGTGCACCTCGACCTCCCTGTTCACAACTGCGTTTTGAGAAGAGAGAGTTTTGAAGGCCTGATCCCCCTGCGAATGGCCGACGCCACCTGTACATAATCTAATTCGAGGCGCGACTCAGCGCAGCGCGGCGTCAGCCCGCCGCGACTCATATCCGCAGTTTGCAGACCTCTCCCACGGCAGCGTTAGACCCCACCCATAGTCGGAGGTGCGGGAGATTACAATCACGCACCCCAAACTGAAGATCGCGCTTACGGCTCATGAACACCGAAAGCGCGGCAGCCATCCCGATTCGGTTGCGACCCTATTGGGACGTGATCCAGAAGGAGGTTCAACACCTACTGGAAGCTTTATTCTAATGGGCGAAGACTGATCGGTATGTGCTCCACAGGAATCAAACCGCGTTCGTGCATAGCGATCTGGCGAGGCCGCTGGTACTCGGCTGGCCGATCCCGTTGCATTCTCGCCAGCTAGGATGGAATTGGAGCGGCGGCCAAAAATGCTTTCAACGTCATCGGGCTGCAATCTATTCCAATTTGTGCAACCTAGCGAGATCCATCACCACGACGTCCGGCTTGAATCGCTCGACTCACTCTATCGCCTCAACACCATTACTGGCTTCACCGCATACTTGCCAGTCCTCCCTTCTCCAACAACCGGCGGAGCAGCAGCCGAATGGTGGGATCATCATCGGCGATCAGGATTGAGTAGCTATACGTGCACCTCCCTGAGTAACGCGTTCGGGAATCCGACCCGGCAGCCGCAACAGAACAATCTGCTTTGGGATTTCCGGACCGCACCCATGAAGTGGGCCACATCTGGCCAGGTGGACAATACAGCAAATTCCCGATCCAGTCACCACTCTGATTCCGTACGCGGCGAGGCCGATTACAACTCGCAGGCTCTACACCGTTTTCTTACGCGACACGTGCATACTGCTCGGGCCGGGCTTCAAATTGTTCTTTGCATCCTGCTGAGCAAAAATAGTAAGTCTGGCCTCCGTATTGAGATTTGAACTCAGCTGTCTGTTCATCCACTTCCATATCGCAAATCGGATCCTTAGCCATTTTTGGCAGCCTCCTCCTAACATTTCTTCTTAAATGGCCGGTGACACTTTGATCTTTTCGACATGAATCAATTTCTTGTCATTGTCTAGCCTACCCGTTAACTGGACATCTTTTCCGTTGTAGTTCTTGGCTTTCTTCTGGCTGTCCAGTAAGTAAGTCTGATTGCCGGTTTTCAAGACATAAGCCTCTCCATCTTTGACAATCGTCCCCATATAAACCTTTGCGCCACTCCCGTCCGGCTGTTCTTTAGCTTTCGATGTCGGAAAGGTCGGCGGAGTAGTAGGGGCCCGCGTTGCCGGAGCTTGAGCCGTGGGATCTAACGGTTGGGCAGGCTGACTTCCTTGCGCCAATACACTAGGCAGTGAACCTGCCAGCAATGCGACAGTGCACAATGCGCTTACATGTTCTTTCACGGTTTCTTCCTCCATGAACGAGGTGGCGTCTACAGGGCAGATGCCAAACTGGACTGAGATGTTGGCCCAGAAGTGAGATTCTTCCTCGCGGTGAAAGCCGGTGGGATTCAGCAGTACGTTTCCGGGCGATAGTGTCTGCACGGCCAAGTGGCTGAGCGAGTGACTGATGTTCCTGGCCCTCCTACTTCTTACTGCCGGATGCTTGATGCGGGTCAGCTCGGAAGTTCTGGCCTATCGGGGACTACTCCAGTCAGCATGGTCGTGGCTGCCAGTTTCCGCCCTGATCGAAATGAGCGCCGTTACGCTGTTTGCGCTGAACTTGTTTGCCACATTTATTAAGAAGCCGCCTTCTCCGCATTACGTTGCGCCGGTCACGTTAGGACGTCGGGCATAGTCGCGGCAGGTGTACCATGGTGAAACTTTCACACTAGCAGAAGTTCCATAAGCTACCGTTGGCTCCAGACACACAGGAACTTTGATGACCAACAACTTTCACCAGCGAGGACCGCAGAACCGCCAGCTGCTGCTCGGCACAATTTCCTTTACAGTTTGTTTTGCAGCATGGGGATTGATTAGCGCCTTCGCTCCTCGGTTTCGCCAACTGCTCCACCTCACTGCCACTCAGGCGGCATTCCTAGTTGCGGTTCCGGTTCTGCTCGGCTCCCTGGCCCGCATTCCCATGGGCATGCTGACCGACCGCTTCGGTGGCCGCATCGTCTTCACGGTACTTATGTTTTTCGTCGCCATTCCCGTGGCGCTGGTCCCGTTTGCGACCGGATATCGGAACTTGTTGGTTGTGGGCTTCCTGTTGGGAACTGCAGGCTCTTCGTTCGCGGTGGGTGTGTCCCGTAGCGCCAAAATCTAGTGATTGGGCTCAGACCCTGAGTCCGTATTCTCGCAAAACCAGCGAGTAATTCACCTTGCCCAATTTTGCTGATCCGTTAGGTTCAGCCAAATGTTGAAGTCGATAGCGACATCCTGCTGACTCGGCTTAGCATCGAACATACACCTGTGTGTTCCCGGCGAACAGAAGGAGGATTTCAATGACTCGACCCAAGACAAAAATACTTGTGGATGGCGGCGACCCGCAGGAGACCCGACAGGTTAAGGAACTGCTGGGATTTGTCGATGGACAGACCACCAACCCTTCGTTGATTGCCAAGAACCCTCACATCAAAGAGCTAATCACGTCAGGTCACAAACTCTCCAACCGGGAGGAAATGGATGAATACAAGAAAATCGTCCAAACAATCTCCCCATTGGTCGGCGATGCTGGGGTGTCTATCGAAGTTTTCTCGGATGAAAAGACGACGGCGCAAGAGATGTTCAGCCAAGGGCAGGAAATGTTTTCGTGGATTCCCAATGCGTACATCAAATATCCATGCACGGCTGAAGGGCTTCGAGCGGCACAGAATGTCGGTGAAGCAGGGCATGAGGGTCAACATGACGCTTTGCTTTTCGCAGCAACAGGCAGCCGCAGTGTACGCAGCGACGAAAGGCACAAAGGAACCAGCCTACGTCTCGCCTTTCGTCGGGCGCTTGGATGACATCGGTCAGAACGGAATGGATGTCGTGAAGAACATTAAGCGGATGTTCTCGAAGGGTGATGGTCACGTTCTTGTCTTAGCTGCCAGCATCCGCAGTCTCGAACACCTGCTCTACTGTTTCGTCCTCCAAACCGAGCTTGCAACCGTGCCCGCGAAACATCTTGGAACAGTGGGCGAGCAAGAATTTCCCAATGCCCGACAACCAGTTCCAATACAAGGCTCCCGGTAAACCGATCCCTTACGAGGAGCTTGACTTGGAACGACCGTGGGAAGCGTTTGATATACAACACGAGCTTACACGCAAAGGCATTGAGAAATTCGCCGCTGATTATCGTGCAACGCTCTCCCGATCTGCATAGCGAGACTGAATTGTGATGCAGCTTCTTGCAGGGACTTACCGGAGTCTAGGGCGATGAGCGAGGTGCGAATGGGCCCAGGTTGCGGGGCGCGAAGTAACCTGAAGCCGCGGTGATGTTCAAGAAACTTGCGCAGTTCGCGAGTTGTATGAACCGAACCATCGGTTCGATGACAGCCACCATCCTCGGATCTTACTGCAGTATCGAATGGCTCGGGAGGCAAATCATGGCAGAGACACCAGAGACGAACAAACCCGATTTCAGAAATGGATTTCCGATTCGCGATCTCGGCGATGGCAGCATGATATCGGGCCAGGCCGACGGCGAAGAATTGGTTCTGGTCCGCCGCGGTGATGAGTTCTTTGCCATCGGCGCCCACTGCACCCACTACGGCGGCCCGCTCGCAGAAGGCTTAATCGTGGGCGACACCGTGCGCTGTCCCTGGCACCATGCATGTTTCAGTCTCCGGAATGGCGAGGCGCTGCGGGCACCCGCTCTTGATCCGGTCCCTTGTTGGCGAGTGGAAAGACTGGGCGACATGATTTTTGTTCGTGAGAAAGTCTCACCACCGGCTCCCAAGCGCGGAACGGAGGGTCCAAGCTCGGTTGTGATTGTGGGCGGAGGCGCCGCGGGTCTAGCTGCGGCCGACATGCTGCGGCGAGAGGGCTACGACGGTCCTCTTACCATCGTGAGTGCCGACGCCTCTCCGCCTGTGGATCGTCCGAACCTTTCCAAGGATTACCTGGCAGGCACGGCTCAAGAAGACTGGATTCCTTTGCGGCCTTCGGACTACTATCGCGACCGCCGGATCGATCTTCTCCTTCAGTCACGAGTTTCATCGCTTGATACAAAAAGACGGCGGATAGTGCTTGAGAATGGCAAGGCACTCGAATTTGGCGCTCTCCTGTTGGCCACCGGAGCCGACCCAGTCCATTTGCCGATTGAAGGCGCGACTGAGTTCTCAGCTCCATTATCTCCGCACGTTCGCTGACAGCAAGGCGATCATTGCCAAGGCAGCTTCCGCAAAACGTGTGGTGGTTGTTGGCGCAAGCTTTATCGGCTTGGAAGTTGCCGCATCGCTGCGCGCCCGTGGAATCCTTGTAGATGTAGTAGCACCTGATCAGCCAGCCGCTCGAACGCGTAATGGGAGCTGAGGTTGGCCTCTTCATTCGCAAGCTTCACGAAGCTCACGGCGTAACCTTTCATTTGGGGGAGACTGTCAGCCGGGTGAATGGTCGCACAGTCACCTTAACCGGCGGAACAGCTTTGGACGCAGACTTCCTGGTCCTGGGGTAGGTGTGCGTCCATCACTGGCTTTGGCCGAGCAAGCTGGGCTCGCGATCGATCGGGGTATCGAAGTCAACGAATACCTCGAAACCAGCGTGGCCGGAATCTTCGCAGCCGGCGATGCCGCCCGCTGGCCAGATCCGCACACCGGCGAGCGAATTCGCGTCGAGCACTGGGTGGTCGCTGAGCGCCAGGGACAAGTGGCAGCTAAGAATATTCTTGGCCGTCGCGAAAAGTTTGACGCTGTTCCATTCTTCTGGAGTCAACACTATGACGTGGCTATCAATTACGTGGGCCACGCCGAGAAGTGGGACGCGATCGAGATCGATGGGAGTCTCGATGCGCGCGATTGTGCCGTAGCGTACAAGAAAGGCGGTCGCACTCTCGCCACTGTAACCATCTCGCGAGATCTCCAAAGCTTGCGGGCTGAGGCCGTGATGGAAGCTGCAATACGGCCGCAAGGAAGAGAGGTCGCCTGAGCGCCTCCGCTCCGCAATCGTCAGAATAGTGCGATTCTCTCCCAATGTGGGTCCGATTTGGGTCCGGTAAGACGAGTCGAAGAATTCCTTAGAGAATCGAGAACGGGCTGTCAGTACCGTTGGAATCCAATAAGGGCCCTCTCATTTCCTGCTCCAGCAAGCTTCACTTCAGAATCTTTATTTTCCTTAGCCACCTCTCAACTCCTTTCTGTGCTTCTTCCGCCGCCATTTGCAGCGTGTGATTACTTTCAAAGTCGTCATACGTCCGGACCAGCGCCGACTTGAATTTCCGGAATTGCACTGCGTTTTGGATGCGGTTGTCGGGATGTCCGTCGTCTCGAATGTCAACTGTTTATTCACAGTTCGAACCCCGTGGCTTTTCTCCGCAGAATTCCGGCCTGTTGCATGGCGATAATCACTTTCGTTTTGTATCAAAATCGAGTCTTATTCGAGACGTTTGTGCGGGCATGCTGCTCCCAATACAAAACCTGCCCCGGCCTGTGTCTTGAACTGGCGATTGCACCCGGTGCTTCCGATCTCGCTTGGTCCCGGATTATTCCGTCCGAACCGAGTGTCTGCAGCTTGCTGCATCCGGGCCTGGTTTCACAATGCGCTCCGAGAGAGGGAAACACATCCCTAAACCCTTCAGATGCACGAGATAAGTCGTGCCGCCATCTGGTATTTCTACAGTCTTTGCTCTATCGAACCCTATTAATGATTTTGGTAAGCTCCAGTGCGAATCCGGGGGCAGCTATGGACTTTCAGACCTCTGTCGTGTTTGTCCTCATCGCGGCACTTGCGTTTCCTCTTGCACTGCGTCAGCTCACCCGCCTCCGACGCTGAATTCGAGTTGAGCGAAGGACTGAAACGACGGGTATGCGAACCCCCTGCCGTGGAACGCTCGCTGGCTGGCACTGATATGAACTGGCTTGTGCAGAGGCGGAACTGAATGCCTGAAAAAGAAGAACCACCGTCTGTGCGGGTATGGATTGGCGGAGCGCTCATCGGAGCGGCACTGCTAGCGGCGGCGATTGCAGGATATGTTTACTTTTTTCATAGGCAAAATAAAACGTGAATCCCTATTGCCAAATCGAACACGGATACAGCGATAGTGACATCGGGACGCCCTGCAGCAATCGTGCCGTGGCAGAGTGCGCTGACTGCGGAGCTGCCATCTGTGCCGACTGTCGAACTTGGTGTTGCGGCGAATCGTTCTGTGAGTGGTGTGGTGATTATCACGCGATGAATTCCTGCGTAAGGAAGCCTGTTCAGAACGAACGCCAGCCGTTCCCGCTTTCGGATATGCCCAACAGGGCTGGTTAGCTTGTTCACCTGTCCCGTTGCGCGCGGAAGACAGGCAAGTAGGCCGCCTATTGCTACGCCAGAATCGTATTAATGATCCCTTAATCGGGATATCGGTCACTATCCAGAAATAAATGCTCAGATCCATGTAATCGCTTACAAACAAAGGAGTTGACGCAAGGTCATTTTCGTTTTATAAAAACGAAAAATGAGCAATATTGAGCACAGCCCTTTTATCCCTGAGTGGCGCCAGCTTTGCCAAGCTGCTTTGTTCGAAACCAAGCCCGTGAAACTGCTGGAACGGATCACCCGCGCTCGAAATGCCGTTCTTGATCGCATCGAAGACCTGCATTCGAAATCGTCGAGTGGCGAACAAGCCGCGCTGCGGAACGCATTGGCGACGCTAGATAATCTACGCAGAATTACGGAGCGTCAGAATGGCTACCAGTCAAAGGCTAGTTGATCCTTATCCAGAGATCAGAGTGCCGCCCAGCTATAGCTGGCAAGATTCGTACAGAGCGGCTCTGCTGGAAACTGATTGGACGAGGATGGTGAAGCTAGTTCAGGCCGCCGAGTCTGAAATGCACAAGAGGCGGCTGGAGCTTTCTAAAGACCACAATGGAACGCAAGAAGAGCGTGAGGCTGTCGTCAGTGCGTTGAACGGTCTTAGGGTTCTGCGAATGGATGCGGCTGCTTGGCGGGAGCGGCAAAATCTGAAGTAGGTTCTAGCAGCAAGCTATGCTAGTGATTGTTAGCGTCCGCCGTCTAGACAACGACCGAATTGAGATTGGAGTAGGGAGGCCCCAACACGATTCGAATCCCACCCAAAATTACGCTTCAGAAAAAGAGCTACGAGCGGTGCTGTCAGATTTTGGGATAGGCCAAGCGGAAATAGATTCCCACTTGAAATTGCTTGCCCAGATGGGTGCAAACGAGCAGTTGAAATTTGCTCCGATGGATGTACCGCAGAACGAATTGCTGTCTAGGGGATTTCAATTATAACTTCGCAATAGGTGTTCATGCCGCACTCCTGAGTCTTTCCAACTCCGCAAACAATTCGCGGATGCGCTTGCGAGAGGCTTCGTCCTGTCGAAGCCCTTGCGCGCATTTGGAACCTTTGCTAGCAAATTCAGTCTGGCCTCTAAGGAGTCGACCCAACTCTCTGCTAATCGCTGCCACTCTTTGTTCGTGGCGTGCCTTGTCCCATCTGTTCATGACCGTACTCGTTGCTGGTCATTACCGAGTGATCTGCTCACTCTTAGCAATGCGGGCATGCCTTAGCCAGCTGGTTCCGACTTCAGGCGCTGCGAATCTTTTTCAATCAACCGCTGCTGTTTGGCGTCGAGAAGCGCAGTGATCTGGTCAATCAGCGCCATCAGTTTCCGCGAATCTTGTTCGAGGGCTGCTTGCGCGCAGAGTTCCACCCACTTCTCTCTGTTCTCTCGCATGGCCCATTACCTCCTCGGCATGTGCCTGCTTTTGAATCCACGAGACATGTAGCACGAACCGTGCCATCAGGTTTTGAGCGTTTTACCTCATCATCGAGGCAAAGGAGAGAGAAAATAATGCTATAGGCGCGAAAATTAGTAATACAAGGAATACCCTAGTGTGCTCTACCTTCTGTTGTTAGCATCTCGGTTTTGCTATCTGTCGGAATCCGCCACAGGCGCGGGAATCAGGCAACCTGCTGGACCGATACGAACATCTGAAATCATGTGAAATGGGCTGCTAAGGGGAGAGCCTAACGACGATGCCCTACGACTTAACCGAGTCTGGGGCATTTTCGCGTGCGATTGCTTTGCATGAATCCCATTGCCAAGTTGAACAGGCCGCCACATAGGGACCGTCGTGCAGCAATCGTGCCGAAGCGGAGTGCGATGATTGTGGAGCTTCGATTTGCCTTGGAATGCTAACGGAGATTCCTTCTGCGGCCTGTGCTATGACTACCACATCACGCATTCATGCGTGAGGAAGCCCGTCCAGAAGGAACGCCATTATCCAACTTTTGGTTCGACTGACAAGACCGGGTAGCGCCCGCGTGCGTTTTCACCACTCCACCGGAAATTACCGTGCAGGATCGAGACGCGCTCGTGCCTTGCAAACGAGTGAGCCTCTTGATATGCCTGACCGTCAAGGATGTTGCTTTTTGTTCCCGTCGGGAAAGTCTAGCTTTTCTCTCTGAATAACTCGGAGTGCATGCAAGGCATCGGCGATGTCTTGCCGCTCCGCCTGTCCGTCCGGTCTGTTAGCCAAGGCTTGCTGCCGCAAAACGATAGCTGATTCGGCGGCTCTCACCATGTCCGGCAGCTTCTGCGGGTCAGATTCACGGAGGGCGGCTTCAAGCTTGCCCTGCCACTCGGGAAATCCTAAGAGCTGACCAGACGTGGAAGAATCGTCATCAGCCATAGTTGCCTCCTGGGCCGAACGCTGCCCGTTCCTCGATACCTACAGGAGGCCGACTCCCAGGCCGCGACGGAGTAATGAAAAGCCCCACAAAGCTATCACGTTTTCTGAGGATTGGGGTGTATCGCAGCGAAGATTCGCGCTTGCGTCCCTTGGCTTGGACTGGACCCTCTCGCCGCACTTCGGACACTCAATCCGCTCAAAATCCATCGGCTTCAGGTTTTCACTGGCACAGGAGGTGGTGGCCGTAACCACGATGCCAGCTAGCCCGCCGCCCGATCAGGTCTTTTAGCCGCTGGATGAGGCGCGCTTCCTGTCGTCCGGAGGAGGACGCCGGGCGCGCCACATCCTACCTAATTCCGTTGCCAGTGCCCAGTCCTGATATGATTGCAGGCGAGATTTGTTGCCTGCAGCACAGGTGAAGCCGTGTTTGCAAGATTGTTTGAGTGCCGAAACTGCGGCAGCTTTAACGGCTTTGCCTCGCGTCCCCGAACCTTTTGGGAAAAGTACATCTTGCCCCTGCTGTTTGTTCGCCCGGTGCGCTGTGGGGATTGCTTCTCGCGATCTTTCTGGGGCAGGTGGGTCCCGGTACAGGAGCACCGTCTATCTAAATCGGGACGGGATGCGGCTGCCTAACTTCTGCGGCTGAAGCCGGAGCCTCTCGCCACACTTCGAACACTCCATCCGCTCAAAATCCACTCACTTGACCTGGCTGCCCGGCGTGATCGTGAATCCGCACTTCGGTGATCCTGGCGATGGTGCGAGCTAGTGATCAGGGAAAATGGAACAGAGTCCGCGTTCCGTTTCCGGAAATGGACACGGACTTATGGCTTTTTCCATTCAGTCAGGCTTCTCAACTCATCTACGATTTCGAGCAACCTTTGGAACCGTCGTTCGTGGTCGGCAGATGCGGAGCCGTATCTAGGGCCGCTCAAATACTTGCGGTTTTCTTCGGTCATTCTAGCTATTTCTCGCCGCAACTCTTTGACACGCTCGGTGACCAGTCGCGGCATAGGAAGCACCCGTTTACGCATTTCCCCATTGGCTGTTTAAGACGCCTTGAGCTTCTCAATCTTGGGTGCAATCGAGCGTGTCTGGCGCAATGCTTCCTCGATAGCGCGGCGTTTCTCTTCTGAAGCGAACCGTTCCTCCTCCGATTCCAAAAGCACGAGCGTTCGATGTGCCTTATCCATAGCGGAAATCTCTTCGGCGTGCATGCCGGGAACATCGCGCAGCTTGACTATGCGAGCTGCCATCTCGACCCGAGTATCTTCGATCCGGTCCCTCAGCTTAGTGCGCTCCAGTCCCAAGATCGCCATTTTGTAAAACTTGACCCACTTCTCATGATCGTAATCCTTCGACAATCCCATAGGGCCTTTCGTAAACAAGTGATTTGATGCAGGCTGAGATATTCGCTGTTGGCGTGTAGAGGATGATCTTGTTAAAAATACAGGTATAAATTCGGGATCGCTTACTTGCTGAACAACTACGGCTGAAGCGGGGTCATGGCGATCCATACCAAGAATTGAAGGGTGGGGTTGTCGCGGGCTACATTACCATTTTGATTCTGGGCAGAATGTAGAAATAGAGCCAAGGCAATGGCAAATTCCACGAGCACGGATACAGTTTGGATAATGTCAGAAAGCGTCATCTCAATGATCGGTTTTTGGGTGCTCTTATGGTCTTGCACCTGCCGCGAGAGGTGCACCGTACCGGACCACGGTATCGGCTGCGAGTGAGGCAGTATCTGTACCAAAAGTGTGTCGAACGCCCGTCTGCAAGCCCGCATTCTCTGAACGCCGTTTAAGGTCCTTCAGAGGTCGATTATTAGGGAGATTCTTAGACTTCCCGTCGTAACGAATGACGACGTCTTTAGCTACGATGTCGGCTTCGTGGTCGTCAATCGGGCGACGCGAGTTTAGTGTTGCAGCATGTGTTTGGGTCTGTCCCAAGACCTCGGCCGCTGGCGGCATGTTCGAACCGATAGTTCGCACTTCGGCAATAGGCGCCTTGGAAGCCTCAGCAAGTAAAGGTGTGACCCGGCGAAGCGACAGGCCTATCATCGTGCAAAAAACAGCAGCTACAGCGAGCGCCTCAACTGTTCTCCATAACCTTGGATTTACAATTGCGAGGAATGGCTTCAACCTACTCCACTGCCGAGAGCGATGTCTCAACGACGGTGTTCGTCGCTGGATAACCCTCTGGTTTGCGCGGAACCGAGGTGGGGCTTCGAGCATGAGTTTTTCATTGCGAGGATCATTCTGTAATTGCAGTATGAACGCAGCAGCCAGAAGACGCTGGAAACTCTCTGGGTCCAAAATCGGCTTTCCTTGAGAGTTGGCGCTGATACTCACGTCTGGAACACCTGATCTCGCCTCATATTGACAAACGTATCCAAGGCAGCACGTTTGATGCCACCACCGGGCTCATCGGAAGCTTGTGAGCAGCGAAGTTGCGGTCACCGGCAGAATAGGGTCGAGCACAATCTTGCGTTTTGGGCGCAATTTGCTGCAGGCAGGCTAACCCAGACGAGCCTTAATGATCGGTTTCGGGGTTGGGGGGACGGGGGTGGGGGGCGGAGGTGGGGGTTGAGGCTAGAAAGAAAGAGGGCCGCCTTGCTGGCTTCGTGACAGAAGGGTGCGGCCCTCTGACTTCGCGTTATGGCACTTCTTTCGTTCTTCTAACCGACATCGGAGGGAAGTGTCTATAGGGTCTTTGCCTGAGGTTTCCTCGGAGGGCAACGTAATCTGACACACCTCTAAAAACGGGGTCCTAACAGGACTGATGCCAGGTGGGCAAAGTCCCTCGCCGTGGCGGCAAAACGTCCCTACATTGCCTCTACCCGAACTGCCCGATAGACCCCTCGCGGGATGTGCGTTAAAAAAGAAAAGGAGAAAGTACGCGAGTGAAGAGGGGCTCGTCAAACCAAATGGCTTTACCCAGGCGAGTCCTCTTTTCCCTAATCACCCCACTCTTACGTAGGTCCTCCGGCGAGCCTTAGGTGAATACCCGATGGACAGTCTCGTCGGCTGTGCTAAAACGGGGATACCCAAAACGCGAAGATAGAGGGCCGCACCCCATCCCAAGCACTGTAAGGCGGCCTTCTTTTCTTTCAGCGTTTCTGTCTACGCCTCACTGAAGGCGTGGCTGGCTGGAATTTGCGAAGTAACTCTGCTACGAACTGGCGTTGTTCTTCCACAAAGGCGGGGTCTCCTTTTTGACGCTCCCGCATATCCGGATCCGTTTGCCGGTCCACCATCCACTCGTACGCAATGAGAGCGAGCTGCTGTCCGAGCGTCAAGCCGGCGGCCAGGTCCGCATTTCGCTTGACGCAGAATTCGCAAGGGCAGTCAGGCCGGGAGGTGCATTTCGATTCTGGTATCGGTGTTTCGTGGACCCTTGCAACTACTTGATTGAGGAGGGCGTGCACTGGAATGGGTCCGGGTTTCACACGGACATTGTTACTCGCCTGTTTCCGCCGGAAAAGGTTACGAAGGTTTTGGCGTCTCCGCTTCTTCTTGCACCAGGGTCCAGACGCCACTTTTCGACCTCGTAACCTGGCCTTCGTTTCTGTACAGTTCGAGCACGGCCAGGATCTCGGCTTGTGAAGTCTTGAGGGTATTTTGCAATAGTTCAAGCGTCAGGCCGTTTTAACTGTTTTGCTACTAGATCTCTCTCTTTTCGCAACTGCTTCACTATTGAAGACAGGTTTGGCATTGTTTGAGGCCCCCTCAGAGGGGAGAGTGTAACAGAACGGTGTTGACCCCCTCACGCACAGGTGACGGCATACGTCGCGAGCCGACTCCACCAACGAAGGCAAGAAGCCCGACCATCGGCAGAGGGTCAATGAGTGTGATCGCCTGTTTACAATTATTACCGCTCGCTTCACGCGATGACGCTGAGTACAATTGCCGCCTCCAAAGGAGGTGCTATGAAGAACCTGCTTGCTATTGCATCGCTCTGCTTGCTTTCGCTGTCGCTCGCCGCCGGTCAAGAGGCGAGTAGTGTCGAGGATCAGATCAAGAAATACGAGCAAAACTGGGCACAGGCGACCATAAAAGAAGGCGCAGCCGCGGTGGATCAATATGAAGCCGATGACATCATCACCACCGACCCTAGCGGCCGCGTCACCGACAAGGCCCAAGACAAGATGGATTTGAGTTCGGGCGATTTTAAAATCCAATCCGAGGATCTGAGCGACCTGAGAGTCCACATTTACGGCAACACCGCTGTGGCCGTCGGAACCAACACTTTGAGGGGCACGTATAAGGGGCAGGATATAAGCGGCAAGTATCGTTTCACCGACACATGGGTCAAGCGAAAGGGCAAGTGGCAAGCTGTGGCATCGCAGTACACCAAGGCTCAGCAGTAGGACATTGATCGACAGTTGTGCCGCACACTCACGAGGGTCAATGAGTGTAATCGCCTGCTTACGACAGTCATGAAAGCATATTCTTCGACTAGGCTCCGAGCCGTACGCTGACGACGTGGCAGACGTGCCGAAGCATGGGACAAGGGCGGGGATGGTTCACGCGGGTTGGGGCTGATTGGGATTGATCTTTTCGCGCCGAATGATCTTAGCCTTCGCTTCTTTACCGTCGGGCCATTTAACGAATAAGGCGTCACCATCGACTCGTGCAGGAATGCCAACGTGTCTCCTGAGACCGGAGAATTTCTCATCTCGTTTCAAGGGCGGGTCGTACACAGCGGTGTACAGCGTACCATCGAGTATTAGAGAAACCTCCCGGATCACTGGCGCAGGAGGAGTCTGAGGGGAATTGGCCTCCTTACCAACAACGCTAGCGATGTCTATACCGTCGTGAATGGGCGGATCGACATCGAAGAATATCGCGCAGGCAAAGTCCTTAGGAACTTCGGTCGTGCATTTAACTTCCCTGCCTCTGATGTCATCTAAGTGGACTTCGACACTGGGGGTCTGGGAGAACGCCATCCCGAGCAAGAGGAACAAGAGTGCCGTTTGCTTCAGCATATCGATTCTGTGGGAATGGTCCTACTTGTTGAGGGGCAAGTCAAGCTGGCAACTGTGTCGCCTTCGCCAAAGCGGTACTCAACGGCTGCGATTTGTCGAGCTATCCTACAACAGTTACTTCCGACTGGCTCGTCATCTGACCACGATACCGTCGCACAGTCCGGCTGAAGTCCCACAACCGGGTGGGAGGGGGTCGTGGCCAGCAAACCGAGACTTTGGGCCAATGGGTCACGACACGTGCGGCCAAATGGCTCTAAGAGTTGCGTGCCAAAGGGAGGGCTCGTCGGAGCTTTAGCTTTGTGTTTGACTGGCCGCGCAGTCTCCCACATTTGCTGCCAAATCTGCTCCGCTGTGCCATTGTCGTAGAGATTCTCATGGGTGCGGCCAAGAAGAAATGCAAAGGTTGCCGTGCCGCCCAAGTCTCGGATCGTTTGCTGCAGGAGACGTGCAGGTTCATCAAGATAGTAGTCGTCGTCGGTGCCGACATATAGGTGGATTTTCCCGTTAATCCTGGGTCCGAGTTCGCTCCAATGCTGGCGCAGAATACTCGCAATGTCATATTTCTCCCAGGCTTTGGCTATTTCGGGATCTATCTCGCCGGTGATGCGATTGAAGAGGCTCATGGGAAGGCCGTCTGCACCGCGCGGGCTGAAAACGGCTTCGAACGAACTCAGTTGACCTCCATACTCTCCAAGGATCAACTCCCGGCGTGCGTAATCCTCCATCGCGATCTCTCTGCCCTGCACACGCATGACGATCCGTCGTGAACCGTCAGGCTTCCGGTAGATGTTTCTGTCGGTCCTGAGGTCAACGGGAATAAAGGAGCGGAAGTCTGCGGGATCTGGCGCGGTAGGCCAAGTGCCGCCGAAGATACTTGGGTAGTTAACCTGCAGCCACAAAGCTGCCCAGCCACCGGAGGAGTGGCCCTGCAGCAGGCGGCCACTTGGCTTGCCATCCATGCGGTACCTGCGCTCGAGGTCGGGTATCAGCTCTTTCACAAGCGCATCGCCCCAGGGCCCATTATTTGCGGAGTTGGCAAACTCGTGAGTGCCGAAGGAGCAGGATTGATCCAGCAGAACGTAAATCATCTCGGGCCTCTCGCCCCGCTCCATGTACGGGTAGTAATACTGGAGTTCATACGTCGCAATGCCAGAAAGTGTTCCCCCGAATCCGTGGGTCCAATAGGTAGTTGGATATTTGAGGGATCGATTCTTCCCGTACGAGGGCGGGAGAACGATGAGTCCGCGAATATGAATTGGCCGTCCCCAAAACTCGCTTAGGAGACGCGATTCGAAATCAAGCAACTCGGCATGAGGTGCCACCAGCGGCGGATCACTTACATGCTGGGTGAGTGTCAGAGATATATTTGCAGCGGGCCAGTGCTGCACCGAGACTTCGCTGAGCAAGTCCCCATCATCCTCGTGCTGCAGGTACGCATACGTATGGTTGGTATCGAGGACGGCACGAAGCCGATATTCGCCCGGAGGAGCTTTCGAGAACGGTTCCGGAAATGTGAGGTCGACAGCATCCAGTTCAACTGAATTGCCTGAAGTCAGGTTTTGCACTTCCTTCGCGGTTATCCAGAGATCTTGTAGATCGCTATCCCAGGTTGGACGCAGGGGCGAGTCTGGCTTGCTGCTCATGAAAATCAGCAACCTGCCAGATACTCCCACAGGGGCAACGCCTTGCCCAAGGGTGACGGTGAAGCGAAGGTGGGGCGTAGTCTGTGCCGGGGCCGCGACACAGGCAAGCAAAACAGCAAGCGCTGGCGAGAGAAAGCTCTTCATGCAGCGAGATTCTAGCGCTGCTGATTTGGCGATCGCAAATGGAAACCCGCACTCGGCAATTCAGTCGCCCCCCGGCCCCGCACGGATAAGGGTAGGAAGGTGATAACTGTTATAATCAGGCGACCACACTCACAACCGCATTGGGTGAGAATCTCGGCTCGTTCTTCCGACTGGCTAATCCGTGGACACCTCTACTGATGGCCGAGACACCGTCGTGGACTCGGAGTCGGATGTTGTGCGGAGTCGTGCCGGTAGTTCCTTGATCGCATATCCGGCAAGTGCGGACATGATGGATCCGGTGATCGTCAGCAAGAGTGAGCCGGCATATTGCGACAGCCAACCGAGAGTGGACGAGTTCTCGACCGGAGTCGTATCTGTCCCTTGCCAAGACAGCGAGAGCCCGCTGTTCCGAGCGGAGACAGCAAGCTCACGTTCGCTGTGATCGGAAAAGGCCCCCCTAATGCTGTCTTCCTGCATCGCGGCGTCGTCAGGCTCAATTCGCAGACGGATATTGTGCTGGCCAGCACGCACTGGCACTATTTGCGACAGATTGCCCTGTGCCGAGTCGGTGGGAATCAAACCGAATTTCTTTCGTATGGAGCCGGTGACTTTGCCCGCGTAGGCAAGGTCGTCGTCCACCCATACCGACACCTGAGCGCTGCGGAAGCTGTGTTGCAGTTTCAAGTGCAGGCTGGCATTCTTAGCGGTCACCGCGGTGTGTATCGCCAAGAACAGAGCTGCGAACAAAAATAGCCCGAATATGAGGCGAGCTTTAACAGGGATACGGGCAGCGCGCTGGTAGAGGAGCGCCGCTTTTTCGCGCAATGGGATCATTTTGATCTTCGCTGTCCGGTAAGGATTCCTCGAACCCCCTGCTGAGACTAATGAATGGTTACGCTGCCGTGGACCTCGATGATGGGGCGACGAACGATAATCCGCCCAACCTCATCCTGGTAGTAGTAAACGGGACGTTCCTGATATACATAGGTTCGGCATCCATATTTCTTGGCTTGGCCCGGTGGCAGTCCGCAATTGCCCCACCCCGTCTTTTTACCTTGGTTCCATCCCGGTGGACGGTCGTCGCGATCGGAGTAGACGCGATACTCATACCCGTCCCGGCGCTCCCATGCATGCTCGTCGTCCCAATCGTTGTGCTTGTTTCCGTGCTGGTGTTTGTCCTTGTCCCCGTGATCGGCCATCAGCGCTGGCGTGCCCAACCCTAGCGCGGCGACCAGTCCTAGTATTGCCAACAAGCGTTTGCTCATGCGCCCTCCACCCCTTGCGCCTGTAGTTGCGTGCAAACACTAGATTACTTTTCAGCGGCTTCATTGGCACTATTACGGAGGTACTGGACCTGACTGTCGTAGACCGGCGTTGTCACTAGCTTGCGCCGTTTGTTCGCCAAAATACGGGTCAATGAGTGTTATCGCGATTTTCGCCAGCTATCCTTCGCCCTCTGGTGTCAACGTCAGATTGGCCTGGATGCTCGTTGTCTTCTTTTCGTCAATGGACTCTAATGCGTGAGGTACCTTACACTGCCCGATGAACCTTAGGACTGAAGAACGTATGGCTGATCCTGATAAAGAGCTTTGGGTAGACCTTTACCGAATGGCTATGATGGAACTGGAGAATGCCAAGATCGCAGGGCGAATCGGAGATGCGCGAATTGAAATTGCGGCACGCCTCGCCAAACTGCGCGAGATCCCTGGCCTTCATACCGTCGAAAAACAGGCGATCGATGATGCCATGAGTGCACTGCAAGGCCTGGAACGCACCGAAGAGCGCGACGCTGACCATGAACGCAGTATCGCGGAGAAGGCTTTGCAAAGTCTTCGAGTGATAGCGCCCAGGTTTGAGAATCTCAAATAAAAGTTTCCCTATTCCACTTTGCGCGCCGTTGTTCAACAAATTACTCCTCCGGCGCTTCTCTGAGGGGTATTTCCCACTGCTGGCAGGTCTTGCTGAACCGCTACTAAATCCTAGGGTTTGAACGGGTAAAGGTGTGCGAGGGTGGAATATGGTCGGCACCCGAAGGAGGGATACTCCTGGTTTGTACCCCGTAAAACAGGCGGATCAAGAGCAAGCAAATAGGTATCCAGCAACACATTTAGCAAGACGAAGCGACAGTGGTCATCGCGATCCTCTCCGATGATTTTTACGCATCGGGCCTCTCGCCCCCCGGCTATCACGACGCCACCACCAAGTCGCAGCGTGGACGACAAGCACGACCAGTAGAACTACCAGCACCAACCAAATAATTATCGCCATTCTTAGTCCACTCCGGATTCGTAGAGTAAGTGCAAAAGCCAGTCGCCCGGAGAAATCGCAACTTATGATGCCGTTTATAGCCCTGTAGACGGCTCCAACCTGCGCAACCCGGCCAATGCAGTTTTTGCCCGAAACGCGGACGTCTGTGCAAGGAACCACGACGAACCTGCCATCAACCTGAAGCCAACATTAAAACCGTGCCGAACAGGCCGTCCTGCACGGCAAAGACGGCAATTGCCGGCAACGCAAATGCCAACCTTGCGAATTTCCAACGCATCCAAGCGTGCTGGAGTCAACACTTATGAAGCATTTGAATGTTGTTTTGGCGTTTCTAGTTTCGATGGTTGTTATCGGTTGCGGTGCAGGTCACGCGAACCTAACGAGCATTACGGTTAGTCCCCAATCGGCCACCACAACGAGCAGCCCTCAAGGTCAGGTTGGTTACACTGCAACCGGAAATTTCGCGAATGGCAAGAGTCGGGAACTGTCGCAGGTGGACGGCCTCTCGTGGAAGACCTCGCAAACGGACACCGGTACGGTTGCAGCTACTATCGGTTCGACGGGCGAGGTTACTTGCTCAGCACCCGGCACAGTCACCATCACCGCGAGTGCCCCACAAAATCTTAGTTTCACTGTGAATAACGGAGTGCACAACACGTCAATGACTGTGAGCGGAACCGCTACGTTGACCTGTCAGTAAATTACCGGCGATTCGTCTTAGGCTGTTCGCCTTCCGGAAAACTGGGGGGCGTTCGCTCCCCGCGGACACTCAACGACCCCGACCGAATTCTTCTGCTGTGACTGCACGACATTCTTCGACAAGATTCTGTCCTTGGTGGATTATGAAGAAGGCGAGGTGCAGTGCCGGCACTGCGGCAGCAAGAATGTCGAGCAGCGCTGGTCCGCGATTTCCGCCATCACCTCGAAGAAGAGCGCATAACCGGATCGGAGGTGAGGCATGGAGCCCACCAGTCCTAACCATCCTTCAGAGTCAAAGCGGGAAGAGCGCAGGCAGTATTCTCGAACAAAAGTCGCAGTCGCGGTGGAGTTACAGTCGGATAAGGCTTCAACACCACTCCGCGTCAAAACTGCCGATCTCAGTATCGGCGGTCTTTATGTCGAGATGATGTTCACGCTGGAAGTAGGAACCAAGCTGAAACTTGTGCTCTGGATCAACGATGTAAAGCTGAGCATAGGCGGCCTTGTTGTGACGCGCGACCTCCAAGTTGGCAATGGAATAGACTTTACCGACATGGCTCCCGAAGACCGGGTGAGACTCGAACAATTTCTTGCAGTTGCCGAAAATCCACAGTCTCCAGATAGTATCAACCAGAACCAGAGGCAAGAAGAATCTTGAAAAGCGCGCTCCCACCCGCAGAATCCGAAGACCCAAACCACCACCTGAAAAACCGCTCACGGCCCAAGCACGCAGAATTCGTGGCCTGCGCCAGGCGAATACAATGCGTCCAAAAAACTCATCATTGGATGCGGCAGTAGGTAACAAGTGAGGTCACACGAAGTTGGAGCAGCCGCGGCGGTGCAAGCCGGTGAATTGAACCGAGCCAATCGCACGTTTCGGTGATTCGCCCTGGCAGTGATGTGGAAATGAGACCAACTATGCAACGACAACTGGAGCTTCTCGGTGCAAGAATTGAGGCCATAATCCCTATCACGCGTCCACGGAAGCAGTTTAGCAGTTTCGCTTTTACTTCGTCATCAAGCTGTAGGGATCTCTTCGCGCTTGCCAAAGAAACAGATGAGAGGTAGGGTTATCGCGAAGATCAAGCTCTGGGGGTCAAATGAGCAAGATCGTTCGATGTCCCTACTGTGTTCAGGACATTGAGTTCAGGCCCATGATCTGCCATGTAGACGGCAGGTACATCTGCGCCAAGTGAGGGCATACAACCAATCCGGGACATCCCTCACACGAATGCCAATGCGAAAGATGTTTGAAATATAAGATTTCGTTGGTTGGTTGATACCAGCCTAGGACTGCCGCGTGCCGCAGAAATTCCAGCACGAAGGGACGAGTGAGACGCACGACAAAGTTGAAGTGAAGGTCGGATCAGGATCAATAGTCGTAGAGCAACGCGACTTGGACGATTTAATCGAGGCCCTGAGCGAGATGAGAAATCTCGCTTCTGACGGTAGAGCCGTAATGGCTATTGGGTCTGCGTGAGCAGCGTAAACGCCCATTGCCACATCGAATACGGATACAGCGATAGTGACATCGCTATCCCATGCGGCAAGCTAGCCGTGGCGGAGTGCGGTGACTGCGGAGCTGCCATCTGTGCCGAGTGTCGAATATGGTGCTGCGGGGAGTCGTTCTGCGGTCCGTGTTATGACTACCACCTGACCACTTCCTGTGTGAGGAAGCCCCTGCAGAACGAGCGCCATGTTTTTGGTTCGCACAAGGCTTGCTAATCAATTCGTTCTGACTTTAAGCCCTGCGAATCTTTTTGAATCAACCGCTCCTGTTTGGCGTTACCACACACGATTCACATTGCCTTTCCCCTGGGATCGATCACGTCCAGATTTAGCACCAGCCGGTAGAATTTCAGGAAGCTCCGCACGCGTACGTGACAAAAAAACACCCCGCGGAAGCGGGGTGGCGCCGAGTCAGCAGCCACCGATCATACAACCGCAGGGTGTGACATCATTTGCCAGTCGATTTGCACGTTTTCGATATGTGTTTCAACCCCTTCACATCCAGAGTCTGCGATCCAGCGCCCGTACTACCCGCGCTTGCACTGGCCGCACTCGGCGCCGAAGCGTTGCCTGTGATCAGGACTTCGTGGCCAACGTGCTCAGCAAGCTTGGAAGTGTCGCCTTGAAGCTGATACGTGGTCCCGGAGCTATCAGTGAGAGTGAAGTTGCCATTCGAACCTTGTAGACAACCTTCAACTTTCGTCTGGCTGGATTTCGTGCTGCCGGTTTGGTCTGAACCAGTCTTTGGATACTGCTGGGCTTGGAGCCAAGCCACCGACAGAAGGAGAGTGAGTGTAAGCATCAACGTCTTTAGCATGGATAGCCTCCTTTATTGGAAGTGGATTTGTCTGCTTGTGGGCGGGGCTTACGCGGCCCTCGGGGCGCGCTGAGCTTCCAACAACTCGGCTTCAGCTTGGAGCCAATCCTCCACCTCTAAGCCCTCCCCATCCCGCGCTGCTCGTAAATTTGATAGGCGCGGCGTCTGACCGTCTCTTCGAGTTCGACAGAAGTTTTGGGCGATTGGGTCGGCCGTTCTTCATCGGTGCGTTTCACCTTGAAATCTCCTTTCATGAGAGGACACCTCTCTCGAATCTGTTTCGCGATTTGCACAGAGATAGAGATAATGTGGGAGGCGGAACCTAGGTTATCGCCAGCTACCGTCTCTGAAGTTAACTACCGTGTCTCAATTAACGATACACCCGCCGCAAGGAATCGAAACTACAGTGATCCCTGTATTGTTGGATGGGAGTTTTGCGACGAAACGGATACCGATTTAAGTAGTCCTGCATCTTAGACTGTGAGCCACTTCAGGAGGTGCGTATGAAACGCATGCTTTGGGTGCTGGCTCTGGCATTTGTGGCCTCAGCTTTCGCACAGCAGCAGCCCCCGACAAACCCGCCATATACAACTCCCCCAACATTCCCCGACGACAGGGAACCTGGTAAACGGATGCCGCCCGACACAAAGGCGCCACCGCCGCAAGGCTTGTCCGCCGCCGAGGTCGAGCAACAGATTCAGAGGAAGCTCAATAGCGAGCCAGCCTTGGAGAACACCAGAGTCGGAGTGAAGACCAGCGACAAGGCCGTGAAGCTCACTGGGACGGTAGATACGGAAAGGCAACATGATCTCGCTCTCCGCATTGCTCAATCGTACGCGGGTGATCGAAAGATTGTGGACAAGATCAAGGTTCGAGGACAGGCATGAGAAACCGAGGAGATGCTTGTGAAAATCAGGGAGATTAGTCTCAGGAGTCCGATCTGATGCCTGCTGGGCGACCTGGCACAGAAAGTGGCAGAGATCATGCGCGATCGAATTGAAGGGTGGGCCTGTCTGCTGGTGGCCGCCGATCAAACCTCGCGCGAGCTCATCAGCACGATCACTGATCCGTGGATCTGTAACGCTCGGTGATTGCCGATGGATTAGATCCAAGGAACGCTGATCGAGAGGTGCATCAGTGTCGATCCGATGACTTGCCGCGATGGTGAGAAGTGGAACAGTGTGAATGCGCCAAGCAGGAACGCAAGAGAAGCCAGTGAGGGTCTGAAAGCGAGTTGCGCTGCATGGTGTGTCCGGAGATGGCATGCGCAAGGGAACTGGCCAGGCACCTGTCCGCTGGCGACTTGCCGGACACGTTCACGACTAGGGAGGTTTACCGCCATGGCTGGAGCGGATTGACTCAACCGGAGCAAGCGCGCAAAGCGCTGGACCTCCTCAATGATTTCGCATGGGTACGGGAGCAGGAGGCCCTGCCATCAGTTACCGGAGGGCGGCCAACTGAGACTTGGCAGATCAATCCGGCGGTAAGCCGCCATGCAAAATAGGTGGCTTGAGTGGCAGCCGGACAACATCCCTTCCTCCGACACTCTACGAAAAACCGACCCGACAAAACCCAGAATCACTGACAAAAACAGCCTTGGGCTGCGCCCCCGACGTTCGCTGACGGCGGCAAGGTCGGAGAAGATTCCAAGAATCAGATACCGGACATGTACACGGCGCACCTCAAGGAAAAGCACCCTGAAATTCTGCGCGAGGACGCCAGCCAAGCCGCTGCCCGGATCGTGAGGGAAGCTACCGAAGGCAAGTAAGAGACCAGCGCTATTCCTTGAACAGCGACAATGTTTCCGGTTCTATGGTCTCGTATGGGTCTTCGGTAATACGTGGTTCCCATGCCATTCTGCTGATCTGCTTTATGGGCTCCGCTCCAACGTATTCACGACCGCGCTTCTCTCCTCTCGCTATGAGCAGTCCTGCATCAACCAACATTTTCAGATCGCGCGTTGCTAGGTTCTCTGAGATTCCAACCTGCACTCGATAGATTGGATTCCTTACCCTGAGTCCGCTGGCCGCATCAGCCAAAGCTGTGATGGCGCGGTCCGGTAGGCCGCATCTTTGCAGCTCCATCTCAAGCTGATCCCATAGACGTTGAAGCATCCGAGATCGCCGCACAAGCGTTGCGGCCTGACGATAATGCGCCGTCAACGTGAACTTTATCCACGGCGCTGCGTCGTTTTCAGGATGGTACGATCCTTTGCCGACTTCCGCGAGCACCGCGTAGTACTCAAGAGTATTCCTGCCTAGATATTCCTCGATGCTGCAAAACGTTGGCTCCAAGATTCCTTCCCGGGCAAGCACAAGCGTTTGAATGCATCTACCCATTCTGCCGTTGCCATCCGAGAATGGGTGAATCATCACTAGGTTTAGGTGGGCCATAGCGGCTTTGATAATCGTGTGTTGCTGGCCGTCATAATTCATCGAGTTCATTAGTTCATCCACGAGCTTCACGACGCGCTCGACGGACGGCCCTTCGTAAACCGTTTCTTGTTTCGCCTGGTCGCGAACGTAGATGGACCCTGGCCGCCAATTCCCTGGATTTTTGGTTAGATCGTGAGACAGCATGATGTAGTGCAAGCTGCGGACAAAGCCCTCGTTGTATGAAAAGCGGGGCGACTTTGAAAGCTGAAGTACATAGGTCATTGCATTGCGATAACCCATTACATTCAGCCACGTGTCTCGCTCTGCCTCAAGTGGTTGTTCCCCCTCCGCGATCGCCATTGCATCCTCAGCAGTGACGTTGTAGCCCTCAATGCTGTTGGATCCCTTGAGCGCTCGCGCGAAGGTGTTACGCCGCAAGAAACCAGACCAGCGCATTGGCGTACTCATGCTGTACTGAAGAGAATTCCGCATTTCCTCGATCTTGCTGATGACTTTGAGGTCGTCCCCAGTCAGTTTTGGCACCGAAAAGATCATGCAATTTATCCCTTTACTTTCAAATCTTACATCGGTTAATATAAGATGTCAAGCATGAAAGTAACCGCATTACCGATGTAACATGAGTCCTTTATGAATCGCTTGAAAGCTGATCGCCAAACCCAAGTAGTCGCGAGCCTGGTGGAGGGCGTGTCTATTAACGCCACCTGTCGGATGACCGGAGTTGCGAAGCACACCGTCCTGAAACTTCTGAAAGACCTTGGCTGTGCCTGTGCTGCCTTCCACGATGCCAATGTGCGCAATCTTCGCGTGCGCTGCATTCAGTGCGATGAGATTTGGGCCTTCGTCTATGGCAAGCAGAAGAACGTCACAGCCGAGCAGATGGCGAAAGGCGCTGGCGACGTTTGGACGTGCCATTGACGCCGATACGAAGCTGATCGTCTCGTACACTCTCGGGGATCGCGGCGCGGACACCGCTCATCCCTTCATGCAAGACGTTGCCAGCCGCACCCGCAACAGGATTCAGCTAACAACAGATAGGCACGCGTCTATGCTGAAGCCGTGGAAGATGCCTTTGGTTCCGAGATCGACTACGCCATGCTGGTCAAGATTTACGGCGCATCCGGCGACAGCCCCGAATCGCGCTACAGCCCCGCAACCTGCATCGGCTGTCGCACTGGCATTCTGTCCGGTAATCCCGATCCTGACCATATCGGCGCGTCCTACGTGGAACGGCAGAATCTTTCCATGCGGATGGGCATGCGCCGTTTCACGCGGCTGACGAACGGATTCAGCAAGAAGCTGGAGAACCACGGTCACATGGTTGCGTTGTACTTTATGCACTACAATTACTGCCGCGTTCACAAGACGCTACGCGTGACACCCGCTATGGAAGCGGGTTTGACCGATCATGTATGGGATATTGAGGAGTTGCTGAATTTGATGACGTAAAACGAAACGACCACCAAAAAGGTGGTCGTTGGATCCAATGTTCGTCACATTGGAGGTGTGTCTAACAACCCATGATTTTATCATTCAGGGACAAGCTGTCAAGTGCCGTTGCGACGCTACAGAAGTACAATGTAATCACTTACATAGACGGTTTCAATTTGTACTTCGGCATAAGACGAGAGGCAATCAAGAGAGGGTCCCTCGCCGAGCCTGATCCCAGCTGGTATCGATATATGTGGCTTGATCTGCACGCCGTGTGTAGTCGAATGCTCACGGATCGACAGCAGCTTGTTGCGATCAAGTATTTCACGGCTCCGATCACTGGCAGGAAAGGGAAACAAGAGCGGCAAAACGCATACTTGGATGCGCTACGCACTCTCCCTAAGGTCGAAATCGTGTTCGGTCGTTTTGAGCCGGACCGTAAAGAATGCGACAAATGTGGGCATCCCGCTTATCATCCACAGGAAAAGAAAACAGATGTCAACATCGCAACCGCCCTAATCTGCGACGCGTTAGATGAAAAGTATGACACCGCAATTGTGGTGACTGGTGACTCAGACCTCGTACCTGCACTTGAGGCCGTGAAGCGGCTCCGACCAGACAAACGTTTCATCGCGGCATTTCCGCCAAATCGTTATTCCAAAGAAATGCAGGACATTACAGGGATGCACCCCATCCGCATATGGGAAACACTTTTGCGCAAGAATTATCAAACGCGATGGGTTGCCGGATTTAGTTCGTCCCGAAAAGTATTCAGGAAAGCCCGGATGCACGTCATCCTCCAAACCTGGAGAGGTTAAGGAGTCAGCGTGATTCAAACTGCACCACTACCGATTTTCGGGTAGTGGGCTACTTTGAACTAGTCGGCGTAAAACCTATTTTGCCTAACTGTTCGCCACGCTGAATATATGCGATGTATCCCCACAGGACTAGGCATGATCGCGGGTTGACTTGCCAAGTGTCGTTGACGGCGTTACTGGGAACCTCAATTTCTTGCACCAAATCCACGTCCATCCATATCCCGACTCCATTAGGGCCATCGGACTGAAATTCACCCAACACGCAAAATCTACGACGCCCAACGCGCGAGAAAGTAGGAGCCAGGCCAAGGAAAATTTCTCCCCCCTGTTCAGTCAGCCAGACGACCCAATTGTTGTTCGCCATCATTCAAGCCGCTCTTTCCGCCCTCCGCTCGTAGGGTTAACTCGAATCCATCTCCCTATCGCTGGGCAGGACAATCGCTTTCAATTCATGCGGGTTTCCAAGCGATGTTGCTGACTTCCCGCCCCAACATGACTGAGGCCATGTTCTCCAGCCGCTCTCTGGGCAGTTTCCAAGTTCATAAGGCTCGCCGGACCGGCAATAGAAGCTTCCCATCCTGCTTCTGTCTTGCGCACCTTAAGAGACAAGCCACCTACATCGGTTGAATAGAACTCCATACCATATTTCCTCCGAATCACTATTTGCAAAGCGACGTTGCAGAGTCAGACGCCCCGTTGGTCGATGACGAACTCCTTGCCGCAACCGTCACACCCTCTCTCGGCTACTCTTCTTTATCGCCACCGCGTTCATCGCAACACCTGTGTCCATGGGAACTCATCGGTCATTTTTGGACCATATCGCAAAACCAACCCACAAAGCGCCGAAAATCACAAACGCGACCCAAGCCGACAACAGATGAAGAGCTGCCGCAACCATCAGAACTATTCCGACCAGGAGGACCACATAGGGCCACTCGACGCGACCTTTGGCGGGCACGATACTTGCCCCCCTTGCACTCACGCCTTTTTCTGCGGGCGGCTCAACCGTCCGCCGGATCTCTTGCGGTTGTCCTTCGCCTTGCGCGTAATGGCCTTCGCCGCAGCCCTTGAGGATTGGGTCTTTACGCTGCCCGCTTCAACTGTCCGCACTTTTGACAGAAACATCTAAACTCTGGTTTCTCTGGGATCGCTGTGTGGCCACACTTCGGGCAGATAAACCAGCCTCCCGGGCGAGGCAACATCGGCGTGAACCGATCTTCCACGAAGCAGTGTGGGCAGCATACGACCTGCTCAGCTATTGTCAACGCCGTTCTTTTTCTTCGCCCAGCGCGCCTGGACGGCGTTCCGGGCGATCTCGCTGCGCCGCTCGGGAGTCAGCTTTTCCATCCGTGCTTTGCCACTCTTTCGGCCGCCAATTCTCCCGAGGGCTACAGCATGAGGATTTTTCCTCTTAGCCATTGTCAGCGATTCTATACTCAAGCGCCGTAGTAGACACAAATGAATCCTGGATTTTGACATACTGAAGCGCTTCAGTATATGATTCGGACATTACAAAACGGGGCCGGGCAAGTGCGCGAACACTCGTCCAGCCCTAACCAGTTCGCCTGGTTAGGAGGCAAACGTGGCTAGGCAGCAACTTAACAACAATTCTATTTTCCCTCAAGAACCCGCAAGCCAAATCACTCGGGTCGCCCTCTACGCTCGGGTCAGTACCCTGAACAATCAAGATCCCGAGATGCAGCTACGGGACCTGCGTGAATATGCGGGACGCCGCGGTGGCAGATCGCCGAGGAGTATACCGACCAGGGAGTGTCCGGCTGCAAGGAATCTCGTCCTGCATTGAATCAACTGATGTCGGACGCTTGCCGCAGGAGCTTTGACGCCATTCTGGTCTGGAAAATCGACCGTTTTGGGAGGTCACTGAAGCACCTCGTTAATTCTCTGGCCGAACTCTCCGCCTTGGGCGTTGCTTTCGTCAGTCTCAGCGACAACCTCGACTTGAGCACCCCTTCTGGCCGGCTGATGTTTCAGATCATCGGCGCAATGGCCGAGTTCGAGAGAGCACTCATTCAGGAGCGGGTCCGCGCCGGGCTGAGAAACGCTCGGGCCAAAGGAAAGCGACTCGGGCGTCCCCGTGTGGTCGTGGACGCATCCAGGATTGCCACCCTTCGCGCTGAAGGGCGCTCTTGGGCCGAGATCAATACTGAAGTTGGGGTAAGTAAGGGAACCGCTCAGAGGGCGGCTGCAGGGCTGGCCAGGGAACATCGATAACAGGAGCAGCATGGGAATGTGGCCAGTTTGCTCAATAGATGCCCCTATCCAACCCCTGTGTCAGACGTGAAACAGGTACTTGAAAGACCTCGCAAACTCTGAGAAGGGTGGTCACTGTGATTGGCCTTCCGGCTTCGATCTGCTGCCAGTGCCTCGCGGAAAAGCCGAAAGAGATCATATCTTCTTGGCTGAAACCTCTGCTCTTCCGCAGTTTACGGATTCTTTCGCCCAGCCGAGTAAAGAATTTAGCTTGATCTGGCACCTCCGCGTTTGTAAAGTTCCACGAGCAGAAACACCACGAGCAGATTAGCTGGCTTAGCGGCAGGGCGTGAAAAGTGGCTGGAAGTCATCAACTAGAACTGTCTGTCAGCGAGAAGGCGCCCTCTCCCGAACAAGTGAGGGCTCTGATTCTCGACTTGCTTTCGGCAGGTGCGCAACCCTCGGCATGGGACCTGCTTGAGATCATGGAACAAAAGCTCGGCTGGAAGGCTCGCTGGGTGATCAAGGAATCCGTTAACGAATTGATGTCCGATCCGGTCTCGAAGAGTGCTTGGCGTGACCATCTGGATTCTCTGACCCGGTCGGGCGACCTTGAGGCAGCGCTGAGAGGAGCGGATGCTCCGAGGAAGGAAATATCCTCAAGTATCGATTCACTTCTTCGTCATAGCAAGGTCTACTAGTATTCAGAACAGTTCCGCGAAATGGTTGAGTTTATGGCAAGGTTCACGGACTATGCACCCTATAACAACATGCTCGTGCGCATCCAAAACCCGACCTGTAGCTTCTACGCGACGGAGCCTGATTGGAGCAATCGGTTCGGGCGCAAGCTTAAGGAAGATGCTCGCCCAATGCTGATCCTCGCTCCCATGCATCCGGTGATGCTGGTCTATGCCCTAGACGAGACCGAAGGTCCGCCTTTGCCGCAAGAATTGAGCACGTTCGCGCAATTTCAAGGTCAGTGGGATCCCGACTGGTTGGTCCGCACCGCACAGAGTGCGGCTCTTCATGATCAAATTCTGGTGAAGTTCAAAAAGCTATCTTCGACCAATGCTGGTTTTGCCACATTGTTCCGCGGCACCGGTGGATGGAAGATGAAAATAGGCATTCACGCTGACTTGGACGAACCAAGCCAGTACGGCACCCTCTGTCACGAGCTGGCGCACATTTATCTCGGCCATTTGGGTAGCGACCGCGATCACTGGTGGCCAAGCCGTGCCGATTTGGATAGCCGTGCAGCGGAGATCGAAGCGGAAGCCACCGCGTTCATCGTAACAACACGTCGCCGGCTGGCCGGCTCAAGTGCGGCCTACGTCTTTCGCTACTTGGACGGTCAACCGTTGCCCTCGTCTGTGTCGCTCGATCAGGTGGCTAAGGTTTCAAGCAGGATCGAGCAGATGGGTAATGCTAGCCTCTCTCCGCGCAAGGCACGACCGCAGACAAGAACGTCAAGGACACAGAAGTGAGTTTGCTGTGATTCCGCGTCGCTCAGAACTCATGTCTAATCGGCCAGACTTGACCTAGCACGCGTTGTTGTCGGACTAGGTCAGGCATGTCAGGTTTGCTCCGCCGCCTCCATACATTCCGGTTTGCCCGTGATCCAGACGGGATCATCTGCGGACCGAAGAGTTGTTCATAAAGACCGCTGCCGGCAGTTTCTTAGACTAATTCGCCCAAAGGTAGAGGACATTATCGTCCGTGAGAAAAGCGGCATGATCTAAACTACGCGTGCCGGGCTTGATCCGGGCCGCAACGTCCCATGTCTATCTGTCGGCAGTGATCGACGAGACCGTGCGACATTGCCTGCCCGTTCAGTTGGTCCACTGGCTACGACCAAGAGGGGGGAATTGTAGTGGAACCATTTCGGATTCACGTCGCGGATGAGGTGCTCCATGATCTGCGGGCACGGTTGCGCAATACAAGATGGCCCGACCAGATACCCGGTATAGGCTGGGAACAGGGCACCGAGTTGGACTGGTTACGACGCCTCGTGTCCTACTGGGCCCACGAGTTCGACTGGCGTGGCTGGGAGAGAAGGCTCAACGCGTTCAACCACTTCACCTGGGAGGGCATCCACTTTGTCTACCAGCGTGCGGCATCAGGTAGGGGTGTACCGCTCATTCTCACGCACGGCTGGCCCAGCAGTTTCCTCGATTACGTGGACATGCTGCCGATGCTCGAGCACTTCGACGTGGTCGTACCCTCCCTGCCGGGGTATGGTTTCTCGCCGCGTCCACCCAAGGTCGGCATCAACTACCGGTACGTCTCGGAGCGCTGGCACCGGCTCATGTCTGAGCTTGGGTATTCCCGCTATGGTGCGAGCGGTTATGACTTTGGGGCCGGGGTGACGACGATCCTTGCGCTAGACCATCCCGAGTCGGTGATCGGGATCCATCTCACCACACTGGAGTCGGATCTCGCCCCAGTGGTGGACGATACGGAGCTGTCCGATGCCGAGCGTTCGTACCTCGCGGTGAACCGGGGCTGGGACATGACGGAGCGGGGCTACAGCGCAATCCAGTCCACCAAGCCGCAGACTGTCGGCTATGGACTCAACGACTCCCCGGCAGGGCTCGCGGCATACGTGGGTGAGAAGTGGCACTCGTGGAGCGACGTTACGCCGACCGACGACTTCCTCTGCGCCACGTTCACCCTGTACTGGATCACGCAGAGCATCACCTCGTCGATGCGCGACTATTGGGACAATCGCTGGCATCCGGTCGATCCCAGCTACGTCAGCACGCCCACGGCGTTTGGTGTTTTCGCGCACCAGACCGTTCCCGAGGGCGAACTGCCGCGCTCGTATTTGGAGCGCCTATACAACATCCAGCGCTGGACAGTCTTTCCGCGCGGCGGGCACTTCGCCCCGGCTGAGGAACCAGCGGCAGTCGCAGCGGACTTGTCCGCCTTCTTCCGTGGCCTAGGCTGAGGCCATGCTGACGATCCGCACTTCCAAATGCAACACCATAATTAAAAGTCCGTCCTCAGTTCTCTTTCTCTGGCTTCGCAATTCAAAAGGCTGGATTGTCGGCAAGCCGGAAGTAATGCGGAAGAGCCTCGACAGATCATGGTGCGGTCTTGCCCAAAAACCCAGTCCCGGCGAGTGCTATAAGTGGTTGAATTTCCAAGTCCGCAATGTTCGCATATTAGCTGCCCAGAAACAGGTGTTTTTTGGCCTCAACACCGCGGGAGCTAGCGATCCTAAGACACCGAACCGGGATGTTCTGAAGAAACTCTGTAGCCCTGGAGAACCCGTTTAAGATTCTTCAAAACCATGTCCACTGAACTTGAGTGTGCGGCAGTTCTCCGTGACGGTACGAACCGTTTGCTCGGGGATGCCCGCACCCACCTCGGCCTCGATCTCTAAAGTAACTCTGACGTTTGCACCAACCAAGCCCGCCAAGTGAGCAACCACTTCATCACCAATTCGGCCTGCGTCACGGCCCAACCGGTTTGGGCCTAGGTTCACTGTTCCGTGGAAGCGCTTTGGCGCGGTCATACGAGGTGCGATCGCGGAAGAATTACCGGCCCCATTCTGCCGGAAAATCTCCTCGGGAGCCCCTGCCTGACCCGAAGATCTCTCGCCGGATATACCAGACCCAATCACCGCAGAATCGGCCTCAAGCTGCCGACGGGCGACCTCTGGCTTCACTAGGACCCCAGAGTTCGGGTCAGCCACCATCAGGGGTTGGCCAGGCCGCAGGCCGCGATATCTTGCTGTGGCCTCGTCGTAGCTATCCGCATATGCGAACGACTCCTGCTCCCAGGTAAGCAGAGCAAGACCATCTACAATCGCAGTGAGAAGAACTTGGGGGCCGGAGAGCCGCGGAAGATAGATGTAGCGTGCGAAATCCTCGACAAGCTGCCTCACGGTAACGTGGTCGCCGCGCCAGAGAGGAACGCGATCCAATTCGATCCGTAGCCTCGTTCCTGCGAGAGACGTTATCAGCAGTTCATCCTTACGCAGCTTTTTCGTGGCCCGCGCCGCCAGCGGCTCCTCCCCTGAAAGGCGAAATGCCTGCCACTTTACTTCATCTTGCGGGGCAGGCTGCGTTGGGACAAGCAGCCACTGATAGGCATCTGGGATGCGCGACCTAACGAGGCCGTCGGAGTTCTTTCTTTGGTCCTCGGCCTGTTTGACCTGGGGCATCGTCAATTCAAGCAGCTCGCGGTCATCGACAATAGACTCCCAGGCCAGGAACCGTCGGATAGCCTCATCCAGGTCTTGCAAAAGCATTTTGTCCACAGCCAGGAACACGAGCGTATTCCGGTAGAGGCGAGGTGCGCTGCCGCGCGATTCCAGAAATGCGTTTGCGGCGGCCAACGCAGGGCTTGCCGCATCTCTCGTGTGAGGGTACTCAATGCGCAGCACGATCAGTCGAGCGTCGAGATCATCGGGCACGTCCTGGCCAGTTTGCGGCAAAGGATGAACGGCACTGAACCCTCCACGATCACGAAGATCCACACGAATCCGTCGGTCGAGTTCCTGCACCATCTTGTCGGGGTCAGATTTGAGTTGCTCTGCACGATCTTCCGCGATCTTGGTGACAGTCGGTTGGGTTGAGTACCAGTACCGGGAAGCATCGTGATAGAGATAAGTTGCCGCGCCGCTAAGGCGCCGGAGTGCGTCGCCAAAAATAGCAGGCGACTCGCTTGGCATCACACAACCCAGCTTAATGCGGCGGTCTTCGAGCCCACGATGAGCCGCTGTGGCAGTTGGGGCAGAACCCAGATAAACCGTGCGCGCGACGCGCCTGTATGTGGGCAGCGAATATACGAACATTTTGGACTTTGGGATTCAACCACTTGCAGTACTCGCCTGGATGGGATTTTTGGGCAAGCCTGTATTGACGGCGAAAGGGGGCTGTGTTGGAACCGTCGCTGTGCAGACTTGATGCGTCCGCCTGGAAAAGGTCCTCTGCGCTGTAGCGCGTGCTATCTCAGTTTGCCGTTGGCGTTTGTTACCGACTGCTCTGCTCCTTCTCGGGAACCGCTACTGGTAAATTTCAGGGACTCTAGTATTCTCCAGTTGGCTCAAGAACAACGTCGGCCCCGGAGTCCAACCAACTGTAAGCTGCAAGTTTCTCAGGCGTGGCATCGTTGAGTATTTCGTCGTCCGTTAGCACTCCGTCGCAATTGTCGTCTTCCTCGTTCGTGCTGGACGGGCCGGCCCTCCAGAGCGATACAAATAGAGAATTGACGTTGCCGAAGAATTGCGTGAGCATCCTCACAACTTGCGGGCGTGTGGCATTTACTAGATCGTTCAATGCGTCGTTCCCCTTTGTACGAGAATCCGGCCCGACAAGTTGCCCAAGAACGAAATCATCCAGATTCAGTTCCTCTGCCCAGTAGGAGTGGGTCGGCGCGTCACTTTCGTCCCAGGCCAGTGAACAAAAGTCTCGATACAATCCGGCAAGTCCCAAAAATAGCACTGCGACGCGGTGGCGCTCGAACTCGTTTGAGTAGTTAGCAAGCCCAGCCGCGACCGTCCTCTCCCACACTTCCTTCGCCCACTGCAGTTCGCCACCAGATACCCATACATCGAAGGCCGCCTGAGCAGCACCCTTCACTTCCTCCCAACCCAAGACCATCAGGCCTCGTGGTCCGCTCGTGAAGTCGGCCATGGTTTCCTGATCGGCCAAAGGACCCTCCGATACTGGCGTCCGACAGTCATTGCCACCAATCGTCGCAGTTTCTCGCCATCCAGCGCGGCTCTGTCGCGTCCTGGGTTTGGTGAGCCGAGAGCCTACCGGCAAGCGCCCAGAGCAGCCTGTACTCTATAGGCGATATATAGCCGAAAGAATACAGCCATGCTGTATCCGTGGCAACTGACGTGTCCATTCGGCTAGGCCGTCGCATTCGCGCCCTGCGCCAGGGACGCGGCTGGACACAGACGTATCTTGCCGTTCACACGGGACTGGGGCGCGCATTCATCTCGGACCTCGAGAACGGGAAAAAAGAACCCTGCCTTGGTTCTCTTGAGATCTTGGCTGCGGGCTTTGAAATCTCACTTTCGCAGCTTTTCGCCCGACTGTGAGGCGGGGTGAGCATTTCGCAGCTCAAGCCCGGCACCGGCTAATGCTCGGGCCACTAGCTGGCTTTAGGGTTTGCGAACTCTTTGAGGGAGCTGTGGCTCGGTTTGCTGCAGGGGCCTCGATAGGCATCTACTGACGTTGACCGCCAAGCCTCTTGCCTGAAGGTGCCCTACCTCAATCGGCGAGCGGCCCAGAATCATTGGCTACCCGATTTTGGGTAAGCCCGCAACCGCCCGCTGGGCCGTCCCCTTGCTCACGCCGACTTCAGCCTTGATCTGGGACCAGGAACACCCTTTAGAGCGAAGAGAGGCAATCCTTGACGCATCCACCGTGATCCGTGGGCGGCCAAGCCGTTTTCCCTTGGCGCGGGCGTTTCGTAGCCCGGCGCGAACCCTTTCTTGAATCAATGCTCTTTCGAACTCGGCCATGGCGCCGATGATTTGGAACATCAGCCGGCCTGAAGGCGTGCTCAGATCCAGATTGTCCCGCAAACTGATGAATGCCACGCCCAAAGCTGCAAGCTCGGCCAGGGAGTTGACCAAGTGCTTGAGTGACCTTCCGAAGCGGTCAATCTTCCAGACGAGGATGGCGTCAAACCTTCTACGGCTAGCGTCCGCCATCAGTCGATTTAGGGCAGGGCGGGATTCCTTGCAGCCTGACACGCCTACGTCTATGTACTCCTCGGTGATTTGCAAGCCCCGATGTCCGGCATATTCACGCAGCTCGCTTAGCTGCATTTCGGGATCTTGACTGTTAAGGGTGCTCACCCGGGCGTAGAGAGCTACTCGAATGATTTGGTGGGTGGGTTCTTGAGAGAAAGTGGAATTGTTGTTACGGTTCTGTCCAGCCATTGTTGCCTCGCTTGTAGGCGACTTGGTTAGCGCCGTATTGGTGTTCGAGCACCGATGCGGCGCGCTTTAGCTCGATGTCACTCTTCGCGACGTTTCTTCGGCGATTTGTTTACCGCTGCTTTTCTCGTTCCACGGCGTTTCCGTCTAAGCTTTGAACCGCGCGTCAGCCAGTAGTCTCTCTGACGTTGTCTCCTCGAGCAATCTTCCGAACAGAAGCGTTGACCATCCCTCTCCTCTAAGAACAGCTGGTTGCACTGTGAGTTTGGGCACAAATGCACCCTACCTCGACGCAGGTATTCCCGCCGCAAAATGTAATACAGAACTGGACGGACTCCGAAGCGTAGCGAATCCCCAGACGGCCCCTCACAACGCGTACTTCCAAAATATTGGACTTCGACCGCGAAGGTATTCACCAATCTGCAAATCACCTGGTGTCCATCTCTGAAGGCACCGGAACTGACAAGAATCTCCGATAGCTTGGGTTCGGGATGGCGCTCGGCGCTTACCTTTAGAAAAACAAGGTTTTCCCATGCACTTTCATCGAAATGCCAGCTTGGCGGCCGGCAGTGCTCCGACTTTCTCCATTCCGATTCCGCTCGCCATTCATGTGTCCAGTGCCTGCACCCCTCGGAAATTCGGGAAAGACAAGTCTGTATGGTTTGCAGATTAGCGGTTCCTCTTGGGTCAAGCTCGGCCAAGAGAGTCAAAGCCGCGGCATAGGTTTGCCGCTCACGGCGCAGCGTGTCTATAGATTGAATGGCCGTGAGCGTCCAATTTTCTGTGGTGTTTACTTCCTCAACCGAACTTGCCACTACCGGACCGAATGTTTTTACGAAGGCAATGAGTTGCTGGTCTGTCTTGGCGTTTGCGAACTGGATATGTGGTAGATTTCGTCCGCCTCGTTTTTGTGACCAATCCCTGCTCCACTCGAGATATCGACGGAACAAATCTCGTTTGGGTTGCACTTGGGCGTCTGAGAAAAGAACGTTGCCCGTTACTCTCAAATGCTCGCGTACTACTTCGACCTCGATATCACAGGCCCATGTCAGCGGAAACATTTCAGAATGTTTCATTTAGCCGCCAGCGGTCGTGCTCTACAACTATCATCGATGACAGTAGAGCACAGTTTCGGGCAAAATACAATCATACGCAGGGGTGTTTGATGAGAATGCTCACGGTTGCGCAAGCGGCTGAACGTCTGGGACTTCGACCAGCAACGATAAGGGCGTGGATTTTTCGGCGTGAGCACTTGGACTTTGTGAAAGTTGGCCGGTCGGTTCGGATTTCTGAGAAGGCTGTGGAGCGATTCATTCATACAAATACAGTCTGCACTTTGGCAAAATCCGACAGAAAAGCCGGCGATCGAGGGTTTGTACATGCTCCGGAGCACAAATAGATCAGGGGATGCTTAAGAACTAGCCAGTGTGGTGACTGTGCGCCAGGTCTTGAGATCGAATGGAGCGCGGCTACATAGCTCCAAAAGAGCGGATATACAGCCGCAAGTCTCCCGCGCGTCGCAGCCGGTTCGGCCCCTGTACTCCGAATGCTCTCAGCGAGCTATGCTCGGGGCAGTACTGGAAGACAACTCGCTAATGCGCGGGCCGCTATCCGTCCTTAGCGTAAGCGACTTGGTGGGCAGTCGAGACCAAGCGATCTATGCCCTGATGCTGGAATTGTCCGAAGATGGCGAACCGTTCGATCCTGTTGTCCTAGCGCAGATGCTCGAAGAGCGCGGCCAACTCGATCGGATAGGTGGCGGCGAGTATCTCGGGAGTCTTGTCGATGGTGCAATGCCGGACCCTGGATTAGTGAAACGACATGTTGAAACTATCAGGCGACTATCCCAGCTACGCCGACTGTTGTCCGTTGCCGAAACCCTGGGCCGCGAGATAAATAGCCTTGGCGCGGATCCTGTGCAACTCCTGCAGCGTTGCACGGACGCTTTTCAACTATTGCGTTCCGGACACGACTTGCATGGCGATCTCTTACCGTTCGGACCGGGCGACGTGTCACGACGCCCAGAGATTCTGACACTCTCTAGGGTTGAAGCGCTAGAAGTCGATTGGCTCTGGCCTCCGTACCTTGCCAACCGCATGCTTGCCATGCTCTCAGGCGATCCTAGTGTTGGGAAGACCTACCTTACCCTGGCGATTGCTTCCGCCGTAACTCTTGGCAGGCAGCCTTATACGAGTCTCCCTCGAAATCCAGCCGATGTGCTCTATCTCAGCGTCGAAAACTCTCCCGAACACGTTGTTCGTCCACGCTTCGATTCGTTCGGCGGTGACGCTTCGCGATTCCACATCCTCCGCGGAACTGTGACGGGCGAAGATCAGTCCGCCGTCCACGGGCCAGTAAAGCTGTCAGATGTGGGGCTGTTAAGTGATGCGCTTGCGCAAACGAAAGCCGGCCTTGTGATTGTTGATCCCATTCAATCCTATTTAGGAGCGGATGTGGATGCGCACCGCTCGAATGAGACCCGGCCGGTACTCGACGGGCTAGCCCAACTCGCCGAAGAGCACAAATGTTGCATTCTGCTGGTAAGGCACTTGAGCAAAGCGCAAACCGGAAGAGCAATCCACCGGGGTTTAGGAAGCATTGACCTCACAGGCGCCGTTCGCACTGAATTGTTTGCAGGTTCTTCGCCAGACGGACAACGAGCACTTGTACAGGTGAAGTCCAATCTCGGCCAGTTCGGACCCGCGCTCGGTTACACGATAGAAGGGGACGGTTCCTTCCGGTGGACTGGCGAAAGTGAGCTGACAGCTGCGGCACTTCTTGCCCCGAAGCAACCGAGCAGGACAGGAGCGCCGCGGAAGAAGCCATGGACTTCTTGCGGCGTGTTTTGAACGAAGGTCCTAGGCCGGCCAAGGTAGTGCAGAGCGAAGCTCGTCAGGAAGGGATTACAGAACGCACTCTCAAACGTGCCAAGTCACAATTGCGAGTGGTCTCGCGGAAGTTGGGTATGGACGGCTCTTGGGAGTGGGGCCTCCCGGGAAGGAGTCCGGATTCTACGAAGAGGGCCAACAAAGATGCTGGCCCCCTTCGCTCTTCTTCGTCCCCTTCATTGGTTGGAACCTCACCAGAGAGGGCGAAGGAGTAGAGCGATGTCCCTTCTTTGACGAAACTAGTCATTCGAGGGCTTTCGAAAGCGTGAGAACTGAAAGCAGACAGGAGAGAGAGTCACCCGGCTCGCGGCGTCGGACCCCTCGCTCCTGTACGAGCTGACGCAACCGATACGACAACGTTCCAATTGCCCCGATTTCCCTGGCGGAAATCGAGTCTTGGGCTCAACGAGATCGCGAATCAACTTTCGCTCCTGAAATGCGGGATCTGAAACTGATGAATCTGGCACACCCAACCAGAACTCGCACCCGCGATCTAGGCCGCCTTGGCTGCTCTGATCCGGCCGAAAGGAGGCCAATGAAACTTCTTACTACGGGTGCGGTTGCCGAGATGATCTCGGTCCCCAAAGGAACTCTTCGATATTGGCGCAATGTGGGAATCGGGCCACCCTGGATCAAGCTGGAAGGGTCCATCCGGTATGCGGAAGAGGAGGTTTTGAGATACATTGAACGCAATCGCCGAACTCCTTCCGTGCGGGCAAACGGGGAGGAAAACGATGTTGTATAGGCGAGAGAAGTACTTTCATTACGACTTCATGGTCGCCGGGAGGCGCTTTCGGGGATCCACCCGGCAAACCTCGGAGTCGAGGGCGAGAAAAGTTGAATCCAAGTTGATTGCAAAGGCGGAGCAGAGTGGTCCGTCAGCAGTTCTTCGGCGTGCCCCACTGCTTTCCGTGTTCGGACCGCGTTTTTTGAGCTGGGTGAATGACGGGCGTGGCCTGGCCGCCAACACGCGCCGTTATTATCGGCTCGGTTGGCAACGCATCATGGAGACGCAGTTGATGGGAATGACCTTGGATCGCATTACCACAGAAGAGGTAGATGGGTTGCTCCTGTCTGGCTCCCCGAGCTACGTCAATCAGGCTCTACGAACGTTGCGTAGGCTTCTAGGGAAGGCAGTCGAATGGAAAGTGATAGCCGGTGCCCCTAGGATTAGGCTCTTGGCTGAACCAGAACGTCAGCAAGTTCTTGATCCTGAGAGCGAAGCAAAGCTAGTGGCCGTTGGCAAACAGCCCCTAAACGACGTCTTGGTTATTATTCAGGACACGGGAATGCGGCCTGATGAGGTCTTTCGTGTTCGGATCGAAAACATTGACTTCGTTGCGGGGAAAATCTTCAATCCCAGCGGTAAAACGAAGGCTTCTCGGCGTTACGTTCCGATCAGCCAACGAATGATCGATATGCTCCTATGTCGATGCGCAGGAAAAACCGAAGGCTGGTTATTTCCGTGTGCTAAGGCGAAGAGCGGGCATCGAACGACGGTGGCGAAGCAGTTTCGGGAGGCACGTCAGGAGGTAGGTTTGCCGTGTTCCCTCGTACTCTACTGTGCTCGACATGCGTTTGGCACGGCGATATATGAGGGAACCGGGAACTTGGCGATGGTGATGAAGGTAATGGGGCACACCGATGTAAGAACGGCGATGCGCTACCAGCACCCCATTCTCGATCCGGTGCGCGAAGCCATCGACCAGCGAAACCTACGTCACAATCCACGTCACAGTGAATTGAGGTTGCAGTGAAGGCAGTTGTAAGTGCTTCAAAACTGGAGCCGACGAGCGGACTTGAACCGCTGACCTGCCGATTACGAATCGGCTGCTCTACCAACTGAGCTACGTCGGCTTGCTTCGATTCTAACAAAGGCAGGGAGGCAGTCGTCAGTCGTCGGTCTTCAGTCGTCAGAAAAATCAAATTCTCGTTCAACGAAGTTCGGCCGTGCAGACGACTGAAGACTGACGACCGATGACTGAAATAAAAAGACCGCCCTGGCAAAGGGGCGGCCTTCTTTTTTAGGGAGAATAGTTCCAACGGGGCAAAAATCCGTCAAAACTTTCTGGCGAAATCTTATGAGCCGAAAAAGGGGGGTGTCAAGGAATTTTTGGGAAATAAATATCTTTGGATTCAATAACTTACAAAATAGGTTAACACGGCTGCAGCGCCGGCCATTTTCAGGCTTTCACCGCTTTGGCTCTACTAAATGGCTTTGATTGATGGGCTTACCTTGGAATCGGCAGCCTCACCCTGACCCTCGGACAGGTTCAGGGAGATGAAATCGGTAGGGGTTTCGCGGTGCAGCACCCGCTCCGGCAAAATGCGGTTGAAGAAGATCCGAATTCCTCCGAATGCCAGCCCCGCCACGGCTGCGAACACGATCAGAATCCCGCACAACAAGAAAACGTTCAACAGCAGGTTGGCCAGACTGTTTTTTTTGCCCTGAAAAGTGTTCTCGTTCCAGGTGACATCCGCTTCGTAGTTCACCGCACTCAACAGAGCGCGCGCTTCACCCTGCGAAACCGCGCCGGTTGCGATCGCCACGATGGGGCCGGTGCGCTTATCGAACATCGGTCCTGCAATCGCGATCGGGCTTCCAGGTTGCGGTTGTGCATTGGGCTGGTTGGCGGCATCTATGCGGCGCAGATGTTCGGCGGCCAGTTGTGGCGTCGGATAGGCGATCAGCATCAGTGTGCCCACTCCGCTGGAAGTCTGGTAGGCGCCCAGGGCCACTTCCGCGCTGGCGTTAAAGTCCACCAACTGCGCGGAGACAGGCGCGCTGATCTTGTCCAGGCCCACGGGTCCCATCACGTATTTCGCGGAGTTCTTCACGTAACCTGACTTGGGAAGATATGCCGGCAGGCTGGGCAGATTGCCGGCGTTCCCGGCGGGCAAAGGAAGCGCCTGCGACAGTTCTCGCAGGGAGGCGGCCGACATGGCGGTGAGTTTCTCGAACACCGCGTCCACCAGGATGTTGCCGCGATAAAAAAGCACCCGCTCGTTCAGCGACGAACCCAGGTCCGGGATCGACTCCTGACGCATCTGCGGCAGCTTGTAATAGGTGAACGCGCCGTAGGCGCCGCTGGCGTCGGCGAAGCGGATGGCCTTGAGCGCCACCTTGCGCCCATCGTCGCCGATGTAGGTGCCGGATTCGAAGTCAGTGAGGCCGTATTCCTTGAGCAGAGCGGCATTGACAGAGTCAGCCACCGCAGGGTCTTTGCTACTCCGAATCAAGCCCGAGATATGCCATCCGGCAAATTGTGCGGGAAGGATAGAGGAGGGTGGTGTGGCCGCGGGCGGCTCGCCCGCGAAAGCGATGCCCACGCTCAGTGCCAACAAAAGAATAACGGAAATAAATGGGCGGACCATAATGAGGCAGGGAGGGTAAGGCCCTGTAGTACTTTAGACTACAGAGGGAGGCGGAAAGTTTCCATCAGGGAGGGGGCCTTCTTTGCGTTCTTTGCGGTCCTCCTTTGCGCACTTCGCGGTTAAAGGGTTAGGTCTTGCGGCTGGTGAACGCGAAAATCTTGAACCGCAAAGGACGCAAAGAAGGGCCGCCAAGAACGCAAAGAGGCGTGAGCGAGTAGAGGCTCGACCTGAGCTGCTAATTCTCGTCTCTATCAATCTTGCTGGCGACTTTGACTCCACTCAGGCCGCTCACATACTTCGATATTCCCCGATAGAGGGACTCGGCGATGCGCTGGCGATAGTCGGAAGTGCGCAGCCGGCGCTCGTCGCCCGGGTTGCTGACAAACGAAATCTCGGCCAGAATCGACGGCATGTTGGCCCCGATGAGCACGATGAACGGCGCCTTCTTGACCCCGCGATCGCGTATGCCGGGACTCTTCGCGGCCAGGCCGCTGTGCAGGGCGCGCTGCACGTTGGAGGCGAACTCGCGCGATTCCTCAATCTTCTCTTTCAACGCGATCTTCTTTACCAGGTCCTGAAGCTCGTGGATGGATTTATCCGAGGCCGCATTTTCGCGCGCCGCCACGTCCAGCGCTTCCGCCGACGAGGTGAAATTCAGGTAGTAGGTTTCCACGCCCCGCGCATCCGGGTCGCGGCTGGAGTTGGCGTGGATTGAAACGAACAGGTCCGCCTGCTCCTGGTTGGCGATCGAGGTCCGAGTTTCCAGCGGAATAAACGTGTCGTCCTTGCGGGTATAAACCACGTCGGCGCCCAGCCGGGCCTGCAGCAGCTTGCCCAGGCGCCGGCCCACATCGAGGACCAGATCTTTTTCTTCCAGGCCGTTGGGCCCGATGGTGCCAGTATCGTGTCCGCCGTGGCCGGGGTCGATCACGATTTTGCCGATCTTCAATCCCAGGGCGCGGATCAGCGAGCGGTCGCCGTTGGCCGTCGGCGAAGCTTCGCGGACATCGGGAAAAATCACCGGCGGTTTGCTCTTGCTGCGGCTGGAGCCTTTGGCCGCCCTGGGCCGGGTCAGCGTAGTCGCGGCCCGGGTTTGAGGCTTGATCTCCGGCGGATCGAGTTTGGCGACCTTGGCCGGGCTGGAGTCGCCGTCATCGTCCGCATCTACCACCACTATTTTTCTGGTGCCGGCGTCGCTGGCCACGCTGGTCAGTGAAGCGGGCTTCCTGGCGCTGTCCTTGCCTTGTGGCTTGGCCTCCGCGGTCGTGGGTGCCGCCTCTTCCACGGGTTTTTCGTCCGCGGCCTTCATGTTCTTGCTGTTCGGATCCTGGCCGTCCCCTGCGCCAACACTCTTCGCCTGACCGTTCCTGGCCTGCGTGTCCGGGCGAATGTCCTTGCTATGAACGTCGATAATCAGGCGCGGCGGATTGGTGAGCAGGAAGGTGGTGTAGTCGGAACGGTCTTCGACTTCCAGGACAATCCGGGCCTTTCCCGGCTGGAACTGCGCGACCCGGATCTTTTTCAACAGCCCGTCATCCACGTCAAAGGTCTTGCCCAGCAGCGCCGAAGTCAGGTTGGTGTCGAGCAGATCAAAAAAGATTCGCTCGGGATTGTCGATGCGCTGGGCATCGAACTTTATGTCTCTTTCCAGGCCAATGGCGACCCGGGTGTAGCCCGGCTTGGACCAGTGACGGACGCTGGTGACGTGCGCCACCTTGCGGTTCGCGTCTTCCGCGTCGGACTTGGGTGCCTCATTTTCAGCTTCAGCCGCCGCGGAAGCTGGACTCTTGCCGGAGTTCGGCTTTACGGAGCGCGACTTGAGGGGCGCTGGAATCGTCGTCCGAATCGTCCGCGTCCTTTGACCGTAAGCCGGCCTGCTGCACCGGTTCGGCCAGCGCCTTCCGGGCCTCGCTGGCCAGATGGTGGTGCGGATAACGGTGGAGAAATTCCTCGAACACCTGTCTGGCCTGGGCCTGGTCTTTCAGATCATCCTGATAGATCTGGCCCATGGTGAATAGCGCATCGACGCGGTCGCGGCTGCCGGGGTATTCGCGGCGCAGAAACTTGTACTGGCCGATGGCCGAGCGCAGAGCCTTGTCATCGTTAAAGCGCCGGCCAATCTCCGTCAGCAGTTCGGCCACGGCAACTACACTCGGGTCTGCTTTGGAGCAGGTCGGAGAACCGTAGTACACACGCCGGTAGGCTGCGATCACGCGCTGGTATTCGCGGCGGCTCTGCTGGGCGGAGGGAAGGTTGTTCAGGGCCTCGCGCATGCGCTCTGCGGTGGAGTATTGGGTGCGCGCCCAGGCCTCAGACCTGCCTCGTGCCTGCAGAGGCAGCGCCGGGAGCAAAAGCAGAAGCAGGGCCGCACCCAGACGCCTTGCGCGTTGGCTTCGATCGGAGTTCTTCAATTTTCCAGCCTGTTGTCGCCTAAGCCGCAGTAGCTCGTGAGAGCGATGTTCGGTTGCTTACCCTGCTACAGATGCCGGTTTCTCAGTCGGTGTTGCTGAAGTTTAAGACGCCCCGGTCATCCCGTGTGACCCGGACAGGCTCGCGCACCGGACTGCCCAGAATGCGATAGCTGGAGTCGCTCCCGCCGTAATAGATCTGGGTGATGCGCTTCACGTAGTTGCGGGTCTCGCGGAAGTGCGGTATGCCCGCGCTTCGCGCCACCGCGCCGGCGCCGGCGTTGTAGGCGGCCAGGCTCAGCTTGACGTCGCCCCCATAGCTTTCCATCAAGCGCTTAAGGTGGCGGACGCCCGCATCCACGTTCTGCTGGGGATCGAACGGGTTGACCACGTTCAGGCTTCGCGCCGTCTGTGGCATCAGCTGCATCAGCCCCATCGCCCCGGTGCGGGAGACGGCGTTGGGGTTGAAGTTCGATTCCACCTTGATGACCGCGCGCACCAGACTCGGGTCCACATTGTGCCGGGCCGCAGCCTGATCGATGGCGGCATCAATCTGCTGCTGCGTGAAGGGCTTGCCCCGCACGTAGCTGGAAACATCCTGCGAGTTGCTGACTTCAGCCGCGGCCGAGCGTGCCGCGCGGACATTGGCTGATGCAACTGATTTCCAGCGGTGGGCCGTGGGACTCCAGTACATCAGCCCGCTGCTTCGGACTGCAGGAGCGGTTAATCGTCTCGGGGCTACGGGAGCTTCATCATTGACGTACACTTTGCGTCCCGAGGCGTCAACACTGGTGGTGATGCGTGCGGCACCGGCCTGCGCCCGCACATATGGCGTAGAGGTAGTGAAAGAAAGGAAGGTCGCGAGTACGGGGCTTGCCATCAGGGCGATTTGCAGGCGTTTTCGCATAGCCGGGTTTAGCGCTTGCGCGCGGACAAACCAATACCGCGCGCGTGCCTACCCGGAACCTGACGGAGAAACATCTACCAGAGTGAAGCAATTATAGGCTGGCCGTGGAGCGGTAGCAATTGCTCAAAAGACCAATAGAACCACCGAAGTAATCCAGCAATTTGCTGAAAATATAGATGTTTACACCGCTCGCTGGTTACCTTACCAGTGCAGGCGCAAGCGTCCCGCTCGTGCTACAGCATTCCGGGCGCTGCCGCACGAGCGGGACGCTCGCGCCTGCACTGGTTGCTGTAGTAGGCTGCCTGCTCATGAACGACATGTCTCTGCCGCAACGCGAGGCGCCGGACTCCCTGATGCTCTACGGCTTCTGGTATCGCGCCCTGCCCGGCAAGCAGGTAAGCGGAAGCCGCCTGCAAAAAGTCATGCTGCTCGAAACTCCGCTGGCCATCGGCCGCGATGGCCAGGGCCGGGCTTTCGCGCTGCAGGATGCCTGCCCGCACCGCGGCATGCCACTTTCCCACGGCCACTTCGACGGCCAGCAGGTGGAATGCAGCTATCACGGCTGGCGGTTCGACGGACACAGCGGCCAGTGCAAGCTGATTCCTTCTCTCACCGCGGACCAGAAGCTCAAGATCGACCGCATCTACGCCGGCAGCTATCCCTGCGAAGAGCATGATGGCTTCATATGGGTCTTCGTTCCCCAGCCGCCGCCGCCCGGCGCCGGATTCACCCAAGCCGCGTGATGCGCCCATGCCAGCACCTCGTGTCCCCACCTTCAGCGAGAAGTACAAACTCGCCTACCTGACCGCCGATCTGCCTTGCAGCGTCGATCACGGAATCATCGGGCTGATGGATCCCGCGCATGGGCCGTTCGTCCATCAGGCCTGGTGGTGGCGCAGCCGTGACAGCATTCACGAGAAGCAGAAGAATTTCGAGCCCATCCCCAACGGCTTCCGCATGAGCGCGCACACTCCCAGCTCGAACAGCGCACCCTACAAACTGCTCCGCCTCTATGCCGACGCGGAATCGATCACCACCACCATTGATTTTGTGCTGCCCAACCTGCGGCTGGAGACCATCCGCGCCGGCAAGTACTGGTTCTCATCATTGACCACGGTGACGCCCATCACCCGCAGCCATTGCCGCATTGACGTTGTGGCGGCCTGGAACATCTTCCGCTGGCTGCCGCTGGGGCCGCAGCTGCTCAAATTCGTGTTTGCCAAGTTTGTGGAACAAGACCGCCAGACCATGGAGAAACAATCAGAAGGGCTCAAGCATAACCCGCACCTGATGCTGATCGATGACGCCGACCGCCCCGCCAAATGGTATTTCGGATTGAAAGCCGCGCACCTGGAGGCAAAGAGAACCGGCGGCGAGATGAAGCATCCCCTGGCAGGTCCAGTCACGTTGAAATGGAGAAGTTGAATTTGTAGCGCTCAGTCCGCGACCAGCCAGTCCAGCGCTTCCTCTCGGGTCTTGAACGTGGGCAACTCCCGCTGCGAAAACGACTTCATGTGCTCGTACAAAATTTTGGGCAGGCTATCGGTTCCTACCCATGCGGACCGTTTGATATGTGGCCGATCGAACACCAGCGCGGGCTTGACCCGCTCCACCGCCTTCTTGTCCACCTTCGAGCCCGTGAAGTCCGCCAGCAGCAGCACCGATCCGCGAGGCTCAGCGGTAACATGGGCGGGAACCAGGTCGGCAAATTTTTCCAGTTCTTCGGCGGAGCAATTAGTGCAATCCACCAGCAGTATCCTTTTGCCTTGGTGGCTTATGAATCGAATGCGGTTTTTCACACGCCCCTCCCGGAGTAACCGTCTGAGAACCGGGAACTCAAATCTGACAACTGGTTCTACTTTCCCAACAAGCCCTCGACCACGCCATACACCTCGCCCAGCGCAGCATCCAGCGCGGCTGCGTCCTTGCCGCCGGCCTCTGCGAGATCGGGCCTGCCGCCGCCCTTGCCGCCGACTCTCTGCGCCACCGGCCCAATGACTTTGCCCGCCTGAATCTTGCCGGTAAGGTCTTTGGTGACGCCTACAATAAGACTGACGCTGCCATTCGTGGCCGAGCCCAACACCACCACGCCCGATCCCAGCTTGTCGCGCAGTTGATCGACCAGCGTGCGCATCTGTCCACGCTCGAGATTATCCACCCGGTGCGCCAGCACTTTCACGCCGCGTACGTCCTTGATCTGGTCGGTGACGGAAGCCACAGAAGACGATGCCGATTTCATCCGGACCTGGTCGAGTTCGCGGGCCAGCCGCTTGATCTCCGCGTCTTTCTTTTCCAGTTCGGCTTTCAGCGCTTCGGCCGGCGAAAGAGAAGCCTCTTCGGCTGCCCCATCCTTTCGCGTTCTTTGCGAAAGGGTGGGTCCCGCGAAGCTTGACACCACACTTTCCAGTTCATGATCTCTCTGGAAGTGATGCAGGGAGCCTTCGCCAGTCACGGCTTCGATGCGGCGCACTCCCGATGACACACTGCCTTCCTTCAAGACTTTGATCAGGCCGATCTCACCGGTAGCGGCAGTGTGGGTTCCGCCGCAAAGTTCGGTGGAGAAATCGCCAATCCTGATCACGCGCACTTTGTCGCCATATTTTTCGCCAAACAGCGCCATGGCCTTGTATTCGTTGATGGCGACATCGATGGGGACATTTTCAATGACTTCGATCTTCTCGTTGCTCAACACTTCCTTGTTGATCAGGTCTTCGATGTCCTGCAGTTCTTCGTCGGCAACCGCGGTGAAGTGCGAAAAGTCAAAGCGCAGATGGTTGGGCGCCACCAGCGACCCTGCCTGCTTGACGTGCTTACCCAGCACTTCGCGCAATCCGGCCTGCAACAAATGCGTCGCGGTGTGATTGCGCATGGTGGCCAGGCGAATGCCGGCGTCAACCACGGCGTCAACTTTCTGTCCCACACGCAGGGTGCCCCACCCTTCCGCGTTTTTTGCGGAGGGTGGGGATTTGACGATGACCTGATGCGCGCGCACCCCCTGGATCGGGTAGTAGCAGCCTTTGACCTCCGCCACCACGGTGTTGTGATCGTCGCTGTAAAGCCATCCGCGATCGCCAACCTGCCCGCCGGACTCGGCGTAAAACGGCGTGTGGTCGAGAATGACTTCGCCTTCTTCGCCAGCCTTGAGTTCCTGTGCGCCCTGGCCGTTGTGGATGATGGCGAGGACTTCGCAACCGTTGGAACGGGTCTGGCGGTAGCCTTCGAAGTCTGATTTCGGCAGCTTCTGGTAGGCGGGGTTGGCCGTCTGCTTGGCGGCGCCTTTCCAGGACCGCGCGGGCGCGTTAGGGCTTGCCCAAGGCGGAAGGCTCGTTCAAAACCATCCGAGTCAAATTCAACGCCGACGTCCCGACAAGCGTCTCGAATGAAGTCAAGAGGGAGGCCGTAGGTGTCGTAATACCTGTACGCCTTCTCCCCGATCAGGAAGGTCTCGGGATAGCCGTCATCAATTATTGGCCGAACGAGATTAACATTTGCAGTGCTAGCAACGTAGCTAGGCCAGTCTGCTGGAAGCGAATACTTCTGGATGATCTCCAGGCTCAGCTCATAACTGCCGAACCCTCCCTCAATCACGAGCGGATAGTTGCCCGTAGGGGAAAGCTTGCGCTTCGCCACTTCAACGACTTCTGCACGAACCAGCTTTAGACCCTGCTTTTGCTTTTGCTTCATTTCTTGAAAGGCGGCGTTGCCCAATCTGTCTCGAGTTCGCGCGACTTCGCGGAGTTCGGGATCGAGCCGTCTCAATGACGGCATGATCTGGCGTTCAAACTGATGCTCTTCTGCGAGTACCACTTTTGCGATACCTGCGGAGGAGTCGGCCAAGTCAGGATAGGCGTCTTGCATCTCGTCACGGACAGCAAACACCATCTGATGCAGGAAAGGCTTAGTTTGACCCAGCAAGCGCCCGTGCGGATTGCGCGCCGCATGATCTTTCGGAGCACATACCCCCGTCCTTCGTTCGAAGGCAGCACTCCGTCTGAAATCAGAAATGTCGCGGCCCGAGAGTGGTCCGCAATCACACGCAATGAAGCTGCGGACTTCGCATGTTATTCTCTCTCTACTTCCTTCTTCAGCGATGTTCCGGTCAGCTCTGCCGCACGCGCGATCAGCGGCGTAAACAGATCCGTGTCGTAATTCGAAATCACGCCCTGCAAAGCACCGCCGTCACCCGCTCCAGTCCCATTCCGGTATCAATCGACGGCTTGGGCAGAGGATTCAGCCGGTATTCGGCGCAGTATGTCTCATGTGTGCCGTCTTCCCGCCTCCGCGTATCCCGACGAGCGCAAAAACGGTCGAATTGCATGAAGACGAGATTCCACAGCTCAACATACCGTCCGCAGTCGCATCCGAACTTGCAATCGGTGTGGCCCTGGTCGGAGGCCGCCACGCCCATGTCGTAGTGGATCTCGCTGCAGGGGCCGCAGGGGCCGGTATCGCCCATCTGCCAGAAATTGTCTTTCAGGCCGAACTCAAAGATGCGGTCTTTCGGCACGCCCTGGCCGAGCCATAAATCGCAGGCCTCGGCATCGCGCTGACATTCCGCCTTCGCCGTTGAAGATGGTCACATACAGCTTGTCCTTATCGATGCCGAACCATTGCGGCGAGGTGATCAGCTCCCAGGCGTAGGCGATGGCGTCTTTCTTGAAATAGTCGCCAAAGGAAAAATTCCCCAGCATCTCGAAGAACGTGTGGTGACGGTTAGTAAAGCCAACGTTTTCGAGATCGTTGTGCTTGCCGCCGGCGCGGACGCATTTCTGCGAAGTCGTGGCGCGGGTGTAATCGCGCTTTTCGAGGCCAAGGAAGACATCCTTGAACTGGTTCATCCCCGCATTGGTAAACAGCAGAGTCGGGTCGTTTTGCGGGACGAGGGACGACGAGTGCACCTCGCGGTGTCCCTTCTGGACGAAAAAGTCCAGAAATTTGCGGCGGATTTCGGAGCCGGTCAGCATGAGATGGTCTGGAATCGAGTCGCTGGTTTCCTACTCGATTCTAGCATCGGCGAAAGGGCGTCGTACGATCGCGCACCGTGTACAATCGTTACCTTCCAGAATGATCGTCACCTCCGCGCGCAAACTCATCATCGCCATTGACGGCCCCGCCGGCGCCGGCAAGAGCACCATCGCCTCGCGGCTGGCCCGCAAGCTGGGATACGTGAACCTGGAGAGCGGCGCCATGTACCGCGCCCTGGCCCTGAAGGCGATCGAGTGGGATGTATCGTTCGACGAGGAGTCCGCGCTGGTCAAGCTGGCGCACGACACGCGCATTCATCTCGAACCCAGCATGGGCGGCAACCGGGTGCTGCTCGATGGCCGCGACGTGAGCCAGCGGGTGCGCGAACCCGACGTGACCGAGGCCGCCTCGCGCGTGTCGGTCCACCCCGGAGTGCGGCAGTGGATGGTGGCCCGGCAAAAGGAAATGGGTGCCGGCGGCGGCGTGGTCATGGAAGGCCGCGACATCGGCACCAAGGTCTTTCCCGAGGCCGACGTAAAAATCTTTCTTGACGCCGACCCGGGTGTGCGCGAACAGCGGCGATTGCAGCAACAAAATGTGCGCGGGGCGGCGGCGCACGCTATCGTGGCGGAGCTGCGCGAGCGCGATCGCCGCGATCGTACCCGGGCCACGTCTCCGCTGGTGCCCGCCAGCGACGCCCTGCTGCTGGATTCCACGCAATTGTCGGAAGATGAAGTGTTGCAGCGCGTGGAAGAATTGGTCGAAAGCAAGCTCAGGAAGTGAGGCCGAAAACACGTGGGGACAGCCGCCCCCGGCTGTCCCCACGTGGTTCGATTAGAACCCAGGCATGACGCCGCCAACTTTCACCTTGATGCGGTAGATGCTGGTGCTGCCCGTGATGTAAAGGGTCTTGCCGTCCTTCTCACCCCAGGCCACGTTACTGACCACCTCCGGAACCTTGATGGTGCCGAGGTGCTTGCCTTCCGGAGAAATGATCCAGACTCCGCCCGGGCCGGAACTCCAGACGTTGCCTTTTTTGTCCACCCGCAAACCGTCGGGCGGACCCATCACGGGCTCGGAGGAGGCGTCCAGAAAAACGCTTCCATCCGTGACCGATCCGTCGGGCTGCACCCGGTAGCGCATCCATAGTTTCTTGCCGGAGTCCGCGACGTACAGGAATTTCTCGTCGGGAGAAAAAGCCAGGCCGTTGGGCCGGGGCAGGTCCTTGATAATCAGTTGCAGCTTGTCCCGGTCGGGCGGGGCGCCGGGCTTCTGCTGGCGCGCGCCCGGGATGCGGTACACGCCGTTGACTTTCAACTCTTTCAGGGGCTCATCGTCGCTCTGCGTGGGCAGGCCGTAAGGCGGATCGGTAAAGTACAGCGAGCCATCGGATTTATACGCAACATCGTTCGGACTGTTGAGCTTCTTGCCCTGATACGAGTCCGCGAGCACTGTGATCTGTGCCTTGGGATCGAGAGTCTCCAGGCGCCAGACGTTGCGCCGCGCGTGCCCCGCAACCGTGACCCGGCCGTCGGCGTCGAGCGTCATTCCGTTAGAGCCCGGCTCCGATCCTTTGTAGGGCTCGGTTCCTTCATATCCGCTGGGATGTATGAAGACGCTGGCGCTCTGCCCGGGCACCCACTGGTCGATGTTGTTCGAGGGAATTTCCGCGAACAGAAGAGTGCCTTTGCGAGTCCACACCGGTCCTTCCGTCCACTTGTTGAAACCGGTCGCCACCTTTTCCAGGGTGGCGTTGGCAGGCACGAGCTTATCGAGAGCAGGATCGAGCTTCTGAATCGCTTGCGAGAAAGCTGCGGTAACGGCGGCTGCGAGCATGAGAACCGTGAGAGCAAAGCGAAGATGGATCGGCATATGCGGGGGATTTTACCCCAAAATATGCACTCACCTCGAAACTGTCATCGCCGCCGGGTGCGGGAGCCCTATACATTCGCGTTTTTTGTGACGGGCTACCCTTAGTCCAAGGGGTCGCCCTTTGTGCCTGCCTCCCGCCAAAGATACACGGCGGTACCGGATTCCGCGGTTCGGGATGTGCTCTGTGCCCTATCGAAGCAACAAGTTGGCGTGGTCGGGCCAGAGGGCCACTCAAGTGCAACAGCCAGAGGGAGAGAGCATCCTAGCTCCTCTTTCAGGTTCCTGAACTAAGTCAGTCCATCTGAAGTTCCTCCTCTCTTAGCGGACCACAACCTTAAGGAGGTTGAATATGTTTGCACGCAATGTTTCCTTCCATCTGAAATCCAATATGCTCGCCGATTACACCCGCACATTCGACAAGGACATTCTTCCCTTGCTGCGCAAGCAGAACGGCTTCAGGGACGAAATTACGTTCTCCGGCCCGGGCGGAATCGATGTGACGGCGATCAGCCTGTGGGAAAACAAGGCCAGCTCCGACACGTACAACAACAACACTTATCCTGAAGTGTTGAAGACGATGTCCAGATTCATCGAGGGCACGCCCAAGGTCCAGACCAGCGAAGTGGTCAACTCGACTTTCCACAAGATCGCCGCTGGAGTATCAGCGTAAGAATTGCAGTCTTCGAGGAGGCGGAGCCGAAGCTCCGCCTTCCCGGTTTTACCCGGTCCCGACCGGGCCTTCCGCATTACCGCCGCACTATTCTCACCAACATCCTAGGCAACTTTGCGTGGCCCTGCTTTGTCCCGGTCGGAGCCTGCTTCATTAGTCGTCACTTCATTGGTCGTCACTTCAGCTGCGGTCGAATCGTTGGTGAAAGAGAGATTCGGGCTGCCGTCGCGTTCCAGCGCTTTCCGTTTTCTCCACCTTCCGATGAGCGGGGCCGTCGTGCCTAAAACGATTACCACCACGACGAACCCAATCAGGAGCGCCAGAGATCCGGTGCGATGAGTCGCCGCGGGTGCGGGAACGGCGGCGGCATCAGGCGCGGTTGCATCAGGCGTGGTGACATTCTCGGCGGACGGACTGACGGGGGGAGCGGTCGCAGCAGGTGTTGCGGCTTCCGCAGCGGGTGCTGCTGCCGGCTCCGGGGTCGGTGTTACCGGCTCCGCGGATGCAGTAGCGGCTGCAGCTTTTGCTGCCGCGAGTTTGCGAGCATGGGCTGAAAGTCGTGCTGGGTGAGCATCGTTCGCAACCGGCGCCGCTGCTTCCACGGCGGCAGGAGGCGAAGCCGGAGACGGCTCGACCGTCGCGGCGGGCGCGGCGGCTTCCACGGCAGGCGTGGCAGGAGCCGCTGCCGGCGGGGCAACAGTTGCAGCCGGCGCAACCGGTTCCACTGCAGGCGTGCTGGCCACCGCAGCCGACGGAGCGACCGTCGCAGCCGGTGCAGCAGCGTCCACGGCGGGCGTACTGGCAGTTGCTGAGGGTGCAGCCGGCTCCACCGCGGGTGCGCTGGCGGTCGTTGAAGGCGCGGCTGGCGCGGGATCAGGTGCGATGACAGTCTCCGCTGGCGGAATGACCGTTGCAGCAGTCGCAGCGGCGGCAGCCGCGCCACAATGTTCAGAGATCATGCTCAGTTCCGTAACGGCAAAGCTGTTATCAGCAGCGCCCGGACTCGCGCTCGCCTTATGCCCGATGAGTTTTACGTCATGGCCGAGATGCGGTTTGAGATCAACACTGCTGGTGCTGATCTTGAAAGTCTGACGGGTGCCGTCTTCGACCACCGTGTAGTTGCCATCCGATCCACCCAGACAACCTTTTACGTTGGCCGGATCTGTGTTGCTGCCGGCGGCGGGCGTCTGCGCGAACCCAAACGTCACCAGCAGGGCCGATACCACCATCACTAGGAATACCCTATTCATGGAATCCTCCTGAGATTCTCGCCTTGCGGCGGGCCAGGTTTCACTTGGGATTTGATTTTGCTGTAGGTCCTCGCGCAGAACTTTCGCGCGCTGTGCACCGGTGAACTCCGGCCTGGGAACCTGGAGCATCCAGAGTGGAACAGCACCACGCTACTCTGTTATGGATTTGATTGTCTGGTCACAACCGCTCACATTTGGTGGAACGCACCGGGTGCCTCACCCTTCCGCGTTCTTTGCGGAGGGTGGGCGACTGCGCCCTCTTCCAGATCCAAATTTCCCGATCGGGCGATCGGTCCTGCTATCGAACCACCGCAGCAGCAGCAGCAGGCTTAATGGCTTTGAGTTCTTTGGAATACTTCTGCTTGACATGATGAACAGCAAAAGTGTCTTGCAAATTCAGCCAGAACTGCTCGGAAGTCCCGAAATACCTGGCCAGACGAGCTGCCATCTCCGGAGTAATGCCCCGCTTCTCACGAACAATGTCATTGACGGTAGGAGGAGAAACATGCAGTTCCACCGCCAGCCTGTAGGCAGAAATATTCATAGGCTCGAGAAATTCCTCCCGAAGAATCTCTCCCGGATGCACCGTCCACCCTGCTTGACTCTCATTCTTGATACTCATGATTCTCCTTCTCTCTTTTTCGCCCCTGCTCTCCATACTTCCTATTTGTGGTAATCCGTTATCTCAACATCGTGGGCATCACCGTCCCGGAACACAAAGCACACACGGAACTGATCATTGATCCGAATACTGTGTTGCCCTTCCCTGTCGTCGTGCAACTCTTCCAGCCTATTGCCGGGAGGAATTCGCAAATCCTCTACTTTCACGGCTGAATTGAGCATGGCCAGTTTCCTTTTGGCCACTTTTCGCAGATTCGCGGGAGGCATTCCTTTGCTTTTACCTGTGTCCCAGAAATCCTTCGTGCCTCGATCCGCGAAGTCTTTAATCACACAAATAGTTTAATGAGTATCGTTAATAACGTCAAACATTAACAACGGGGATCAAGATGCTAATAATCAATGCCCTGCCGTAGGGCCGTCGGGCCCCAGAGATTTAAACTCTCTCGATTAGGCGGGTTCCCCGTCCATTGTTCCGGGGAGCGAACCTGACTGTCACCTTTGTACACTCATGCGCCAGGACCCCCTAAGCAAACGGCGCGAATGAGTAGGGCACCCGGCCGGGTTCCCCTGTGTCCTCCCCGCACATCCCGACAGACCGCGCCGGCATCGAAGACAATGGCCCGGAAACCAGACCCTTCAAGAGAACCAGGATGCGATCCTTGTACAAGCGGGCGGCGGGCACTACGAATGCCTTCTTCGTCTGCATCCTTATCCTGGCGGCAACGACGGGGTGCAGTCTTTCATCGGCGGGAGGTCCAAGACCGCCGGCCCCTCCTCCTCCATCCGATTCGGTCCCGCAGTTTGGCCATGTGGTTATGGTTCTCGAGGAGAACCACAGCTATTCCGAAGTGGTTGGAAATTCGGCCATGCCGTATCTCAACAGCCTGGCTTCACAGTACGGCCTGGCGACCCAGTACTTCGCGAATACGCATCCTTCCATCGGAAACTACTTCATGCTCACGACCGGGCAGTTGGTCACCAACGATGATGCGTTTACCGGCACGGTGAGCGTGGACAATATCGTTCGCCAACTGATCGCTGCCGGCAAAACCTGGAAGTCATACGCCGAGAGCATCCCTTCAACCGGCTACACCGGGGGTGATGTGTATCCATATGCGAAGCGCCATAACCCCTTTGCGTACTTTACCGACGTCGTAAACAGCAGCACCCAGTCGAACAATCTCGTTTCCTTGTCTCAATATCGTTCGGATTTGTCCAATGAGCAGCTGCCGAATTTTTCTTTCCTGGTGCCGAATCTACTGGATGACGCGCACGATGGCCCGCTCCAGCTAGCCGACGCATGGCTGCAGAACAACATCACGCCGTTGATCTCGAGCCCGGCATTTCAGAGAGATGGGTTGCTGATCATTGTCTTCGATGAAGCAAAGATCAATGATTCGACCGACGGTGGTGGCCACGTCGCGGCTTTCATCATCAGTCCGAAAGCAAAGCAGGGCTATCGCTCGCCGGCTCTTTACCAGCACCAGAGCACGCTACGCCTGATTCTCCAGGGGCTGGGAATTCAGACCTACCCGGCGGCCGCAAGCACCGCTCCCGAGATGAGCGAGTTTTTCTAGGCCGCGTCTTCCGTTTTGAGGCAGCCTTTTTCTTTTCCACTGACTATCTCCGCGGACTGATTGCCTTGCCGGGTGGCGAGGTTGGACGGATATGGGACAAATTGGGGTTTCCCTGGCGAAAACAGCGGTGCTGGCGCACCGCCCAGAACCACTCCGCCCTTGACACTACCTGCGCTCACTCAAGTCAGGATCGAAATTATTCCCGATATGGCACGCCTTATGTGCGCGATGCCGTTGGCAATCCGACCTCATATCCTTTTCCGCTTGTAGGCCTCTTTCCATTGGCATAATACGTCCAGGGTCCCCTATCTAAATCCCGCGTTGACCACAGAAGACTGAGGGGACGAGAGAGCGTGGAGACAGGTCGCCCAATCTGCGAAAGGGAGTACGACAGCAACTCAATGCCCAACGATCCTGAAGCCGCAAAAAAGCCCTATCGTTCCCCGTCGCTCGTAGAGCTTGATCTCAGCACTGCCAAAGCAATCCTGGAAGCCAAGGGACACCCGAAAGATGCAGTCACACAGAGGATGTTGTCCTTGATTGATGAAGCGCTCAATAAAGGGCAATCAAAGTTAGGTCCTTCCCGTGCGGTGCGAACCGTTGCGAAAGCTGGCCGCTCCAGGTAGCTCGAATCGCGCCACGTCCAATGAAACTTGCCCAGAAAGCCGACTTCAAAAACATCGGAAACGCCGGCCTTGGGGGAGAAGGAGGGCCGGCGTCTGAGATGCTTGCCCAGGGTCGCACGCTGTTGTCCCGTGCTGCAGCCACGGCGAGTCTGTTTCTCATCGTCATGCTTGTGTTGGTTCCGTGCGCGGCACTTTTCTTCGCCCTGAATCCTCTATCGATATCAAGTAGTCCACATATGCGGCTTTTTCAGCTCCCCGCGATTTATGGGGCGGTTTGGGCGCTGATCTCGGTGTGGGCGGCATTGAACTCATCAAAGTTGTTACTTGCGCTTGGCATGCCTGCGGACCCTCTCGGCTCCTATGGTGTTTGGGGCTTGCTGCTTGGCGCGCTGAACATTGGAGCTTCGCTCCTGATTGTTACGCTGCGTATTTCGCAGTGAACAGTATTAAGGCTCACCTGTTGCACTATAGTGTCTAACCAGCGCGCCGGCCGACCTTCCGCACCGGCTGCTCCGGAAAAAGGCAACTGATAAATGTGGGACCAAAAATCATCTGAAGGCGCGATGCCCAGCAATGCTCAGGTTGATACTTCCCCGGCCCGGCGCCCGGCGCGGACGACGCTCGAGGGGCGACGGGTCACCCTGGCTCCGCTTGACCCTCGCGCTCACGGCGACTCGCTCTATGAAGGGACACGCGGGGAGAGCGGAGAAGGGCTCTGGCAATATCTGTTCGAGGGACCATTTTCCGATCGCGCGACTTTCGACAGCCACCTGCAGCGGATAGCCGCTTCTGAAGATCCGTTATTCTTCGCCATCGTAGATTCAGCTTCCGCAAGCGCGCTGGGATACGCCGCCTACATGCGAATCGAGCCTATCCACCGGGTGATCGAAGTGGGCAGCATCCTTTTTACTCCGCGACTGCAACAGACCGCCCTTGCGACCGAGGCCATGTATCTCATGGCGCGCCATGTCTTCGAAGACCTGGGGTACCGTCGCTACGAATGGAAGTGCAATGCCCTCAATACGCCTTCGCGGCGGGCGGCGTTGCGCTTCGGTTTCAGGTTTGAAGGAATTTTCCGCCAGCACATGATCGTCAAAGGACGAAATCGGGATACGGCGTGGTTCTCCATGCTGGATTCGGAATGGCCGGAGCGAAAAGCCAACTTCGAGCGCTGGCTCGATCCGGCGAATTTTGGCGAAGATGGCCGGCAGAAAGTGGCTCTCTCCCAGCTTAACCAGGCCCTTGTCGGGTGAGGCCCGGCGGTCTCGATGGTTCTTGTGTGTTTCCAGTTCCAGCTTTACGACGGCCGGCACCCGGCTATTCCGGTTTTCCGACGAACAGTGGATTTTAATCGGCAACTGACTCATTGCATGGGACAATCGGGCTGACACAGAACAACAGAGCACCGGCGGGGGGCTGGGAATGGGTTCAGTTGGAGCAAGCGCTTCGATGGGTCGGGTGCTCCTGGTCTGTGACGATTCCATTGCCATTCAGCACCTGTCCGAAGGCATGCAGCAACTGGCAATTGCAACCGAAGTTTGCGTTGAGGTCAGTACCGCCCTGCGCTCGTTGAACCGCAAAAAATTTGAGGCGGTCATTATTGACCTCGGGTTGACTGAGGCAGATCAAGTGCTCGGTCAGGTGCGTCTATCCCCGTCCAATCGCACGGCTGTGACCTTTGCCATTACCGACGCGGGTAAACCGGTGAAGCCTGAGATCCAACCGAATTTCATGATCGAAAGACCCCTCTCCGCGGGTTCGGTGGGGCGAGTCCTGAAAGCAGCGTTCGGATTGATCGTGCGCGAGCGGCGCCGTTCCTTTCGTTGTCCCACGGAAATTTCAGCAACCCTCGTGACCAAAACCGACGAAGTCAATTGCCGCCTGGTTAATATCAGCGAGGGCGGCCTGGCTATCACTGGATCGCCCGCCCTGAAGCCTGGGACACAGGTTCGGGTGCTCTTCCGGCTGCCCGGCCAGGAGCCTCAGTTCCAGATTGAGGCCGAAATTTGCTGGCGCGACGAAAGCGGACGCGCCGGGCTGCGTTCACTCATGATTTCATCCGAGCAGCGGCCCGTGCTGCAACGCTGGCTGGCCGCCAGACTGGAAGAGGACTTGCCGGAATCGGTGGCCCAGCAGTTCCGCAAGTAATTCCGTGGCGCGGGGCCTCGCACCTGGCCGGGATTATCGAAGCCAGCCTGGTTCAGAGTTTTCACCCGGTTTTGTCCGTCGCGATCGGGCAGAAGGACGCCCGCCGCACGTTGCCGCACCCGGGCCGAGTTCCGCGATTACCGTGGACATCTGTCCTTCGGTACAGGTAACTGATCGCGTAGTTACGTGTCCCCCCGCGGTCACCTGCCGTGTAGTTCGTAACTTGTGGCTTCGATCCAGCCCCACTAGTCTCTTTACTATGTGGCCACACTCTCTGTTGTTCTCCTCCGATGAGGAGGCCTCACGCGCCCTGAGTCTCGCTTTCACGGACCTCGAATTCGAAGTCGAAACTTGCCCGGAAATCTTCAGCGCAGTGGAAAAAATTACCCGCCGCAGTTTCGATGTAGTGGTTTCGGACTGGAATGAAGGACTGGAAGCGGTTTTCCTGCTGAAGACAGTGCGTGAACTGAAGGCCAACCATTCGGCCTTTACCATAGCGATCGCTAATACCGAGGCCGCTGTAGCCGCACTGGCAGCAGGCGCCGATCTGGTACTGAGCCGGCCGCTCCTTCCCGATAAAGTCAAGTACGCGTTGCTGACTTGTGATCCATTTCTTGTCCAGATGAGGTCCTGGCTGCCCCGGAAGGAGCCATCCTCCGAGCAGGATACGACCGCAATCCGGGCGCAGGCTCAACCGTTTCCGCTTCTGGAGAGCAAATCTCCGGAGAACTTAGAGCATGAGTTCGAAGAAAGCACGGCTGCGGGCGGCAGGTCTCTGCATCCCTTGCCGCGTCTTCGTGCCTGGCCCTCCCCACCTCCCCCACGCCGTACGGAGTGTGAGTCACCGGTTGTCGCCGCCGAGTCGATCTTTGATGACGATCTGCTGTATCGATCGCGGGCGCAAACCTTGTTTAACGCGCCGCAGCCGAGCTTTTCATCCTCGGCAAACCTTCAGCCCAAGGTTCGAAGCCGTGTGCTGCCGGGTTTGGCCATAGCGATCGCCTTTCTTTCCGTGGGCTACGTTTTCAGCGAACCGCTTCGGGGACAGGGCACAAAGACCTCAGTGGCCAGAATATACGGGCGCATGGTGGAACAGACGCAAGCCTGGTTGTACCGGCCCAGCGCGAGCGACGCTCCGGCGCCACCGGCCCAGCTGGCCGAGAATGACGACGATCAGCAACCCGCGCATCCCGGGCGGGCCGTGGGGCGCGTTCGCGTCACTCCCGTCAGAGACCCATTTCAGACCGCCGGCGCCAAACCAGCGGCAGCGCAGCAACCCATTCAGGTTGAAGCCCGACCGGCAAATCAGCAATCGGCCGCCGCCACCAACGTCGTCCGCATTCCGGACAGTTTGAGCAATCCGGTGCAGAGCGCGAGCATGCGCAGCGTGGCCCGGATTGCGCCGTCGCTTCTAGCCGCCCTCGAGCCCGTGTCCCTGTCCGAGGACATTTCTCGCAGGCTGCTGCTGCAGAAAGTTCTGCCCAGCTATCCCGAACAGGCAGTCAAGGCTCGCTTGCAGGGTCCGGTCGTGCTGCAGGCATGGATTGGCCGGGACGGCACCATTCAGGACCTGAAGCTGGTGCGCGGATCTTTCCTGCTTGGCCAGGCTGCTTATCGAGCCGTGAAGAAGTGGCGCTACCAGCCCTATCTGGTAAACGGCCGGGCCGTCGAAGCCGAAACCTTCGTGACGGTCGATTTCAGACTGCCGTAGCAGCAGAAAACCCCGCAATCAGCAACAGATGGTCACCGATCGTCACGGATCGAGATCTTGTTCTAAATCCGTGTGAATCCGCGCAAATCCGCGGCCGCTTTCGAAGTGCCTTCCTGATTAACCCGTTCACAACTTTTTACGTATTTTTACCCCCGATTGACACTGGTCAGGCCACCCTCGACTATGTTTGATTGCAGACCGGGGCGCCCACCCGGAGCATCCATTCAGGAAATGAACATGAGACGGCGGAACGAAAAAACCCGATTGCTCCTCACGCTGGAGCTCGCGGTCATATTGCCCGCCGCCGCCCTGGTGGTCCTCAGCGTCTGGCATGTCAGGCACATTCAACGCGACCGTGCCGTGGAAGCCGCCTTTCAGCGCGAATACAGCCAGGTGCTGGCCATCTCGGAGAAGCAGATCAATCACAAGGCATACGAACTGGTGGACGACGTCCGCGAAGAATTTCCCACGCCAAGTGAGGTCTGCGGGCCAACGTTGGACAAGATTCTGGCCGCGCATCCCTATATTGCGCACGTATTCATGTATTCCCCGGAAACTGGGATGGTGTTTCGCTCCCAATCCAGCCGGTTGAAGAAAGAAGAGGGATTTCGCGCTGAGGCCGACTGGCTGAACAAGATGTACGAGGGCTGGCTGAAGATGGACTTCCACGACTTCTCCGAAAAACTGGCCCATATGCAGAAGAAGGGATCGCCCTATATCTTCGAGGGGGAATGGGTGCCGCGTGGGGACAAGAAAGTCTATCAATCGACCGCGCTGTTTGCCGTAAAAGACGAGAAGACGGGATCGCTCGCCATCGCAGGCGCCGCTCTGGATGCAGACTACTTGAAGGATCAGTTCTTTCCGCAGACGTTGGATGACGTCATCAACCGCAACGTGGCCGACGCCCAAAGGGACAAAAATCATGCCGTCATGATGCTGCACGGCAAATTTGAATCCGCGGCGCTGGCTCAATCCACGGGATGGGATGGCGGCGCTCCCGAAGTGGAGAGAAACCTCGAAGGCGCATTCCCGGGCTTGACCCTGGCCATCAAGCTGCGGGGGAGCACGCTGGCTGCTATCGGCGAACGCTTCGCGCGCATGAGCTTGCTCACGCTGGCCGCCCTTTCGCTGGTGCTGGCCGGCGGCATTGCGCTGACCTATCGCAACGTGACCAAGGAAATGGCGCTGGCGCGGCTGAAATCCGATTTCGTTTCCAACGTTTCGCACGAGTTGCGCACGCCGCTTTCGCTGATCCGGCTCTATGCCGAGACCCTCGAAATGGGCCGTCTCACCAGTCCGGAGAAATATCAGGAGTACTACCGCATCATCCGCAAAGAGAGCGAACGCCTGACTGGGCTGATCAACAACATCCTGGATTTCTCGCGCATCGAGGCGGGGCGCAAGGAATACGACTTCCGCGAAACCGACATGAGCGAACTGGTGCACAACACGCTCGATTCCTATCGCTACCAGCTGGAGCAGAGCGGATTCCAGTTTGAAGAGAAGATTGACGAAGTGCCGCCCATGCGGGTGGACCGTGAAGCCATGGCCCGTTCGCTATTGAACCTGGTGAACAACGCGCTCAAGTATTCACAGGACCGGAAGTATATCGGCGTAAATCTCTATCGCGACAACGGCTCGGTAAAGCTGGAAGTCGTGGACCAGGGCATTGGCATTCCGCACCAGGAGCAGCAGAAGATTTTTGAGAAGTTCTATCGCGTGGGCGACCCGCTGGTGCACAACACGAAAGGCAGTGGCCTGGGTCTTTCGCTGGTGCGCCATATCGTGCAAGCGCACGGCGGCGAAGTCTCGGTGGACAGTGCGCCGGGCCAGGGCAGCAAATTCACCATCGTGTTGCCGGTGAAGCCGCGGCAGTACAACGGCGGAACAGCATCAGCCTGAAGAACCACGTGGGGACAGCCGCCCTCGCGGTCCATTCGAGCGCAGCTCGACCGCAGCGGAAGCAAAGGACTAAGAGATGACGAGAATCCTGATTGTCGAAGACGAGCCCAACATGGTGGCGGGCTTGCGCGACAACTTCGAATTCGAAGGCTATGACGTCATCACCGCTCCCGATGGCGTTGCTGGCCTGGAACGCGCTCTGAAGGAAGCTCCCGACCTGGTCATCCTCGACGTGATGATGCCTCGCATGAGCGGCCTCGATGTCTGCAAGCAGCTCAAGGCCAAGCGGCCCTCGGTGCCGATCATCATGCTGACGGCACGCGGCCAGGAAGTGGACAAGGTAGTCGGCCTGGAACTGGGCGCGGATGACTACGTCACCAAGCCTTTTTCGATCCGCGAATTGCTGGCCCGGGTGAAGGCCGTGCTCCGCCGTGCCAAGGTTGTTCCCAAGGACCAGGAGCGTTATTCCTTTGGCGAGGTCGAGGTGAATCTGAAGAGCTGCCAGGTTTCGCGCAGCGGCAAGGCCATGGATTTTTCGTCCAAGGAATTCGAGCTGCTGAAATATTTTCTGTGCCATCCCGGTGAAACCCTGAGCCGCGATCGCCTGCTCGAGGATGTGTGGGGCTACGACCGCTTTCCTACTACACGCACCGTGGACGCGCACATTGTGCGCCTGCGGCAGAAAGTTGAACCGAAACCGGACGAGCCTCGCTTCATCCTTACGGTGCACGGCACGGGTTACAAGTTCGTTGGGTAAAGCGATATGAGTATGTCTGAGAGCGGCAAAATTCGTTTGACGCCATACCTCAACCGCCCGGCTCTGGCTTCCGGCAAGCCGGCCTCGGGCACGCCGGTCCGGGTGGACGATTCCGCGCTGATTCGCCAGGCGCAACAGGGAAACACGGCCGCCTTCGAAGAACTGGTGCGGCAGTACGATCGTGCCGTGCTGCGCCTGGCCATCCACCTCACCGGGTCGGCGGAAGATGGGCAGGACATTTATCAGGAAGCATTTCTGCGCGCTTACATCAATCTGGCGCGTTTCCGCTTCGAGTGTTCCTTCTATACCTGGATCTATCGCATCGTCACCAATCTCTGCCTGGACCATCTGAGAAAGAAGCATTCCCGCGGCCGGGACTTGAATACGACCTCTACTCCTGACGGCGAGCAGGAAGACCTGCTTGACCGCATGCCCGATCACAGCCCGAACGCCAGCCCGGAGCGCAGCTTTGCCGGACGCGAACTGCAGCAATGCATTGTTCGCGCCCTGGGACGGCTCTCGCCCCGCGAACGGATGGTGTTCGAACTCAAGCATTACCACGGCATGAGGCTGCGCACCGTTGCCGGCATGCTGAATACCACGGAAGGCACCATCAAAAACACACTCTTCCGCGCCACCCACAAGCTGCGTACGCAACTGGCTGAAGTGCGTTAAGCAAGCGCCGGAATTCCCGGCCCCTCCCAGTGATTGTAATCACGCCGGTGCGTATCCGGCGTCACCGCTTTTCCATGGTTCCGCATCTAGCCTTAGAGGCGATGGCATTGGCCCGCCAATACTCCACTGTCTGTACGGAGCAGCTTCCGGGCCTCCCATCACTCTGAACAGTAAAGGAGAAATATTATGTTTGCGCGCATTGTTGAATTCATCCCGAAGCTGGAAAAGAAAGAGGAATTTGTGAAGGTCATCCGGAACGAGGTGCTTCCCATTCTGAAGAAGCAAACCGGATTCATGGAGCTTCTGCCCTTCTTCCCGGAGACCAAGAATGAAAAGGTGATTGCGGTCACCCTCTGGACGGAAAAAGGGAATGCGGAGCGTTATGGGCGGGAAGTGTTTCCGAAGGTGGAAGAGATTCTGAAGCCCTACCTGACCAGTCCGATTACTTACAAGCTGTACAACGTCGAGACCACCCTGTGTGAGCACTTCGTGCAAGCCTTGGCTGCATGAGTTGCCTGGAGCAACACAGAGGGGAGCCGGAGCGGCGAGGGAGCCGCTCCGGTTCGTTGTTGGCACGTCCGCGCCCTGGTGGGACAACTTGAAGGTCAGGGGCTGCGGCTCAAGAAATCACCGACGAGCGTGATCGAGATCACAACCAGAGGGCCCCTGCGAGAAGTAACCTAGCCTTCGGTTCTCATCCCGTGAACCCAGAGGAACAAGATGGTCATCCCTCAGCCGCCTTCGGCCACCATGAACTCCAAACGATACGACTTCACACGGAATCCCATGCTGGTGTACTGGGAGATGACCCAGGCATGCATGCTGGCCTGCCGCCACTGTCGCGCCGAAGCCATGCCGAGCCCGCATCCGTTGGAACTGACGCCCATAGAAAGTATGGGTTTGCTATGCCAGATCGCCGCGTTCGGCGATCCCCTACCGCATCTGATTCTTACCGGCGGCGACCCCCTCGGCCGCAAAGACCTGCTCCGAGTGATCGATGATGCTCGTGCATTGGGTCTGCAGGTTTCTATAACCCCGAGTGCCACCCCGGCCCTTACTGCCGAGGCATTGAACAGGCTGCAGTCGCACGGTATTCAGAGCCTGGGCCTGAGCCTCGACGGCTCCTCTGCCGCCCGGCACGACGCGGTACGCGCGGTCCCGGGATGCTTCGAGCGGACGATAGACGTGGCACGCGAAGCTGGACGGCTCGGACTGCCCATTCAAATCAATACCCTGGTGGCCAAGGAAACGGCCGCCGATCTGCCCGCGATTTATGAACTGCTCAAGACCTTCCCTGTAATGCGCTGGAGCCTGTTCTTCCTGATCTCGGTGGGCCGCGGCAAGGCGCTGCAGGAGGTCTCACCCGCGCGTGGCGAGGAAATCATGAACTGGGTCCTCGACCTCGTGCCGGATGCGCCCTTTGCCGTCAAGACCACGGAGGCCCCATCTTACCGGCGCCTCGCCTTGAACCATATGCATGCTTCCGGTAGGACAGCTTCCGAAATCAAAAGCAGTTCGGTTTACAACGGTTTCCAGATTCGCGACGGCCACGGGATCGTCTTTGTTTCCAACCAGGGCAACATTTATCCTTCGGGCTTCTTACCCCTGCGCTGCGGCAATGTGCGAACCGGTTCGTTGGTGGAGGTGTACCGGCAGGCACCGCTCTTTCAGGCGCTGCACTCGCCGGAAGTGTTCAGGGGAAGGTGTGGAGAGTGTGAATTCAGCCACATTTGCGGCGGATCCCGCGCCCGGGCCTTCGCGCACACGGGTGATGCGCTGGAAAGCGATCCGCTTTGTCTTTATCGACAGCCGAGCGATTGAATTGCAGGCCTTGGCGGGTCCTTTTACCTGTGAGCGTTTCCCGGCGGTTCGGGATCGAAGGTCTGATCCAGATAGATCCAGAGAACTCGGGCGAAGAGTGAAATGGACGGCGCGAGCGGAACGAACAACACCACCGCCCAGATCACATCTTTGGTGATCCACCAACCCGTAACGGCCCAGAGCAGCGCCGCGATCAGCGCGATGATGGCAAGCGCCAGGCCAAAGCTGATGTACATTGCTCCCAGAAAATATCCTTCTTCCCGCTGAAATTTCAGGTCGCAGATAGAACAGCGCGGGCACATCTTCGGGAAACCCCGGAAGATGGAGTAAGGGAAAATTCCTCCCCTGCGGCAGCGCGGACAGCGCTGACGAAGAATCCCTGCCAGGGTTGAGGATTTTGTTGGGATGGCCATGCGCCGATCCGTACTGATGGTGAGAATAGCGTATCTGCGGTAGCGATGCGGCGCTTACGTGCTGGCGAGGGCGATAGATTCACTCTTGCGGTGGCGCGTCCTCCGCAACTACCAGCTTTGCCTTCGGGGCCTCGGCATGAGCGGCGCGGGCCCGGCGGGCAATTTCTCCCAGCGATGGATTCAAGCGCGGCAACGCTTTGGGCTGCACCATGGGAGCAGGGCGGTGACGCACGCCGGTAGCAATTGTCTGTTCGGTTGACACTTGCGACTCTGCGACCGGCTCCTGCGGACGCGCGTCGCGCTTCAGTTCCTGCGCGAATCCGGTGGCCATCAATAGCACGCCGGCAATAAGCAATTTCAACAATAGCTTCATAAGCGCATACTCTTTAAGTGAGTTGTTCTCTCTTGCTTCCTGGCTTAATCAGAAGCACTTTCAGGCCCACGAGACTTCCGTGTATCTATATGAAAACACAGCTTGTAAATTGCGCATGACTGACCGCAAATGGGCCGTGGAAGAGGTTTTCCACTCTATGACGGAACTGATTTTCCCAGGAGCCGAAAACGTGTGGGGCGGGCGCCCTCGCCCGCCGCATTTGATTTTGCCTTTGTGCAAGCGGGAACGTTGGAACACAGCCCTTTAGACTGTAACCACATGCCTTCTTTGCCGAGCCCATCGCCGCGCCCCACCCTGGTTGAGCCCGAACTCGTACCCATTCCCGAGGGCTGGTTCGCGATGGGATCGGAAACCGGACAGGACAACGAGCGTCCCGTTCATCGCGTGTGGGTGGACGAATTTCGGCTGGCGTCCTGCGCCGTAACCAATGCCGCGTACGCTCACTTCGTGCGCGCCACGGGTAATCCTGCAGCGCCGTTTTGTCAGGATCCTGCCTTCAACCATCCCGAACAGCCGGTGGTCGCGGTTTCCTGGTTTGAGGCGGCGAAATATTGCGAGTGGCTCAGCCATGGCAGCGGCCGGAGATATCGCTTGCCAACCGAAGCCGAGTGGGAACGGGCGGCGCGTGGAGGGGTCGAAAACCAGCTGTATCCCTGGGGAGACACTCCTCCGCAATCCCTGCCGGATTACGCAACGCGCTGGCAGCAAGGTCCTGAGCCTGTAGGCCGGTACGCGCCCAATGCTTTTGGGCTTTATGACATCTGCGAGAACGTTCACGAGTGGTGCAGCGACTGGTATCAGGCCGGTTACTACGCGATTTCACCCAAGCGCAATCCCGCAGGCCCCGAGCGGGGCGATCGGAGGGCATCGCGGGGCGGGTCCTGGCGCCATCACGTCAAGGCCAGCCGGTGCGCGGCCCGCTCCAGCATCCCGCCGGAATTTCACTATGCAGATTATGGATTCCGTGTGGCGTGTAGTTTGTAGCGCCGGGCCCTTCGACTGCGCCCAGGACAAGCCTCGCCCTCGCATGGTTCAAGGCGCTTCGAATCAGCTCCGGTTTCTTCCGGTTCCCGCCAGCCAGCGGAAGAACATGTTGACCAGGGCGAGCACGATTGCTCCCACGAAGGCGGCGCCGAAAGTATCCACATGGAAACCGGGAACCACCGCCGAAGCCAGTTCGATCATGGCCGCGTTGATCACCAGCCAGAACAGCCCCAAGGTGAGCAGGACCAGGGGAAAGGTAACGATCTTGAGGAAGACTCCCAGTGTGGCATTGACGAAGCCGATCACCAGTGCCGCAATCAAAGCGGCCAGCGGCCCGCTGACGTGGAAACCCGGCACCACCCGGGCCACAATCCAGACTGCCAGCGCGCTCAGGGCCCAGTTCAGGAGATGTCTCATGGCACTCTCCAAAAACAACGGTGACTATAGACTTCCTTCCGGTGGCGCGCAACTCTCAGCCAGCGCGGTCGTTGGTTCTTGGTCGTTGGCCTCGGTCAAATATCCTGATAGTAATTTGGCACCGGCGGTGGCTTTTGGCCAAAGGCCAACGACCAAAGGCCAATGACCAACGACCGCTCCTAAAGTTCCTTGCGGCGACGAAGCAGGGCCGCACCGAGTGCGCCGCCCAATCCGGAGAAGATTACAAAAAAAATCACGGTAGTGATCAGGGCCATGATAAGCAGCAGGACGATGCCTTGAGGAGATTTGAGGAATTCCACGACCTGGTGGGTTTGCGGATCGGGATTGCGGGCCGCGGCCTGCTCGACTCCCGCGATCAGATCTGCACGGACGCTCTCCCATCCGTGGGTCAGCAGGGTGCGAACTGCCAGCACGATGGCAAGGCAGGCGCTGCCCAGAACGCCGGTCACCATGCCGAGGCGCGCGCCCATTCCAGGGGTGAGCCGTGCGGCCGGGACCCGGCGCCGGTAAAAGAGCACGGACAGGCTGCCGCCGATCAGCATCCCTAATCCGAGCCCGGCAAACGGAGTAATCATGAGCACGGCCCCGATCAGAGCGGCCAGGGCCGTGGCCGGTCGGGCCTGTGACCAGTCAATCCTCGGGGCCAGAGACGAGCCGAAATAAGCCGGCAGCGGCGGAATCGCCGAGTCAGAGATGGTTCCGGAAGGCGGTAGGATCTCCGCCACTGCGACCCGAATTTGCGGCGCATTGCACTGGGGGCAGAAGGCGGTGCCCTGTTCCACGGCAGCGCCACAACGATGACAGGGATACTCCACTGAGTTTCAAGTTACAGCAGGGCGGCGAAGGGAGGCAAGGAAGGGAGCAGATTGAAGATCTGGAGATTGAAGATTGCTGATTGAAAAATATTGTCATCCCGACCGGAGCGGAGCGAAGCGAGCGCAGTGGAGGGATCTGCTGTTTCAGCCCACCCAACCTGCACCGCTTATGTTTCCGTATTACAAGTGTTGCGGGACACAGCACACCAGCTCCGGAACTCTGAAATCTGCAATCTCTCTCAGATGGTGTCCTTGCCGCCGCGCATCTGAATATAGACCAGGCCAAAATCCGAGCCTTTGCCCTCCTCACCGGGCTTGATGGAGGCGATATGCTGGCTCTGCTCGTTACCGACTTTCAGTTCCACCGTCTTGCCGTTCTGGTCTCCCTCGCACTTGAGCCGTTCGGAATGGCCGGACGAATCGCCATGTTTCATCATCGCACCGGCGCTATTGCTGCTGTTATGGCACTCCAGCACGTCGCCATATCGCTTGAGTTGGTCCTTGTAGTAAGCGATGATTTTCTCGGGCGGATCGTCGGACAGGTATTCGATGGCCACCACCTTCAGGCCGAAGAGACCGCTGGAAATATTGACGTGGGCGTTGTTGTCATGGTCGCCGTCGCCATGCTCCTTGCGGCGCGCGCCGGGATAAACCGGGAGTCCAATGTCACGCACGTCCGCGTCCTTGGAGACGTGCAGCGCACCCATCGGGGTCTCGATATCTACCTTCTTTTCCTGCCCCTCGCCGTCTTTCTTGACGTTGACGCTGCAGCCGGGCAAGGCCAGCAGGACGCCGAAAACCAGGGCGAATGCCAGGCGTGAATTACCGTTGAGCGGCTGTAGTATGCGCATGTTGCGGTCCCTCCTCTGCAATTTGTGCCGGGCGCTCGATGCCGGCGCCGCGTTGAGCGATGTTGGGAATGCTGACCGGCAAGTGGCCATGAACCGCGATCTCGCCAAAAATAGCTTTGACCGCGCTGATTTCCGAAATGCCGGCATTGGAAAAAGTACAAAGATAGTTCTGTATAGCGGGGAAATCCTGGGCCACGTACGGATTCCCCATGGCCACGACCGCCGTTTTCGCCGCGGCGTGATCCAGAATCGCCTGCAACAGGGCGCCGCTGGCATCGTTGAGTGCGACCGAATTCGTGGGACCGTTCGCGCCTGCGATGGCCTTGCCCGCGGTTGGAACCACGTAAACCGCCGCGATCACGGACTCGGCCTGGTCCACGGCTTTCAGTATTTCGTCCGACATAGCAGTTGCGATGCGCGGGTCCACATAGATCACATTGGCATCGGGCACGCGGGCCTTGACTGCCCGCTCCAGGGCGCGCCCGGATTCGGTGCGAACATCTTCAGAGAGCACCACTGCCACCACCCGGTTGTGCACCTCTATCACCTGTTGATACGGAAGTCCGTTCTTCACAGTTCCCGATTGTTTCAGGGGCAGCATTTTGCCGTTGTCACGAACCAGGGTGACAGCGTCGTCGGCAATCTGCTGTCCCAGAGCCAGGTTCTCCGGCTTGCCGACGACTTCAGGCAAGGCGTTCACATCCACCAGGCGGGCCTTGTTCAGTCCCAGCGCGGCTTTTGCCTTCAACAGCTTGAGGACTGAAGCGTCGAGTCGCGCGGTGGGGATTTCTCCGCTGCGGGCGGCTTCCAGGACAGCGTTGTAGGACGCGTCCAGGTCAGCCGGGATGAGCAGCAGATCGCTGCCGGCCTTGAACGCGTCCACGGCGGCGCGCCCGATGTTGGCGGCGTATAGACGGGTCAGCCCGGCCATGTCGAGCGCGTCGGTGACCACAATTCCCTGAAAGCCGAGCTCATGCTTGAGCAGGTCGCTGACGATCGCAGGAGAAGTTGTGGCCACACGATTGGGGTCCGCTTCGAGCGCCGGAACCGTAACGTGCGCCACCATGACAGAATCGACGCCCGCCGCGATGGCCTTGCGGAAGGGCGGCAGTTCCACAGAATTCAAGCGCGCCCGGTCTCCCGTGACCTGGGCCACGCTGAGGTGGGAATCGGTGGCGGTATCGCCATGGCCGGGGAAATGCTTGGCCGTCGTCATCATTCCGCCGGCGCGCGCTCCCCGAATGTAGGCGGCCACCAGATCCCCAACCTGCCCGGGGTCCTCTCCGAACGAACGCGTGTTGATAATGGGGTTCGCCGGATTGGAGTTTACGTCGGCGTCGGGAAAGAAATTCCAGTGCACCCCAACGGCGCGGGACTCCTCGGCGGTGATGCGGCCGAAGGCCTTGGCATATTCTTCCTTTCCCGCCGCGCCGAAGGCCATGGCGTGGGGGAACGGAGTTGCGCCGCGAAGGCGCATGGTGACCCCGCGCTCAAAATCGGCGGCGAAGAGCAGCGGCAGTCTGGAATCCTGCTGCAACCGGTTGAGCAGTTCGGCAGCCTCATAGGGCTCACTGCGATAAAGAAATGGAGGCTCCCACGGTACCGTCATGGCGAACGAGCCGACGTGATATTTGCTCATGGCGTCGCGCAACTGCAGATACTCGGGGCTGTTTACATTAAGAAACTCAGCCCGCACCCAGACCATGAACAGTTGGCCAACCTTTTCTTCCAGAGAAAGCTTCTTGAGGGTCTTCTGTGCCCATTTTTCGCCGCCATGATCGAGATAGATGGGACCAGGGTGCTGATACTTCTCTTTGGCCAGGCCGGGCAAGCTGGCAGACACCAGCAGAAGGAAGACAGCCAGATTTCGAATCATGGAAGGACGATAGCACGGCGGGTAACGGGTGTCAGCCAATCGTAAGCGATAGCTGGAACAAAAATCCTTGTGGCCCTGTCATCCCGAGCGCAGTGGCTGCTTCGCGTCGCGAAGCAGATACGAAGTCGAAGGACCCCTAATCAGCTTTAACACACTGGGCAGCAAAACATTTTGCTGCCGGCAAAGTCGGAAAGGGAGGGGTCCTTCGACTCACCCGCCTCTTCGCAAGCGAAGAGGTGGACTCGCTCAGGATGACTCCTCTTCGAGAATTGAGAATCCAAACTTTTTCGTAAACTCAGCGGATCACTTTGACGGAATCACTTCTAGTGGGCGCGATGCCTGGCGAATTCTTCTACCCGCTCGCGCACGCTGAGGACGTGCGTGGGCAGCTTGAGCCGGCTGCCCTCTTCGAGGATGGGGATCAGCCTGTCGAATTCCGGCCCGGAGTGTGAACCGGTGACTACGATGCGAATGGGATGAAACAATTCTTTCCCCTTTGCGCCGGTCTCAGCTTTTACTTCATTGACCAGTTGCTTGAATCGTTCGGGCGCGAGTTGTGCGGCAGCGGCGGATTCGTCTTCCAGAATCTTGACCGCAAATCTTCCCAGGACAGCGTCGGTGTTGGCCCAGGCGAGCACCTCAGCGTTATCGGGGGCGGCCAGGGCGGCTTCCGGATCGTATTTGAAGATCAGCGCCGCGCGCTCGGGCAATTGCTCAAGGCGATCGACAGATGGAGCCAGCAACTCGGTCACCCTTGTGAGCCAGACCTGTATCTCCAGATCAAGCGCAATGACTGGGAAGCTTTCCGCACTTAACCACTTCGCATCTTTCAGTTCGATGTAGCCTGACTTGGAGAGGAACCACGCGCCGAGCGCGGTGAGATTTCCCATCGGCCAGCTTTTGATGTAGTGCCGGTTCAGCCAGTACAGCTTCTCCATGTCGAACATGGCCGCGGCCGGCGTCACCCGTTCGAGAGAAAATTCCTTCTTCAACTCTTCGGGGCTGAAGATTTCCCGCGTGCCGCCGGTAGGCGCCCATCCCAGCAGCGCCAAATAATTTACCAGCGCTTCGGGCAGTACACCCATGTCGCGGAAATTGGCGATTGAAGTCGCCCCGTGCCGTTTGGAAAGCCGCTCGCGGTCGCTGCCCAGAATCGTCGAGAGGTGTGCGAACTCGGGAACCGGCCAGCCCAGGGCCTCGTACAGCGCAACCTGTTTCGGTGTATTCGAAAGATGATCGTCGCCGCGGATCACATGCGTGATCTTCATCAGCGCGTCATCGATCACCACCACGTAGTTGTACACCGGCATCCCGTTCGAGCGCAGGATGATGGGATCGCTCACCACTTCGTTTGAGAATTCGACATCGCCATGCACAATGTCGTGAAAGCGGATGGGATGCTCGGGAATTCTCAGGCGGATGGCACAGGATTCTCCCGAAGCTCTCCGTTTCCCGGCTTCGGCCGGATCGATGGCCCGGCATTTGCCGGAGTAGATGGGCTGACGATGTTCGGCCTGGGCCCGGTCGCGCTCTTTCTGCAAATCTTCTTCGCTGCAGAAACAAAGATAGGCCTTGCCCTCGGCGATCAGGCGCTCGGCGTGCTCGCGGTAAATCTCCAGACGCTCGGACTGGCGATAGGGCGCGTACGGTCCGCCCAGGTCGGGTCCTTCGTCCCAGTCGAGACCCAGCCATTTGAGGTCGGCGATGAGTTGATCTTCGAAGCGGGCCTCGCTGCGTTCGACGTCCGTGTCCTCGATGCGCAGCACCATGGTGCCGCCCTTTTTTCGGGCGAAAAGCCAGTTGAACAGGGCAGTACGCGCATTGCCAACATGGAGATGCCCGGTGGGAGAGGGCGCAAAACGTACGCGGACGGGAAAAGTCGGAGTCACCCAAAGATGTTAGCAGACAAAACGACACACGTAGGGGCGGGTGCCCTCACCCGCCCAGCGGAGCGAAGCTCCGCTGTTTTGTAGCGCCGGCGTCTCGCCGGCTGTCCCGAGGGCATCTTGCCCTCGGCTGCGGCGGAACACTTGCATGAGCGGCACCGCAATCAGATACGCGGGCGGGGGCGCCCGCGCCACACAATCTAGCCGAGCTGCGCTCGGCCTGGACGGGTCGGAGACCCGTCCCCACACAATCCGGTTAGTGAAAGGCTGGCGGCACTACTTGTTCTTCGGCGCCATATAGGTTCGTGTAATGCGGTCGTGCCAGCACAGGCGGTCTTCGTCGAGGAAACACCAGGCGTATCCCAGGCCCAGTGACAGGCCGGACAGGACGGACGTCAACACCCGCCAGCGACGGAGGCGCAGCGGGACCGGGCTGCCGTCAAAGCGATGCAGTTCGAGCTTTGCCAGCTTCAGGCCGGGCGTGGTCCCGCTGTAAACCAGCAGCAGGTATTGATAGGCAGACCACATCAGGCCGATGAGAAGGACGCCGGCTCCGGCTATCTTTGCCAGCGGCGGCAGCTCAGCTGTGAAACGAAAGAAAATGTAGGCAAAAGCCGCGAAGCCCGACATCACCAGGAAGCCATCGATGGCGGAGGCTGCCACGCGTCGCGCCATGGGCGCCGCCTGCAGCGGAATCTCGAATCCGGGCCGCCTCTCATTTGCGGGTTCTTCCACCGGCTCAATCAGAAAGCCGCCGAGCGCTGGAGGCGGAGGCACCAGTTCGGGAGCTTCGATGATTCTGGGACGGTCGAGCACCGGTTCGGCCAGTTCGTCCAGCGCTCGCGGCGCCGGGCTGTAGCTGGCGAACTCAATAACTTTGGCGGTGGATTCTGTGATGGCGGGCATGATCCGCGGATAGTTTGCCGGTTCAGCCAGGGTGATGCGGGGAGCGGCAGCTGATGGCACATAATCCACGGTCTGACGCGTTGCAGCGGCAGCAGGCGAGCGTGGCGCCTCAGCCGGAGCGTCGAAATTCGGCTCCGTCTCGAACTTCAATTGCAGCGAAGGATAGCGTGGCTCCTGCGTACGCCGGCGCGCCCGATAGTGATTCAATCGCGCTGCCACCTCGCGCCGCCAGGCATCGGGATCCTGCGCCTGCTCCGGCTCGGCTTGCGCCGCAACCGGCATTGCAGTCTCCACAACCTGTGGACTGGTTTCTATCGCGGAAAGGGATTTCCCGGGTTCTGCTTCCTTAGGCGGCTCATCTTCCACGATAAACCTGGGTTGAGACGCGGGAAACATTGGGCTCGAGGCTGGCAGCAAATTGCTGCTCGCTGGCATCGTATGCTTCAGGATCGATCAGAATCTCTGAATGGTTTTCGCTTGCGTCCGCCGGAACATCGGGTTCGAATCTTGGTTTCATGAAGGAACGATCGGGTCCCGGTGAAACTCCAGCGGCAGAACGACTGCTATGCGGCGAGAGATGAACTGGTCCCGCAAGAAGAAAGCCACACACTAAAAATAATTCGCACGGATGCCCAGGGCTTTGTCCTGAACTCTGTCCCGAACTCTGTCCTGAACTTTGCCACCGGGCTGGAGCCGTGCTAACGTCACCATACCCCAGCTTGGATCCGCCTCGCCAGGGGTTTCGTCCGCTTGCGATGACATCCCGCACTCGATTCCTTATCACGGCGGCGTTTGTTTGTCATCTGCTACTCGCTCCGCCCATAGTTACCAGCCAGTTGCTTTCGGCTCCGGAGAAACCGAAAACACCATCTTCGCTGCCCTCCGCGCCGTCCTCGGTGAGGGAGCAGGACGTTACCATCCGGGCCCTGCAGCAGGAAAAAGACGGGGCCGTTTTCAAGCTGCGGGGGCAGGCGGAAATCCACTATGGCACGTACATCCTGTATGCCGATTCGGTCGATTACAACTCGGACACGGGAGAAGCGATCGCGGATGGCCACGTGGTGCTCGACGGCGGGCCCAATGACGAGCACGTGGAGGCCACACATGCCACCTACAACGTGCGTGCAGAGTCCGGACGCTTTGAACATGTCGTGGGAACCACGGGCATGCGGTTGCGGGGGAAGCGGTTGACTTTGACCACCACTAACCCCTTTGCCTTTTCCGGTGGAGTGGTGGAGAAGACGGGTCCGGACCACTATGTCGTCTATGACGGAACCATCACCACCTGCGAACTGCCCCGGCCCAAGTGGGAATTCAACGCGCACAAGATTGTCGTGGAAGTTGGCGGTAATGCCACCATCTATCACAGCACTTTCCGCATTGAGGGCGTTCCGGTTTTTTACTTTCCATTCGCCACCCACTCGGTGGAGCGCGAGCCCCGGCAGACCGGATTTCTCATCCCTAACATCGGCAGGTCTTCGATCAAGGGGACAATCTTCGGAGATTCCATCTTCTGGGCCATCAATCGCAGCATGGACCTCACCGCCGGGGCCGAATATTTCACCCGGCGGGGTTGGGCGCCGCAGCTTGAGTTTCGCGCCCGGCCGAGCGAAAAGTCCTATGTGTACCTGAACTATTTTGGGGTCTTCGACCGCGGCATCCCACAACCTCCCCTAATCGTGAATGGGAAAGAAGTGCTCAGCCCCTCTCGACCAGGGCGGTCACGAGGTGCACCTCGATGCGGAAGACAGTTTGGCCCATAACTTCCGCGGCGTGGCCAGCATCGATTATCTGAGTTCGTTCGTTTTTCGCCTCGCCTTTAACGACGTCTTCAGCCAGGCAGTGAACTCGGAGGTCAAGTCGGAGGCCTTTCTCTCCAACGCCACGCGCGGTTTTTTCTACAACGGCGTCCACCCAGCGCTATCAGAACTTTGAAAGCACGACGCCGGGCGACGTCATCACCATTCTGCATGCTCCCAGCTTCGAGTCTTCCAGCGTGGACCACGCCATCGGACGCTCGCCGCTCTACTGGTCTTATGACGTAGCCGCCGAAGGACTGTCCCGCAGCGAGCCTTCGTTCCGGACCGCGCCGCTGGTCGGACGCTTTGACCTCCGGCCGACGCTGTCTCTTCCTCTGGTGCTGCACGGCTGGTCGGTGCGTCCCGAGTTGTCGCTGCGCGAAACCTTCTACACCCAGCAACTCATCCCCAGCAGCGGTGGCGTGGGTGTGGCGGAGAGTAACGTCATCAATCGCAGGGCGGTCGAGGGATCGGTGGAAATTCGCCCCCCGGCCCTGGAGCGGGTTTACGACCGCGAATTCCTGGGACGCAAATGGAAGCACGTCATCGAGCCGCGGGCCATCTACCGCTACGTAACCGGAGTGGATAATTTCTCCCGCATCCTGCGCTTTGACGAACGCGACATTCTGAGCAACACCAGTGAAGTCGAATATGCGGTGGTCAACCGGCTCTACGCCAAGCACACTTCGGAGAAACCGGAAAATTGCGACGCCACCGGCATGGCATCTCTTATCATCGGTCACCCCGCGGCGGAGAGTCCGGTTCCCTGGGAGCGGCAACTGGATCGCGGAGGAATTCCGTGTCAGTCCGAACCACGGGTGCGGGAAGTCGTTACCTGGGAACTGGGACAGAAATATTTTCTTGATCCCACCTTCGGAGGGGCCCTGGTGCCGGGTCAGAGAAATGTGTTCACCACCACCGCGGACTTTACCGGCATCGCTTTTCTGACCGAGGCCCGCCGTCTTTCTCCCCTGATCTCGCGCCTGAAATTCGCCGCCACCAGCCGGACTGAAGCGGAATGGGACATCGATTACGATTTCAAGCAAAGCCGGATCAACGCCAGCACCGCGTTCGTGAACTATCGCTTCGGTTCGTACACCATCGGCGGCGGGGACGCCTATCTGCGGGCGCCCAGTGATACTCCAACCACTGGGCAGCAGATGTTCAATCAGTTCCGCGTGCTCTTCGGCTACGGGCAGCCGAACAAACGAGGATTCAGCGGAGCGACCAACCTGGGCTTCGACGCCAACCTGGGCTTTCTGCAGTATGCGGCGGTGCAGACCGCCTACAACTGGGACTGCTGCGGCTTCAGCGTCGAGTATCGCCGCTTCGCCCTGGGATCGGTCCGCAACGAAAACCAGTTCCGCTTCAATTTCGCGCTGGCCAACATCGGCTCATTCGGAAATCTCCGCCGTCAGGAAAAACTATTCTGATCTGATGGAGGACGGGCGTCTCGCCCGTCCAGCCGGGCGGGACGCCCGGCCTCCATTGAGATGCTCGCGCCTACATTTTTCTTACGGAACGGTTACTGTGACTGCCGCCGTGGTGCGCCCGTACTGGTTGGTGGCGTAGAGCTTATAGGTAGTGGTCTGGCCGGGCTGGACAATTACGCTGGTTCCTCGCACCGCTCCTGCCTGCGGCGAGACGATAACGTAAGCGGCATTGCTGACATCCCAGGACAAGGTCACGCTGCCGCCCGCGCTCACGCTGCTGGGTGACGCGGTGAAGCTGTTGATGCCCGGGGCCGCGCCTTGCGGCACGTTCGATCCGGTATAAACCGTATCCATCTTCACGACTTCAAATGCAGAGGCCGGAACCTGTCCGAGATCGTGCAGAGCGTCGTTGTCCCAGCGGCTGTCGGGCGCGCCGCTGATGTACATGGAGCTGCCGTTGTCAGCCATGATCAGTCCGTACTTCTTCATGGCCGAAAGGATGACCTGCACCTGAGGCGAGAATCCGGAAATGTTGTAGTTCGCTTTCAGACGCATGCGCATGCCCATGGGCGGCGCATTCGCGCTGGTGGAGTTGGCCGCCCAGTGCGTGGCGGGAAGCACCGCCGCAGCCCGGCTGTCCTGCAGGGTGACGCGAATGGCATGCTGAATCTGCCCCGCGGCCACTTCGTCATAACGCACCAGGCCGGGAAAAATCGGCAGACCGGCGGCGTCGGCCGAAGTCCAGGTCCACGGACGCTGCGTGTTGCCGTCACTCAGCAGGTCCCAAACCGCCGCTGAGGCTGCATTCCAGCTCCCGTTGCCGTTGGGGACGGCGCTGAACATTTCGTAGAGAAAACAATTGCTGTTGTCGAGCACCAGCACGTGGCGATCGCCGTTGCCCGGATTTGGATCGCCCTCAATCGGCGCATTGCCCGGTACCGGCATCGGCCCGGGATCGCTCTCGGAGCCATAAGCGGTGAAAGTGATGCTCACCGGCGCCTGGGATCCGCCAACTACGAAGTACGGGATGCCGATATTCGAACCCTGGTACTGTCCCGATCCAAAATCGGCATGCATTCCGACGCTCGACCCGATGAAATTGATGATGGCATCCGAATTCGGATCGACAGGGGAGGCGGAAATATCTTTGTTCCAAAGGCTATCGCTGCTAAAGGGAAGAAAGCCGTTGAGGCTGGCGCCCTGTCCCGCGCTCATCGCGCTGCAGGCGCTCTGATTGTTGCCCCCGCCGCCGGAACCGCTGCCGCCGCCTGATCCACTGCCGCCGCCGGAGCCTCCGGTGCCGATGGTCGATCCGCTCAGGCCCCCGCCGCAATTGGCACAGGCGAGCACCAGGGCCAGCGCGCCGGTGGCGGACAGCAAGTTCCTCCAGGAAAATTGCACGCTCCATTGTCACAGGAAATAAGGGTTAAACCACCTGATGTCAGGTCATCACCAGCAGAAAATCCGGACATGTACTCTCAGCATCTGGCAACCGCGAAACACGTTTTCAGCCAAAAAAATCAGCCGGGCTCTGCCCGGCCGGGCGGGTAAGGGCACCCGCCCCACGAGATCAACCGTCGTCCGGTAGAAAGACTGGCTTGGACAGACCGCCCCGTCACACCGGCACCCAGCCCTCGCAGAGCTTCTAGGGCACGAAGGCGCAGGTGTGGAATTTGTTTGAATACTCCGGCTGAATTTCGTAGCTCTTGCCGTTGAGCGTGACCGGGTTGTATCCGAAGAACGGATCTTCGCAGATATCAGCGATTTCCTCGCCAAACTCAACCAGTGAATTTAAGGCGAGCCATCCGAAGTTTCCGCTGAACAGATCGTCAAAGGTGGCCGGGGGATCCGGGTCAGTGATGGTCTCGAAGGTCTCGTGGGAAAGAACATTGGCGGTCGAATCGACCAGCGCGCCGTTTGGGCTGGGGGTGGCGACTGAGCATCCATCGACGTTTTGAAACGGTTCGACCGTGAGCAGCACATGCCCGATATCGCTGTAGGTCACGCTGCCATGGTAGGCGCAGAACGCGAACGAAGACGGGTTGTCGGGCGAATAGCAGATGTTGGTCTGGTCGAAGCAGGTATCGACGCCATTGGGAAGAAACAGATGGTAGATGTGGCCGTAGCCCGTCTTCCCGAGTTTGGCTGCCGCAGCATGCACGATGGCGAGGACGTCATTCTGGCCCAGCGTGTTGGTGAAAAGAGGTGCGCTGGCAGAGACGTTTGTGCCCACCGTATATCGACCATTGCCGGTCGCACCAACGTAGCGATCGACCAGGTGGATGAAGGTGCTGTTTCCCAGGTCGTTGAGAAACGCACTTGGCTTTCCCCAGCAGGACTCAGCGCAGTCGAAATCAATGTCGTGGAATATCGCCTTCTTGATCAGCGGGCCGGTGCCACGCGTCAGGTCTGCCGGATAGAACCCGCCTGAAGAAGAACTGGATGCGGAACTCCGGGGAGAGAGCCTGGTGGTGCGGGCACTTCGAGCAGCACTTCCGGCCAGGGTCCTCGCCGGAAGGATGCGATACCGGAAGTTTGATGTGGCGTAGGTGCCAGCCGCACGATCTTCAGCGCCAACCTGCACAGATACCGATTCGTTCTGCGCAAGCATCGTTCCCACCATCAGAAACGACAAGAGAATCAGCGAGGTGAACAGAGTGGATGGGAACAGAGTCAAAGACGACTGCGGTCTTGGTCTTTTGAGTGATTCTGCCTTGGCGCACTTCATACGGAAATCTCCTTGCTCGTCAAGAGTTCTTTCGACAACATCCCCATTCACCCACGACTGGAAACCTGTTGAGAGTGACATAGGACAAATCGTGGGAAAAATGCCGGGAGATTGTTCTGTCTCTTGACGGAACCAGCGGATTCTGACCCTAGGGCGTAAGAAGTGTCAAGCCGCAACTGCCAGAAGTCTGAAGCAATCAAAGTCCTTGCGAGCAGCCGAGGTCTGGTTTAAAAAATTAGTGTCTGGCCGTTTTCAGAGTTTCGAATGATGGCGTAGGCAGCCAATCACAGCTTGGAGCATGAAAAATGACGATTATGGGACATCGAGTGCGTTCGCTTTTGTACATAGCGGTAATGGTCAGCATCTATGCGATCGCGTCAACCGTGTTTGGCCAGGCGCCCGCCAAAAACAAGTACGATGGTTCGTATCATGGGATGTACGATGGGGCCTTTGCGGGCGACCCGGCGAAGGGATCGGTCGCATTTTCCGTGGCGAATGGTGACATTACCGTGACAGATCCCGGTCAGGGCACGGGAACCGTGGATTCTTCCGGTTCGGCGGCTTTCAGCGGTTCACTCGGGGTGGCGAATGTCAGCTGCAAGTTTGTTGGCGCCTTCCGGTCGGCGAGCGGCGCACAGCCGGGCGCTCACGCTTCGGGTTCGTGGTCGTGTGCGGGGTCCGGGCAAACCGGAAAGGGCACGTGGAGTGCCGATCGACAGTAAGTGAATTCGGTGCCCTTCATATTCGCAACCGAGAGTGGTCGCCGCGGCCGGGATTCGTGACTTCACCTGGCACGACCTTCGCCGCGCATGAAACCACAAAGTCGGATCGCCAGAAAAGAGGTTAGTGGCAGTTTCTTGAAAGCCTAAGCTCGCTGTTATCTTAAAAGGCAGGCCCGAAGCGTGGCCTTTAGCAGGAATGGGCGCGTAGCTCAAACGGATAGAGCATCGGATTTCTAATCCGACGGTTGCAGGTTCAATTCCTGCCGCGCCTACCACTCACCACACAGTTGGCTGCCCATTACCGCCCGGTACGTGGATCAAGCAGAGTCGCGACCCGCAACTCGCTTCCACCACCCTACGCGAGCAACGGTTGTCGTGGCGAGCGATTGCCGCCAGAGTCCCCCTTTCGAAGTCGCTTTGCATAATACATATTCTTCCGGATTGATACCTGCCGCGCGATTGTGAGAGCATTCCCCGCCGTTTGTGATGTTATTTGCTGCCCGGCAGTTGTCGCATCGGCGCGAGACCACTCCTCCTCTGAGGTGTTGCCATGTCCCCAAAAGGTACTCCGTTTAGATTCCGTCAACTCTTGCCTTTGATCGCAGCAATCTTGGTTCTTCCCGTTAACCTGAATGCACGTACATACAGGACCATCTCCCACTTCGATTATTCCGTCAATGGAGGCAACATCGAATATGGTGTAACCCTCGACGCGGAGGGCAATCTTTACGGCACCACCTTGAACGGCGGGCCACTCGATTTTGGAGTGGTATTCAAGCTGACGCAGCGGCCGGACGGAACCTGGGCCGAGTCTGTACTCCACTTCTTTCAGGGTGGAAGCGAGGGTCGCGGTCCAGTATCCGGCGTGACCTTTGATAAGAATGGCAACCTCTATGGCGCCACCGCTGCCGGCGGGGTTCCTTGTGCAGGTCGCCTGGCGGGTTGTGGGACGGTTTACCAGCTCACCCCGCAGCCGGACGGTACCTGGAAACACCAGGTAATTTATGCGTTCAGCGGCACTGAGGGCGATCATCCGTAGCACCGAACTAATATTCGATACGGCGGGTAATCTCTACGGTTTTGGCTCAGTTGGTAACACGAACTGCTGTGGCGTGGTGTTCAGGCTAAAGCCAAATAGCGATGGCAGCTGGTCCGAGGAAATTCTTTACCCTTTCAAGGGTGGCCGCGATGGCAACTTCCCTGTAGGCAACCTTGTTTTTGACCAGGCAGGGAATTTATACGGTGAAACTGCACAAGGCGGGGAGAAGGATTGCGGTACGGTTTTCAAATTGACACCTGACCCAGGTGGCAGCTGGTCGGAATCGGTAGTGCACAGTTTCTGCGCAGCCAGAAGTGACGGTTGGGCACCGATTGGCGGTCTCACCATGGATGCCTATGGCAACCTTTTTGGAGTGACCGTTTGGGGAGGTGGAGCTGCAATGCCTCCCTGTCCAACGCCGCAAACGGGTTGTGGCACTGTTTTTCGGCTGAAGCCGCAACCGGATGGCAGCTGGAGCTATAAAAAAATTCATACATTCCTGGATACGCCGTCGGCCGATCCCATCGGTGGTTTGGCAGTTGACGCTGCCGGAAATGTCTATGGAACTACGGGCTTAAACGGCACCAATGATTACGGCACCATCTTTATGCTGGTGCACAATCCGGATGACAGCTTCACAGGAAAAACCCTTCACGTTTTCAAAGGCTATCCCGCAATATACCCTACCGGCAGGCTCGTTCTCGACGACTCGGGCACACTCTACGGTACTACGGTATTCTCGAAGCCGTTTCCCGGCATTCAGGCGTCGTCTTCAAGATGATTCCGTAATCTCGGAAACGAAAGGACAAGATCGTTTACTCCAAGCACCGTTCGGCGCCCCCCGAGTATGGTGGGTAGCACTAGACCTTGGTTGCGGCCTTCGGCATTCTGTGTTCGCAGATGGTGTTGAGACAGGAGTCGGGCAGCGTCAGTCGCTCGACTGGCTTTCCGCCCAGGATGTGCGACTCGATAATCTCATCGACATCGTCCAGCGTCACCCGGCCGTACCAGACCGCATCGGGATAGACCACGAGGTTGGGGCCGTGCTCGCATTGATCGAGGCAGCCGGACTGGTTGGCCCGCACTTTTCCCTTCAGCCCGCGCGCCGCCAGCTTTTCCTTGAATGCCTTCTGCAGTTCGGCTTGGCCTGCAGGATCGCAGCAGGGGCGCGGGGCCCCGGCCGGGCGCTGGTTGCCGCAGATGAAGATATGCTTCTCGAACTTGGGCATTGTAAAAATGTATCGGATTTGGGGAGTTCGTGCTGGGGAGCTACTAGCTTCTGGCTTCTATCTAGACTTGGAAAACAGCAGCCTGAAGGCGAGTGACCAGGAGCTGGAAGCTATGCGTCCCTGCGCTCCGCTCCGGCCGGGATGACTGAAACAGCAGGTCCCTCCACTGCGCTCGCTTCGCTCCGCTTCGGTCGGGATGACAGAACAGCGGGTCGCTCTAGGAGCCGAGTAGCTACGAGTCAAAAGCCAAAACTAGAAGCCAGGAGCCAGAAGCCAGAAGCCGCTCTTAATCCTTCAGCGGGACCATATTTTTTTCGCCCTGGCAGAAAGTGGCGACGCGCTGCAGTCCGCCTTCGGCTTGCGGCATGAGCCTGACGGGGCCGAAGCAGTAAACGGCGTGGCCGTTTTCCGCGAAGTACCATTGGCCTCCTTTGCGGGCGGGGCGCTTGGCAGCGCTGCGATCGACGGGCGGCTTGGGCGGTGGCAAGCGGTACGAGCCGTACAGCGAAGCTGACAACAACAATGTCGCGAATACTTTCATGGGGAGTAACATTTCCTAAAATCCGGGCCCCGAAAATCTAGATCGAAACCAGGATCCTGCGTTCATCGTCCTGGTCAGACGTGGCTTTCGGAGGTTTCTGCGGAAGCGGTCTTGCAAGTTTGCTGGTGCTCTGACTCTTTGCGCCCGCCTGCGGCGGGTTGGGCGACGGGGACCGCATCTGGGGAGCTCGCGGCGCTGCCGGCGCCGGGGGCGATTTCTTCAGGGCGTGGGCCCGCGCCTCGGCTTCGGCCTGCTGACGCTGATTTTCCTTCCCCTTCAAGCCCGTCAACTCGACGCTGTCGCTGAACAGCATCTGGATCAGGCTGCGCTGCGAATCGATGGTTCGGCCCTGCTCCACTACCAGCATGGTCAGCAGGCTGTAGGAAACCAGAAACAGAACGATAAGCACGGGAAGAAGCGAACGCCCGGGCTTGGCCACCGCGTTATTGCCCGTCAGGTTCCACAAAATGGCACCCCGATCTATGCCCTTGGGCGAGCAGGCACAGATACCGGATGCAGCTTGCCAGCCAACAATGGCGATTTCTGTAAACCACTGCAGGAAAAAAGCTTAGCGGGGATTCTTGGAGCTCCTGCCGGGCCTGCAACCGCAAGTTGCTGCACATAATAGGTAACCGCGACGGGTTACCCAATGTGGACTGTCCGGACTGAAAGCCACGGCAGGCAAGGGTTTTGGGGGGCCCCCGCTCGCGTAGGGGCGGACGCCCTCGTCCGCCCGGCGGAGCAAAGCTCCGCGCGGCTCTTGCCTTCCGCCATCTGGCGAGCTTCGCTCGCCCGCCCGGACGAGGGCGTCCGGGCCTACGCATTCGCCCGTCCGGGCCTACGTGGTGCTTGCTAAGTCACTTCCGTATGAAGCCCAAAGGCGCCAAAATCTGGTGAGACCCCTCGCGGTCCTCTGTGCCAAACTGTGCCACAAAAGAAGGATGCAATCATGAAGAAATTCGCAGGCTTGATGTGCACGATATTGCTGGCTGGGTTCGCGCTGGCCCAGCAGGAGAACACCCCGGTCGAACCGATGGACCAGACCCCGGTATTCCGCGTGAACGTGGTGTCGCGGACCACCAAAGCGGTGAACTATCGCCATCGCGGCGGTTCCACCACAGTGGACATGAAAGGCACCAGCCTGATGCCGGAAGTGACCGGCAAGGCCAAGGTGGACAGCAAGAACGGACGCCTGCAGGTGAACGTCGATCTCTCCAAGCTGGGACCGGCAAGCCGCGTGGGTCCGCAGTTTCTAACTTATGTGCTGTGGGCTATCACGCCGGAAGGGCGCGCCCAGAACCTGGGAGAGATTCTTCCCGATACGTACGGCAAGAGCGGCCTCGATGTCACCACCGACCTGCAGGCCTTCGGCCTGATCGTGACCGCGGAACCCTACTTCTCCGTCACCCGGCCCAGCGACGCGGTAGTCGCCGAGAACATCATCCGGCAGGAGACCAAGGGCTTTGAAGAAGCTATCGACGCCAGGTTCGACATGCTCGAAGGCGGCCAGTACACGGTTGATGTTCCGGCCCAGCAATTGCCTTCGGCGACCGCCGATCCCAAGACCCCGCTGACCCTGCTCGAAGCGCGCAATGCCGTAGCCATCGCCAAAGCGGCGGGCGCGGAGCACTACGCCGCGGACAGCCTGCAAAAGGCAGAAACCTATCTGGCGCGGGCCGAGGATTATCTCAAGCGAAAGCAGGGCAAGACTCCGATCGGCACGGCCGCGCGCGGCGCCACGCAGATGGCAGAGGACGCCCGTGTGCTGACCCTCCGCCGCAAAGAGGCGGAGCGAATCGCCAACGAGAAGCAGGCCATGCTGGATAAGCAGCAAAAGGCCGAAGCCGAAGCCAAAGCCTCTGCCGAAGCCGAAGCCCAGGCCAAGGCCCAGGCGGAAGAGGATGCTCGCAGGCGCGCGCAGGCCGAGGCGGACCGGGCCACAGCGGAAAAGGCCCAGGCCGAAGCGCAGCTGCAACAGGCGCAAGCCGATGCCGCCCGCGCCGCCGCGATGGCCGAGCAGCAGAAGGCTGAAGCGGAGGCCGAGAGACAACGCCAGGCCGCCGCCGAAGCTATCCGCCAGAAAGAAGAGCAACGGCAGCGCCTGCTCAACCAGCTCAATCAGGTGCTGGAGACCAAAGACACCGACCGCGGCCTGGTGGTGAGCATGCCCGACGTGCTGTTTGACTCCGGCAGCTACACCCTGAAGCCCGCCGCCCGGGAGCGGCTGGCACGAATCTCAGGCATTGTCCTGGCTTATCCCGATCTGCGTCTGGAGATTGAAGGCCACACCGACAGCGTGGGCAGCGATGCCTACAATCAGGCTTTGTCGGAAAAGCGGGCGGCGTCGGTGCGCGACTATCTGGTGGATAACAGTGTGTCGATCAATAACGTGATTGCGCGCGGCTTCGGCAAAACGCGTCCGGTGGCGGACAACAGCACAGCGGCGGGACGCAAGCTGAATCGGCGGGTGGAGATGATCGTCTCCGGCGACGTGATCGGAACCCAGGTTACGCCGGGAGCAACCACTCCGCCGGCGGCGCCCCCGCAGTAGCATCCGGATCAAACCCGGGAAGGGCACGAAGGTACGTGTGGGCGCGGGCGTCTCCGCCCGTGCGTCCATGGCAATTGTGCCCTTTGCCTGCCCCCGTAAGCCAGCCGATTTTGTGGTCTTATAATACCCGCCATGGTCAGTTCCCCTCCCTTCGGTCTGGCGAACCAGCCGGCTTCGCCTCCGGATCGCGAGAACTCCCACCTTCGGGTGCACGCGGTCAACGTTTTCGTCCGCGATCAGGACCGGAGTTTGCAATTTTATGTGGAGCAGCTGGGTTTCAGTCTGGCCTTCGATGTGCGCCTGCAATCGGGACAGCGCTGGGTTGGGGTTGCGCCTCCGCACGGTACGGCGGTGCTTACCCTGATCGCACCTGATCCCGAGTCGGAGGAGTACAAGCTCATCGGACAACCTACGCAGATTGCGTTTGTGGCCGAAGATGTCGTCGCGACTTACACCCAGTGGAGCCGGCGGGGAGTCCGCTTTCGTCATGTTCCGAAGCTGCGGCGCGTCAAGTATGAACAGCGCGCGCCGGACGGGACAGAAAATGCTCCCTCGCTGCTCCTGGGAAAGCAGCCTCCGATTTGGGGAGGAGTATTCACTCGCTTCGAAGATATCGATCGCAATTCGTTCGCCCTGGTCAGCTTCGACGAAATGACCCAGGCGGCCGAAGCACAACGTCGTAACGCGGCGGAGAAGCTGGAAGCCGAACGCCGTGCGGGCCAGGAAATGGAAATTGCCCGGCAGGTGCAGGCCCGGCTCTTCCCGCAGAGTTTTCCTCCCCTGAAGACGCTCGACTACGCCGGGGTCTGCATTCAGGCGCGCCAGGTGGGCGGCGATTACTACGACTTTCTCAACCTCGGGCAGGAACGGCTGGGCATGGTGTTGGGCGACATTTCAGGAAAAGGAATCGCCGGCGCTCTCCTCATGGCCAACCTGCAGGCAAATCTGCGCAGCCAGTGCGCCATCGCTGTGGACGAACTGCAACGCCTGCTGCAGTCCGTCAACCAGCTGTTTTTCGACAACACGCCCGACAATGCCTACGCGACACTGTTCTTCGCCGAATATCACGACCAGGCGCAACGCCTGCGCTACGCCAACTGCGGACATCTCTCGGCCCTCCTGCTTCGCGCCAATGACACTCTGGAGCGGCTGGACTCCACGGCAACGGTGCTTGGACTCTTTCAGCAATGGGAGTGCTCGATCGGGGAGTGCCAGCTCCTGTCCGGCGACACGATCGCGTTCTACACCGACGGCATCACCGAAGCCTTCAACCTGCGGGGTGAAGAATTCGGCGAGCAGCGCCTGGCCGAAGGATTACGCAGGCATCGCGCGCTGGCTTCGCAGGAGCTGCTGGCGGCAATCGTGGATGAGGTTCGCCAGTTCAGTCCCGCCGAGCAGTACGACGATATGACTATGATCATTGCCAAGTGCAGAGACTGCTAATCCAGATGACTTCACGTCGTAGCCAACTCGGCTCGGTTACCCACACAAGCCGGTCAATGAGGGTAAAGGCGATTTTTCACCAACCACTGAGGGTGGGCCGCGCTTCGATGCATAGGGGTGATCAGGATCGACGGCCCCGTCGCGTCCGCGTGGCCGTCTATGGATGCACAATGAACAGCTTGTTGCTGGTCAGTGTGCCATTCGTCGTAGTGACCGTGATCGGCCCGGTGGTGGCCGCATCCGGGACAGTGGCACGGATGTAGGTGGGATAGACAAGTTTGTAGGTTGCGGGTGTGCCGTTGAAGAAAACCTCACTTGCATCGGTGAAACCCTGTCCCAGAATCTGCACCAGCGCGCCGACGCGCCCGTAAGTGGGCAGGTAAGTCACGAACGGTGGCAGGCCCGCATCGAGGCTATAGAAACCGCCTAACCCGTAGGCGCCGCCCGCGTTCGTCTCTCCGTAGAGTTTGCCGTTAGTGTGCTGAAGCAGCGGGCAGATGGTATTGACGCCGGTCGCAGGATTCACGCTGAAGGCGTAAAGAGGGACTACATCTCCGGCCAGGGTTGCGCGGAAGATCACGCCAAAGCCAGTGCCGTCAGCCCGGCCTCCAAGCGTGTTTGTGCCGTACAGGTTCCCGTCGGAGCCCTGCACCAATGACCCTATAGGTCTTCCACCGTCAGTTCCACCGGTGAAGTTGTGCAGAACTTTCAAGCTGCCATCCGGCTTCATGCGGAAAAGGACACCGTTATGTGAAGAGCCGCCCCAACCGGTGACACCGTAGAAGTTGCCGTCACTTGCCTGGATCAGCCCGTGGGAAGGATGACTTCCATTGGTCCCCCAGAAGTTCACCAGAACCTTGAAATCACCAGTTGAGCTGACCCGGTAGATGGTGCCGTTGCCACCTGCGCCACCATCCATGGTCATTCCGTAGAAGTAATAATTTGTGCCCTGCACCAGTTCAGCGAATGGATTCCTTCCATCGGCGTTCGTGAAAGCGTGAAGCAGCGTGAAGTTGCCGTACTTCGTGATCCTGTAAACAGACCCGTAGTTTGAGCAACATCCTTGCGAGGTTCCGTAGAAATCACCTTCCACGCTCTGAATCGGGGCGGCGTAGGGGTTTGCACCGTCGGATCCTCCCGTGAAGTCATAGAGCTTGGTGACCGTCCCGTTCTGGGACATCTTGAAGATTGTTCCGTAGCCGAACGCGCCACCGCTCACGGTTGTCCCGTAGTACTGCCCGTCGATAGCCAGTGTGAAACCGCTTTCAGGCTCGTTGCCGAATACCGGGTCAAATTGATGCAGGACCTGAAGGGTACCGTCGGTCCATACCCTGAACGCCTTGCCCAACAAGTAGTCTTGATAAGCATCGCGCGAAGTGGTCAGCATCGCACCGCCACGACTCTGGGCGATTCTCCCAAAGAAGTCAGGGTTTGGTTCTCCGGATACGTTTCTGAAGTTATGAAGCACAGTATATGTCTGGGCAGACAGGGCAGTGGACGCTGCAAGCAGCACGATGCAGAGAGGCAGGAGCTTGGACATGGGATTCCTCCGGGTGCTCGACTCGGGGTGCTGCGTGTCCACAGCGCGGAACACCTCTTCGGGACGACGAGGCATCACTAATGAAAGACCCGTAAAGCCGTTATGTCAATGACTCCGGTCACATTCCGGTAGAAGGGGCTTCGCAAATCTGCCAGATAGAGAAGGAATTGCAATAGCGAGGTGACTGTAGGTAAGCGACACAATCTGTTACTGGGCGGGTGGCCCAGGCTTTTGACCTCGCTGGCGCCAAAAACACAGTGGGTGCCCCGTCCTTTGCGCACTTTGCAAAGGGCGGGAATCTGGAACGCATGCGTGACCGGGTTGCAGAGCGACAAAAGTTGTGTCGGCAGCATCGTTACCCGCCCTTGCAAAAAACGCAAGGACGGGGCACCCTCAACATAGATAGTGCACACAGACATCATCAAAGGGTGGGCCACCCGCCCCCTCCTCAAATCATGACCAGCCCGGCAGCCAGAGGGTCCAACAAAGACGGTCGGATGAGCAGGCGGTCAAGCCGTGTCATCGCGATGCCACTACCGCAACCTTTTCACGGTGGCTGCCTTCATTGACTTGCCCGCTCATCCTGCTTAACATTCCTCGACTTCATGATGGCCTGAACCGAACTTCACTGCCGTGATGATATGTATGCGGTGGGTGAGAATTCCGCGACCGACGAACGTTGGATGTTTCGCGACCAAACAGTTGTTGGATAAGAAGTTGTAGCAGAAAGGAAGGACATTCATGACACGCTGGCTTAATCCACGTACTCTCAGCACCCTTCTGGCTCTTGGCCTCGCGTCCCTGATCTCAACGGCACAGGAATCCGCTCGGCCTCCCGGGGCGTTGCTGCCTAATGTTCTCTATGGAGCTGCGTACTACAACGAGTACATGCCCGCCGATCTCCAGCCCGGTCGTCTGGAGAAAGACGTCGCTCTCATGAAAGGGGCAGGCATTTCGGTGGTTCGCATGGGAGAGTCCACCTGGAGTCTTTGGGAGCCCGCGGATGGAGTCTTCGAATACGCCTGGATGGATCGCGTGGTCGATGCCATGGGCAAGGCCGGGATCAAGGTCATCATGGGCACCCCCACCTACTCGATGCCGACCTGGATGGCCAAAGCCCATCCCGAGTTCTACGCCCGACCGCTGGGCGGGGCTTCGATCGGCTACGGCATGCGCCAGAACATGGACACCGACAACCCGAAGTTCCGCTTCTACGCCGAGCGCATCATCACCAATCTGGTCACGCACTATAAAGACAATCCCGCGGTCATCGGCTGGCAGATTGATAACGAGACCGGCTCCTATGGCGCTTCCAATGGGGATGTTTTCAACGGCTTCGTCAACCACCTGAAGAAAAAGTTCGGTACCACCGACGCGCTCAACAAGGCATGGTTCCTGAACTACTGGGGCCAGGACGTCAACGACTGGGCCGACATGCCTACCCGCGACAACGCCACCAGCACCAGTTACAAACTGGAGTGGTCGCGCTGGCAGCAGATGCGGGTTGCCGACTTTCTCGCTTTTCAGGCTGCGCTCGTCCGCAAATCCCGGCGACCGGACCAATTCGTGACCCAGGACTACGGCTCCATGATGAAGCTCGATGTCAACGAGGTGGAGGTCGCCAAGTCACTCGATGTGGTCGCCAACAATCCTTACCACGGTACACAGGACCATTTCGACGGGGCCTGGCAGGCGCTGCAGGGCGACTTCTCCCGCTCCCTCAAACACCAGAACTTCCTGGTAACGGAAACCAATGCGCAGACGCTGGGCTGGGACTCTGCGGGGCAGTTCCCTCCCTACGACGGGCAGCTCCGGCTCGACGTCTACACCGATCTCTCTTCCGGCGCCAACATGGTCGAGTATTGGCACTGGCACTCGATCCACGCCGGTCAGGAGACTTACTGGAAGGGCGTCCTGAGCCACGACCTCGAACCCAACCGCGCCTACGCCGAGGTTTCACGTATCGCACATGAACTGCAAAAGGTCGGCCCCGAGATCGTCAACCTCCAAATCAAGAATCAGGTGGCGATCCTCTACAGTGTCGATTCGTCCAATGCGATCAGCTTCATGCCGTTCGAACGTCAGCAGGAACTGGGATGGGTGCCCGGTAAAGCCGCGGGCGGATACAATGCCATCCTCTCGCAGCTGCACCGCTCTCTCTATCAGGCGAATGTCGGCGCCGACTTTGTCTTTCCGGAGACTGCCGATTTCTCATCCTACAAACTGCTCATCGTTCCTGCGCTTTACGTTGCCGACGACGCCCTGCTGAAGAAGATCGCCGATTACGTTCACGGCGGCGGCCATGTCCTCATGACGTTCAAGAGCGGCTTCACCAATGAGAACTCCGCTGTCCGCTGGGAGCGCGCCCCCGGCCCGCTGCGCGAAGCTGCCGGCTTCACCTATCAGGAGTTCTCCAACCTCGAGCACCCGCTGGCGCTGAAAGACAATCCGTGGCATGTCTCTGCCGCCGAGAACCAGGTCAGCACCTGGGCGGAATTCCTCATGCCCACCTCGGCCAAAGCACTCGCGTTCTACGATCATCCCTTTTTCGGGCGCTGGCCGGCCATCACCCGCAACCACTTCGGCTCAGGCACGCTTACGTACGAAGGCACCGCTCTCTCCGACGGACTCCAGCAGGCCGTTGTTCTCGATGTTCTTCGCGACTCCGGCCTCACCAGCTCCGACCAGCAGCTTCCGGAGGCGGTGCGGGTCAAGCACGGGATCAATCAAGCCGGCAAACGCATCCACTACTACCTGAACTACTCCGGCAGCCCGGCGAACTTCACCTACGCCTACGCCTCCCAGCCGCGATCTGCTTACCGGCCACACCGTTGCCCAGGGCAGCAGTGTCAGCCTTGCGCCGTGGGACTTGGCCATACTGGAAGAGGGCAAATAGAAAAACACCTCAACCGATCGATGTGTGTTGTGGTGGAACTGAAGAAATGCATGTGTTGGACCAAGTTCCAGACCTGAAGAAACCTCGCCCCCCAGGTCAGTGGTGGTCAATGTGCCGCAGACGCGCCAGCCTTGGACCGACCAGACCACGCGGAACAGCTGCGAAATTCGTATGCCCTTCAGCAGCGCTGCGCGATGGGAATGGCGTCTCCGCTCTCCCCATCGCTTGGCTACAACGGTCGAACCACAAGGGTGCTGGGGCCACTTAGGGTGAAGGGTGATCCCGCGACCGGCTTGATGGAGGTCGGCGTGATGGTGAAGACATACAGCTTGTTGGTGGCACGGCTGGTGGCGTAGAGGTGATAGCTCTTGTCCCAGGCGACGCTGCTGATGAGGTCCTTGGTAAGGATATTGGAGTACCCGGTGATGGGATTGCGTCCGTTGAAGTGGAAGACCTGAAGACCCGGCACTTCCTTCATGGACTCATCGTAATGGGCCCCGCTCACCGCTAGGAGATTGCCCTGGGGGTTGATCACCATCGACTCCGGGTAGACCGCGGGTTTGAGCTTAGCGCCGTTGTAGAAAAGGTTGCCGTAGTAGTCGTTGGTGTAAGAGGCAAGCACGGGCGGCAAGGAGGGGCCGCAGGGGTAGTCATAGTTCTTCTGAAGGGCTACCGCCATGTGGCCCGTGGGCACGTTCTGGTTGTCGGAGGCCATCGAGACGGTGGAATAACCGCCCCCATCGCCGGTAGGCGGCGGGAACGTGATGTCGGGGTTGTCGAGGTTCATCACCCCAAATCTGTCGCGGTAAAAGGCCACGAAGCCGTTGTCACAATAAGACTCCTGGAAGGTATAGGCGTGGCCGTTATTCCCGGCAACGACCAGGGGGCTCCGGATGGCGCAGCCGCCAGTGCCGCAGAAGCTCCACGCGACCCCGCCAAACGTGAATGCCCCGGTGGTCGCATTGATCTTAAAGGACTGCAAGCCATTGCAGGCGTAGTCAGACGTTCCCTGTTGGATGTAGGCCTCGGTGCCAGTGCGGTCGATCGTCCCCCCAAGGGTAGTGCCGCACTCCCCGGCCGGGTAGAGCGCCGTGTTGATCTGCGCCACCTGCCCCCCGATCCCGCCGGTGGATTTGAGCGCGTAAGAATGAATGTAGTGGGTGCCCACCGTGATCAAGTGGCTTCTGGCGGTGCCGATCATCAGGCCTACGGTGTTCTTGAAGGGCGAGCCCAACACCAGGGTCAGCTTGCCGGTTGACGAGGTGGTATAAACATTCACCCCTTTTGCGGTCTGGACGTAAACACGAGCGACGTTGGTGGGTGTGGTGGCGGCGGCCGACTGGTTCGGCAGGGCCTCGGCTCCAGCGGCTACTATGGACAGCGCCAAGACAACGCAGATGGCGGGGAAGTGGATTTTGCTCATGGATTTATCCGTGGATGCCTGATCGTTCAGGGCAGCCTAATGCTGAAACGGAGGGGCGAATCGAGCCCCCATCGTGGGAGAACGTGTTGCGGCCAATCAGAATGGTATCGACACTGGCAATGAACTCGTCGTATCCATGAGGCTCGCCGTTACGGCCAGCAGAGCTGCGCCGCTGGTCGTTTAGAAGGAACGATTCAGGCTAAGACGGGTTCGGTGTATGGGGACCTGTTAGAAGTGACAGGAATGGATTGGATGGAGGCAGAGCAGTCCGAAGTTCGACAATTTACGAAATCAGGCGTCTATACTCATTGACCCCTCTTAGAGTGGGTTTCAGGCGTCTGCCGTCCTTCAATTCCTCAAAAGGAGGGGAGTCCAAAAGGAGGGAGTATTTTCTCGTCGGGAGCCCCGCCTGCTTTGACTTGTTTCGCTTTGCATACGTAAGATTCGCATCGGCAAGCGTGCCGGGGGGGCGCGAATTCATGCAGAGACGGAACTTTCTCAGGTCTTTGGCAGCTGCGGCAATCATGGGCACTGCAGGCACGCTGCCTGCTTTTGCCGCTCTCCCGAAAATGAAGATCACGCGGGTGCGAGCTTACCTGCCGCCGGATCCCAACCCGCTTTTCAACCAGAGCGATGTAGTGGTCACCATCGAAACCGACGCCGGAATCACCGGCATCGGCGAGGGCGGATCGAAGGACACGCTGTCCCAGTCCGCCGGCAGGTTGATTGGCCGGGATCCGCAGTACATCGAGCTCCTGTGGCAGGACATGAACCGCGCCTTCTTCTATCCCGCCGGCCGCGAGAAGACCCATGCCATCGGCGCGCTCGATTTAGCTTTGTGGGACATCAAAGGAAAAGTCCAGGGCCTGCCCGTGCACGAGTTGCTGGGCGGGATGGTCCGCAACTATTGCGAGTGTTACAACACGGCCGGGATTATTCCCGGCGTCACGCCCGGCATGAGCATCAGGGAACGCGCCCACGCCACCATCGAGGCCGGCTATCGTGCCTTCCGCTTCGGCGCCATGGACCTTCCCGCCAATACCACTTACAACACCCGCGAGCGTGTCACCCATCTTCGCGACGAATGTACACAGGCGCGGGAAGGCGTCGGCAAAGACGGCGATTGGGTGATCGATTTCCACCAGCGCTTCGATCTCGCCGATGCCATCCGCGGCTGTAACCTGATCGAAGACCTGGCACCGTTCTTCGTCGAAGACCCGGTTCGCACCGAGGCATTCCTGCAGGACATTCCGATCCTGCGCCAGAAAGTGAATGTCCCTCTGGCGGCGGGCGAGGAGTGGGGCAACCGCTGGGACTTCAACAAGCTGGTGGAGGATCACGATATCGATTTTGTCCGCGCCACCCTGCCCAACGTCGGCGGCATTACCGAGATGATGAAGATCGCAGCCATTTGCGAGACCCACTTTGTCGGGATCGCTCCTCATTTCACCGGACCCATCGCGACCGCGGCCCTGGTTAATAGCCTGGGAACTTTCTCGCAGCCCGTCCTCATGGAGTACAACTACCAGGGACGGACGTTGCCGCACCTGCCGGTATGTCTGGATTTCAAGAACGGCAAGCTCTATCCCAATGAGCGGCCCGGCCTGGGGGTTGAGCTCGACTACAAGCAGCTCACCAGGATCGCCGAAATCACCGAACCGGTGACGGCCCGGGCCCAAACCTACTTCCGTCCAGATGGTTCCATCACGAACTGGTAGTGGCTTTTTGAATGTCCTGTCATCCCGACCGAAGCGAAGCGCAGCGAGCGCAGTGGAGAGCCTGCCCTGAGCGAACCCCGAGTGCACACGAGGGGAGTCGAATGGGGACCTGTTGTGGGAAGCGGCCTGCACGTGCAGCTCTTCGTCCCAAGCTCTCACGAGCCAGTACTATCTCCGCGGGGAAAGCAGGTCCCTCCACTCCGCTTCGCTCCGGTCGGGATGACAGCGGGCAGGGATGGACGGCGACCTCTGCTACAAGCAAGGGTTTTGGTGGAGGCCAGTTTCGCCACGCACATCTTGGCTCTATCTTTTGCCGGGGTGAAATTCTCCGCGGCTGGAGAATTGGCGGAAGGGCCATTCGCCGCTCTTGGCCGGGCCCGCGGCGGGTCCGGTTGCGCCTGCCGCAGCGGCAGTTGTGGCGTCGGCTCCCCAATCTGCGGGCGTGGGATGAATGCCCCAGACATTTCCGGGTTCGTCGAGCGCGATACCGACCATCCACCACTGGCCTCCGCTACCTAAGGGCACGCAGTTTGCGATGCGGGCGGTCACACCCTGGCCGGCTGGGAGATCGTCCAGGGAGACAGCCAGGCCCGGCTCCAGCGAGCGTGAAAGCCGCACCCCGCAGCCTTGCGTATTGACCACCAGCGTGTGTCCGGATTCAGAAAATGGGGTTGCAGGGTCGAGGCTGGTAACACGGACCAGAATCTGGGCGCGGATTCGTGTGCTGCGCCTTCCCGTGTCAGTCGAATTTTCCGTGGAGTCCATGGTGAGCTGGATTCTCAACTAATTCTACGTGCATCAGGCAGCCGGGGCGGCGGTATCCTGTGCGGGAGGAAACACCAAAGTAACCCTGCCGTCATCAGCCGGCACAGGCTTTGCGGGCCCGGGTAACTTACGGCAGCCCCCTGAGCCGCGAAGCGGCGCCAGAATGCAACCCCAGGCAAGCGGGAGTTTTTCTGCGAGTCGTCGTACTCTTACTCTGCAGGAAGAATCCCATCAGGACCCCGCCCAGGCAGAGCTGGACGGGACATCCTCGGGAGTTACTGGAGGCACAGCCCCGATGTTTACCCCGCAGCCGATTGGATTTGTAAGTAGTCCGTACAAAAGCACGCGCGAGATTCCCAAGGGCCTCAATGCCAAACACGATGCCGATGGCGTGCTCAAAATCCTGCCTGAGTTTGAGCCCGGGCTCACTGACATCGAAGGCTTCTCGCATCTCTTCGTGATCTGGGAGTTCGATCGCTCGCCCCGGGAACAATTGCGAGGGGACGATTTGCTGGCCTCACCGCCCTCCGACAATCGGTCGCATGGCGTGTTTGCGACGCGCTCTCCGCGCCGTCCGAATCCGATTGGTCTGACGGTTGTCGAACTGCTTCGCCGCGAAGGCATCGAGTTGCATGTTCGGGGCGTCGATATGCTGGATGGAACACCGATTCTCGACATCAAGCCCTACCTCTCGAGCATCCCTTCCGAAAAGTTGTGCCGTGGGTGGCTGGCCGAAGCTGAGGCGCGACAGAAGTGATTTCCAATATCGAGGGTGCCCCGTCCAAGCTTCGCTTGGGCGGGACTTCTTCGCAGGTGGATAGCTTCGTCGCAGAAATCAGGTCCCCACTCATTTCGCAAAAAGCGCGAAATGAATGGGGCACCTTCGCAGAACTTACGAGATCAACTCTTCGCGTTCTTCGCTGCTCGATTCATCCCCGCCCGCAAGCCGAGTTGCACGCTGCGTTTGTATCCGGATTGATTCATCTTCGCCATGGTGCTGGCGGCGATACCGCCGGGAGTGGCGGCTTCGTTCAGCAGCGCGTCCAGAGAAAGAGTGGACTCGCGCCAGGCCAGCACTCCGTCGGCCAGGGCGTGCGCGGCCGCGGTCAGTGCGGTCTTGCGATCCAGGCCGAGATTCGCGGCCGCTTCCGCAAGCGCGGAGAGGGCATGGTAGCCGTGGCTGGACGAGTAGGTCACGGCGAAGGCGTCGAACCTGTTCTCAGGAATTTCGAGCACGGTACCTACTCGCGAAAAGAAATCCCGCACTTCGCGGCGGGCTGAGACTGGCAGACGGCGGTCGAATACTATTGCCGTAAGACCGCGTCCGGTGCGCGCCACCGGGCTGGGCATGGCGCGTGCCCAGCGCACTGGAAGGCCGGCCCATGCGCGCAAATTCTTGAGTGGAACGCCAGCGGCCAGGCTCACAGCCGTTAGCGGACGAGACTGTCCCGAGCGGACCTGGCCTATCTGCCGCAACAGGTCGCGGACTCCGTCGGGCCGCACCGCGACGATCAGAAGATGGGCCTGCTGGACGGCGCGACGCAGGTCCGGCTCCGCCTGAACATCGAACTGGCGTTTGAGTTGGCGCAGCTTGTGAGCGTTGCGATCGTGCACAACAACCGCCTGCCTGGATCCTGCCAGGCGCAAACCGGCCAGCAGCGCACTGGTTATGCGTCCACCACCCAGAAAGACGACGGCATTTGTTCTCGCGGTTTTCATTCCAGGCCGGCGCAGGCCAGGTCTGCGGCTTCGATCAGCGTGGCAACATCTTCCTCGGTATGCGCGGTGGAGATGATCCAGTGCAGGCCGTTGGACGGAGTCATATAAATGCCTCGTTCGAGCAGGCGATGAACGAAGAGAGAATAGAGGCGAGTATCCACGTAGGTGCAATAGTCGCGATAGTCGTGGATGGCGCCGCGACCGGTGAAGTAAATCTGAAACATGGGTCCGAAGCCCTGCACGATGGCCTTGATCTTGCGGCGCCGAAAAACTTCGCGCAGGCCTGCGATGGCGGCATTACCGACATTGTGCAGTTTCTGGTACGCGCCGTCCGCGGCCAGCAAGTCGAGGTTCGCGGCCACGACTTTCATGGTTAGCCTGTGCCCGTTGAAAGTGCCGTAGTGCAGCACCATGTTTTCGCTCCAGCGCATGCGATCGAGGATGGACCTCGGTCCGGCCACCGCCCCCACGGGAAATCCTGCACCCAGGGCCTTGCCGAAAGTGCTGATGTCAGGCGTGATGCCGTAATACTCTTGACATCCGCCTGGGGCATAACGGAACCCGGTAACCACTTCGTCGAGGATCAACAGAGCGCCGCATTCCTGCGTGAGCGCGCGTAGCCGTTTGAGATATCCCTCACGCGGCAGGATGCAGCCCATGTTGGCCATGATAGGTTCAGTGATCACGGCGGCGAGCTCATGGCCGTGTTGCTTCATGACACGCTCGAGAGCAGCAGCGTCGTTCCATGGCGCCAGTACCACATCGTCGAAGGTCGATGCCGGAATGCCTTCCGAGTCGGGCATGCGGTTCGGATTCTCCGGCGGGCCCAGCTTTTCCGGCGCATGACTATGCGCGTTCAAAAGATAAGGATCGTACCAGCCGTGGTAGTGACCTTCGAACTTGAGGAACTTGGTGCGGCCAGTGTGGGCGCGGGCCAGGCGCAAGGCGAGCATGGTGGCCTCGCTGCCGCTGTTGGCGAAGCGCACCAGCTCGGCGGATGGGACCATGCGCCGCAAGCGCTCAGCCGCTTCAACTTCGGCGGAAGTTGCCGCCGCAAAGTGCGAGCCTTCCGCCATGGTCTGAGAAACGACTTCCACCAGTTTGGGATGAGCGTGTCCCTGGATGAGCGCGCCGAATGACATCATGAAATCGATGTATTCGTTGCCGTCGGCATCCCAGACGTGGGAGCCCTGGCCGCGCTCGAGAAATACCGGGCCGGGAGAGAACACCGCCGCGCCGCGCGATGGCGAGTTCACGCCTTCGACCAGCGTTCGCTGGGCGCGCTCGAACCATTGTTGCGAGTTTTTGCGATTTGCAGGCATCACAAGAGCCGCCACGGATTTCACGGATCTCACGGGTCAAAATCTTATTGTTTTCCCCAATCCGTGAAGATCCGTGCAAATCCGTGGCCTGATTTTCTTCTAGTCGGCGGTGCCGCCGCCGTCCACCACCAGCGTCGCCCCCGTCATGAACGACGAATCATCGGAGGCCAGGAACAGCGCGGCTTTCGCTATCTCATCCGAGGTGCCGATTCTTCCCAGCGGACGATTGTTGCAGCCCGCCAGATAATCTTCCCATTTCTGGCCGCGCATGCGGGCGTCTTCCGGGAGCATGGGCGTGTCCACATCACCGGGGCAAATGCAGTTTACGCGGATGCCCTGGCGGCCGTGATCGATGGCCATAGCTTTGGTGAGCAACACAACGCCGCCTTTCGAGGCGCAGTAGGCGATGGCGGCATCGCCGCCCACGATTCCCCAGCCCGAACTATTGTTGATGATCACACCCCTGCCCTGCTCGATCATGCCGGGCAGAGCGAATTTCGACATCAGGAAAGTGCCTTTCAGGTTGACGTCAATTTGCAGGTCCCATTCTTCTTCGCTGCAATCGAGCGTGGTGTGAGGATTGAAAACGCCGGCGTTGTTGAACAGGATGTCGAGGCGTCCGAAGGCACTTATGGTTTCATCGACGGCGCGGCGGCATTCGGCGGCCTTGCGCACGTCGGTGCGCAGGAAGATGGCCTGCCCGCCGTCGTTCAGGATCTGTTCGATAACAGCGTGGCCGCGCTTCTCGTTGCGGCCGGTGATGGCCACTTTGGCGCCTTCCCTGGCGAAAAGCAGGGCGGTGGCTTCGCCGATGCCCGACGTGCCTCCGGTGATGAGAGCGACTTTATCCTGCAGACGCATAAGATTGCGTAGGCCCGGACGCCCTCGTCCGGGCGGGCGAGCGCAGCTCGCCTGGGTGTTGAAGCCTGAAAATCTCTGCGGAGCTTTGCTCCGCCGGGCGGACGAGGACGTCCGCCCCTACGTGGATCCGGCCAGCCCTCCGCCATCGACCACCAGCGCGGTGCCGGTTACGAACGACGACGCATCGCTGGCCAGATACAACGCGGCTTGCGCGATCTCTTCCGGCTTGCCCACCCGCCCCAGCGGCCTTTTTGCCGCTTCCGCCAGAAATTTGTCGCCCGGCTCTCCCAGTTGCTGCGCCTCATGGCGCAGCATGGCAGTGTCAGTGTCGCCAGGGCAAATGCAGTTTACGCGAATATTCTGCGGGCCGTGATCGATCGCCATGGCCTTGGTCAACAAGACCACCGCGCCCTTGGAAGCGCAGTACACCGCCGCTCGGGGTCCGCCGGCAAGACCCCAGCCGGACGCGGTGTTGATGATGGACCCTCCGCCCCCTGCAGCCATTACGGGGATGACCTGGCGGGACATTAGAAAAATGGCCTTTACATTGACCGCCATCACACGGTCCCAGTCGGATTCGCTGAGTTCGATCACGGAAGCCCGGCGAATGATGCCGGCGTTGTTGAACAGGACGTGGATGCCGCCAAATTCGCGGATCGCGCATTCGGTCACGCGCCGGCAGTCGGCAGTCCGGGTCACGTCACCGGGTTCGAAGATGGCGCGGCCGCCCTGCTCTGTGATTTCGGCGGCTACAGCATGCCCGGCCGATTCACTCATATCGGTCAGCACTACCGAGGCTCCTTCACGGGCAAAGAGCCGGGCGGTGGTTCGTCCAATGCCGGAGGCGGCCCCGGTAATGAGAGCGGTTTTGCCTTGAAGCTGCATGAGTCTCTCGGTCGTTGATGTCGCCGGGTCTGGTGTGGTCGCGAGCGACTCGCCCGCGGCTTTTGATTCGAAACCTTCGCGGGCGGGTCGCCCGCGACCACACCAGACCTACCACTTCAGCGGCTGGCCAGGCCTCCGGCGGTTTCAGCGCCGTCGATGGTGTACACGTGGCCGGTGATGTAAGCCGCATCGTCGGAGGCCAGGAATGCAAACAATGCCGCGATCTCTTCCGGCTGGGCGTGGCGTCCCAGGGGAACTTTGCGGTTTACCGCCTCCAGCATCTCATCGGTATATTCGGCGCGCTGCATGGGGGTGAGGACGTATCCGGGCGCGATGGCGCACACGCGAACTTTGGGCGCGAGTTCGAGGGCCATGGACTTGGTCAGCTCGATGACTCCCGCCTTCGTGGCATTGTAATCGGCATAGAAAGGCTGCCCGACCAGGCCATTGGTGGACGCGGTTTGCAGAATCACGCCGCTGCCGCGCTCCCACATGTGCCGCGCAGCGGTCTGTGCCATGTAAAAGACGCCGGTGAGGTTGACCGCCATCACCTTGTCCCATTCCTCGGGAGTGATGTCGAGGAAGTTGTGGCGGATGCTGATGCCGGCGTTGTTGATCAGCACATCCACACCGCCCAGCAGGCGGACGGCCTCGACGAAAGCCCCAACCACCTGTTTCAGATCAGAGACGTCGGCATGCACCGTGCCCGTCAATTTCGGAAGTTGGGAGTGGATTTGCGCCCGGCCCTTGTCGTCGCGATCGAGCACCACCACGGCTGCGCCCTCTTCCAAAAAGCGGGCGGCCGTTGCCGCCCCGATTCCGCTTGCCCCTCCGGTAATCAGGACGCGCTTGCCCTTCAGTCCTCGCATGGTCCTCCCTCTTAATGTGGGCGCGGGCGTCCTCGCCCGTGCGTCTTCAATCCCAATGATGCTAAATGATGAATGGCCCCGGCACGAGCGGGACGCTCGCGCCTACATTTTAAATCTTGCCGCCGAAGAAGAAGACCAGTTCGATGACCAGGATGATCACGACCATGAGTTCGAGCACGAAGGCGCGGCTCTGGTTGAACTGGTCCACCATGAAGCGGTAAAGGTCTTCGGCGGTTTGCAGTTTCTGGGTGACCAGGTCTTTGTAGTCGGGAACGCCGACCTTGGCCGCCGCCAGCTTGTAAAGGCGGGCGGAAAACATGTCGCTGAGAAACTTGATGGCGTTATCGGCACGCTCGGTGAGTTCGTTCACGTCGAGCAGGACGGTATGCAGCTTGGTCGCCGCCCTGGCCAGGCGCCAGCGGGCCAGCATTCCCGTGCCTTTGTCGAGGCCTGCATACACCATCCCCAGTTCGCGGGTAAGCAATTCATCGTAGTGGCGGAATTCCAGCAACTGCGAGTTGGCGTACTCCAGCAACTGGATGGCGGTCTCGGCCCCAGCCTCACTGTCATAGAGGAAGGCGGCGTTCCAGCCAATTACCGCCAGATCGTTGGGGTAGTAAGAAATGCGGGACTGAAGAATCTCGTTGCGCTCGCCATCCGAAAGCTGTGCCGTTTCACCGCGCACAATCTGGGCGATGGATCCGCCCTGGGAGGCGCACAACTCGGAGGCGGAGGGCGAGCCCGCAATCTCCCGGACATGGAAAATAAAATAGTCCTCGCTCAACCATTCCGAATAGGGCTTGACCAAAGCCGGGGCCGCGCGTTCCAGCTTCTGGCGTGCGATGCGGGACGCATGCTTCTCAAAGTCCACGTCCCAAACCCAGCGGCTGCCCATTTGAACCAGAGTGTCCCAGTCACCGGAAAACGGCAGCTCGAAGACCACGCTGAGCACGCCGTAGTCGTAATACTTGATCTGGCCTTCCAGGCGCTCGCCACTGTCCAGGATCAGGGGTTCGATGGGCTCGACCACCGGAGGCCGCTGGTAGCGAACATATCCCGGGGCGGGATGCTTGAAGTTGGGCTGCTCGAGGGTGCGGGCGCCGAAGATCTGACGCAACTCGTCGAGGCGGATCTCTTCGCAAACGTCGAACTGGATCAGAACAAGGACAGACCCGCGCAGCGCAGGCTCTGCCGTCGTCCGCGTCATGCGCTCGGTCTCGGGAAGGTTAAGAATGATTTCGGAGTCCAAAGCCATAAGAACCTGCTTCCCAGCCGCAGTTAAGAAAGGTAGGAATGCCCCAGCTGGCGGTATGTACTATTGTCCCAGAATCCGGATGAGTTGGGGAGAGGCAGGGAGGTAAATATATAAGCTATTGATTACAATGGTTTTATATCGCACATATAAACGTCTGGCTGCGGGCTCGGCAGGTATCGGCGCACCCTCTACGCAGAGCGGTGATTTGGAGTCGTCTGCGCTGCCTTTGCCCAGGCGTGGGCCGCCGCCACCCGCCGTGAAATGGCGGGATGCGAGTGAAAAAGCCATTCCACCCAGGGGGATGGGGAGTGCTCGGCCAGGTTCTGGTCAGCCAGCTTGTTCATGGCGGAGACAAACGGCTGGACGGTTGGGATGGAACGAAAGGCATAGCGGTCGGCCTGGCGCTCGTTGAAACGAGAGTAAGCATTGAGCAGAGGCAGCACCAGGACGGACAGCGTGGTGGCCACCAGCATCAATAACGGAAGATTGGCAAAATCGGACAGGGTCTCGAACATGTGCATGCGGTCAACCGCATAGTGCAACACCAGATTCGCCGCCCAGAATCCGACAAACGTAACCCCGGCCTGCACCAGGATGCTTTTGAAGATGTGGCGGTGCACGTGGTGACCCAGTTCGTGGGCGAGCACGGCTTCGATTTCATCGGTGGAATAGTTCGCCAGCAGGGTGTCGGCGAGAATGATGCGGCGCGTGTTGCCCAGTCCGGTGAGGGCTGCATTCGCTTTCTTGCTTTTTTCCGAGAGCTTCCACTGGTAAACCCCGCGGACCCGGGTGCCGGCTCGCTCCCCCAGCTTCACCAGCCGGGTCTTCAATTCCTCATTCTCAAGTGGGGCGAACTTGTAAAAGATTGGAAACAGGACCACCGGAGCCAGCTGGGCCAGCAGGACGAACAGTCCCAGGAATGCCCCCCAGGCGATCAGCCACCAGTGCTGCGGCGCCTGGCGCATGATGAAATACAGCAATTCAGCCACGATCCCAGCCAGTACCAGGCCGACCAGAAAGCCTTTGCCCTCATCCCACAGCCAGGCGCGCAAGCGCATGTTGGAAAGGTGATACCGGTGTTCGAGGCGAAAACTGTAGTAGTCCAGGCCGATCCCAAGCACCTTGGCCACAACCATGATCATCAGCAGGTACAGGAACAAAGCCAGGCTGTAGTGCTGAAATGTGGCTTCGTAGGCAATGTCGCGGAGAGCGCCGCTCCACCCCGTGGCCAGGAGCGCAACCATGAGGGCCAGCCCGAGAAGAAAGTCGGTAATGCCCAGCCACCGCCGGATGCGGTTGTAATGCCGCGCCTCAGGAGAGTCGGTTGCGGCCGGGACGATAGTGGCTGCTGAAACCATTGATGCCCGATCGATTATCGTATCGCCGGAAACGAAATGCGAGACCCAAAAGTCCAATAGTTATCAGTGCCTTCCGCGTTCTGGGCGCTTGGTCCCCTTACGCCGGGCGTCGGACAAAAGTCTCCGCCACGGAGAGAATGTCGGCTACGAGTTCAGGCGACTCTGCCTCGGCATAGACCCGCAGCAGAGGCTCGGTGCCGGACATCCGAAACAGCACCCAGGGAATCGCGCCCTTGCCGTTTTTGGCGCTGTCGCTCGAGGTGTCAAGGAAGAACTTTATTCCGTCCAGCCTTTCCTTCTTTTTGATGGAATAGGGGCCAAGCTGGGTGGTCTGGTCCGAACCGGCGCGCTGGACCGCGCTTAGCTTCATCTCTTCCGTGATGTGCAGATCGCGGCGTCCGTAATAGTGCGGCCCGTACTCGCGCTGCAGATCGGCCACCAACTGCCCCAGGGGTTTGCCCTCCTCGGCCATGACGTTGGCCAGCAACAGGCAGTTCAGGGTGCCGTCGCGCTCCGGCAGGTATCGCGAATATCCGATCCCGCCCGATTCTTCTCCTCCAACCACAATTTCGTGTTCCATCATCAGGTCGGCGATGTACTTGAACCCGATGGGACACTCGATCAGCTTGCGTCCGTACCTGGCGGCGATGCGGTCCGCCATGCCAGTGGTGTTGAAAGCCCGCACCACGTCCCCGGGCCACTTCTTCCGCTCCAGCGCCCAACGCAAGAGCACCGAGAAACACTTATGTGAATCGACGAAGCTGCCATCTTCGGCGATGGCGCCGATGCGGTCCGCGTCGCCGTCCACCGCCAGCCCGGCGTGGCACCTTCCTTTCAGTACCGTCTGGCGCAGCATTTCTACGTGGGGCTCGATCGGCTCCGGATTGATTCCGGGGAATAACGGATTCAACTCCTGGCGGATGGCGATGTATTCGATGCCGCGGTCCTGGAAGATTTTGGTCAGCACGCCGCGCCCCGAACCGTACATCGAGTCCACCGCGAACCTGAACTTTGCCCGGGCGATGAGATCAAGATCGGCAAACCTTGTGATCGCCTCGATGTAAGCCGGTTTGAGGTCAACTTCCCTGATGGAAGCCATCTGCCCTTTGGGCATCGCCCCCGCAGCGACTTCTTCCTCAATCACCTTCATGATGGCGGGCGTGGCTGACCCGCCAAACCTGGCTTTGAACTTGACCCCATTCCAGTTCCAGGGATTGTGACTGGAGGTGACAACCACTCCGCCGGCTGCGCCCTGGCTCTTTACGGCCAGCGAAATCGCCGGCGTCGGGGCGGAGTCCGACGTGATCTGTACTGGAATGCCCGCTCCGGCGATGACCTCAGCCACAATTCGGGCCACGTGCTGGGACAGAAAGCGCGTGTCATAGCCAATGATGACCCCGTGCGCCACATCTTCATGACGGAGCACATAGGCCGCAATCCCGCCCGCCACGCGGCGGACGTTCTCAAAGGTAAAATCGTCAGCGATAATGCCGCGCCAGCCGTCAGTGCCGAATTTGATCATAAGCAGTCGCCGGTCGTCAGTCTTCAGTCGTCAGCAAATCGGTGTCTTTGATTTTTCTGAAGACTGACGACCGACGACTGACGACTGCTACACCAGATTACGCATCTTCTTCTCGTCCAGGTACTTCACCACTTTCCCGACATCCTGGGCCTGATCGCGAGTGGTGATCAGCAGAGCGTCTTCCGTCTCTACTACGACCAGATTGTTTACCCCTAACGCTGCGACGAATTTTCCGGGCGCGTGAATGTAATTGCCCCCGGAATTGAGCGTGAACCATCCTTCGGCGGCGATCAGGTTGTCGTCCTTTGGCTGTTGCCGGGCAGCGTGATGCTCATGCAGCGCGGTCCAAGAACCCAGATCATTCCATCCAAAATCGGCGGGAAGGCAAATGATGTTGGAGTTCTGCTCTCCCCGACTTGAGCGCGGTTCGAGCACGGCATAATCGATGCTGATGTTCTCGCATTTGGGATAGAGCCGGGCAAACGTGGCGGCAAATTTTTGCGTGCCGGACGTGGCTGCAATCTGCTGCAGCAGCGCTGTGGTCTTCGGTAGATGCTCCAGCAACGCTTTGGCCAGGGTACGGGCACTCCACAAAAACATGCCGCTGTTCCAGAAATAATTTCCGGCTTGCACAAAGTCGGCGGCTCGCGCTGCATCCGGCTTTTCCGTAAAGCGGCGCACGCGAAGTGCATCGCTCTTGAAGGCGGAGCCGGCTTCGATGTAACCGTAGCCAATCTCGGCGCGCGTGGGACGGATTCCCAGGACCACAATATTCTCTCCCGCGGCCGCGATCTCGATTCCCTTCTTCAAGACCTCGCGATACCCTTTTTCATCAGCGATCACGTGGTCGGAGGGGAACAAACCAATCACGGCATCGGGATCGCTCTTCATCAGAATGAACGCAGCCAATCCGATGGCCGGCGCTGTGTTCCGTCCCACCGGCTCGGCCAGAATCTGTTTCGGCCCAAGCCGCGGAAGCTGGCGCATGATTTCGCGCCGCAAATGCTGGTTAGTGATGACCCAGAAACGTGCCGGCGAAGCCAGGGGTAGCAGCCTGCCCACGGTCTGCTGGATCATGGTCTGCTTTCCGTCGAGCGCCAGCAGTTGCTTGGCACGACGCTGCCGGCTCAGCGGCCAGAAGCGGGTGCCGCGACCGCCGGCGAGAATCACGGGATGAAAATTTGTCTTAGCCACAGTTCAGAAGGTCAATACCTTTCAGATCCGGCTCAACTGAGATCTGAGATCTGAAATCTGAGATCTGAAAAATCTTCGCTACATCCTCGTCTCGGGCTCAGGAACCGGCCCACCCGGCACCGATGCCTGAAGAAACTCCACCGCCCACTGCGGACGCACCTGAAATTCGCCGACCGTTGCGGGCACGACTACGGCATCACCTCGCGCCAGCGTAACCGGATTCGCGCCGTCGGCTTCGACGATTCCGCAACCTTCCACCCCCACCAGAATCTGGACTGAAGTTTTTCCGGCGCCGTTCTGCGTGCGGAAGGAGTGCGGCTGCTTGAGTTCAAACATTTCTACAACAAAGTACGGTGACGAGATCAGGGGCGCGCGGCGATTGGCACCCCCGTTCATGTTTGAAGGCGCAGGCCGAACCACCTTGCCGGACCCAACTTTTTCCTTGATGGCGGCCAGGCCTTCCTTCAGATGCAATTCGCGCGGGCGTCCATAGTCATAAAGACGATACGTCGTGTCCGATTGCTGCTGGGTTTCAACGATGACCGCTCCCGGGCCCAGCGTATGCACCGTCCCGCCGGCCACGTAAATCATCTCGCCCGGATAGACGTTCACCCAGTTCAGTAGTTCCTCGGCGCGTTTCTCTCCGATAGCACGCTCGAACTGCTCGCGAGTAACTCCAGGCTTGAGGCCCAGCCCAATCTGCGCGCCGGGTTTCGCGTGGGCCACGTACCAGCATTCGGTCTTTCCCCAGGGCTCTCCCACACGACGGGCTGCCTCGTCATCCGGATGCACCTGTACGGAAAGTTTTTCGTGGGGAAAGAGAAACTTCAGAAGCAACGGAAAGCGGTTGGGATCAGCGGGCGCCTCGCCCACCAGTTCGCGGCCATACTTCGAGCTCAACTCCGAGAGCGACTGCCCGCTCAGCGGGCCATTCGCCACCTTGCAGGCGTCGCCAGTGAGCCAGGCCTCGCCGATCTTCTCCTCGAACCTGTGGTTGGGATAGATCGGCGAAAGATCAAACGTGCCCCAGGGACGCGGATCGAAGGCAGGCTGCATCGAAAATGGATAGAGATCACTCACGCGGGATGCATGTGGATTACAGCTCTGGAGCCGGCCCCGAGGGCCTTCGGTAAAGCGCCCGCTTTACAAAGTGGCCAGGAACTTGCGCATGCGCTCCAGCCCGCGATCCAGTTCGGTGACCGAAGTCGCGTAGGAAACCCGGATATGTTCGCGCGTGCCGAAGCCCTCGCCAGGGACAGTCGCCACATGCGCCTCGCGCAGCAGCCGGCCGGCCACATCGGAAGCTGATTTGATGCCGCCGCGCCCGATGAAGGACGAAATATTTGGATAGGCATAGAATGCGCCTTCCGGCAGCGTGCATTGCACGCCCGGAATCGAGCGCAGCCCCTTGACCACGTGGTCGCGCAGCTTGATGTATTCGAGACGCATTTCTTCCACGCATTGCTGCGGACCGTTCAACGCCGCCACCGCCGCCTTCTGCACGATGGAGGTCGGATTGGAAGTGGACTGGCTTTGCAGCTTCTGCATGGCCGCGATCACCGCCGCCGGCCCCAGCGCGTAGCCCAGCCGCCAGCCCGTCATGGCATAGGTCTTCGACAGCGACCCGATGATCAGCATGCGCTCGCGATACTCGCGCAGCGAGCCCACGGAGAATTGCTCACCGGTGTAGTTCAGATAGACATAGCACTCATCGGAGAGCACCCAGATGCCGCGCTCTGCCGCCAGTCGAACCACCGCCTTCAAATCCTTCGGCGACATGACCGCGCCCGAAGGGTTGGACGGTGAATTCAGAATGATCATTTTAGTGCGCGGAGTCACCAGGCGCTCGATCATCTCCGCCGTCACCCGGAAGCCCTGGCTTTCGTCGGCTTGCAGGAGCACGCAATTTCCGCCCGCATAGCGCACGATGTCCTTGAACGACACCCAATACGGCACCGGCAAAATGACTTCATCGCCATGATCGACCAGCACCTGGATGGCATTGAACAGGGCGTGCTTGCCCCCAACCGACGCCATGGATTCCTCGCGGCGGTAGCCGGACTGGAAATCCGTCGCATGGCGGAGCACGATGGCGTCGCGCAGCTCGGCTGTTCCGCCCACGGCAGTGTACTTCGAGAAATTATTCTGGATGGCGGCGATGGCGGCATCCTTGACGTGCTGCGGCGTGGAAAAATGCGGTTCGCCCGCGCCGAAATCCACGACATCAATTCCCTGCTGGCGCAGCTTGTCGGCTTCGGCCACCACCGCCATGGTGGCAGAGGGCTCGATGCGGTTAATTCGCTCCGTAAGTCTGAGGGCCGGAACTGCTTCCGTAACTGGAGTCATGCTCGTTTTCCTGTCTTTGTCCTTCTTGCGTCTTTTAGTTTGACCGCGGGATCAAGCTTTTCTCTGAGCCGCTGTTCCACCATTTCCGGCACCAGGTCCCGGATTGACCCGCCGAGTTTTGCCACCTCGCGCACCAGCCGTGAACTCAGGTAGGAGTACTGTTCGGCCGGCATCATGAACACGGTTTCCAGGTCGGGCTGCAGCTTGCGGTTCATCATGGCCATCTGCAGCTCGTATTCATAATCGCTGAGGGCGCGGATCCCGCGCAACACGGCACTGGCCTTGACCCGTGCCGCGTAGTCCACCGTGAGGCCGTCAAAAACGTCCACTTGAACGTTCTTGAACCCGGCGGTCAAAGCCTCCAGCATGGCGCGGCGCTCGCCCAGGCTGAACAGCGGGCTCTTCTCCGGATTACGCAGGATGGCCACGATCAGCTCGTCGAAAATCTTGCTGCCCCGTTCGATCAAATCCAGGTGCCCGTTGGTCGGCGGATCAAACGAGCCGGGATAGATGGCGATGACCTTCTTCAAACGAAGTCCTCATTTTCCTGACGGACAACAGGCAGGGAAGAGATTAAAGAAGATTCTATGCGGCAGGGCTGAGGGATGGCAATTCCTTTGCCCAAAAATGGCGTGCCATCCCGAGCGCACATGGAGGACGGGCGTCCCCGCCCGTCAGGGAATGAGCAGTGCGGGACGGGCGAGGACGCCCGTCCTCCAAACATCTCGCTCCGCTCAGGGATGACAGAACTAGCGTCTCGCCGCCGGAACCTTGGCAGCTTCCGGGGGCGCGCTCGGCATGGTAGTGACGCGGGCGCCCGTGCCCTGGGGAGCGCTTGGAGCAGCCGCCGCTGCCTGGGCCGCAGGGACGGGCTGAGCTGTCGGCGTGGTCAATCCCAGATGCTTGCGCACTTCGGCTTCCAGCTTGACGAAGGTCTCCACGTTGTCCTTCAGGAACTGGCGGGCATTCTCGCGGCCCTGGCCGATGCGTTCGCCCTTGTAGCTGTACCAGGCGCCGGATTTTTCCAGCAGGTTGTTGTTCACCGCCAGGTCGAGCAGATCGCCTTCGCGCGAAATGCCTTCGCCGTACAAGATGTCGAACTCAGCTTCACGGAAAGGCGCGGCCACTTTGTTCTTCACCACTTTGACTTTGGTGCGTGAGCCGATCATCATGTCGCCTTCTTTGATTGCAGCAATGCGACGGATATCCACCCGCACCGAGGAATAAAACTTCAGAGCACGGCCGCCGGTGGTGGTTTCCGGATTGCCGAACATCACGCCGATCTTCTCGCGAATCTGGTTGATGAAAATGAGGCAGGTGCGCGACTTCGAAACCGTCCCGGTCAATTTGCGCAGCGCCTGCGACATGAGCCGCGCCTGCAGGCCCATGTGGCTGTCGCCCATTTCGCCATCGAGTTCGGCCTTGGGGACGAGCGCGGCCACTGAATCCACAACCAGCACGTCGATCGCGCCGGAGCGGACCAGCGCTTCCGTGATCTCGAGGGCTTGCTCGCCATAATCGGGCTGGGAAACCAGCAGGTTATCGACATCCACTCCGAGTTTCTTGGCATACGCGGGATCGAGCGCGTGCTCGGCATCGACGAAAGCCGCCATGCCACCCGTCTTTTGAGCTTGAGCAACAACTTGTAATGCGATGGTGGTTTTGCCGGAAGATTCCGGTCCGAAGATTTCAACCACGCGCCCGCGAGGGAAGCCGCCCACACCCAGCGCTGCGTCGAAAGAAATGGCGCCAGTCGGAATTACGGCGATGGGTACGATTTCCTTCGAGCCCAGCCGCATGATCGAGCCCTTGCCAAACTGCTTTTCGATTTGCGCGAAGGCCAGATCGATTGCTTTTGTTCGTTCGTCAGCCATAAGAATGCGGCTCCTTTTGAATTATGAAGAATGTAAATGTGTCGAAGGGCGGATTATACACCGGCATCGAAGCGAAGAAAAGGCGAATTTATTAAGTTCCTGGTGGAAAAGTCCCAAAAGAGAACCAGCGGAGAAAACCTCGCGATTGCACCCACTGAACAGGAGAACCCGCAAGGGCCCGGCGCGATGGAGCAAGGACTGCCTGAAATCATCCCCGCACGCGAACTCTCTGCTAAACTACGCGGCCATGAAGCTCTTCCTGGTTCGAACCTCTTTCCTGGTAGTGTTCCTGGCGACTCTGGCCGCCGCCCAGGAGGTCATTCCCCTCTACCCGGGCACGCCGCCGGGCTCGACGCCGGCGAACTATCCCGAGAAAGAGTACTTCTCCAAAGTCTGGAACACTGAAGTTGTCACCAACGTGACCAAGCCCAGTCTGACCGTTTTCAAGCCCGCTCCAGAGTTGAAAAACGGCACCGCTGTGGTGATCTGCCCGGGCGGCGGATTCATGGCGCTCTCCATCAACAGCGAAGGCATTGATGTTGCGAAGTACCTGGCTGCGAGAGGCATGACCGCGTTTGTGCTGAAGTACCGCCTCGCGCACACCGGCGAAGATGCCACCCAGGAATTCATGGCGTTATTTGCCAACCGGCAGAAATTTGACGAACTGGTAGGGCCGGTCATTCCCCTGTCCGTCGCCGATGGCTTAGCGGCCGTCACCTACGTTCGGCAGCACGCCTCGGAATGGGGAGTTTCGCCCGACCGGGTCGGCATTATCGGGTTCTCCGCTGGGGGAAGGGTCGTTTCCGGAGTCGCCTTCCATTACTCGCCGGAAGGCCGGCCCGCCTTCGTCGCCCCGATCTATGCGGGCGGAGAGATATCCAAAGATGTCCCCGTCCCAGCGGATGCACCGCCTATGTTCGTTGCGGCTGCGACCGATGATCAGCTGGGACTGGCACCCGAGAGCGTTGCCTTGTACCAGAGGTGGGCGGCCGCTCATAAATCGGCGGAACTGCACCTGTACGCCAAGGGCGGGCACGGCTTCGGAATGCGCAAGCAGAACCTCCCTACGGACCATTGGATTGACCGGTTCGCCGACTGGCTGGAGTTAGAAGGATGGTTGAAGAAATGACTACCGCACGAGCCACCCGTGCTGCGCTATGAACATGCTGTACCCGGCGACTTACTCCATCTCGACATGAAGGGCATGACTCGGCTTGAGGGCGTCTCCGTTCGCGGCGATGGCTGCCGTCGCGCTGCTCCGAAAGGTACAACGTCTTGATAGATCACAGGCACCCTCGATAGAAGATGGTGCGGAGGAATAATGCCGACTCGAACACTGGATCCAGCACTCCAGGAATTACTACGCGGACGCTACATTGCGACCTTTGGAACCGAGAACTCGGATGGGTCCATCCACCTGACGGCGGTCTGGTATCTTTTCGAGTCGGGCAGCCTGTATGTCGCGACGTCTTCCAAGAGCCGAAAAGCTCGTAACGTGGCAGCGCGGCCGAAAGCTTCGCTGATGGTGGACGTGCGAAGGCCAGGGGCGGAGCGGGGTGTCACGGCTGCGGGACAAGTGGAAATGATTACGGGCGACCAGTCCCAGGAGATAAATCGGCGCATACACTGCCGATACATGAGCGCGGCCGCAATTTCCGATCCTCACATCGGGCCGGTGTTTGCATCGTTTGATGATGTCACGATACGTCTTGCGCCGGAATCGTGGACCACGTGGGACATGGCCGCGCTCGACGCCCAAGCTCTTGGTGGGCGATTGGCCGGAACGCCCGGCTATCTGCTGCCCTTGGATTGACTCTTTTTTTCGAGGATTTCCCCGGAAAGTAAATCCCCGCCCAAGCGGAGCTCGGCCGGGGTAACCCCCGACGGTCGATGATCGTTCAGAATCAAAGGCAAGCCGTCGGACAGAGCTTGCCCTGAGCGAAAGTCGAAGGGAGTGTTCGACTCGCACAAGCGCGGATAAATCTCTTCAATATGGCTTATAAGGTTTTTTAATTAGCCGGGGAATGGGCCTCGCGATATCCTGATAGTTGCGAACCAGCCGTACGATCCCCACTGTAGGCATAGTCGAGGTCACATCTAAGGAGATTCATGTTGAACGATCTGCGCAACTTTTTAGCACTGTCGTATGACCAACTGGAACAGCTGAATCTGAAGGCGAAAGAGCAGCGGAAAAACCGCGTAGCCCTGCACAAAATCCAGGAAGAGCGGCTCAAGTACCTGACCGACGAAAAGCACATCAAGGCGGTGACCGTGCTTTTCAGCGATCTCGAAGGCCGGTTGCACATGCTGGACTACGACAAGAAGTTCCTCATCAAGAGCTGGGACAACCTGACCTTTGACGGGTCATCGATTCGCGGATTCACGGCGCAGCGGGAAAGCGATCTGCGGCTGGGGATCGACTGGGCGGCGTTTTACTGGGGCCCGGCCGACTACTTCGGATCGGGGAAAGTGCTGGTCTTCGGCGATGTCATCGACAAAAGCGGAACGCCGTACGCCGCCGACATCCGCGGCATTCTCAAACTGTATGCCGAAAAGCAGTACAAGGAGGAAGGCTACACCCTGAACGCGGCCAATGAGATTGAAGGCTTCCTGTTTCAGGGAGTGGACGCGGAGCGGCGCTACAACGAAACCGGCAAGTTTGAATACGTCAATACCGGCGGGTATTATCACTCGCTGCCCGGCGACCCGCTGCGCACCTTCATCGATACCACGGCGGAAGTGCAGCGCGCCATGGGCTTCCAGAATGAGAAAGACCATCCGGAAGTGGCGCCGTCGCAGTTTGAAATCAATTACGGGTACGGCGAAGTGGTGGCTGCAGCCGACCAGATCCAGATTTACAAGCTGGTTTGCCGGCAGGTCGCAACCCACATGGGCCTGACCGCCAGCTTCCTTCCGAAACCGGTGGTGGGCGTAAATGGCAGCGGCATGCACACCAACGTGTCCATCAGCAAAGGCGGCAAGAACCTGTTCTGGGACCCCAAGGGTGAAGAAAAGCTGAGCAAGCTGGGATGGTCGTTCGTGGACCGCATACTCACCCACGGCAATGACATCTGCCTGCTGCTGAATCCGAGCGTGAATGCCTACCGGCGCCTGGATCCGCACTTCGAAGCGCCCAACCAGATCAAGGCTTCGGCGGTGGATCGCGGCTCCATGATTCGTATTCCCATCGGCAACGAGAAGAGCATGCGGGTGGAAGTACGCTCGGTGGCCCCGGATGCGAATCCTTACATGGTGATGCTCTCGATCTTCAAGACCGGCATTGACGGCGATACGGCGAAAATCAAAAACCTGCGTCAGGCTGAGCGTTACCTGCCGGACAACATCTACGACGCGATGGCAAATTTCGACAAAGCGGCGTGGACGACAAAGCTTTTCGGCGAGGATGTAAAAGGACGGTACCTGGAGTTGAAAAAGGCGGCGGCCGATCGCTGTCCGCGTCTGCTGGGAACGTTTGTGAAGGCGCCGGAAGTGCAGTATCACCACGACGTTTACAACCAGTTCCTGTGGAATTTGTTCTAGATTGCGGTGCTTGGACTCTTGAAGGCCACGTTCAGAAATGAGCGTGGCCTTTTTTCGTGGGCCAAGTCTGTCCCGGACGGTTTACAAATGTTTGCAGGAGTTGACTGTGTCTTGACAGCGTGGCGGATCGCGCATTTGTAAAATATGCTTGCCTGGGTCATCGGCCCATCGGGAAGGGGAAGACTCGTGAACCGGCCAGCCGTTTTGGCAATTGGAATAGTGCTGCTGTTTTGCGCCCCCAGTCTGCTGGCCCAGCATGGTGGTGGCGGCGTCCATCGCCGCGGAACTCCTGGGACGGGAACGAGTGGAACCAGCGACGCAGGTCTGACGGATTTCAATCATGCACTGGCGGTGCAGGCTACTCCTGACCAGGCATCACGGTTCCTGTCGCTGGCCAAGAGCACGGAGGCCGCGAGGAAACAGGCGCAGGATCTGCTCCGGCTGGCCGCTAAGGCCGATGAACCGGCTGAGTCTTCTCGGCACGTCGCCTCCCTGAAAGATGCGGTGGAAGAGGTGCAGAGCGGAAACAGATCTTTTGTGAAAAGTTTTTCAAAATCGCAGAAATCAGGACTGAAGGAACTGACGAAAAAACTGGACAAGGCGGATTCCGAGATCACGAAGCAAAAGAAGGCCCTGGATCAACACCTTGGACTTCCCCAGGGCGACGACGAAGGGGTTGCCAGCCTGGCAGACAAGATGGAAAAAGCGCTGGCAGAGTTTCAGGCCCAGCAGCTGAGTCTGGGCAATGAGATGGGGATCCAGGCGCCGGCGCAGTGAAGGTGAGATGAGCCGGTGTGGTCGCGGGCGACTCGCCCGCGTGGTTTTGGTTTAGAGTGCGGACAAAAATACAGGCGAGGAGAATTTGCTCCTCGCCTTTTGCTTTGCCGGCGCGCGGGCGAGTCGCCCGCGACCACATGGTCTAACTTCTTACCTAGAAAAGCGCTGTCGGACGGCGCTTCCAGTTCTTTCCTTTTTCTTTGGCAATATTTTCCATGTCGTTGACGTAGGCGCCCGCCTGGGTCAGTACATGGTGCAGGTCGTTGCCGACGCTGATGAACGTAAAACCTTTTTCCAGGAACTCGCCCACGCGCGCGGTGCCGAAGAGGAAGAGTCCGAGAATGAGATTGTTTTTGCGGGCGTGATCGACCAGTTTCTGAGTGGCCGCGCCCAGTTCCGGAGAGGTGTACATGTGGGGGAATTCATACTTCTCGTAGAGCCCCATCGACATGCACAGATCGTTCTGGCCGAGGAACAGGATGTCCACGCCGGGCACAGCGGCGATTTCCGCAATATTATCGATGCACGAAGCGGTTTCCACCTGCAGCGCGACGATGCCGTTGTTGTTGAAGTTGCCGGCGTAGCCCAGAAGCCCCGCCTTGTTCATGCTGCGCTGGGGGAAATAAACCGAGCGCGTTCCCACCCGCGGATACTTGGTGCAGCTCACCGCCTGACGCGCTTCCTCCGCGGTATTGATGTAGGGAATGAGAACGCCGTCGGCGCCCATGTCGAGGGCCTGCTGAATGCCGGGGCGATCGTCGTATCCGCCGACGCGGACCATGGACTTGGCTCCGCCGTTGGAAATTCCGGAGAGCATGGCGGAGAGTTTCTCGTAGCCCATGGGACCGTGCTGGGTATCCACCAGCAACCAGTCATAGCCGCTGTGGGCCAGTTGTTCGGCAACGGTGGGACTGTGCGCGTTCAGGAACAAGCCCATCTTGGGCAGGCCTTCGCGCAGCTGCTTCTTGAAGTCGGCGCCACTGAGGGTGGCTTCGGGCATGGCTGATTCCTCCTGAGAGTCGAGTGAAAGTTTCCTAGTGTAACCCACCGGGCTAGGAACTTGCGGGGCGTACGCGGAATCAACTATGACCTGGGGACATCGGTTTGGTCCTTGGTCGTTGGTCTTCGATCGTTGGCCTTTGGCCGTGGGTAGAGTTCCGTGCGAGCGTCCGTGCTAGTGAGTCCAAAAAGCGATTAAGCCTAAAGGATGCAAAGAACCGCCAACAACCAACGACCAACGACCAACGGCACTCGTGTTATGCTACCGCCTGCCGTTAACGTACACGGTAACGCACAAATGCCAGCACATGTTCTTGGAATCGACGTCGGCACCAGCGGAACTCGTGCCCTGATTGTGGACGAGGTCGGCCGGATACTCGGCTCCGCTACCGAGGAACACGCCCCGTTCGCTTCGCCTCGGATTGGGTGGGCAGAGCAGGATCCCGAAGACTGGTGGCGGGCCTGCGGGATCGCGGTGCGGAAGGCTCTGGCCGCCGCGGCTTTGCGCCCGGAGCAGATTGCCTGCGTGGGATTTTCGGGCCAGATGCACGGCGCGGTGATGCTGGACGACGCCGACCAGGTGGTGCGTCCGGCGCTCATCTGGTGCGACGTGCGCACCGAAAAACAGTGCCGCGAACTCACCGATAAGATCGGCGCCCTAGAGCTCATCCGCCTTACCTGCAATCCCGCACTGCCCAATTTCACTTTGACCAAATTCATGTGGGTGCGCGAGAACGAGCCGCAGAATTGGAAGCGGGTGCGCTGGGTGATGCTGCCCAAGGATTACGTCCGCTTCCGGCTTACCGGCGAGCGGGCCACAGACATGGCCGACGCCTCCGGCACCTTGCTGCTGGACGTCGCGAACCGCCGTTGGTCGCGGGAGGTCATGCAGGCATCGGGCATCGAAGAGTCGCTACTGCCGCAGCTGTTCGAGTCTCCCGATATTTGCGGAAAGATTTCTACGAACGGGGCAGCTGCTACCGGTTTGCAGGCGGGTACGCCGGTCGTGGCCGGCGCGGGAGATCAGGCGGCGGGCGCGGTCGGCATGGGCATCGCGGCGCCGGGCGCAGTGAGCGCCACCATCGGAACCTCCGGAGTCGTCTTCGCCGCCACCGACAGGCCGTCCCTGGACGCCAGGGGAAGGCTGCACACGTTCTGTCATGCGGTTCCCGGGCGCTGGCACGTCATGGGAGTGACCCAGGCTGCGGGCCTTTCGCTGCGCTGGTTTCGGGACACCTTTGGCGCGGGCGCGGCGGACAAAAACGACAAACGCGATCCCTACGAGCGTCTCACCGCGGAGGCTGCCGCAGTCCCGCCCGGATCCGACGGCCTCTTATGGGCGCCATACCTGATGGGCGAACGCACTCCGCATCTTGATCCCAACGCGCGCGCCGCTCTGATTGGCCTGACCGCCTCGCACACCCGGGGACACATCGTCCGCGCCATCCTTGAGGGGGTGGCGTTCAGTCTGCGAGATTCGTTCACGCTATTCGCCGAGATGGGAGTGCCGGTAAGAAGCATTCGCCTCGGCGGGGGCGGAGCGCGCTCGCCCTTGTGGCGCCAGATCCAGGCAGATGCGTACGGTCACGAAGTAGAGATTCTGGAAGCTGAGGAAGGCGCGGCCTACGGAGCGGCAATTCTCGCCGGCGTCGGTGCCGGAGTGTGGAGCTCAGTCGATGCCGCCTGCAGCCGGGTAGTAAGGGTCGCGCAACGCGTAGCTCCGCAACCTGCGGTAACTGAGCGCATGAACACTAGCTATGCCGGCTATCGCCGGATGTATCCGGCGATTGCATCAGTTTTGGAAGTTGGTTAGGTTCCGCTCCGCTGTGTTGAGTGGAAGAGCGGCGCTTTTAGCGCCGCGTCGCCGATTTGAGTGATGGGCTTCAGCCCCCGTGGCGCCACTGGGCCTGAAGGCCCAAGTCAAGGGCATCGAGAACGCGGCCCTGGAAGGGCCGCTCTTCCACGGCGCAATCGATATCTTTTGCGGTATGGGGCGGGCGCCCTCGCCCGCCGCTCTTGAAGTTGATGTTTGATGGCCAGGCTTCATTCGCGGGGCCCCCGCGGACCACAACTTCAAACCAAAATCCAACCTCAAAAGCGGCGGGCGAGGGCGCCCGCCCCACACACAGTGAATCAGTTACTCCGGCAATCTCTCCTCGTTACTGATGCTGAACTCGGCCTCCACGCCCGGAGCCTCCGTTCCCGGCTGTCCTCCGCCGACGTACAGGCGATGACCCCCGGCAGCGACGATTCGATCTCCGTTTGCGTTCACTCCGCTCAGACCGCGAGCATCCAGGGTGAATTGGACATGCTTGCTCTCACCCGCGCCGAGATGCACGCGCGTCATCCCGCGCAGCGCGTGCAGCGGCGCGCCGGGAGACTTTGGAGAGGTCAAATAGAGCTGAACAACTTCATCGCCTTCGCGTTCACCTGAATTCTTCACATCCGCGTCAACGCTGAGCGAATCCCCTGCCTTCAGCGTGGCCGCCGAGAGTTTCAGATTGCTGTAGGTGAACTTTGAGTAACTCAAGCCATAGCCGAAAGGATAGAGCGGCTGTCCTTCGAAGTAGCGGTAGGTGCGGTTCTTCATGGAATAGTCGTCGAAGGGCGGCAACTGCTCGACGCCCTTGTAAAACGTTACCGGCAGGCGTCCTGCCGGATTGTTCACGCCCGCCAGCGATTCGGCGATCGCGGTTCCACCTTCTTCGCCGGAGTACCAGGCTTCGAGAATGGCATTGGCATTTTCGCTGGCCCAGTTCACCGAGAGCGCACTGCCGTTCATCAGCACCACCACCAGCGGCTTGCCCGTGCCTTTGATCGCTTTCAGCAGGTCTTCTTCCTCTTTCGGCAGGTCGAGCGAGGTGCGGTCTCCGCCGGCAAAACCGGGGACGGCGACATCCATCTCTTCACCTTCGAGGTCGGACGTAATTCCCACCACTGCGATGACCACGTCCGCCTGTTTGGCGGCTGCCACCGCGTCTCCGGTTGGATCGGGACTCAGCTGGCGCCAAACCAGTTTCACGCCGCGCGAGCGTCCCTGAAAGTATTCGATCTTGAGCGCATAGCGGTGACCCTTCTCCAGGGTGACATCCGCGACCATCGCCCGGGGATCGTGGTTCTTCTGATCGTCCACAATCATCTTGCCGTCGAGCCACAAGCGGTTAATACTGCCGTCGAGACCCAGACGATAAGCTCCGGAGGCGCCCGGAGTGAGGAAGCCAGTCCAGCGCACCGCAAAAATATCAGTCTTCGAGGTCGTGCCCGGCGGCGAGTTGAAGTTCACGTCCTTATCCACCCGCACTTGCGCGGGCGCGCCTTTGAAGGCGGGGTCGGAAAAATACTCAGCTTTGAGGCCCGGCTTCCCGTCGGGCGTGGACAGTGCCGAGGCCGGCACCGGCGCGTACTCAATCAGGAAACTGGTACCAGGCATGAAGGTCACCTGAGCGGCGGCGAACTGTTTTCGAATGCCGTCGAGGGCGCTGGTCGATCGTGACGGAGTGCCGTTGTAGTTGCCTTCGAGCACGTGCACGGAATCCGCCAGCGGCCCGACAACCGCAATCTTCTTTGTGCTGGCAGGGAGCGGCAGAGCGCCGTCATTCTTCAGCAGGACCATCGACTCACGCGCTATCTTGAGCGCCAGTTGCCGGTGGGCTTCACTGTCAATCACCGAATCCGGGATCTGCGCGTACTTCACCATTTCCGGCGGATCGAACATCCCCAGCTGGAACCGGGCGGTGAACAGGCGCTTCACCGCCACGTCAACGTCTTTCTCGCTCAGGAAGCCCTGCTTTACCGCATCGACGTACTTCACATAGTCGGAGTTATCGACAGCTTTCTGGCCGAAGTCGGCGCACTCATTGTCGGTGCCGCGCTTCAGCGAAATCGCCGCTGCCTCCGCCATGGTCTGGGTGAAGTGATGGCCGCGCTCGATGTCGGCCACCGCATCGCAGTCTGACACTACGTAGCCATCAAATTTCCAGGCTCCGCGCAACTGGTCTTCGAGCAGGAAGGCATTCGCGCAGGCCGGCTGGGCATTGACCCGGTTGTAGGCGCACATCACCGACCGCGCCTTGCCCTCGGTGACGGTGGCGCGGAAGGCGGGCAGGTACGTGTCTTCCATGTCGTGCTTGGTGGCATCCACGTTGACCCAGTGGCGCGTGGTTTCGGGACCGCTGTGCACGGCATAGTGCTTGGGAGTGGCGATGACCTGAAGATATTTGGGATCGTCGCCCTGCAGGCCGGTGACGAACGCTACTCCCATTCGCCCGGTGAGAAACGGATCTTCGCCGTAGGTCTCCTGGCCGCGTCCCCAGCGCGGATCGCGGAATATGTTGATATTCGGCGACCAGAAATCCAGGCCTTCGTAGATGTCCCGCCTTCCGGCGCGGACCGCCTGATTGTGCTTGGCCCTTGCTTCCTGACCAATAGCAGTCGCCATCTGGTGAATCAGGGGCGCGTTGAAGGTAGCGGCCAGGCCAATCGGTTCCGGGAAGACGGTGGCGGTGCCGGCCCGGGCAACTCCGTGCAAGGCCTCGCTCCACCAGTCATACTCGGGAATCTTCAGCCGGGGAATGGCGCGCGACTGGTTGACCAGCTGCGACGCCTTCTCTTCAAGCGTCATCCGCGAAACCAGGTCGTCCACCCGAACATTCACCGGCTGTGCGGGATCCAGATAGACCGGCGGGCCGGAAGATTTGGCAGTTTGGGCCACCGAACCGCCCACCATGATGAACAGAACGACCAATGTGCAGATGACGGTGACAAGACGGGGCTGACCGGGCATCGAATTAGGCATCAAGGATGGACTCCTAGGCGGTTTGGGGTGACAGCTATCCAGATATGCGGGTTGGAGTATATCATCGTTAACGTACACGGAAGCCCCTGAGATTCTCCGGGGTCGCCGGGTGGCGCGACAGCGGCGCAGACGAGAAGTCAGGCCGAGCTTTGGACAGGGACATGCGAATGAAGAAAGAACAACGCGGCATTCACTTGATCGCGGAGTTGGCGGACGTCTCGATCGGGACGGTGGACCGCGCCTTGCACGGGCGCGGCGGCATTAAGGAAGCTACCCGGCAAAGGATCCTGCAGATCGCGAGACGAATCGGGTACACGCCCAACCTGGCGGCGCGGGCGCTGTCCGTGGCCCGGACCAGAACTCGTATCGGGGTCTGCATGCCCCGCGAAATTCATTTTTTCTACGACGAACTGTGGAGCGGAGTTCTGGACGAGGCGCGGCGCGTGGCCCAGTTCGGTGTCCAGTTCATGAATCGTCCGGTGCAGGTGCTGGGCGAAGGCGACACTGAAGCTCTTTCCGAGCTGGTGCAAAGCGGAGTCAATGGAATCATTCTGACCGCCGGAAATCCGACGGGCCTTAGGCCCCTGATCGACGGCGCCGAGGAACGAGGCATTCCCGTGGTCTGCGTCTCGACCGACGCCCCGGACAGCCGCCGCTCCAGCATCGTATGCGTGGAACCGCGGTTGAATGGATGCCTGGCCGGCGAGCTCATGGGCAAATTTGTGCCGCCGGGCTCTAATGTTGCGGTCGTGGCGGGTATGCTGGCCACGGAAGATCATCGCAAGAAGACGGACGGCTTTAAGGAAGCGTTCCCGCAACACTGCCCGGGCGGGAAGATCGTTACCGTCATTGAAGGCCATGAAGACGAGGAAGAAAGTTTTCAGAAGACCTTCGACCTGCTGCGCCGGGAGCCCACGCTGGCCGGGCTCTATGTGAACACAGTGAACTGCCTTCCGGTATGCCGCGCGCTAGGCGCGCATGGCCTGGCGGGAAAAGTGAAACTCATCACGACTGACTTGTTTGCGGAGATGTCTCCCTATTTCCAAAAAGGAATTATCACCGCGTCGATTTACCAGCAGCCCCATCGCCAGGGACAAATGGCGGTGCGCATGATGGCCGACCACCTCACCAACAAAGTGCCGCTCCCTCCCACCGTGCATCTCAGCCCGGGCGTGGTCATGTCTTCCAACCTGCAACTTTTCCGCGAGATCAGGCTGGCGGGCGTCAAGCTGGACGAGTCAGCGCTGCGCACTCGCGTGGCGCTCTAGCTATTTCGCTTTCATCGCATGAAAGCCTGCAAGGCCGTGGAAGGGCGGCGCTTCAGCGCCGCGTTGCCGCCCGGGGGAAACGTTGGGGCTTCGAGCCCCAGGGGCGCCACTGGGCCTAAAGGCCGACCCGTATGGCACCGGAAAAGCGGCCCTGTAAGGGCCGCTCTTCCGCAATGCTATTGCAACTCGTTCACGCCCGGTGATCCCGAGAGGCGCCCCGCGCAGCGAGAATCTTCGCGGCATTCTCGTGATACACCCGCTGCAGGATGGAATCGGAGAGGCCGAATCCGTTGAGGCTCCAGTGATAGTCGAACTGCTCGGTTTCGTAGAAGTGCTCGTCCAGCGATTCCAGGATGCGAAACGTAACCCGGTACATTGGCGGGTCAAAGCCCATGTCGGTTCCATAGACAAGCCGGTCTGAATGCTGGGCGTAGAACTGGGACGCAAAGCGAGGTATGGGAGCGGTCTCGGCGTAGCGGGCGGAGATGTCGGCGTACAGGTTCGGATTACGCTCGAAGAGCTGGCCCAACCGCGCCAGATCGTAATCGAGATTGGCGAAGTGGCAGGCGATGAACGTGGTCTGCGGATGCTTCTGGGCCGTGCGCTCCAGGATGTCGATCATTCCCGAGAGCCTGACGATGTTGGGTTGATTGTCCAGGCGCCACTCGTAGGCATTCATGAGGCCGTCGTTGGTCCGGTCCATTTTCTGATACATCCAGATGGGATCGGCCACGTGGATGCTGACCGGCATGCCCAGCTCCGCGCATTTTTCAAACAGGGGGTCCATGCGCGTGTCATCGGGATGTAGTCCCCGGGTCTTTGACTTGCCGGAGGCCATGCCCTGGCCCTTGTCATGCAACTCGCCGACGCCCCGCGCGCCGGCTTGATGACATCTTTCAAGTTCGCGTACGGCAGCCGCGCCGAATCCCGGCCTGTCATAACCGGTGTAGTCGAAGCCGCACCACATTTCGAAGCGCTCTGGATACCTGGCGTACTGGTGATAAGTGGCATCGAACTCCGCACCCACGGATGAAGTGAGGATGACCGTCTTTTCGACTCCTACCTCATCCATGGTGTGGACCCACTCGGCGATTTGTTCCGGAGTCTTGGCGTAGGGATGGGAGTGCATATCAATGATGGGAAATTTGGCCCTGGCAATCTCCGTCACCGGAATTTTGTAGATGGATTTCGGCCGGTAATCCTTGAGCAATATTTGCTCGGGAGATTCCAGGTCGGGATTGCCACCTGATTGCGCCTTTCCCACATCGTGCTGCGGAGTGTAACCGAGCACGGCCGAGGTGGGAGCCGCCGCTAATCCGGCGACGCTGGCTGTTTTAAGAAATGCTCTTCGATTCATAGGAACTCCAGGCTGACGCTTCTGCAACCATCAATGAACCTCGCCCGGTTCTACCCTGACTTCGCCAAGAGCGCCTCGGTCCAAACCGTTCGAATCTTCCAGATGAACGGAGACGCGGCCGGGTTTTCCGGGCGGAGCGAGCTCGGTTTCGAGTGTGACCAACTCAACCGGATCCGCATTTGCCACGGGGACGCTTCCCAGGCTGGCGCCGTGTTCGTCGTAAAAGTGGGCGACCAGCTCTCCCGCGAAGAACACTCCAAAAGAACCGGAAAGCTTGATCTTGCCACTCGCCAGAAGGCTGGCGCGGAGCGGGCTTGCTACCAGCCCGGCTTCGGTAACGCCGTGAAACTCGCTCCCCACGCGGGTGGGAAACCATTCCGTGTCGAGATTGCAACTCTCCCCCGGACGCAACTGGCACAGGGGAGAATTGACTTCAGCTTCCAGGTAGTAGGGCGATGCGTCGTCGTCCGCAGGCATGGAGGCCATGCCATCAGCGCCCAGCTTCACCGCGGGTCCATTGGTCCAAAAAATGATGGACGCCTTTCCCGGGTAGGTTTGAGATTCTTCGTATTGGAAGCGCTCCACCATGCCGTAGCGGCTGGCGCCATCGACTACAGCCAGCCAGCCTGCGGTTGAATCCAGCCACAGTTCCGCGGCCATGTGCACATAGCGCAGAGTAAAGAGCCCATCGTCTCTTATCGAGGCCGCGCGATTTTCCGCTGGACCGAAGCGCACGTGGTAGCGATTGAGATAGCTGCTGGCAGGATTCGCCGGAGTGAAGGTGCGGAAATCATGATTGATTCCCGAGGGAGCGCCGGTACGCGGCTGGCCTGGGGCGCCCGTATCGTATTGCGAGACCGATTGCATCGACCATTCGAGATTGTGACCAGTGATGTTCTTCATGTTGGCGCGAAAGTAGATTCGCGGCGAATCAGCTTCCAGCCGGATGGTGCGCACGAACTGCACCCCGGTGCGCGGATCGGCCGGGCCCGTAAGTTCGACTTCACACTGCTGCCCTTCCGAAACCTTTCGAAAGGAAAAGGGGCTGTCGTCGATCGCATCCGAGCCGCCGGCCCAGTGCTGCTCGTCGTCGTTGCCTTCGGGCAGGAGCCAGATCTTGTCGCCACCGTAGTTGAACCATTCGCCCGAACTCGGCGGCAGATACTTTCCCTCATACTTCGGATTCACGAAGAGATACGGATGTCCGGCAAAAACAACCTGCATCAGACGCCCGCCGTTCTGCGGCACAACCGTCAACTGCACCCAGCGGTTGGAGATCTGTTGCGCGTGCCAACCCTTATAATCCGCGGGTTGGACGCGGCAAGAGGAACTGGCGGGAGGACGGGACCGGTTGCCGCCCTGAGCAAAGACCAGGTTTGTTCCTATCCCGGCAAGAAACAACAGACTGAAAAAGCTACCCCTCCAGCTGGCCCTTGGCCATTGCAGTTTCATGGTTGCCTTTCTCCGCAGAGCGACGGCGATGCAAGTGTACGACGAGGCGCCCGTTTCGACCAAGGCAGCGTTATCATGGAAACAGCCGTTCTTCGTAACGAAAAGAAAACTAATGAAACGAAATAAATTGATATGCGTCAAGGTTGTTCTGTGATATACCAAACTCGCCTTTGCAGCACCGGGTTCAGCGCGCCGTTTCCAACCGATGGTTGAAATCACGCCGCTGATCGCGCAACTGAGTTTATCTGGAACGATTCACTAATTAGGAGGTGCTGGAATGGGTGCCGGAAGATCCGATCGGCGATCGTTTATCAAACTGGCCGCAGCCGCTCCGCTGTTGACTCAGATCGCGGCGCGAAACCTCTACGCCCAGGCGGCCACCGCCATCGGCAAGGACCCGCGGCAGAATGTTTATTCCCGCCTGGGAGTAAAGACGGTCATCAATTGCCGTGGTACGTGGACGTATCTCAGCGGATCTCTGGAGTTTCCGGAAGTCCGGCAGGCCCAGGTGGAGGCGGCGCAGCATTTCGTCAACATGCTGGAATTGCAGCGCGGCGTGGGCCGGCGGCTGGCGGAGTTGACGGGCGCCGAGTCCGGCATGATCACCTCGGGAGCGGCGGGCGCAATGGCGGCCGCATCGGCGGCGTGCATGGCCGGCACCGACGACCATCACGTCTGGCAGCTGCCCGATACCACCGGCCTCAAACATGAAGTCATCATGGTGGGCGGCAGAAGCGCCTTTGACAGTGCCATCCGGCTGACCGGAGCGAAACTGGTGCTGGTGTTTTCACCCGAAGAGCTGGCCAACGCAGTCAACGAAAATACGGCCATGATTTACACCACGGACCTGGGCGAGAAGCTGCAGCGCGTAATCGCAGTCGCGAAAGATCGCAAGGTGCCGATGTTGCTGGATGACGCGGCCGGCATCCCTCCCGCTGACAACGCGAAGCTCTATGCCCGCATGAAGATCGATCTCTACTGCTTCTCCGGAGGAAAGGGCTTGTGCGGACCGCAGTGCAGCGGCCTGCTGCTGGGTCGAAAGGACCTGATCGAGGCGGCTTTGATGAACTACAGCCCGCGCGAAGGGTCGGTGTGCCGCCCCATGAAAGTGGGTAAGGAAGAAATCATCGGCTGCCTGACTGCGCTTGAGACCTGGCTGAACCTGGATGAGAAGAAAATTTACGGCGAATGGAACGGCCGAGTGGAACGGATCCGCAAGCTGGTGGACACCGTGCCGGGGGTAAAGACGGACATTTATATTCCGGACGACGGGAACCGCTTTCCCACCCTGAGAGTGTCGTGGGACCAGGCGGCGTGGGGCTTCACTACATCCGACTGCGTGCGCAAGCTGCGCGAAAACGATCCCGTTATCGAGGTGCTGGGCTCGGACAATCCCAGCCTGGTGACGGCGGTCCGCGAAGGCAATCCGAACTCCAAAGAGCACAAGGAAGCAGACCACATCGAACTGGTTTCGATGACCATACAGCCCGGGCAGGAAATCATTGCGGGGCAGACCCTGCGGGCGGTACTGAGCGCGGCGCAAAAAGGCAAACCGGCATAGGACGCGGAATTGCAGAGAGGAGCCTGGTGCAAGATCGAATGCGATTACTGCTTGTCGGCTTGTTGCTTTCCTGCGCGGCCGGGGCCCAGGCTCAGTTTAAGGCAGTCGTTCCTGCGCAGGCCTCCCCCGCCGCGAACCGCTTCTACTCGCCCGGAGTGGATGCTGGCGACTACGTGTACGTTTCCGGACAGGGACCTCGCCGCCCGGACGGCACTTTGCCCGCGACTTTTGCGGCACAGGTACAGCAGGCTCTGGACAATATCAAGTCAGTCGTCGAAGCCGCCGGCTTGACCATGGAGCATGTGGTTTACACCCAGGTTTATCTCGAAGACATCAGCAAGTACGGAGAGATGAACCGGGTCTTCGCGCAGGCCTTCCCCAAAACGCCGCCGGCACGAGCAGTGCTCGGCGTGGCCAAGCTTCCCGACTCAGCGATTCAGGTCAGCGCCATCGCGGTGCGCAATCTGTCGGAGCGGCGAGCAGTCTATCCCCCGGGCTACAAGTCGGACGAACCAGTTTCGCCCGGCATTCTCACCCGCGACCAGTTTTTCGTTTCCGGCATGCTCGGCAGCGATCCCGCCAGTGGGAAAGTTCCCGACGATCCGGCAGCCCAGGTGGACTTCGCGCTCGACCGCATGAAGGCGCTGTTGGAAGCTGCAGGACTCGATCTCCGCCATATGGTTTTCGTTAATCCCTACCTGACGGCGGCCGTTCCCATGCGGGTCATGAACCAGCACTATGCGCAGCGCTTCGAATTCGGCAACACCCCGGCGCGCGCCACCATCGAGGTATCAAGCCTGCCCGAGGGCGCGCACATCGAGTACACGGGCGTGGCAGTGCGTGATCTGAAGCAAAGGCAAGCGGTGCGTCCCAAGAACATGCCGCCCAGTCCGACCGCGAGCCCCTGTGTTTTTGCCGGCGACATTCTGTACTGTTCGGCCAAGAGCGGCTTCATTCCTGGACCGCACGGCGGCGTCTATGCCTCCACCACCGCCCATCAACTGCGGCAGACCATGCGCAATCAGCTCGACAACCTGGAAGAAGCCGGCATGAATTTCGACCAGGTAGTGTCAACGAATGTCTATCTGGATGATCTTTCGGACGCGCCGGCGTTCGACGAAGTCTATGGCCAGTATTTCAATCGCGTCCCACCGGCCCGAACCACGATCGCGCAAATCGCGCCCACGCAGCGAGCCCCCGACAAAGAAAACCATTATCCTGACCTGGAACAGGTATCGCTCATCGCGATTCGAAGCAGTACCACCCACTGACGAATGAAAGGCGGGGGGCACCAGCCTTTGTCCGATCGATCCTCGGTCTGCGGCTGCCCCACCCTTGCGGTTTTTGCAAGGGTGGGAACCTCAAACAGGTCGAGTCGGCAAGATCAATTCTGATGATCAAGGCGCAGTGTTCCCACCCTTCGAAAACCACGAAGGGTGGGGCAGCCTCAATCGCTGCGGGGACGGGAAGGGTCGGCCAGCCCGCCTTGTCCCATGTGGGGAACCCGGGGGCGGCCGGGACGTTCTCCAGTATTCTGAGACTCGGTGACCAAGTCGATGCGGTGCCTGGCTGGAGCCACTCGTTGAGGCGGTCTTAGGGCTAGAAACGCACCCTGCAATCAGGCGCAAAATACTTCCGGACTCGCCGTCGGCCCGTCCAGGTGTCCCACGAGTTTCTTCTCCATTCCGGCGCGCGCGGGGGTGAGTTGCTGGCGGAGGTGCTCCATCTCCTGTTCTGGCAGAGGCGAGAAACTGCGCGCCACTTCGATATTGTGTTCGAGCATTTCCAGACGCGGCATTCCCACCACGGCGGTGGTTACCGGCAAGCTCATCGAATAGCGGAGCAAAGAGCTGATATCGCTTTTTCCGGAGCCACTTCCCAATAGATATTCCTGCCCTGTCACCTTCATGGCAATGATTCCGAGGTTCTTCTGTCGAGCGGCCGGCAGGGCTAGCTCTTCAAAGCGTCCGTTACGCGAGGCATTCAGGGCCATCTGCACGCAGTCCAGATCGTGCCGCTGGATGGCCTGGGCCATCACTTCTCCATTGGTATGACTGGTCATGCCGATGAATCGCGCCATCTTCTGTTCGCGCGCCTCGAGTGCACCCTTCAGCGCCCCATCGGGAGCCTCGACCTTCGCCAGGTCGTCGGCCTGGCCCAGACTGTGAATGTGGACCAGGTCCACGTGGTCAACCCGCAGGCGCTTCAGGCTGCCTTCCAGCCGCCGCAGGAATCCGTCCCGGGTGCGGTCGGGGATTTTTGTGGCCAGCCAGACTTCCTTGCGACGCGTCGCCATCGCCTTGCCGACGCGCGACTCGCTCTCACCGTCGCCGTAGGCATAAGCCGTGTCCAGATAGGTAATGCCGAGATCAATGGCGCGGTTCAGCGCCGCCAGCGCCTTATCTTCGTCGTGGTACATAAGGAAGCGGCTACCGCATCCGAATGCCAGAATCGAAACTGTGGCGCCAGTGCGCCCGAGCGTGCGCGAGGGAAGAGGACCTGCCACGGCAGGCCGGGCGGCGGCAACATCCTTGAACAGCGACAAACTCGCGCCCGCCGCCGTCCCCAAACCAATTCGCTCCAGAAACTTTCTCCGCGAGAGGTCTTTGCTCATGGTGGTCTCCCTGGTGAATCCTAACGATGAATTCAATCCCAACCTGGCTTTCAGAAATTTAGCTCAACCCGGTGGGGGTCGTCGACAGGAACCGCAAAGCTGTAGAGGGAATCGCGAACTGGTTTATTTGGTGGCGGCGGTTGGACTCGAACCAACGACCTACGGATTATGAGAACCCTGGCGGGATCTGAGCGCTTGTGTAAATTCTCTATCATATTTGATTTCTCAACGCGTTACCAGCCCCGGCTTCTGACCGGTCCTGATCCGATTCGAAGGGTTCTGAATGTTGATACATTACATTTTCATTACAGTGCCGAAAGTGCAGCGGCGATTTGCCTGATCGCCTGTGGAGGTTATTCCAGAACCCTCCTTTACAGGGCCCTACGCGCAGTCCAGCTCTAGAGCTGCCGCAATCATGGCCTCAGCGACGAATTCAACTCGCGGATGCATTCATGAAAAAAATCCTAATGGTGCAGTTTATCAGCTTTGCGATCATCGCGTTGACCCGCGCATAGCCTCAGCTTAAGATTGGCCACGACGGATTGTTTCATGATTGGACAGACACTTTTGCATTATCGGATTCTGGAAGAGGTCGGCGCCGGCGGCATGGGGGTTGTGTATCGCGCCGTCGACGAACGGCTCGGCCGAAATGTCGTTCTGAAGATGCTTTCCGACGCCCACACGTTGGATCGGATGGCCGTGCAGCGATTAATCCGTGAAGCCCGGGCTGTCTCCGCACTCAATCACCCGAACATTGTTACCGTCCACGAGATTGTGCAGACGGAGTCTAGTTGTTTCATTGTCATGGAATATGTTGAGGGGGAGACACTGAGGGAGATAGCTGGTGAGCCCTCTTCTCCCGAGCTGGTTGTAAGTCTGGGCAGGCAGATGGCACAGGCTCTCGCTGTTGCCCACGCCGCCGGCATTATTCATCGCGATGTTAAACCCGAGAACATCATGGTGCGAGCTGACGGTTATGTGAAAGTTCTCGATTTCGGGCTAGCTCGTCTCGTGCCATCCCAGAGCATGCAATTGACTGCCGAAACGATAAGTGATTCACGACTGCTGATTGGCACTGCACGGTATATGTCTCCAGAACAAACTCATGGAAGAGCGGTTAGCAGCGCCAGTGACGTATTTTCGCTGGGGCTTGTCTTATACGAGTTGACAACTGGCCGACATCCTTTTATGGCTGACTCACAGATTAGCATTCTCCATGCAATCTCGTCACAGCCGCCCCTGCTCCCCTCGCGCCTAAACCCACAAGTGCCTGCGGACTTAGAGGGTCTTATCATTCAAATGCTCGAAAAAGACCCTCGCCTCCGTCCTAGTGCCGCCGAAGTTGAGGTCAGGCTGGGTGTTCTTGAGAGAGGCAACCTTGACGTTAGAGGGCGTGCGGTTCAACAAAATCTTAAGAAGGAAAGCTTCATCGTGGGTCGCCAAATGGAGCGGGCACAGCTTTCAGCAGCTTTTGAGTCAGCCCAAAATGGTCGCGGCCTCGTGCTCTGTGTGGGAGGGGAAGCGGGGATGGGCAAGACTACTATTGTCGAGGATTTCCTCGACGACATCGGCTCCCAAGAACATCAATGCACAATTGCTCGTGGCCGTTGTTCTGAACGATTGGCGGGTACCGAAGCCTATCTACCAATACTCGAAGCGCTCGAAAGCCTGCTTCCCGGTGAATTCGCCCGTTCGATGAAATTGCTGGCACCGACTTGGTATTCGCACCTTTGCCCTGCCTCCATTGGCAGTGACTCCATTACAGAACCCGCGGCCCCGAAAGAGGTATCACAGGAGAGGATGAAGCGGGAATTTAGCGCATTACTCCAAGAAATCTGCCGCATACGGCCATTGGTCTTATTCCTTGACGACCTCCATTGGGCAGATGTCTCGACTATCGATCTGCTGGCTTATGCCGCAGGTAAATTGCAATCGATGCGTTTGCTCGTGGTGGTCACGTTCCGCACCTCCGAGATGTTGCTCAGCAAGCACCCGTTTCTGCGGGTTAAACCTGACTTGCAGGCACGCGGTGCATGCCGTGAGATTCCCTTAGAGTTTCTGCGAGGCTGCGATATTGAAACGTATCTTGGTCTAGAGTTTCCGCAGCACAGCTTTCCCCGGGATTTCTTTACACTCATCCACAGTACCACCGAGGGCAATCCGCTGTTCATGGTCAACGTGCTGCGCTACCTCCGAGATCGTGGAGTCATTGCAGAACAACAAGGCCGTTGGGCGCTGGCACAGGCAATTCCAGATGTGCGCCAGGAATTGCCGGAATCTATCCGCGGCATGATACAGAAAAAACTTGACCAGTTGAGCGACGAAGATCGACGTTTGCTCGTTGCTGCGAGCATTCAAGGCTACGAGTTCGATTCAGCAGTCGTTAACAAAGTATTGAAACTTGATGCGGCCGCCGTCGAAGATCGCCTGGAAGTTCTAGACCGCATCCACTTCTTTGTGCGCCGCATCGGAGAGAAGGTATTTCCGGATAAGACGCTGACCGTGCATTATCGTTTTGTCCACGTCTTGTACCAAAATGCTCTTTTTGGTTCGCTGACGCCCACCCGGAAAGCCACTCTGAGCGCAGCGGTCGCCCATGCTCTTTTGGCTTACCAAGGGGAGAACAATTCCGACGGCGCTTCCGAGCTTGGGTTTCTTTTTGAGGCAGCTCGAGATTTCGCCAGCGCGTCTTATCATTTCCTTATCGCGGCCCAAAATGCAGCGCGTGTGTTTGCAAATCAGGAGGCTATTGTGTTGGCACGTCGGGGCCTTGATGCCTTGCGGACCCTCCCAGAGAGCACGACCCGGACTGAGCAAGAACTCGCACTCCTGCTTACCCTGGCAGCACCGCTCGCGGCAGTTAGAGGATATGCGGACTCTGAGGTAGAAGAAACACTCAAGCGAGCCCAGTGCCTCTGGCAGGGTAGCATTCCCCAGCGGCTTTCGATTATTGCTGGGCTTTGGGCGTGTTACACGATCCGAGCTCAGGTCGACGCAAGCCGTGATCTTGCCGAACAGTTTCTAGCTGTGGCACAGACGCAGCAGGAGCCCGCGCTGCTCATAGAATCTTACGGTCGTTTAGGAACAACGCTTTTTAACCTCGGTGAGTTTCGGCTCGCACTTTCAGAACTGGAGAAAGCGTTCGCGTTATATGAGCTCCAGACACATCGCAGTGATCAGTTATTGTACGCTGTTGGAATCGACCCCGGCGTATTCATGTTTTGCGAATTTGGTCGCACACTGTGGTCTCTTGGTTTTCCAGACCATGCCCTCGCTCGATGTAGGGACGCCGTTGGCGCAGCCCGGAAATTGTCCCATCCTCCGACGCTAGGTCATGCATTGGTATTTGCGGCGATTCAGCATCAGTTCCGCCGTGAAGCCGAGCAGGCTTTCGAGTGGGCCGAAACCGCCATTGCATTCGCCAAGGAGCACGGGCTTACGCAAGTCGCGGCATGGGCGATTCCCTTTCGCGGGTGGTCACACGTCCAGTTGGGACGAGTTACTGAAGGACTTCGAGACATACGCGAAGGTTTGGCGGCTCACGAGTTCATTGGTTCAAAGATGTCGCGACCACACTATCTTGCTTTGTTGGCTGAGGCACTTGCTAAGAGCGGTCATGTGTCGGAGGGGTTAGATGCGCTGGCGGAGGGCTTGGCGGCTAGTCGCCAGACAAAGGAGAGCTACTACGAGGCAGAACTATATCGGCTGCAAGGCGAGTTGTGGCTTCTGACGCCTGACCTGATGGATTCCTCAGGGTTGCCGACCACTGACAGTTCTCAGGTTAGCGCGGAGGAGTCATTTCGCAAAGCTATTCAAGTCGCTCGGAGTCAGGGGGCGAAGTCGTGGGAACTGCGGGCTCTCGTAAGTCTTGGGCGTCTGCACCTTAAACGGGAGATGAAGACGGAAGTTCGAGGTTTACTCGGCGATGTTTATGACGGGTTCAATGAGGGGTTTGATACGCTAGATATGCAGGAGGCCAGGGGATTACTTGGACAACTGTCGTGAAAGTGTTCCGAAGCTCACCGACCGAAGTTATGGCATCCGCGCGCTGTGCGGCACTAAACATGACAGATCCGATAAGCCCTAACCGCCGGCTCGTAGGCTCTTCTCAGGTGCGAGCTGAAGGTGTTTGGTGTCGCCCGATTTACACAGGTCGTCCGCTAAATCTTCAGACAATTGCCCGTTCTTGTCGATGAGTGCTGTAGGTTTGAAATAGTTCGCATAACGCGGAGCGATTGCAAATGCTGGCTTGTAAACGCTATCCAGTGCTTCCGTTGTACTGATATGTGTACGAGGCTGGTGGCGGGCAACGATATTCTTTAGGGACCCCGGTGCTGTGGCTAGGGTATGGGTGCAAAGGACCACACCATTCATTAGAGCAAGCGCCATTTGCTGAGTGGTAAGGATGGAACGGTATCGGTGAAAGAAGTTCCATGAGTGACGAAGAATGCGGGCTTCATATCCGCTAAGGCTCTGGAGTTGACGCAGGAACTCAACAACGTCTTCAATTGGATCCAAAGGACGCAATGAGAGTGTAGTGCCATCTAGATCCCGCAGTCTAGTTTCGGGCAGAAACAAACCTTTGGCCAAACAGGCATAAAAAAAAGGTGTGCCGAGAATCGGTATAGCTGTGGTGAGGAAGCCAGGCAAAGTGATCTCGGGAGTACGAACTACGAAGTCAAGCTCGCGGCGGAGTGCGGCTACACTTCGCGTGGTCACGTCGAGCATCAGTCCATAAAGAAAAACGATGCCCGCACGTAGACACCTTTGGATCATTTCTACTTGTGGAAGATGGGTATTCTGGACCTTGTTGACTTGGTGGAGCCACTGAGCATCAAACGATTCCACGCCGCTGAAAAGGGTCACACAGCCGGCATCGTGAACGAGTTGCAAATTCTCCTCTTGCAAGAAGAAGTCATTTGTAACCAGCGCGCCCCAGCCACGGAAGTAACCCCTTTGCCGCAGTTCTTTGATCAGTTGTACGCGCGCTAGGAAGTAATGTCTGTCGTTCCCAAAGAAGTTATTGTCAACAAATAGCACGAGATCTCTTTTGCCCAACGCGAGAATCTGGCGCCGGATATATCCAAGATCGTACTGTCGGTATCGCATACCTTCACCGGTAAGAGAACAGAAGGAGCAGCGAAAGTTGCAATGCCGGCTAGATTCAAGCTCGCCAATGTTCCCAATCCAGTACGCTAGATCGAATCTTGGAATCATCTCATCTGCCACGTACCGCGCCCCGAATGTCTCAGCGATAACTTCTTTGAGCTGCTCCATATCTCCGGTACAGCAATAGTCAAAGAAACGTCGGGAATAGTCTGGAAGCGTGCGAATGGCGGGTCCGCCCGCTACGACAATGACCCGGTCATTCTTGGTGCGCGCATAGGCAGTCACGTGCAACATCCTGTCGAACGCCGTCGTGAGTCCAGTGAGGACCACTAAGTCGGGCCATGCCAAGAGTTGCTCGTTCTCGAGTGGTCCACTATGCATCTCGTCGTAAAGGCGAATGTCGCAGAGCGCAGGAGAGAAAGCCCCGGCCAAATAGGCTGGTGCTGTCGGTCGTGGCATTTGGATCGTCCTACGAATCGGCCGGCGACTATCGTCAAAGTAGCAATTCACAACAAGGACCCGCTTACGCAAACGAATTACTTTGGTATCGCCTCTCGCACTCAAGGGTCTACTTAAAAACACGAGGTTCCTCCAGGAGGCAGGAATGGGCCGCAATTCTATCGCAAACGTCAGAATTCCTAACAATGTTTAGAACCGAAACGACGACATATCAGTGCGGACCACCTCCTATGGTCTTCCCCCACGTTGGGCCTTCTGCAGATGAACAACCGTTGAAACGGCATGTTCCTCGAAGGATCCGGCAAACATCCAGATATTGTGCGCGCCCATAACCTCGCCAAGCGGGATCGAATTGAATAGGAAATTAAACGCTGACAGTGGTCTATGGATTTTTGCTTGAGAATGGCGTGGCAAAGTATGTTTCTGCTTGTTTTAGCTAACGAGTCCAATAATTTCGCACCTGACATTTCTCGAATCCTGGCAAATCGCAGCAATATGCTGGGAAGACCACGTTCTGCCAACAGCGGTCATTTCGCATGACCTGGGGTTTTTACATAAACATATTATTATCAATAGGTTACATGCTTTTGACCCTAAAGTGCCCCCTTCCCCATGTACAACCCCACCTACCGAAACCCGGCAAATCGCCGCCAAACGCTGGCAATCCCCATCGCACAAATCAGGCTAACCCATGTATTTTCAGTTCAATACAAGCGGGTGACATCCCCTAGGGTGTACACTCCTGCTCCACAGACAACCGAGAGGGGGAATTTTGCCATGTTCCGGTGGGCAATTAAGGGTCAACTGCTTGGTGGCCCAAGACCCAAAGTGAAACAGAAACCGACGAGCCAGGTACCGCAACAAACCGTCGACGCCTGGCTTAGAAGGGCCAAGACAAAGTTCGGGATTCGATCCATCATTTGTCTGCTGGACAAGCCACAGATGCGGCTCTATCTAGATATTCAAATGGATTTGGTTTCTTACTATCGAGCGAGCGGATTCCAGAGCGTGCATATTCCGGTTCGCAACTACAAGCATCCCGCCCTCTCCGAGCGAGAACTTGAAACGGTTTGGAAGGTTTATCGTCGGCTGCAAAAGCCTGTCCTGATCCACTGCAGCGCCGGCATCGGCAGGACCGGAAAAGCTGCTTCATATCTCAAGCGAAAGCTGACCTCGGGACGTAAAACGGGAGCTGTTTCGCGAGCGTTCCGTAACTGATCCCAACGAGCGTGAGGATTTAGGCCTCGCAGCCGCATATGCCGCAACCAGACTCGTTGCGGGAATGCTGTATGGTGTTCTCCGGCTACGACAACTACCAACCCCGGAGCCCCCAGTGCGGCCTTCCGGCGGGGTTAGAAGTTCGGTGTGATCTTTTTGATTTCGCTCCAGTAGTCGTCAGAACCCAGTTCCGGACACCTGAGTGCGGCTCCGCGGAAATCGGCCGGGGGAAGATAGTCATGAGCACGAATGTAGTGCAGGATCAGCGCGGGTGCCGTATCACTAAAAGACCAGAGTTGTCTAGAAAAGCCTTCAACGACCCTTAGAGCAGGCAACCGGGACAGCATGGCGGCATTCCAAGGTAGGTCTCGATCCAGGAGCAAACCCGTTTATGCAATTCCGCAAGTCATTTTTCTTCTCCGTGCTGGTTTTCTTCTGCGTGGTTTGGTTTTCTCAGCTAGGTAGAGGCGTTAGTTTTATCAGACATACTTATCCAGGGAAAGGAATCCTGGCCCATGCAGATTTGAACAGTGATGGCCGCGAGGACGTTATCTACGGTGACGCACAAAACGCCGTTGGCTTTTTTGTCAAGCTCTCGATCGGAGATGGCGTGTACGGAGCTGCTACTCACTATACGTTGCCTGCCGGGTTCCTCGGAACAATTGGCATTGGCGATTTCAATGGGGACGGCAAGCCGGACTTGGCTGTTTTTGCAGCCGATAACAAGATGTACGAATTTCTGAACAAGGGTGGTGGTGGGTTCCAGCTCCATACCACTTTTGCGATAGGTACGAACCCTGTCAGTGTGATCGTCGCCGACTTCGACCACGACGGACATATGGATTTCGCCTTTCAGAATGGCCTCACTGTCAATGTCTGGTTCGGCGATGGCAACGCGGACTTTACGGCAGGCCCGTCCACACCTGTCACTACTCCGGGTGGCCTGCTGCTGGGAGATTTCGATGGGGATGGCAAAGCGGACGTCGCGATCGGCGACCAAGATAACTTTGATACGGTTCAAATCCTCTACGGAGACGGCACCGGCCATTTCCCGTCAACTTCGTTCATCCACAGGACCGGCGATCATTCTGTATTCGGCGCCAGCGACGTCAATGGGGACGGAAAAATGGACATTGTGGCTACCGTTTTCTACCCACTGGCCCTCCATCACATCTCCGTTTATTACGGGAATGCGGCGCGGAATTGGGCCGAAACCAAAATCGCGATCTCCCACTGTTCCGGCCGGGGTGCTCCTGTCGCCGCCGACTTCAACGGTGACGGAATCAATGATCTGGTGGTGCCCGAATCTGATTGTGGCGACGCTGCTTTGACGACGCATCGCATCGGTCTCCTGACGCGCCAGAGTGGAGGTGGCTACAACCCAGACCAGATCGTCTATTTATCTTCATCACCAGCGCTGATGATTGCGGACCTAGACTTATTGCGTTCCGATCGTAATGCAAAACCCGATATTGCCTTTGCTCAATGTACCTCGACACCCTGCTCCCTGATCGCGAACTATAATCTTCAATTCCTGCTCAACACCACAACCGGAAATTTCCCGGCCTGTTTTGCACCCAATGCGTTTGAGGGAATCCACCTCTGCTCGCCTTCCGCAGGCGGTACAGTGAGTTCTCCGGTGCGCTTCCAGGTGGGCTCGGCCGGCCAAACTCCAATGCGGAAGGTTGAGGTTTGGGTAGATGGCAAGAAAGTAGTGGAGCAACTAAATGGATTTTCTCGCTACACTTTCATGAACAAGAGTGTGGGCCTTGCCAGCGGCAGCCACAAAGTAAAGATCTTTGCTTCCGGGTGGGACAATTGGCTGGAGCAGAAATCCTTCACCCTCAACGTGAATTGACTTTGGAGCCGATCCCTTTCGGTAATCGAAAAGCGAGAGAGCACGCTTACTAGTAACGTTGCGGCTGCGACGCGCAGGCAGCCGCTCAACGGCGCGACTTGGCGAAGCAGGATCAATCGAACTCAGGCGCTGGCGAGGAGGTTAAAGAGAGTACCCAATAACGCGAAGTCAGACGGCCGCCACCACCCTATCCCAAGCCGGCCCTCTTTCTTATTCGACAGAATCATTGTTCCGGATCCAAGGTTATTCCCCATTACCGATCACTGTGCAGTTGCCACGACCGGACCTCAAGCTCAAGAGTGGCGAGTGCCCCTAGCGCCTTCCCGATTTGCTGTCTTTCCTCGGTGCGGTCAATGTCGCCTACCAAGGCTTGCAACCGTTGTCCAATAGCCCGACGTGCTGCGGCGATACGCTTCGGCATCTTCTCACCATCCACTTCCAACACGGTGCGATGATAAACCTCTAGCCATTTTTCGTCCCTATTTATGTTTATGTGTTCTGAGACCATGTAATCACCCTGCGGTACGCAAGCGCAACCAAGAGCCGGGAAGAATCTGTGCACGCTGCACACGGACATTGTCACTTGCCTGTTTCCGCCGGAAAAGGTTACGAAGGTTTTGGCGTCTCGGCTTCTTCTCGCGGCGATCTGATGGGCCGATCCCCAGATTGATCCAAAATTCAAGGAACACGTTCATTATTTCGGTCATCGTGTCGCCTAATAAAATTTGAGAGGTTCGATCAACTCGGAGGCCAACAGGATAGCAATAGTATGAGGGTTGATGCCAAGTTCTAGCGCGGGCGAGAGCAAATATTTCTTTCGTCAACTAACGACTTTCGTTTTTCTGTCATCAAAAAGTGAGCCAACCTAACGTTAATGTTCAGAAAGGAATCATCATGTACGCGGTAATAAGAGACAACCAATATGATGCGAAGAAATTGGCGCAATCAGCCAATGAGATGGCGGAATTTAACACCCGTCATGCGGCGCAACCGGGCTACGACGGCACTGTGATAGTGGACCTGTCGAACGGCCATATGCTCATCATCACTCTATGGAAAACGGAGAAGCAAGCTCATGCCGCCCGAGTCGCGCTGGAGCCGGACATTCAACGCCTTCTCGTACCATTGATGACGCGCCCTTCAAACTTACTCGGCGCCGGTCCAGTAGTGGTGAGCGATCTCACAAAAGCGGCGGATGAACGGACATCGTGAACATCATAAAACCACGCCCCATCTCTGGTTCGACAAAGAAGCGAAGGAAGCAGCGCAACTCTACCGCTCCAGTCTTTGCCAATTTCGACATCAGGCCTTCTGGCTCAGGCTATATTTGTTAAAGTCTTCACTCAGGAGGAAGTTGCAGCAGCAACACTTTCCGAGCCATCGGTTCGAACCTGGGAGGTTTATGGCCATTCCGCCTGGGATTGAGGACCGGAATACAGGTCAGTTGCTCTCCGGATTGGAGACACCGGAGCATAAGGCCACCGCGGCTCATATCGCCGCGTCCAACGAATGCAGCGGGAAACATCAGCTATTCACCAAAGAAGAAGAGGGTCCACCATATTTTGGCGTTGCGATGCTCCCCAGGAGAACAACTTCACAATTGCGGCCCATCGTTTGGCAGAGAGCATGGGCATCACGGTCAAGTGGCATCCGATGTCGTGCATCTCCCGGATCGACAGTCGCTGCAGAAATCTCGCGCAACCGCTTTGGCTCGTCCTAAATAAGAAATGAGCCGAAAAAACCGACCGGGCGTCATCAACCAGAAAGTCCGGGACATCCTCGAAGATCCCGCGACCCTCCACTACCTCGGAACCAGGCTCATCCGTAGAAAGCCTAAGCTCATGCCGCGATTCATCTGGAAGTTCTTCTTGTTTGTCGTGATGGCGCCGAGCACGAGAAAGATGTAACATTTCAGTATGGCAAAGCAGCTATTGATCCAGAAGACTGGAACCGACGCCTATACCGCGACTGTCGGCTCGCTCGCAGATCAGAAAGCTCATCTTCCAGAACCAAAGACCTTTACCTGGCAGGAATTGTCAGATTTCATCTTGAAAGACACTCCTTTTCCGCCCCGAATTCTCCCCAGCTTAAAAAAACGTCTTGAATCCGGAGATCTTATTCCTCTGGATTTTCCTACCGATGAAGGTCTTGCCGCTGTTCCCGCTTAACATTTTTTCCCGAAGCAATGCCCGAATAACAACTGAAGAAACTGAAAAGAAAGTGAGGGGCAAGAAAGGCGGCTACCGCCCTGGTTCAGGCCGCAAGCGTGTTCTTCTTCCGCAGGCCTCCGCGTGTTCCTTGATTCCTTTGTCATTCTTCGCGTAGTAGCGAGGCTCGAACTTCTTGAAGAGCTCGCGAACGCGCTTTCTAGATTGTTTTTGAAGATTGGTCATTTGAAGGTTATTGATTGTTTTAGGCAAATAGTCGGGCCGGCGCCGGCATCCAAAGTGGTCGGAGGTGTCCAATGCCGAAAGATCCAAAGCTGCACGATGTGGAAAGCACGATCGACGAACTGATTGAGATCGACAAAGGTGTTGAGCCCGAGCCGCCGTCGAAGGAAGAGGTGGACGAGCTCACAAAAGAGTTCGGCGATGACGAAAAGTCGGATGAGCCGGCGGCCTAGAAACAGGGAGGGACGTTCACGACGGCAGCACGGTCTCCAGTAATCCCGTTCTTCTCGCGGCGATCTGATGGGCCGATCCCCAGATTGATCCAAAATTCAAGGAACACGTTCGTTATTTCGGTCATCGTGTCGCCTAATAAGATTTGAGAGGTTCGATCAACCCCGACGGGCCTTCGACCAGACATCCAGCCGAGCAAATCAGTGCATATCCCGAATCGCCAAGTTGCTGATAGCGACCCTGATTAACCCCGATTTGGCAGCGGTCAGAACAAACCCAACCTAAACCACCCAGCACCGCCCAGGATGCAAGCACGCTCCTCGGAGGGGCCTTGGCACCCTATCCGACCGGTCTTTCAAGCTCCTAAATATCCTTATAACTCCCAGCGTTTGACCCTTTCTAAGCCATGCGCCCCATTCCACTTCAGATTGACGAATACCGGGCAAGCCTATTGAATACGCACGCCTAGGGGAGAGACTAGAATGAAACAAAAGCGCGCTGCACTTTATGTCCGCGTGAGCACGGGCGAGCAACATACCGAAGCACAGGAGAGAGCGCTGCGTGAATACGTACAACGTCGGGGATGGTTACCGTACAAGATCTATCGTGACAAACGCACGGGGGGAACCTCAAGCCGACCAGGTCTCGATGAACTGTTAAAGGATTGCCGTCGCCGAATAATTGACGTGGTCGTTGTCTGGAAGTTTGACCGATTTGCTCGCTCTCTGAAGAATCTGATCGCCGGCCTCGAACTATGCAGAGCTCTGGGCATCGACTTCGTGTCGGTAACTGAAGCAGTGGACACCTCACTTCCAGCCGGAGAAATGCTATTCCAGATGATTGGTGCCGTCGCTCAGTTTGAAAGGTCGCTCATCGCAGAGCGCGTCAAATCCGGTTTGGCGAATGCCCGAGCGAATGGCAAGATCTTGGGCCGACCACCGCTGCGCAAATTGACGCGAAAGGAGGTCGCGGACCTGAGAAGGCACAAAACGCAGGGAAAGGTAACGTTCCGAGCCCTGGCTGAGAAGTTCGGAGTCTCGGTCTGGACAGCTCACAGACTATGCGCAGGAAGGGTCAACTAAGCCCTCTTTTTCAATCGGTTGCAACCATCACAATTTCATTTGCAGTCTGGCGGAAGTCGGGACCCTTTTCGACCTTCGGTCTTGGTGAAGGATCCGCCAGCCGGTGAAGTTGTCAGTGGAGACCCGGGGTAAATGAGTGTAATGGCGATTTCTCGCCAGTTGTGTAGGGACCAGCGTTCACCTTCGCGACTCAGCTAACGTCCACTCGCTGCTTCGCTCCAGATTAGGTCCCCATTTCAGGTCAATTTTCGAACCCATTGCGAAATCGAAGAACAGAGCAAAAGAGCCCATTTCCCCAGACTGCAACGTCCATTGGCCCTGGACGCCTAGTCCCCCAGTAAAATCGTCCAGGATCTGCATCCGCCCTGGCACTCCATTCCTATTGAAATCCATCTCGGTCCCGGATTGCGAGAACGCAACGGTCCCCCAATCAGCTCCGCCATTCCAGCGTGAGTTAGAAAGGCGGGAAGAAAAAAAGTATCGTGCATCTCTGTAGCCATGCTTTTTGGCGATTTCGTCAACCTCTCTTTCTGAAAGTTTCTTCGGCGATGCTTCGAGGTCGCGCAGGCCTTCGGCGAACTCAGGTGGAGAGACCACCCACAACACCTGCATTTCTTTTCCCTCGGCCTCGATCCCATGCCACGTGCCTTGTGGGATGTACAGTGTGGTGCCTGGGCTAAGCTGTCTTACCTCACTGCCCACCACCCCCAAACCAATACCGGAATGGATAAACAACACTTCGTCTTCCTTTTCATGCATGTGCAAAGCAATACCCCCGCCGCCTGTGAAGTGCTGGAGGCCCACTCCAAGCCGCGTTGAGCCGGTTTTGGGATCAGCTTTGATATGGTGATTGCCAATGACATCACCTTCATCGGCAGTCAAAATGAGCGACCCCGTTTTTTCCGGTGCACGAGCAAAAGTAAGAGCGGCAGCATTCCGTTCCGGTTCGCTTAATACAATTGAGGGACCGAGAATCGCTGCCGGTGCCAGGCTGATCGCGTTCAGAAAGCTTCTCCTGTTCATTGCGCCCTCCTGGAAATAATGATTCGCGATATATTACTCCGCATGAACTGCCGATATCAGGCGATTACACTCATTGACCTGCCGAGGCACCTAGGTCCCTCGGGCGGGCTCCCGGTCGGATGATGAGTGTAATGGCGATTTTTCGCCAACCTCGTCTAAAAGTGATGCATACTTTCGACTCGGAAGCCTCTGCAATGTCGTGATGATGTAGCTTACATGCACTACTGGAGTTTGAAGACGCTCAAAGCTCCCGCAGATTTGATCAGGTTCCTCGGGTCTCTTGTCGGCGAGATGCCCGAAAACGCGGAGTCGCCATCTGGGGCAAGGAGCCGATATGAAGTCTCATTGCTGGTTCAGCCTCTGCTGCGTGGTTGGGCTCATTTTCTGCGTGGCTGGACTCATTGTGGGTACCTGGGGAAAAACCGGGATACCAGTCGCAGGCGTCACCCCATCTAAAAGCATTGCAGTCAATGAGTACGTCGACTCCCGGCTTTGCGCGGGTTGCCATAGTCAAATCTATAAAAACTATCGGCAGACGGGAATGGCCAAATCCCTGTTTAAGCCCACTCCTGCGAACACAATCGAAGACTATAAAGGGAACACGCAGTTCTACCACTCCCTGTCTGACACGCACTTCTCGATGATTTTTCGCGACCAGGCCTATTACCAGAGACGGTGGCAAATCGGCTCCGACGGAAATGAGACGAATGTCGAAGAGATGAAAATTGACTACGTGATGGGTGCAGGCGACCACTCGAGGTCCTACCTGCACCGTACCAAACGAGGAACGCTGATCGAACTTCCTCTGGGTTGGTATACGGAACGAGGTGGATATTGGGCCATGAGTCCAGGATTCGATTCCCGTCATCCGCAGACCCGGCGATTGGTTTCGTATGGATGCGTATTTTGTCACGATGCATATCCTCAAGTGCCTTCCGGAAGCGATGTTCCGGGCGCTGATCCGGTCTTTACCGGGAACCTTCCTGAAGGGATTGATTGTCAACGATGTCATGGTCCGGGCGGCCAACATATTCGAGCAGCCCAGGCAGGCGCTGAGGTTTCGGACATCAGTAGCAGAATTGTGAATCCTGCACGGCTAAGTTCAAAGCTCCAGATGGAACTCTGCATGCAATGTCACCTGGAGCCGACGAGCGGCCGCCTACCAGCTTTACTGAGACGATTTAATCGCGGGATATTTTCCTACATCCCAGGGCAACCCCTTGAGGACTACGTCCTGTACTTCGATCATGCCCCTAACACGGGATACGATGACAAATTTGAATTCGTGAGTGTTGCCTATCGCCTTCGGAAATCTCGTTGCTTTTTAGAGAGCAAGGGGGCGCTGACATGCCTGTCCTGCCATGATCCACATCGCAAGCTCCCCACAGGCGAGGAAGCCACAAGCTACTATTCCGGACAATGCCGTCATTGTCATGGACCCGTCATTAGCACCTTGGTTGCCCAGGGCAAGCACCCGGATGCAGCTGACTGCGTTTCGTGCCACATGCCAGAAAGGAGAACCCAGGATGTAGTTCACGCACTCATCACGGACCATTTCATTCAGCGTAAGGTCCCAATGCGTGATCTTCAGGCAGAGCTTCAGGAACGTGATTTGACTGATGCAGAGGAATACCACGGAGAAGTGGTCCCGTATTATCCGTCGCCCCTGCCGAAAACGAGCGAAAACAACCAATACCTTGCTGTAGCGCAAGTGGCTCGTCAGAATAATCTGGAGAAAGGAGTAGCCGATCTGACCCGAGAAATGAACCAACATCCTCCTCGCGAGGAGGAGTTTTACATGGCACTTGGGAATGCCTGGAAAGACAGCGGAAATTCGAAAGCGGCTGTTGAAGCGTTTGAAGAGGCAGTTCGCATCGAGCCAGAATCTGTGACAGCGTTACGGTCCCTGGCCGCTAGTTTGAAAATATCGGGGGATGTCTCACGAAGCGAGCAGATATTGAACCGGGCGCTCGACTTGGCGCCTCTCGACGGCAGCACCTGGAATCAATATGCGATGCTCGAGGCCGACCTTGGGCAAACCGGTCGCGCAATCGAGAAACTTCAGAAAGTGCTTGCGCTAAATCCAGACTTCCCGGCGGGCGACCTGAACCTTGCCACCCTCCTGGTCCGCGAAGCGCAGATGGAACCTGCCGAAACAGCCTTGAAACGCGCACTAAGCATTGATCCGTACGACGCGGCTGCTTACGATCTGATGGGGCGGGTGCTGGCAGGGAAGAATGAGATGTCTACCGCTCTCGATAGCTTCCAAAAAGCAACGCATCTTCGTCCGGACGATGGACGCTATCTTTATAACTATGCTCTGGCGCTGGTAGCCGCCCAGCGGTTCGACGAAGCGCGCACACAAGCGCAGGCCGCAGTGAAGGCGGATCCTAAGCTTGCTGAAGGCCACGTATTGTTGGGTGAACTTCTCGCTAGGCACGAGCGATTGGCGGAGGCGGTGAGCGAGTATCAGCAGGCGGTGAAACTACAGCCTGATTTCAGTCTGGCACACCTGGACTTAGGGTTGGTTCTGGCCGCACAAGGAGATCTGCGGAGCGCGACTGACCACTTACGCAAAGCCGCAGCCGGCAAAGACCCGAACGTCGTCCGCCAAGCAGTCGAGGTCCTCCAGCGAATCAGCAATCATTAGGCTGGCCCACCTGGAGGTCATGCGGATTTCTTGTCGGGGTTTGGGAGCATTTGGCCGATCCGGGTCAATGAGCAGCTTTCAATCAATGAGGGGCACGCAGCACGGAAATCCTGCGGCAGAGCGCGCAAAAGGTCAGCCTGGATAGGAGCGGCGAATGCCACTGGCCCGATTGGAGATGGTTCGAGCCTGGCTCGAATACTGCCAACTAGATTTCCAGGTAGTGTCACGACCTGCTTGCTCTGGAGCAGGTTCAGGCGCGCTTCAGCCAGAGGAGCGGCCAGCAAGAGCAACGGGAAGAGTCCCACCAAGGCCAAGATGCCTCTATTGACGCGATCCATGATCCAAGGGTAGTACGCTAATTCCGAATCCGAAAGTTACCTCAGAGCGTGGTAGACGTCTGAACTGTTGAAATCAGGGTTTACAGCAACTACGACCCCTGGAGCCTCCCCCGGGCAGCTACCTGCGGGGTTGTGAGTGTAATGGCGATTTTACGCCAGCTATCCCTTCGAGATACCGCCAACTCCTCGGCTTTCATTGACTTGCCCTAGCACCGCGCCTAACATTGCCCTGATTCCATGATCGGCCAAAACATCTCGCACTACCGCATCGTCGAGAAGCTGGGCGCCGGCGGTATGGGTGTAGTGTACAAAGCTGAGGACACAAACCTGGGCCGTTCCGTCGCCCTCAAGTTTCTGCCGGATGACGTATCCAAAGATCCGCAAGCCTTAGAGCGATTTCGCCGGGAAGCCCGCGCCGCTTCTGCTTTGAATCATCCCAACATCTGCACTATTTACGAAATCGGCGAACATGAGGGTCTGCGCTTCATTGTGATGGAGTACTTGGAAGGCGCGACTCTGCGGGAAGCGGTAGTGGGGCGCCCGCTCGAAATTGACCGCCTGGTTGATTTGGGCATTGAAATCGCCGATGCGCTCGATGCCGCTCATGCCAAAGGCATCGTTCATCGCGACATCAAGGCGGCCAACATCTGCATTACCACGCGCGGGCAGGCGAAGATCCTCGATTTCGGACTTGCAAAAGTCACCCCGAGAGCCGAAGCGGCTGACCGCGATTCTACCGCCATGACGGAATTGACCGCGGCGGGCAGCACCTTGGGCACGGTGGCTTATATGTCGCCCGAGCAGGCACTCGGCAAAGAACTGGACGCGCGCACCGACCTGTTCTCCTTCGGCGTCGTACTGTACGAGATGGCGACGGGTGTGCTGCCGTTTAGGGGCGACACATCTGCGGCGATCACTCATGCGCTGCTCGGCACAGTTCCTGTGGCTCCGGTGCACCTAAATCCCCGGATTCCGACCGAACTGGAATGTATCATCACCCGTGCACTGCAAAAGGATCGTGATCTGCGGTATCAAAGTGCGGCAGAAATGTGTACTGATCTGCGGCGCGTTCGCCCTGCGGCGGAACTCAACAGCGCAACCATGGCTCCCTTGCCTGCTGCTGAGCGCCAGCCGGCGGCGCAATCGTCACACGTACGCAGGTACCTGACGGTAGGCGCGGCCTTCCTTTTCCTGCTGGTGCTGTCGGGGGTCGCCTTTCTAAAGTGGCAGCTAGCGAGGCGCGCTGCTGATCCGGGCGCCATTCGTTCGCTTGCGGTGCTACCCTTGGCCAATCTCTCCGCCGATCCCAGCCAGCAATACTTGGTTGATGGCATGACCGAGGAGCTTACTTCGGAAATCAGCCAACTTCATTCCCTGCGTGTGATCTCTCGTACCTCCACCATGCAATACCGAGACACGCAAAAGAAAGCTCCGCAGATCGCGAAAGAGTTACAGGCTGACGGTCTGATTGAGGGCTCGATTCTGCGGGTGAATGATCGCGTACGCATAACCGCGACAATTAATCCATGGCCCCAGCGACACGCACGTCTGGTCCAAAAGCTATGAGCGCGACTTGCGCAACGTCATTGCCTTGCAACACGAGATCGCCAGCGACATCGCGCGCGAGGTCCGGATAAGCCTCGGCCCACAAGAGCAGGCACATCTGGCACGTGCGCGGGAGGTGATCCCCGAAGTCCATGAAGCTTATCTGCGCGGCCGCTTCCACCTGCAGAATGGGAGCCAAGCTTCAATCTACCGCGCCCTGGACTATTTCCAGCAGGCGATCCAGAAAGACGTCGAATATGCTCCGGCCTACGCCGGGATGGCCGATGCCTACACCGCGATGCGCAGCGTCTACGCTGCTCCCAGCGAGGTCATGCCCAAGGCCAAAGCGGCAGCGCTAAAAGCGGTTGCATTGGACGAAACCCTGCCCGAAGCGCATGTATCGCTCGGTAGCGTGCTCATGTTCTATGACTACGATTGGCCGAATGCGGAACGAGAACTTCAGCGCGCTCTGGACATCAAGCCTAGCTATGCGGAGGCCCACGATTATTATGCTATGTTTCTCGTTGCCAACCGGCGCTTCCAGGCTGCGGTCGACGAGATTCTGCGCGCTCGCCAGTTGGATCCTGTCTCCGGGCTGATCGCGACCGATGCTGCTTGGGTTTTTTATCTCAAGCGCGACTACGATCAAATGATGGAACAGGCGAAGGCAGCGGTAGAGTTGGCCCCCAACTATTGGTTGGGCCACCTACAGCTCGGATTGGCCTATGAGAAGAAAGGCGACTTCGCCCGAGCTATGCAGGAATTCGAAGAAGCGCGGCGAATGGACGACAATCCCGGCGTTTTGGAGATGCTTGCCGGCACCTATGCTGCGGCAGGACGGCCGGACGAGGCCAGGAGAATCACCGAGGAGATGGTAGAGCGCTCCAAGAAGCGTTACGTATGCGCCTATGAGGTTGCTACCAGCTACGCCGGTCTCAAGGACCGCGAGTCAGCTTTCTTGTGGCTGCGAAAATCCCTCGAAGAGCGCGCGGACTGCTCGCCCTGGATCGCCGCCGACCCCAAGTTGGATCCCCTTCGCGATGACCCGCGCTTTCAAGACCTGCTGCGCCGCATCGGCCTGCCGCTTGAATCTCACTAAGCGCCACCCCCTGAAAAGACGCCGACCCCGACATCCCCCTCCTGAAGGAAGCCAAGGCGGAGTAAGCGAAGTCGCAGTAACTGGCAGTACCACGCCTAACTGTTGTAATCAGGCGATTTCACTCATTGACCTGTCGTGAGCTTTCCAACAAACCTTGCTCCCCTTGCGTCGCCCAGGGCAGCGTTTGGCGCGCGAAGGCTCCTTTGCCGCCTAACAGGTGAAATACAAAAGAACCTAGGCAAAACCCTCCCAAAATGAGTGCCAGCACGGCAGCTAGAAAGATTCCTTCCAACACATACGCTGCCGTGGAGAGACCGAAATGAAGGAGTAGTCCACAAGCCAGAGCAAACATTCCCGCCATCGCTTGCGCCGTGCGACGGGGTGCGGGAGCCGGTGTAAGGCAAAAAGCAGTGAGTCGATTGCCGCCGACGGTCAGATTGTACAGAGCATCGAACGGATTGAGTTTCGGGAGCAGAGCACTCCACCACAAAACCGCACAGAGCAGATAGAACACTGGCGGGGAATGGAACAAGATTCCTGCCACGATCCACACGAACACCGTTCGAGGTTGGAAGTGAAGCGCCGAATACTGTCGCGGACACACTGCTGGAGCCGGTTCTTCAAATCCCTGTTGAAGAATGAAGTTGCGCTTAACTTCTTGCCACATTGGTCTTGCACCCCCGATAGCCTACCACTCCGGTCAATAGGTGTAATGGCAATGTTTTCTTCAACGTCTCGAGCAAAAACGCGGGGGCTTCCCGGCTTGAGGAGCCCCCGTTGAAAGTAACTAAGTTGTCGCGAGCGCTTTATTTGACCTTGATGCCGATGGCGGTGACCGCGTCTGCATCGACTACTTGGTGAATTTCCGTGCCGTGTCTGACGACCACGAAGTGCAGCTTCACCTCAGGATTCGAGGGCGTGTGGAGCACAGCCGCTCCAGTGCAATCCGGATTAACGGTATAGGTGCCGCTGCCCGACGCCCACTCCTCGGTTGGGGGGACACCGTTCACGACGACATGATCGACCTGTGTGATATTGCCTTTACCATCGTAATGTTGCATGACCACACCGCGGATCTGGAAGTTCGGGGCCAGGATCACCCCCTCGAGGGTGAATCCGTAATCACCAGAAAGCGTTTGGTTCGAGCAGTGTCCATCTTGCGACTCCCCTTTGGCAGACTGGCCCATGGCCGAAGCGGCTAAAGCCAGGAAAGCGCAAAGCATAGTTAACGAAATTGGAGCCTTAGAATTTCTCGAGAGTGACCTGGTAAACATTGAGACCTCCTTTAGGGCGAGTGAACTTTATGTTCTAATTGCCAACCCACCAAACTTTTGTGGAATGCCGGTCTGTCGCGTTTTCGTTCCAAAACTTGCCACGTGCGGGTGCGCTCTCGTCGACAAGTTCTGGCTTTAGGATACCCGAATTGACGAACGAGATTGGCTAGGGCTTTTTGTAAGAGTGGGGCCTGCTCGGCAGAAGCTCAGTTGTGAAGCTTCATAAACTGCGGCAACGTCGAGGGCCAGAGTATGCTCGCGGTCTAGCACCGTGTCAACAAGATTCAGAACCGCTTGCGAGTTCGGTGAGAGTATGGGCCACAACTGTCGAAATCAGGCGATTACACTCATTGATCCCCGGACAGGGCTGCCGCTCCCACAATGAGTGTAATGGCGATATTGCAACAGTTACACTTCTCACCCGTCTGCCCTCGTCCTTCACCTCAGAACCTCGTGACATTTGGCTGCCCGGGGCGGGTGCGGTTAACCGTTACGCGAAGAACTCAACTGCGTTTCGAGGTTGTACATCGAGCCTGCAATCTTGATGCTGCCCGTGGATTCGAGTTCTCGAAGTACCGTCATTCCAATGACTGCTTTCTGCAAAGCGACGCTGCTCGAATGGCACACGAAAACGGCAGGAATTTCGGAATACGTCTTTTTCAACTCTCAGAATCCCAAGACGCACATCTATAGCATGAAAACAGCTTGGCGAAATGCCCTGAAATCTGCAGGAAGTTCACCTCTTCCGATATATAACTGCCGCCACACCGCAGCCACGAGATTAGCGGCGGCGGGAGTACCAGATTCAACCATCGATCAGCTGCTCGGACACGCTCGGCGCGATATTCTAAGTTTCTACTTGGCCAGGGTGCCCGAATACCTGCGGGACGCGATTTCTCGGCTCGAGGAGCTGCGCCGTTCGAAGGAAAATGATTCCACAACCGTCGACACGAAAGCCGTTGCCTCCCGGCACATGGTCAGGGGTTCCAGCCTGATCCAATAATAGGTCGATGACGATCTTTCAGACCACAGCGAGCGTCGCGCCGACATTGCAGCGCGCGTGTCCCTTTACGAGTAACTCCGCCGGCTCGACGAGATCGAGCAACCTTCGGCACCCGCACCACAAGTAAAAAAAACAAGGATTTGCTCTCTTGCGCCGAGCGCCTAGGGCGAATTCGCAATGGGCAGTCCAAGAGCTCTTGCGCACGTGGTCGTTTCCTTGGGCTAGACAGGGTCGTCTACGATACCGCGGCTGAGGACATCGCCATCTCCGGAAAAGCCCGCAGAGATAACGGGAAAGGCTACCCGGCGGTCACGTACGCCGCATTCATGATCGGACTGTTATTGAGACAAGCACAAACGCCTCTCACACCCAGGATTTGTCCTTTTGGATTCATCGCTCGTTGGGTGCCGCGAACCCGACGAGCACATGGGGGAAGGCGTTAACTTCGCTTTGGGTCTACTTGTAACGGGAAGTCGGCATAGCAGAAGTGATCGGCCGTGGCTCATCCAACGCTTCCCACCATTGCTCCCCAATGACGCGCCATTCGAAAAGCTTGAAAATGGAACGGGCCGGGAAAGAATCTGGACGCTTAGCCTGCCTCCAAACTCTGCAATGTTGCTTTAAGCTCCCTCCAGCTCAGCTGCGACGGGAATAGAAGGGAATCGGCCCAAACTAACTTCTTACATTACAAAATCATTACACTCTGCGGCGGAGTGCCGCTTGGGTGCTCAGCCCAGGCCGCCTAACCGGCTGAAAACATTGTTTTTTATGGTGGCGGCGGTTGGACTCGAACCAACGACCTACGGATTATGAGACCGTCGCTCTAGCCACCTGAGCTACGCCGCCACATGTTTACAACGACTTACACAGACCACTGTTCTTTCCATGCGGTTGGGAGAAGGCATGGGCCAAATCCAGGCAGGCTGTTCACGAAGGTTTCGGGTTCGCTGCGACTGGCAATGAAGATTGTAGATGGTAGGCCGCAACCGGCGCAATGCTATGCCCGCCCCGGCGCCAACCGAACGGTAGCTGGACGACTTTGCTAAGGACACTGTGGGGCAGTCGCGGGACAGCGACCGCTGCGACTGACCACCGGGTCAAAACAAGCTGCCTGCACCTGCGATTGCGATCTTGCTTGCCCCCTGAAAAGAAATTGTGAGTTTGTGTGATGGCTGATCGTAATGGTAGTCCGTGCCGGCGCGCAGTTTCACGCCGTTCCGGGTCACTCCTGTGACTTCTTTGCAATACACTTCGACCGTGCCGGGCGCTCCCAAATCTCCAAACTCAATCTTCAGGCCGTCGCTCGCAGGCTCTGCTGCGATCCTCTGCACTCGGCTGCCGGTGTAGTAGTCAAACTGGCTCTTGCTGCTGGCCGAGGGGAAGAATTGCAGGCGCAGCTTCGGAGTCCAATTCTGTTCCCAGTTGTTGTTCAGCTTTACGATGTCGCCGCGCGGAATGATCGCTCCCTCGCGAACGTACACGGGGATAGTCCCCAGGGGCGCGTCGGCCTTGATCGTGCTCCCTCCCGAATACACGGTTTGCTTGTCGTGATAGTTCATCCATTTCCCGGCGGGTAGATACACCTCTCGCTCGGTGGTCTGCGCGGTGGTTACAGGTGCTACAAGAAGACCGTCGCCGTACAGGAACTCGTCCCACATGTCGGTCAGGCGGGCGTCGTCAGGGTAGGCGAGGACCAGGGCCCGCATGATGGGCATGCCGTCCTGCGTGGCCTGGTACATCGCGGACCGCGTGTACGGGATGAGGTCGTGATGGGCGGCAACATATTTTTGCGCGATGCCGACAACCTCCGGGCTGTAATCGTCCCAGAGCGTGCGCTTGGGACCCAGGATCACCTCCATCATCGGACTGAAAGCGCTGAACTCCAGCCAGCGCGCCAGCAGCTCGTTGTCTGGTGACGGCGGAGCGAAATAGCCGCCGGTGTCGGAGCCCCACATGGGGAAGTTGATGGTCCCGGAACGCAGGCCATTTTTTACCGTGACCTGAAGCCCCTCGAAAGTGGACCAGGAGTCGCCATTCCAGATGGCGGAGTACTTGCGCGTGCTGTCATTGGCGTTGCGAGAGAAGATGAAGTAGTCGTTGCCGTAGGCCGCGCTCATCCCTTCGGCCGACAGCTTGGGGAAAAGCACCGCGAACTGATTTTCCAGCAGTTGCGGCATCTCGCTTTCCTCACCGCGGTCAATCTTGTAGCCCTTTATGCCGAGGCGAACGTAAGCGTCGAGCTTCTGCTTGAACCAGTCATAGACTTCCGGACGCCGGATATCGGCCGCCGGCCATTTCAACGGGAAAAGATAACCTTTGGCCGACCCTTCCTTGAACAAATCTCCGGAACAGCGGTTGGCTGTCCACAAAAGAAGATTCATGCCGTGGTCATGTAAGTCGTGGATCATCTTGGCGGGATCGGGAAACGACGAGTCGAAGTCCATGGCGCCCCATCCCAGCTCTCCCGAGGAGTACGGCCGGTCGAGCCACATGGCTCCTGCCGGAAGGTGCAGGGCGCGCAGGCGGTCGGCATCCTGAATCACTTTTTCCTGCGCGTTGGTGACCCCGCGCAAATCGGCGTGGTGATCGTCCCGCCACCAGATGCTGCCGAAAGCCCAGAGCGGCGGCATGAAGGCGGGCCCGGCAAGGGCGTTGTAGCGGCTCAGGATGTCGGCATAGGAGGGTCCATAAATAATGTCGTATGTAAGATGAGAGTCTTTAAAGGAAAAAGTGGTCTTGCCCGCCTGCGCCACCGCATAGTGGGCTTGCGCCAGGCTCTCGACATAGATCCCATACTTATTCGAGGTCATGTAGAAGGGGGCGCGCGCGCTGGCGTGATGCACGTAGCGCTCGTTGCCCATGCCCAGGAAATCATGGTCGGCGCCGCGGTTGTCCAGGCTGCCGCCGAAGGGCTGCTCCCAGATGCCGTAATAGTGTTCGCCCTGGTCGTTGAACTCCTCGGAGATCTCGCTGGGCGTCGCATCCTTATATGTAATCGCGACCTGCAACACCTCCGGCTTCACGAAAGTGAAACTCACCTGGGCCACCGAGGGCGTTCCGGGGGGCATGCTCTCCCGACCGGCAAGCTGCAACCGGAGCTCGGCCTGCAGGCGGTTTGACGATTTGCTCACGTTTGCCGCCTCGGATGCCGGGTACAGTTCGGGCCCGAATGTGACTCCCGTGCTGCTCTGTGAAAGCAGCACCTTGCCGGTGGAGCGCTCGATCACCCGGTAGGAATAAGGAGACGTGTTCAATTCGAAGCGTAAGACCGAAGACTCAAGCGTTTCGGTGGCTGCAAGAAGTTCTGAATTCAAGAACAGGAGGGAGATTGCAATCAAGAACAGGGATCCATAATTCCTGGAGCGATGATTCCTGAAACTCTTCACGATGAAGACCTCGGAGTAAAGATGTGAGATGAAGAAGATTCGTCTGCGACAACCGCGGCCAATCAAAGTTCAAGCCGGACACGCTGGCTTGCCAGCGGCGTGTCCGGCTTGTCGGTCCTGCCGGCGTCGAGCTAGAAATACAGCTTCAACGCCAGTTGACCAATGCGTGGGTCCGACGCCTGTTGAATCGCACCGAATGCGCTGGCTTTGACTTTTTGGAAGTTGCTCAGAGAAGCCGTGTCATCCATAAAGTTGGCGCGATTGAAGACGTTGAAGAACTCGGCGCGGAACTCGAGTCTCCACCGTTCCGTGAACACGAAGTTCTTGGTTGTGTTCATGTCCCAGGTGTAAGCCCCGGGCAAACGGAATCCGTTCTTGCCGGTGTTGCCGAAAGTGCCGGTGGTGCCAATGGCCTGCGCTTTGCTTGCGAAGGAGGCCTTGTTAAGCCAATCCACGCAAGGCTTAGGATTGGAGCCAGTGTTGATTCCGGCAGCGGCGCATGCGCCTGGGGCGTAGGGATCGGCTCCCGCAATCAGCGTAGCCCGGTCCTGGCCAATGCCAGTGCCCGAAACTTCGTCGCCTTGCAGCGCCGTGAACGGACGTCCGGTCTGGGCCGAAACTACTCCGCCCAGTTGCCACCCGCCCAGGACGTTGCGCAGAAATCCGTTGCCTCTCGCAGGCGTGGGCAACACCCACACATACGACGCAACGAAGCGATGGGTGTGATCAAAATCGGACGGGCCGTAGTCAAACTGGTGACGCAGCGGATCGTCCCAGGGACGCGTTGAGTACGTATCGAAGCCAGTCACGCCGGCCCCTGCCGGAAGATCGTCGATGCTTCTGGAGTAGGTGTAACTGGCCAGGATGGTCAAGCCATGCGATGCCCGCTTCTCGATTGAAGCCTGCAACGAATGATAGTTGGAATTGACGTCCTGCATGTCCTGCTGAACCTGCGAGAACGGCGGGACGGTAAAGCCCTGGGAGGCTGCGATCAGGTTTAGCCGTCCAGTACCTGCCGTTCCGGTTGCGTTGGGGGCCGCGGGATTCAGGTTGAGAGTCTCCGTAAGATGATTGCTGCGCGAACCTACGTAGGCGGCGCGCATGAGGAGATCCCAAGGCAATTGGTGTTCGAGGGCCAGGTTCCAGTTGTAAACGGTGGGGACCTGGTATTTGTGGTTGGGGTCCCAACTCAGGTAGAGCGCACCGGGAGCAAAGGTCGAGTTCGATGGCGGCGGGAAGGGGGCGGGGAACAGATTGGCCTGCGCCGTACAGCCCAGGGCGGTTTGAGTGGCGGCCTGGGTGCACAGCGGATCGCTGATGCTTCCCGGCTTGACGGCGCTAGTGCTGAAAATGAGCTGCGGGCTAAAAGGCGCCTGGTCCACGAAGCGGTTGTTGATGATTCCGTTTATTCGGGTGTCATAGAAAATACCAGCGCCGCCGCGCAGGCTGGTCTTGCCGTCGCCGAAGACGTCGTAGGCAAAACCAACACGCGGCGCGAAGTTGTTCAGACTGGCATTCACGCCGTTGGGCGGGACGCCAGGATCGCCGGGGAAGTACGCTCCCGGAGGAGCATTGGGGAACACCGTGGAACGGGTCCCGGCAATCAGGCCGTCGATGCGGAATTGCTGTACCCGGCCCTTCAGTTCGCGCCAGGGGAGAGCAGGTTCATAGCGCAATCCCAGGTTGACGGTCAGGCGGCGAGTGACCCGGATGTTGTCCTGGGCATAGATGCCGGCAAAAATGTTGCGATTGTTCTTGAATTCTCCCGCACCCTGGCGGAAGGCGAGGTTGCCGCTGTAGTCCCCCAGAGCGCCCGACAAAAAGGCGTTGACCCCGTTAAAGCTGAACTCCGCCGGCTGGAAGAACAGATTGTTGAGATCCACACGGCTGCGTTCGATGATTCCGCCAAAACGGAACTCGTGCCTGCCTCTCACCCAGCTGACGTCGTCGCTCCAGGTGAAGTTGTTCCGGATAAAGGTGGCATTGGGGTTGTCGCCAAAGTTGAAATAGCCGTTGACGCGGATCTGCTGAATCGCGTTGGTCGGCGGTTGAAACGGAATGTTCGAGCCCAGGTCCTGCACGCTGGGCACATTCGCCGCGGGACCGCGGCCGGCAGCCTCACGCGCATAACTGAAGCGAAAATCGTTCAGTAGCGTAGGCCTGAAAATATGGTTCTCGTGGATCAGATAGTTCTGATTGGTGATGGTCGCTCCATCGGCGTAGGCCAGGAAATTCGAGGGGTCGAAAACCGGGTCCCGATGAAACTGGTTGTAGCTGTAGCGGACCGAGAGCCGGTCGTTTTGCGTAAAGGAGTGGTCCACTCTTCCCAGATACTCCTTGAAGTTTTCGTTGTCCGGCTTGAGAAAGGTCACTGCCTTGTTCGTACTTAGCGGCAAGCCCGCCAGAATGTTCAAGGAAACGGGGTCGATGGTGCCGGGTGTGCCGCCCGGTCCGCCGCTGTTCAAGTAGGTTTCGATGTCGCACGTCGGACACGACGAACTAACTGGGCCGGAACTCGGAATCGTTGTCAATGCGGTGCTGGGAACGGTCGAGTTCGAGGGGCTCCCCACGTTGCGGAAGCGAGTGAACTGAGCTCCAAAGAAGAAGAACGTGCGGTTGCGGATGATGGGTCCGCCGAAAGTTCCGCCAAACTGGTTGCGCTTGATTTGATCGCGCCCGTTGTCTTTGGTCGGAGTTAAAACACCATTCTGCGAGAAAGTTGAAGGGGCAAAGTAGTTGCGGGCGTTGAACACGGAGTTGCGCAGGAATTCGAAGGCATTGCCATGAAAGTTGTTGCTGCCGGACTTGGTGATGACGTTGACCACCGCGCCTGCGTTTTGTCCGTACTCGGCGGTGTAGTTGCTGGTCTGGACGCTGAATTCCTGCAGCGCATCAGGAAAGGGGAAGGGCTGGTTGACGTTGGTGTACTCGTCCACATAGTTGCCGCCGTCGAGCTGGTAACTCACCATGTTCTGGCGCGCACCGTTGGCCGAAATGGTGACTGCGCCGGGAAAGGTCTTGGTGAATCCCTGGTCGGCGCCGCCGTTGGGCGAGTTGACCGAACCTGGCGCCAGCAGCGTGAGCTGGGCGGCATTGCGCCCGTTCAGGGGCAGCTCGGTAATGCGGGCCTGTTCGACCACCTGTTTAATGGTCGAGGTCATGGTATCGACCTGGGGCGCATTACCTTCCACCTGGATAATTTCGCTTCCCGATCCCACCTTCAATTGCAGGCTGACGGTCAGAGTCTGGTCTGCCAGCAGGGTGACATTCTGCCTGGCATCGCTGAACCCTTTGGCTTTGATGGTTACGGTGTATTCGGCGGGACGGAGAGAAGGCACGAAGTAATATCCCCCGGCGTCGGTTGCGGCTTCGCGAGAAAACCCGGTGCCAATTTGCGTGACCGTGATCCGCGCTGAAACGATGGCAGCGCCGGTCGGATCGGTAATCGTCCCCGCGATGCTTCCCAATCCTTGTCCGTGCGCTAAATTCGACGACAAGGTCGAAAAGACAACCAGGCTTAGAAGCGCCAGAACAAATTTCCTTTTCATTCTTGTGCCTTTCCAGGAGCGCGTTGCTGCTGCAAATGTTCGCCCTGTCCCCCAAGCGGCCGTGCTAACTGGGCACGTTCCCAAGCGATCCGTATTTCAGCGGGGCATGAAGCGTACAAGTACTCGGATACAACGCCGTCCCGTTGGTTTTGATACAGTGACCCATGGGCGCGGAAGATAGGCCAGAAACGTTTTGACTGTCAATACCAGAAAAATTCAAGAGGCGATTTAGGAACATTAAAGAGCGGCGAGGCTGACGAGGAATGGACATTCACCAGTTGAAACTGTTTCTTGCAGTGCTGGAATCTTCCAGCATGACGCACGCTGCGCAGCAGTTTCACCTGTCTCCGGGCGCAGTCAGCCTGCAACTCCACAGCCTGGCGGAGGAATTGCACGCCGAGCTCTTTGTGCGTTCGGGAAAGAGGCTGGTGGCAACGCCCGCGGCCTTGCGGCTGGCCGAACGCGCTAAAGATGTAGTGCGCACCATGAGCCAGATCCAGCAGGAATTTGCCGACGATGTTTCGAAGGATGTGCGCCCTTTCCAGTTCGCCACCGGGGTTACCACCCTGATTCACCAGTTGGGCGGGCCGCTGCGCGAAGTGCGAAAACGGTTCCCCAACGCCGATATTGGTGTGACCGTGGGAGTGACCGAGGAAATTGTCGCGGGCCTGCTGGAACGGCGCTTCGACCTCGGCCTGATTTCGCTTCCCGTGTTCGAGCAGAGCCTGGAAATCATGCCGCTGTTCGACGAGGAATTACTGGTACTGCGGCCCTCGCCGAACAGCGTCCGCAGTTCGCGCACCGGTGTGATCCAGGCAGCGGACCTGGCGAACGTTCCATTTCTTCTCTATCCCAAGCCCAGCAACATCCGGCACATCATCGATCAATTTTTTCAGGAGATCAATGTCACGCCGCGAGTGGTGATGGAAGCCGAGGACAGTGAAGCCATCAAGGGACTGGTGGAGTCGGGATTCGGATATTCGATACTGCCGCAACACGCGCTGCGCGGCCGGAACCGTTTTTTTCAAACCTACCGGGTGGCGGGGCATCGTTTGAGCAGAAGCCTGGCCCTGGCCATGGTCCGCACCGACTATCCCCGCAAATTGACGGAATCGATTGCTGAGTTTCTACAGAAGATTCTGACCAGCCAGTGATCGAGACTCTGCTTGCCGCCTCACGGGCGGGACGCCCGTGCTCCATCTCTTCAGGCCAGGTTGGCGAATTGTTCGAAGTTGCCGCGGAACAGGCGGTTCACATCGCGCTGTATATTTTGCCGCGTCACCGCACGGCCATCACGGGCCAGCAGTTTGTAGCTGTTGCCCAGCACCTGCGACATGGTGGCGCGCGTGTTCCGCCACTTGTAGAGGACCTGCTCGAGCACCCGCGCATCGGAATGCTGCGGAATGAAACTCGTCCCCAGCAACTCAATGCGCTCCCGCGTGATCTCTTCCACAATGGAAGGATTGTTCAGGAACCACCAGCATCCGAAGGGCATGAGGTTACTGAACTTGCGGGCGTACACGCAGAGTTCGTGCTGATTTTCGCGGCTCAGAACGCTGCTCAGGATACGGTTGTCGGGGTAGTCGCGGCAGATATTTTCTAATGAGCGCAGGTCCGCCCTGCCCACCGCATCGCCCGCCAGCCGGATTCTCGGATTCACCTGGCGGCGGACTCCGATCATGAGAGACAGGGGCAGATCGAACTCCCGGCACGAAGGCAGCACCGCATCTTTCAGCAGCTTGCCCTGAACACTGTCTTCCGGGAACTGGAAGGCGTCGGTGAGCGACACTGCCATGTACACCGGATTCATCCGCTCGCACCAGTCGGCAAGGAACCGGCGCACTTCAGCCGCCGATTTGCCGCCGGCCTGGGCGTCCACGGCATAGCCTTGCTCGGCCAGGCGCTGCCAGTGCCCCGGCCAGCCCCATAGAATTCTATCCAGGCGCAATACCGCCAAGAAGTCCGCGCGGGAATGCCCGCCATTCATCCAGACTTTCTCTTCTTCCGGGTGAAGAGGATCGTTGGTCATTACGACAGAACTCACACCCGCCATCTGCAGGACTTTCGAAACGTGCGATTCAATTTTTTGGGCGCGAAAAAACGACCGGGCCTCTTCGAGGTCGGGACTATCGGTGGGCAGGTCGAATGCTTCGAGAACGGCAACGACGCCGCGGGTAGCCTCCGAGATCGGACTATTCTCAACGAACAAGGCCTGCCAGATGGCATCGGCCTGCTCGCGTTTCGGCATCTCCCAATAGCGCTCGGGAGAAAGGCTCGACGAGCGGAACAGTTCCGCTTCCAGATAGTGATACGTCAACAGTTCGTCGATGCCCCACAAACCGATGCCGCCAAACTCTGGCGCAAACAGGTGAGTGTGAATGTCGATAAATTGCGTGGTCGCGATTACTTCATCCACCGACCGCCTGGATCTGGTCCGCGTTCAGCAGATCGTCGCCAAGCTGTCGTCTGGCTGGTGTAGTTTCCATTCCTTCCTGCGCTTTCGTTCTGAGGCTTGCACTTAAAAGCTCGAACAGTAATCAATCCAGGCTTTAATCTTAGTCCGGACAGCCGGTGAATTCGAGCAGAAGCATGGAAGGGTTTTTACTTGTCCCGATGCACGCTGTCAAATCAAGAGAGTTAAACGAGGCTTTTAGAAACTCTCAATGCGGATTGCGGGCCCGCACCCTCTGCCCTCACCTCGCTGGATGGGCCAGCCAGCGCGGAGTTGAGACGCAGGCGCGATAGTTGGACTCGTTATAGCCGGGACTGCGAACCGGCGCATAGATCTGTTCACCGGTGAACTCGCGATCCTGGGTGTACATCCAGACGCGCTCCTGGTCCCACAAAATCACCTCATCGCGCTTGTCGCCGGTAACATCGATGGCGTAGGCGCACAGGTCAGGATGTCCGTCGTCGGGGAACATTACGACCCGGCGCAGTTGACCGTCGATCATGCCGCCTTCCGTGACATTTCCGGAAAGCAGTGCGAACTCCTGTCCGTCGCCGCGCCAGTTCACGGGCATCAGCGGGCTGGCCGAATGAATGGGTTCGTCCTGCGCCAGAATATTTCCGTCATGATCAAAAAGGGTGACGACGCCGGGGTTCTTCCAGAAATTGGAAACCATGAGCTGCAGGCCGGGCATTTCCGCGCGATATTTCCCCACACTCATGCTTTGCGCATGGCCCAGCCGTACCTGCTTGAGCATCTGGCCGCGCGCGTCGAAAACCATGAAGCCCTCGTCACTGCCTGAAGCATAAGCGCGCCATTCCGTGTGGGCTTCGCCGCTGAAATTTCCCATCGCGACCGCGTCGGCATGGTCCTTGAGCTGATCGTCATGGCTCCAGAGGCGCCGGCCGGCATGGTCCCACAGGGAATAGCCAATCAGAATTTCGTCGCGGCCGTCGCCGTCCGTATCGAAGGGATAAGGAAAGTGTCCGGTTTGGCCCTGTCCCTGCCACAGTGGTTTGAGTTCATGATTGAAGATCCAGAAATTGTGATAGCGGTCTTTAGCCAGAATTTCGCGGCGCCGGGCGTCGCCGGAAAGATTCAGAAACGCGATCGCGTCTCCGTTCTCGAATTCGTAAGGCCGCGGCTTGCCGTCTGCCGGCATCTTGGGCTTCCAGATGGACTGCCTCAGCTTTCCGGTGGCGCCTTCCCAGACCTGCAACTGGAAGTCCTTGATGACCACGACTTCGTTGTGCCCGTCTCCATCGATATCGTGGATCTGAAAGGGCAGGTCATTGGTGAGCAGGCCATTGCGCGGATCAGGTTGTCCCGACTGCCACAGAACCTTGCCTTCGAGATTGACGGCGGTAAGACAGCTGATCTGGTCGAAGCCATCGCCGTGCACTCGCGGAATATTCTGTGCCAGCAGCATCTCGATCTGGCCGTCGCCGTCGAGATCGCCGAAGCGCACGCTTCGCCCAGCCCCGAATTTCGGGGTCGCAAACTTTCTCCACAACCTGGGTTGAGGATTCTCCGCGCGACGCTTCGACAGGTCGGCTTGGCGCCGGCTTACGCGTTCTGTGATGTGGTCGTTCGCCGCAATCGGGGCCGTGACCTGAAACTGCTGAAAGCGGGCTGGGATGTTCGCGGTCACTCCCACTTTGCCCTTCACCAGTTCGCTGTCGGATGTCTCCAGTACAAGATTGCCGTCGATCAACGCGCGAATACGGAGCCCGTCGTTTTCGATGCGCAGAAGATAATATTTCTGACAGTCGTAGGGAAACTCGCGCGTCGCCAGTTCCCGCCACTCGGCAACCCGCAGATTCTTTTCCAGTGGAAGGCGTACCGTAAGCCGCGCCTGCTTGCCCTGGGTGAGGGCGAACAGGTAGTAATGCCGGTTGGTGTGGTAACGAAAAACGACTCCCGCCATTTCGGCGACTGACAGGGGTTTCACTTTCACCTCAACCGCGTAGTCGCTCCACTCTGGATCGCCGGCAACCAGAATCGGGTTGGTCAGCGCGCTCAATTCGTTTACCAGATGTTGCTCGAGGTAGGGTTTGCCGTCTTCGTCACCCACCACCCAGGCATCCATGTGCGCAATCACGTTGCTCCAGGGTGCGAGAGGAACTCCGCGGTTCGCCAGGTAGTGGTATTCCTGAATGGCGCCATTCAGTTGCCCGATGGGATGCGTCAGCAGGCCTGAAGGAAAGCGGGAGAAGTCATCGCGAAAGGGTAACTCCACAACCGGCGAATGCGCCTCGGCCGCTCGCGCGCCAGATGTGGAGGCTGTCAGAGCAGGAAGCAGCCCTCTCGATAGAATTGCTCCACCGGCGGCACCGCCTGTTTTCAGAAATGCTCTTCGGTCCATGAGGAAGGCTCTCTTGTTCTGGATATGCCGCGATTGTTGTGTGGTCGCGGGCGAGTCGCCCGCGACCACACGTTCACGAATCGGAATGGCCCAGCCCACGTGTCCGGCGTCGGAATATAGTTGATCCACTATGCAAAAGACAATATGAGTCTGGCTGAAATCAGACGTTAAAATTTCTCGTTTGACATTATTTTGCGATTGCTTCAGTCTCCTGTGCGCCGCCTCATCAAGCAGCTGAACTGGAAAACCATACGGAGGAATCATGTTCGCCAAGCCCACCGAGAGAAGAGACTTTCTGAAGCTGACGGGAGCCGGGATTGCCGGCTCTGCGTTGGGAGCAGCCGCCACGGTTCAGCCCGCTGTTGCGAAGACAAAGACAGACTCTGCCGCTCGGGGCACTCTCGACGTAAGAGCTTTCGGCGCCACCGGCGACGGCAAGACTCTGGACACGCCCGCCATCAATAAAGCGATCGACGCGGCAGCCGCGGCAGGCGGTGGTGTCGTGCGCTTCCCCGCGGGAAATTATCTCTGCTACTCCATCCATCTGAAGGGCCACATCACTCTGCTGCTCGACGCGGGCGCGACCATCGTGGCTGCCGACGCGCCTGCCGCGGGCACGAGCGGCGGCTACGATCCGCCCGAGCCCAATGCCTGGGACAAATTTCAGGATTTTGGCCACAGCCACTGGCACAACAGCCTGATCTGGGGCGAAGACCTGCAGAATATTTCCATCGAGGGCCAGGGACTGATCTGGGGCAAGGGTCTGAGCCGTGGAGATCATGACGTCATACTGGCCGCAGGCGTGGGCAACAAATCCATCAGCCTGAAGAATTGTCACAACGTGACCCTGCGCGACATCTCAATCCTGCACGGCGGGCACTTCGCCATTCTGGCCACCGGGGTGGACAACCTTACCATCGACAATCTGAAAATCGACACCAACCGCGACGCCATCGACATCGACTGCTGCCGCAACGTGCGCGTCTCCAATTGCAGCGTCAACTCGCCCTGGGATGACGGCATCTGCCTGAAAGATTCCTACGGCCTCGGATTCGCGCGTTCCACCGACCACGTCACCATCACCAACTGCTACGTCACCGGAGGCTACGAAGAAGGCACCATGCTCGATGCCACCTACAAGCGCTTCGCCCCGGATTTCAAAGTTTCCCGCAACGGACGCATCAAATTCGGCACCGAAAGTAATGGCGGCTTCCGCAACGTCACCATCTCCAACTGCGTGATTGAAGATTGCAAAGGCATCGCGCTGGAATCGGTGGACGGCGCGATCCTGGAAGATGTCGCCATCACCAACATCACCATGCGCGATATCGTCGATGTTCCCTTCTTTCTTCGCCTGGGCAGCCGCATGCGCGGTCCCGAGGGAACGCCGGTGGGAGAATTACGGCGCGTGCTCATCAGCAACGTTGTGGTCTCGAACTGCGCGTCCCGGCAGGCCACAATCATTACGGGAATTCCTGGCCACACCATCGAAGACGTCAAGCTGAGCAATATTCTGGTGCTGCATCGCGGCGGCGGCACCAAAGCGGACGCCGCCATTCAGCCGCCAGAAGTGGAAAACGGCTATCCCGAACCCAATCGCTTCGGCCCCATGCCGGCGCACGGCTTCTACATCCGTCACGTGAAGCGGATCGAAATCAAGGATGTCGAAATCAGGCCGATGCAGACGGACATGCGTCCGGGATTCGTATTCGATGACGTGAGCGGGGCTGAACTCATTCACGTCAAGCTGCCGCAAACTCCCGAGGTCCCGTCCGTGGTTCTCAAGAACGTAAAAGATTTCAGCGTGACGCAGAGCAAACCGCTGCCAGATGCGCAAGTGGAAAGCACAGAGCAGAAGACGCTGTAATGTGGGGCGGGCGCCCTCGCCCGCCGCCTTTGACTTTGCCTTTGACTTTAGATGTACAAGCCGAAGGCCTCACGTAACCGGCCCAGGATTAAACAGCGCCAGCGCGTTATGCAGTCCCCAATGGTCCGCCCAGGTCTGCTTGCGCCCGCTGGCCACGTCGAGAATGTAGCGAAAGATTTCCCATCCCACTTCTTCGATGGTGGCATTGCCGGTTGCGATGCGGCCCGCGTCAACGTCGATCAGGTCAGGCCAGCGTTCCGCCAGCGCAGTCCGCGACGAAACTTTGACCACCGGCACCAGCGCCAGCCCGTAAGGACTTCCCTCTCCCGTGGTAAATACGTGCAGGTTCATCGACGCCAGTTGCTGGGTGCCGCAGATGAAATCACTCGCCGGGGTGGCGGCGAAGACCAGCCCTTTGGCGGTAACTTTTTCACCCTGAGCTGCAACCGCCATCAGGGCCGAACTTCCCGCTTTTGCGATCGACCCCAACGACTTTTCCACTACGTTCGACAATCCGCCGCGCTTGTTGCCGGGAGTGGGGTTAGCGCTGCGGTCGGTCGAACCGCGCGCCAGATAGTCGTCGTACCACTGCATCTCGCGAATCAGGGCGCGGGCTACGTCCTGAGATATGGCGCGCGGGGTCAGCAGGTGCACAGCATCGCGCACTTCCGTGACTTCGGAAAACATCACCGTGGCTCCCGGCGCGCACCAGCAGATCGGCGGCATAGCCCACCGCCGGATTGCAGGTCACGCCCGAAAAGGCGTCGCTGCCGCCGCACTGCAAGCCGACCACCAGTTCGGATGCAGGCACGGCGGTCCGCTGGCGCCGGTTGAGTTGTTCCAGGCGTTTTTCGGCGGCGCGCATGATGGCGCTAACGACTTCGCCGAAGCCCTGCTCGTCCTGCATGCGAACCAGGTACGGGTCGCTTTCCAGCATCGGCAACTTCGCGAATGGTTTTCCGGGAAGCAATCGCTCCGGCTGCAGCTTCTCGCAACCCAGGCTCACCACCAGCGGAGTTCCACCCAGGTTGGGATGCGTGCTGATGTGCCGGATCGTTCGAATCGGAATCTCAGCGCCGGGCGCGTCCATGGCGATGCCGCATCCATAGGTGTGGGTGATGGCGATCACATCGTTCACCTGGGGAAATCGCGGAAGAATCTCGTTTTTGATTCGCCGCACCGCATACTCCACCGTGGGAGCAACGCACTGCACCGTGGTGGTGATGCCCAGGATGTTCTTCGTTCCCGCGCTGCCATCCGCATTGCGGTAGCCGTCGAACGCGTAGCCGGGCAGGGCCGGTTGCGGCGCCGGGGTCGCCGTGGCCAGCGGCAGTTCGCTTAGCGCAGGCGGCCGCGGCAATTCGATGGCATCCTCATGCACCCACGAACCCTGGGCGATGGGACGGGCCGCCAGTCCAATGATCTGGCCGTAGCGCCGGACGGCATCCCCGGGATTAAGGTCATGCAGCGCCACCTTGTGCGCTTGCGGAATGCGCTCGCGAAGAGTCAGTCCGTGGTCAAACTGCGTGCCCCCCGGCAAGCCTTCGGGGTTGACGATGATCGCAACGTTGTCCCGCGGATGGACCTGGATGTAGAGAGGTTTCACGTCGTCCTTATGCCAGCAGCGCTCTTCCATGCCGCCAATTCGTTCTTGAATATTTTGCCGGGTACGTTATCACAAAAGCGAAGCAGATCATTGGGCCGTGGCCATCTGAGTCACGGTGCCACTGGAGGGACTTCGGGGCCCCGTGGACATGACATGCATCGCCCTGGAGACGTTCGATGAGGGAGCTGTGGAAAAGTGCTGCCCCATCCGGCCAGTCGATTCCGTGAAGCGGGGGCGGGTGCGGTCATGTGCCGCGCCTCAGGCAAGCCGAATGGCAGGCCCAGAGCGGCATCTGGAGCGCCGCTCCCACCCAGACTGTGCAAGCAATTGCATTGAGTGCAACAAACGTCAACCGTAGTGGCTTTCCAGCGCCGGACTGCTCAAATCCATTTGACATGCGGCCCATTCGGGAACGACAATTGCTTGGCGTCGGGAACGTTTCGCTTCACACAACGGGCCCTAGCAGACTTAAGCCTGAGTCCCCCCACTCCCAGGCTAGCGACAGCGCGTGTTTCCAAGGTTCCGAACAAAATGACCAGGACGACACCTAGCTCGATGGGGCTGTGGTGTGTGAGGAATGAACGCCAAAAGGATAGGCTCGTGCTTCACGGTTTATCGGCGGTTCCCCATGGCGAACTAGACGTCAACACCTTCCTTAGAAATTCGTATTCAGAATGAGGCTGACTATCATGAGGTTGACTATGCAGATTACGGTTCAGGGATTGCGCGCAAACTTTTCGGCCCGCCGGCAAGTACGCGCGATGGTTGCCTTGGGGCTCATGTTGATGCTTGGATGCGTGGAATCAGGGTTGGCGCAGACACCCCCACTCAACATATTCAAAAACTATTTTGTCACCGGCGACTACGTGGTCGCCGGCTGGGTGCCCCCAGCTTCACCAGACGGAAGCGGCTACGCGAAAGGAACCATCTCTATCCCCGATGCGCGGCAGATCAGCGCCCTGGGTGGTTCGCAGCCCGCTGGGCCGACCTCCGTGCCGAAAGGCGCTGATATTGTTGCGGCGTACCTCTATTGGGCGACCGTCGAAGCCAGCACGAACTCATTCGCGGGGCAGAAGGCGTTTTTCAATGGTTATGCGATCACGGGAACAGTTCTGGGTAACCCCAACGCGCCCACTTCGTGGAGTTCGGGCGGTTGCTCGGGCTCATCCCAGGGCTCAAAGACCATGCGGGCCTACCGCGCGGATGTCCGCCCGTATCTGCCGCTGGACTTGAATTCCTCGTCCCCAACTTTCGGAGCGCTGGCCGCCAATGGAACTGTTCCGGTGAGCCTGGCCGACAGTGGGAGCAATGGCAACACCACCCCTTTTGCCCTGGGTGCCAGCCTCGTGGTTATTTACCGGGTCACGTCACCAGCGGTGCCGCTGAATGCGATTGTTCTCTACGACGGCTCCTTTGCTCCGAGTAACACCTCATCGATCATGACGCAACAGATCGTGGGCTTTTACGAGCCGGGTATCGTTGCAAGCTTGGGAACCCCAGCCGCGAAGATCACCCACATCGTCGCGAACGGGCAGCTGAACAAGAGCGAAAGCGTATCTTTTGGCTCGCATCCTCTTCCGACGCTGTACCCGAACTCTCCTCCATTTCCTGGCGTTTACGGCAGCTGGGACAATCCGACCTGGGACGTCGGGCATTTCGTTAACGGGTCTCTGGAGGGATTTGACCCGTCCGAGATAACTTCGGTGGTGCCCTCCAGCAGTAACAGCGGCTGCGTGTCATGGGGAGCGATCGTCATGAGCACAACAGTACAGGACACCGACGGCGATGGTCTGCTGGATGTTTGGGAAAAGGACAAAGGGTATGTCGATGCTGTCAGCGCACAGCAGGTCGCATTGCCGGGAGCTGATTCGGGCCACAAGGATCTCTTCGTCGAAGTCGATTACCTTACTTCAAAGGACTCTAACGGTAAGGTCTTGCACTCGCACCTGCCCAAGGAAGCGGCGCTCGATAGGGTAGGCGATGCGTTTCTCACGCATGACATACACGTGCATTTCGACCTCGGGTCCGACATCTACCAAGGCGACGACCAGTACATTGTCCAGGCCGGCACCCCCAAGGTCCCGACGGGCGGGAATGAGATTCTCGAGAACCCCTTGCTGTGCAGCGATACGAGTACTAAGAAGTGCGCGTTTCCTGGTCAGCCGGCAGTCAGCTGGAAGGGAGACTTCGAATCCCTGCAGAACGACCCGGCGCTAGGGAATTTCCAGCCGGGCCGCGCACAGAGTTACCACTATGCGTTCTTTGGCCACTCCCTGGGAGAACCAAGATTCTATTGGGGCACGGCAGGCACCGCCTTCGTTGCGAACGATCCGCAAGACTTCGCTTCCTCGCTTCCTCAATTGGTTTCGATTGTGGATGCCGGAAGTACAGCGACCGTAACCATCAAATCCCCTGCGGGCGTGGTGAAACCCGGGGATTGCCCCCAGGCCCCGGCGTGCAATGGCTTAAATAGCGACCGCGTGACCATTGCCGGCGCGCTTATCGCCCCGTTGATCCCCGGCACGGGCCCGCAGCCCGCCTCTCCGCTCAACGGGACGTATATCTTCACCAACGCCAGTTCTGTCCTTGATGTCAATGGCGTCACCACCACCACCACATTCCAAATCCCGACTGTGGGAGTGCCAGACGGTAAGTACGATTTTAGCAACGAGCCCCAACTTGGCGTCAGCTACTTGGGGCCGACGAGTTCGTCCGGCCACTCCGACTTCAGTGGTGGCGGAGACTTTGCCGTGACGCTTGGGTTGTGGAGAGCGGACGATGTTGCAGGCTGCCAGCCGGACCCGTCTCAACCAGCCTCGGTGTACTGTGACGATCAGGTAGGCACGCTAAATGTGCAAATCGGCACTCTGATGCATGAACTTGGTCACACCCTGACGCTTACCCACGGTGGCACCTTCTTTAACAACGCGAGCCCTACTCCAAACGTGCCAAGTTATGAGCTGAACTGTAAGCCCAACTTTCTCAGCGTGATGAATTACCTCTTCCAGATTCGCGGGTTCGTCGATGGTGTATTTGACTATTCCGCGCAGGAGCTTCCCGATCTGAGTGAGGCATCTCTGAACGAATTCACCGGCATAGGCGGCACAGTAGCGGCCCATCCCACGCGGTGGTATTCGAGGCCGAATGCAACCGATCTCCAACTGCATAACCAGGCAAAAGCCCACTGCGACGGCTCGCCACTCGGTCCGAATGAGGTGGCCGGAGTCCGGGTTGATGGTTCGCTCGCAGCAAATGGTGCAGTTGACTGGAATAACGACCTGGTGATCGATACGGTCACATCCCCAATCGATGTCAACTTCAACGGCAGCACTGCTGATTCGCCGTTCCGTGGGTTTGATGACTGGTCGGCGGTTGACCTCCGGCAGATGAGCGCCCGGGCGAGCGGGTTTGGATTCTCCGAGGGCGGCGGACTGAAGGCTGGGGGTGGCGGCGGCCTGAAAGCCGGAGGCGGCGGCGGCATTGATAACGAGGGCGGCGGACTGAAAGCCGGAGGCGGCGGTGGCCTCAAGGCCGGAGGTGGCGGCGGCCTCAAGGCTGGCGGTGGCGGCGGCATTGAGCAGGACACGGAGACGGCCAACTCTACGGTTAGCTCTCCCGCCGGGCTGACTTGTACAAAATCGCTGAACAATGTTCCAGGGTGCGTCGCTGGGTCTGGGTCATTTGTGGAAAACGCCAAGAGCGTCCCACTGACGTGGCTGGCACCGAACTTTGGTCAAATTCGTAAGTATGATGTCTGGAAAGCCGAGGGCTCTTTCTCAACGCTCCAGCAGGTAGTTGCGAATTTCAGCAAGTTCTCCCGGATCACAACGGTAACCGGCACACCGCCGTCGCCGTCGTTTCTCGACCCGAATGTCAAGAACAACAAGACGTACACGTACTTCGTGACGGACGGAAATATTCAAGGGGCCCAGAGCGGGCCTTCGTCCCCGATCGTGGTCACGGTGAAGTGACACTGTCCAAGGGAGCGGGCCGGCCAGACAGCGGCCCGCTTCGCCGACTGCCCGGCGAAAACCTTTGGACTGAAACTCTGAATAAAAATTAAGACGGGCGAGTTTGCCCGTCTTATTTTTTCGATTTACTGACCGATGCGCTGGTGGATTTCGGCGAGCAAGGGATCTTCGGTGCTGTTGCCGCGGATTTTTAGATAGGTGCGGTAGAAGTCAGCGAAACCGGGACTCTTCAGTCCCTCACGGACGCGCCCCGCGTAATAATAGACTATGGGGACATAGCTGTAGGTGGGGCCGTCATCCATGAAGAGTTCCAGGGCTTCGCCACGCCGCTTGATGCAACGGTCGAATTCGGAATCGGCCTCCGCAAAAGCTCCGGCTTCAAGATAAGCGCGACCCAGGTCAAAGCGGCCGAGCCAGGTATCGAGCAGGTTATTGGCTTCCGTAAACGACTGAATGGCCTGCCTGGAGTTGTGCTCCTTCAAGGCAGCTTCGCCGAGGATCAATTTGGCGTAAGCCTGTGGCGAGTCCTGGACCAAGGATGCCAGACCGGCAGCCAGTTTTCGCGCCTTGGCGAGTTCCCCGGCCTCCACCAAGGTTCGTGCTGCCAGGAATCGAATTTTCACGGATTGACTCTTGCTCAGCGCATTCTGCGCAGCGGCCAGGGCCGACCGTTTGTCACCCCGCAAGAGTTGCGCGTAGGCGAGCATGGCAAACTTGTCCGCGGCTGCCTCTGGTTTCTTTGCCGCAATGTCGGCGGCGGCTCCCTTTTCAAATATCTGGACTGCCTCTCCGAACCTGCCCTGATAGAGCGCGAGGTCTCCCCGCCCGGCAGTCGCCATGGAGGCGCCCCAGGCGCTGATGTTTTGCAGCTTTTGATAGGTTTCCGACGCTTGCTGTAACTGGTCCTGCCCTAGTTCAGCGTACGCTTGCGCGAGAAAAGCTTCTTCGTACGAAGGATTAAGCTCGAGTGCCTCGCTGGCTTCGCGCCCGCAAGCCTGGAAATCGCCCGCATAACACGCGTACAGTGCGAAATTCATGCGTGCCATCAAATCCTTCGGCGTAAGCTGCAGCCCTCGCCGCGCCTCCTCCATGGCTTTTGGCATGTTCAGCAAACGGCCGTAGCAGAACGCGAGGTTGTTTTGTCCGATATTGTCGGCCGGGTACTGCTTCATCAAGTCGCCGTATTCCTCCACGCACTTCTGCCAATTTTCGGTCCTGATGTAGAACATGCCCCGGACGAAGTACCGTTCGCGCTCCGTCATGCGGTCCACATGTTCCATGGCCAGTTTGGCGTACTTCTCGGCGTTCTGCGTCTGGCCCAGATTTCCCGCCGCGGCGGCCATGCCGGCATAGGCCCTGGCGAAGTTCGGATCCAGCTCCACCGCCTTGGAAAATGACTGCAGGGCATCCTCCATCTTCCCCGCGGATTGCTGTTCCATCGCGATGCTGTATTGGTGCACCGCTTCGAGATTGCTGGCCGCGAAGGTTCCTTGCGCGGCGGCCAGCTGGACCGACTCCGGCGTAGCGTCACCGAGCGCCTTGCGGATAGGGGCGGCGAGCTTGGGAATGCTGAGCAGGACTTCGTCTTTGTTGGTAGCGCTGGCGTCGGCATTTGCGATCGTTTTACCGGTGACGGCGTCGATCGTTTCCACGGACAATCGGTAGCCGTTCCCGCGTCGGCTGAGAGAACCGGTCACGATCGCGCTGACGCCCTGGCTCACCGCAACCAGCCGAGCCGCCTGTTCGTCGAGTTTGTCCGTGGGATGGGGAAGTTTCTCAGCTAACTTTCGTGCGTCTCCGCGGCTGTAAGCGTTGATGAAGCTGGCTCCCTCCAGGGCGACATTGAACATAGGCTCCAGGGTGCCGTCGAACAGCGGGTCGGAAGTATTGTTCTGAAAATCAGCCACCAGAACGGAAAGCGCGGGATGCGTCGCCAAAGCGGCCGCACCGGACGGCGTTTTCGCATTCGGGACGAACAACTTGTCACGGAACACGAAGCCCACGATGGCGAGGACGATGACGGCAGCTGCGGTCCCGAACCAGTGCCAGGGAAAGCTTCGCCCCCAGGGCTTGACGCCGCTGGGGAAGTTTAGCGTCGCGGCCGCATGCCCGCCCTGCCACGCGTCGAGGTCGGCGAGAATTTCTGCCGAATTCTGGTAGCGCAGCTTTACGTCGGGCTCCATGCATTTGCCGACGATGTTGCTCAGCGGCTTGGGTATGGAGGCGTCGTGGCTCGAAACCGGCATGGCCCGTTCCTGGGTGCGCTTGAGCAGGCTGGCCACCACGCTGTCGGCCTTGTACGGCATCTTGCCGGTCAGCAGTTCGTAGAAAATCAAGCCCATCGCAAAGACGTCCGAGCGCTGGTCCAAATCCTTGCCCAGGGCCTGTTCCGGGGACATGTAGTCCATGGTGCCGACCAGGGCGCCGGTCTGGGTCATGCCGTCGCCTTCGAGGGTTCGAGCCAGCCCGAAATCCATGACCAGGACCCGTCCACTCTTATCGCGCATGATGTTCTGCGGCTTCAGATCGCGGTGAATGATGCCGGCACTGTGCGCGGCTTCCAGCGCGCGGCAAGTCTGCTGCATGATCTCGACAGCTTCTTCCGGAGAAAGCTTGCCCTGCTTCCTCATCATCAAGCCGCGCAAATCCTCACCCTCGACATACTCCATGGTGATGAACTTCATGCCATCGGCCTCGCTGAGGTCGTAGATCCGGACGACGTTCTTGTGGGTGACCTGGGTGGCCAGAAGCAGTTCCTGCTTGAAGCGATCAATAATGGCCTGGTTACCCGCCAGGTCGGGCCGGATGACTTTCAGCGCAACCATGCGATTGAGTTCGCGGTCGCGCGCTTTATAGACCGCGCCCATCCCGCCTTCGCCGAGGATTTGCAGGATTTCATAGCGCAGGCCGAGAATCGCGCCCGGTTGCAGCGTGGACGGATTGTTTTGGGGACTTGGTATCCGCGGCGGCGCGGGCCTGCCGGGGCCGCTGCCGACATCAATCATGGTCGGAGCGTCGGAGCCCAGCGCGTCCACCATGGTCGGCGAATCTGAGGGATTGCTCCCGGGTATGTCCACCATCGTTGGGGAATCAGAGGCGGGGACGCTTGTGCTCTGGCCCGGAATATCGATCAACGTAGGCGAGTCCGAGGAAGGAGCAGCGCCGGGGGATGAGCTGTCACCTTTGGAAGGCGTGCGTACGGTCGCACCACCTTCACCAGGGTCTGAAGGCTTTCCATCCGGGCGGCCTCGGGAGAACTCTTCCATGAATGACCTCGGCCCGTGACGGGGAATGGAAGCTCCTAAAGGCAACCCCGGGCTAGTACACACGAGCCCAACGCGCGGAACCAGTGGGGGCAGAGGTCCGCAAGTTGACAAGTATATAACGTAGTCTCACCACTGTCAGCCGCCAGTCACCGCGAAGTGAACAGGGGAGTTCCATGGAGGACGGGCGTCCCCGCCCGTCAGGGGATGACCTGTGCCTGACGGGCGGGACGCCCGTCCTCCATCACCTCAGGGTCCACCCGCGGGGGACCTGAGGTATATATGATGGGGAGCGAAAATCGATGCGAACCGTTGCCTTCATCCCCGCCCGCCTGGCTTCCACCCGGCTGCCGCGCAAAGCTTTGCGTGAAATTGCCGGGAAACCCCTGGTTGGCTGGGTTTACGAGGCCGTTCGCTCCTCAACCGCGCTCGACGAGGTGATCATCGCCACTGACTCTGGTGAAATTATGGAGCTCTGCCAACGCCACGGCTGGAAGGCCCAGATGACCTCGGCGGCGCACCGCAGCGGCACCGAGCGGGTGCAGGAGATATCGCAAACGGTTGCAGCCGATGTTTACCTCAACATCCAGGGAGATGAGCCCATGACCCGGGCGGAACACATCGCCGGGCTGATTGAAGTCATGCAAGACCCGGCGGTACAGGTCGGAACCCTGATGACGGCGGCAGCCCCAGCCGACATTGGCAACCCGAGCGCGGTAAAAGTGGTCACGGATGCGGCGGGGCGCGCGCTCTATTTCTCCCGCGCGACTATTCCCTACGACCGCGACGGCGCCGCGCCAAAATATTTCAAGCATCTCGGCTTCTATGCTTATCGCAAGCCCGCGCTGGACCGCTTCGTCGCGCTGCCTGAAGCCGCGCTCGAGCGCAGCGAGCGCCTGGAACAATTGCGCTTCCTGGAGAACGGAATCGGGATTCATGTGCGCGAGACGCCGTACGACACCGTGGGGGTGGACACGGAGGAGGACATGCGCCGGGTGGAAGAGATCCTTCGTTCACGTTCTTAGTTTTCAAAATCTTTCCGGCCGTTTGCGCATGGCTTTGTGGATTTTCTTCCACTCCTCCTTGACCTGCCGCGCCACCTCGGGATTCATCTTGCGTTCCTGAAAGCGTAGCTCGGCCAGCAGCTTGCGATAGTTCTCCAGGCGTTCGCAGGCAAGCTCGCCCTGCTGCACCGCGGTATGCACAGCGCATCCCGGCTCGCCGCGATGACCGCAGTCCCGAAACCTGCATCCCTTCGAAAGAGTTGCGATGTCCTCAAACGCCTGCGCCGCTCCTTCCTCATGGTTCCAGAGCTGAAGTTCGCGCATGCCCGGCGTATCGATCAGCATGCCTCCGCCGGAAAGAAAGATCATCTGACGCGAGGTGGTGGTGTGCTGTCCTCGGTCGTCATGTTCACGCACCGCCTGCACGTGCAAGGCTGCATTCGCGAGCCCGTTAATGATGGTGGACTTGCCGACGCCGGATGAGCCCACAAACGCAGCCGTCGTGCCGCGCGACACATACTCCCGTACGGCTTCGAGGCCAGTTTTTTCCAGCGCGCTCAGCAAGTGCACCCGAGTTCCCAGGGCAATGCTTTCCACATCCGCGGCGCGCACGGAGGCGTCCGGACAGAGGTCCGCTTTGTTGAGCAGGATGACGGGCCGCGCGCCGCTGTCCCACACCATGGTCAGATAACGCTCGATGCGCCGCAGGTTGAACTCGCGATTCAGCGCGCTCACTACAAACACCGTATCGAGATTTGTCGCCACGATCTGTTCGCTCATCTCCCGCCCGGCAACTTTTCGGGCGAGCTTGGTCCTGCGCGGCAGAATGTGCTCGATTCGCGCCCGGCGCTCTTCCGGACGGGCCATGATTGCGACCCAGTCTCCTACCGCGGGAAGGTCTTCCCGGCTGACGGCAAGATGCTGTAGCTTGCCGGCAGCTTCTGCCAGGTACTCTGCCTGCGCAGACCTCACCCGGTAAAGGCCCTTGAACTCCTCGACCACGCGGGCCGGGAGGAGCGCGGACTGCTTGAACTCCGCAAAATAACTCTCGAAGAACAAATTCCACCCCAGGTCGGCGAGATGGGTAGTGAATTCCATGGGGAAACTCCTTCCCTGAGACTGTCTCAAACGGTCTGCCTGGTTCCAATGCGATGAGGCACTCGGCTGCCGTCGAATGGCTGCGACTGAGTCGAGGAGATAGCGATCGGATGGAAGAAGATCTGGATCTGCGTGCAGGAATTCTGGAGCGCCGGGACTAGAGCTGGACGCTATCTAGAAATGCAGGGCAGAGGCAGACCTATGCTTCCGCGTGAACAGGGCAGACATAGGCGCCTCCTGAGGAGAAATGTTCCTGGCCGCCGGCCAGGACAAAAACAAGATAAGGCGAGGAGAAGGCTCAGTCAAGCGGTTCCGCCAAGGATTGTGCCCTGCCAGAATCAACCGTATGACCAAGGCCATCCGGTCGGGACGCACGAGCGGGACGCTCGCGCCTACATTTACTACTTCCTCCCCTTGAGCCACCACAGGAGCGCCGCGGCGGCGGCGATTCCTGCTACTGCCAGGCCTGCCCGTTTCATTGAACGATCCAGTTCGGCCTGCCGCTGATCGACCTGAGGCTGCTCGGGATATGCCCCGTCAGGTTGGAGCGGACCTTTCAGCGCGGTGGCGATCACCTCGGCCAGGTGCAGGGCGTGGCGGTCGGTCGATTGCGCGATCTGTTCGCGGCAACTGAAGCCGTCGGCGATGATCAGGCTGTCGGGCGGGGCCTGGCGGACCGCCGGCAGAAGCTCCAGTTCGCCGATCGCCATGGAGACGTCGTACTTTTCTTCATCGAAGCCGAACGAGCCCGCCATGCCGCAGCAGCCCGGCGCCGGAGCGCTCCAGTCGATGCCCATTTTTCTCAGGACCGATTCCTCATCGGTCATTTTCATGAGCGATTTGTGATGACAGTGGCCGTGGATGAGCGCCTTGGCGTCGAGGTTCGGAAGCTGAAAGTGGACGGCTTTCTTTTCCAGAAATTCACTGAGCAGAAATGTCTGCCGGGACAGCTTGTGCGCCCGATCATCCTGGGGGAAGAGATTGAGCAGTTCGTCGCGAAAGACGGCGGCGCAACTGGGCTCGAGAACCACGACTGGAATCCCGGCTTCGATTTCGGGAGCGAGGGTGTCAAGAATTTTCAGCAACAGGCGCTTGGCTCGGTCCAGCATGCCGAAATCGTAGAGGGGGCGGCCGCAGCAGAGAATAGACTCGGGAATTGCCACGCGAAACCCGGCGGCCTCCAGCACCTCGACTGCTGCCTTCGCGGTATCGGGCAGGAAATAGTTGTTGAAAGTGTCGGGCCAGAGCATGACCAGCGCGGCGTCGGGATCCAGCGGTTCTCTCCGCTCAAACCAGGCACGAAAAGTTTCGGGGGCAAAAGCAGGAACGCTGCGCTGGTGTGGCATTCCCGCCGCGAACTTGGCAATGTCACGCAGCAAAGGTAATTGGGTGGCGAGGTTCACCAGCCCGGGTGCCTTTGAAGCAAGCCGCGCCCAGATGTCGATGTTGGCGAAAGCGTAGTCGCTGCGCGGACGCAGTCGGCCCTCGTGATAGTGCGAGAGAAACTCGGCCTTATAGGTGGCCAGGTCAACCCCGACCGGACAGTCGCTCTTGCAGCCTTTGCACGAGAGGCATAGATCGAGCGACTCTTTTACATTCTCGTCGCGCCAGCGGTCGCGGATCACGTCGCCTTTGGCCATCTCCCAAAGCAGGTGGGCGCGGCCGCGAGTGGAGTGCTCCTCTTCATGGGTCACACGCCAGCTGGGACACATGACGCCGCCTTCTTCGCGCCGGCATTTTCCCACGCCGACGCAGCGCAAGGTGGCGTGGGACAGGCTGCCGTGGTCATGGGGAAACTGGAAATGGGTCTCGGGGTCCCAGGGTTTGTAGTCTGCGCCCAGCCGCAAGTTCTCATCCATGCGATAGGGCTCAACCACCTTGCCTGGATTCATCTTCCAGGCAGGGTCCCAGATGGCTTTGAATTCGCGAAAGGCCCGCAACAATTCCGGTCCAAACATTTTTGGCAGCAGCTCGGCCCGCGCCTGGCCGTCTCCGTGCTCGCCGGAGAGCGATCCGCCGTAGCTGACCACCAGGTCGGCGGCGGCTTCCATGAACTTCCGGAACTTGGCGATGCCCGCTTCCGATTGCAGATCGAAGTTGGTGCGATTGTGGACGCAGCCGTGGCCAAAGTGTCCGTAGAGCGTGCCGCGATAGTTGAAGCTCGTCATCAACTGGCGCAACTCGCGCAAATATTTGCCAAGTTTTTCCGGAGCTACGGCAGAATCTTCCCAGCCTTCCCAGGTCAGATCTTCGCCGGGGATGTACGAAATCACGCCCAGGCTGGACTCGCGCACTTCCCAGACCCGCTTGACCTGCTCGCGGTTGGTGAACAGCCGCAGGTTGGGCGGGTTGGGACCGCGGTTCAGGGCTTGCATCAGGCTGGACGCCTGGGCTTCAGCAGCGGCGATGGTCTCGGCACCGAATTCGGCCAGCAACCAGCCGCCGCCTTCGGGCAGCAGCGCCAGCCCTTCCGAATTGATTCCGCGGCGCCGCGTGTATTCCACCAGCAGATCGTCAATGCCCTCGAGGCCGATCGGCTTGTGGGCCATGACGTCGGGCACATGGTCGGCGCACTGGTAGATGTCAGGATAGGCAATCACCAGCAGCACTCGCGCCGGAGGGCTCTGCACCAGCCGACACGTCGCCTCGAGCACGGAGACACAGGTGCCTTCGGACCCAACCAGCGCGCGGGCCACGTCGAAACCATTTTCGGGCAGCAGGAAGTTGAGGTTGTAGCCCGACACCCTTCGCGGAATATTGGGATAGCGCTGGCGCACCAGTTCTGAATATTGATCACGAAGTTTTTTCAGGCCGGCGTAGATCTCTCCCCGCCGGCCACCGTCGCGAATGATCTGCTCCAGTTCCGCATCGCTGGTTTTGCCAACTTTCATCCGCAGACCGTCGTAGGTGAGGACCTCGAGAGCTTCAATATTGTCATCGGTCTTTCCCGCCATGACGGAATGTACGCCGCAGGAGTTGTTGCCGATCATGCCGCCCAGGGTGCAGCGGTCGTGGCTGGCCGGGTCCGGCCCGAAGGTCAGATGATGCTTTTCGGCGGCATTGCGCAGGTGGTCGAGCACCACTCCGGGCTGCACCCGCGCGGTGCGCCGTTGCGGGTCGATTTCCAGGATATTGCCCATGTAACGGGTGAAATCCAGCACCAGCGCTACATTGCAGCACTGCCCGGCCAGCGAGGTCCCGCTGCCACGGCACAGGAGGGGAGAGCCATATTCACGCGCCAGCGCGACCGCGGCGACGACATCATCCGCGTCGCGGGGAAGGACCACACCGATCGGTACCTGGCGATAGTTGGATCCGTCGGTGGCATAAAGGGCGCGGCTGCTGGAATCGAAGCGGACGTCGCCGCGGATGTGGCGGCGCAGGGCCTGTTCCAGCGCGGCGGCGTCCACCAGGGAGTCCGGGGCGGCGCTCGCAATGGCTACGTAGTTGTCGGACATTCTTTTGCTTTTGCCGGTGTGGGGCGGGCGCCCCCGCCCGCCGACTTTGACCTGGATCTTGCAGGAGTCATCGACACTGCTTCGTCGTTACAGGAAATCTTTCAATCAAGTTCAGACTTGGGTAAGAAACGAAAACAAAATCAAAATCGACTTCAAATTCAAAGGCGGCGGGCGAGGGCGCCCGCCCCACACATGTGACAACTTCAGTTGTCGGAATCGCCGCCGTTGACCATTTTGCCAGAAACCCTCGCGATATGAATTCTGGTCTTGCCGTCCTTGAGCTCGATGTTGATGGTAATCATGTTTTTCTTGTCGGTGGAGATGATGGCATAGTGGTCGCCGGTGGTAGATACCACGCTGGCATTAGGCAGCCTCGACTTGTAAAACTCGCCCACGGTGCTGACTGGATCACTAGTCTCAAAATCCGCCGCCGCGGTATGCATCGCGCCCATGGTCATGTTCGAGGTGCTGCCCTTGACCACCTCCGCCCCGGGATACAACTCAATCCCGAGGTTGCGAGCGGCCTCATCGGGATCGGTGGATGTATTCACGCTGCCGAAGGGAGTCTCGACGCGTACATTTCCATTCTCGTTGTGAATCCGGCTGCGCTTCGCGATGCGGTAACCGATGAAGGAGACGGTCCCGATCGCCAGAATCCCGAGAACCACAATGACAGCGACTACGATCAGAATGATCTTGAGGGCGTTGCCGCTTTTTTGCGGGGAAACGGGAGCGCCTCCGGCGGGAGTGACGGGAGCGGCCGCGGCGCCGGGTTGTGTGGTGCCGCACTTATTGCAAAACCTTGCTCCGCTGTCCAGGGTTGCGCCACAGGAATTGCAGAACGCCATCGCAGCACCTCGTCGTTATTTATTCTTCACAGAGGGCGGAGTATATCGCAAATCAGAGCAGCCGGGTGGTGTAGTCCGCCAGGCTTAGCCCCAACAACAGCAGGAGAAAGAAGATGGCAGAAACCACCACCACCTTGACCAGTTTCTCGCTGGTGTACTTGACGTGCATGAAGATCAGGACGACCAGCAGCGCCTTGAATGTTGCAATGACCAGGGCCACGATCGTATTAAAGGGGCCCAGGTCGATAAAGGCGACGCCGGCGGTGACGCCGGTCAGGACCAGCAGCGCCAGCCAGACGGCAATATTGGTTTTTGCGGAGACAATGTGTTCGGACATGGTAGCGCTCGTTTTCCTTTGCGCCCTTTGCGATCTTTGCGGTAAAAAGCTTTTAACCGCAAAGGACGCAAAGGATCCGTAAAGAACGCAAAGAAACTTATTTTTTTCGATCGATCAAGTACAGCAACGGAAACAGGTAAATCCAGACAATATCCACGAAGTGCCAGTACAGGCCGGAGTTCTCCAGCGGTGTGTGATATTCGGGCGTGTACTTGCCCTTCCACGCATAGTAAAGCAAATAGCTGAAAATTCCGACCCCGATGATCATGTGCAGCGCGTGCATTCCGGTCATGGCAAAGTACAGCGAGAAGAAAATCTGGGCGTGATGCTGGTCCACCGGCTGGTCGGGATGGCTGGGAATGCTGCCTTCGAAATGAAAAGTTGCGCCGGGGATGTGGTGCTCTTTGAACTTGCTGGTCCACTCGACGGCTTTCACTCCCAAAAAAGCCAGACCCAAAACCAGGGTGAGGGCCAGATAGATGACCTGCTGCTGGCGCTTGCCCAGTTGTGCGGCGCGTACTGCCATGACCACGGTCAAACTGCTGCAGATGAGTACGGCGGTGTTGACCGTACCCAGTGTAATGTCGAGCGAGTTGCTGGCGGCGGCGAAGTCGGGAAAATACCAGAGACGGTAGATGAGATAGGCGCAGAACATGCCGCCGAAGAACATGATCTCGGTCGCCAGAAACAGCCACATGCCCAGCGACGAGGCCTGGCGCTGCTGGTCCATGTCCGCGAAGTGATGCTTGAGCGCCGGATTGTGATGTTCCACCGCGATGGGGCTATCCGCCACTGCGCGCCTCCTGCGGAGCGGGAATGTGCTCGTAGTCGTAGGCTTCCCAGGTGACCACCGGGGGCTGCTCGAAATTAAAAGTGGGAGGCGGAGAAGTAGTCATCCACTCCAGGCCGGATGCGCCCCAGGGATTGTCGGGAGCGACTTTTCCGTAGCGCATAGACCACAGGAAATACACCATGGGCAGAAGGTAGCCGACTGCCAGGACCGTGGCCCCGGCGGTGGACAGCACGTTCAGGACCTGAAATTCCGGCGGATACTGCCAGTAGCGCCGCGGCATTCCCAGATAGCCCAGGATGAACTGAGGGAAGAAAGTCAGGTTGAATCCCAGGAACACGATCAGCGCCGCCAGCCGTCCCAGCGACTCGGGATACATGCGCCCGGAAATTTTTGGCCACCAGAAATGCATTCCGCCCAGGTAGCCCATGAGCGCGCCGCCCACCATGATGTAGTGAAAGTGGGCCACCACGAAGTAGGTGTCGGTCACGTGCACATCGATTCCCAAAGCCGCGAGGAACAATCCCGTAAGCCCGCCCATGGTAAACAGGCCGACGAAACCGAAGGCGTACAGCATCGGGGTGGAGAACGTAATCGAGCCTTTGTACATGGTCGCGGTCCAGTTGAAGACCTTGATGGCTGAAGGCACGGCAACCAGGTAGCTGAGAGCGGAGAAGACGAGCGCCGCATAAAGCGAAATTCCGGCCACGAACATGTGGTGGGCCCAGACCAGGAAGCCGAAAACGGCGATGCTGATGCTCGAGAGAGCCACGAACTTGTAACCGAAAATGCGCTTGCGGCAGAAGCACGGAATAATTTCCGTGACCACTCCCATCGAGGGCAAGATCATGATGTACACGGCAGGATGGGAATAGAACCAGAACAGGTGTTGGAACAGCAGCGGGTCGCCGCCTCGAGTGGGATCGAATATCCCGAGGTGCAAAGCCCGTTCGAGGACCACCAGCACCAGAGTCACCGCTATCACGGGCGTTCCCAGCAACTGAATGATGCTGGTAGCGTAATGCGCCCAGATGAATAGAGGTAAACGGTCCCAGGTCATTCCCGGGGCCCGCATGCGATGGATGGTGACCACGAAATTCAATCCGGTCAGGATCGAGGAGAAGCCTGAGATAAAGATGGCCAGCCCGGCCTCGATCACCTTGGTATTGCTGAAGGCGGTGCTGAAGGGGGTGTAGAAAGTCCAGCCCGTGTCCACGCCGCCGGTGAGCATGCAGTGCAGCATCAGGACGCCAGCGATGATGTACAGATACCAGCTCAGAAGATTGATTCGCGGAAAGGCCAGGTCCTTGGCGCCGATCATCAGGGGCACCAGGAAATTGCCCAGTACGGCGGGGATCGAGGGGATAAGGAAAAAGAAAACCATCACCATGCCGTGCATGGTGAAGAGTTTGTTGTAAGTGTCGGCCTGCACCAGGTCACCCGCCGGAGTCAGCAGTTCCAGCCGGATCAGCAGGGCAAAAAATCCTCCAATAAAAAAGAAGAAGGTGATGGACAGCAGGTAGAGCAGGGCGATGCGCTTGTGATCGACCGTAAGCAGCCAGGACTTGATACCGTATTCCTGGTTGAGATAATTCTCGCGTTCCGCGGTGATTGCTGCGGTGGCCATTGCTATTGCACCTTGGTTTCCTGCGGCTTCGCGCCTGACGGAACCACCGTCGGGCCGCCCGCCGCTCCCGAGGGACTCGGGTTCAATGATTTTACGTATGCCACCAGCGCGTTAAGCTGCTCTTCGCTCACCAGTCCCTGGAAGACCGGCATGATGGGTTTGAATCCGCTCACCACTTTCGCGCCCGGCGTCAGAATGGACTCCCGGATGTAGTTTTCATCGGCAGTGATTACGCGTCCGTCTTCCAGTTGCACCGGCTTGCCGAATAGCCCCACCAGATTGGGGCCGCGGCCCTGCGTATCCGAGCGGTGGCAGGTGGAGCAGCCCAGTTGCTGGAAAATATTCTGGCCGTTCGACGCCATGGATCCGGAAGCGCCGCCGCCGCTAAGCCAGCTCTCGTACTGCGCCGGTTCGAGCACCACGACTTGCCCGATCATTCCCGAGTGCTGCGATCCGCAGTATTCGGCGCAGAACAGATGATAAGTCCCCGCTCTGGTGGGATGGAACCATGCCGTCGTGTAGCGGCCGGGCAGGACGTCCTGCTTAATGCGGAAAGCGGGAACGTAGAAGCTGTGGATCACATCCTGCGAGGTCAGGATCAACTTCACGTCGCGGCCCAGGGGGACGTGCAGCTGGTTGATCTCGCGCTGGCCTTCTTCGTGCTGCAGCTTCCACATCCACTGCTTGGCGACGACATAGACTTCAGTGGCGCCGCGCGGAGGCGTGCGTTCCTTGAAGTAAATCACCGCGCCCCACACGAAGATCACGACAAAAATAAAGAGCGGAATCACCGACCAGGTCACTTCCAGCGCGGTCGAGCCTTCGATCTGCTCGGCCGGGACGCCTCTGCGCCGGCGGTAGCGCACCGCGAACACCACGATCATGGTGAAGATGGCCACGCTCATCAGGGCCGACAATGCCACCAGGAATATGAAAAGCGCGTCCACGCTTCCGGCGGTGGTCGAAGCCCGTGTGGGCCAAAGTGGAAAAGTATCGAACATAGTCAGTCGTCGGTCTTCAGTCCTCGGTCGTCAGCACATCCGTGTAGGGCGGGCGCCCTCGCCCGCCGCTTTTTGACTTTGCCATCATCTTGCCGCATGCTCCCTGGGTCCTGATCCCAAACGGATCAGGACGGTCATCAGGATCCCCAACCCCAGTATGGTGGCAAGCCCCGCCAGCTTCAGCACCCGCGAAATAATCGCCCCGTATTTGCCGGTCGTGGGATCGTAGTGATAGCAGTACAGCAATACCTGGTCGGCCAGCGTGCCGATCTTGTTCTGCGATGCCTGGATCAATCCCAGGCGCAAATCCTTGGGCGCGTAGTCCACGCCGTAGTAGTACTGGGCGATCTTGCCCTCCGGCGTAAGAATCATGATGGCGGTGGCGTGCGCGAACTGGCCGGTCTTGGGATCGTACTGGTACTGAAAGCCGGCGGCTTTGGTCAGCGCGTCAATCGATTCCTGCGGACCGGTCAGAAAGTGCCAGCCCTCGGCGGCGCCGGCGCGGCCGTAACGCTTCAGGAATTCAGCCTTCTTCTTCGTGGCCATGTCCGGGGTTTCGCGCGGATCGAAGCTTACGGTCAGGACGTCGAATTCTTTTCCCACGTCGAATTTCAACACTCGCAATGCACCTTCCAGGCCGCTGAGCACCTCGCCGCAAAGCATGGGGCAGTTGTAATAGACCAGATTGAGGATGACCGGCTTTTTGCCGAAGTAATCTCCCAGGCGGACGGGTTTGCCGGTTTCATCGCGGAAGTTGAGGTCGGCGGGAATCTGTTCGTCCAGATGCTGCTCGATGCCGACATTCTGCAGGCCGGGAGGACGCACGTTTGCCGGCGGCGACATGATGCCCTTGGTCATGCCCTGGCCGAAGCAGGGCAGGGTCATGAGCAGCGCCACGGCAGCTAGAAGCTGTTTCGACATAGCATTATTCAGCACTACAGCAAACCTCAGCGGCTAAAGCCGCTCGAATCCCGAACTCTCTTCGGCACGACTGAAGTCGTGCCCTTCCACTGACGCTCTTCCGGTCACGCCTTCCTATTGCTTCTTCTTCGCGGGCTGGCGGCTGGTGTCTGACTGCCGCGCCGCTTGTTTCACCATATTGATTTCTGATGGCGGAACCGTGCCGGCCTGCGGCCGGGTGGGCAGCCCGCGCTGCGCCAGCAGTTCCATGGCGCGGTCAATGGGAATCCGCACCACGCCGGCAGACTGATCGACCCAACCGTAGCTGTGCAGCGCCTGCTCTTCATGCATCCGAAAGTTGCTGATCTCCCTCGGTTCGTCGGTTTCGAGATGCGGTTCGGGGAATTTTGCGATGTCGTCCGGCGCAACCCGCCGCGTGTCCGCGGTACTCTGCTTGACCAACGGGTTCAGCGCGGGTTGATGCCGATTCTCCCGCGCGTCCAGGTAGCTGTACATTCCCTTCAGGAGGAGGGCTACCAGCAGGCACCCCACGGTCAGGCCGACCAAAAAGAGGATGACCGGTTTTGCCCCGAGGTCTTCGCGCTCAAACTCCGCTTCCTCGTTGTGCCCGTCGATGTGAATGTCGTCAGTCATCACTTAGTTGCTCGAATCATCTACTCGTGTGCTGCTTCCAGGACTTCGACCGCAAAAACGTCGTAGGCCGGCACCAGCGGCCTCGTACTCAGATTGCGGAAGAAGTACGCCAGCCACAATCCTCCCATCGCGATCGGGACCACGATGTCCAGCCACGTAAGGTTGAAGGTCACGGAAAAATTGGGTTCGACGATCCAGAACAAGTCCACGTATCGCATCAGCAAAAGCCACGCCGCCAGCCAGACCAGCCGCGTGATATCACGTTTGAACGGGCGCGAAATCAGGAACACGAACGGCACCGCGAAGTGGAACAGCACCAGGACCAGGCCCACGTATCCCCAGCCGCCATTCAAGCGCCGCATGTACCAGGTAATTTCTTCGGGCAAGTTTCCCGCCCAGATGATGAGCCACTGCGAAAATGCGAAATAGGCCCACACCATGATGAAGGCCAGCATGAATTTTCCGTGATCGTGCACCTGCTCGGGCTTGAGCAATTCCGACATCGGCTTGTAGCGGAACAGGATCCGCTCCACCACCACAGCGAAACATAGCGCCGACAACACCTGCCCGATCAGGAATGACAGGCCGAAGATGGTGGAAATCCAACTGGGATCGATGGACATGATCCAATCGATAGCGGCGAAGGTGATGGTAAAGCCGTAGAGGATCAACCCCGGCCCGCTGAGCGCTTTGAAGCGCGCGCTGTTGTCGCGCATGGGCGGGTGGTCCTGCTCCGCCGACCATTTAGTCAGGAAGAAAGACAGCGCCCACCAGATGGCGAAATAGATCGCGGCCCGGATGATAAATCCATTCACCGAGAGATAACTTTGCGTGAGTTCCTGCAGGTGCTCGCGGAGATGCTTGTCCGCAATGCCCTCCAGCGGCCGGGCCCAGATATAGAGGCGGCGTATTCCAAAGAGCATGGGGATGAACAACGCCACCATCAGCGGCACGCAGCGCATGGCCGCTCCCAGAATTCTGCGGATGACCATTCCCCATGCGCCTTTGGTCAGATGGCGGAGCATGAGAATCGCCATCGATCCCAGAGTGACTCCCAGCCAGGCCATAAACGCCATGAGGTAGGCACGGAAAAACTGGGCGGGTTGATGCCATGCGCCGACAGCCGCAATCGCTCCGAACACCAATCCGACCACCAGAGAGCGCTGTTGGATGGTTTTCACCACGGGCGGCGTCATCAGGTCGAGTTTGCTCATGGGGACCGCGCTCATTTCGGCTCCTCATGCGCAGGTTTGGTTTCGACCACGGGCAGGGTGGCGCCAGACCCGAGTTCCTCAAACCGCGGCGGCTCGGAGGGGACCTTCTGTCCCGCAGGAACGTCGGCGGCGGTGGCGTCCTGGCTCAACTGCAGGGCGCGGATGTAGGCCACGATGGCCCAGCGATCATGGGCCGCGATCTGCGAGGCGTAGTCGGGCATGGCTCCAAAGCCGTTGGTGATTACGTCGAAGAAGTATCCCAGCGGCGCCTTGCGCAAGCGCTCGATGTGATAAGAGGGCGGCTTGCGCGGGAAGCCACGCGAGGGAATCACGCCGTTGCCGTCGCCCATGCGGGAGTGACAGGGCGCGCAGTAAATGTCGTAACGTTGCTGTCCCCGCGCCAAGACCTCCGCAGTCACCGGAAAGGGCATGTAGTCTCCGGGATTGCTTCCTATTTTTCCAGTGTAGAGATAAGTATCTTCGCGCAACTCGCCGCGGGCGACGGTACCTTCGACCGGCGGCCGCGCCGAGCGCAGATCGGTATAGAAATCGCTGCGGGCAAAAGGCTTGAAGCGCGGCTGGTCGTGCATGTCCTGGCGGCATCCGGCCAGAGCCAGCAGGACGGTGAACAAGAGCGCAAACTTCGATGTGGGCGCGAGCGCCCTCGCTCGTGCAATCACGGACCACGTGGGGACAGCCGCCCCCGGCTGTCCAGCGGAGCGAAGCTCCGCTATGTTGCGAGTCGTCGTAGAAGGTTCGTACCAAGACTGTCGAGCTTTGGCTCGACCGGACAGCCGGGGGCGGCTGTCCCCACATGGTTCGTGGTGACTTCCCGCACGAGCGAGGACGCTCGCGCCCACATCGAGCTTGCGACGCGGCTTAATCGGGCACCTCCGAAATGGAGCGCGGCCCCAGCCCTTCCAGAAAGCGGCGGACTTCGGTTGGGTTGTACTTCGGATCGGAGGAGAACACGATCAGGAAAAACCTGTCTTTCGTCGCGAACGCGAAACGTGGAACATTGAACACCGGATGGTAGGGCATGGGCAGCCCGTTGAGTGCCAGCATGCCGAACACCGCGAAGATCCCGGCAAAGAGAATGGTCAACTCGAATGTCGGGACGATGAATGCCGGCCACGAATGATACGGCTTGCCACCCACGTTGACCGGATAGCTCACCACCGAAATCCAATACTGCATCAGGTATCCGCTAAGGCCACCGATCAGGCCGCCGATCAACACCACCAGGGGGACCTCGTCGTGATGGAAGCCGATGGCCTCGGCCAGACCCTCAACCGGGAACGGACTGTAAGCGTCAATCCGCTTATAACCGGCTTCCCGTGTGCGGTTGGCCGCATCCATCAATGAATTGACGGAATCAAATTCGGCCATCAGCCCGTAAGCTTTTGTGCGCTTCATTCCTTGACCTCCGCTTCGGGAAGCAAGGTCCGCATTTCGAAAATCGAAATCATGGGCAGGATGCGCACGAACAGGAACATGGCAGCGAGGAACATGCCGATGGTTCCTATGTATGTCATCCAGTCCCAGCGGGTGGGATAGTACATACCCCAGGAAGAAGTGAGGAAGTCGCGGTGCAGGCTGACCACGACAATGATGAAGCGCTCCAGCCACATGCCTACCAGCACAACCAGCGAGACCAAGAAGAGCCAGACGGGGCTGCTGCGCAACTTGGAGATCCACAACACCTGCGGAATGCCCAGGTTGCAGATCAGCAGCATGTAGTAGAAAAACGAGTAGGGCCCGTGCAGGCGGTTCCACAGCAGGAACGCGTCGTAGCGGTTCCCGCTGTACCAACCCATGAAAGCTTCGATGCCGTAGCCGTAAGCCACGATCAGTCCGGTGGCCAGCATCACTTTGGCCGAGTTTTGCAGATGCCGTTCCGTGATGAAATCTTCCAGCTTGTAAATCTTGCGGATGGGAATCGCCAGCATCAGCACCATGGCGAAGCCGGAGTAGATGGCGCCGGCCACGAAGTAAGGCGGGAAGATGGTGGTGTGCCAGCCGGGTACGATGCCGACGGCAAAATCAAAACTGACGACAGTGTGGACGGAGAGCACCAGGGGCGTGGCCAGTCCCGCGAGCAGCAGGTAGGCAGTTTCGTAGCGGTGCCAGTGCCGCGCCGAGCCCCGCCATCCCATAGCCAGCATGCCGTAGATGATCTTCTTCCAGCGTTCCTCCGAGCGGTCGCGCAGGGTGGCCAGGTCGGGGATCAGTCCGATGAACCAGAACAATGCCGAGATAGTGGCGTAAGTCGAGACCGCGAACACGTCCCACACCAGCGGGCTGCGGAATTGCGGCCACACGTTCATGGTGTTGGGGTAAGGGAAGAGCCAGTATGCGACCCAGGGCCGTCCCACGTGGATGGCGGGAAAAATGCCCGCGCAGGCCACGGCAAAAAGCGTCATGGCCTCGGCAAAGCGGTTGATGGAGTTGCGCCAAGATTGCCGCAATAACAATAGGATGGCGGAAATCAGCGTGCCCGCGTGCCCGATTCCGATCCACCAGACAAAGTTGACGATGGCGAATCCCCAACCCACGGGAACGTTCACGCCCCAGATGCCGATGCCTTTCACAAACAGGTAGGAGACCGAGAACAGCAGCACCATGGTGAGCAGGAACATGACGCCAAAACCGACGAACCAGGCGTTGGATGTAGGACGAGTCAGCACGATCGAGCTGATCTTGTCCGTGACCGAACCCAGGGTGTAGCCGGGTTCAATGACTGGCGCGCGCTCGTTTTGGAGTGGCTCGTCCATTACTTAGCTGTGCTCCGTTGGCGAATCCTTCGCCACTTCCAGTTCCGGGTTGGGATTGCGAATGTCGGCCAGGTACGTGGTGCGGGGACGCGTGTTCAGGTCCGCCAGCAGGCCATAGTTCCGCCCCTGCGCTTTCAATTTTGATACTTTGCTTTCGGGATCGTTGATGTTGCCGAAAACAATGGCGTTCGCCGGACACGACTGCTGGCACGCCGTCTGCAGTTCGCCGTCCTGGATCTTGCGGTCTTCGCGTTCGGCATCGATCCGGTGCTGGTTGATGCGCTGCACGCAGTAAGTGCACTTCTCCATCACGCCGCGGCTGCGCACGGTCACATCCGGATTGCGCATCATCTTGTACTGCGAAGTTTCCCAGTCCTGAAACAGAAGGAAATTGAAGCGCCGAACTTTATAAGGACAATTGTCGGAACAATAGCGTGTCCCTACGCAGCGGTTATAAACCATGTCATTCAGGCCTTCGCTGCTGTGCACGGTCGCACCCACCGGACAGACGACTTCGCAGGGAGCGTTCTCGCACTGCTGGCACGGCACCGGCTGGAAGTAGGCTTTGGGATTGTCGCGGTCGCCCTGGTAATAAGAATCCACCCGCAGCCAGTGCATGTGCCGGCCGAGCACGGTCTGTTCCTTGCCCACCACGGCAATGTTGTTCTCGGACTGGCAGGCGACAATGCAGTTGTTGCAGCCCACGCAGGCATTCATATCGACCGTCATGCCCCAGGCGTAGGCCTCGGCCGCATAAGGGTACGGCTTGTACAAAGTCAGCTCTTTGGGCGGTTCTTCTTCGCGCGCAAAGTTCGGTTCTTTGCGATACTCCTCGATGCTCGCGGTGCGCACCAGGGGGCGTGCGCCGGTGGGCGTGTCCATGGTCTGGTAGCCCTGCGTGGACGCCAGCTTGTACGTGCCTCCAACCTTGCGTATCACAACGCCGCTGGTAAACCAGGGCGTCGCGCTGGTGCGCAGCGCGTACATGTCGAAACCGGCGCCGGTGCCGACGCGACCGGCACGGCGGCGTCCGTAACCCAGGAAGACGGTAACGGAATTGTCAGGATGGCCGACCTGTATCCAGACCGGAGCGGTCACCTTCTTGCCGTTAAGTTCGAGTTCGACCAGGTCTTCAGTTTTGATTCCCATGCGCTCGGCCATGGCCGGGCCCATCAGAACCGGGTTGTCCCAGGTCAGCTTGTTCATCGGCTTGGGCAGTTCCTGCAGCCAGCCGTTGTTGGAGAATTGGCCGTCGTAGATGGAGGGATCGCGGCGGAAGTTGATTTCGATGGCTTTGGGGTCGATGCTCGGCGCCACTGGAAATCCCGCAGCCTTGCTTCCGACCTGTTTCGGCGTGAACGCTGTGCCTTCCACCCAGCCATCGTGCAGCGATTTTCTCCAGAATTCATCGAAGTCCGCGCCGGGATGCTGCTTCTTCCAGTAGGCCTGCACGATTTCATGGCCGCCGGCGTCGGCCTGCCCCGACAGCATGGAAACCAGTTCGCAGGCGCTTTTGCCCTCGTACAACGGCGCAATCAGAGGTTGAACAATGCTGACTGTCCCGTCATAAGCGCGCCCGTCGCCCCATGCTTCGAGGTAGTGGGCCTGGTTCACGTGCCATTGGCAGAGTTCCGCGGTCTCGTTCTGATAGAGGCCGAGATGCACGCGCAGGGGGATGTTGGTGTCCTTGAGCGCATCGGCGAATCCCAGATCGGCGGGCGCATCGTAGGCAGGATTGCCGCCCAGGATGATCAGCATGTCCACCTTGCCGCCGCGCATGTCGGCGACCAGGTCTTTGAGTGACTCGGTTTGGTTTACCGGGTTGGCGTTGACCGGGTCGGTGTAGAAGACCGTCTTACCGACGTTGCCCAGCCGTTCGTTCAGTTGATGCGCCAAGGCGTGAACGACTGGAGGCTGATGGTCGCCGACGACAACAAGGCTAGAGCCGCCGTGCTTCTCCAAATCCAAATAGGCCGCGACAGCGAATTCTTTCTCCTTATCGGTGAATGCTCCGCCGATTTCTTTGTAGGGTCTGTCGGTACTCAGCGGCAAGGTCAACATCAGTCTCAATAATTGCTCGATATCCGACGCCCGCAGCGGCAACCGGTGGTCAGCCCTGGCTCCGGTCGAGCTCGGCGTGCTCTCGGCCACGTACAGCCGGCTCATCTCGCCCGCCTCGGGATTGCGCCGCTTGGCAAAGTCTCTTGCGTAGCGCGTGAAGCCAGGGAATCCCGCGTAAAGAAAATCGGCGTCCAGAGAGAGAATGACGTCCGCATTTTCCAGTTTGTACTGGGTCTCCACTGGCTGGCCAAACGCCAGCTTTGCGCCTTCGAGCACATTGTCGCGGTTGACCGGTTCATACACGTGCCACTTGGCCTGGGGATTCGCCTTGAGAAACGACTGCAACTGGTCGGCCAGCGTGGGCGAGGAAACGGTCGGGGTCAGAATGCGGATGCCTGCTCCCTGCAATCCTTTCTGAATATTCAGGGGCGCGCGCAGGGCCTCGACCAGCGATCCCCAGGAACGAATGTCGCCCAGGTAGGTCACTGTCTGCGAACGGTCAGGGTCGTACATCCCCAGAATCGAGGCCTGCGAGAAGATGTCGGTGCCGCCAAGACTTGCAGGATGCTGCTCGTTGCCTTCAATCTTGGTGGGACGATACAGGTGGCTCTCCACCAGGATTGGGCTGGCGTATCCGCTCAACGTGAACGCCGTGGCAAAGAACAACGGCCGCCCGGGGACGACTTCTTCGGGCTGCCTCACGTAAGGAACAATCGGTTCGAGAGGCTGCTTGGTGCAGGCGCTCATGCCAGCCATGGCCAGCGATGCGCCCATCAGTTTGAGGAAGCCGCGGCGCGAGACCGAATCCAGCCACTCCGACGCGCCTTTGGGAAATTCCCGGTGCAGCATCTCCTGGAAATCGGGATCGCCCGCGAGTTCTTCCAGGCTGCGCCAGTATTCCGGACCCTGGGCCTCGGCCAGGCGGGCGCGGGCTGCCTCCATGCTCTGCCCATGGAGGCCGGGCGTCCCCGCCCGGCTGGACGGGCGAGACGCCCGTCCTCCATCCCGATCGAGCGTGCCCTTCTTGCTGGGGCAGACCTCCTCGCGGCGCGGCTCGGTGTTTTTGTCTTCCATCTTCATGCTCTGCCCATGGAGGCCGGGCGTCCCGCCCGGCCAGACGGGCGAGACGCCCGTCCTCCATCAATCATCAACCAAACTTTACCTATGGCACGTCGAACAGCTGGTTATGTCCGTTACCGTGCGTAGCTTGTACTTTTTCACCAGGTCGGTCCCGAGAGAAAGCTGATCGGTGTACTCCTTGCCGTCGAACTCGACCGGCTTGCCGCTCGTCGGCTGCTCATACCGCATGTTGAAAACCTGGTCGCGCGGGCGCAGGTTCTTCTCCGGCGCTCGATGACACTCCAGGCACCACTCCATCTGCAGCGAAGCCTGGTTATACATCAGCGGCATGCGGTCCACCGGGCCGTGGCAGGTGTTACAGCCTACCCCCTTGCTGATGTGAATGCTGTGGTCGAAATAGACGAAGTCGGGGAGATCGTTCACCCGGGTCCAGACCAGCGACTTGCCGCTCTTGTAGCTCTCGCGCACCGGTTCGAGCAGGGCTGCGTTGGTCCAGATCTGCGCATGGCAGTTCATGCAGGTCTTGGTGGGTGGAATACCCGCGAAAGCGGAAGTTTCGACCGAGGTGTGGCAGTAGCGGCAGTCAATTCCCAGTCCAGCGACGTGGTGCTGATGACTGAAGGGCACAGGCTGCGGGCGGCGCACACCTGCGTAGGTCACGTAGGGCGAGCGTTGAATTTCCGCCGCCGCCCAGAACAACGCCGCTACGACGAATATGGCGCCATAGATCGTCGCTCGCGAAAGTGTGTTCGTGCTGCGGTGAAAGATCTGCATCGAAAGAGGATGTTCCGAGCCTCGGCGCCCCATGACAGGCGACCGGTTGGTGCAGCGTTAAGCTCAGCGGGTATTAAGCCGCAAACCTGGCGAGCAATAAAACTGGAGATTATAACAGGCAAAAGATTGTGAATGCACAATCGGAGTTCCCGCCGAAGAAAAATTCCGATCGGCGAAATCGATCGGTGGCTTCGTGCGCTAACGTACGGCCACTGATCTTCACGGGCCAGCCATTCGATCGCTGTGGAAGAGCGACCTTTCAGGGCCGCGTTCTCGGTACTCCACACGTGGCCTTCAGGCCCAGTGGCGCCACGGGGGGCTGAAGCCCGGCGTCCGATGGCGACGCAACGCGGCGCTGCAGCGCCGCTCTCCCACAGCAGTGGAATCTGGATCGCGAAGCCTGCGTAAATGAGGAGCGGGCCGCACGTTCTACTTCAGGTTCATCACCAGCAGTTTGGGTTCAGTCATTTCTTCGATGGCGTAGCGCAGCCCTTCACGGCCGAGCCCGGAGTCTTTGACCCCGCCATAGGGCATGTGGTCGATGCGGAACGCGGGCACATCTCCGGCAATCAGCCCGCCCACTTCCAGTTCTTCGTAGGCATTGAAGATCAGCTTGGCGTCGCGGGTGAACAGTCCCGCCTGCAGGCCGTAGGGAGAGTTGTTGATCTGCTTCAAGGCCTGATTGAAATCGTCATACGGTTCGACTGTGACCACCGGAGCGAATATTTCCTGGCAATTTACTTTCATCTCCGGGCGCGTGCCGGTGAGAACGGTGGGCTCGAGCACCGGCCCCTGGCGCTGTCCCCCGCACAGCAGGCGGGCCCCGCCGCGCACCGCGTCCTGAATCCAGTCGCTGGCGCGGACCGCATCGCTCTCGCGGATCAGCGGTCCCAGGTCGGTGGAATCATCCAGCGGATCTCCCGTCTTTAGTTTCTTCACACCCTCCAGCAGGTGGTCGGTGAACCGGGTAAAGGCGGAGCGCTCCACCAGGATGCGCTGTACTGAAATGCAGGTCTGTCCGGCGTAGGAGAAGCCGCCCACCACGCACCGGTCGGCGGCGTACGCGAGATCAGCGTCGCTGTGCACGATCACGCCGGCATTGCCCCCGAGTTCCAGAACGACTTTCTTTTTCCCGCAATTCTTCTTGATCTGCCAGCCCACCGCCGCGCTGCCGGTGAAGCTTATCAATTTGATGCGCTCATCGGTCACCAGCAGTCCGGCGTCCTCGTTCGAAAGAGGAAGCACATTCAATCCGCCGTCCGGCCAGCCCGCCTGTTGCACCGCTTCCGCCAGCAGCAACGCGGTCAGAGGAGTCTGGGGCGCGGGTTTCAGGACCAGAGGACAACCGGCGGCAATGGCGGGCGCAACTTTGTGCGCCACCAGATTCAGGGGAAAATTGAAGGGAGTGATTCCGGCGATCGGTCCCAGAGGAAAGCGGCGCACGATGCCCCAGCGTCCGCTGGTAAACTCCTGCCAGTCGAGAGGCAGGTACTCGCCGTAGATCCGCGTGCTCTCTTCGGCGGCAACGTTGAAGGTAAAGATGGCACGCTCGACCTCGGTGCGCGCGGCCTTGATCGGCTTGCCCGACTCTTGGGCCATGGTGCGGGCAAATTCCTGCTTGCGCTCGTAGATGTTTTCCGACACCCGCCGCAGCACGCGCTGGCGTTCGAAAGCGGGAAGCCGCCGGGTGGTCCCGAAAGCCTTTACCGCGGCTGCAATCGCGGCCTCGGCGTGTTCCCGCCTGCCCTGGAAGACAGAAGCGATCCCGCTGCCGTCATACGGCGACCGTATCTCGACCGGGTCGCCTTCCTCGATCCATTTGCCATCGACAAAAAAACCTTGCGTGCCGGCTGGAGTCGCAGTCATCTGTGCCATGGCGTTATTTTAGACCTCCACCGAAAGTGGAATGTTAAATAACGGTGTGATTATAGGCTTTTCGCCCACGGCTCGCGTAGGGGCGGGCGCCCTCGCCGGCCCAGCCGGGCAAAGCCCGGCAGTTTTGTTATGGCGCAACGGATAGAGCATGGCGAGCTATTGCTCGCCCGCCCGGACGGGGGCGTCTGGGCCTACGTGGTTCCACTTGAGGGATAATATTTCCGCACACCGAGGAAATCTTGCCGCTATCCATTCTGCAAACCAGCGAACTGCTGCGCCAGGGCTTAGTCTCGCCCGTCGAGCTCACCACCGCCTGCCTGGCGCGCATCGAAAAGCTCAATCCCAAGCTGAATGCGTTCATTACGATCACGGCGGAGTCCGCCCTGGTGCAAGCCCGCCAGGCCGAGGCTGAGATACGGCGCGGCGACTGGCGCGGAGCGCTGCACGGTATTCCCCTGGCCCTGAAAGACCTGATCGACACGGCTGGGGTGCGCACCACCTCCGCCAGTGTCCTGTTCCAAGACCGCATTCCCGTCGAAGACGCGGAAGTTGTTCGCCGCCTGAAGGCTGCCGGCGCGGTGCTTCTGGGAAAACAGAATCTGCACGAATTCGCCTACGGCGGCAGTTCTATGATCAGCGCCTACGGCGAGGTGCGAAACGCATGGAATCCGGAGCACATCCCCGGTGGTTCCTCGGGAGGCTCAGCTACCGCGGTCGCCGCCGGATTGGGCTACGGCGCGATCGGCACCGACACCGCCGGCTCGGTCCGTGAGCCCGCCGCGTTATGCGGCGTAGTCGGCCTGAAGCCGACTTACGGAAGGGTCAGCGCCCGGGGCGTGATTCCGCTTTCACCTTCTCTCGATCACGTGGGGCCGATCGGACGAACGGTAGCGGACGTGGCCGCGATTTTCGCCGCCATCGCCGGCCATGACGCCGCGGACAAGACCAGCGTGAATGCTCCGGTCGAAGATTATGTGGCTGGGCTGGGAAAAAATCTCCAGCCCCTGCGCGTCGGCTTGCCGAAGAAATTCTTCTTTGACGATCTGGACGCCGAGGTGGCCTCCGCCATCAATCACGCGATTGCAGGCCTGGCTGCCATGGGCGCGGAGATACGCGACCTGGAACTGTCCGTGCCGACTGACCGGACGCTGCAAAGCGCGGAGTCTTATGCCTTTCATGCCGACTTCGTCGCTCGCAGTCCGGAGCTCTACCAGCCGGAAACCCTGTGCCGGATTCGTACCGGTCAGAACGTGAGCCCGGATGTTCTGCTGCGATGCCGCAGCGAACTGGAACAGGCGCGCCGCGACATCGCAGCGGTTTTCGTGGATGTGGATGTGCTGGTCACCCCGACTACGCCGATTGCGGCCCCTGCGATTGCGGAACTGAAGCAGAATCCCGATCTCCTGCGTCCCCGGGAACTGCTCCTGCTGCGAAACACCCGTCCCATCAACGTTTGGGGGTTGCCCGCGATTTCAGTCCCTTGCGGATTCACTGAAGCCGGTTTGCCCATCGGCCTGCAGATCATCGGGCCACACTGGGGAGAAGCCCGGGTCCTGCAGGTTGCCCACTCGTATGAGCAGGCGACAGCCTGGCACGAGCGGCAACCTCTGTCATCCTGAGCGCAGAATTGCGTTTCGCTTTGCGAAACACAATTCGAAGTCGAAGGACCCCTATGTATTCTACCGACGTTTCAAGCTCGCTCGGCTATCGAACCAAACTCGTCGTAACGATAGGGATGCTTCGACTCCGTCCGACCGGTCGCGAGCGACCGGTCGGCCTCCGCTCAGCATGACAATCTTGATGACAGCTAATTTCCTGCCAGCGCTTTATCCATGAACCCGGCTTCGTCGGCCTTCATTTTCTTCAGGCCGTCGGCGGGCAGATAGACCATGTGTCCAGCATCGTAAGTAGCGAAAGAAATATTCTTTCTGTACTGCGGCGCCAGATTCAGGTGATCGATAGTGTAGTCGGCGGCGTAAAACGGAGTCGCCAGGTCGTACAGACCTTCCATCACCAGGACCTTCAGGTAGGGATTTTTCACGATCGCCTGGCGCAAAGCCGTGGCCGTGTCCGGGAATCCGGTGATTCCCGAACCCCAGTTCCATGAATTCTCAAAGAAGTTTTGATCGGCGGGAAACACCTGGTACGGCATGTCGGTCTTGTAGCCCAGCTCGGTGCGGACGTAGTTGTTGAAGACCGAGGTGAACGGCGGCAATATCGCCGATTCAGTGGGATCGTAAAACGGCGTATCCAGCAGTCCGTTCGGATCGGGACCGGTGAACCGTCCGTCCAGGCGGCCCACGCGCAGTTTCTGGTCGAGTAACAGATAGTGGGTAAACTTGGGCACGTCGATACGCAGGTTGGCCTGGTCGAGAACTTCTTTACTCAAGCCGGTGTAGCGCGCCATCTGATCGATGGCTTTTTGCCGCTCTTCCGCAGTAATCGCATCGCCTTTGGCCAGCGCCTCGGCGTATTCGGTCGAGGCCCATTGCTCTGACTCCTGCCGCGCCTTTGCCATGTCCTGCATCAGGTCGGCCGGCAGTTTTTTGTGATAACCCGCGATCATGGTGAAGCTGGGAATCAGCAGGATGTAAGGCTGGTCGTTGCTCTTGGTGTCTTCAAGCGTCTGGAAGCTGAGCGCGGTCGAGAGCAGCGTAATGCCGTTGAAAGAGATGCCCTGGTCCACGAGATTTCCGGCAATGCCGGCGGCGCGGGTGGTTCCATAACTCTCGCCGAAGAGAAAGAGCGGCGAACTCCAGCGCTCGTAGCGCGTGAGATACAGACGGATGAATTCGCTGAAGGCGTCGATGTCGCCCTTCACGCCCAGAAATTTCTTGGATAACTCTGCGTTGGCGGCGCGGCTGAAGCCGGTTGACATCGCATCCACCAGAACCAGGTCACTCTTGTCGAGCAGGGTATGCGGGTTGTCGGCAATGTGGTAGGGCGCGGGAGGCAGCAGGCCATCGGGCCGCAATCCTACCCGCCGCGGACCCAGCGCGCCCATGTGCAGCCAGACCGTCGCCGAACCCGGGCCTCCGTTGAAGGCAAAAGTCAGCGGACGTTTTTCCGCGTCCTGGCCATCGAGTGTATAAGCCACGAAAAACATCTCGCCTTCGATCTTGCCGTCGCCACGCTTGAGCGGCAGCCGGCCCGTGGTGGCGGTGTACTTGAGCACCTTGCCGTCGAGCGTAATCTGGTGATGGGTCACCACCGGCGGCACTTCGGAAACGTCAAATTCTTCTTTGTCCTTGTCGGCGCCCGGTTTGGGAGCCGCCGGCTTCTGCTCTTCGGCCGGGGCTTCCGGGGCTTTCTCGGCCGGTTTCTTCTCCTGATTCCTGGCTGCGGGTTCGGTGTTCTTCGTCTTCTTTCCCTTGGCTTCGTCGGTGGATGAGTTGGCCTGCTGCGCTACGGCTCCTGCAACCAGAGCGCACAGCAAGGCAAACGTCACAATAAGGACACGCATGGATGGGGCTCCTGAACGGCGTCTGATTTTGTTACAACGCTTGCGGATTTTCCCGGCGGCCTTTCCAGTCAAAAGCGCTGAACCGCAAAGGACGCAAAGGACGCAAAGAACCGCGGACAACTTCGTAATGACTGCAGCGCGGAATTATACCCGTAAGACCACTCCATCCGCTCGCTCAACTCTTCTGCGTTTACTTTGCGTCCTTGGCGTTCTTTGCGGTTAACGCCTTGACCGTTGAAACCGACGGCTACGAAATTCACACTTGCCATTTGTTACAGAGCAGGGACGAATTGCTAAGATGTTGCGGTGCCCTCGAAAGCTCTCCGGAAGAAACCAGGCAAAATTCTGCAGGCGGATTCCCTTACCTCAATTCCCTGGCTGATCCATGGTTTCAGCGTAAGGTCAGGCGGATTTTCCAAAGTCTATGGCGGGAGAAGTCTGAATCTTGGCTTTACCCGGGAGGATTCGAGGCGCGCCGTGGAACAAAATCGGGCTACCTTCCTCCGCCAACTCGGAGCCGTCAGGAAGGGGCGCGCGTGGCCTTTGATCACCGCCCGCCAGGTCCACTCTGACCTTATTCATTGTGTCTCGCAAATTCCCCGGGAAGCTCTCTCCGGCGACGGCCTGATGACGCAGACTCCGGGCTTGCTGCTGGCAATCCTGACCGCCGATTGCCTGCCGGTGATTCTGGTGGACACAAAACGCCGGGCGGTGGGAGTGTTCCACGCAGGTTGGCGGGGAACGGTGAAGCGGATCGTGGAGAAAGGCGTCGGCGAGATGCACCGCAGTTTCGGTACTCGTCCCGGCGATCTCAAAGCGGCCATCGGACCAGGGGTCCATGGATGCTGCTATGCCGTCGGCCCGGAAGTGAGGACCCAGTTCGAATCCCAATTTGAATATGGCAGCAAGCTGTTTCGCGAGGTCGAGGAGTCAGACCCGGTCCGGGAGAAGTATCCGCTGCTGTTTCTGACGGCGCGCGCTCCCGGCCACAGCGAGCTGCCCAAAAAGATTTTTCTCGATCTGGTGGAGGCCAACCGCCGGCAGCTCATGGCCGTCGGGGTGGCGGCGAAGAACATCAGCGCGTCGCCGCTGTGCACTTCATGCCGCACCGATCTGCTCTTCTCCTATCGCGCGGAAAAGGGAGCCACGGGCCGCATGATGGCGGTGGCAGGAATTCAGCCCATGAGGCTATGGAGATTGACGTGAGAGATTTCGGCGAAGGTTCTTTTTTGCGATCCTTGCGGGGTTCCTTTGCGTCCTTTGCGGTAAAAGATCTTAACCGCAAAGGACGCCAAGGACTCGCCAAGGGCGCAAAGGTGGGGCTCATGGGATTGTTATGCCTCGCCGCGCTGCCCATTTGCCGGGCGGAGGGCCCCGTACCAGAACAACAGATCGATCAAATCTTTGCCGGGCTGAAGTCAGGAGGAGGCCCCGGCGCCGCCGTGCTTGTCATCAGGAACGGAAGCATCATATTCGAGCGCGGTTACGGCGTAACTGACCTGCGCTCCCGGCGGAAGATTGACGAGCACACCAACTTCCGTCTGGCGTCCTGCACCAAGCAGTTCACCGCCATGGCAGTCATGCTGCTCGCGCGCGACGGCAAACTGCGCTACCAGGACCGCCTCACCGACATTTTTCCCGACTTTCCGGAATACGGGAAAAGCATCACCATTCGTAATCTTCTGAACCACACCTCAGGCCTGCTCGACTACGAAGACCTGATGGCGAAGCCCGCCGCCGGCACTCCGCCGGAAAATATTCCCCAGATTAAAGACGCCGGCGTGCTGCAGTTGCTGAAAGAACAGAAGACCACGAAATTTCCTCCCGGCACCAGGTGGGACTACAGCAACTCCGGTTATGCCGTGCTGGCGATGGTGGTGGAAAAAGTCTCGGGCCAGCCCTTTGGCGATTTTCTTCACGACCGCATTTTCGCCCCCCTGGACATGAAGCAGACCGTGGCCTACGAGAAGGGCAAGAACACAGTGGCCCACCGCGCTTATGGCCATACTCATGACGGCCCCGCCTGGCGCGAGATGGACCAGAGCCCGACTTCGGCGGTCCTGGGCGATGGCGGGATCTATTCTTCGCTTGCCGATCTGGCCAAGTGGGACCGGGCGCTCACGCATTACACTTTGCTGAGTGAGGCTGAGATGGAGCCGGCAATCATTCCGGTCAAGGTGCCGGATGGCAGCGTGCAGGAGCCTGACGGCACCCCGGCCGCCTACGGCTTTGGCTGGTTCCTGAATCCATACAAGAACCGCAGCCGCATGTGGCACTACGGCGAAACCGTGGGCTTTCGCACCACGATTCAACGGCTGGTGGAAGACAAACTCACCATCATCGTGCTGTGCAACCGCGACGACGTAGTCCCCGCAAATCTGGCCCTGAAAGTTGCCGATCTTTTCCTCAGGGCGAATCATTGAGCATTGCAGTAAGATTCGAACGACTCCGCAGACGCTCCGTAGCGCCGGCATCTTGCCGGCTGTCCCGAGGGCGTCTCGCCCTCGGCCAGCGAGCGAAGCAGAATAGCCGCGAAGACCAGGGAAGCCAGGGACAATAGAGATGCCCATGTCTGAAGTAGTCGAGAAGCCCGCGGTCGAAAGCGCGAACCCGGTGTCCAGCACCGCGCCTGCCGTCGAGGTCTATGCCGTCTATGGCGTCGAGCCCGAGATCCAGGCTTACGCCATGGCCAAGTACTCGCGCTCGGCGCTTTCCATGAAAGAGTCGCTGCGCGAAATCAGCCAGCAGAAGGCAGAGAAATTTCTCAACACCTTCTACTTCCAGTACGGCCACCGCTCCATCGCCGACCTGGCGCACATTGCGCTGGCCATCGAGCGCCTGTCCATTCTGGCCGCCATCGCGGTGGCCGACGAGCAGCGCTGGGACGGCCAGGAACGGTCCACCCGTTACCAGGATTTCAAAAAGAGCGGCTACTACGTCCCCGACTTCGGCGACTTCCGTGTAGTGGCGGGCGACCCGCCCGCCCCGGTGTCCGCGAAGGATTTCTATAGCAAGACAGTTAATTCGCTATTTGCAGAGTACGAAGCTCTTTCGGACCGCATGTTCCTGTACCTGGCCAGCATTACGCCCAAGCCCGACGAGATGAAGCAGGAAGCCTACGAGCGCACCCTGCGGGCCCGCGCTTTCGATATCTCCCGCTATCTGTTGCCGCTGGCAGCCAACACTTCGCTGGGTGAGATCGTCAATGCCCGCACACTCGAGAGCCAGGTATCGCACCTGCTCTCGCATACGCACAAGGAAATCCGGGAATTGGGAGGGCTGCTGAAAAATGCGGCCATCTCCCCCGCGTACAACGTGAACCAGGACTCGCTGCGAGAGTTAGTCGAGCAGATTCGCGCCGCTTCGCCCGAGTTGGGCGCGCGTGCCGAGCAGGAATTGTTGCGGGAAGTCCGCGTGGCCCCGACGCTGGTGAAGTATGCCGATCCCAACCAGTATGAGATCGAGACCCGGCGAGCGCTGCGGCAGGTGGCTTCCGAACTGATGGGCGATTTGCCCATCGCCCCGGCCCCGACTGTTGATCTGCTGGAGGAAGAAACGCTCGAGGTCGAACTGGCAACCACGCTGATCTACGAGCACAGCCATTATTCCTACCGGCAAATTCGCCAGGCAGTGCAGGCCGCTGGCGAACCCATCCGCCGCGAGATCATCGATATGGGGCTGCGCCATCGCGGCCGCCATGACGAGATTCTCAGGGCCTTCTGCGCCGGACAGCAGTTCCGCTTCGACATCCTGATGGATATCGGCGGCTTCCGCGACATGCACCGCCACCGCCGCTGCATCCAGATCGGCCAGGAATTCACCACCAGACATGGCTACGACACGCCGGAGGAACTGGAAGCCTCAGGCGCGCGGGAAAGCTACGATAGTGTGATGCAGCGCACCGCGAGCGCGGTCGAGCAACTGGCTGCGGCAGGCGGACCCGAGGCGCGGGAGAATTCTCAGTACGCGATTCCGCTGGGCTTCCGCAAGCGCACCCTGTTCAAGATGGATTTCGCCGAGGTGGTTTACATCTCCGAGTTAAGGACGGGGCCTGCGGGCCACTTCTCCTACCGCAATGTGGCCTATGCCATGTATGAAGCGGTGGCGAAGAAGTATCCCGCGCTGGCGAAATATCTGAGGGTGCATGACGTGAGGGAGCCGGTGGATTTGTTGAAGCGATAAACTTAAGGCTTGAGATCAAGATCAAGGTCAAGATCAACGGCCGCGGGCGAGGGCGCCCGCGCCACACTCTGTCTGGGTGGGTAACCGGCGAGTTTGCACTCCTCTTGGCTAAAAAATGACTAGTTCATTCTGCACTAAAGTACCCTAGCCAATCCTGCCCTACGCCTACATGATAGTTACTTCCGGTCGTGTATGGTCGCAACCCAAAGAGGGGGTATTGAACAGTCTTCATGCCTGGCATTTGTATTCACGAGTTTTTCTGGCCGCTGCGAGGTGCTGACGGCCACTATTACCAGGTGTGTCGTCTGTGCGGGGCCCAGTGCGAATACGACTGGAAGAACATGCGACGGGTGGCGGTAGATCCGGAGGCTGCATCGGGAAACTCCGCTGACATTCAGCCCCAGGCTCAGCTGAAAAACCTGCCTCGCCTCAGGCTACTGGTCGAACTGGAACCAGCGCACCGCGTTTTCCTCCGAAACCTTTCCGACACGCTGCGATCGATCCCGCCGCGGGCCCACGAATTCCGGTCGTTGTCTTTCTGGCGGGAGGTCCTGTTTTGCTCCGGGCTGCCCTGGCGGCGCTTTGGACAATCGCTGCTCGGCCATGCGGTCATGCTTGCCCTGGTGTTGATCATCTCGCACTCAAGGACGCAAGACCAGCCACTGCGGCGAAGCCCATTCGAAAATACCCACCTCACGTATTACAAACCTGACGGGTCTTATCCAGCGCTCCGCGGGAACCCGGCCCCGGTGCAGCGAGCTTCCCAGAAACAGATCGACTCGGCGCGTCGCGGCTCTATCCGGGTAGCGCCCGAGCGAGCCGCCCAGGCGGACATCAAGGCGCCCGACATCAAGCTGAAGGGGCCGGCGCGACCCAACATGGCAGCCTCGAACCCGGTACTCCCTGCAATGCCGCTCGCGTCCACTGGATCTTCGCGATTCAGCGGACCTTCGAGTCCGACCGCGATAGTCGCGCCGCCGCCCGAAGTGAGCCAGGGGACCTCGCGCCGCGCCGGTTTGCTGCAGGCCTCCGGCGTCGCCCCCGCACCCCAGGTCGGAATCGAATCCTCAAGGCGTGCGGTGACCGTGCCCGGTGCGGCCGTGGTTGGCCCGCCACCAGTTTTGCAGGCCTCGATAAGCAGAGTAGGGGAAGTAGGGGACATCAATATCGGTCCGGCTGCAGTGGTCGTGGTCGCGCCGGCGCCACGATTGCCCGTGGGCGAGCAGCGCACAATTTCGGGCTCGATGCAGTCGGGGCTGGCTGGCGTGGCGGGATTGGCTGTACCGCCTCCGCCTAAAGTCTCCGGTTCCGGACCCCTCGGTACTGGGCGTGCCGGCCTGCTGTCCGGTACCGGTTCTGGCGTGGTGCCGCCTCCACCATCGGTGCAGGCGATTGAAAACGCGGACAATCCTGCTGGAGCCGGACGTGGCGGTTCGCTATCGGGCAGTTCGCTATCGAGCGCCGGCGTGCAAGCGGTGCCGCCCCCGCCATCCCTTGGTGGCGCAGGCGGTTCCGATGCCGCCCAACGCGCGGGTTTGTTTTCCGGCGCCGGTTCGGGTGAAGGTTTGGAAGCTGTCCCGCCCGCTCCCTCAGTTGGGGAGGGAGGCAACTCCGGCCATGGAGGACGCCAGATGGCGATGGCCAACGCTCCGGCCCTGGCCCCGGCGCCGCCGATCACTGACAACCCTCGCCAGCGGCCTGCGGCCGTCCGCGAACCCCCTACCCAGGAGATGCCTCTGCGCCTGATTGGCCTGGCCATGGCTCTGCCCAGTTCGTCCTATTTTTCGAACTACGAGGTCTATATTGCCGAGCGACGTCTGCGTAAGAATCTGACCGAACTGGTCAAGCTGGTTTACGTCTATCTTCCTTATCAGCGCAGGCTGTCTGAGTATGGCGTGGACAATTCGAAGGTGTACAAGCTGCTGGTCAGCCGGGACCGGACCTGCGACGAATCCCTGATGCAGATGACCTGGCCTGAAACCGACCCGCACCCGGATGCGCACAATGCCGCCGATGCTCCCGGCCTGAGTGCCGCCGACAAAAAGGGCACGCTGCCCTGCTACCGCACCACCGCCGACGACTACCGCAAAGCCATTGCACGCCGCTAGCCACCGCCCCGTGCCGCAGAGCTGGCCTGGTGGCGGAGCTTTGTGGAAGAGCGGCCCTTGGCTTTAGGGGAGCGGCGTCGAATTATTGACGGAGACGAGGCACACGCCGGGGGATTCTCATGTGCGAATTTACAAGCTGCATCGCACGGAAGCCTGAACAGCGCCGTGGAAGAGCGGCGCTTCAAGCGCCGCGTCGCGGAAAGGAGACATTGGGCTTCAGCCCTGGTGGCGCCACTGGGGCTAAAGACCCGACATTCTGGCGTCGCGAACGCGGCCCTGTACAGGCAATGGCGTAATAACCTATCTACAATGTCATATCCGCCATCTTGTTCCAGGCGTCTCCAGCGGTTACTCTCGGAAATCACAAACAACCTGTTCCAGAGTATGGGAGGACGAAATGAGCGAACACTACCATGATGTCGGCGATCTGCGGTTTCTCAAGGAGATGGGCAAACTCGCGCCCACAGAGTTCAACGCCTGGCTCAGCCTCGATAACATTGTTCGCCGCGAGGACGGCGCCATTCCGAGAAAATATCGAGAACTCATCGCATTGGGCGTCGCTTTCACGACCCAGTGTCCCTACTGCATTGAAGCGCATGTAAAGGGCGCGAAAGCGGCAGGCGCGTCTCGCGAAGAAATCACCGAAAGCTCACTGATCGCCGCTGCCTTGCGCGCCGGTGGAGCGGCAACCCACGGCGCCATGGCGCTGAAGTTCTACGACCAGGTCTGAGCCATCGTGGCCAGGCTCCTGATCTCGCAAGCCCAACCAGCCGTGTGGATGCCCTCATCCTTCGCGTTTTTTGCCAAGGGTGGGTCGCTGGCTGATTGCACAATGGGCTTCGCTTTCACACCGCGTGCCCAAAGCGAAATGTTCCCGACCGACAGTGCTGTTCCTGGGCATCACCGCCCAGCTATCAGCGGCCTCGTTCCCACCCTTGCGCAAAGAACGCTGCAAGGATGGGGCACCCGCTTCTCACTAAGGGATAAGAAAAAAGAAAAAATAGACTGGGAACCGCGCTAGGTGTACATCACTTTGCGGTCGCCCTTCACGATCCTGCCCACGGTGAAGGCTTTTTCTCCCGCGCGCTCCAGCACGGTCTGGGCTTTCTTGAACTTTTTCGACGGGACCACCAGCAGCATTCCCAGGCCCATGTTGAAGGTGCGGAGCATCTCATCCTGGGGGACGTTGCCCAGTTGCTGCAGGTGTTCGAAAATCGGCGGCACTTGCCAGGAGCCCATCTCGATGACGGCGGCCACGCCCCGCGGCAGAACCCGCGGCAGATTCTCGGTGATGCCGCCGCCCGTAATGTGCGCCATGGCGGAGACGCACTCGCCGTCCACCAGGCGCTTGATGGCCGGCCAGTAACTCTTGTGAGTGCGCAGAAGTTCGTTGCCGACTTTGCCCTTGAGTTCGTTCACGTATGAATCCAGGGTGTACTTGCCGACTTCGAAAAGCAGCTTACGGGCCAAGGCGTAGCCATTGGTATGCAGGCCGTTCGAGGCGAGGCCCAAGATCACGTCGCCGACTTCCACCGTCTTGCCGCTGATGATGCGTTCGCGCTCGACTGCGCCCACGATGAATCCCGCGAGATCGTACTCGCCGTCGGGATAGAAGCCCGGCATCTCGGCGGTTTCCCCACCAATCAGGGCGCAGCCGTTGTGCTTGCAGGCATCGGCCAGGCCTTCGATGACTTTCTCCGTGACTTCCGGCTCGATCTTGCCGGTGGCCAGGTAGTCCATGAAGAACAGAGGCGTGGCGCCCTGCACGGCAATGTCGTTGACGCAGTGATTGACCAGGTCGGCGCCGATGGTGTGATGGACGTCCATCTCAAAGGCGATCTTCAGCTTGGTGCCCACGCCGTCCACGCTGGAGACCAGAATCGGGTCCACCCACTTCGCTTTGTCCACGGCAAACAGGCCGCCGAAGCCTCCGATTTCGCTCAGAACGCTGCGGGTAAAGGTCTTATGGGCGAGATACTTGATGCGCTTCTTCGTGCGATTGGCGCGGTCAATGTCCACCCCGGCGTCGGCGTAGGTGACGGCGGTCTTCGAGGGATCATGGGCCACGGGAGTCAGTGCGTCTCGTTTATGTGGGGATTTGCCAGGCGTTGCCAACCGCGCAATCGGGGATTGTAGCACGGTCTCGGGCGAGGAAAATCAGAGCGCGCGGCAAAACCGGAATTCCGGAACAGGGCCCGGGCGAGTGAAATTTCTCAGGAAGAACTGGGCAGACGAGGCCGGAGATGTCCGCGGGATGGCGACGGCGGCGGACTCGGATGTGCGTCTTCGCGCGGAAACCCGACGCGTCGTGGAAGAGCGGCGCTTCAAGCGCCGCGTCTCGAAAAGCAGACGCCGGGCTTCAGCCCCAGTGGCGCCACCGGGCCTGAAGGCCGACGGGTGGCGGCGCGAACGCGGCCCTGGAAGGGCCGCTCTTCCACAACTCGAGCCGTTGTCACAAGGATCGAAATCGCGCAGACGCACGGGAGCGCACGAACCCGCCCGGACGTTTTCTGGCTATTGCGTGATGTAGGCCGAGACGTAGTAAATCAGCACGCCGAAGACGGCCAAGCCTGAAACCGCGTATGCGGTCAGGACCCAGAAATTGCGCCCCTCGTGGTGCGTCGCGGTAGATGTTGAACTGGCGGTGGTCGAACTCCCTAGGGCTCGATTCTCCATGAATTCCTCCACGGACAAGGTGGAAAGCAGACGCTGCTTGGCGTCCAGGCTGCCAGAGCAGCCCTGATGCGGCGCATGTTACTACGAGTGAGGGCCCCCCTGGCACAGAAAAATCAAGGGGGTGGGGCGCCCGGGGTGCTGGTTGGAGCCTTCGGCGGCAGCCATCGAGAGGACAAACCAGCTGTAAATCGCGCTACCCGCACGGATTTCTCCGCCAGTCGCCTTGCTCAGATCGTTGTGTAGCGGCTCAATTCGAAAGCCGCCTCTTTCCAGAGGCTCCATCCTGAGGGACTTCAGTTCCGAAGAGCCTGCAATGATCCAAGTCGAAGGGATCTGGCGTGTACCCGCAGCAACGCAGGGGAAAGGGGGATTTTTGCTTCACGCCAGATCCTTCACGGCCTGAAGGCCGTTCAGGATGACGCTTGTGGGTAAGGAGAACTTTCAGACTGAGCCTCTACCGATCGTTGGCCCGGACGATTCTGGCAGGCTCTGCGGCGGGGCCTTCGCGTAAGACATCGCATAGAGAACCGCTGACGCTGGGGAAGCAAACGCCGCCATGTGAGCAATCCTGACCAGTAAACCTATCGGGAGTGCCGAATACTGTTGGCTGGCGGGACGAACGTTTTGGGTGGTGCTCAAGTGTGAGCAGAGGACGTGATTATGCTTTGGACAATTTGTGTGGTGCTTCTGATTTTATGGCTTTTGGGCTTCAGTCTGCATGTGGGCGGAGGTCTGATCCATTTGCTGCTGGTGGTTGGACTGGTGGTTTTGGTCATTAATCTGTTTAGCGGCCGCCGCAGCGCGGTCTGACCGGACCTGATTTCATCGGTGTGTCAATTGCTTTTCAGGAGAGCAGAAAAAATGTTGAGCACAAAGAATTGGATTTACCTGGGATTGATCGTGGCTGCGCTTGTGATTTTCATTCCACGCAGCGTTGCGCAAACTATTTCGTGTTCGTCCGACGACGGCAAGCGTCACTATTGCTCCGCCAATGGTGGGCGAGCTCAGCTGGTGAGACAGCGTAGCGAGTCGGCTTGCACCGAGGGTTACAGCTGGGGATCGGACAACCACGGCATCTGGGTGGACCATGGCTGCCGCGCTGACTTCGCCATGGACGGCCGAGGAGGCCGGGATCGAGACGGCGACCACAACCGGGACTACGACCGGGACCACGATCGGGACCACGACCGGGACGGATATCACGGCGATAACCACGGATACGGCTCGGGGCAAGTAGTCTCGTGCTCTTCGGATGATATGCACCGGCACTATTGCCCGGCCGACACGCGAGGCGGCGTGCAACTGGTCAAACAGAATAGCGACTCGTCCTGCCGGCAAGGCCGCAGCTGGGGTTTTGATCGGCGCGGCATCTGGGTCGATCACGGCTGCCGGGCTGATTTTCAGGTTGTCCGCTAAGGCAAGCACAGAAAAATTAACGGGATGTCCCGCGCCTGGATGCCTGCTGGAGGCGTCCAAGCTGTCGATCGAGAGTCTTTAGCTAAGCGGCTGGTGCTGTCTTGCCAACCCCACGATCATGTTGGCGGGAGGCTTTTTCAGGCTTCGTCAGCGGCACCGTGGCGGTGACGCAAGTGCCATCACCGCCGCACTCAACGCTGAGAGGACCGCCCAATTCCGCAACGCGTTCCCTCATGCCGCCCAGACCGACCCCAACTCCTGCCCCGGTCTGGTGAAAGCTGGCAAGCTTTTCGGAGGGGATACCGTTGCCATAGTCTCTTATGGATATCACCGCATTCTGATCGTCAGAGTGCAAGCGTATATCCACAGCATCGCTGCCCGAATGCCGGAGAACGTTGGTCAAACTCTCTTGCAGCACCCGGAAGAGTACAAGCTCGGCCGCCTTCGTTAACCGTGGAGCAGGCGACAGTTCCATGTACGCTTTGATTCCACTGCGCTGGGTGAATCCGTCCACATACCATTGCGCTGCGGACGAGAATCCGGCCTCATCGAGCATCGGCGGATGGAGAACGTACGAGGTGGTGCGTATTTCCTGCAGCGCCTGGTCGGCCAGCCCGTTAAGATCGTTCAGCAGTTCGGTCGCCTTCGGAACGCTTGCCACCAATTTCCCCAGCGCTGCCAATGCCAGTTTAAGGGCGCTGAGAGTCTGCCCGGTGCTGTCGTGCAAATCGCGGGCAACGCGCCGACGCTCTTCATCTTGAAGGCGAAGCACACGACCCGATAGTTCACGTAGCTGCACTTCCGTTTTCTCGCGTACCTTCACCTCCAACTCCAGGGTCTCCACGATTTTGGCAAGATCCTGGGTGCGCTCCTCGACCTTGTGTTCCAGTCCTTGATGGGCGGCTCGCAACTCGGCTTCCAATCGTTTCAGGTCGGATAAATCCACTACAAAGCAGAGCGTCTCCAGGGGTGACAGGCTGAGCACGGTGCCCCCAAGGAGGATAGGCACGCGACTGCCATCTTTACGTATGTACTCTTTCTCGAACGGCGTGCAAGACCCCGTCAGCCTAAGTTGCAGCACGGCGTGCTCGTCTTTCGGAGCACACTCGGGCGGCGTCATGCTCTCCCAGTTAATTGCGCCTCGCTCCAGATCTTCTCGGCTGTAGCCGACCATATTCAAGAAAGCATCATTGGCTTCGGTAATCCTGTCCATATTGGTGCAGACTACCGGGATGATGTTGGATTCGATGAGCCTCCTGAACCGGAACTCGCTTTGTTCCAATTTTGCCTTGGAACGGCGGCTTTCTTCCCCTAGCGCAATGATGAAACCCGAGAGAATCAGAAAGACAATCATCCCAACTACCTGAGCTCCCGGATTTGTGAGCGCGAAGGAACCAACGGTCGGTACAAACCAGTACCACGTCCCCAGCAAAGTTGTCAGCGTGGTCACGATGGACGGGCCAACTCCGCAATACCAACCCGAGAACACCACTGCCGCTGAGACCGTGAGATAGGGGTAGTTTGCTCCCAGCCAGAGAGAAAGTACCTGCCGCAGCAGGAGAACAACGAATGCAGCCAGTAAGGCAAGCACGTACCGTATTGCCGCCGGTTGGCTTCTGACCTGAAAGGTGGAGAACCTTGTCATTTTTCACCTACGGCCTAAAGTACTGAAATTCGGGAGAGCTCCGAAGACGTCGTCCAGCGCTAGTTTATTGAAAAGGAAAACGTGCTTTCAGGCTGTGACGCTGCTCACATCCGATGGTAAGCGAGATTAGGCCGATAAAAGGGTGGATCAGGCAATTGCACCAACCACCTCGGTCAACGAGCTTGGGTTTCATTGAGTTGCCATTACTCGACTAGAATGAGGGGGTGGGCACATTGATCGCGCTGGCCTTCCTGCTGACGCTGGAAGACGCGCGTCGGCCCCAGGATGTGGTGCGCTCCCTGCACCAGCAGCGTTCGCAGATACGAAGGGTGGCGACAGTGGCGACTCGGTTGCGAAGAAACAGCGTGACCAGCAAATGCCAAGACGAAGCGGTTTGACGCCGAACTGCCTTCTCATGGAAGGCGTTTACACTCACAACCCGGAGGAACAGCCAATGGCGGGATGGAGGCTTTCCAGCCGCAACTCACCGGCGCCGCAGAAGGTAACCACCGGCTGCTTCGAGATCGAGCGTGACGGAAAAGTCGCCTATCTTGAATACACCATGACTGGAAGTGTGCTCGGACTGATCCATACCGAGGTCCCCGCCGAATTGCGTGGCTTGGGTCTGGCGTCTTCCCTGGCGGAGACCGCGCTCCAGTATGCGCTCAAGAACGGATTGAAGGTGGACGTAATTTGCCCGTCGGTGCTCGACTACCTCGGGAAACATCCGGAGTATTCACACCTGGTCTTGCGCTGACGATGCGCTCTATAGTCCCTGCCCGCAATATGATCCGGTTGTTGTAACCAGGGGTTACACTCATGACCTGGTTGTGAGTGTAATGGCGATGTTACGCCAACTGAGCCCCAGAGGCTTCCAGTCAGCGAATCCAGTACACATCTCAGCTGCCAATCTTCGGTTCAGACCGGCAAATCTGGAAGCCTCCAGAAAAAAACATAACCCTCCAGTGAGCGGGAGGGTTTTCTGCTGAAACGATAACTCGACTTGCTCTCAAGGTTGAATCAAATGGAAGACGGTTACCCCGCCGGCGGGCACGCTGAAGTTCCCAACGATGGCGGAATCGTCAGACTCGTCGAATCCTTCCGATTCTTCGAATGGACAGATGATGGTCATCTCTTGGCCTGTTCTCGCTGATCCGTGAACAGGCATTAGGGTGATCAGGATACGAAGCGTTCCTCCTTGAATGCCTTTGTTGTCGCCGCCCTCCGAGACGAATCCGACGTAGGAAGTTGCTGCCCATGTGCCGCGCTCGATCACTTTGCCAATCGCATTCGTGATGGAATACGCCCGACCTCCCGATACAGCACCGGAAACATCGTCAAACAAACCGGCGCCATTGGTCCGGATCCGCTGCCCTGTGTCCGGGTTTACTGCTGTGGTCGGATGGTTGATGGCAAAGCCCCATTGCGATGCGTGTGCCGCGATTGGCAAGAGTAATACGATCAGAGCCAGGGCGAGTGATTTCATTCGGTTGTTCATTGTGTTCTCCTTTTTTTCTTTGTGAATTGGAACTGCAGCACTGGCCTGCCGCTGGGAACCGACGGCGGCACCAGGGAACGCAAGTTTTCGGGGAGAGCTCGTGAATCGAGCAGACTTTGTCGGAGGAACGCAAGCAGGTCGTTGAACTCCCCGGGAGTGAGCGGCGTGCCTTGCTTTAGCCGCGGATCAAGGCGTTGCAACACGGGCTCGACGGGGCCGGTGGGTCCGACGAGATCCTCATCGAGATGTTGGTGCGCTGGAGAATAGAGCTTCGTCTGCTCTCTGGGATTAAGGTGATACCGCAGTGCATCTTCCAGGCGGGAGAAGGAGCCGTTATGGAAGAAGGCGGGCTGCAGTGACAAGTTGCGCAGCGGCGATGAGCGGAATTTGTAACGGTCTGCCGGATTGCCGGTGACTTCTTCAAGGCCAAAGTCTTCGTTGGCTTGAGGGCCATCGAAATTGTTGTTCGTAGTACGAGGCGCAATTTGCGGCGTGCCCGCGACGTGGTCTTTAAAGTCGCTGAACATTTCGCTTGATTGCCCGGCGACCGAATGACATGAGACACAGCCCGCGCGGCCGAAGAATAGCAACGCCCCGCGCTTCTGCGGCGCGGTCATAGCATTTCTGTCGCCCCGGGCGAATCGATCCAGCGGCGCATCCGCGAAGATCAGACTGAACTCGAATTCAGCAATAGCCCTCCCAAACATGTCGAAGTTAATTGGTGTGCCAGTGTGCACTTCGGGGAAGACTTGCCCGAAGAGTGTGCGGTACGCAGAGATCGAATTCAACCGACGCAACACTTCAGCTCGGATCGTGTCGTTATCTCCAGAAAACTCGAACCCAGCCACTTCAGTACGTTCTGTCGGCGGAATGAAAGCCTGGGCTACGAGCAGATGTGGCAAGTAGGAGAGCGTCAGCCCTTCGGGCTGCGGAAACCGCAAGCCGGATGAGTTATCGAACGGATTGCCCGATAAAGAGGCGAAGCGAGAATTCCACATCAGATTCGGGAAAAATGCCGAGTTCGCTGCCGTCGGGGTACGCCGCATATTGCGAGGGCCGCGACGATCGGGACCAACGACGCCATTGTTTTGTATGCCGATCGCAATCGACTGCGTATCACCGAAGCCGTTGGTTGGGGAATGACATCCGCCGCAGGTGTTGTCATTGTTCAGGCCCGTAATGGTGTCGAACCAGAGCAGGCGTCCTAAATTGGCAAGTTCAAGGTTCAGGCTGCGCCCGAGGCGACGTTGCAAGGAATACTGAACACGGCCCGTGAAGTGGTTTTTATGAAGGACGGCCGCAAGGCTCGCGTCGAGTTGAGAACTTTCGGGGATCGATTGCTGCCAGAGGACGGACGTTAAAACAAGAACGGTGCAACTCACCACCGCGATTTGCCGGACGCTGCGCATAGCCATGCCCTCTCACTTGGTAAAGTGCGATTTCTTGTGGAATTGGCTCAGGTTAGAGCAAAAAAAATCTAGGGGAGAGCGGCTCTGTAGCGAAACGAGCCGCAAGCCTCCTCTTTTCAACATGTTGACTTTGGATCGAAGGAATGATACGGTTTTCCGCCAACGCTCGTCCCGGAGCGCGCCAGGGGTAAAAGCGGTGCCGCTTAACACTTCCCAGCCGGTCAGCGAACTGCTCGTGAAGTTGTCATCGGGAGAATCGGAAGGCTTATCTTCGATTTTGCCGCTTGTGTACGACGAACTCCGCAAGATCGCTCACCTCTATCTTCGCAATGAGCGCCTCGGTCATACGTTGCAGAGTACAGCCCTGGTTCATGAGGCATATCTGCGGTTGAAGAAGCAGGATGCCGGGCAATTTGAAAATCGTGCCCACTTCGTGGCGATTTCCGCGCAGTTGATGAGGCAGATCCTGGTGGAGCACGGTCGCAGGCGGCGTGCGGCAAAACGTGATGGCGGCCAACGGTTGATCCTGGAGGATGCTTTCCAACTTGGGCACGGAAAACGTATGGACGTTGTGTCGCTGGATGATGCACTCGAGGAATTGACAAAGATCGACGCGCGGCAAGGTCGGATTGTTGAGCTGCGATTCTTCGGTGGCCTGTCGATTGAAGAGACCGCCGATGTTTTAGAAATCTCTCCAGCCACAGTGAAACGAGAGTGGGCCACAGCCAGGCTCTGGCTGCACCGTGAACTCAGCAGGACGCCGGCTCCATGAGTCCGGAGCGTTGGCAGCAAATCAAAACCTTGCTGGAAGAAGCACTGGAGATTCCGCCGGGACAACGAACCGCATTCCTCGATCGAGTCTGCGCCAATGATGTTGAGATGCGCAACGAACTCGAGTCGCTGCTCTCGTCCAACGACGACGTACGATCCAGTTTTCTGCACTCCGCCATCCCGCCCGTCACGCTGACCAGAGGCAGCAAACTGGGCGAGTACGAAGTGCGGACACTCATCGGCTCAGGGGGAATGGGAGAAGTCTATCGCGCCCGTGACGCTCGGTTGGGCCGCGATGTCGCAATAAAGGTCCTGCCGGTCTATCTATCCTCCGATCGGGGCCGACTCCGTCGCTTCGAGCAAGAAGCACAGGCAACGGCCACCTTGAATCATCCCAACATCCTTTCTGTTTTTCAATTCGGCAGCTACGAGGGCGCGCCCTATCTGGTGACAGAGCTTCTTGAGGGCGAGACACTGCGCGAACTGATTCGGCGCGGACCGGTCGCACAGCGCAAGGCCATCGACCTCGTCATCCAGATTGCGCAGGGGCTTGCTGCTGCACATGGCAAGGGCATCGTGCATCGCGACCTGAAGCCCGGATATATTTTCGTCACGAAAGACGGACGGATCAAGATCCTGGATTTCGGCCTGGCGAAACTGATTGGATCCGAGCCGCGCCATGACGACCAAACCGCGGCTGATACTGAGCCAGGCATGATTATGGGAACAGCAAGCTACATGTCGCCAGAACAAATTCGCGGACAGACGGCAGACAGCCGCTCCGACATTTTTGCCTTTGGCGCGATCATGTACGAGATGCTCTCCGGCACGCGTGCTTTCCACAGGCAGACGCTTGCCGACACAATGAGCACGATCCTAAAGGAAGATCCAGTACCTTTGCCTGAGGCTTTGGCGCCAGCCCTGTCAAGGATCGTGCGCCGCTGTCTTGAAAAGAATCCGGAACAACGCTTTCAGTCAGCCTCCGACTTGGGATTTGCTCTCGAAGCGATCACGATCATGAGCGACACCAGCAGTGCTCAGTTCGTGAAGAAGCCACGCCGGCCGTGGTTTATCGCAATCGGCGGTTTGCTGGTTATTGCGGGCTTGCTCGCGGCGGTCCTCTGGCCCAGAAAATCCGTGCCCTCGAACCAGAACGTATCTCGGGTGAAGTTCTCTGTGGAGCTTCCGTCGTCCGACTCTCTTGGAGAGTTCGTCGGGTCATCCGTCGGATTATCAAAAAACGGTACGAAACTGGCCTATGTCGTGAATCATGGCACCGAGCGATCGATTTTTATTCGGCCGTTGGACCAGCTTGAGGGAACGAGTGTCGCTGGAACTGAACGCGGAAGCGCGCCTTTTTTTTCACCAGACGGGGAATGGCTCGGGTTTGCCGCAGATGGGAAGCTCAAGAAAGTGGCGGTGAAGGGAGGCCAACCGCAGACTCTCTGTGATGTTGCTGTAATGCCCGGAGCTACTTGGGGACCGGACGACACGATTGTCTACTCTCCGAACTTCAACGTAGGCTTATTTGCGATTTCCGGGCGAGGAGGGAACCCACGGCGACTGACTACGCCGAACCATGGGGAATTCCACTTCCTGCCAGATTTTGTGCCAGGAAGCAAGGAGGTGCTGTTTACGATCTGGAATGGTACAGGCTCGAGCCTGGACGAGTCCAAGATAGCTCTTCTCTCACTCGAAACAGGCAAGGTGCGCGTCATTATGGAAGGCGGTTGGTCGGCGAGATACGCTCCCGGACACCTTCTGTATATTCAAGGCGAGTCGCTGCTGTCTGTACCCTTCGACTGGGAGCATTTGCGGGCGACCGGGCGTCCGCAAGAAGTCGCAAGAGGAATCTGGAAGAATCTATACGTCGGAGTCGCTTATCTCGCGACCGCCAACGACGGTACGTTGGCGTATGTGTCGGGCGGAGTAAGCGGCCCCCAAAGATCGCTCGTCTGGGTGAATCGCACAGGCGAACGACAGGTTATTTCGAGCGCACGCGATCCATATTCGGCCCCACGATTGTCCCCAGATAAGCGACACATCGCGTTATGGGTCATGCACGATATTGTTGCGAACATCTGGACCTACGATCCCGCGAGAGACACATTCGGGCGCCTTACTTTTTTCGGAGATGACCATACGGTTGCGTGGTCGCCGGATGGGAGACAAGTCGCATTTGAGTCCAGCCGGAATGGACCTCACCAACTTTTCGTAGTATCTGCTGAAGGCGGCGATCCGCTACAAGTGACGAGTGGGAACAGTGAACATTACTTGTGCGATTGGTCCCCAGACGGACGACGCCTGACGTATGTGGATTGGAATTTGGAAAAAGGCGCCGATCTCTGGACAGTCGATCTGGATTCGAAAGCAACGAGCCCCGTCGCAAACAGCAAGTTCATGGAAAAGCAAGGAACATTTTCGCCCGACGGCCATTGGATCGCATTTACTTCGGACGAGGCCGGGCAGAGCCAGATTTACGTGCAGCCTTTTCCGGGCCCAGGGCCGAAACGCCAAGTTTCAAGCGGCGGAGGCGAAGAGCCCGCCTGGTCTCACTCAGGCAAAGAACTCTTTTACCGACTAGGGGGCCAGGTTTTCGTGGTCCCGATGGAAGGGAAGAATGGTGGAATGAACTCCGGGCGACCCAAGCTGTTATTTCAAGGGCTGTTTAACTACACAATCACTTTTAGCCGGAGCTACGATATTGGACCCGACGGACGGTTGCTGATGGTGGCGGAACCAGAGGGACCGCTTGCGCCGAGACAGATTGATGTGATGGTGAATGGGAGTGCGGCTGAGTAAGCTCTAGTCGAAATCGTGGCAGTTGAATTCGCGTTGTCGGCGCAGCACATCTCCTTGCCTCACGAATGAAACAACTGATGCGTAAATTGCGTATCCAGAACTTGTACGCGGATGTCCAATTGCCCATTGAGAGTGCCCGGTAACGGCTTACTGCGCCTTTCCCTTGCCAACGCCAAATCTCGCCGGCGCTCTCTGAGTCGAAGACGATTATCGTGCTGACCTGAGAGGTCAAGCTAATGCTATGTTCACCGATTACCATGCTGGTGCGCCGATCGCAGGGTCAGTGATAACAGGAAAGCCATATGTGACGGGGCGTTCAGCGGTGACGCGGTAAAGACTCGAAATTCTCCATTGCCAGAGTTCATGCCTGTTGAAATCAGCGATTACTCCAACAAGCCAGTCCACGAGCGTGGCTCAACGATTTGCCAGCGCTAGGCTAGAATGATCCAGATCTCCGGAAAGGAAAGAACCCATGTCTTCTTCGCAACTCACGCCGGATCAGGCCAAATTCATCCTGGGCATGGCTTTGCCCACGCTTAAGAATGAACACCAGACCACGAGGCGGGTGATCGAAGCTATTCCACTCGACAAAGGTGACTATCGTCCCGACGCGGTTTCGAAAACCGCGCTGGAGCTGGCGTGGCACATCGCAGCTTCGGAGCAGCGCTTTTTCGGAGGAATACCTGTGGGCGCGTTTGATTTCAGTCCCATTCCCCGGCCGGAGTCGATCACTAATTCCTCCGGCATTGCCGCCTGGTTTGAAGAGAGCTTTGCCGCGAATTTACGGAAGCTCGAAGGGCTCAGTGGTGAGCAACTCGCCCGGTCGATGGATTTCCGGGGCATGTTCCAGCTTCCCGCGGTCGGCTTCATACAGCTGGCGCTGAACCACACCATCCACCATCGCGGACAGCTCTCCGTGTACCTGCGTCCCATGGGCGGCAAAGTGCCGTCCATCTACGGCGAGAGCTACGATGCCACGCAGGCCCGCCTGGCGAAGGAAAGTAAAGCCAGTTAGGCGGTGAGGCTCTTAAGTGCGCAGTCACGAATCGGTTAGGACTAGGCGTGGCGGCCGGCCAGTCTTCCTGTGTCTGTCTGACTAACTTGATCTTGATCTGCGTCCTTGATGAACTCGATGCCGTACAGATACAGAGCGCGATAGCGGACCGTGCCGGAGATTCGGACCCGTTCCTTGCGTCCGGGCGGAAGAAATTCAACCTGAATTTGAGATCCCAGAGCCAGGTTGGCGAGGGTGAACAGACCCATCCCAACGTCGCTGAGATTGATGCCAAGAGCATCGATCCGGGCAGAACCAGTGAATATCTGCACCGAGGTGTTCAGCAACTGGCGGTGCCGGCGGCGCCGGTCTGGTTTGGAATTGAATTTGAGATTCATCGGACAACGCCAGAGATGACAAGTTAGCGCAGCGATACCCGCGGGCGAAGATTACGGAGGTTCAGCGCCCTGCCAATGGGGATTGGGTGACTCTCGTGAACGCCGATTCAGTCGAGGATTGTTGCTTTATCTAGCGAGACCAGCCGCATGCGCGAGCACGCGGGTTGCCGGCCATTGAGAATCGTCGATTCGGCCTTGAACTTGTTCTTCGGCATATAATTGCGGGCAGATGGCGCTGACTTTTGGCGCAAACTCGGCCTGGTGAAGTCGGGGAACCGGCCTGAAATAAATCGGAATATGTGCGCGCCCGGGAAGCGGGCCTGGAATTCAAAGCCACGGATTTCACGGCTTCACGCGGACAGGGCCACAAGTCAGGAATAAAAAGGAGATGTTGATCCGTAAAAATCCGCGAAATCCGTGGCTTGAATTCCCACGCTTTTCGCCCACTCGCGGGCGCCTGACAAAAATGGAGACAACCGATTTCACTCGAAGGAGAAAATCTCATGAGCACTATTACAGTGAAAGATGGTACGACGATCTACTACAAAGACTGGGGCAAAGGTCAACCCATGGTGTTCAGCCACGGCTGGCCGCTCAGTGCGGACGACTGGGAAGCGCAAATGCTCTTTTTCGGCCAGCACGGTTATCGAGTCATCGCGCATGACCGGCGAGGCCACGGCCGTTCCACCCAGACCTGGGATGGCAATGAGATGGACACCTACGCCGACGATCTCGCGGCGCTGACTGAAAAGCTCGACCTGAAGAACGCAATCCATGTGGGCCACTCCACCGGTGGCGGAGAAGTCGCCCGTTACATCGGCCGGGATGGCACCAAACGTGTCGGTGCGGCCGTGCTCATCAGCGCGGTTCCACCCTTGATGCTGAAGACGGAGAAGAATCCCGGAGGCCTGCCGCTCTCGGTCTTCGACGATCTGCGGGCGCAGCTTGCGGCCAATCGGGCGGAGTTCTACAGGGACCTTACGCTGCCGTTCTACGGCTATAACCGGCCGGGCGCCAGGATTTCAGAAGGCATCCGGGAACGCTGGTGGTTGCAGGGAATGTTGGGAGGCAATAAACCCCATTACGACTGCATCAAGGCCTTCTCGGAGACGGATTTTACCGAGGACCTCAAGAAGTTCGATGTGCCAACCCTCATCCTTCATGGCGATGATGATCAGATCGTGCCCATCGGGGCGGCGGGTCTGATGTCCGCGAAGATTGTGAAGAACGCCACACTGAAGGTGTATCCCGGGTTCCCGCACGGGATGCCCACAACCCACGCAGATCAGATCAACGCCGACCTGCTCGGGTTCCTGAAAGCGCAGAAGAGCTCTAAAGTAGCCTGAGCTCAGGATCGCGAGGGTCACGAATTTGTAGCGCCGGCATCTTGCCGGCTGTCACGAGGGCGTCCCGCCCTCGCAGCGGCGGGCAAGATGCCCGCCGGACAGCCGGCGGGACGCCGGCGCTACCGCCGCGGCAGCACCCAGAGTTACGGTCAGTGCTGTCGCATATTTTTCTGTAGGCGCTACCGCTCCTGGTCCGACCCTGCCGCACTCTCCTGCTCGACCTGCGACTCGGTCTGGTCGGCGGCTTTTTCCTGCTCGGTCAGTTCCTGTTCTGCGTTCGTATCCGGCGACGGAGGTGGCACGTCGGAGGCCGTGGTGCCCGTATCCGGGGCCCTCGGCAACCCGCCCTTGCCCTGCTTTTCCGCCAAGTCTTTCATACCGCTGTCCAGCTGTTCCTGGAAGTGGTTGCGCATGTCCTGCAGGTCGTCCACGGAAACCGCCACTTGCCGGCCCGCGCCGCAGTCGCCCTTCTTGCTGGCCTGGACACTGACGTTGACTCTCTGGTCGGCATCGGGAGTGTCGGTGAGCCGGGTGATGACGTCGCCCGCGGTGAGGTCACATTCCTGGCCATTGGATACAACCGTAAGATCGCTGGCCACGACAAAGGTGCGCCGCGCGGGATCGAGTGCGGGCGGCACCTCGCCGTCAGCCGGTTCGAAAGCCCGCGCTTGTCCATCGTATGAGCCGCCCTGCCCGCCCGAGGACTGTTGTTGCTCTTCCGCCAGTTGCGCCCTTACTTCCTCCGCGATAGCCTGCTTTACTTCCGGAGTCAGCGTCACCTGGCCGTTGCTGGCTGCCTGGCTGGCTCCGTCCCGGTAGCCCCGATCGTAGCCCGCTGCTTCGGCATTGGCCTCAGCTCGACTCTCGTAAGCGGCTTGCAGGTTCGCCGCAATCACGTAGTCCGTAAGCCAGAAAGCCGCCGATGGATACACGGAATAGGGTGCGAAATATCCGCCGTAGTAGCCATACCAGGGCCCCCAGCCCCAACCCCCAATCCCCACGCCCCAGTACACCGGCGGGCCCCAGGGACGATACGCCCAGCTATAAAACACGGGGTGGTACCAGTAGGCGGGATAGTAGCCATAGTAGTGACGGCGGTTGTAGTAGTAACCGCGATAGACCCCTACCCGGTAAACCCCGTGGTTATAGTAAGTGCGCGAATAGAAGGAACGCCCGCCCCGCGTAACGTAAGTCCGCTGCACGTAGCCGCGGCCGCCGCCCCGGGTCACAATGCGCACATCGCGCCGTTCGGTCACGATGGTGCGCCCGCCGCGCAGATTGTGCTGGATCCGCATCCCGTCGCGGTGGATGACCCGGACCTGCCCGTTCGGCCGATAGCTCGCCGAGCCACCGCCTCTTAAAGACACCGTGCGTCCGGGAGCGCGGTGGTTGTTCATGCTTCCACGATTGCCGGCGTTGTATCCGCCGCGATTGCTGGAAGGATTTCGATCGCGATCGCCGGCGCTGTATCCACTTCGATTGCCGGAATTGCGGGACGTGTTTCCCCCGCGATTGCCGGACATGTTTCCACCCTGGTACCCGGAGGAATTTCTGCCGCGATCGCTGGCGGCGTTTCCACTTCGATCGGCGGACGCGTTTCCGCCGCGATTGTCGGGCGCATTGCCACCGCGATTCCCGCCGTTCCCGGAATGACTGTTAGGAGCACTCGCGGTCCGTCCCGGCTGAGTACCCGTGGCCTCGCGACGGCCGCGCGAGTTTTCATGGCTGGGCGCGGAGGAATGACTGGGGCCCGAGGCGTGACTGGGAGCGCTCCCGCGCTCCTGGCCGCCGGAGTGGCCGGGATTGCCCGCATGCCCGCCGGAATCCCTGTGCTGCCCCCACGCCAGCACCGAAATCGTCAGGGATGCAAAAATCAGCACGGACGTCCGCAGAATGTTGCGGCTACGGGTAGGTGAGTTCATCACGGCCTCCAGATTCCGACTTGGGGAAGCAGCCTTCCAAGGGCTCAATTGCGCCCGCAGCCCGCTTCCCGGTCAGGGCCTATGCCCATCCTGCCATGCTACCTTTTGCCCGAAAGGTGTCAAAGTTACGTCAGTTCCTCCTCACGCTTCGTTCGCGTGTTCGCGCGCCGTCCATTTTGGCTCGATCTCCACCCGTCCCTGACAGCCGGTTGCGTACTGGCGAAACCTGCTCCACTCCCAGTCCTCCGGGACACTCGCACCACCCGCGCTCGACCGGTGAGGAACATCCCCACTCAAGCCAAAATCGGGCTTGAGTGGGCCACCCGAACAATCGAGCAGAAATCTAGACAAAATATTAGATTAGATATAATCTAATGTTTCTGATGGACTCTGAAGCGATCAAACATTCCCTGGAGGGCAGCGGGTTGCGTTGCACTGCGCAGCGCTATGCCGTGATGGCATTCCTGATGGACCACAAGGGGCATCCCACGGCTGCGGAGATCTTCGAAGCCGTGAACCGCGTGGATCCGCGCTCTTCCCGGGCTACGACTTATAACAACCTGCGGGACCTGGTGAAGGCCGGCCTGGTGCGGGAAGTCGCCGTCGAGGGCCGCGCCGGGCGGTTCGATCTGGAAGGCATGCGCCACCACCACTTCATCTGCGACCGCTGCGGCAATGTGGAGGACGTGGAGTGGTACGACGTGCCCAGGCCAGCTTCTCGTTCTCTTGGTAAGCGAATCGTTCGCGAATGTCAGCTCATTTTCCGCGGACTCTGCGCGAAGTGCGCGCCGCGCCGCGCTTCCCTTTAGGCCTGGAGATGTGTGAATACTTGTTGAACCGCCGATTAAGAAAGCGCGTCGGCGCCTGTTGCGCGAACCGCGGTCTGATGGGTTCGTAGATCATCACAGTTTTGAACTAATTCAAAGGAAGAGATTATGGAAAATCCAAAACACATGGAAAACACGCTGGCCTCTTCATCGGGGACTGTTTCCCCCGAAGTTCAGGTCAAAGATCAGAGCAAAAATACGTCAACCGAATCCAAGTGCCCGTTCAACCACGGGGCCTCCGCTCCCCGCAACCGCGACTGGTGGCCGAATCAGGTGAACCTGAACGTCCTGCACCAGCACTCTTCGCTGTCCGATCCGATGGGCAAGGAGTTCAATTACGCGAAAGAATTCAAGAGTCTTGATCTGAATGCCGTGATCAAAGACCTGCATGCGCTGATGACCGACTCGCAGGATTGGTGGCCGGCCGATTTCGGGCACTACGGAGGACTGTTCATCCGCATGGCCTGGCACAGCGCAGGCACGTACCGCATCGGCGATGGCCGCGGCGGCGCCGGGGCCGGGCAGCAGCGCTTCGCACCGCTCAATAGCTGGCCCGACAACGTGAACCTCGACAAGGCGCGCCGGCTGCTCTGGCCGATCAAGCAGAAATACGGCCGTAAAATCTCGTGGGCTGACCTGATGATTCTCGCCGGCAATGTCGCTCTCGAGTCGATGGGCTTCAAGACATTTGGTTTCGGCGGCGGACGCGCCGATGTGTGGGAGCCCGAAGAGGACGTTTACTGGGGTCCCGAGGGTAAGTGGCTGGCGGACGAGCGTTACAGCGGCGATCGTGATCTCTCGAATCCCCTGGCTGCGGTTCAGATGGGTCTGATTTACGTGAACCCGGAAGGGCCCAATGGAAAGCCCGATCCCATTGCCGCGGGCAGGGACATTCGCGAAACCTTCAAACGCATGGCCATGAACGACGAGGAAACCGTCGCACTGATTGCCGGCGGGCATACCTTCGGCAAGACCCACGGCGCTGCCATTCCCGCTGACTATGTGGGCCCGGAACCAGAAGCTGCCGACATTCAGGACCAGGGCCTCGGGTGGAAGAATAAATTTGGAAAAGGTTTTGGTGCTGACACCATCGGCAGCGGCCTGGAAGTCACCTGGACCACTACGCCGACGAAGTGGAGCAACAACTTCTTCGACAATTTGTTCAAATACGACTGGGAACTGACCAAGAGCCCGGCCGGCGCGCATCAGTGGACCCCGAAAAATGGCGCAGGCAACGGCACGGTGCCCGATGCGCATGATCCGTCAAAGCGTCACGCGCCCTCCATGCTGACCACGGACCTTGCCTTGCGGTTCGACCCTGCGTACGAAAAGATTTCACGGCGCTTCTACGAGCATCCGGACCAGTTGGCCGACGCCTTCGCCCGGGCGTGGTTCAAGCTTACCCATCGCGACATGGGGCCGATCGTGCGTTATCTCGGTCCGCTCGTTCCCAGGGAGCCGCTGCCGTGGCAGGACCCAATCCCCGCGGTGAATCATCCGCTGATCGGGGAGCAGGACGTCGCCGCGCTGAAGGCAAAAATTCTTGACTCTGGCCTGTCCACTTCCCAGCTGGTCTCGACCGCCTGGGCGTCGGCGTCAACCTTCCGCGGCTCGGATAAGCGCGGCGGAGCCAACGGCGCGCGCATTCGCCTGGTGCCGCAAAGGTTCTGGGAGGTGAACCAGCCAACCGAATTGGAGAAGGTGCTGCAGAAGCTGGAAGCAATCCAGAAGGAGTTCAATGCTTCCGCGCCTGGCGGCAAGAAAGTCTCGCTCGCGGACCTGATCGTTCTGGGCGGCGATGCGGCCATCGAGAAAGCCGCGAAAGACGCCGGAACCGATGTAAAGATCCCCTTCAAGCCGGGACGCATGGACGCGTCGCAGGAGCAAACTGATGTTGAATCCTTCGAGCCCCTCGAACCCAAAGCAGATGGATTCCGCAACTATCTAGGCGGCAAGCAGCGCCTGTCGCCCGAGGAGATGTTGGTCGATAAGGCGCAGCTGCTGAGGCTGACCGCGCCGGAGATGACAGTCCTCGTCGGTGGCCTGCGCGTCCTGGGTGCGAATACCGGCAACTCGAGGCATGGTGTCTTGACTCAGAAGCCGGGCACGCTCACCAACGACTTCTTCGTCAACCTGCTAGACATGCGCACGCAATGGCAGCCGTCCACTGAATCCAACGGCTCCGGAGCCGTGTACGAGGGACGCGACCGCAAGACCAACCAGGTCAAGTGGACCGGCACCCGCGTGGACCTGATCTTCGGTTCGCACTCGCAGCTCCGTGCCCTCGCGGAAGTCTATGCATCCTCGGACTCGAAGGAGAAGTTCGTGAAAGACTTCGTGGCGGCATGGACCAAGGTGATGAATCACGATCGCTTCGAAGCAGCAGCCTGATCGCGGCCGAATCGAAATGGAGGACGGGCGGGACGCCCGTCCTCCATTTTGGCTTGAGTAGGCCACTGCCTTACAGGCTATTCAGGAACGCGATCAGCTGCGTCTTTTCCTTGTCAGTCAGGTTCATCTGAAAGCGCTCGTTGTAGAAGTTAACCAGTTCGTTCAAGTCACGGGCGGCACCGTTGTGGAAGTAGGGAGCGCGCGCGGCCAGGCCCCGCAGGATCGGTCCCTTGATGCGGTTCACGTCTCCGCACTGCCCGGTCAGAAGCGCCTTGCCAGGGTCAGTCGTGTAAATCACGTAGGGCTCGGTGGACGAACCGGAGTCCGCGAACGGGTCTGGACATCCCGTGATTTCGAAGACCGGTACGTCGGGAGAACTGAGCTGCATCAGTCCGCTGGCGATTTGCGGGTCGGTCTCGAGAGTAGTGTCATGGCCGGTTCCGATATCGAGCGGCAAGGGCAGCGAGTGGTCGCCCACATTCGGCGCGTCATGGCAGGTGGTGCAGGTTCCAGGGAACGACGCAATGGGCAACGAAACCCCGAGAGCGCCGGCAAGGGCCGGGTTGTCAGTCAGTCCGCGCACGCCGGTGATGGTCAAGGGATGTGAGTTGAAAAGCTTTTCTCCGGCTGCGATGTCCTGGCGCGCGGCTACCTGGGCCCAGTCTCTCCGGTTTCCGGATTGCAGGTTTTCCCACGACGAATACAGCGTGAATCCCGTGGGATTGAATGCCGCGCCAGTTGGGTCGGCGCCCAGGGTGTCGTTGATTCCCGGGTAGTAGTTTTGCGACGAGAGATCACGTGCTCCGCCGAAAGCTCCGTACTGATTGAGCAGCCCGGCGTGGTTGTCCGCCAGTTGAGCGCTGAACAATCCCAGTTCGAAGTTGACGATGTCCGTCTGCTGCGCGATGGTTGGCGTTACCCCCTGCGCGTGCGTGACCGTGGCGGAAACTGACTGGTGCATCAGGTCGGTGACCAGGTTGGCCTGAAAGGTTTTCGGGTCGTTCAGAGGCGCAATTGTTTCCCGCCCGTCAAACATGACGGCGCTCAGGAACCTGAGGTTGGTCGTCGGCAAGGGACGCCGGTACACCGACACCGTCTGCAGTCCGCTGCCGGGATCAGTCACGATGGCGCATCCGTAGGGATCGACCACGGCGCGGATGGTGAAGTGGGGGGCCGCGGGCAGTTGTATGCCAACGCGGATCAGTCCATTCTTCAGCAACAGCTGTGCGACGCTGGACTGTTCGAACTGGTATTCGGGCAATTGGCGCCATCCACCGCGGCAAACAGGGGATCGCGTCCGCGGGTCAGTAAGAATCGCGCCTGGATATTGTCCGTGCTCAACCCCATCGCATTACTGAGGACATGGCAGGTGGCGCAACTCCTGCCGTTGGTCCCGAGACTCTGGAAAAAGGCCGAGTTCTCCCGGATCGGACCGTTCGTGTTGTAGGTGGAGACAAACCCCGTCCGGTCGAAGAATGGAAACAGGTTCGGAATCACCAGCGCGGTGGCCATCGTGACAAGACTGAACGCCCCCGCGACTACCCCCAGTTTCCTCGCATGGATTCTTACCCAATGTCCGATGCCAGATGGCGCGCGCATATGATTCCCTCCCAGGGGTGGCAACACCGTAGCCTTCAGAGTCCCTACAAGACTGCAACCGACGCCGGATTATGCTCGCCCTTTCCCCTCCTGGCAAGGCAGACCGCCTGGAAATCTAATCAAAAAAAGGTGAAGGTCTAACTGGCTCATTCCATGGCAGATTACTTCTTGCTCCGGTCGTCCAGACAGGGCTAGTATGGGGTGCCGCCATGCCATACTCGCGGTACTCCATGGATGCGTCCCTGGTGGTCATTAAGTTCGGCCCCTATGAGCTCTATCTCAGCTCCCGCGAACTGTACAAATTTGGAACTAAAGTCAAGCTCCGGCCTCAGCCCTTTCAGGTCTTATCTCTGTTGGTCGAACGCTCCAGCGAGGTGGTCACCCGCGAACAACTCCGTCAGCAGCTCTGGCCCTCGGACACATTTGTAGATTTCGAACACAGCCTCAACACCGCGATCAAGGAACTGCGCGGCGTCCTGAGCGATTCGGCCACGGATCCCCGTTATATCCAGACCGTCCCCAAGCTCGGTTACCGCTTTATCTTCCCGGTAGAGCGCAGCGTTCCGGTGCAACTCCCGGCGGAGCCCACGCCGCTCACGATCCAGGCGCCGTTCGCGAATGTGCCCGCGCCGGTCGTAGCCACCGCATCCACGCCAAGGCGGAGGTGGCTCTCCCTCAGCGCCGCCGCAATCTTGCTGCTGGGAATCGGTGTCGCAGGGGTGCGTATGGGAATTTTTCTCATTCCGCGGGCACCGCGGCGTCCGCATCGATCAAGCCCCGTCCCTCGATCGCCGTTGTGGGATTCAAGAACCTGTCGGGGAAGCCGGACGAAGAGTGGATTTCAACCGCGATGGCGGAATTGCTGGGCGCGGAACTTGCCTCCGGGCGGCAGATCAGGGTGATCCCCAGCGAAAACATCGCTCGCATGAAGTTGGATTTGTCGCTGGCCCCGACCGACACCTACGGCGGGGAAACGCTGGACAAGATTCACAACCAGCTGGGCACGGACATGGTCGTGTCCGGCTCGTATCTGGCGCTCGCAGATGGCTCAGGCACCAAGCTCAGAATCGTTCTGCAAGCCCAGGACACTCACACTGGCGAAACCATCGCGGCCTTTACCGAGGATGGCAGAGAGAGCGAACTCCCGCAGCTCATTTCTGCCGGGGGTGACGATCTGCGCCGCACGCTCGGCGTCGGCTCCTTGTCGGATACAGCCGTGCGCGAGGTACGAGCTGCGGTTCCCTCAAATTCCAAAGCAGAGCGCTATTACGCGGAAGCGCTGGCCAGGCTCCGGGGCTTTGACGCCCTCGCCGCCCGTAGCCTGCTGGAAAGGGCCGTCACCGCGGATCCCAATCATGCCCTCTCGCATTCCGCATTGGCTGAGAGCTTGTCCATCCTGGGCTACGAGCTAAACGCTCAAGCCGAAGCCAGGAAAGCCTTCGATCTCTCCGCCAATCTCTCGCAAGAAGACCGCCTCTCCGTAGAGGGCCGTTATCGCGACCTCACCCATGATCGTCCCGCAGCCCTCGAGAGCTATCGCACCCTGCACGATCTCTTCCCTGACAATCTGGACTACGGCCTGCGCTTCGCCAATGCGCAGATCCGGGCGGACCACTACGCCGATGCTCTGCAAACCGTAGTTGGGTTGCGCAAATTGCCGGCGCCGGAAGGCAAGGACCCGCGCATTGATCTGATCGAAGCCTCGGCCTCCGAAAGGCTGGGTGACATGACGCGCAGTCAAAAAGCTGCTGCTGCCGGCGTTGCCCGGGCGCAGGCTCTGGGCAGCGGTCTCATGTTAGCCACCGCGCTCGATCGCGAAGCCTGGGCCTGGGTGAACCTGGGTGAACCCGACCAGGCCATCGCCGACGATACCCGCGCCCGCGAGCTTTGGCTCGCCGCGGGAGACGCTCGCAACGCCGCCAAGGCCCTTCATGGGATTGCGATTGATCAGAAGGACAAGGGAGACCTGCCCGAGGCGCAAAAATCTTTTGAAGAAGCGCTGCGCGAGTTTCGCCGCATCGGAGCGAACTGGGACATCGCCTCATGCTCCAACAATCTCGGCATCCTTCTCTCTGAGCAGGGCGATCTCGAGCACGCCCGGGAGCGGATGGAGGAGGCCCTCCGCATTCAACGCTCCCAGAATGACAAACGCGGTGTTGCCGCCGATCTCGACGACCTGGGAGATGTCGCCTTGAGTGCGGGGGAATTGTCATCGGCAAGAAAGATGAAAGAGGAGGCCCTTCAACTTTTTCGCGACATCGGGGACAAGCGCGGAGAGTCCATTGTGCTGTTCAACCTGGGAGGTTTGGACTACCAGCAGGGCCAACTGGCCGCCGCCGCCGAGAAATACAATCAGGCCATGGCCCTGCAAAGAGAACTCTCGTTTAAGCGTGGCTTGAGCTATTCGCTGGTCGGCCTGGCCGAAGTCCTGATCGCCCAGGACCGTTTGGATGAAGCGCTGGCATCGACCCAGCAGTCCCTGACTCTGCGCGAGCACAACGAGGAAAAGAACTACTCGGCCGAGAGCAACCTGCAACTGGCCGAGATCGCTCTGGACCAGGCCAGACCTGCAGACGCAGAGTCCCTGGCTCGCAAGGCGGCATCGGTCTTTGAAAAGAACAAAGTCTCTGGCTCCGCGTCTCTGGCCTATGCCATGTTGACCCGTTCGCTTCTGGCCCAGGGAAAACTCAGTGAAGCCCGCGCTACCGCCGCGCACGCCGTTGCTCTGGCGAATCAGGGCGGCGATCGCATGGTCCGCATGAAAGCCGGCTTCGCGGAAGCCGAGGTTGAGACTCTCTCCGGCAACGCAGCCGAAGCAGGACGCGATCTCAACGCTCTCCAGGCCCGGGCCAGGCATGACGGCTACGCCGTCTTCGAGCTTGAGGCGCGCCTCCTTCTGGGGAGAGCCGAGTTCCGCGCCGGCAGGCCCGCCGCCGCCCGCGCCCGCCTGGGCCGCCTCGAATCCGATGCTCGCGGCAAGGGCTTTCTCCTGATTGCCCGCCAGGCGTCCGCATCTCTGCCGGGTGCCCGTTAAAGAGTTCAGGGTGCACACCCTTCCGCGTTTTTTGCAGGGGGTGGGTCTTGCTGCCAGGTGCCCCGTCGAAGCTCCGCTTGGGCGGGAGTTTTTCTGCAGTCATCTCTCAAGGCTGTCACGAGAGCAGTCGAGGGACTGCCTTCCTTCCCCGCGCACACAAAACCCTGTGGCGGGCCGTCAATGCACCTCACTTCTGCCGCTGGCTGGGAACCAGGTGGGCCGGCCAGGCGCCATCCACCATATCGACGAGACAGGTGTACAATGGCTGCCGTTTTGGCAGTCAGAACGGAAATTCTTTCTTCAGGGAGAGAACCCTTATGAAGCCAACGCTGACGAAACCTGTGCTTGCGTTGTTCGCATTTGCGGTGGCGGCTGCCATCGTGGTCGCAGAGGAACAATCGCGCAATGTCCTGGGAAAGATCGACCACCAGGCTCTACTGGAGGCGGCCCCGGGCATCCCGGCCACCGCTGCGGAAGCGAGCAGACGGACCTACGGTACAGAAATCGACGCGAACGAGGACACTGCTGCGCTCGACACGTTCTACGCTCCATTCTACAAGCGGGTGGCGGCCGCGCGCGACGTGATCAAGGATGCCGTGGACGCTCGGTCGGCGAATCAGGAAGCGCTGGCGCAACGAACCAAAGCGCAGGCGGATGCCAGTCCCATCGTCAACCGGATGGGTGGCACAGACAAGATCGGTGAGATGTCGGAAGCAGAGGCCCAGCAGGCCGCGATCCAGGCAGCCGGAGAGTATCAGCAGAGTCTTTCGGGAGCGCCCGGCAACGCTCCATCCGGCGGCGGCATGCAGGCCATGATGCAGCGGATGATGAACGATCCTGCCTATCAGCAGCGTTTCGAGAAGATGACGAAGCAGGAACAAGAAGCCGAAATGCGGAAATACATGGGCAACGAGCACGCGCCCGCGCCGCCCACCGGCGAGACGGCTGCGGAGCGACGGGCAAAACGGGCCACCGACGAAACTGCGGCGGTCATAGCCAGGCAGAAAGAGCTCTCTGACATCAAGCAACGGATATACGGAATCGACCCGGTGTTTGACAAGAAAGACCAGGCGATTCTGGCAACCCCTGGGGGCCATGACCAGATTGCCAAAGAGATTTCGGCAAGAATCGAGAAGCTCCCGGTGGTTGCAACTGGCGAGGCCGGGGATATGGTCGATCCGGCCAGGCTGCAGGCGTTACAGCGGGAACAAGCGACGCGCGAACGCACCCGCGCCACCTGGGAACTTCAGCAACGGGCCGCGCTCTACGGCCAGCGCAAAGCCCGGTACAAAGAGGCGGCCGCCGCTTACACGGCGTGGCTCAAGCAGAACCTGGGGCCGCTCACCAGCCAAACCGCCCAAGTCCTGGATGACGCCACGGTCGAAATGGCAGTGGGCGTTGAAGAGGATCTGATCGCCGTGTCTGAGAACCTCGCCCGTTACACCGCCGAGGCAACCCGGTATGCTGCACAGTACGAGCGGTCCTATCAGGCCAGGATGAGTGAGCCGGCAGCCCGTCCTTTTACTAAATGAACCGAGCGAAAACACGAGGGACGGGTAAGCCGTTCGGTCACCCGCCCCGTCCTCGGTAAACACCCTCTCCGTTCAGGCTGCTGACTTGACCCCTTTTCCCTTTCTTTGGACAGAGTGCTCTCCGATTCCAAGAACCACTCGGCCGTTGACCTTCCCCGTCCTGAGCCGGTTGAAAACGTCATTGACCGACTCCAGTGGCAGGGTCTCGATGGTCGCCTTTACTTTGCCCTCAGCAGCAAACGCCAGCGCTTCCTCCAGGTCCTTGCGCGTGCCCACAATCGACCCCCGAATGGTGTAGCGGTTCAGGACCACATCGAAAATGGAAACCGGAAAGTCGCCCGGAGGCAGTCCGTTCAGCACGCAGGTGCCGCCGCGGCGCAGCATGCCGATCGCCTGCTTGAAAGCAATGGTTGAAACTGCAGTCACCAACACTCCGTGCGCCCCGCCAATCTGCTTTTGAATTTCCGCCGGCGGGTTTTGGGTTTTCGCGTCGATGACAATCTCGGCGCCCAGCCGCTGCGCCAGCGCCATTTTCTCCGGCCCCAGGTCAACCGCCGCGACGTGCATCCCCATGGCCTTGGCATATTGAATGGCCACGTGCCCGAGGCCGCCGACGCCCGAGATCACGACCCACTCTCCCGGCCGCGTGTTGGTCTCTTTCAGCCCCTTGTAGGTAGTGACGCCGGCACAGAGAATCGGGGCTGCGTCCACAAACGAAAGGCCCTTGGGGATTCGTCCCAGATAATCGGCTTCGGCCATGGCATACTGGGCGAAACTGCCGTTCACCGAATATCCGGAATTCTTCTGTTCCAGGCACAGCGTTTCCCAGCCCGACAGGCAAAACTCACAATGCCCGCACGCGCTGTGCAACCACACCAGTCCGACCCGATCTCCTTCTTTCAGATGGGATACTCCGGGTCCGAGCTCAACGACAACCCCGGCGCCTTCATGCCCCGGAATAAAAGGAAGAGTCGGTTTGACCGGCCAATCACCGTCAGCGGCGTGCAGGTCGGTGTGACACACTCCGCTGGCCATGATTTCCACCAGGGCTTGCCCCGGTCCAGGCGCAGAGACGGGAACTTCTCGAACCACCAGAGGCTCGCCAAATTTCTCGACAACTGCGGCTTTCATCGTCTTGGGGATAGTCATTGCTTTACCTCCTGAAGATAAGCATGGGCTACAGTAAGCTGCAGCCAGCTAACCGTAAGTGATCCAAGTCACAATTCCGTGTGATCTTCTTAGGCGGGATGGAGGCGAGGGCTCGCTGCCTCACACTTGAAACACAAACGTAGAATGCCACACTGCCGAGTGCCCCATCTTGCGGTTCTTGCAGATGAGTACAGGCGAACCTAAGTGCCCGCTCGGCTATGCCCTACGGACGCCTCGTCGGTTCGAACCCATGCCTGCTCGGACCAACGGAGCACGCGCAGAGCCCGGAGCGTGTTCCACCGGCTCGGCTGGCCCACCGGCTCATTAAACTGGAAGGCGAGCGCCTCGTCGTACGCGTGATCGAGAAGCCATCGACCGTCGGCCTGCCGCCGGCTCTCGACAACCTGCAAGGCATCGCCCATGCGCGCGTCGGGCTGGACACCGGCGGCTCTGAGGTAATCGAGAGCGCGCAGGACGTCGTAGTGGTAGCGGGGCGGGAAGGCGAATTTCAGGAATGCCGGATTCGCGACCTCGCCGGTCGATCGCCGCCGGAAAAGGCCGCGCTCCAGCAGGTACTCCTCGCCTCGCCGTCTGGCCGCCGCGATCTCTGGCACGGACCCAACCGCACGCTCGTACTCGAGCAAACCCTCCAGCACACAGATCGTGGTATGGAAGGACGAGCGCGCGCTCTTCGGCGCTTCGCAGTTCCAACCTCCGTCATCGAGTTGCTCGCTGACCAGACGGCGCGCCAGGCTCTCCGTCGGGCGCCCGAAGTAGGCGCCAAGAGCGAGCGTGCCCCCGTTGATGCACGGCTCCACTTCCCCTTCGAAGAACGGTTTCTTGCCGAACTCCTCGTCCCACCGGAAGCCCCCCTCGAGGCCTTCCACCGCCGAAACAACGGCAGGCTCGGCGCGATCGACGCCGGTCGCGCGCAGAAGTTGCATCGTAAAAAGGGTCGGCAGCCAGACCGGCGCGTCGTCCCGGTGCCATGAGCCGTCCGTTCCCTGGCAGGCGAGAATTTCGGCGCCAACTCCCTCGCGTGGAACGCGGGCGCGCTCCGTGGCAACCGCCTCCGCTGAGGCGTCCGTCAGATCGCGCATCACCTGCCAGCGGATGGCCGGGTCCGAATCGAGCAGCCAGTCGATAGTATCCACGGCGCGATATTACCCTCGCTTGCCTTCCATATCAATCCGCCGGTTGCAGGGCCTTCTGTCTGGCTCTACCCGGACGATGTTGGCAAGACTCTCAGGTTCTGAGATGCAAATGTGGGCCTTTTGTGATTACCAGAGAATCGCGTGGGTGATCCCCTGCCACCAGGCAGGATTGCTTCGCCACATATGCACCGAGAGGCTTTGCCCAACAATCAACAGCGGCGCTGCATAGAGATACACCTTATGGACGCGCCGATCCACCAGCAGATCGCGCGCCATGCCGAGAATGATCAGCAGGTCCAGGCAAGGAAAGAAGAGATTATTGTTGAACAAGTAGTCAAAGCGGCCAAAGCCCGCGTCCATGAGTCCGCAGGTCGCGATGAACATCAGCCGGCGATGCAGCGCTGGTTTCGTGCGCCAGTAGATGGCCAGTGCAATGCACACGCCAAACGCGATCATGTCGTAGAACGGAATGCTCAAAAAAGCATCCGCACCGCTCTGATGCAGCTGAACCGTGTCAAAGCGGGCCATGACGATGGCAGTAACAATGCCCAGCGGAACCATGACGGTCGCCAGCCCGGCGCCAAACCATCCGATGGAGCGATGCCAACTGACTTTGCCTACCCGCACCAGCGTGGACTGAGAAATGAAGAAGATCACCCACGCGGTGAAAGCCGAGGCATGAATCCAGAGAATAAAGGGCCGCGGCACCGCTGGATGGAACAGGTTGGCGTTGACCGTACGCTTGAAGCCGGCGATCACAATCGCCGCCAACAGCAGCGACATCGCAAAATAAAAATAGCGGCACAAAATCCCGTTGCGACCGGTCAGGGAAGCCGTGCCCAGTTTTTTTCCGGGGCTCATGAGATGCCCGACGCGTTCTACGTTGACAGTGGACATAGTCAAGGATGAGCCGGGACTTCAATTCGTCTCGCCCGGCCCACGGGAGCATACACGACGAGCGCACGCCTCGCCATCTTTTTCGGATTCGCACAAAAAGGAAATGGCCGGGCGCGCCATCGATTCATCTCACAACCTGTCATCCCGAGCGAAGTCGAGGGACCTGCTTTTCTACCCGGCACTAATGTTCATCGGTCACAGACAAGAAGGGCGTCATTGATCTCTGATTCAGCATGCCCTTCAAGATCATCGGCAGCGTCTCCCACGTCGAGACGATCGCGTCGGGTAACGGAATCCGAGAAAGGAGGCGGCTACGAATGCTCTACGGCCCAGGCAGATGGAGGAAGCTGAAAGGAACCGCTGCGATCGAACTTGCCGATGACTTGGAGGGGGCGCGACTGCTGTCAAAGACAACTACGTTTGGGTTCGACGCACGACTCCCTATTCGGGCATGTGACGATGCGAGCGAACAGCAGGTCCCTCCACTTCGCTCGCTGCGCTTCGCTTCGGTCGGGATGACAATTCAGTTGGGAAGTTCGAAATCTTCAAGGTCAAAAATTCCCACCCTAATTTCGCAGAAAACGCGAAATTAGGATGGGCCCAGGTCCCTCGACTTTACTCGGGATGACAATGGATGGGGAGGTCTGAATCTTCGAGATCAAAATCCCCGCGTTCGATTTGGGCGGATCACCCCTACCTACCTAAACCGGAGTCGGAGAAAATATGGACCGAGAAACGACGAACGACGCGAACGATTGAATGGGCGCTGGGAGCGCCCAGGTTGTGTTCAGAGATTTCCACGCACGAGAAAAACGATCAAGAGAATTACCAGAACCGTTCCTGCCAAACCGTAACCTAACATAGAACCTCCTGCCTGACTGTCAGACATATCCATTATGCTGACAATGGCGGCTGGTGGCTGGTCAGTTTAGCTCACCGTGGGTTGGGAGAGTGTGAATCTTCGAAGTCACAATCCCCACTCTAATTTCGCTGAAAGCGCGGAATTAGAATGGGGCACCGTCAGTCCCGTTATACTTCAGGCCTATGAACAGAATGCTTATCGCACTTTCACTGGCTGTGTTGACCACGTTCTCAATGGCGCAGACTTCTGGATCGGCACAGACCGCAGTGCTCGCCTCGATCCATCAGTTTGTCGATGGCTTCAACAAGGGCGATACGAAGATGGCGGTTGCGGCCTGTGCGGATGAAACATCCATCCTCGATGAATTTCCGCCGCACGAGTGGCATGGCGCCGGGGCCTGCGCGAAGTGGTTGAGCGACTTTGACGCCGATGCTCAGAAGAACGGCATTACCGATGGAGTGGTGACGCTGGGCAAGGCGTCGCACGTGGATATCAACTCCGACTATGCCTATGTCGTCGTTCCTGCGAACTATACGTTCAAGCAGAAGGGGAAGCCGGTGAGCGAAGTCGGCTCGATCATTACGCTTTCCCTGCACAAGAACCCGGCGGGTTGGCAAATCACGGGATGGGCCTGGGCGAAGCATTGAACGGAGGGAACGGCAGTGACGAGAGACGAGGCCTGGAGTCTGGCCAATCATTGGGTTGCGGCGTGGAACGCTCATGATCTGGACCTGATCATGACGCACTATGAGGATGCAATCGAGCTGATCTCGCCCGTGGCCGCCCGTCTTTTGGGAGCGCCGGATGGCAGGGTGGCAGGGAAGCAAAGCTTGAGAGCTTACTTTCAGCGCGGGCTGGAAGCCTATCCGGAACTCCAGTTTCATCTTGAGGACGTGCTCTGGGGCGTAAACAGCATCGTGCTCTACTACACCAATCAAAAGGGAACACGCACGGCAGAATTTATGGAACTGTCTGGGAGCGGAAAAGTGATGCGAGTTGTGGCGAACTACAGTTCGTACTAAAGAATCGTTGGGAAAGTCCAAATTCCCCACCCTGATTTCGCAGAAAACGCGAAATCAGGATAGGGCACCCTCGAGTTTCTCTCTTCCTCCCAAAACGAAAGCCCCTGCTGGAGCAGGGGCTTGGAAAATCCGTGCGCATCTGTGGGTCGTTATTTCTTGACCGGTTCGGCTTTGGCATACTTGCGGCGGAAGCGCTCCACTCGGCCGGCGGTATCCATGAGCTTTTGCTTCCCGGTGAAGAAAGGATGGCACGACGAGCAAATTTCTACGTGGATGTCGCCTTTATGGGTCGATCGAGTTGTAAAGCTGCTGCCGCACGCGCACATAACGCGTATTTCGTTGTAAGCGGGATGAATCGCTGCCTTCATGGGGTCTCCAAACTTGTTCGAGACATTAGATTCTAAAGGATCAGCGCAGGATTCAGCAACCCCGGAGGGCCTGGTTTTGGTAGCGCCGGCGTCCCGCCGGCTGTCCCCTGGGTATCCTGCCCTCGGGTCCACGAGGTCGATGCCGAGACCAAAAACCTTAGCCGAGCATTGCTCGGCCTGGACGGGTCAGAGACCGGTCCCTGCACAAGCCATGCGTTGTTCCGCAAAAAGAAAAAACGGCAGGACCGACCTCCTGCCGTTTTCGGTTCGACTTGTGGGCCTACTTACCGCGGTTGACCGCTTTCTTGAGTTCGGCTCCGGATGAAAACTTGGCGACTTTGCGGGCAGCGATCTTGATGGTGGCGCCGGTCTGCGGATTACGCCCGTTGCGGGCTTTTCTCTGCGAGACCGAGAACGTGCCAAAACCAATCAACGCTACTCGATCCCCTTTTTTCAGAGCAGAAGTGATGCTGTCGACAGCAGTGTCGATAGCCGTGGCTGCCGTGGCCTTGCTGATGTGGCAGCTAGCTGAGATTCGGTCAATGAGATCGGCTTTATTCATCTTCTCTCCTGGCAGGTTTCGTTAGTCCCCCAGCGCGCACAGGGGAGGAAAGAATGAACACTCGCTGAGTGGGGAAACCCGACGGCCTTATTTAGCTACCGTCTAAAGAGAATGTCAACTGTGGAAATCCGCGCCGGATGCCGAGTCTGAGTCAGGCTGGAAAGTCGCACCCGTTCCGGGCCTGAGAAAATGCCTGTTCCCCCCCGGCCAGGCCCGGAAAAGCGGCTCTGCCAGCGCTAAAGCAGTCATGCGCCGATCTGCATCCGCCCAGGGCTGTATTTCCTCAGCCCTCCACAACTCCCTGCTCCACTGCACAGGATGTACACAGGCACACCGGCTTTGCCACTTGCGAAAAGCGGGTCGCCGGTGCACAGTTTAGATAAGGAAAAGAACCAGGTGATGAAAGTTTCCGCGGATGTGTGCCCTCTGTGTGAAGGTACTGGCTGGAAATCAGTCTCTATCGGCTCCGATCGTCGTGTAACCCGTTGCGACTGCCGGCGGCAGGCGCGTACCCAGACCCTGCTCGCCGCAGCCCGCATTCCCAAACGTTACGAACACTGCGAGCTCTCGAACTTCGACTTCGACGGTGCGCACCGGCAATTGTTTCCAGCTCGCATGGCCGCCTGCAGATTTGTGGAGGAGTATCCCCTGGACGGCACCGGCCTGATGCTGATCGGGAGCATTGGGGTCGGCAAGACCCACCTCGCGGTCGGCATCATCAAGGAACTGGTGTTGAGCAAGGGGATTGCCTGCCTGTTCTACGACTACCGCGAATTGCTGAAGCAGATCCAGAATTCTTATAACGACTCGGTGAAGGCCACCGAACTGGACGTCCTGCGACCCGTATTCGACACCGAGGTGCTGGTGCTCGACGAACTGGGCGCGGTCAAACCGACCGAATGGGTTTGGGACACGGTGAGCCTGATTCTGAACACCCGCTACAATGCCAAACGTACGACGATCATAACCACCAACCTGCCCAATCTGGGTGAACGCGAGCGCCATCGCGGTGCCAACATCCGCAGCCTGGAAGCCGCGAAATATTCAGCGGAGAAGGAAACACTGGGTGACCGCATCGGCGAGCGCATGCTTTCGAGACTGCACGAAATGTGCCGCATCATCGAGATGGACGGCGCAGATTACCGCCGAAGCCTGAAGAGTGCCAGCTTCCGTTAGCGACCCGGGCCGCTTACATTTCGATATCCAATGTATTTCTGGGAGCGACGGTACCCCAGTCATTTCGCAAAATACGCGAAATGAATGGGGCACCGTCGGGATTCCCGGCATTCGCTCCGTGTCACAAACCGGAGCGTTTCCTGCATTCCGTGGTTCATTCAAACTAGAATGCCATTGTGCTGACCGAGTATCTCGATTTCAACCCCGGTCGTGACGCGGAAGCATTCGCAGCGGTCCCGGCGGGGCCGGCAGTATTCCGACTGTGGGGGGAGGATCCGCGGGCTGATCCTTATGTCAGCAAGACCGCCAATCTGCGCCGCCGGCTCCAGCGCCTCCTGGGCCCTCCGGAACAGACGCGAAGACTGAATCTGCGCGATCGCGTGCGTTCCATCGAGTACACCGCTACCGGCTCCGATTTCGAATCCAGCTTCGTGCTGTATGGGGCGCTGCGCCAGGCCTTCCCCAAGACTTACGCCGACCGGCTCCGGCTGCGCTTCGCTCCGCTGCTCAAGCTGCACATGGAAAATGAATATCCGCGTGCGTCGATCACTACCCGGCTGGGCCGCCTGGGCGGGCGCTCTCTTTACTACGGCCCCTTTCTTTCACGCACGGCGGCGGAAAAGTTCGCTAATGATTCCCTGGATTTCTTCAAGATGCGGCGCTGCGTGGACGATCTCCATCCCGATCCGCAATTTCCCGGCTGCATCTACTCCGAGATGAAAATGTGCCTCGCCCCCTGCTTCAAAGGCTGCACCGACGAGGACTACCACAGCGAAGTCGCGAGGGTGCAGTCGTACTTCGACAGCAGCGGCGACTCGCTGGTGAGGGAGATAACGGCACAGCGCGAGCAGGCCTCGTCCAGCCTGGAATTTGAAAGCGCCGCAGCTTTGCACGCCCGCGTGGAAAAACTCAGGCCCGTGCTCGGCCAGCTTCCCGAAATCGTGCGCCGCATCGATCAGTTGACTGCAATCATGGTGCAGCCGTCGGCCTTTCCCGAATCGGTGGCATTTTTCTTTATTGACGCCGGCGTCATCACCGGCCCGCTCACGTTTCCCATCCAGGCGGCGGAGCACACCAAATCACAATCCATGGAGTCGAGGCTGCAGGCCGCGCTGGCCACGCTTCCCGCCGTAAATCCAAAAACCGCGCTTGAAACCATGGAGCACCTCGCTCTCCTCAAACGCTGGTTCTACCGCAGCACCCGCTCGGGAGAAATTTTCTTTGCCGATCCTAAAAGTGGACTTCCCCTGCGCCGCCTGGTGCGCGGCATCGCCCGTGTCTATCGCGGAGAGAAACCGGAGGCCAATGCGGCGAATATCGACGCCAGAGTGACTGGTCTTTCCTGACGCGTGCGGGCCGCTGCCGGGTGATAGACTGTTTTCCGAAAACATCAAGGAGAAATCAAAATGGCGGACGCCAAAGTTCTGTCCAATCAGAAAACAATTCTGTCCAACCAGGCCACCATCGTAAGAAACCAGAAGGCCATCCTGTCCAACCAGGGCGCAATCGTTAAGAACCAGAAGACCATCATCGTCAACCAGGGCGTCATCAAGAAGAACCAGGCCGCGCTCGAAGAAATCCTCAAAAATCAGAAACTGATTCTGGCGGCGGTAACCCGGTAGGCCGTTCCCGTCACAGATCGTGTGGGGACGGGACTCTGACCCGTCCAGGCCGAGCTCCGCTCGGCAGCGTTTTCTTCGTGTCTTAGGAACCGCGGCACAGTTCCGATGCAGTCGCGGTTTGACTTGCCGAGGCACGGGACATAACATTGGCGCGGCCCGAGCCCGGGGCAATCAAGGTAAATCGAAAAGAGAGGTAGCATCCATGAGAAAGAGATTTACAGGAAACACAGTAGCAGCCGTCGTGATTCTCCTGCTCGTCAGTGCAGCGTCGAGCGCCGCCTTCGCGCAGAAGGCAACCGTACTGCGAGTGGTCGTGGTCAAGACGGACGATCCCGCCGCCTACGCTCAGGAGATCGAAAAAGGCAGGCAGGTGATGAAGAGTCTCGGGATCCAGGGCCAGACCCGGGTGTGGCAGGCCAGGTTCGCCGGTCCGGAAGCCGGTGCGGTGGTCGTGAGCATCGAGTATCCCAACATGGCCGCTTTTGCCGACGCCGTCGCCAAAACCAACGCCAGCAGCGAATACCAGGCCTGGCTCAAGGGCCTAGACAAGATCAGAAAGATTGTCTCCGACAGCCTCTACACCGAGTGGTAGCCCGCTAGTCCCCAGAAAACCAAGGGTGCCCGCCCTCCTTCGCGCTTTTCGCGAAGAGGGCGGGAGTGTCAATCTCCCTGAATTCCGCACGCCCGAACCTGTACATCCCCAATTCTCAGACCACTTCGCGACTGAAGAACAATTTCGTTAGTGATCAAGTTCCAGCCTCCGCTTTTGCGGGTTTCGTCTTTGTCGGACAGGTAGAATAGGGACGTGCGCAAGTACTGGGACAATTCCGGGCCGGACGCGGGCGTGGGCGCCCGCGCCACACATACCACACAGGCCGTGCCGGTTCCTGCTTCGCTGACGATCGGGAAGGTGCGCATTGCTCCGGCTACCGTGCTGGCTCCCATGGCTGGGGTGACTGACACCGTATTTCGCCGCTTCATTCGAAATCTGGGCGGGTGCGGTCTGATCATGACCGAGTTCACCTCGGCCGACGGCATCCTGCGCTCCAAGGACCGGAAGGCAAAACTCTACCTGCATTTCTACGAGGACGAGCATCCCATCTCGGCCCAGCTTTTTGGCAGCGATCCCAAGGTTATGGCTGAGGCTGCCCGCATGGTCGAGGGTCTGGGCTTCGATCTGGTGGATCTTAACCTGGGATGTCCAGCGAAGAAGGTCGTGAAGTGCAACGGAGGTTCCGGCCTGCTGAAGGACTTGCCCGCGATCGGGAAGATTTTCGAGGCGGTGCGGGCGGCGGTCACAATTCCCTTTACGGTTAAGTTCCGCGCTGGTTGGAATGACGACAACATCGTTTGCGTCGAACTGGCGAAGATGGCCGAGGATTGCGGACTGTGCGCCGTGGCGCTGCATGCCCGCACCCGCGAGCAGGGCTACAGCGGCCAGGCCCGCTGGGACTGGATTGCCGCGGTCAAGGATGCGGTAAAGATTCCGGTCATTGGAAACGGCGATATCCGGACGCCGGAAGACGCTTGCGCCATGGTGGCGCAGACGGGATGCGATGCGGTGATGATTGGGCGGACGGCGCCGTCGAATCCGTGGATCTTCAGACAGATTGAGCAGCACTGCGGCCACGTAGGGGCGGGCGCCCTCGCCCGCCCAGCCGAGCAGGGCTCGGCTTTGATTTTAGCCGGCGAAACAAATCTCTGGCGAGCTGCGCTCGCCTCCCCGGACGAGGGCGCCCGGGGCTACGTGGATCGTGCGGTGGGTCGCGGTTACGATGAGCCTAGCGAAGCTGACCGCTACCAGATGATTCGTACGTACTTCGAAATGTTGATCGAAGAAGAGATGCCGGGCGCTGAAGGCAAGATGAAACAGTTTGCCTCCTGGTTCACGCATGGAGTGGCGGGCGGGGCGGCGTTGCGCAAGGCAATTTACGAATCGAAGAGCCGCGTAGAAATCCTCACCAGCGTTGAGGCTTTCTTTGAGGATCGCCTACGGCCGTGTGGCGCGGGCGCCCTCGCCCGCGAGGTTTTGACTTCCAGTCCTTAAGGACTTTTGCAGAGGAATTGGTGTGCCCCGCCGGGCCAAGTGGGCGGGAACCGACGTTCTGCCGGCCCACCGCCCTCGTCCTGCGCTACAGAATTGGCTTTGAGTCCGACCGTTACTTGCCCTTCACTAACGAGCAGTGGGTTGAAGCCGTTTTCCATGTACCCGAATCATTCACCCAGGTGTCGCTGCAAAGGACCGTTCGCGCCCGGTGCTTGCCCTGAAGTTCAGCTTCGTAGGTGAAGGTGTAATGTGAAACCGCGGTGTTCGGACCGAAGGTCGCCACCTGCAGGTCGCTGATGTTACCGCTCTTCCACTTGTTCGTGTTGTTCTGCAGATCCTTGATGAAATCGTCCTTCGTTTCCCAGGCCCCCCAGCTGTTTCCTGCCACGAATCCGTCAGCCAAGTGCTGCTGCGCCCACGACACATCGTTCTTCATTTGCGCATTTCTGGAATCCTGCTGCAGTTGTTTGATCTGCTGGGCGACATCGCTGTCACCCTGGGCGTGAAGGTTGAGGGATAGAGTAAGAGCACAGAATACGGTTAAGACAGCAATAACTGTTGTTCTTGTCATGGTTAAAAGTTCTCCTTGAAGAGTGGCTGGAAGTCTATACCGCCATGACCGCTTGTGCTTGCCGAATTGCGGTCAGGCTGCAGGAGGGGGAAGGTCCTCGGGGCCAGGGGTATGACCGTCGGAAGGGACGGCAAGTCAATGAAGATCGAAACTGCCGGCAAAAACGCAGGTATAACGATGACCTAATATAGCGCGGAAGCAGCCGCAATTGGCTTAACGTCGCCTCTCCAGCAACTATCTTCGGAGCTTCTGGTTACCTGGCTGTCTATTCGGCTACGACCTCAGGCTAGCTGCGCTCGCCCGCACGGGCGAGGACGCCCGCGCCTACATTTTTGGGCGGACGCCTTTTCGCCTATGTGATTGCCGCTTCCGCTCACGCCTGAGACAGGTGGGAACCGTGCTGGAAGTGATATTGCAGTATTTTCGCGGCCAGAGTCGGACTTACCGTACCGGCTTCGGTCGTGACCGCGCGCACCACCTCGCCCCGGCAAACTACTTCTGCCGCGGCCAGGCCTGCGATCTCAGCGGGCAGCACGAGGTTGATCTCGAGCTGCGCGTTGGGAGCGATGGGTTCTTCCGCCTGGAACAACATTCCCGAGCGGCTGATGTTTTCGGTTGTGCCCTCACGCCAGCCGCTTTCTCCCACCAGCCGGTATTTCAGCGGCAGGTGGAGGTCGAAGCGGGTAGCGCGGAAGGGGGAGGAAATCTTGTTTCGGGTGCGAGCCATTGGAGCGGGTTGAGCTAAGCGAGCAGACATTTGTATCTCCTGAGGGAGTGTGGTATCGAGCACCTCCCGCACTTTTGCCTTCAGGGCGGGGAGGGTAAAGGGCTTCTGGAGCAGGGTGATGCCCTGGTCCAGCGTGCCGTTGTGGCCAATGTGGTTCTCCGTGTAACCCGACATGTACAGCACTCTCATCTCGGGACGCGTGGGGGAGAGCTGGTTGGCCAATTCACGCCCGTTCATTCCCGGCATGATGACGTCGGTCAGCAGCAGGTGAATGGGGCCTTTGTGTGCCTGGGAAATCTTCATTGCGGCGGCGCCGTCGGGAGCGTCGATCACCCGGTATCCCTGGGTTTCGAGGGACTGGCGAGCCAGACGGCGCAGATTCTCTTCATCTTCCACCAGCAGGATGGTTTCGTGCCCGGGGCTGGGCTGGTCGGCATCCGCAGCCAGCGCCGGCTGCGAGGCCAGCGCTTCTCCAGTGGCGCTGAAGCGGGGCAGATAGATCTTGAACGAGGTGCCTTTGCCGGTTTCGCTGTACAGCCAGATGTAGCCTTCGCTTTGCTTGACGATGCCGTACACCGTGGACAATCCGAGCCCAGTGCCCTTCAATCCCTTAGTGGTGTAGAAGGGCTCGAAGATGTGGGCCTGGGTATCGGCGTCCATGCCCATGCCAGTGTCGCTGATGGCGAGCATGACGTAGTCCCCGGGCTTCACCGGGGCATGGAAGCGGGCGTAGTTAGCGTCCAGGGTGACGTTGGCGGTTTCGATGGTCAGCTTCCCACCGTGCGGCATGGCGTCGCGGGCGTTGACTGCCAGGTTCATGATGACCTGCTCGATCTGTCCGGGATCGGCTTTGACCGCGCCGATGTCCGGGCCCGGCACCATGACCAGATCGATATCTTCGCCGATCAGGCGGGTCAGCATTTTCACGTTTTCCGTGACCACGCTGTTCAGGTCAACAATCTTGGGAGCGAGCATCTGCTTGCGGCTGAAGGCCAGCAGCTGGCGGGTAAGAGAGGTGGCGCGCTCGGCGGCGTTGGCAATTTCCTGAGCATGCCCGCGCAGGGCGGGATCGTCGCCGATGCGCTCCAGCAGGAACTCGGAGTATCCCGAAATCACCATGAGCAGGTTGTTGAAGTCGTGGGCGATGCCGCCGGCCAGCCGGCCAACTGCTTCCATCTTCTGGGCCTGGCGCAGCTGCTGTTCCAGGGCGCGGCGCTCGGTGACGTCCTCGGCAAACAGCTCGAAGAAGATGGTGTTGGCTTCGTTGCGGAAGGCGCGTCCGGAGAGGCGCACGCTGATGATGCTGCGGTCCCGGCGTGTCCAGTCGGCGTTGAGGCCGTGGAATTTTTGCAGGGAGCGCAGGTAGTCGGCCAGGCCGAACCACTGTTGCGAGTCGGCATACAGATTGGCCAGATTGCTTCCCACCAGCTCCGCGCCCGAGGCGTAGCCCAGCATGGCCACCAGGGCCGGATTTACGTCCAGCAGGATGCCGGCGGAGTCGCAGCGGCAAACGCCGTAAGGAGCATGCGTGACCAGGGAGCGAAAGTTGATTTCGGAGCGGCGCAGTCCTTCCTGGGCGGAGCGCAGCGCGGCGTTGAAGGAGCAAATCAGACCGGCCACGAACACGAACAGCGCCAGATGTATGATGGCCCGGCGGTACTCGGAGGGAGTGTGCGCCCCAGCCAGGGAGAAATACGCGCTGACGGTCAGGGCGAAGGAGGTGGCGACCAAGCCCGGCTTCCAACCGCCGTACCAGGCGCTGACCATAATGGCAACCGCGAACACCACCAGGCGGCTCTCCACCACGTCGGAGAGCAGGAATGCCGGAATCAGGGCAAGAATAATGCTGAGAACGGCGACGCCGTATCGGAGGACTGGGGCCCGAGCCGGAGTGATGCTGCGGTTGCGAAGTAGAAGGGGGAGCTTCGCTCGCATGAGTTAAATTTAATTCCCAGAATGGGATGGCGCGAGTTACGGGAGTACATATAGGCTACGCTTTCGGGCAGGTGAACGAAAGATGTAGGGGCCTCGGGCAACCCCTGAGGCGAGCAGAGCAACCGCATTTCCGGGAATGCCTCTTTTTGCGTTCTTTGCGGAATCCTTTGCGACCTTTGCGGTCAAGATCTTAAAGTCTTAAATCGCAAAGGGCACAAAGGATGCCGCAAAGGTCGCAAAGGAGAGAATTGCAGCGCTGCCGGACTTGCAGACATGAAGCGGGAAACGGGAAACTATGGCTGATCTCCGAGTGATCTGTGCGCTTGGGCGCTGGCGCCCACATCCATGAATATCGGTCTGCTGGGCGGGACCTTCGATCCCATTCATCACGGACACCTGGCGCTGGCCCGGGCGGCGAAGGAACGCTTTGATCTGGGCCGAATCCACTTTGTGCCGGCCAATGTTCCGCCCCACAAGCAGAGCCGGACAGTCACTCCATATTTTCACCGCTACGCCATGGTGGTGCTGGCCACCATGGGCGAGAAGGCATTTGTCCCGTCGGTTTTGGAGGCCCCCGGAGTGGTTGAGATTCCTGCCTCCGGAGGGAAGGGGCGGCCCGCAAAGGACGTCGTGCCCGGGGCGAACTACAGCATTGACACGGTGAAGCGTCTGAAAGAGTCGTTGAAGAAAATCGACCGCGTATTTTTTCTGATTGGCATGGACGCCTTCTCTGAGATCGGGCACTGGCACCAGGCCGAGGCGTTGTTTCGCGAGTGTGAATTTATCGTGGCCAGCCGCCCCGGATATTCGCTGGCCGATGTGGCCAATGCCCTGCCGGAAAAAATACGGCCTCCACGGAATGTAAGCCAACCCTTCTCTAAACAGCCGGCCAAGGGCGATCTGGTGCTGAGCGGAGCGACCATCCATTTGCTGGAGAACGTGCATCAGGCGGTGTCGGCCACGGCGATCCGGGAAGCGGTGGCGGCGAAGAAGCCGCTGCGCAAGTTCGTGGATGCGGCGGTGGAAGAGTACATAAAGAAGGAAGGGTTGTATCTCTAGTCGTTAGTCTTCGGTCGTCGGTCGTCAGACAATCGTCGTTGGCCCTTGGTCGTTGGTCGTTGGCCAAACCTGGTGCCTGCCAGTGTCCGGGACCTCAGCTACAATGGATTGGCCAGCGACCAACAACCGACGGCCAATGGCCAATTACTGATGATAAAACTACAAGTCTCCGAAGCCATCCGTGCCTGCCTGGAAAAGAAGGCGGAAGAAATCACCATACTGGAGCTGGAAAAAGGGTCGGGAGCGTTCACCGACTATTTCGTGGTGTGCAGCGGGACCAATCCCCGCCAGGTCCAGGCCATTTCCGACGAAGTGGAATTGCGCCTCAAAGGGGCGGGACTGCGGCCAACTCACATCGAGGGCTACAAGCAGGCGGAGTGGGTATTGCTCGACTACGTGGATTTTGTGGTCCACGTTTTCTCCGAGAAGGCGCGCAAATTCTATGACCTGGAGCGGCTATGGAAGTCGGCGCGGCGCATGGAGCCGGCCGAACTGGTGGCCAGCCCCACCAGGCAAAAACGGGCATCAGTGCGCGGTCTGCGGAAAAAGCGCGCCTGACCTGGGGCCCTCTGTGTTCTCCGTGTCCTCCGTGGTTAAATCCCATTGGTGAAACTCAAAGTTGCGTGGATTGGCAAGACCAAAGAGCCCGCCATCCAGGCGCTGACGGATGAATACCTGAAGCGTCTGTCGCGCTACGCCGACGCCGAAGGCATCACGCTCAAGGACGAGGCGGCGGTGTTGAAGCTATGCGCGCGCGATGCCCGGCCCCGGCATACGCTGGTGCTGCTCGACGAACAGGGCAAGCAGTTTTCCTCGGAGGAGCTGGCCAAATTCCTGGGCGGCTATCAGGACCGGAATCCGCTTCCTCTGCTGTTCGCGGTGGGCGCGGCGGACGGTTTTACTGACCAGGCGCAGCAGGCGGCCACACTGGTGCTCTCCCTGGGCAGGATGACGCTGGCGCACGAACTAGCGCGGGCGGTCCTGCTGGAGCAACTCTACCGGGCGTTCACCATTCTAAAGGGTCACCCCTATCACCTGGGGCATTGAGACCAATTCGGGAATTCAGGCGTGTACCTTCGTGAGGTACACGCTTTTCAGGTACACGCCGTTACGCAGCAATCACTTCCATGACCTTCGTCTGTGCTGCCCGCTGTTCTGCTGGCAACGTTTGAGCATACAAATCAAGCGTGATGGCGCTGTTCGCGTGCCTCAGCATGTCTTGTGTGCTTTTTACCGACGCGCCTGATGCTTGCAGCAGAGTCACTAACGTTCGGCGCAGCGTGTGCCATCCGATTCGCTTGGTGATTCCTGCCCGGACTGCGGCAGGCTGAAGATGACGGCTCAGCATCGAAGTAGACCAATACGGTCTCCCTGTCTGAGGACTGCCAAACAAGTAGCCGTCTTCTTGTGGAAACGGGCAGCGCTCTCGCCAAAGCAGCAATGCGTCTGAGAGAACGGGACCCATGGGAACAGGTTTGCCACTCGCCTCTGTTTTGAGATTTCCGAAGTGCATGTTCACTACCGCATTCTTCGGTCGTATCTCGCTCCTGTCAAAATTCACGTCTGACCATTTCAACGCGAACAGTTCACTGCAACGTAACCCAGTGCAGACTGCCAGCAGTACGGCAGTGCGGCAAGGGTCATGCAATTCAGCAAGCAATGCTTTTACCTCACTTGCGGTCAGAACATCGGGCGTGCTCTGCCGTTTAGCGCTCTGCCGTACCAGTGTGATCGGATTACGCATGATCCACTCGTACCGCATGGCGTGAGTGAACACGGAAGAAAGCAAGCCCCTCATGCGTGCTTTCGTTGCATTTGCCAGCGGTAGAGACCGGAACCAAAGCTCCATGTCGATCGTCCGCACAGCGGTGATTGGTGTGCTGCCCCACTTCGGCAGTATGTGTCTGCTGAGATAGTGCCGGGATGTGCGCCGTGTGCTGAAAGCCTTGGAGCACAGTTCCGTTTCCTCATAGTGACTGACAAGTTCTGACATCGTTGTTGGCCCGCTCATTGAATCGTCTCCTTGTAAGCAGGCGTGTGTTCTGGCATCGCGGAGTGTACCTGAGTGGTGATCCAAGCAGCAAGTTCTGATGCCCGATAGCGATAAAACCTGCCGATGCGGTAGTGTGGCAGTTCGCCCCGCTGAGACATACGCTGTACAGTGCGAGGGTTCAATCCGCCAAGGAATTTGGCTGCTTCGGCATCGCTAAAAAGTGGTTCGTAGGTTTGTGGTGTCATAAGATCAGCGGCACCGGGGAGTGCCGTTGGAGCGGTCGGAAAAAAGTAATCTAGACGCGCATCGGCTTTCGAGGTAGGTTTGGGACGCTATGAGAATTTTCTTGGTGGAAAACGAGCCGTCTGTGCAAAGTTACGTCACGGCTATTCTTGAAAAAGCTCACCATGAGGTTGTGACAGAAGCGAACGGCACCAAAGCACTTCGGCGCTACGCGAAGGAAGGCCCGTTCGATCTTGTACTGACTGACATTGAGCACAAAGGAATGAACGGTGTGGAACTTATGCACGCCATTCGCAAGAAAAACCCAAAACAACGCGGCGGCATCATCACGGGTTGGCCTGTCTTGCAAAAACCATTCAGACAGAAAGAGTTGCTGAAGTTCATCAAACAATTAAGGCCGTAGCGCATCCTCTTGCGAGATGTGCTGCTCCCACGTTGCGGGACTGCCGTAATACTCGCTCACGTTCAGCAAGTCCTCACGTAATCCTCATCGGTCACGATGCAGTCAAATGGTTCGTTCTTTGGATCGTGTGTGGGTGCGGGGATTCTCTTCATGCGACCCTCTTCCCGTCAGCGTCGAATCTAACAATGCGCGATCTATCCTCTGGGAGATTGCCATTCTGTCTGCGGCTGAGTTCTGACGTGACCCACGCTCCCGCGTGCTCCGCATTGTCGAACTTGCGATGCTGTGCAACTTGCATGACATCCATCACCGCTGTCAGCGATCCGCGATTCAGAAAGCCGCGCAGGAATCTCTCGGGCGGGCAGTCGTACTGCGGGAGCGCATCTGCCCACGCCAATTGCAGGGTCATCACATCTAGATCACGCTGGTTTAATCCTCGGTCTGTTTGCATGGTGGTTCTCTTTTCGGTTTGGAGAATTAGATCGTGCTCGGGTGTGAGCAGAATGTTTTGTCGCACGCACACGCGAAAACTTCGGGGTGCACTTCGGGCCACGGTTGCACTTCTCGGTTTGGGTTGCGGGTGAACTTCATACGCACGGCTTTGATGATCTTCCGTTCCAAGTCCTGTGACTGCTCAGAAAGGTATCTGGAAGTGAAAGAGCGCAGCGTCTCAGCGTTTCAAGATGTAGGAATACTTTGCCCTCGGGTTGGGCTGTATCACCCCGTCTTTACACACTATGTTTAACGCTCTGCTCACGGTGCGCCACCGCAAGTTAGTCAGGAATGCCAGCTTTGACTTTGTTTTCGGGGTGCTGTAAAAGTTCTCTACGTGATCCTTCTGCCAATCGGGGACGTGTGTGAGTTCTATAATCTTGTCGAGCACCGTAATCACGCTCTTCGGATAGTGGGTTGTGGCCCTGTCCTTCACGATCTCCCCCCCCCAAAAAAAAAAAAAAAAAAAAAAAAAAAAAAAAAAAAAAAAAAAAAAAAAAAAAAAAAAAAAAAAAAAAAAAAAAAAAAAAAAAAAAAAAAAAAAAAAAAAAAAAAAAAAAAAAAAAAAAAAAAAAAAAAAAAAAAAAAAAAAAAAAAAAAAAAATTTTTTTTTTTTTTTTTTTTTTTTTTTTTTTTTTTTTTTTTTTTTTTTTTTTTTTTTTTTTTTTTTTTTTTTTTTTTTTTTTTTTTTTTTTTTTTTTTTTTTTTTTTTTTTTTTTTTTTTTTTTTTTTTTTTTTTTTTTTTTTTTTTTTTTTTTTTTTTTTTTTTTTTTTTTTTTTTTTTTTTTTTTTTTTTTTTTTTTTTTTTTTTTTTTTTTTTTTTTTTTTTTTTTTTTTTTTTTTTTTTTTTTTTTTTTTTTTTTTTTTTTTTTTTTTTTTTTTTTTTTTTTTTTTTTTTTTTTTTTTTTTTTTTTTTTTTTTTTTTTTTTTTTTTTTTTTTTTTTTTTTTTTTTTTTTTTTTTTTTTTTTTTTTTTTTTTTTTTTTTTTTTTTTTTTTTTTTTTTTTTTTTTTTTTTTTTTTTTTTTTTTTTTTTTTTTTTTTTTTTTTTTTTTTTTTTTTTTTTTTTTTTTTTTTTTTTTTTTTTTTTTTTTTTTTTTTTTTTTTTTTTTTTTTTTTTTTTTTTTTTTTTTTTTTTTTTTTTTTTTTTTTTTTTTTTTTTTTTTTTTTTTTTTTTTTTTTTTTTTTTTTTTTTTTTTTTTTTTTTTTTTTTTTTTTTTTTTTTTTTTTTTTTTTTTTTTTTTTTTTTTTTTTTTTTTTTTTTTTTTTTTTTTTTTTTTTTTTTTTTTTTTTTTTTTTTTTTTTTTTTTTTTTTTTTTTTTTTTTTTTTTTTTTTTTTTTTTTTTTTTTTTTTTTTTTTTTTTTTTTTTTTTTTTTTTTTTTTTTTTTTTTTTTTTTTTTTTTTTTTTTTTTTTTTTTTTTTTTTTTTTTTTTTTTTTTTTTTTTTTTTTTTTTTTTTTTTTTTTTTTTTTTTTTTTTTTTTTTTTTTTTTTTTTTTTTTTTTTTTTTTTTTTTTTTTTTTTTTTTTTTTTTTTTTTTTTTTTTTTTTTTTTTTTTTTTTTTTTTTTTTTTTTTTTTTTTTTTTTTTTTTTTTTTTTTTTTTTTTTTTTTTTTTTTTTTTTTTTTTTTTTTTTTTTTTTTTTTTTTTTTTTTTTTTTTTTTTTTTTTTTTTTTTTTTTTTTTTTTTTTTTTTTTTTTTTTTTTTTTTTTTTTTTTTTTTTTTTTTTTTTTTTTTTTTTTTTTTTTTTTTTTTTTTTTTTTTTTTTTTTTTTTTTTTTTTTTTTTTTTTTTTTTTTTTTTTTTTTTTTTTTTTTTTTTTTTTTTTTTTTTTTTTTTTTTTTTTTTTTTTTTTTTTTTTTTTTTTTTTTTTTTTTTTTTTTTTTTTTTTTTTTTTTTTTTTTTTTTTTTTTTTTTTTTTTTTTTTTTTTTTTTTTTTTTTTTTTTTTTTTTTTTTTTTTTTTTTTTTTTTTTTTTTTTTTTTTTTTTTTTTTTTTTTTTTTTTTTTTTTTTTTTTTTTTTTTTTTTTTTTTTTTTTTTTTTTTTTTTTTTTTTTTTTTTTTTTTTTTTTTTTTTTTTTTTTTTTTTTTTTTTTTTTTTTTTTTTTTTTTTTTTTTTTTTTTTTTTTTTTTTTTTTTTTTTTTTTTTCATATTCGTGCGCTATATCTACGTTCGCAACGTCAACGTGCCTTCAGCGCTTCTGCCCGATCTTTTTCTCCCACGCGCAAGCCCGTTAGCTGCGATAACTCTTGCTTTTTCTAGAGTCCCAGAGCGTGTGATCGTCTCCCTCGCTGACAAACAGCGCACGTTCTCCGCTTGCTGGCAAACGCTCGTAGACCGTGGAACGAAACTACTGCGCCGCTCTGCGTTAGTTCCAGCATCCCTTCATTTGTGTGACATCTACTCCGTAGCCTTTGAGTCTGTGACTACTTCGTGCTCGAAAAGCTCTCATCGTTCTGTCTGACTTTCAGCGATCCGAACGCGCTGCGTATTGCCTGATCTGTGATCTTGTCCATGTCTATCTGCTCTCCTGTGGTTTTGTAATTGCAATCTGTCCAGCAGCGACGTGCTGAAGCAGTTTGATGACGCGCTTGTACTCGCCGCAGTCCCTTCGCAGACCGTTGACGATCCGCTGCAAGTGCTCATTGTTGATCTTCAGCAGTTCAACTTCAGCGTTCTGCACTGGCCTGCTGAAGTCCGGCGTCAGCGGCGGTAGAGCGATGCCCTTCTTTTTGCTCATTCCATTGTTCTCCTGTGCGTGTGCGCAGGCACACGTAGGTGATCCTCCGACCAATAGTCTGAGCATCTGTGCTGCCTTTAGATCAAAATCGGGGTGCTACTGTCAAAACGGAGGAAATATCACTGAACATAACAATGATAGCATGGAATACGTGTTTTGTCAACCAAAACAGGCTACAACTTATTGAAAACAAAGGAGAGATATATACAAAGGAGGAGGATCGTCCAAGCGCTAGAAATGGTAAGTGCTTTGCGATCAGTTAGATGACGAGTCGAGCGCATGATCCCATCATTGGTGCGATCATTCTACGCACATCCTTTCGTTCACTTTTGCACCATTCCGGTTGCCTAAGTGTATGAGCCTGATAGGCAGAGCCACTTCAAGCCGTGCCGCGCCGGTATTCCGAGGGGTCCGACGCTGCGCAAGACCTCTGCGGAAGCAAGGCTTTGCCGATGGAGCTTCGCACTCCGACCGGGGCAAAACGCGGCTGCTGTGGGTCCGTCGGACTCCGACCCATGTCAATCTGCTGCGGTTAGTCGGCGGTCACGATGCGGCTCCGTGCGGGGTTGCCCTGTGCTAAGTTCGCACTTCTCTCCGGGCGCAGCGCCACAGGTCGGACAACGGATAGCGAGCACCTGCTTCGGGGCTAATTCTCTTTTCACTCCCGCATGATGCCTCACTCCCACGGTTGAATACTGGTCAATCTTGAACATGTAGACACCAGTGCAGAGTCAAAGAAAATTTGGGACACCGACGCGCCTGCCGCGCTCTCCGTCTCGACATACCATGCTTCTGCGGTGATAAGTCCCTTGCCCTCACGGTGTTAAATCCCTTGCCCTAAAATCCACGGCTAAGCCTAGCCCTTGCACTGCATATTCTATTAAATCGTTTTAGTTAAGGGTGGGAACGCAGTTGCCACTTTGTGATACCACACTGTGTCACTCGTGACAGTTCTTCGCATCGCAAAAGTGGGATGAATCGAGTGCTCCGATTCAATCCAAACCACTTGCGGTCGGCATCTCAATTGGTATAATAACTGCTCTGATATTATACCATGAAGACTCATTGCTCTGACTGCAAACGCTCACTCAACGCTGATCTAAACCCGTACTACACCTGCCTTATCTGTGATGCATCGCAATGCCTCTCCTGCAAGCCTTGCGACTGTGTCTGCCCACGCTGCACTCTCTCGTACAGCGTATGCGAGTGTGAACCTGATGAGAACAGCGGTCACTTCGCATCCCTGCTGCACGCGCACATGGAAGCCAAGGGACTGTCGCTAGATGATCTGGCATTCCTGATGAGCGACAAAGCGACGGTGATCCAATGAACTGCTATTCGTATCTCCGCACGAGTGGCGACGATGGACGCGACAAGGCAGGACTGCCGGTACAGCGGGAGGCGGTCACGGCATTCGCTGCCCACGCTGGTCATCAGATCGTGACGGAGTTCGCAGACGATGGAGTCACTGGCAAGTTGCCGATGCACGCACGGCCACAAGGCAAGCTCCTAATCGCTGCCCTGCTAGGCGACGGCATCAAGAGAGTGCTGTGCTATGACGCCAAGCGTATCGGCAGGACGCAACCTGCCTTCTGGTCATTCGTTGGCCTGTGCAGGGACAACGGTATCACCGTACTCGATTCTGCTGGTACTGATCTGACAGGTAGCGTCATGGGCGGCGTCAACGGGATGCTGGCAGAAATGGACAGGGATGCCACGGTAGCGCGTCTGTCTGCTGGCAAGGCACACTGGCGCGGGCAGAAGCGGGTAGACGGACGCTGGCCCTATGGTGAGCATCCCTCGCGCGAGTACGACGCAGAGCGCGCGGTAGTGGTCCGCATCGAAGCCTTGCGCATCGCAGGGGTGAGCAGCTACGCCATTGCTAGGACGCTGAACGGCGAGGGAACACGCACGCGTTACGGCAAGGAGTTCACCACTACGACGGTGCAGAACATCTTGCGGAGGGACAAGACCTAGAGGGATGACACCTTGGCGCGGTGGGCTGCCATCCCTCTCGCGTATGGGAGAAGCTACAAGCAAGGTTACGCTTGTAGACACGGAATTCCTAGGGAATGTTTGTGCAGGGGCGCACCTGCACCGGTGGAACCAACGGAGTGCTTCAGCGGTTCATCGGACATGCTTCGGAAGTAGCTCAGCGGTTCACCAGCGGCTCACAGCGGTTCATTTATTCAGTGATTGATTCTAAGTTACTGAGTTTAATAAGTGAGCCACAGACCATCCAATGTGAGCCTCTGGGATGTCCAATTCGGATGCAAAGGAAATGCAAGGGGTCCGAGCAGAAGAGGACCGGAATGGGGGTGCTACCGAGGGTGTTCTGCCTTCTTGGACTACTCAGGATCAGGGCTTTGCTTGCTATGGGTGAGAGTCTCTCGTGGTCGGGCCGCCAGATGTACAGTGTACATATCAGACTTCGCCACAACGCCTGAAAGGGCATGTACTTCTGATACCTATGCTTCGGGGTTACTAAAGGACTAGGCTCGGTACTGACCCAAGGTTCGTGGTCCAACGGATAGGGCACTGGGGATTCTCGCTGCTTTTCCTTGTCACGGGGTGCGCAGCTCCTCAGAGATGCAGGTTCGATTCCTGCCGGGCCTTCGGGTTTCTTCCAAGAACATATAGTACTCCGGCTTTGGGCAGGGGGCTGAAAGGTTTTGGTACCCTTAGAAAGTGAGTAGTACATCCCGCCAGGAACACATGCCACGCAGAACACCCCGTAGCTCTCAACGCTGCAAGCCGATTTAAGCCACTGGCGCGGCCTTGGGCCAGTCTGACCCTTGGGTGTGTCTACGTTTGGCTGCTAGGTGCCTTGCCGCAGCATCACTTCCGCCCCGCCAGCGCAGTGAACCGGTGTACCATCTCCACCATGAACCAGACGATTGCTTCAATCTTCGTCCTCCTTTTCGCGTCAACGTCGGCTGTGGGTCAGATCAAAGTGTCAACAATCGCTGATGAGAGTACCGAGTCATCGAAGGCCATGATGACTGATCTGCGTTCCAAATTCGCAAGCCATCCGAAGCAGTTCACGCTAGTGAGCAACAAGGACTCGGAGCCGGGCCTGCTCGTGACGGCTGACTGCCTGCCGCGAAAACAGAAGACGGACCCCTTCGCGTGTTTCTACACGACACACTACTCTGGCGGCACGTCGAAGACGTTCATGGGCGGAGGAATTTATATTGCAACCACGTCTGATGAGGAAGCGGACAACTTCCTCGCATCCATTGCGCAGGACATCGTGGAACGCTGGAACAACATGATTCGAGCAAATGCGATCGAAACCCTTGAAGGGTGCCTGTTCCTCACGCAGTCGAGTTGCAAGGTGCCGGACTCCTTGGAAGCGGAGTTGAAGACAAAAATCATCAATCTGTCTCAATACCTTCAAAAAGGCGGTCTCAAGAAGTGAGCAACGGTTACAATTCTGACCATGAACGCCGCAGTAACCATTCTAACGTCCGTCGTCGTCTCCGCTGTCGTTGCCAGCATATTCAACTTGGTCGGGCAGGCCGCTGAAAGGCGCGCCCGTCGCAAAGAACTCATTTTCCTCAAGGCGATAGAACTCGCCAAGGCAAACAGAGAGTTCATTGTGATGGTCGCTGACAAAACCGGGCGGAAGGCGAACATCGCCGTCTCTGACAATGTCGGCGGTGTCAAGTAGTTTGCGAGCACACTGCGGCGTGCACTCGAATAAGAGCGCCATTTCGCTCTAGTTGAAGAACTGCCAATCCAACCACGGCTCGCATCGTAATCGTCTCAGGTCGGGAACTCGGTCCGACCCATGCATCTCTTCGGTCGCAAGCTGCGATCATGATTACTACTTCAGACTCCCCCGGTGAAAGGGGAGCGGGACGCCGCAATCAATTACTCGGTGTTCTACTGCACACCATGGCGATGTCCGGGCTGTCCCGCGTGCGAACCGAACTTTTTCACCTGCTCGTAATCCCATCCCTGGCGCCACATCCAGTACAAACCAATGGCGAGTCTCCGCGCCATCGCCACCTTGGCGATCTTCCGTCCTCGCCGCATGGCTAAGTGAAAATACTTGCTGCGCCATTCCGGCAGGCTACGTACCGTGACCTGGGCTGCTTCCACCAGCAAGAAGCGCAATAGAGAGTTCCCTTGTTTGGTGATATGCCCCAGTCGGCGCCGGTTGCCGCTCGAGTCCTCCAACGGCACCAGTCCCAGATAGCTCGCGATTTGCTTCCCACACTCAAACCGCTCTGCCTTTCCGATGATCAGCACGAAGGCCAACGCGGTCAACGGACCCACGCCGGGATGGGTCATCAACCGCTTCGCCTCTGGACAGTTTTCGACTTCTTGCTCGATCGCTTGGCTCAGCTCCGCGATGGTCGGATTCAGTCGATCCAGCAGCTCCAGCAGATCGCACCGTCGCCGGCTGGCCCACGGAGCCAGGCGAAACGATTCCAGTTGCTGTCGTCCGCGCTCCCGCCATAACCGCTTCTTGCAACGCAGTCCCTGGTTCAGCGCTACGGCCTGCAGTTGGTTCATGATGCGCGTGCGCGCCTGCACCAGGCGATGCCGGTGCCAGAGCAGTTGCCGCAGATCCCGATTCTCCCAACTCGGCACCCAGATCTGCGGAAAGTCATCCTTCAGCATGAGTTTCAGAATCAGCTGCGCATCTTGCCGATCGGTCTTCTGTTTGCGGACTCGCTTGGCGCGTATCTGGGCTGCGTCTCCGATCCACAACTCCAACTGCAGCTCGGCTAGCAGTCGTTCGAACCAGCGCGCGTGCCCACTGGCTTCCATTCCCACACGCACCTTCTTGCCCTGCGCCGCGAGATCGCGGTAGAACTGCTCCGCCTCCGCGGGATGCGCCAAACGTTTTTCCTGAAACTCTCCGCTGTCGGTATCCACCGAAGCAATTTGTTGAAACTCGGGGTGAAAATCTACACCTATAATAATCATCGTTCGGCTCCTTTCTCCCGAGCCTGTTGGTTGGTGTTGGCACCACCAACTTTACTCGGGCGTCGGAGCCGACATTGTCATGGAATCAATTATGTCGTCTATGCTGAGATGTACTATTGGCTTTTGAACGAACTTCACGACAAAGGTTCGTTACCCGCTGATTGGCAGCAAAAGACCAAGCAGATGATGGACGCAGTTTTTGGAAAGTAAGGCTGGAATCTGCCAAAGCAGCGCGGTATTGGAGGAGGTTTGCCAGAACACTCGCCTGCGGTTTGTTAATATCAGACTGCTTTAAAATGCGCGTAAATCCGTCACCCCATGTACCTTCGTGATGTTCCCAGATTGGGCTCTGGAAGCCTAGAGTCGAGATGGCAGCAAAACAGCGCTGTGTATTCAGCCCTCCCCTTTAAGGATTGATTGTGATGAAGAATCCATTTGAAGTCTTGAAAACGAAAGAACAGGAAGTCGCCAAAGTCAAGAAAGAGATCAACGCGCTGCGGGTCACGATTCAGCTGATCGGGGACGAGAAGTCCGCCACTGACCAGAAAGTGGACCTGCACTCTGTCATCGAAATGCCGTAAGCTGCAACTTCCCGATTAACTTAGAAGCAAACCTCAATGGAGCACGGGCGTCATTTCCCGTGCTTTTTTCTTGCCTGGCATCTCGTTTATCGCCAAAAACGGCCACGTGTGGACAGCCGCCCCCGGCTGTCCAGTCGAGCGCAGCTCGACAGCGGGTTGCCGACACGAAATATAGCGGAGCTTCGCTCCGCCGGACAGCCGAGGGCAGCCGTCCCCACGTAAACCCGTGCAACTGATCAGGACTCGGCGCACGAGCGGGTCGCTCGCGCCTACATTGGCGGGAACATATACAATTAAAGATTCGCCGGTATGCCGGACATCCGCCGTGGTCTCATCATCGTGAATACCGGCCCGGGCAAGGGCAAAACCACTGCTGCCATGGGCACTGCTTTGCGGGCGGTGGGGCAGGGCATGCGGGTCCTGATGCTGCAGTTTTTGAAGGGCTCGTGGCACTACGGCGAGCTCGATGCGGTCCAGGCTTTTGGCGACAAGTTCGTCATGAAGCAGATGGGCCGCGGTTTCGTGAAAGTTGGGACCGAAAAGCCCGATCCCGAAGATGTCCGCATGGTGGAAGAGGCCTGGGCGGAGGCTGCCCAGGCAATCCATTCCGGCGCCTGGGACCTGGTCATCCTGGATGAGATCAATTACGCCATCAGCTACGGCATGCTCGATCCCGCCAAGGTGGTGGAGACTCTGAAGAGCAAACCTGAGATGGTGCACATTATCTTGACCGGGCGAAATGCCCATCCGACAATTGTCGAGGTCGCCGACACCGTGACCGAAATGCGCCAGGTCAAGCATGCCTACGAGAAGGGCGTGATGGCGCAGAAAGGGATCGAGTACTAGAAAAACGGCCGTCAGTCTTCAGTCGTCGGTCTTCAGCCCTTCGTCGCTGGCGACCGCCTTAACGAGCACAAGGTTTCGACGTGCGGCTGACGACTGACGACTGAAGACTAGCGACTTTTATGGCATGGTTCAAACGACAAGCCGGTGAGCTGGATACTTCGGGGGAGCGCAAGGTGCGCACCGAGGGGCTGTGGGTGAAGTGTGAGACCTGCCGCCAGATCATCTGGAAGAAAGACCTGGAAGAGAACCTCAACGTTTGCCCCAAGTGCGACCGCCATTTCCGCATTGATGCCCGCACCCGGCTGGCCCAGTTGCTGGATGACAATGAGTACGAAGTCTCCGATTCCAACCTGACCTCCACCGACCCCTTGAAATTCGTGGACCTGAAGGCGTACTCGGCGCGCCTGAAGCAGGCGCAGGCCGACACCGGGTTGAAGGACGCCGTGATCAATGCCCGCGGCAAGCTGAATGGGCGCACGGTCATCGTCAGTTCGATGGAGTACGCGTTCATTGGGGGCAGCATGGGAGCGGTGGTGGGCGAGGCCATAACCCGGGCCATCGAGCAGGCCACCGAAACCCGTGTGCCCATCGTGATCGTCTCCGCTTCGGGCGGGGCCCGCATGATGGAAGGCGTGATCAGCCTGATGCAGCTGGCCAAGATTTCAGCCGCCCTGGCGCGTCTGGACGAAGCCAAAGTCCCGTTTATCTCGATCCTGACCGATCCCACCACGGGAGGCGTGACTGCTTCCTTCGCCATGCTCGGCGATCTTAATATCGCCGAGCCCGGTGCCTTGATCGGATTTGCGGGCCCGCGAGTGATTGAGCAGACCATCCGCCAGAAGCTTCCTCAGGGTTTCCAGCGCAGTGAATTCCTGCTCGAGCACGGCATGCTGGACGCGGTCGTGCATCGCCGGCAGTTAAAGTCATACATTTCGCGGGCGCTGGACTTTATGGGACAGTCGTCAGTCGTCGGTCGTCAGACGTCAGCTTAAACATCCGTCATTGGTCATTGGTCGTTTGTCGTTGGCTATTAGTCGTTGGCCCATTCCCTAGAGCTGAAGCCCAAAGCTTTTGGCCGACGACCAACGACCAATGACCGACGACGAATCGCCGGTCTTCAGTTGAACCTCCCGGTCTTTCAGGTCGAGGCGCGACTCCGCCTTCTCAGCCCGGCAACCCTGCCTTTCGATGACACGGGCTCGATGGCCCAAAGCTGAAGCTGGTACCCTAGTTTCAGCTGACGACTGACGACTGACGACCGACGACTGATGTCTTCCTACGAAACTGCCATCGCGCGCATGTACGCATTGGGCCATGAACTGGCCCAGACGCCCGCGCAGAAGTTCGATCTGGCGCACATGCGGGTGCTGCTCGCCGCTCTGGATAATCCCGAGCGGCATTTCCCCAGCGTGCTGATTGCCGGGACCAACGGCAAGGGATCGACGGCGGCAACGCTGGCCTCGATCCTGCAGGCTTCGGGGCTCCGGACCGGGCTTTATACCTCGCCCCACCTGGTACGGATTAATGAGCGCATACAGATCGACGGGCAGCAGATCGGCGACGACGATTTTGCCCTGGTGCACGATCTGGTTGACCGCACCGCGGAGCGCCTGGTCGGCGAGGGCGAGTTGCCCTGGCATCCGAGCTTTTTCGAAATGCTCACGGCGATTGCCTTCGAACACTTCGCGCGCCGGAAGCTGGACATCGCGGTGCTCGAGGTCGGCATGGGCGGGCGCCTGGATGCCACCAACGTCGTGGACCCACGAGTCAGCGTGATCACCGATATCTCGCTCGACCATCAGAAATATCTGGGCAAGACGGTGGCTGAGATCGCCGCTGAGAAGGCGGGAATCATCCGTCCGGGCGGGGTGGTGGGCACTCTGCCCCAACAGCCCCAGGCCAACGACGTGATCGGAAACACGATTCTGGAGCGGGGCGCGCGGGCGGTGAATGCCGTGCCGTATGTGCCGCCGGTGAGTCCGGCCAGCGCCCCATACCTGGCGGCCGGGAGCGAGAAGGGTCCGGTTTCGCGTTATCCGCTGCAGGTGATGGGAGAGCAGATTCTGGTCGAAACTCCTCTGATCGGGCGGCACCAGTTGCGGAATGTCGCTCTGGCAATTGCGGCCGCCGAAGAACTGGGCCGGCAAGGGTTTCCAGTGACGCCTGCCTCAATCGAACGGGGTATTCGCGAAACCCATTGGCCGGGACGCTTCCAGGTGATGCCCGCCAGCGCCGGCGAGCCCGAATATGTATTCGATGTGGCGCATAACCCGGCGGGAGCGTGGGCGCTGCGGTCCACCCTCTCGGCGGGCTATCCGGAGCGCCCGTTGACGTTTATTTTTGGCGCCATGCGCGATAAGGCGATCGGAGAAATGGCGGAAATCCTGTTTCCCCTGGCGGAGCGGGTGATCGCGACCCGCGCCGACAATCCGCGATCCGCCGCGCCGGACGAGATTCGAGAAGCCGCGTCCCGGACTGCAACCCAGATCGAAGAAGCCGCGGACGTGGCTACAGCCCTGAAACTGGCGCGAACGCCGGCCCGGCCGGATGCTGTGGTGGTTGTTACTGGATCGATATACATTGTAGGAGAGGCGATGCGGCTGCTCGGAGCGCGCATCTAACAAGCAGTGCCATCGGCGAAAACACCTATCGAGATGGACAGCGCCGCGGAGGCGGCGGAGGCCACACCTCGCCTGGGTCCTTCCAAACCCGCGACGGCAGCCGTTTCCCGGCGCTACGGGTGGCCCAGCCGTCTGCGCTCGTATCTTATTTTCGATCCGCTCATCTGGATGTACACCGTCGTCCTGGGCATTGTCTCCATTCCAGTGTCACTGTTCGGAAACCAGGGGCGCATCCTGCATGGCTTCGCACGCTTCTGGTCGTGGCTGATCATGAAGACGATTGCCTCGCCCACGAAAGTGACCGGGATGGATGAGATCGACACTTCGAAACCCCACGTTTACGCGGTCAACCACGCTTCCGCGCTCGATATTCCTGTGTTGTATGTTTATCTGCCCTTCGAGTTCCGCATTGCGTTCAAAAAGGAATTGCTTTCGTATCCGATTGTGGGGTGGCACCTGAAGCGCTCGGGACAAATCTGCGTGGACCAGCAGAACCCGTCGCGCTCGATCGGCAGCATTCGTGCCGCGCTGAAGAGCCTGAAAAGCGGCATGCCGCTGGTCATCTTCCCCGAAGGGGGACGCACTCCCGATGGCGAGATCAAGCCCTTTTTACCCGGTGCTTTATTCCTGGCGATCAAAGCGCAGGTGGATATCGTGCCGGTGGCTCTGGTTGGCACGTTCGACCTGCTGCCAATGAATACCTATCACATTAAGTGCCGGCCTTTGGAAATGCGGGTGGGACAGCCCATTTCGACTGCAGGCTACACCTTGCGGAACATGGAAGCGCTTTCGGACAGGGTGCACAAGGCGGTAGAGGATCTACACAAGAGGGGCTGAATTGGACCAGGACTCATTCCAAGTGGGATTTGGATCGAAACAGATCTCAGTTGTGAGTTTTCAGTTCTCAGAAGGTTCGGGGCTGGCGGATTGGGAACGAAGCTCCTCCACTCTTTCCGCGATGGCGTATTTCAGATCATCAATCCCTTTGCCGGTCACGGCGGAGATGGGAAATAACTCCAGATTTTTCTTTTTGCAATAGCGTTTGAGCTTCGCCAGTTTCTCTTTGTTGGCCACGTCGATCTTGGAGGCCACCATGATCACGGGCTTTTCTTCCAGATGGGCACCGAAGCTGGCCAGTTCTTCGGCGATAACTTCGACATCTTTGACCGGATCGGGTCTGCCGCTGGCATCCGAAACATCGACCAGGTGCACCAGCAGGCGGTTGCGTTCAATGTGACGCAGGAACTGCGTGCCTAACCCGGCGCCGGTGTGCGCGCCTTCGATCAATCCCGGAATGTCGGCGACCACAAAACTTTTCTCATCGGGCGGCTGGCCGACCACTGCCACCCCCAGGTTGGGTTGGAGCGTGGTGAAGGGATAGTCCGCGATCTTGGGCCGGGCCGCCGAGATGCGTGAGATCAGGGTGGACTTGCCCACGTTGGGATAGCCGACCAGGCCGACATCGGCGAGAAGTTTCAGTTCCAGGCGGAAGACGCGCTCTTCGCCGGGGCGGCCCGGTTCGTGCTCGCGCGGGGCCTGATGAGTGGATGTGGCGAAGCGGGCGTTTCCCCGACCGCCCCGGCCTCCACAGGCGATGACGATACGGTCATCCGGGTGAGAGAAGTCGTGCACCTTCTCTCCGGTTTCGTCGTCGTACAGGATCGTGCCCACCGGCACTTTCAGCAGGACGTCCACACCCTCGCGGCCGGTGCGGTTGGAGCCTTCTCCGTGGCGTCCGCGTTGCGCTTTGTATTCCGGATTGAAGCGGAAGTGCACCAGCGTGTTGTGGCGTTCGCTGGACTCCATGATGACGTCGCCGCCCTTGCCGCCATCGCCGCCCGAAGGGCCGCCGCGCGGGACGTACTTCTCCCGGCGGAAGGCCATGCAGCCGTTGCCGCCGTCGCCGGCCTTGACCCGGATTTTCGCCTCGTCGATGAACATCGGTCGTCAGCCCACCACGAACCACGTGGGGACAGCCGCCCCCGGCTGTCCTGGCCGAGCAAAGCTCGGCAGAGAATTTGCTGAAAGCTGAAAGCTGATGGCTGACAGCTGAAGCTAAAACAAAAATGCCCCGGCCCGCGCCGAGGCTTGGGGCCGCTCAGGTTGTTTCCAGCGACCCTGCTTTGATCTTCGGAAACCTACTTCGCTTCGAGCGGCTCGATCATGACGAACTTGCCCATCGAACCTTTGTCGAGGAACTTGATGCGGCCGCTGATCTTGGCGAAGAGGGTGTCGTCCTTGCCACGCCCGACGTTGAGACCCGGTTTGACCCGTGTGCCCCGCTGGCGCACGATGATGGTGCCGCCGGGGACGATTTGTCCGCCAAAAGCCTTGAAGCCTAACCGCTGCGCGTTGGAGTCGCGTCCGTTTCGTGAACTGCCTAGACCTTTTTTATGTGCCATTGATTTTCAGTTTCCAGTTTCTGGTTTCAAATTCGACAGTGGCCGCAAGTCGGCGGGCAAGATGCCCGCCGGACGGCCGGAGCCTGCCCTGAGCGTAGTCGAAGGGCCGGCGCTACTTTTTCTTTTTCGGCGCCGACTTCTTGGGCGCTGCTTTCCTGGCTGCTGCTTTCTTGGCCGGACTTTTCGCCGCCTTTGCCTCGACTTTGGGTGCGTGTTCTACCTCGACCGGCTTGGCCTTCTTTGGTTTTGCTTCTTTTTTCGGGAGCTCGGGCGCGGAGAATCTCTGGCCGTCGTAGGCGATCTCAGTGATGCGGACCGCGGTGTATCCCTGGCGATGTCCGCGCAGTTTCTTGTACTGCTTTTTGCGTTTGTAATGGAAGACCAGAATCTTCGCGGCGCGGCCCTGTTCCACGACTTCACCGGTCACGAGTGCGCTGGATTCCGGGCGCGCGATCTGGCCGGGTTCGCCGGAGACGGCCAGCACGTCGTTGAACTCAATCTTCCCGTCGCTGCCATTGCCCTGGTTCTCCAGCCGAATCACATCGCCGGGCGCCACCCGGTACTGTTTACCACCGGCGCGGATGACCGCGTACATACTTATGCCTCCGTCCAATCTTCTGCCCGTCGCGGCCTGGCGCGATTGCCGGGAACCTGCTGAATTTCCTGTGCTTGCTTTCCGCGTCGGCGCTTTAGGCAACGAATGCGGGGCGGCTCCAGAACGGAGCCGTGAGTACAGGCAAACTCAACTATTCTAGCGTGTGCTGTGGAAAAGCGTCAAACTCACAGCGGCTGTGGAGACGATGCAAACACCAGGAACCACGTGGGGACAGCCGCCCTCGGCTGTCCTGGTCGAGCAGAGCTCGACAGCGGCTTGCTGAAGAATAGCGAAGCTTTGCTCCGCTGGACAGCCGGGGACGGCTGTCCCCACGTGGTTCGCGGCGGGCTTTGAGCTTTCTGCTTACCTGTGCGACAATTCCTCGCCGAATCGGAGGAACATCAATGTACAAGCGCGTTTTGGCCACGTTGCTCTGTGTGCTCGCACTCAGCTTTTCGACTCTGGCTGCACCCAAGCCCAAGAAGACAACTTCATCCGGAGCTCCGGACAAGGCCTATCTGCAAAAAATTCTGGACGGCTGGAGCGCGGGTAATGCCGCCGACATGGCCCAGTACTATGACCACGGCGACTACAACTTCTTCGACATTGCTCCCCTGAAGTACAGCAATTGGGCGGAGTATGAGAAGGGCGTAACCGAGCTGTTGAAGGCGTACAAGAGCCTGAAGCTGACATTGGGCAATGACACCCAGATCCACACCGACGGCAATCTGACCTGGACCACAACCACGGTGAAGGAAGATGCGCTCACCACCGCCGGCAAGCACGAAATGGCCACCTTGCGCTGGACCCTGATCTTTGAAAAGCAGGCGGGCAAGTGGATGATCGTGCACGAACACATGTCGGAGCCGTTGCAGTAGTCGAAGCAGAATGCCGATTGAAGATTGCAGATTTCAGATTGGACGATCGCGGGCGGACCGGCAAATCTGAGATCTGCAATTCCTAGGCGTAGGCCCTTACAAAGAAGTACGCCGTCATCCCGGTCCCCACCAGAATCACAAATGCACGCACCCAGGACTGGGGCAGCTTTTGCGCGTAGTGGGCCCCAAAATACCCGCCCACCAGCGCGCCCGCGATCATGACGACGGCCTGCGGCCAGTAGATCGCCCCCTTCACAATGAATACGAGCGCGGCCACCCCGTTGATGGCGATTCCGAGAATGCTCTTGAGAGCGTTCATGGCATGAATACTGGTCATGCCCACGGCGGCCAGCAGGGCCAGGTTGACGATGCCGATCCCCCCGCCGAAATAACCGCCGTACACCGCAACCACCAGTTCAAAGACGGATGCGAGCACGATGACCGCGACGGTGGAGTCATGCGGAACACCCGGCGAATGGCGTCGCGCCAATTTACCGCCAAAAATGAACAGCAGGGTAGATCCCAGCATCAGCCAGGGCAGCACTCGCATGAAAGTGTGCGCTGGGGTCCCGAGCAGAAGAAATGCTCCGATAATTCCGCCGCTCAGGCCGGCGGCCAGAAGGGGCGCCAGCATTCGGCTGGGTACGTCAAGATGGTTGCGATAGGCCCCTCCACTGGCGGCGGCGCCGGTCCAGAGGGCGAGGGCATTGGTGGCGTTGGCCAGAATGGGAGGCACGCCGACGAACAGAAGCGCGGGAAAGGTTACGAAACTGCCTCCGCCGGCGACCGAGTTCTGGGCCCCGCCCAGAGTGCCAGCGATAAAAAGGAAGATGGCTTGATCGAGCCTCAAGGGTAAAGGTTTATCACAAGAGTTGATCGGCCAGGAATCTGGGAGGTCGAGCGGTCGAACAAACTGCAGAGTTTGCGCGGGGGCCGGCCGGGGCGACTGTCCCCACGTGGTTTGTGGTATCGGGTGCCGGTTCGCTACCGTTTTTCCTGTATCGCCGTCTGATGGCAAGGACATCCGCGGAGGAGCGATGACCCTGATGTGGAGAAATTGCCGAATCGCCCTGATTCTCTTTGCCCTGACCTGCACAGCCGTCGCCCGCCAGGGCAACACAACAGCGCAACCCAAGCCCTGTTCGGAGCCGGAGCAGAAGCAACTCGACTTCTGGGTCGGCGAATGGGACTTGACCTGGCCGGGAAATAATCCGGGCGAGACGGCCCACGGAAGCAACAGCATCCGGCGAATTCTGGACGGCTGCGTCGTCGAAGAGAATTTCTCCGGCGGCGATGCCATGCACCTGCGCGGACGAAGCGTTTCTATTTTCGATGTACGCGCGGGCAAATGGAAGCAGACCTGGGTGGACAACGAGGGTGGCTACCTCGATTTCACCGGCGAATTCCGAGACGGGCAGATGATTCTGGCGCGCGAGGCCACCCGTCCCGACGGCAGCAAGGGTCTGCAGCGCATGGTGTTCAAAAACATCAGCCCTGATGAGTTCGACTGGAGTTGGGAAGGATCGAAAGACGGCGGCAAAACCTGGACCGTCGTCTGGCCCATTCACTATAAGCGCAAGTGAAACCGACGTCGGACCTCGGGCGTCAGACCTCGGACCTCGGCATTCTGTGGTGTTAAGCACCAAGCGAGGCTAGCGGCGGATTGGCTTGACGCTAGATCCGCCGACTATGATCCGCCGGGCTGATGTCCCAGGCCTGAGGTCCGACCGCCCGAAGTCTGACGGCCGACGCCCTGGTTTACCCTCCGAAGGTGCCGGTTGCGGCTTCCCGTGACGAGACGCGGTCGCGGATGTCGCGGGCCTTGCTGGCGATGTTGCTCCGAGTCTCTTCTCCGCTGGCCGGAGCAAGCAGCAAACCGAGACCTACGCCGATGCCCAATCCCAGCAATCCAGCGACGGCGGTACTCATCACGTGGCTGTCCTCGCCACGGATGACGTCGGTAGCCCGGCTCACCCGATCAGCCGCGGTTTCATAGGTATCCTGCGCTCTTGACCGCAGGTCTTCCACCGTCCCGCCCATACGATTGCGCCAGGAATCCAGTAAGTAGACGCCCGTGCCCAACAGAATATTCATAAGAACCTTGTCTTTGCGCGATCTCATTGCATTTACCTCTTCTTCTTTAAATATAGTTGCTGTTATCAAGATGCCAGACTTAAGGGGGCGGTTGGCAGCCTTTTTTGCACAGGACTGTAAGACGGAGAAGAAGACGGGCCACGGTACTTTTTTGGGAAGCGGGCTGGGCGACTGTTGTATAGTTGCGATTGCTTACTTTTTCTTTCGTTCTATTGCTATAGGCGCAAGCTGCGGAAGACTGGAGGTTTCCATGAGCTCGAGTACTAAGTTTGTACTGGCGCTCCTTCTCGGTGTCGCGGGAGCCTGGGCACAAACTGCAGGCGCGCCAGCCGCGCCGCCGGCGGCGGCATCCGCCCAGATCGGCTACAAGGCGGCTGCCGGCGCGGAGCAGAAGAAGACGCTCCTGCTGCGGGACTTCCATCCCGTCCAGATGCTGCACGTGCCCGCCCACCTGGTCCCCCGGGCCAAGTTCTACGTCATCGACGTGCACAATCACGTTAACGATGCCGCCGGAATTGATGAACACATGGACCCGAAGCGGGTGGTCGAGGTCATGGATAACACCAACGTGAAAACTGTGGTGATTCTGACCGGCATGTGGGGGGACAAGTTGCAGCACGTGATCGATGAGATGGTGAAGCCCTATCCGGGGCGGTTCATCGTGTTCACCCAACTGGACTGGAGCAAGGTTGACGACCCGGACTTCGGACAGGAAATGGTGAAGCAACTCGACGATGCCGTGGCCAGAGGGGCTCGCGGGCTCAAGTTTCTGAAAGACCTGGGGTTGGGAGTGCGGCTCAAGTCCGGAAAGCTGCTGGCCATCGACGACCCGCGACTGGACCCGGTCTGGCGCGAGTGCGGGCGCCTGGGCATTCCGGTTTCGATCCACACCGGCGATCCGGAAGCCTTCTTCCTGCCTACTGACGGCAAGAATGAGCGCTACGAGGAATTGACCGAGCATCCCGACTGGAGCTTTTACGGCCCGCAGTATCCCAAGCTGGAGGAGTTGCTGGACGCGCGCAACCGGGTTTTTGCCCGCCATCCCGAGACCCGTTTTGTTTCCCTGCATATGGGCTGGCCGGAGAATCTGCCGTGGGTATCGCGCATGCTCGATGAGCATCCCAATGTCATGGTGGAGTTTGGCGCGCGGGAAGCTGAATTAGGCCGGCAGCCGCGGCAGACGCGCGAATTTTTCCTGAAATATCAGGACCGCGTGATGTTCGGCACCGATAACGGGATGGATGAGGAGATGTACCGCAATCACTTCCGCTGGCTGGAAACCGGGGATGAGTCGTTCGATCCCTGGGGATTTCCGGGGCAGGGGCGGTGGGAGATATACGGCCTCGATCTGCCGGATCCGGTGCTGGAAAAAATCTATCACCTGAACGCGGAGAAGATGTTCAGCCGGTTCAAGGGCCTGGGTTTCAAGGGCATGGGCAAGGGAGCGAAATGATGAACACTGAGTGCAGGGAGAAAGTTTCGCCGCAGCGGACAATCATTCGAGGTGTGTTTTTGTCGCTCACCGCAATCTGCTTGCTGAGCGTGGGCTGCAGCCGTCCGCCCGCCCGGACAGAAACCGCGGCGTCGGAGCCACCTTCGCAGATCAAAGTAGAAGTGAAGCCGGGCGGGCCCATTGTGCTGACCACAAGTGCGGCCGAATTCCAGATATTGCCGTCAGGCTACATACAGGCAGCGCTGCTCAAGGGCGATCAGAGGCTCACACTGGACCAACCCGGCGCGGGCGGCAGTGATGTGCTGGTGCTCGACGGCAAACCGGTCCTGTTCACGTTGAATCTTGGCGCGGCCAAGGTCGAGGACAGCGCGGGCAAGCTGGGCCGGGGCAAGCGTCTGGAAATTCCGGCGCAGGCCTCTTCCGGCTCCAGCATGCAGCGCACCCTGCAGGTCGAAGTTTATGACGCGTTTCCCACCCTGCTGCTTTCGAGTGCGGCATACAAGAACGACGGCGCACAGGACGTGCACATCGACAGCGTCATCGAGCAGCAGCACAAATTCGATGCCGGCCTGGCGCAGAAAAATGCCAAGCCTTATGACATGTGGAGTTACCTGGGGGCAAGCTACGACTGGGGAAAGGACGACGTCGTAAAGCTGGGCCGCAACTTCGCCCAACCTAACCTGATGGGCGCGGCGGTGAAAGGCGGCTATGGCGGCGGAATTCCGGTGGTGGCGTTCTGGACCGGAACGGTTGGCGAAGCGGTTGGCCACGTGGAAACCCTGCCGCTGACGCTATCGCTACCGGTCAAAGTGGGCGGGGATGGTGGCGTCAACGCGGGCGTGGACATTGGGGCCGATACCACACTGAAGCCTGGGGAAACTTATTCCACGCCGCGCAGTTTTGTCGCCGTGTACTCCGGTGATTTTTACGAGCCGCTGCATTTGTGGTCGAGCGTGCTGCAGAAAGAGGGATGGGAGATCCCCAAGCCTTCAGGCGAAGCTTACAACGTGAGCTGGTGCGGCTGGGGTTATGAATTCAACGTCACTCCGGCGGAGATGCTGGGCACAGTGCCAAAGCTAAAAGAGTTTGGCATCAAGTGGGCCACTCTGGACGATCGCTGGTTTGACACTTATGGGGACTGGAATCCGCGTGCGGACACCTTCCCCGGCGACTCCATCAAGAAAATGACGGATGACTTCCATAAGCAGGGCATGTTGGTGCAGCTATGGTGGCTGCCGCTGGGAGTGGAAGACGGCCAGGGCAGATGGGAGTCGCACAAATACATCGTGTCGAAGATCGCGAAGGAGCATCCCGAGTGGCTGATTCTCGACAAGAACGGTAAACACGCGCGCATGACGCGTGACTTGGCGGCGCTGTGTCCGGCCGTGCCCGAGGTGCAGGCGTACTTCAAGAAGCTGACCGAGAAATTTATCGGTGAGTGGGGATTCGATGGATCGAAGCTGGACAATATTTACAGCGTGCCCATGTGCTACAACCCGGCGCACCATCACAAGTCTCCGCAGGATTCGGTCAACGCCATGGCCGACGTGTACAAGACCATCTTTCAGACCAGCCGCGCCCTGAAGCCCGAGAGCGTCACCCAGAGCTGTCCATGCGGCACGCCTCCCTCGCTGGCCTGGCTGCCGTTTATCGACCAGGCAGTGACGGCTGATCCGGTGGGCGCGGTGCAGGTGCGCCGCCGCATCAAGATGTACAAAGCGCTGCTGGGGCCGGAGTCCGCGGTCTATGGCGATCACGTCGAACTCTCGACTATGGACCGCATCGGGAACAACTGGCGCGAGCACGGTGAAGATTTCGCTTCCACCATCGGCGCGGGCGGGGTGGTAGGCACAAAGTTCGTGTGGCCTGATCCCGGACCGAAGTACAAGGCGGTGGCCCTCACCCCGGAGAAGGAAGCACACTGGAAGAAGTGGATCGGCATTTACAACCAGAAGATGCTTTCGAAGGGAACGTTCCGCAATCTCTACGTTTACGGATATGACACACCGGAAGGTTACGCCATCGAGAAAGACGGAAAGATGTACTACGCGTTTTTCGCGCCCTCTGCCGCACCTTGGAAGGGCGAGATCGAACTGCGCGGGCTTACACCCGGGAGCTATCATGTACGCGCATACGCTGAAGACAAAGACCTGGGGACAGTAGAAGCCACGGCGGGTACGGCTCCCCGGCTCAAGACGGAATTCAAAGACCATCTGCTGCTGGAAGTGGCAAAGTAGGTGTGTAGGGCGGGCGCCCTCGCCCGCCGCTTTGGACTCAAGCTCCCTAACCGCACGCACTCAAAAGCCAGGGTCAAAGACGGCGGGCGAGGGCGCCCGCCCCACACACGCTCTATGCTCTGTGGTCGCGCATGAAGCGTTCACGATATTGCTGATCGCGGAAGGCTTCGGTGCCGCCCGGCCGGGTCACGGAAAGAGCGCCGGCGCGGTTGCCGCTGGCCAGGCAAGCAGGTAGATCTGAACCGCGAAGATATTCATGCAGAAAGCCGGCATCGAAGCTGTCGCCGGCGCCGACCGCGTCAACTGCCGTGACATTCAGTGATGGGCTGGTGAAGCGCTCTTTTCCGCGCTGGGCCAACGCGCCCTCATGACCGAGTTTTACCACTACCAGGGGGACCATTTCAGCCAGCTGCTGGATGGCCTGTTCAGGATCATCGGTCCCGGTGATTCTCGTAGCCTCGCGCGCATTGGGCAGCAGCACATCGACGTATTTCAGCAGGTCCTTTACGCCTCCGCCCCAGAGGTCTTGCGGATCATCATTGGTGTCGAGCGAGATGGTGAGGCCCGCTGCTTTCAGCCGGCGGAATAGTTCGCTGACGTCGGGCTGCAGGGCTTGCTGTAAATAGAGCGACGAAAGATGAAAGTGGCGTGAGTCGGAAAGGTAGTCGAGGTCGAGGTCTTTCAAAGACAATTCGGCGATGGTGCCGGCGTACGTCAGTATGTTGCGCCAGCCCGTGCGCGGCAGAATGATAGTGAGCCCGGTGGTGGTCGGGCCATGGGTGCGGCGCACTCTGGAAACGTCCACGCCGCCCTCGGCCAGGCGATCAAGCGCGATTTTTCCTAGCGAGTCGTCGCCAATCAGCGACTGGAACCCTACCTTGCTTCCCAGCGCCGCCAGATTGTGGGCCACGATGGCGGAAGAACTGCCCAGGGTAAGCATCATGCGGTCAGCCAGCAGCTCGCGCTCCGGCGGAAGCTCGTCAGGCAGGCCATAAAGGATGAGGTCGAGGTTGAGTTCTCCGGCGATGGTGACGTCAAAACGTGGCATGTGAGCGGTCATTATAGACGGTGTGGCTTAAGGCGCGCGTGAGCGGAAAAGCGGCCACGGATTTGCGCGGATTCACACGGATAAAGCAGGAATGGATTGGTGGACCCGGAGAGACTTGAACTCCCAACCCCTGCGTTCGAAGCGCAGTGCTCTATCCAGTTGAGCTACGGGTCCATCGCGCTGACCGGCCTTTGTGCCTCAACATTGTAGTGCACTTTAACCACGTGGGGACAGCCGCCCCCGGCTGTCCGGCGGAGCGAAGCTCTGCTACTCCTTTCCGGCAAAGGCTTGTCGAGCTGCGCTCGACTGGACAGCCGAGGGCAGCTGTCCCCACGCGGTTCGTGGCAGATAAACTGGCTAGTGATCGAGGTGGGCCGATGTCCAAAAATGAATTACCCGAGCCCTGGCTGCGCGGTACGTTGCAGGACGTCCCAGCCGTGCAACGCGCCGTGGTGCATGCCCTGCAACTGGCGGGAGAAGACCTGCAACGCTGGTGCGGCGGCCTGAGCGATGAGCAGATCAATGCACGTGCGGGCGGCGTGGCACCGGTGGCGTTTCATTTGCGCCACATTGCCAGAAGCCTGGACCGGCTGCTTACCTACGCCGAAGGGCGAGATCTGGACGATGAGCAACTGCGCGCACTGAAAAACGAGATGGAACCAGGGGCCATACGAGAGGCCCTTTTTTCAGAGTTGCAAGCGGCATTGGCGAGAAGTATGCGCCGGGTCCGGGCTTTCGATTCAGGCGCCATGGAACAGAGCCGGAGCGTTGGCCGGAAGCAGTTGCCCACGACTGTCGGCGGGTTGCTGGTGCATTGCGCTGATCACACCCAGCGTCACGTGGGGCAAGCCATTACGACTGCGAAGATTGTTTCGACGCCTGCTTAAGTGAACCCGCGGCTTGCGCCGCGGGCCCTACTCGGCACTGCACTGTTTTTCAATTCAACGTCAAAGGCGGCGGGCGAGGGCGCCCGCCCCACACTTTCTTCTATTTCTTCTACTGCAGCGACTGCAGATTGAGAATCAGCGACAGCACGTTGCCCAGGATGCTGTACGAGCCATTCGAATAGACACCGTACTGGTAGCGGTTGTAATAGCCGTCTTCGTAACCGCGCTGAAACCCCTGGCGGAAATAGTAGTTATAGTCGGCCTGGTCCACGTAGTAGCCGCTATAGCCGAAGTTCGCGTCCTGATAGGCGAAGCTGTCCTCGTAATCGGGACGCCAGTGGTCTTCGCGGTCGGCGGCGCCGGCACGGAACCCTTCGCGGTAGCCGTTGTTCACCGCCTCCCGCAGCAAGTCCGCTCCGTACTGATTGATCTCGTAGTACGAGCCGCCGCGGTGGTAGCGATAAATCGGTGCAGTGTAGAAGTACGGGTCGTTATCGTAATCATGACGTTCGCGGCGGAGTCGCTCCGCCTGCTCACGCTCGCGCTCATAGTACTCCTGCTGAAAGCGGTATTGAGCCATTCGCCTCTGCTGCTGCAGGGCGGCAGTGCGTTGCTGGGCGATGCGCTCCTGCTGGTCCAGATGCTGGCGATATTGCGCCACCCTTTGTTGCTGCTGCCGGATCAGTTCCTGCTGCCGCTGCTGTGAGAGCCGCTGCTGATTCAGGTGCGCCTGCTGTTGCGACTGCTGTTGCTGCTGCTGGTTGAGTTGCCGCTGCCGCTCTTCCTGTTGTTGACGCTGGTTCTGCACCTGCTGCTGTTGCATTTGCTGCGCATGCTGTTGTTGTTGCTGCGCCTGTTCCTTCTGGCGCTCCTGCTGCTGACTCTGCTGTTGCGCCCGCTCCTGCTGTTGCGTCTGCTCTCTTTGCCGTTGTTGCTGCTGCTGTTGGGCGCGTTCCTGCTGGAGCTGTTCCTGTTGACGTTGCTGTTGCGCTCGCTCCTGCTGCTGCGTCTGCTCTTTTTGCCGTTCTTGCTGCTGCTGTTGGGCGCGTTCCTGCTGGGCATGCTGTTGCTGCTGGAGCTGTTCCTTTTGGCGCTGCTGCTGCGCGCGCTGCTCCTGTTCTGTCTGCTGTTTCTGCCGCTGTTCCTGCTGCTGCCGGGCGTGCTCCTGCTGCGGCTGTTCCTGCTGCTGACCCTGCTCCTTTTGCCGCTCCTGCTGCGGCTTGGGCTGTGGGTGCGGTTGTGGTTTGGACGTCTTTTCGGGCTTCGATTCCTTCTCGTCCTGCTGCTCTTGTTGCGAATAGAGTGGAGCGCTGAATGCCAAAAACAGGAATAGAGCCGTGGTAAGGACTGCCCCGAGTCGTTTCATGGTGCCTCCGCTACCTTGCTTAGATGCTACAGCGCGGCGCGTGCCGTACGAGATTGCCCGTATATTACCGTTATCCTTCCATTAGAGGCGGCAGCAGATTTCAGGTTCCAGTCAGCTTGTCTTCTCCGGCTCCCGGCACAACGTCAGAATCGGGGAGCGCGGGCGCCCGCCCCATACTGACTGCACCGAAGCATCGATAACCTGATGGTATGATGCTGGCCGAGCGCGTGAATTGGAAGCCCATGGCATTCGCGGACACGCAATGACTCTGATCCACGTAGGCCCGGACGCCCTCGTCCAGGCTGGCGGGTGAGGGCCCGCCCCTTGGTGGGCCGTGGGCCGTTTTTGGCGGGGTAAACAATCAGGGAGGACATCGATACATGTCAGCAAGAGCCAGAATTGTGGTTGCGATGTTGGGTTTACTGCTCGCATCTTCCCTCCTATCCGCGCAGGAGAAGACGTTGGCCGCTACTCCTCCGATGGGCTGGAACAGCTGGAACAAATTCGGATGCCATGTGAGCGAGGACCTGATCCGGCAGATGGCCGACGCCATGGTCAAGTCCGGTATGAAAGATGCCGGCTATCAATACATCGTGATCGACGATTGCTGGCAGGTGGAGCGCGATCCCAGTGGCAATATCGTGCCCGATCCCAAAACTTTTCCCTCAGGGATCAAGGCTCTGGCGGATTATGTCCATTCGCGCGGGCTCAAGTTTGGCATCTATTCCGATGCCGGGGTCAAAACTTGCGCCAAGCGTCCCGGCAGCCTGGGCCACGAATATCAGGACGCGTTGCAGTACGCCGCCTGGGGCGTCGATTACCTGAAGTATGACTGGTGCAACACTTCGACCCAGGATGCACAGGCCTCATACGCGCTCGTTCGGAATGCGCTGAATTCGACGGGCAGGCCGATTGTGCTGAGCATCTGCGAGTGGGGCACGGCCAAGCCGTGGCTCTGGGGCGAGAAGGTAGGCGGAAATCTGTGGCGCACTACCGGCGACATTCGCGACCAGTGGGAGAGCAAGGACCACCACCATCTCGGCATGCTCGACATCCTCGATCTGCAGGTTGGAATAGAAAGTTACGCCGGGCCGGGTCACTGGAACGATCCTGACATGCTCGAAGTGGGCAATGGGGGCATGACGACGGCCGAGTATCGCGCCCACTTCAGCCTGTGGTCCATACTCGCGGCGCCGCTGATTGCGGGCAACGATCTGCGCGACATGAAGCCGGAGATCCACGACATTCTCACCAACAAGGAAGTGATCGCGGTAAACCAGGACCCGCTGGGCAGCGAGGGCCGCCGGGTGCGCAAGGACGGTGACCTGGAAGTCTGGGCCAAGCAGATGCAGGACGGAAGCCGCACCGTGGTCCTGCTCAATCGCGACACGACCGAGAAGCAGATTGGTTTCTCCTGGGAGGATGTGGGTTATCCCAGCCATCTGAGCGCCGGTGTGCGCGATCTGTGGAAGGCCAAGGACCTGGGACAAGCCACCGGGAAATTCTCCGCCACAGTCGGGCCTCATTCGGTGGTAATGGTTAGGGTGGCACCCTGAACCGCCGTGTATCGTTGCTATTCCGACCAACCATGACGATTTCGATTCCGAAGTGAAGATAACGATGGGAATTCCAACTCCGAAGTAAAGATAAAGGGAAATAAAAACCGGTGATCAGTTGTTGGTTCTCAGTTCTCAGGGGGTTCTACCGACCTCATTCAACAGTACAGTACCTCCCCAAACCGATTACAGGTTCTTGCCGATGTATCGCGCGGCGCTGGTCAGTTAATTTTAACTGGCTATCTAATCATGCGTCGTGGAGGAATCATCATGGATAAGGACAGAGTGGAAGGTAAAGTCAAGGACATCGCGGGCCGAGCGCAACGCCAGGTCGGAGAATGGACCGGCGACGAGGAAGCCCAGGTGAAGGGCGCCGCCAAGCAGGTGGAAGGCAAAGTGCAGAATGCCTGGGGGCAAGCGAAAGATGCAGTGAAGAAGTCCAGCACCAGCGAGGCGGACAAAGACCAGGCCGAGCGGGAAGAAGCGGAACGGCGGCGGAATCGCGCGGCCAACGAGTAGCTGGACGCGGGTGGGGGGCCTCCCCAGGCCCCCCAGCGTCAGTGGCCTGATGCCAGGGTGCGAACCAGCGCTGCACTCAACAGGTCAGGTTTGAAGCCAAAGGGACCCGGCAGACTTTTGTAGGCGACGCGGCCCTGAGCGTCGATCAGATAGATGCGGTCGGGCCAGCCGGTGTAGGCCCGTTCGGTCGAGTTGCCAAACTCGTCCAGCACGCTGGGAAACTTTATGCCCAGCTTGCGCACGCACGCTCCCGCGATGTAGGCACGCTCCTCTTCATTTTTTGGACTGGCGAAAACGACCTGGTCTTTGATATTGCTCTGCATCTGCCAGACGTCACTGGGATGCGCTTCCGTGATGTACACCACCAGAAAAGCCACTCGATCGCGGTACTGCTCGTAAAGCTTGTTGAGGGCAGGAACCTCCCGCCGGAATGGCGGTCAGGTATAACTTCCGAACACCAGCACCACCGGCTGCTCCTTGTTCAGGACCGAGAGCTGCACTCGTTCGGTCTTGTCCAGTTTGAGCAGGGAGAAATCCGGCGCGGCATCGCCGACTTGCAGATTGCCGACCCGTGCGCGTGTCCACAGCGTTTCAAACGGAAAGAGGAGAAAAGGGACCGGTCCCGGCATCTTGGCCATGACCCGGCCGAAGGTCTCCGGCGGTTGGTTCATCGACCACCAGATAAAGCCTCCGCAGGCCAGATAAACGACGGCCAGGATGATAGCGGCGATTAACATTCGTTTGCGGGCGGTGGGGCTGGGTTTCAGGTGGAGCTTGAGCTTGTCCCAGCGCATGGCGGACACTCTAAGAGTTTAGTGGCGACCCGGGCAATAGTAGGGAAATACTAGCACTTCCTTCAGTAAATCAATTTCAGCGAGAACTGGATCTGCCGCGAAGGCCCGGCCGTCTTGCTGATGACGCCAAAGCCGCTCCCGCGCAGGATATTCGATGGCAGACTGAAATTCACCAGGTTAAACACATTGAAGAACTCGGCGCGAAATTCCACCGTGCCCAGTTCGCTGTTTCCGCGACGGCCGAAGGGCGTGTCCTTGATCAGCGCCACGTCGTATTGCTGAAACCCCGGCCCGCGGAAAGTGCTGCGTCCCAGCGTGCCGAAGCGGCCGTGGTTGGGGCCGGTGCCGCCGGGAACGTTGATGGGAATCGAGAAGAATGATTCGTTGTTCGCGCCCCGTCCGAAATAATCCTCGCGCACCGCGCCGCTGGTGGAGAAATGCGGCTGCTCCACCAGGTCGGGGCGGTCGGCCCCGCCTGCTCCCACTCCGGTTTGCTGCACTCCCGAGTACACGGTGAAAGGCGGGCCGCTGGTCAGCGTGGTGATATTCAGGAACTGCCAGCCCCGGGTGAGAGTTCGTCCCAGCGGCCGCAGAAAACTTACATGGTCGAGCGGCAGGACCTGGATCACGCTCAGAGTAAAGGAGTGGGTCGCGTCGAATGTGGACGGGCCTTTTTCCGCGTCCGGGTCCCAGGGATTCTGGGGCATAGTCTGCAGCACCACGCCCGCTCCCGCGATCGAGCCTCCCAGCACCGCGCTGGTGTCGTCAATCGACTTGGAATAGGTGTAGCTGGCCTGCAGGCCGAGACCCAGGCGCGCGGAATTCTTGCTGACGCCGGACTGCAGAGCATGATAAGTGGAATGCGAGCGGCTGGTCATCACGCTCTCCGGCCCAAACCCTCCAACCGCGTTGCCCGATGAATCGAACTGGGTGAAGGGGGCGAAGGCCGGATCGGCGCCGCCATAGCTGTTGGGCGAATAGACGGCGGCCAGATGCACTCCGGCGGTGGCCACATAGGCGGCGGTGAACTTGAAGTCCCTGAAATCGTGGTCGATGCCGGCGGTGTAACTCTCGATGTAACCGTTGCGGAAGTTCTTCGCCAGCCCGACCATGGAGAGCAACTGCACCTGATTTCCCGGCGTGAGCGCCTTCAGATCGTCTTGATAACGTTGCAAGTCCATTTGTGTGTTGGGCGGCACGTGACTGGAATCTCCGTTGGGAAATAGGAGCTTGCCCGCCGTGGTGTAGGGAGGCGGAAGCGTTACCGGCACCACAGAATTCTGGAAGGGCAAGGGAACGGTGGGCAAGGCGCTGGCGTAAAGGCTGGTCGCCAGAGGAATCGCACCCGTGAGGAAATTGTCCTGCCAGAGATTGGGAACAAGCGATGTAATCGCTCCGCCAACGTGCAGCATAGTGTGACTGGTGACGGCATAGTCCACCGAGAGGCGCGGCGCCAGGCCCTTCCAGTCCTGGTCATAGGGAGGCTGCGGGTTGAAGTAGAAGGGCTGCTTCGCATTGTGGTCCCAGTAGGGAACGTCGTGGCCGCTGGCGTTCACGAATCTGGGCAGCGAGGTACGATTCTCCGCTTCGTGGATGCGGCTGTTCACTTCGTAGCGCAACCCGTAGTTGATGGTCAGATTCGGCCGCGCCTTCCAGGTGTCCTGAAAGTAGAAGTTGTAGGCCTCCCGGCGGACCGCAGCTTCATTGAAACGATCGCCGGTGGGGGTGACGTCGGCGGCGGCCATGACGCCGTACGAATACGGCGTGGCGGTCAGCAGGCCGGTCAGCGAATCGGGCAACGGATCTCCCGGCTGAATATCGTGGGTGCCGCTGGCCGAGGTGATCAGTACGGGAGAATAAGCCGTGCCTCCGCCAAACGTGTACTGACCGTTGGGATTGGTGCCGAAAATCGTAGCGTCGCGGTTGTGCCGGATTTCCACTCCCCACTTGAAGACGTGATTGGAGTGCACGTAGCTCATGTCCTGCTTGAGCTGGTAGAGGTTGCTGTACGATCCGAAAATCGAACCGCCGGGCGCGTTGAAGGCCAGAAAAAGGCCGTCGCCGAAAGCCATGGCCGGCTGGGTGTGGTTGATGGCGGGGAAAAAGGGCGTGCTGCGAATGTAGCTGAACGCAGTGTCCGAAATAAGGTGTGGAGAAATGGTGCGCGAATATTTCACGCCGGCGTTGCGCTGGTGATCGAAAAACTGTACCGCAAAGCTGGGATCAATCGCCGTCTGGTCGGGATTGGTCAGCGGCCCGGTCACCTGGTTGAAGCTGAACCGGGTCAATAGCGATGCTTTGTCTGAAATGCGGTGATCGACCCGCACCGAAAACTGGTCGGTGCGGGTGTAAATCTTGGACGAGGCAGCGTAGGTGCGGTCGCCGTAGGCTCCCTTGGGATCGTTGGGCAGGGGATAGTGATCGAGCACCGGGACGATGGCCGGGTTCACCGGGACGGTCAGGGTATCGCCGGGAAAAGTTTCGGTGTCGATGCCCTGGCGTTCGGCGGCGGTCGGGACCGGAAACACCTGCGTGGTGCCCAGCACCTGGCGGAAGCCCTGGTATTGTCCGAAATAAAAAGTGCGGTTGCGGCCGTCGTAAATTTTCGGCAACACCACCGGACCGCCATTAGTGAAGCCGAATTCATTGCGCACAAAAGGTGGAATGCGGCGCTCGTCGGCGACACTTTTGTGGTCGAAGTAGTTGCGGGCGTCGAAGGCGGCATTGCGGGCGAATTCAAAAAAGCTGCCGTGCACCTGGTTGGTGCCGGATTTCGTGACCACGTTGGTAAAGCTGGCGGCTCCGTGGCCGATCTCCGCCGTCATGACTCCTGTATTGGACTGCACTTCCTGGATGGCATCCACGTTGAAGTTGGAAAAAGTGGCGCCGCCCATTTCCGGATCGGTGGTATCGAAACCGTCCAGGGCGAAGACGGTAGTGGTTCCGCGCTGCCCGTTGACCGCAAATTGCTGGGTAAAGTTAGCGGCGCCGTTGGCATCGGTCATAGTGCCGGCGGCCAGCAGCAGCAACTTGCTGAAGTCGCGGGCGTTGAGGGGAAGACTCGAAACCTCTCCGCTGGAAAGGCGCTCGCCGCCGCTGGCCTGCGCCGCGGATTCCTCGCCGCCGGGCAGGATCCGGACTTCCGCCGCCGGGGAAGACAGTTGCAGAGTGCCGTTGAGCGAGGCGCCGTCCGAAATCACGGTGGGCTTCGGCAGGCGCCAGGTCTTGCCGGCGCTTTCCACCGAAAGGTAGTACTCTCCCGCAACCATTTCAGAGAGGGCAAACTCGCCGCCGGCAGTTGTCGTCGCTTGATAGTGTCGATCCCCCGTGGTCGAGGTGAGTCTGACGGTTGCCGCGCTGACTGGTTTGCCGGCATCGTCGCGTAAAACGCCACGCCACGATGACAGGGCAGCGGCCCCGGCCACCGGCACCAACAGGGCAATGAGGCACAGGGTATGAAGAGGTTTCCCGAGACGGAAGGACATTGCAGGGAATTATATCCGCTGATACACGTGGAGACAGCCGCCCTCGGCTGTCGGGTGGAGCGCAGCTCGACTTGGTTTTTCCGGACGCTCTAGCGGAGCTTCGCTCCGCCGGACAGCCGAGGGCGGCTGTCCCCACGTGAGTTCCTGGACGAATGCTGTTGCGATATAGTAGCGGCTTCAGGTTTCAGCATGGCCCGTCTCCCGCGGTTGCGAGAAATTCCCACCTTGGTGCGAGCCGCTGCTTTGGTGTGCTCCGTCCGGCTGGCTTTGTGGATCGTCCCTTTTGCCAGGCTGCCGCGGGTGGTCAAGTTCCTGGCCCGTCCGCGCTTAGCCCGGCAGAGCTACTACTCGTCGGACCAGCTCAGTTGGGCGGTGCGTGCTATCAGCCGGTATGTGCCCCGCGCCACCTGTCTCGTCCAGGCTATGGTTCTACATATCATGCTCCGGCAGGAAGGCCTGCCGTCCAGAATTCGGATTGGCGTCAGCCAAGACGCAGGACACTTCGAAGCCCACGCCTGGGTTGAATGTCAGGACCGGGTGGTGATCGGCGACTCTGGCTTGCAGCGCTACACGCCGATGATGGTGTGGGAATGAGGGCACAAATCAGGCGGCGACCGGCAAGCTAGATGCGGTTATGGCCGCTGGTGGAGCTGGAATCGCGGTTTAGAGAATCCCAGCGAAATCGTGGCCCTTGATTCTACAGGGCCATGGCGGTCCGAGAGCCCGCTTCCGAACCACATTACTTTCCAAAAGTTAGCGGGCCAAATGTTTCCTGGATATTTGAGGATATAATTCGTCTGGCGCCCGCATCGTCGGAACTCGACCCGCTGCAAACACTTTGACTGTCAGGGACTGTCATGCCTGAGAAGGAAGTTTCGCTGGAATCAATCGTGGCGATTGGCGACGACCTGGTGGCACGCGACTTCAATGGCCAGGTCGTGATTCTGAACCTGGAGTCCGGGACCTACTTCGGCCTCGAACAGCTAGGGGCACGGATCTGGGCGCTGCTCCAGCAAGGTGGGCCACTGCGCAGGGTGTTCGAAGAGATTCATCAGGAATATGATGTTTCTCCAGACACACTTGAGCGCGACCTTCTGCGACTGGTGGGAGAGTTGCGCACCAAGGGCCTGGTAAGCGTCTCACCGCCCCAGGAAAGCCAGGACACACGTGCCTAGGGTGCGCAAAGCCTTGGAGCCCTCGGCTCCGGCCTGGCTCGCCATGGTCGAACTCGGCCTATTCTCAATCCTACCCCGTCTGAACTCTGCGATCGTGGGCGTGCACCCGAAAGGGCAGGCTGCCTCGTGAGCGGCATCGCTGGCATCTACCACATCAATGGCCAGCCAGTTGACCCTGTTGTTCTTCACAGGATGATCGATGCCATCGCTCATCGAGGACCTGACGGCGTACGGCACTGGATCGACGGACCGATTGGTCTGGGGCATTGCATGCTTCATACCACTCCGGAGTCGGTTTACGAACGGCAACCGCTCACGGATGAATCGAACCACTTGTGCCTCACCATGGATGGCCGTGTGGACAATCGCGAAGATCTTCTCGCGGCACTCAAGTCAGCGGGTGCGAGGCTTCGCGACGATACGGACGCTGAACTTGTCCTGAGGGCTTACGAATGTTGGGGTACGGAATGTCCGGCGAAGATCATCGGCGACTTTGCCTTTGTAATCTGGGACAAGCGGCACCGGCAGCTTTTTTGTGCCCGGGACATACTGGGGATCAAACCCTTTTACTATCATAGCGACGGCCGCAAATTCCTTTGGGCATCTGAACTCCACCAGCTTTTTCGGGACCCAGCTGTTCCCCGCGAGCCCAATGAAGAAATGGTGGCAGAGTATTTGGCCGCGAACCTTACCGACCGGGAAGAAACCCTATATAAGGGCATTCTGCGTCTCGCCCCGGCGCACTCTCTTTTGATTCGAGAAGGCCGGATCGACAAACGCGCCTATTGGGATGTCGATCCTGGCAAAGAGGTTCGCCACCGAACGGATGACGAGTATGCACAGCACTTCTCCTCAGTTTTTAAAGAAGCGGTGCGGTGCCGGTTACGAAGCCAGGGGCCGGTTGGGGCGGAACTGAGCGGCGGCCTCGATTCTTCTTCGGTGGTTGGCATGTCACAAGCCCTCTATCGGGAAGGGCTGGCCAGTGACCGCGGTTTTGCAACACTGTCCCTGGTTTACCCGGGCCGGTCATGCGACGAGAGTGAGTACATTAACGACGCCGTTGACATGTGGAAAGTGGAGTCCCACAAGTTGCACCAGGAGGCGGTCTCGCCGTCCGTGTATTTTGAGGACGCCCGTCGTTATGAAGATTTCCCGGATTATCCCAACGGCGTCATTTCGAACCCAGTCTCGGTCCTGAGCCGGCGAAAGGGGCTCCGCGTAGTTCTTAGCGGCGGAGGGGGAGATGAGTGGCTCACGGGCAGCTTTTATCACTATGCTGATTTCCTGCGCCGGCTCAAGATATTGTCCCTGGTGCGCCAGCTCCGCTGTGACCGGCAGTTTGGCCGAACAGCAGCCGGGGTGCCTGCCATTATCTTCCCGCGGCGCGCTCTTCTCAGGGTTGGATTCTTTCCTCTTCTGCCGCCGCTCGCGCGCCGTGGCGTCAAATGGGCGCTGAGGCGGGGCTACGTGCCTCCGCCGTGGATAGATCCGCAGTTCGCGCGCCGGGCCCGGTTAACGGAAAGGCAGAGCGAACCTGTTCACAAAAAGTTCCCCACGTTTGCCCAGCAAGACATGTATGGCAATCTCACGGACGGGTGGGCGTGCCAGGGATACGAGATCGGAAATCGGTCCGAATCGCGATACGGCTTCGAAAGGCGGCACCCGCTATCAGACCGGAGAGTGATCGAGTTCGCTTTTGCCTTGCCGGAAGAGCAGCGCTGGCGCGGGCACGAACCCAAGTTTATTTTGCGAAATGCGATGCGGGGCCTCCTGCCCGAGACCATCCGGCGTCGCTTGACCAAAGCTGACTTCAGCGAAGTGTTCCCGGAAGCCCTGGAGGCAATCGGAGGCGAAAATTTCTTTAATTCGCTTACAATAGCGTCCATGGGATGGGTAGATGGAAATCGAGCCAGCGGCCTGTACCGGGAGATGATACAAAGCTACAAGCAATCGAATGGCGGGCTGATCGCGCACACCTGGCAGCTGTGGATGATCTGCGGCATTGAGTTGTGGTTCAGGGCAGTTTTCCTGGGTGCGGATCATGCCTCATCGGAGATCCTCCGCGCTCGTGAAATTCAACCTGTTTAACGGGAGCCAAGCTATGGTCGAAGTAGAGAAAAAGATCTCATCAATCGAGGCTGCCAGGACCACCTTAAAGAAAACCTACATTTCCCCGAACCTCCTGGAGTACGGGAACATCGCGAAGCTGACACAAGGCGGCCAAGGCACAGGGGCCGATACTGGGACAACCATGATGATGATGTGCCTGTAGGTTCTGGAAGCTGGGTTGGGACTCCAGTCTTCGGGATTCAATCTTCCAGGAGTCTGGTGGATTCGCACCGGATGAGCTGAGACAGGTCCTTTTCCAAGAGGAGTTATTTCTTGTCGCTGGTTGTCGATGAGCATCGAGAGTATCTATCCGATCAGGCACGCATCTCCGCGTTCAGCCGGGCCATCAGTGAGGTCGTAAAGCCTGGCGATGTTGTCTTGGATCTGGGTTCAGGGACCGGAATTCTGGGGCTGCTGGCCTGTCGAGCAGGCGCGAAAAGGGTTTATTCGGTTGACGACGGCGGAATGGTCGGCCTGGCCCGGCAGATCTGCCAGGCAAACGGCCTGCAGGACCGAGTTGTATTTATCAAGGGCCTGTCCACTCGGGTTGACCTGCCGGAGAAGGTTGATGTCATTGTCGCAGACCAGATCGGCCACTTCGGTTTCAACGCCGGCTTGCTGGAATATTTTAGCGATGCCAGGGAACGTTTTCTAAAACCCGGCGGCACAATGGTGCCATGCGGTATTGAATTGCTGGCGGCGCCAGTTGAATCACCGGCGATGTGGAACCAGGTTGAGTTTTGGAACAATTCACCGGCAGGATTTGACTTCAGTCCGGCGCGATCTTTGGCGGCAAATACGGGTTATCCATCCAAATTTCAGCCTGAGGCACTCCTGGGCGCTCCGGTCCGGCTCATCGCCCTTGATCTGGCAGAGGTCACTGCTTCACCGTTCAAAATGGAGGGCTGCGCCGCGATTTCCCGCAACGGCTGCCTCCACGGCATCGCGGGCTGGTTTTCGGCCCATCTCTCTCCCAACGTGAACATGACTAATTCGCCGCTGGCCCCGGATTCCATCAACCGGAGGAATATTTTCTTTCCCATCGATCGCCCGGTAGATGTCGTGAAGGGCGACTTTGTGCGGGTGGTGATGCATATCGTGCCAACGGAGTCCATGGTCACCTGGGCGGTCGAGATCTGGAATGAGAAAAACGGGGACCAGTCAGACAAAGGGCGGGTTTGCAAAGCCTCGTTCAAGCACTCCACGTTCAGGGGCCTGCTTCTCTCTGAAGAAGACCTTCAGCATACCCAGCCCAGTTCGATTCCTCAGCTCACGCCATGGGGCGACGCCCGGCTTTCCGTTCTGGCGCTCTGCGATGGCCGGCGGCCTCTCGCCGAGGTGGAGCAGGAGGTTTTTCGCCGTCACCCGGAGCTGTTTCGCTCTTCGCAAGAAGCCGCGACTTTCGTCGCCGAAGTGGTGACCCGCTACTCGCAGTGACCCATGCCAACCTATAGCGTGTGCGATGTGGCAATCGAGAGCACTGTACCTCTTCCAGAGTTGAGTTCCGTCGAGTGCCCGGAGCCGGAGTTTATCTTCGCGCTCGATTCCAGTCAGTTGCGTCGCGGGGATGATTGCCAATGGCTGCATACATGGTATGCGGGCGACGATGCGCCGTGGCTCCTCCTAGGCAGGCAAGGCGACGACTACCTGCTACGTTTCCCCGATCTGGCCGACTTTGTTGTTCAGAGGGACGGGAGAGAGATTTCCTGCTGTCCAGGACCAGGCATACCCACTGACACCATCAGGCACCTTCTTCTGGACCAGGTAATCCCACTACTACTGAGTAAGCAAGGCCGCCTGGTGCTGCATGGAAGCGCCGTCCTCACTCCTCATGGAGCGGTCGCTTTTCTGGGGGAAACGGGACAGGGGAAATCAACTTTGGCCTCCAGCTTTTCCGGGAAGGGATCGCCGGTCCTAACCGACGACTGCCTTCTGGTGAAAGAAGAGGACGGACAGCTGCTGGCGATCCCGAGCTATCCTGGTCTGCGACTGTGGCCTGAGACCGCGGAGGCGCTGTTCGGGCCCAAAAAGCCGCTGGCGGAGGTTGCGCACTATACCGGGAAAAAGCGTGTAAATCAGAACATCGGCCTCTCGTTCTGTGACGAGCCAGCTCGCTTGCAGCGAATATATTTTCTATCGCCTCCTGACGAGATGGAAGAAGAGTCCGTCAGCATTGCGGCTGTCTCTCCGAGGGACGCTTTCATGGAGCTGATCAGGTTCACATATCTGATCGATATTACCGACCGCCGGCGGTTGCGCGATGAGTTTGGGCGCTTAAGCCGAATCGCTGCGCTACCCCTGTTTTACCGTCTTACCTTCCCTCGCGACTTCTCGCTGCTTCCCCAGGTTCATGAGGCGATTTTGGAAAACGTGAGCGGATAAAACGCGAAATCCACTTGCATACCAGGCGCACAGGACGGATCAAGTAATAAAGGAAGCCAAACTGCCGAGGAAGTCGCACGAATTCCAGGTCCGTCAGCTTGGGCGCAAAAACAGCGGTCGCGAAGTATCCCAACTTGTCCAGAGGCCGTGTGAGGACGCGCAGATGGCGGAAAGCCAGAGTCGCTTCCGGGGAGTCTTCCGGAAGGGGAGTCTGGGGGAAGATATGCAGGCACTCCGGCAGGTGGGCCGGAGAACAGTCCGCCGGCAGCGGTGTTCCCAGGAGAAGCGAGGACACAGCCAGAGTCTGGCGAATGGCCGGGCCGAGCTCCAGCCGTTCCGCCTCTTCCATCGCCCGCCGCCAGTTCACCGTTCCGGACAGCACGATCTGATGAATATCCGCCAGCCATTTAAGGACCTGCCAATCATGGTCCGCGGCGTGCATGCAGAGGTAGAGGAATTCCCACTCAGGGCTCAGTGAACGCGCCGGCGCTCCGAAAAAGGTTTGGGGGCACGCCTCGGCCCAGAGGTTGCGCACGGCTTCGGCATTCTTCGAGGAGTGCTGTACCAGGATCCAATGCACTTCCAGAACGAAGGGAACACCCCGCCCTTCACGGACCACACTGAAGTGTCGGCCATGACGCAGGGCAAGTTTCGAAAAATAGGGATGGCTGATCTCGTCGCGGTAGCCGGAAGCTAGAATGAGGTCGATGGCCCGTGTTATGTCCGCGGGTGGAACCAGAATATCGATGTCGCCGCACACCCGGGCTGCGGGGTCGCCGAAGAGCGACAGCGCCAGGGGAACGCCCTTCAGGGGAGTGACGGGTATTCCGGCGTCCCCGAGCAAGCTCAACACCCGGGCCAATTCTTCCGCCAGCAACTGGTTGCGGAGAGCATTGGCGAGGTAGAAACTTTTCAGTCCAGACTGGACCGCCTCAGGGACGCCGGAGAAGTCGAGATCATTCAGGTTGCGATAGACCAGCGGGAAAACCTGGTGACTGCGGGCGCGCTCCATGATCACAGGCCAGCGTAGCGGGGCGGAGAGGAGTTCGAGGGCGCGGGCCCGCAGTTGGGATGTGAGTTGGCGGCGCGCGAGCAGAAGACAGAGTTCGTCCTCTGGGCTCCTGGATGAGACCATCGCAGGGCTGCTCGAGGCGGAGGTCATGACTTCGCTCATGATTTCCTGGAAGGGTGGTGCGGCGGTCGCATCCCGGCAATCGTACACTCAAGGTACACGATAAAACATGGCAGCCAGCGCTCTGGTGGTTGAAGACCTCGTGAAGTATTTCCCGGTGCCACAAACTGGAGTGCGGGCATTTCTAAATCCCTTTTCGCCGCTGACCCATCCTGCTTTACTGGGCGTTTCGTTTCAGGTGGGAGCCGGCGAAGTTGCTGCCCTGATTGGCGCCAACGGTTCGGGCAAATCCACCCTGCTACGCATCCTGGCCACCCTGCTGGTGCCGACGCGGGGCCGCGCCAGCGTTTCCGGTTATGACGTGGAACGGCAGGGCACGCAAGTGCGCGCCCAGATTGGGTTTCACACCGCCACCGACGGCGGCTTCTACGAAAGACTCACGGCCCGCGAAAATCTTAGCTTCTTCGCCGCCATGAACAATCTGTTCGACGCGAAAGCGGAACGGCGCCTGGAAGAATTGACCGAACTGATGGGCATGGGTACGTACATCGACAGCCAGGTGCGCACACTTTCCACCGGCCAGGTGCATCGCCTGGGTCTGGCACGGGCGATGATTCACCGACCCAGCGTGCTCCTGCTGGATGAGCCAACGCGCAGTCTCGATCCGATCGCAGCCGCCGAGTTCCGCAGGTTTCTGAAAACGCAACTGGTGGAACGCCACGGCACTACCATCCTGTTCGCCTCGCATACTCTGGCGGAAGTCGAGCAACTGGCGGACCGCGTCGTCTTGCTGGACAAGGGACGAATGCTGGCGTGCGATTCGCCGCGCGGCCTGCGGGCTGCAACCGGCGTGGCCACGCTGGAAGAGGCGCTGGAGCGGTTGACTCCGCCCGGTTCTCTGGCCGAGGTGCCCTCGTGAACTCACAGCGCATGTTGCGCAAGGTCCTCGCTTTTTTCCGGCGGGATGCGGCCATCGCCCGCAGCTACCGGATCGCTTTCGCGCTGGAGATTCTGGAAGCCTTCTTTGGAGTTGCGACTTTTTATTACCTCTCGCGATTCGTTTCGAACGACGAACTCAGCCACGCGCTTCCCGCCGGCGGCGACTACTTCGGTTTCGCGCTGGTCGGCTTCGCCTTCTTCGACTATCTCACTGTCTCCATGAGCGCCTTTGACGGCAGCATCACCGAAGCGCGGCAGAACGGCACTCTTGAGGCCATGCTGGTCACGGAGACGCCACTGACCATGATTCTGGCCGCCTCGGCGGCGTATCCGTTCGTGCTGCTGGCCCTGCGGACGGTGGTCTATCTCGCCTGGGGAGTGCTGTTTTTCCATTTCCCCATTCACCAGGCCAACTGGCTGGGGGCGGCGATCATTCTGGCGGTTTCAATCCTGGCGTTTGCCGGGCTAGGGATTATTTCGACCGGATACCTGCTGCTGTTCAAGCGCGGCAATCCGGCGCGCTGGCTGATCATCGGCGCATCCAGTCTGCTGGGAGGGATGATGTATCCCGTGTCGGTGCTGCCAGTGCCGCTGCAGTGGCTGGCGCGGTTGCTTCCGGTCACCTACTCACTGGAGGGAATGCGGCAGGCGCTGCTGGCGGGGGCCAGCTTCGCGCAACTGTGGCCGGCAGTGCGCGCCCTGCTGATTTTTGCCGTGGTCCTGTTGCCGCTTTCAGGAGTTGTGTTTGCCTGGGCGTTGCGCCGGACCAAGATTACCGGGACGCTTACGCACATGTAGGTTGCCGGCCTCTCCTTGAGTAATGATCTCGAAAACCCCGCCCAAGCGGAGCTTGGACGGGGCACCCTTCAGATACCTGCTCGAAATAACGAATATTGATGCGTGCCGCCGATTTTCTTGAACGCCGGATAGCTTGCCAGCACCTGCTCGAGCAAGGGGTTGTGATAGAGCAGATACACTGCGCGGGGACATTGGCGCAGCGAATCATCCAGCCGGGTCATTACTTCGATGAGCGCGGCCTCGGGCAGAGAATTGAACAGGTAGATCAGGAGGGGCTCTCCCGGGAAAATAAATTCCCGGGCATCGCCACACACCGCCGCTAGGGCAAAGCACTGCTGCGAGTGGCCGGCATAGGCAGTCAAGTTTTCCTGCGCAACGCGGTGCAAGGCGGGAAACAGTTCTACGCCAACGATGCGGCGGAACGGATAGTCGGCGGCCATCAAAAGCACGCGCCCTTTGCCCGAGCCCATATCGATGAAAGTAAATTCCTGAAAATTAATTTTCAGGCTCGCCATCATCTCCTTGAACAGCGCGGGCTCGGTGGGCTGGTAGCCGGAGTGAAATTGTCCCAGCAGACGCTCGCGCCAGCCCACGGTGGCGCTGGTGGTGTTGACGCGATGGTCCCAGTCATATTCCGCATCGCCATAGCGCTGGCGGCGCTGCGCGGGCAGAGACTCCCACAGAAATTCTCCGATGCGGCGGAAGAAACTCCGGGCAGCCGACCAGAGTCCATCGCGCGCCCGGTCGTCTTTCCAGCGGCGATGGATGGTGGCGAGGAGGTCCGGGGTCCGCGCCAGGACGGTGGCATCAGGTGGCCGCGTTGCCGTCATTTGGAGTGAGGCGGCACCGGCAGGCCCGCCCAGGCGTTCACCAGGCCCAGAGTTTCGCGCACCACGGACAATACGTCGCGCGTGTTTCGCCACCAGTGATCAGGGTCGAATGGATCTTCGTGCGCGCCGTGAACCAGGGCCCTTGGCTCCTTTCCCACCAGCTTCTGCCACAGCGTCCAGACTCGCCGCGTGTGTTGCGGCGACGTGACCAGGATGACCGTGGTCTTGCCATTTCGCCGCATCTCGCTTCCCAATTCCTGCAGCTCCTCCTCGGTATTAACTACCGGCCCGGGAAGAATATGGATCGCGCTTTCCGGAACGCCCGCGTGTACCAGGATCTGGCGGTTGTAGTCTTCTTCGCCGACATAACGGATACCCAGCCTGGCCAGGTCGTTCACCGGGCTGTCGGGACGGCTGCACCAGATTTCGGGGGCGTAGCCCTGGGCGAAGATTTTGCCAGCTTCGACGGCGCGTTGCGGCATGCCTCCGCCCAGGACGAAAATTATATCTGCGCGGGAAAGAGGGTCTTCACGGTCGAGCCAGCGGCCGGCTCCGCGAAATATGTACAGCGCCACAATCAGGAATAAGAGGATCAGCACGCCGAGCCGGACTCGCGTCATGCTGCCATGTTAACGCCGAACACGTGGGGACAGCCGCCCTCGGCTGTCCCGCGGAGCGAAGCTCCGCTATTCCTTCAAGAAAAACTGTCGAGCTGCGCTCGACCGGACAGCCGGGGGCGGCTGTCCCCACGCGGATCTGCGTAGGGGCGGGTGCCCTCACCCGCCAGGCCGGGCAAGGCCCGGCCAGGTTTCAAACTCGCTAAACCACGCTTCTTCCAACTCAGGCGAGCTTTGCTCACCTGCCCGGACGAGGGCGTCCGGGCCTACGTGTGATCAGAAGTGGAAGCCGATCTGCGCGGTCAAGGCTCGCGGCGTTACGTAATGGGTTCCGCTGAAGGTTGACAGGAAGTTGTAGAGCGCAACTTTGTTGGTCAGGTTGACGGCAGTCAAAGTGACACTCCACTTGTAGCGTTCTCCGTGGAAAAGATTGTCGTCGCCCACCGCGAGGTCGAACAGGTGGCGCGGGGCAACCCGCGGCGGATTGGTATCGTCGTTCTCGGTACCGGGCGCCGGCAGGCTGATGAGCGTGGACCCGTACTGTCCCGCGGCGCAGGTGGCCGGGAGAGCGACGGTGGGCGTGGCATGCTGGCTGCCGCAGAACAGTCCTGCCTGGAATTGCTGATCGGCGGTGAGGCCGCTCAGGTCAACCGAAGCAGCGTCCGCCACCGGTACTTCGCCCGCCACCAACCCGCTGTCGTATCGCCAGTTGAAACCGACCCATGGGCCGGCCTTCCAGGGCTGATACTGCACGTGCGTGGTCTGGTTGAAACGTTCGTCGTGGTCGATGCGGAACGGAGTGAACGCCGTACCCAAAGTTCCCGAGGGGACCGCGCCCGCGCCGCCAATCTGAGGAGTAAAGAACCGGGCTGACACGCTGGAGAAAACCATCAGGGCCGAAACTCCATGGAAGTCGGGCACGCTCACGCGTCCCGCGAACCCGGGAATCTTGGAGTTGTGCCACTCAATGGGAAACGTGATAGGAGTGCTGCCCAGCACGCTGAAGTCGTAGGCATTGTGCGTGTATTTCCAGATGTATTCGCCGGAGAAGACCACATACTTTCCAAACGCCTGCTGCAAGCCGGCGTGAAACTCGTTGCGCCAGCCCGGAGCGAATGGAGTGGCCACGCCTGGCGTCACGCAGCCCAGCAGCGAAGCCAGGACGAGCGAGTCGCATCCCGTGCTGGCCAGCACCAGGTTTTCGTTGAACGGGGTTTCAAGCAGCCGGGCATAGGAAACGCGAAGAACAGTGTTGGTCTTCTTTACGTTGTAGGCCACGCCCAGGCGAGGCTGGGCTTCCTTGTGAGTTGTCAGCCCGTTGTAGAAGTCGCCGCGCAAGCCGAGGTTGAACGACCAGCTTCCCTTGGTGATGGTGTCCTGCAGGTAGAGCGCGAGTTGTTTGACGTCTCCATGTCCGCGGAAGCGGAATAATCCGCTGGTGGGCCCGGCGCAACCGTCTCCGGCTGCAGGCGTCGGCCGGCTCAGGTCAAAGCAGCCCAGCGAGCCGAAGAAATCGGCATTGGCGGTGAACGGAGCGGGATAGAGAACTGGATCGCTGGACACAGCCGATCCGCAATTGGCGGGATCGTTCAGTCCGGGGCTTCCCACCCAGGGTACGGCGTTCCCATTGGCGTCAAAGCAGGGAGCATTCAGCCCGGGATCGACCACTCCGAAGCTGGTGTTCTCGTCGAGGAAAGTCTGCTGATAAGTGGCTCCGGCTTTCAGGTTATGAATTCCCTTCACCCAGGAAATATCCGAACGCAGTCCGGCGTTGGTCAGAGTGCGGTCCTGGTTGACCGTCTCCTGCTGAATGGGGCCGAGGTCGGAGAACGGATTGGCGCTAGGGTAGTAGTTGTACTGGTCGCGGCGCACGAACCCGCCCAGGGTGAACACCGTGTTGGGATTGATCAACCGGGTCCAGGAGGGCGCAATGTTAAACGTCTTGATTTGTGAGCGCTGGTCCGTGGGAGCGACTGGATTGCCCAACACCGGATCGGTCACGCCCGTATTCAGGTTGTCGAACGCGTTCGGGGTCTGGAACCAGGAGCGGGTGAAGCCCAGGTTGACGTGCACGGAATCCACCTTCGAGAGCTGAAAGTCCACCCGGTCGAAGACGTTCTCTTCATTTCCCTTGTCATGAAATACGGTAAATTCCGGCGGATCGAGAAAGCGGCCGCTGTTCAGTCCACTGGCGGAAATGAAATTCCCCCAATTCTGGCCGCCGTAGCCCAGGTTAATGCCGACATCCGCGGTGCCAAAGCTGCCATAGGAAGTCGTGATGCTGCCCTTGGGGGTGTTCATGCCCTGTCCCGAGCGCGTGGTCACGTTGATCACAACGCTGGTCTTCTCGCCAAATTCGGCGGGCGGAGCGCCGGAGATGACTTCCATCGACTCAATCGAATCGAGCGGAATCTGGTTGGAAAAGACCTTGCTCTGCTGGTCGGTGATGGGCTGGCCATCGACGGAGAAAGAATTTTCCGCGTGGTCGCCCAAGCCATGGAAGAGGCCGTTGGAGTCGGCGGCGATTCCCGGAGACGACAGCGTCACCAGAGAACTCAGCGACGACGATGCGCTCTCCAGAGGCATTTTGTCGAACAAGCCGCGATCGACGTCGGTGTGAAAGGTGGAAGTGTTTTCCAGCAGATCCTGGCCGGCGCCTTCCACGGTCACGGTTTCGCTCGAACCTTTCACCTGCAGAGTGATGATGACGGCTACCGGAACGGTCGATCGAACATCGACGTCCTGGGCAGAGGGCGCGAAGCCCGCTCCGGTGACAGATAGGTGATAAGGATTGAAGGGAACGTTGGGGATACTGAATTTCCCTCCACTGTCGGTGGTGACGGTACGCTCGAAACCGCTGACCGGATTACGAAGCTCAACTACCGCGTTTGGCACCACGGCCCCGGTCGGGTCCACAACCGAACCAGTGACCGATGTCGAACTTCCGCCGGACTGCGCGTAAGCATGAAACCCCCAAGCGAGTGAGAGAACTACCATGAAAGCGGCAAGCCGCGACTTCCTATATGAAGCCAGCATGATTCCTCCAAAAGTCTAAGAAAAATGAAAGAGGTGCGCTCAGGGCGCACGTGGTTCTGGTCAGCTCTTTGAATTTCTAGACGGCTGGAGGGGGGCGAACACTGAGCGCGAAGGCTACCAGGCGCTGCTTGGCAGAAACTGGCTCGGAGCGGGAAATCGACGCCCGAACGAAGGTGCGGTTGGGCAGGACGGCCGAAACCTGCGGGGCCGCTGAATGCGCGGTCACGCAGATCGTACATTTTGCGGCGTCGCTGGCGCTCGAATGGTGGTGCGCAACCAATGCCACTGCTGAAAACAAAGTCAGCAGCAGGCACAGAAACGCTATCCGCTTCGAGAATGACCGCATAACGATTACCGCAGGAATATGCCTTTAAACTCTACATCGAAGTTAGAAGCTAGGGCAACCGGTGTTGCTGCAGTGGCAGCTGTCGGCCATCCCCGATGGTCTTAAGGCTGTAGTAACCAGAGTGGCAGGATCAGCAAAGCATGTATGGGTCACTCGTTGGCCTTTGGTCCTTGGCAAGATCCGGCCACGGATTTGCACGGATTTACACGGATAAGGCAAGACGAGATAAACCAAAAAAGAATTTAGATTTAGATCCGTGAAAATCCGTGGCTAATGCTTTTGCCAACGGCCAACGGCCAACGACCAAGGGCGAATTCAGGGGCGCTTGAGGTGGATTTTGCCTCGGAAGGAGCGTAGCTCAAACCGCGAACCGGTGATCGATCCTGGCTTCAGCAAAAGATTTCCGGTACGGGCAGCGGAAAAACCGTTGGCAATGGGAAAGTCCGGATCGGCCTGGCCTTTGATGGAGCGCGCCTTGATATCCACCAAAGCGCTGGCCGGGATCGAGACATCCAGGTCTCCCGAATGACTGGTCAGTAAATACTCTCCCACCGGGCCGGGATCGCCTTCATAGGAGATGAGTCCGCTTCCCGAGTTCACTTCGACTGATGGTCCGGTCACATTGCGGAGGCTGACGTTGCCGCTCACCGAATGGATGTCGAGATGGCTGCCACGAATGTCAGTCAGGCTGATGGGTCCAGTGAGAGTTCTCACGTGCAGGTGAGCATCGCGGATATCCGTGACCTCCACCGAGCCTGCGGCGGCTTCCAGGATGACGTCGCCGCGCAATCCCTGCGCCCGGATGGTGCCGTCGGAGGAACGCAGACTGACAAAGGCATCCACCGGCACCAGCACGGTGTAGTCCACCAGGTTGGCACCCTGGCGTGCGGACATTGACCGAAGCTCGATGCGGTCCCCGTGCTGCTCGTTCACCAGGCTGACAGCATCGGAATGGGTCACGGTTTCGACCACGACTTGCCGGTTGGGCGAGGGCCGGACCGTGATAGGGCCGTAATTATTAGTGATGGAAACTACCGCCCTGGGTCCGACGGTATAGGTAAATTCCTTTTTGTCCTTGTCCTGCGCGCCGGCGCTCAGCGCCAGGAGGGAGATTACGAGCACAATCCCCGTCGGGACCTCGACCATGTTGCGGAAACTCATGCGCCCCCCAACCCTTCAGGATAGAAGAAATTACTGGAGTTATAAGCCCCCACCGGCTTGGTTTGCAAGATGGGTACCCTAACTGGCTAGATGCTGGTCCAACCCTCAGAAGAGGCCTGAGGGGTCGGCAAAATTCGCGGCCAGAGGTCTTTTGCCGCGGACCCGGAAGGCGTGGGGACGAGGATTAGCCCTGTTCGGGTTGCGAACGCGGTTCCGGGAAGGCCGCTTCCTCAGCGCCAAACAGCATGGCGATTGAATCGTGGAAGAGTGGCGCTTTAGCGCCGCGTTGGGTAGCCATCGGCCGTTGGGCTTTAGCCCCAGTGGCGCCACTGGGCCTGAAGGCCGACGTCAGGTGGCATCGAGAACGCGGCCCTGAAAGGGCCGCTCTTCCACTGGCTGATAGGTGGAAATGAGCCGCCCCGGCCTCCCGGACAACCAAACAATGCGAGCTGGCAACTAAATTATTAGTTGACGTTTGTGCCATGTATTTCGTCTAATCAACCTTGAGGAAGACAGCCTGTGCCGCCCAGAAAGTCTGAAACTCTTACCGAAGCCGAATTGAGGTTGATGGACGTGTTGTGGCAGAAGGGCTCGGCCACCGTCCAGCAGGTGCTCGATGCGCTTCCCGAGAGACCGGCGCTGGCCTATAACTCAGTTCTGACGACCATTCGGGTGCTTGAAAACAAGGGCTACGTCGAGCACATCAAGGATGGCAGGGCCCACATCTATAAGCCGATCATGGAGCGTGAAGAAGCTACGCGGTCCGAAATCCGGCACCTGGTCAGCCGTTTCTTCAAGAATTCTCATGAGTTGCTGGTGTTGAACCTTCTTGAAGACCTCGGCTCGGAGAACAAGGGACTGGAAGCCGCGGAGCTGGCCCGCCTGCGGCAATTATTGCAAGCGAGAGAAGAGAAATGATTGTGACCGCCTTCAGCCTGCAATCCGTGGCCCAGCTTTCCGCCGAGAGAACCCTGAACTGCACGGCGGAAGGCATCGTGATCGCGCTGCTGGCCTGGCTGGTGCTGCGCGCCATCGGCCCGCAGAATTCGAACACGCGGTTCGCGGTGTGGTTCGCAGCTTTGTTGGGGATCGCGACGCTTCCCCTTTTCGGCAATTGGGCTGCCAGCGGCGCCGGGATGGCACAACGCTCCGAGATCACCATGCCGGCCTCGTGGGCGCTATACATATTCGCCGCATGGTTGTTGATGGCGGCCGCAGGTTTGCTCAGAGTGGGCCTTGGTTTCTGGCATCTCCATCGGCTCCGCAAGAGCTGCATGCCGCTTGATATCGCGACCCTCGATCCGGTGCTGAGAAAGACTTTGGAAGAATTCGACTCCCCGAGGCCGGTGAGGCTGTGCGTGTCGGACCGCCTCCGGGTGCCGACCGCAATCGGGTTCACGAAGCCGCTGGTGGTCATTCCCTCCTGGGCGATGCAGGAACTTTCTGCCGCGGAGTTGAACACCATCCTGCTGCATGAATTGGCGCATCTGCAGCGGCGGGATGACTGGACCAATCTGGTCCAGAAAATTCTGGGCGCGCTCCTGTTCTTTCATCCCGCGGTGTGGTGGATCGAGAAGAAGCTGGCGCTCGAACGCGAGATGGCCTGTGATGACATGGTCCTGGCCAGCACCACGACTCCGCGGGCCTACGCCGAATGTCTGGTGGCGCTGGCCGAGAAAAGTTTTCTGCGGCGCGGGCTCGCCCTGGCACAGGCTGCGGTTGACCGGCTGCGGAACGTCTCGCTGCGAGTATCGCAGATTCTGGATGCGGACCGCCCCAGGGCCACGCGAGTGTGGAGGCCGGCGCCCGTCCTGGTAGGCGGCGTGTCGCTGGTCTGCCTGGTGGCGTTGTCCCAGGCGCCCACGCGGCTGGTTTCCTTCGAGAACGTCTCGGCGTCCCCGGCCATCGCGAATGCGACTGCACCACGCGATCTTGAGGCGAGTCAGTTATCACAGATGGGTGCTCAGGTTATTCCCGCGAAACTCCAGCTTGGGACCGAACATGCCCGGTCGGAAAAGGTCCGTGCCCCAAAGAAAGGTGCTGACCCCGTAGTTGCGGCCGCAGGGGCCGGGAAGTTCGTCAAGAAAACGAGCCAGGCTGATGTCATCCCGGCGAAGGCAGTACAACATCGGGCCAAGTCGCCGATGCTGGTTCGCAGCAGCATGGCGAACGACCAGGTCGCGCCTCCGACTGTGTTTCTGGTGATGCGAACCGAGTTTGTGCAAACCCAACAGCACGATGGCTTCGGCCCGGTGGTCTGGGACCTGTGTGTATGGCAGGTGACCGTGATCGGACCGGGACAGAAATTAACGACCGAGCAGATTATCGCCAGGGTGATTTGAGCTTTTTTTTGCAATTATCAACTAAATAATTAGTTGCCAACCAACAGGAGAGAAGAGATGAGAAGCTGGATAGCAAACTTGAAAAACAAGCTGAGCCTCCGTCTGATCGTGCCCGTTCTGACGATCGCGATGGTGGGCTCATTCGTGACCTACGATTTCGTGAAGGCCATGCCGGCCCGGGCGGCGATGCCGGGTCCAACCGCAACCGCCCTCGATGACAACAGCGTGGGAGCGTTGCTCTCGCTCGACCATGCCATGGAAACCCTGGCCGCGCGGGTTACCCCGGCGATCGTGAACGTTACGGTGACGTCACGCACCAAGGCCAATATGGCCGGCGGAGACGAGCAGGACATGCAGCAATTCTTCGGCCCGTTCGGCCAGTTTTTCGGACAACAGATGCCGCAGCGGCAGCAGCCGCGCATTGAGCACGGGCTGGGCACCGGCGTGATCATCTCGCCCGACGGCTATATCGTCACCAACAACCACGTGGTGGATGGCGCCACCGACGTTCGCGTCACCATGAGTGATCGCCGGATTCTGCCGGCCAAGGTGGTGGGCACCGATCCGCTGACCGACCTCGCGGTCATCAAGATCGAGGGGCACGACCTGCCCAACGTGCCCTGGGGTGATTCCACGAAACTGCATCCCGGCCAGACCGTTCTGGCTTTCGGCAACCCGTTCGGATTCCGCTTCACGGTAACGCGCGGCATTGTCAGCGCGCTGAACCGCCCCAATCCGTCGTCCGACGACGCCCGCAAGCCGGGCCAGTTCATTCAGACCGACGCGGCCATCAATCCGGGAAACTCCGGCGGGCCTCTGGTGAACGCGCACGGCGAAGTGGTGGGGATCAATACCTTCCTGATCTCGCCCTCGGGTTCGTTCTCGGGCATGGGATTTGCCATCCCCACCCAGATCGTGCGGCCCACGGTGGAGAAGCTGATCCAGTTTGGCAAGGTGACGCATGGTTACATCGGAGTCGGAATTTCCGACGTCACTCCTGACAACTCGCAGCTTCTTCCACATGGACAAGGCTGTAGGCGCGGTGGTCACCCAGGTAGAACCTGATTCGCCGGGCGCCAAAGCAGGTCTGAAAGTGGGCGATGTCATCACCCAGATCGACGGCAAGGAAGTGACCGACGCCGGCGGATTGCAGGTGGTGGTGGGACAACAGAACCCGGGCACAACCATTCATCTGCAAGTGATGCGTGACGGCAAGAACATCACTGCACCGGTCACTCTCGAAGCCATGGGCAGCCGCGACAAGTCCGGGAATGAAACCTCGGACGCGGGCCTGGGAAAACCCCGCTGGGGAATCGGGCTGGGTGACATCACTCCCGATGTGCGCCAGCAGCTGCAGGCCCCGGACAGTCTTCGCGGCGCAGTAGTGGAGCGGGTACAACCGGGCAGCCCCGCGGACAACGCCGGCTTGCAGCAGGGCGACGTGATCCTTGAGGTCAATCGCAAGCCGGTGCACGACGCCGCAGAGGTGAAGAACGCGCTCGGCAGCGTGCCCAAAGGACAGGACGCGCTGGTGCTGGTCTGGTCAAACGGCGGCAACACCTTCCGCGTGCTGCATCCCACGGAGCCTGGCCAGGCTGATAGCGGGTCGTAACTGTCTCACTAAGTTCTCCCCAGGGAGGCGGGGGTTCAGTCCCGTCTCCCCATTTTTTTGTCTCTTGTACCGAAGGCTTTGTATCGGCGCCAGCTTCCGCATCTGCAACGTGGCTGCAAGCCTCACTTCCTGACCACCTGTACGCTGTATTCTGCACTAAAATTCAGGCCACGGATGAACGCGGATTTCACGGATAAAGCCTTGGAATTTAGATCCGTGAAAATCAGCGTGAATCCGTGGCCCTGAAGTTTCCGGTCTTGGGTCCAAAATTACCCTGCCAGGGGTGAAAAATTGACCTATAATGCCGACGCGATGGACACCATACCGACCGGCGCAGCCCCGCGCATAGCGGTTGTGACTACCGATGAGTCGGTGCAGCTGGCGGCCCAGGAAGTATTGGCATCCGCCTTCCATACCACGCTGCTCGATTCGGGCGAACAGGTGTTTCCGCTCCTCGCCGAGGCCACCGTCGAAGCCGTCGTTCTGGACCTTGAAACCGCCCATGCCTCAGACGATCAAATGCTGCGGCTGGTGCGCCAGCTTCGCGAGCATGACGAGGACCTGGTCCTGCTCGGGTTTACCCGATCGCACAACAAGACTTCGCGCCGGCAGTTCGAACAGGCCGGAATCGGTCATTGTTTCGTTGCGCCCGTCGATTTCGAGGAAGTACAGTCAGTGCTCCGGGCCGCGCTCGAGGAGCGGTCCGCCGAAATCGAGAACCGCAGGCTGCGCGAGGAGGCCCGCGAACGAAACTCGTTTTGCCAGCTGATCGGGGGCAGCGAGCCCATGCGACTGGTGTATGACGCCATCAGCCGCGTGGCCGAAAGCGCGGTCAACGTGCTGGTGCGCGGGGAAAGCGGCACCGGCAAAGAGCTGGTGGCGCAGGCCATTGTGGCCAGCGGCCCGCGGCGGGACAAGCCTTTCGTCAGCGTAAACTGCGCCGCCCTGCCTGAAAGCCTGATCGAGGCCGAGCTGTTTGGACATGAAAAGGGAGCATTCACGGATGCCCATGAGTCCCGGGCCGGGCATATCGAATCAGCCAATGGCGGAACACTCTTTCTGGACGAGATCGGCACCCTGGGGCTGACTTTGCAGAGCAAGCTGCTGCGCGTATTGGAACAACATGTGGTGCAGCGTATCGGCAGCCGGACAACCAAGAAAATCGACTTCAGGCTGATCGCCGCCACCAATGAAGACCTGGAGCAGGCGGTGCGGGCGGGCCGCTTCCGGGAAGACCTTTATTACCGGATTAACGTGGTTCCGATTGTCCTGCCCCCGTTGCGCGAGCGGCCGGGAGACGTGGCCATCTTGCTCGACCACTTTCTGCGCATGTATTGCGCCGCCAATAGTCTCCCTTTAAAGCGCCTGGATTCCGACGCGCTCGAAATTCTCGAGGAATATCACTGGCCCGGCAACGTGCGGGAACTGGAAAACCTGGTGCAGCGCCTGGTCATCATGGGTTCGGGCGGGGTCATCACCGCCAAGCACCTGCCCCAGCAGATTCTGTACAGCAGCACCGCCAGGCAGGAGGCGCTGCTCATCCCGGAAGAGGGAATTTCGTTTGACCAGGAGATAGCCCGGATCGAACTGGCCTATCTGCAGGCGGCTTTGCGCCGGACCGGGGGCAAGAAGGTGGCCGCCGCTGCTTTGCTCCAGATCAACGCCCAGAAAATGAAGTACCTGTGCCGGAAATATGGGCTCCAGGGTTAATTATTAAACCTGCGGCGGTTAATTTTTAACCTTTCAGGAAGCCAGCTGGCTTTCGAGCCGAAATTCCGGCTGGCCCTGCAAAGCGTATCTCATTGACCTGATTGACAATCCTGCAAACTGAGGTGTTTGCGATGGTTTGGCACCGCTGTTGCTTATAACAAAAACGCATCGGAGAGGGTGAAACAAATCGGGCCCGCGGTTAAGGCATTCAAAATTCAACTTTGACGGAGGACGTCATGTCGGTACAGAAGAAATCTTTGATCAGCCAGCGGTCAGCGGTAAAGAGCGCCATTCTGGCCACGCCAGCCAACACTCCCAGCTTCATGCCTTCAGGGCAACCCGCTGCTCGCACTGCCGTACGTGCGACGGTCAAGGCCGCCGTGCGTCCCACGGTAAAAGCAGCCGTGAAGCCGACGGTCAAAGCCGCCGTCCGTGCCACGGTCAAGGCAGCTGTACGCCCGACCGTGAAGGCCGCCGTGCGCCCGACGGTCAAGGCAGCGGTTCGCCCGACGGTGAAGGCCGCCGTCCGCGCAAGAGCCTAAGGTTGTGTGATTTTTCTGGCCGTTGTCCCGTTCGCGCGCCACAAAGGGGGCTGCAGAAGGTTGCGGCCCCCGTTTCATTTGTGCCATCGACGCGGCTTAAATCGGGAGGGTCTCACCATAGACGGCGGCCCACCAGGTCTCGCGCAAAGCGCCAGGCAAACTCGGCTGCACTGCGACGGCCTACCTGGATTTTGGCGTTTCCCCTCATCCCCTCTCTCAAATCGCCCCGGTTTTGTAACTCCACGTTACCCACATAAAACCTGGGAGCCCGAATGCCTTCCAGTTGAGCCTTCTCGATAAGTCCTGCTTCGATCAGGGAGGAGGCTGGTGCCAGCGAGGCCAGGCTTCCGGACCAGGGCTGGAATTGTGACTCGGCATGGAGGCGCACCCGGGCCCCCAGGCGAACATCCCGCATGCTGAATTCCGGAATGTAGATGCGGGCCCTCATAGTGGAAAGATCGGCAACCTCGGCGACTTCGGTTCCGGCTTTCAAGTAGGTGCCCAGCAGATCGTGTAACTGCGGGGTGGTGACAATGCCGCTGATGGGGCTGGTCACTTCGAGGAGTTTGACCTCTTCGGCCAGGCTGCGTTGACGCACGGTGGACTGCTGCCGTTCGTGCTCCGCGGGGCCGAAATTCTCGTAGCTCATGCCGGCCCGGACGGCACGAGCGGAGGCGTTCCGCAGATCGGCGCCGGCCAGGGCCGCAGCCGATTCCAGTTCCAGATTGCGAAGGCGCAGCAATGGGGCGCCGGCGGCCACGAGCTGTCCTTCATCGCTAAGGACCTCAGCCACGGTTCCGGGGACTTCGGTGTGGACCAGCGTTCTGCGCAGCGGTTCCAGCGCGAAGCGGCCATCGACAAATTCCGGCCACACGGGCGCAAAAAGCATCGCCAGGATCGCCACCCCCAAAACCGCAACGCGGAGAGGAGTGAACCAGGCGAGCACTCGTTCTTTCTTGTCGAGGTAAACCGTTCTCATGAATCGCTCCAGCATGACGATCCGCGACTTGAAAAGCCTGAAGCCGAGCAGGAGGGCGGGCAGCCATGCCCACTCGGGTGTGTAATTCAGGAGGATGTGGTAAACGAAAACCACCACGACGGCGATAAGGAGATAGCTATAAATGCCGGAGAGCACCGAATAAACGATGTATAAGACCCGGCGGTGCCGGGGAACATATGCGACTTCGGCCGGGAGCCGAAAAATATGTTTGCGAACCCAGCTTGAGACGTAAACGGTTGACTCTTCTTTCAAGCCGGTTTCGTTGATCAGTTCCGATAAAAGATAGTACCCGTCCAGCTTGATGAGTGGGTTCAGGTTCAGGATGGTCACGCCGATTCCGGTCACCATCATGACTTTGTAGGCAAAGTCATGGACCCACATCCCGGTGGCGGTGCCCCACCAGATGAAAGTGGCCACCACGCAAATCATCAGGTCGCCCCAGATTCCGGCAATGATGGTCGAAATGCGCGCCTTTTTGTCGCCCACAATCCAGACCTGGGTGCAGTCGCACATGAAGGTGGGAGCGAAATACATCAGGAGAAACTGCATCCCCTCCACCCGGGCGCCGAAATGCTTGCAGGTCAAGCCGTGAGCGGTTTCGTGGAAGAAAGCCATGGCGCCGAAGAGGAGCCAGAATTCCAGCAGGTCCCAACTGGTCTTCGCCGTGAAGTTGTAGAAGGCAAAACTGTCGCTCCAGATCTCACCGAATTTGTCCGTCCACATCCAGATCATGACTCCGAACATGGCCAGGGTCAGCAGGGTGAACCAGGAGGTGTAAACCCATTCGAGGTAGGGCTTGATGGTAGTCAGGTAGTCGTCGGCGTGAGGCCAGGTATGCAAAGGTATATCGGTGACATCGGCGACATGAAAGCGACCGCGCTTTTGCCTCTCACTGCTCATTTTCTGCCGGAGGGTGATGTTCTTCTCCAGGGGAGTCTTGTAAAAGAGGTTGCCCTGGCCTTCCAGGCTGGCGGCAAACTCCCGCACATCGTCTTCGGTAAAAGCGACGTTAGCTTGCTGGTGGATCATGTCGGCAATCTGCGCGTAAGGGCGTTCGCCATCAAACAGCTGAAGCAGGCGCCACTGGTCGGGAGTGAAGCGGAGGTAAACGTCGCTCCCGGGCATCTTGGCAAGCACCACGCGCTCGCCCTGTTCGATGTGTTCCCGGTAGATCACGCGAGGGTCGAGCTTGGGAAAGCGGCGCTGGGCGGCTTGCGCCGGGAGATCGGGCAGCGCTACCTCAAGGGCTTCGAGGATATTCATTTCGGGTTAGTGAGGCGGATGGTGGTGAGCATTCCCGGCCGAAGGTCCGGCGCGGGGCCCTGCAGCCGGGCAACAATCTCGATGGTGCCGCTCGAAGGATCAACCACCGGGCTGATCTGCCGGACTGCTGCGGTGTGACGGACCGCCGACGAGCCATCGGCCAGTTCAACCGACACGGTTTGCCCGTTCTTGAGCTTGCCTACGAAGCGTTCCGGAAGGGTGAACTTGACTTCGAGAGGAGAAACGGCGGTGACCCAGAACAGGCGGTCTCCGATCGCCACCTTCTGTCCCGGCGCGGACATAGCGGCGGGCAACGATACCGTCAAAAGGAGCGGTAATCCTGGTTTTTTCCTTCTCCAATTCGAGCGACATCTCGGTGGATTTTGCGTTGCTCAGGAGTTCGGTCTCGCGGCTGATCTCGAACTTGTCGGCCTCCACTTTGTATTGCGCGTGTTCCAGCGTCTCCTTGGTGAAGACCCCCGCTTCCCAGAGCTTTTGCGCGCGGCTCAGATCCGATTCAAGCACTTTCGTTTCTGCCTCCCAGTTTTTCAGGTTGGCCTGGATGGAGCGGGTTTTGGCGGAGGCCGCGTCTAGGTCGGCGGAAATCTGGCGGTCGTCGAGACGGGCAAGCAGTTGGCCCTTGCGCACGCGAGTGTTGGGCTCGGCCAGGATGGAGACGATGACGCCTTCACGCAGCGCAGCTACGTCCACCTGGTTTTCGACCACGATGGGGCCTGAGGCTACGAAGGCGCTGTCCTCTGGAGGAGGCGCGACGACGGGCGCCGGACGCGCGACTGGCGCTGCGGCGGCTACTCGCGAGGTTTCGCTTGAATCACTGCAGGCGTTCAGCGCCAGGGCAATTGTTATCAGTATCGCGAGCGGGATAACCCGTTTCATAAACCCTCCTACTTCTGACCTATGTGACTTTCCGCTCACACTAGGCGGGCAGGATGCCCGCCGGACAGCCGGCGGGACGCCGGCGCTACTTTTACCAACCGAACTTTTACCATCCGAACCAGGACCATAGTTTGGACCATATCCAGATGGCGGGGCGACGGAAGAGCACTTTTCCAGCGGGACTCCATCCCGTGACGAGTTTGGCCCGGCCCTGCATGCCGTCGCGAATGGCGCCGTCGGGATTGGGCACCGCTACCCGGGCGAAGAAGACGCGATCGGATCCCTGCACCTGGCTTCTTGGACTCACCACAGTGACCACGCCGTGGAAGGTGCGGGTGGGAAATCCGTCCAGCTTGACCGAAGCTTTCTCGCCGGGGTGAAGCAGCAGGACGTCGTCTTCGTCGATGGCTACATCCACGATGGCGCGAGAGGTATCGACGACTTCAGCAAAAGTGTCGCCGGGCATGAGCTTCCGTCCCACCAGATCTTCCACGTGCGCGGTTGCAACCACGCCGTTGATGGGGGAACGCAACTGGGTGCGATCCAGGCGTTCGCGGGCGCGGGCCAGTTCCGAGGCCCAGTAGTCGGCCTGAATGCGCTGAATGCCGGCCTCGCCGCCGTCGTTATTGTTCAACGCCCGATTCATCTGCGAGACCGCGGTTTCGTACTTGGCCTGGGCGGCGGCCAGTTGAGCCCGGTACTGCCAGTCCGAAAGCGTGGCCAGCACGGTCCCCGTGCTCACCGCGTCGCCCTCGCGAACGTTGACGCGTTGCACTACGCCCTCGACCTCAGGCTGGATGAGAACGCTTTGCGTGGGACTGACCGAAGCGTCGCCCACCACGCGCAGCGGCAAGGGAAAGATCAGCAGGAAGAGCAGCGCCGCCGCCGCGCCTGCCACCAGCAACGCCCGGCGCCGTTTCTCGAGCGCCAGAAATTTGCGTTTCCGGTCCAGCACCGGCTTCAACAGGTCGATGAAAGGAACCTCGCGGTAGAGCGAGGCGTTACGCAACGCAACCGTCGCCTGCGAGGTGAGAATCTTGATCATCTCCAGGTGGGCGGGGCCGAGGAAGTCGGGGTCGCTGCTCTCGAACGATAAGGTGCCGACCCGGCCGTCGTCGTCGGTCAGGGGCACGGCATAAAAGCCGCGCATGCCGGTTTCTGAGAAGTATTTGCCCAGCTTGGCCTGGGTTTCAGGACGCGGATCTTCGAATTGCTCTCCGTGTTGCGAGAAGGACACGGCTTCGCTGGATAGTGACGCCCATTCCAGCAGCTCCTGCAGGCGGACCACGTTCGGATCCTGAGGATTGATCCGGGGCATGCCGGTGATGGCGCGAACCTTCAACCGGCCGCGTTCCTCGAGCGCGATGGCCGCTCTTTCATATGGGATCACGGCGCCGGGGCCGGTGACGACCGCATCCAGAACCCGGTCGAGATCAAGCGTAGAGGTGATTTCCGCGCTCACCTTGACCAGGGTCTCGAGGATCTCAACCTTACGTTCGGCCTGCAGCATTCCGGCGTTGTTCAGCGCCGAAGCCGCTGTCTCTGCAATAGAGCTGAGCAGAAAGAGGTCGTCCTCGTCGAAGGGCGTTCCATCCAGCTTGTTAATGACTTCGATGACGCCGACTTCGAAGCCCTTGGCCACCAGGGGAGCCACCATGGACGAAAAGATCGCGCCTTCCCGGCCGGCATTCCGGCGCTGCAGGCGCTCGTCGCCCGCATCCTCGATGATCAAAGGCTCGCCCGAGTCAGAGACTGCTGCCACGTAGCCCTCGCCCGTCCTTTCCGAAGACCCCACTTCGCGGGTGGGGTCCTCGCCCGCCCGGTCCATCAGCAGCAGTTCCTGCTCGTCTTTCACCAGCCAGAGATTTACCGCCTGGGCCTCGAGGAGCTCGCGCACCTTGGCGGTGATGATGGGATTGAGTTCGTCCATTTCCAGCGTGGAGTTGAAGACTTTTTCGACGTCGTAAAGCTGGGTCAAGCGGGAGATGGATGCGAGATGCGAGTTGCGTTCCCCCTCATAGTGGACCGCGCTCGAAAACGCGGGCGCGGCATATTCCACCAGTTCAACCAACCCGGTGAGGTCGGAGGGATTGATGACGTCGTCGAAAGTGGCTGCTTCCACGGCCCCGATCAGGGTCCGGTTGATGATCATGGGAACATAGGCCAGCGACAGCAGGCTGCGCCGGGCGTGCAGGTGAGCGTAGTCTTCGCGGACCAGGTTGGCTCCGGAGAGAAGCAACGGCTGGCTCTCCCTGGCGAGAAGGCCCAGGGTGCCGGAATCGACGGGGATCGCGTCATCGTCCAGGTGAATATCGCCGGCAACTGCCTTGGGCGACCAGCGCGATATTTCTCCGTGCGCTTCCAGCAGGTAAACCACCGCGGCGGCGCCGGGCAGTACTTCGGTGAGTTGCTGGGCCAGCAGGAAGGCGCGTGGCTGGACTTCACGCTCCTGGAGCAGGGCGCTCAGGAACCGGGCCTGCACATCGACAGAGCTCGACTTCGGCATTCTTGTTCTGACAGCCGCCCGTTGCCGGTCGCAAGACAACGAATCTAATGGGGGAGGGTGCGGGTCCCGCGCACTTGCAAATTCGCGGCGGCTCCCGTAAGTTGAGCGGGCAATCTAACAAATCGCCCTGCCCCTGTCAATGTTTCCGGGCGGGCAGCGATGGGCCTTTGCGTTCTTTGCGGATCTTCTTGGCGCCCTTTGCGGTTCAAGCTTTTGGAGGATGCAGGCAAAGGTCAAACCCTTAACCGCAAAGGGCGCAAAGAGGGCCGCGAAGAGCGCAAAGAAACTCGAGGAGCAGAATGGAAATCAGTGTCCGCAGGCTTTCAGAGGTTCAGATCGTACAGATTCGCGGCGCTTTACGGCTGGGCCCTGGAGTGGACAGCTTTCGCCAGACGATGGACGACGCGCTGGCCGCCGGCGACACACGCCTGGTGGTCAACTTCGCCGAAGTGCCGATGATTGACTCCAGCGGAATCGGAATCCTGGTCAAAGCCATGGCCTCAGCCAAGCAACGGGGCGGCGGAGTGAAGCTGGTGACGCCGTCGAAATTCGTGGTGCAGACCCTGAAGCTGATTGGCGTGCTGAACCTGTTTGAGATTTTCGAAGACGAGAACGCTGCGGTGCAATCGTTCAACTCGCGCTGAAACGGTTGGTGGCGACGCCCTCGCCGTGCTGTCCAAATACATGGAATATCGAAATGTAAGGGGCGCAGTTCGAGCTGGCTGAAACAGCAGGTCCCTCCACTACGCTCGCTTCGCTCCGCTCTGGTCGGGATGACAGTATTAATTAATCGAAATTAATTCAACGAATTTCCGGGACAGGACACTAGCGCAGATGGCTATTCAGGATGTTGAAGATACCGAAGAGGTAGATCGCACTTCCCAGAGAAAGTAAGGCCAGGGTAAGAGTCGCTAGGCGCGAACTGAAAAGGCGCCGGCGAGGCGGGTCCTGGTGGTCGAGGGCAGCCCTGTACTTGTCGATCCATTCCTGGTCTTTGCTGACTTGACCAAACGATGACTGGATCGATTCCTGCAGCCGACGCTGGTCGTCCCCCTCGAGTCCCACGAAGCGGAAGGGTTGCTGGTTCCAGGAAACCGGGTTCAGCATTTCCGCGGTGCCCAGCACGGGCCCGGTCGGAGTTACAAACATCAGCTTTACCCGTGCTTCCCGAACCGCCGGTTTGGGCAGAGAGAGCATGCCGCCGGTCAGCGAGATGACTTCCAGTTGTGCCTGGGTACGGTGGCCGTCTTCAAATCGAAGCACGGCATGAGTGACGTCGGACAAGTTCAAGCGCGGCGCTCGACGATCAGAAAGACGATCAGAAAATCGATCAGGGTTAGATTGGGGGAGGGCGTTCACAGGATGAGTATCCTCTTTGTGCCCCATGAAGAGGAGATTACGGAAGGACCTGCCACGGTCTCGTTACCTCGGAAAGCGGGCGTCGGACCTCGGACCTCGGGAAAATCGGCCACGGGTGTTCACTGATTTCACGGATTGGAATCTTTTATCTTCTTGCCTTATCCGCGTGCAGTCCGTGGCTGCGGCTTTTTCTCCTTCCGCACATTTTTCGGACAACGCTGGTTTGGTCGAAGGGCGGCCCTTAGAGGGCCGCGTTCTCTGCGCCACCCACGCCGGCCTTTAGGCCCAGTGGCGCCTCTGGGGCTGAAGCCCGACGCCTCCTCTCCGAGACGCGGCGCTAAAGCGCCGCTCTTCCACGAGGCCCGACGTCCGCGGTCTGAGGTCCGAGGTCCGACGGCCGAGGTCCGATGCCCTACGCCCGACGCCTGAGGCCTACCCTCCCGAAACGCGTCCGCCCCTACGTGGTTCCCGGCCAGGGGGTGCCTTCGCCGATAATATCCGCTCTTTAAATCTGTGGCAGCATGGCGCATGCTTGAAAAACCGGAACCGATCGCGACACTCCAGGTGGGCATGTCCACTTCCGGAGAATGCTCTGAGGGCCACGAAGTCTTCATCGTCAAGGGCTCGAGCCGCAAGCCGGAACCGCTGAGCAACCGGCTCCGGCAGATATTCGAGGAACACGTCCGCGGCGTCGATCCATCGAATGTCGATCCATCGAAAAAAGCGATAGAGCCAAACGGCAATTTGGATTGACAGGAAAAGGAGACGCCGATACCCTATTTAGATACAGATCAGGCTGAATTCTTATGGATCGTCCGGTAATCGTGAGCGGCGTGGCCCAGGAGGTGCGAGCGCTGGTACTCGCCCTTAGCGTGGCCATTCCTGGCCTGGTGCTTGCACCCCACGAAACAATGAGCGGCGGATGATTTAGGAAACTCAAGATCAGCAGGAGGCCATCATCCACCGCATCGGATGATGGCTTTTTTAGTTTCTGCATCGTTTGCATGCACGGCCGGCAGTGCCGGGGGAGGAAGTCTTGGCTCAAGCAGAGCGTATTACCATATTTGACACCACCTTGCGCGACGGAGAGCAGTCGCCGGGTTGCAGTATGAACGTGGCCGAGAAGGTGCGCATGGCGCACCAGCTCGATCGCCTGGGTGTGGACATCATCGAGGCCGGGTTTCCCATCGCGTCCGAGGGGGACTTTGAGGCGGTCCGGGTGCTGGCTCGCGAGATTCGCCGCCCGGTGATCGCCGCGCTGGCGCGCAGTTGTCCGGGTGACATCGAACGGGCCTGGCGCGCCCTCGATGGCGCGTCTCGCCCCCGTATTCACACTTTTCTTGCGACTTCCGATATCCATCTGCAACACAAGCTCAAGATTTCGCGGCGGCAGTGCCTGGAGCAGGCCAGGGACGGCATCAAGCTGGCCCGTTCCTTCTGTAAAGACGTCCAGTTTTCCGCCGAAGATGCCAGCCGAACTGACATCAATTTCCTGTGCGAAGTGCTGGAGGCGGTGATCGAGGCGGGCGCCACGACCCTGAACATTCCGGACACGGTCGGATTCAGCGTGCCCCATGAATTCGCCGAACTGATCCAGACCCTGCGCCGCCGGGTGCGGGGCATCGAGGGTGTGACCATTTCGGTTCACTGCCATGATGATCTGGGCCTGTCCGTGGCAAACTCACTGGCAGCTATAGGAGCGGGCGCGCGCCAGGTGGAATGCACCGTGAACGGCATCGGCGAACGCGCCGGGAATACTTCCCTGGAAGAGCTGATCATGGTGATGCGGGTCCGTCCGGAGCACTATCCGTACGAAACCGCTGCGGTTGCTGAACAGCTGTTTCCGTCCAGCCAGCTCCTGTCGGAAATTACCGGGGTTCACGTGCAGCCGCACAAGGCCATCGTAGGGCGAAACGCTTTCGCCCACGAAGCCGGCATTCACCAGGATGGAATGATCAAAGACCCGTCCACGTATGAGATCATTGCGCCTCAGTCCGTGGGCGCTCCCCGCAACTCATTGGTGTTGGGCAAGCACTCCGGCCGGAATGCCCTACGGGTGCGTTACGAGAAGCTGGGCTTCACCTTCGAACGGGCACAACTGGACGATGTGTACCGCCGTTTCGTCGCCCTGGCTGACAAGATCAAGACCATCGAGGATGGTCACCTGCTGGAGCTAGTGCGCGATGTGCCCAGCCGGACCACTACCCTTGCGGACAGCGCCGGCAAGACGGCGTCCACTTGGATGGCGGCGGTCAGCAAGGAAGATCAGCCGGCGCATCCTGATGCGGCAGGCGCGAAAGAAAAGGCGCACGCCGCCCATGCTGCCCACGAGGGCGAGCAGGAAGATTATCTCTGGGGCGTATGATGTAGGCGCGAGCGCCCCGCTCGCGCGGCAGTGGCACGGACACAGCGAGTTTCGTTAAACAGCAAGCGGTCGAGTTGAAGTGGTTCGAACAATATAGGTCGTTGCCGCCGCCGCACGAGCGGGGCGCTCGCGCCTACATTGATTGAGGACAGGGTCGATGACAAAAACGGGAGCACAAATTCTGTGGGAATGCCTGGAGCGCGAGGGCGTGAAGCACGTCTTCGGCTACCCGGGAGGCGCAATTCTGCCGGCGTATGACGCCTTGAAACACAGCGATATCCACCACATCCTCGTGCGCCACGAGCAGGGCGCGACGCATATGGCAGACGGCTACGCCCGCGCCAGCGGAGACGTGGGCGTCGCGGTCGCGACTTCCGGGCCGGGCGCGACCAACATGGTCACAGGCATCGCCACTGCGATGCTCGATTCGTCCCCGATTGTTTGCATCACCGGACAAGTAGGCAGCAAGCTGATCGGCTCCGACGCTTTTCAGGAAACCGACATCACGGGCATTACCCTTCCCATCACCAAGCACAATTATCTGGTCACGCACGCCGATCAACTGGCGAGCGTGCTGCGGGAGGCGTTTTATGTGGCCCGCTCCGGGCGTCCCGGTCCGGTGCTGGTTGATATCACCAAAGACGCGCAGCAATCTTCCTGCGAATTCGACTGGGAAGCCGCCAAACCGCAGACACCAGGGTATCGCCCCGATCTTTCGCCCGAGGAATCGGAGTACGCGCAGGCTCTCGAGTTGATCCACAAAGCCAAGCGGCCCCTGATTCTGGCTGGACACGGCATTATCGTTTCGGGCGCCATGGCGGAAGTTCTGACTCTCGCGGAAAAAGCGGGCATCCCCGTCGCTCTGACTCTGCTTGGCCTGGGAGGGTTTCCGGCCTCGCATCCTTTGAACCTCGGCATGATGGGAATGCACGGCGAGGCGTGGGTCAACCATGCAATACAGGAAGCCGATCTTCTGCTGGCCCTGGGCATGCGCTTCGACGATCGCGTCACCGGCAATCTGAAGACCTACGCGCAGGATGCCAAGAAGATCCACATCGAAATCGATCCTGCTGAGATCAACAAGAACGTCAAGGTGGATGTGGCGCTGGTCGGCGATCTGCGCGAAGTGCTCAAAGAGCTGCTGCCTCGCGTGCAGTCGGTCGATCACACCGAATGGCTGGATTCCATCGACAAGCTCAAGGGCGATTCCGCGGTGCGGGATGTGCAGAAGCTTCCCGACAACGGACATCTCTATGCCGCGCACGTCATCAACGATTTGTGGCGCGAGACTCGCAACAGTAACACGGTGGTTGTAACTGATGTCGGCCAGCACCAGATGTGGGAAGCGCAATACTTCAAGCACGAAAAAGCGCGGTCGTTAATTACGTCGGGCGGGCTGGGAACCATGGGCTTCGCCCTGCCAGCGGCCATTGGAGCCAAGGTGGCGCGGCCGGACGCCGAGGTCTGGGTCATCGTCGGCGACGGCGGCTTCCAGATGACCATGTCCGAACTCGCGACCATTCAGCAGGAAAAGCTGAAGATCAACATTGCGATCATCAACAACGGATTTCTGGGCATGGTGCGCCAGTGGCAGGAATTTTTCTACGAGCGCAACTACGAAGCTACGCCGCTGCTAAATCCCAATTTCGTGAAGCTGGCTGAGGCTTACGGCATTCGCAGCATGGCGGTGACCGAGCGCTCGCAGGTGTTGCCGACAGTACGGGCGGCACGCGAACACGACGGCGCTGTGCTGATTGACTTCAAAGTGGAGCAGGAAGACACCGTCTATCCGATGGTCGCGGCGGGTGCGTCGTTGAACGACATGATCCGGCGGCCCAGTCCCATCGTCGAAACCGCCGCCGATGAATAAGTTAAAGACGAATAAAGGTAAAAATGCTGAACATCTTTGTGGTGTACGTCGAAAATAAGCCGGGCGTGCTGACCCGTGTGGCCTCGCTGTTCCGCCGCCGCGCCTTCAACATTGACTCGCTGACGGTAGGGCGCACGGAGAAGCCGGAAGTTTCGCGAATGACCATCACGGTCGATACCAATCCCGACCAGGCCAAGCGCATCGAGGCCAATCTTTACAACCTGGTGAACGTGCTGCTGGTCGAGAACATCACTCACGAGCCGGCGATTGCGCGCGACCTGGCCATGATCAAGGTGGCTGCGACTCACGAGGCGCGCTCGCACGTGCTTGAGCTCGCCAGTGTGTTTCGCGCCCGCGTGGTGGATGTCGCGCCCGAATCCCTCACCATCGAAATTACCGGTGGCGAAGACAAGATTGACGGCCTGCTGGAAGTGCTGCGTCCTTACGGGGTCGTAGAGATGGTCCGAACCGGTATCGTCGCCATGCGGCGCGGCACGACTTCGGCCACGGTCAACCCGGCCCAGACCAAAACACCCGAAGTAGCTGCCGACGAAGGCGTGTCGTATTCAGTTTGACCCGTTGTCCGGACTTCGGTGGACTCAGTTTGCTTAAAACTGGAGTGTCATCCCGACCGGAGCGAAGCGAAGTGGAGGGACCTGCTTTTGGTCAGGACCTGATGTCCTTCCCCAAAATCGTGTAAGAAAGTTCCAAGTTCCGTACAAATCAATCTGCTCTGTTATCTACCGAAAGGAACACCAATGGCTAAGATGTATCACGAGAAAGATGCCGATGTAGCATTGATCCGAGCGAAGAAAGTCGCCATCATCGGCTACGGGTCCCAGGGCCACGCCCACGCTCTCAGCCTGAAGGACAGCGGCGTGGACGTGCGAGTCGGATTGCCCGCCAGCAGCGAATCACGCGCCAAAGCCAAAGCCAGCGGCCTCACCGTGGGCAGTCCCGCGGAAGTGTCGGCCTGGGCTGATGTGATCATGGTGCTGGTGCCGGATACGGTTGCGTCTGAAGTTTACAAAAAGGAAATCGCGCCCAACCTGACCGCGGGGAAGACTCTGATGTTCGCCCACGGATTCAACATCCGCTTCGGCACCATCACGCCTCCTAAAGATGTCGATGTTTCTATGATTGCCCCCAAGGCGCCCGGGCATCGCGTCCGCGAAGTCTTTGTCGAAGGCGGCGGCACACCCGCGCTGCTGGCCATCCATCAGGACGCCACGGGAAAAGCCAAGCAGCTTGCGCTCTCCTACGGCAAGGCCATCGGGGCCACCCGCGCCGGCGTGATCGAAACCACATTCGCCGAGGAAACTGAAACCGACCTCTTCGGGGAACAAACCGTGCTGTGCGGCGGAGTCAGCGCGCTGCTCAAAGCAGGATTCGAGACCCTGGTCGCGGCCGGCTACCAGCCCGAGATTGCCTACTTCGAATGCCTGCATGAACTGAAGCTCATCGTGGACCTGATCTACCGCGGCGGCCTCAATTACATGCGTTACTCCGTCAGCGACACGGCCGAATACGGCGACTATACCGCCGGGCCGCGCATCGTCACCGAGCAAACCCGCGAGACCATGCGGCAGCTACTGCGGGAGATAAAAGACGGCACCTTTGCCAAAAAATGGATCAAAGAGAACGAAACTGGCCGCGAATGGTTTGAAGCCACCCGCGAGAAAGAACAGCAACAGCAGATCGAGAAAGTAGGCGAAGAACTGCGCGCCATGATGACCTTCCTCGATCCGGTCACCATCAAGCAAACCAGCAAGCGCACCAAAGTACCCGCGTAGTTTATCCCGATAGCGCCGGCTGTAATCAGAAGGGTGCCCCGTCCTCGTCGTTCCGTAGTTTGGAACGACAGGGCGGGGAGGTTCGATCAACAGAAACCCCTTCCTGTCTCTCCAAAAAACGGAGGGATGAGGGTGGGGCGCACGCGCGACTTCGTCCCGCCCGATTGCCAGACTGCGTCTTAGTTCACGCTTAAAGTCACAAAAATAAACCCAGGAGTCAGTTTCGAGTTGTCAGTTTTAGTTGACATCCTGCCCTGTCATCGTCAAACTTATGGCGAACAAATAGCGAAACTATACCCTCCAGCCAGGGCGATGTTCATCGAACTCCATTCCCGCTCGGCTTTCAGTTTTCTCGAAGGCGCCTCTCTGCCTGAAGACCTGATCGCCGAATGCCACCGCCTGCAGATGCCGGCCATGGCTCTGCTCGACCGAGACGGCGTCTATGGCGCGCCCCGTTTTTACATGGCAGCAAAGAAGGCAAGGATTAAGGCGCATTTGGGAGCGGAGGTGAGCAGTGAAATTTCAGATTTCAGATTGAAGATTGAAGATTTAAAACCAGGAGACTCCAAATCAATCTGCAATCTAAAATCTAAAATCTGCAATTTCTTCCGTCTTCCTCTCCTGGTCTCTTCCCGCGCCGGATACCAGAACCTCTGCCGCCTGATTACAAAAATGAAACTACGGGCGCAAAAGGGCGAAGGCTCTGTCCGCGAGGATGAGTTGCAGGAACACGCAGCCGGGCTGATCTGCCTGACCGGGGGCGATGACGGCCCGCTGGCCACCGCGCTGGTTCATGGCGGCATGGAAGAAGCACGCCACGCGGTGGAATGTCTGACCGGGATCTTCGGCCACGGCAACGTCTATGTGGAGCTGCAACGCCATTTTCATCGCCAGCAGGAAGCACGCAACCGCGCCGCCATCGAAATTGCCCGTTCACTCAAACTCCCGCTGCTGGCGACCAATGGCGTTTGCTATGCAACCCCGCGGGAGCGTGAACTATGCGATGTATTCACCGCGATTCGAAATCACAAAACGCTGGCCACTGCCGGACGCCTGCTGGCGCGCAACTCCGAGCGGCATGTGAAATCGCCGCAGCAGATGCAGCAGCTTTTCGCCGATCTGCCTGAGGCCCTGGCACACACGGTGGAACTTTCCTCTCGGCTCGAATTCACTCTCGAAGCTTTGGGATACGAATTCCCCAAATATCCCGTGCCCGAAGGCGAGACCATGATGTCGTTCCTGCGGGAGCGCACCCGGGAAGGTTTTCAGCAGCGCTATGGGCGATCGGACGCCAGCCTGCAAAGCCGCGCCCGGCGCCAGATTGAGCGTGAACTAGCCCTGATCGAAAAACTCAAGCTGCCCGGCTATTTCCTGATTGTGTGGGACCTGGTGCGCTTCTGCCGCGAGCAAACTATTCTTGTCCAGGGACGCGGCTCCGCCGCCAACAGCGCCGTCTGCTATTCACTGGGGATCACGGCGGTCGATCCCATCAGCATGGAACTGCTCTTCGAGCGCTTTCTGTCCGAGGAACGCGGCGAGTGGCCCGACATCGATCTCGATCTGCCCAGCGGCGACCAGCGCGAACGCGTCATTCAATATCTATACAAACATTATGGCGAACGCGGCGCCGCCATGACCGCCAATGTCATCACATATCGCAGTCGCATGGCGGGACGCGAAATGGGCAAGGCCCTGGGCTTCGATCCCGAAACTCTGGACAAAGTTTCGACCGCCGTCTCCACCTGGGAATATCGCGACGCTCATGACCAGCTCGACCATCGCTTTCGCGATGCCGGCCTGGACCTGAATCATCCTCGCCTGCGCAAATATTTTGAGCTGTGCGAAGCAGTACAGGATTTGCCGCGCCATCTGGGACAGCATTCCGGCGGCATGGTGATCTGCCAGGGGCAACTTGATTCCGCGGTGCCGCTCGAACCCGCGTCCATGCCGGGCCGCGTGGTGGTGCAATGGGACAAGGAAGACTGCGCCGACCTGGGCATCATCAAAGTGGATTTGCTCGGCCTGGGCATGATGGCCGCGCTCGAAGATTCCATTACGCTCATCCGGGATCATTATGGCGAGGAAGTGGATCTCGCCCACCTGCCGGCGGACGATCCCACGGTGTACGCCACGCTGCAAAAGGCCGACACCATCGGCATGTTCCAGGTGGAAAGCCGGGCCCAGATGTCGTGCCTGCCGCGCCTGCGTCCTAAAAAATTTTACGACATCGTGGTGCAGGTTGCCATCATTCGCCCGGGGCCGATCGTGGGGCAGATGGTGAATCCTTTTTTGCAGCGGCGCATGGGACGCGAACCGATTACTTATCCGCATCCCTCACTCGAACCGGTGCTGGCGCGGACCCTGGGCGTGCCTCTTTTCCAGGAACAGCTGTTGCGCATGGCCATGGTGGTCGCCGGATTCAGCGGCGGCGAAGCGGAAGAGTTGCGCCGGGCGATGGGATTCAAACGCTCGGAAAAACGTATGAAAGAAATCGAAGCCAAACTTCGCGCCGGCATGGAACGCAATGGCATTTCACGCGAGGCGCAGGAGCAGATCGTGCTGTCGATTACTTCTTTCGCGCTCTACGGATTTCCTGAGTCCCACGCCGCCAGCTTCGCGCTGATCGCCTACGCCAGCGCTTATCTGAAGTGTCACTACCTGGCCGCTTTCACCGCCGCCCTGCTCAACAACCAGCCCATGGGCTTTTATCGCCCGGCCACGATTGTGAAAGACGCGCAGCGCCACGGGCTGAAAATATTTCCCATTGATGTGATGAAGTCGACGTGGGAGTGCACTGTCGTCGGGGCAGTCGTCGGTCGTCAGTCGTCAGTCGCTAGCTCGGTCGCTGGTCGTTGGTCGTTGGCCGTTGGCCAGAAACACGCTCACGAAGACAACGAAGATCTCATAGAACCAGCGAACCCAGCCGCGGAGCGGCGAGAGAATGCAGCCCACGGCGTAAGCCGAGGGTCAGGAATAGAGAATGACAGAGCCCTGGAGGGAAGAAGGATCCCAGACTCAACCGACGGCGGGCGGGACGCCCACCGGACAGCCGGCGGGACGCCGGCGCTACGCATTGGCCTTCGATACGTTCGCGGGCTACGGGAGGATGCTGCCCGCGCAATCGTTCGCCAACGTAATCTCACACCATTCACATCCATTCACGATCTCATCCAGCGCGTTCCTGAATTGCGCAAGGACGAACTGAATACGCTGGCGGAAATCGGAGCGCTGAATTCCATCGGGGCTGTACCCCAAGAAAACAGAAAAGAATTTCGGAATGCAGATTCTAGATTGCAGGTTGCAGCCCCCCGCCAATCTGAAATCTACAATCTGAAATCTTCAATCTCTTCAATCTCTCTGCATCGCCGCGATGCCCTCTGGCAAATTGAGCGTTCCGTTCGTCACTCCGGGCCGCTGCTCGACGAACTTCCTGAGCCTGATGCCAGATCTCCGCTGCGCCCTATGAATCCAGAGGAGCGATTGGTGGCTGACTTCCGCGGCACCGGCATGACCGTGGGCCCGCACCCCATGGCCTACCACCGCGAACGCATGGATGCGATCGGAGTTCGCAAAGCCAGCGACCTGGCCGGCATACCCAACGGAAAATATCTCCGCATTGGCGGATGCGTCATTGCCCGGCAGCGGCCGGGCACCGCCAAAGGTTTCGTCTTTCTCAGTCTGGAAGACGAGACCGGGGTCGCCAATGCCATCATCATGCCCGACCTGTTTCAGAAGAACCGCCTGCTGGTGACTTCTGAGCAATTCCTGATGGTGGAAGGGACCCTGCAGAACCAGGATAACGTTATCTCGGTGAAGGCACAGCGGGTAATGCCGCTGTCGCTTACCCGGGCCGAGACCAGTTCGCACGATTTTTACTGAGGCCCAGATGTAAACGATTACCAAAATTGTTTCGCGCAAACAGATATTTTGTTGATTCTCCTCTCCCTCATCCACAGTCATTCGGTTTATGATTGAACTGCACAATCGCACAATTTATTCGGGCCCCGGCGCGAAAATCCAAACGTGCCCGGTGGCTCATTCTCTAATCCGGTTCATGTTGGGGATTCAAGCTGAACCTTGGCCTACATAAAAGGAGTACCGATTTATGGCACGCGCAAAGTCCACTGGGAATGGCACCACAGGTCGTAAGCAGGTTGCAACCATGCCTGCGCCGAAACTCGTTGAGGTCAGGAAGGATTCGTTCGCGGCGAATCTGGAAGAGAAAATCCGCATTCGCGCATACCAACTGTACGAAGAGCGAGGATACTTGCCAGGTCACGAGGACGAAGACTGGCTGATAGCGGAACAGGAAATTCTGAGCCGCCAAAACAGCCAGCAGAGCGCTTAAGTTCCGGTTACGGACCGCGTGGGGACGGCCGCCCTCGGCTATCCAGTCGAGCAGAACTCGACGCTCATTCCGGCAACCAGATAGCGGAACTTCGCTCCACCGGACAGCCGAGTCGACTGTCCCCACGTGGTGGTTTGTCCTACCGACGCTTGTATTCCGTGATCGCTGGTTGCCTCGGCTCCCTCTTTCTGCAAAAATAGCCCTTCGGGCCTCCCCATGTCACAAATTGGCAGTTTTGCGCTTTTGCTCGCCCTGGCACTGAGTGCCTACTCCTTCCTCGCAGGTGTCCTGGCTTTAACTCGCCCGGGTCCGGGGTCGGAACGGCTGGGCGAAACCGCGAGGCGCGCCGGAATCGCCACTTTTGCGGTTGTGTTTCTTGCGGCCCTCGTCCTGGTGATATGCGCCTTCCAGGATAACTTCTCTATCGCTTACATTTATCATCACAGCAATCGCGATCTGCCCGCGCCATACAAGTTCGCTACGCTGTGGTCGGGGCAGGAAGGCTCGCTGCTGTTCTGGTCGTTGTTGCTGGCCGCCTATGGATTTGTTTTGCGGCTGCGGCATAAAACTGATGCCCGGCTTTTTGCCTATGCATCGGCCATCATTGCCGCGGTACAGATCTTCTTTCTGCTGTTGCTGAATTTCGCCGCCCATCCTTTTGCCCTCATGACGGGCGAATTGCCCGCCGACGGCGCCGGCCTGAATCCTCTGCTGCAATATCCCGAGATGGTGATCCATCCGCCCATGCTGTACCTGGGATATGTAGGCTTCACCGTGCCCTTTGCTTTCGCCCTGGGTGCGCTCATCATGCGCTATCCCGGGGAGAAGTGGATCCGCATCACCCGCCGCTGGACCATGGTGACCTGGGCTTTCCTGACTTGTGGCGTATTTCTCGGCGCGCACTGGGCGTATTCAGTTCTGGGCTGGGGCGGCTATTGGGGATGGGACCCGGTGGAGAACGCTTCCCTCATGCCCTGGCTGACCGGCACCGCGTTTCTGCATTCGGTGATGATGCAGGAAAAGCGCGGCATGCTGAAGATGTGGAACATGTGGCTGATCTTCGCCACTTTCTGGCTGGCGATTCTGGGCACATTCCTGACCCGCAGCGGAATCATCAGCTCGGTACACGCTTTCGCGCAGTCTTCGATTGGCGGATGGTTCAAGTGGTTTCTGCTGATCACGCTGGTCACGTTTACCTACTTCTTCTTCAAGAACAAATCACACCTGCGCAGCGAGCACAAACTGGAGTCGCTGATTTCGCGCGAGTCGAGCTTTCTGTTCAACAATCTCCTGCTGCTGCTGGCTTGTTTCACCGTGCTGTGGGGCACGTGGTTCCCGCTGATCTCGGAGTATGTGCAAGGTAACAAGGTGACGGTGGGGCCGCCCTTCTATAACAAAGTTGTCATTCCGGTGGCGCTGCTGCTGCTTTTGCTGACGGCTGTAGGCCCGCTGCTGGCCTGGCGCAAGACGTCGTTTGAGAGCCTGAAGCGCAACTTCAAGTGGCCCGCACTGGGCGCGCTTCTGGTCGGGATCCTGATGGTCGCCTTCGGGGTCCGTCCCTGGACCGACGTCGCATACTTCTACGCGCTCATGGCCGCGATGCTGGCAACCCTGGTGGGACTCACCGTCGCTTCGGAATTCATCCGCGGCGGACGCGTTATCTCCCGCCACACCGGGCAAAACCTGCTGGCTTCGATGGTGCATTTGTTCCATCGCAACACCCGCCGCTACGGCGGCTACATCGTGCATTTCGGCGTGGCGGTGGTGATCATCGGAATCCTGGGCACGCCTTTCAACCAGGACAAAGAAAAAGAAATGGGCTTTGGCGACAAAATGACCATCGGCCCTTACACCCTGGTCTGCGAGTCTTACACCCAGGACGACAACCCCAATTACAGCAACGAGTGGGCGATCATCAACGTCTTCAAGGGCGATCGCAAGATCGAAACCATGTATCCGGAGCGGCGATTTTATAAAGCCAGCCAGCAGCCCCAGACCCTGCCCCGAATTCGCTCCACCTATAAAGAAGATCTCTACCTGACGTATGAAGGCCTCAATGAGCAGACGGGCCGTCCCATCATCAAGGCCCACCTGAACCCGCTTGTCATGTGGATATGGGTGGGTGTGTTGATCATGATCGGGGGAACCATATTGGGCCTGATCCCGAACGTTGCGCCGGTCCGAGTCTCCGCACCAGCCCGGGTCCAGGCTGCTCCGGTGGGAGCGGGAGACTGATGTTGGGGATTTCAGATTCGAGATTGCAGATTTTAGATTGCCACCACGCCGGCAAGGTCAAGATGCTATCAACGATGGGATCGACAATCTGAAATCAAGAATCTGAAATCTGCAATCGGAAACTATGAAGTCCCTGCCCAATTCCGTGTCGCGTACTCTTCAGACGGGAGTCCTCGTCCTGGCCGTGCTTGCCCTCATGGGCGCCAGTGACGAGGGAGCACGCTTCAAAAGCCTGGGCCACAAGCTGATGTGCGTCTGTGGCTGCAGCCAGATTCTGCTGGAGTGCAATCACGTGGGCTGCACTTATTCCGACCGAATGCGCGGCGAGCTCATGGCGGGACTCGATCGCGGCGAAAACGACGATTTGACGTTGCAAGACTTCGTACAAAAATACGGCCCCACGGTACTGGCCGCGCCGACCGCCACCGGCTTCAACCGGGTGGCGTGGATCATGCCGTTTCTGGCGCTTGTCCTAGGCCTGACGACCACCATATTGATCGTCGTGTCGTGGAAAGGTCGCGGTCCCGGCGATGGGGGCGGCGCGGCAGGTGGCGGAGCTCCAAGCGGCCCGGACCTTGAACGCTTTCGCGACCCAGGCCAGGAAGGACACTCAACTATGACGTCGCAGCTCTCACCTGCGTCATGGTGACCCTGTGCGTTCTCTTCTACGTGTTTTATCTTCCGGGAAGATTGCACATGGGCCCGGAGAAAACCCGGCTGACCTACCTGAAGGAGCGCAAGGAAATGGTCTATGAGAACCTGCGCGATCTGAATTTCGAGCATCAGGCGGGCAAGCTTCCCGATCAGGACTTCCAGTCGCTGAAGGCTTCGCTCGAGGATGAGGCAGCCGGCATCCTGGCAGAGATGGCGCGGCTCGAACAGGCCTCTACCCGCCCACTCTCCAGCCGAAAGGAAACCAGAGTTTGAAGCTCTCCCTCAAGATAGTTGCTGCTGCACTCGCAATCCTACTTTCCTCTGCCGCTTCGGCGCAAACCTTGAGCGGCACGCTTAAGAACGGAACCACCGGAAAGCCCGCCGCCGGAGATGACGTCATTCTCATCAAGCTGGGCCAGGGGATGGAAGAAGCCGCGCGCACCAAGGCTGACGGCAGCGGCCACTTCAGCTTCAAGGTTGCAGATGCCGGCCCGCATCTCATTCGCGCGGTCCATCAGGGCGTGACCTATCACAGCATGGCGCCACCGGGGACGAACTCGGTTGAAGTGCAGGTCTTCGACGTATCCAAGAAGCTCAATGACATCAGCGTGACCGCCGACGTCATGCGCTTTCAGGCACAGGGCAACGAGCTGCAGGGCACCCGCCTGTTCGCGGTGAACAACACGTCCAATCCGCCGCGCACGCAGATGAACGACCAGAACTTCGAGTTCTACCTGCCCGATGGCGCGCGGATCGCGGATTCCTCGGCTGAGACCGCGGGAGGGCAGCCGCTCAAGACGGATCCGGTCCCGCAGAAAGAGAAGAACCGTTACGCCTTCATATTCCCGCTGCGTCCGGGCCAGACCCTGTTTCAGGTTGGCTTCGAACTCCCGTACAACGGCGAGTTGAGCATCGATCCCAAATCGCTCTACCCGGCGCAGCACTTTGTTGTCATGCTGCCCAAGACCATGCAGTTTGCAGCGGGGCCGGGCAGCGGCTTCGAGTCCCGGGAAAATCCAAAGGAGCCGGGAGCTACTGTGCAGGTGGCATCGAACACCGAACTGGGACAGCAGCTGGCATTCAAGATTTCGGGCACGGGGACTTTGAACGAAGGCGACGATAGTGGCGGCGGGAGCGCACCTGCGGGAAATAACGGCGCTACTGCAGGGCGCGATTCCCGTCCCGGAGGCGGACTGGGGCCGCCCATCGATGCTCCCGATCCTCTGGAAAAGTATCGCTGGTACATCCTGGGAGGCTTTGCGGCAGTGCTGGCCGCCGGCGCCTTCTACATAACAAACCGGTCTCGTTCGGCGGCACAGTCGCTTGCGACCATCCCGGGCTTCGCTGCATCTGATGTAGATGCGCCTGAGAGTTTTCCGGCCAGGCAGGCTGCAGGCCGCTCCGGAATGCTGCTCGAGGCGCTGAAGGAAGAGCTGTTTCAGCTGGAAGTGGATCGCAAGCAGGGCAAAATTTCTCAGCCGGAATACGAGCGGGCCCGGGCCGCCTTGGACCATACCCTGGAACGGGCCATCAAGCGCGGAGCCTCCCCGTCCAAGAATGCTTCAGCCCGGGACTAGACTCCGGGGCCAGTTGACGCATCTCAATTTAAGCGCATATCATTTGCGTCTGACTTATAGCCAGACGCCTTAAGGACGCGGCCTGCGGGCCGCGAAGTTATTATCCATGGATAAAAAGAAGCTGGACTACTTCAAAAAAAGATTGGAAACGCGGCAGGTGGAACTGCGCCGCATGGTGACTCGCACGGAGCAGGATGGCCGCACCGTGGACGAGGACTCGGCCCAGGACATTGCCGACCGGGCCGCGAGTTCCTATACCAAAGAGTTTCTCTTTCACCAGAGCAACAACGACCGCCAGCTGCTGCAGATGGTGGACGGCGCCCTGGAACGCCTGCGCGAAGGCGAATTCGGGGAGTGCATCGCCTGCGGCAAGGAAATCAACGCCAAGCGCCTGGAGGCCGTGCCCTGGACTCGCCACTGCATCGAGTGTCAGGAAAAGCTGGAACAGGGGATCCTGGAAGAGAGCTCGCGCTAGTTCTCAAACCGTTGTCTTCGGCTGAAGCCGCCGGTCGTCCGGCGGCTTTTGCATTTTTGGAACAGGATTGCACCTGGACTGGGAAGGGCACGAATTCACTCACGCCAAACAAGGTTCTGGTTCAGGATACTCCCCGTCTGCAAGGTTTGATTCTTGGCTAAGTCGTGGCCTTCCACATGCCCTTCCAGCCGTGCCCTCCTCTTCATGGCCTTCCCGAGAAGCGCTGGAGAATTCAGGGTGCGATCGCGATCAGTGGCTTGGTCCGCTCCAGGACTTCGCCGACTTCGACTGCCGGCACGCCCGCGGCCTGGAGATCGCGGAGCAGGTTGGGTGAATGCTCCGCGGCGGCTGCGATTAACAATCCCCCGGCGGTCTGCGGATCAAACAGGATCGTCTTTGATTCCTCCGAAATTGCTTCGTCGTAGCCGACTGTGCACTCCGCAAAATCGCGGTTGTTTTTCAGGCCGCCGGGGATGCTGCCGGCGCGAATGCAATCCAGCGCGCCTTCAATAACCGGGATTTTATGGATGTGGAAGAGCAGCGAGACATTCGAGGCGAGGGCCATCTCGCGGGCGTGGCCGATGAGGCCGAAGCCGGTGACGTCGGTCAGGGAGTGGACGGGTCGCTGGTCACTGGTCGTTGGCCGTTGGCTTAATGCCGAGCTGCGCTCGGCCTGGACGGGTCGAAGACCCGTCCCCACATGGTTCGTGGTGGAGCAGAACGCGGTGATGACCTCGGCGGCATTTCTGTTCAGCGTGGTCATGGAGCGGGTGGCGGCTTCGATCCAGTGTGGCCTAGCGGTGCCCTTCTTGATCGCGGTGGAGATTACGCCCGTGCCCAATGCCTTGGTGAACAACAGGCGATCGCCGGGCTCGGCGCCGCCGTTGGTAAATATTTTTTCAGGATCAATGAGGCCGGTCACGGAATATCCGAACTTGGTTTCCTCGTCGCGGATGCTGTGGCCGCCCACGATCGTGCACTTGGCCTCCATCATCTTTGAAAGGCCGCCGGCCAGGATTTGCTCCAGCACTTCGAGATCGCCCTTGGCTGGGAAGCAAACCAGAGCCAATGCGGTGATGGGGCGGCCGCCCATGGCGTAAACGTCGCTCAAGGCGTTAGTGGCGGCAATCTGGCCAAAAGTGTAGGGATCGTCCACCATGGGCGTGAAGAAATCGACGGTCTGCACCAAAGCGGTGTCGGGGGCGATCCGGTACACGCCCGCGTCATCGGCATGATCGAAGCCGACCAGCACGTTGGGATCGTGCTGGCGCGGGAGTTTGCCCAGCACCTGGTCGAGAAGAGCAGGACTTAGTTTGGAGGCACAGCCTCCGGCTTTTACCGTTTCGGTGAGCCGGATTTTGACTTCGGGCATAAAAGCATTCTAGAAGAAATGGAGGCCGGCCGTCCCCGCGCGGCTAGACGGGCGGGACGCCCGTCCTCCATCCCTGCGATTACTTCGCAGCCACCTCCGTCACCCGCAGTTCCGGATATTCATGGTTCCAGTCCGCGGTGACGTGTTCGAAGATGAGGCGAAAAGGCTTGCTCTGGGCCGGGGCCAGCGGTGCGGCGCGGAGATCCACCGCCTCGGGGTAGGGACCGCTGGTCTGCAGAATGCGCAGGGGAACATCGTCGGCCTGCACCACCTGGCCGAGCGAATCCTTGAAACTAACGCTCACCACAGCATGACTGACGGTCTTGTCCCCGCTATTGGTGGCCGTGCCGTCGAGATAGGTAACGGTGGCCCCCACGAAATTCTCCGCCGCGCTCATCTTCATGTCGGAGAGCTTCAGGTTCGCGGCGTAGGGATCGGGAGCATTCGCAATTTTGGAATCGGTGCGCAACAGCAGGGAAGCGATCACGACCACGACGACCACCAGCACCACGCCGAAGGCGATCGGAAGCCAGTTGGAACTGCTCTCTTCCGGGGTCGCGGGCGCGGGCTGGAGCAGAGTCCCCATAGGAAGATTGTACGGGAATCCGGGATGGGGGATTTTAGATTGATGATTTCAGATTGCAGATTTCCCGGCCCAGTAGAAGGTTCCGATCTGAAATCTCGAATCTACAATCTGAAATCGCCTTACTCGCCGCCGACGATCAGGCCGTCGATGCGGATGGTGGGGCAGGCCATGGCGCCGCGAAATTCCAGGTCGCTGGCGATCTCTGAAATGTTGAAGAACATCTCTTTCAGATTGCCCGCCACCGTGATCTCTTCGACTGGATAGGTCAGTTCGCCGCCTGAGATCCACAGACCGGAGGCGCCACGGGAATAGTCGCCGGTCACCAGGTTGGCGCCGTGGCCGAGAAATTCGGTGACGTACAGGCCCTCGGGGATGTCAGCGATAATTTCCTTCGCAGTCTTTGTCCCCGGTTGCAGGAAGTAGTTTCCCGGGCCGATGCCCGGAGTGCCGGCAAGTCCGCGGGAGGCGTTGGCCGTAGTCTGGAGGCCGAGTTTCTTTGCGGTGTAGGTGTTGAGCAAGTATGACTTGAGCACGCCCTTTTCAATCACCACCGTGCGCCGGGTCGGAATGCCTTCGCCATCGAAAGGCGCGGTGCCGAAACCTCCGACCATGGTGCCGTCGTCGATCACCGTGACGTGGTCGCCGGCGATTTTTTCGCCCAGCTTGCCCGCCAGAAACGACGCGCCGCGATAAACCGAGTCTCCGTTGATGCCTTCAAAAATGTGCCCCAGGATGGATGTGGCCACCATGGGATCGAGGACGATGGGGACCTTCGCCGTCTTCACCTTGCGCCCGCCCAGGCGCCTTAAGGTCCGCTGCGCGGCGATCTTGCCTACCTCTTCAGGAGATTCCAGCCGGCCCAGATTGCGGGCCACCGAGAACCAGTAATCGCGCTGCATGCCGCCATTTTCCGACTGCGCGATGGGCACCGCCGCAACCGAACAATAAGACCGGCGATACTCGCCTACAAATCCGTGGGAGTTGGCCAGGACTTTGTGGCCGGTGGCGGCGTCGAACGAACCGCCCTCTGAATTCTTGATGCGAGGGTCGTAGTCGAGCGCGGCTTTCTCGGCGCGGCGGGCGTAGTTGATGCGCTCTTCGCCCGGCAGTGAGTACACGTCGGCGGAGTAGAGATCGAGATCGCCGGCGAGTGAGCCCAGTTGCGAGGCGTCGGGAATGCCGCTGAAAGGATCCTCAGAGGTAATTTTGGCCAGCTCCAGCGCCGACTTCAACATGCGGTCAAGCGCGTCGCGGGAGAAATCGCTGGAATATGTGCTGGCTGAACGTTGACCATGGAATACCCGCACGCCGATGGAACGCGAGCCGGCTTCCTTTAGCGTCTCCACCTGGCCCAGGCGTACGAGCGTGGAAAATTCGTCGCCCTCGCGGACAACGCATTCGGCGGCGGTCGCGCCTCCGGCCATGGCGCGGCGGACGATATCTTGCGCGAGATCGCGAAGATCAGTTTTCAGTTCCTGGTTCCCAGTTTCCAGTTGAGTTTGAGGCATAAAGATAATTTCTACTGCATGAACCCGCCGGGATCTTTCTTGGCCGTTCCGCCGACGGTCAGGCGATCAACTTTCAGTGTGGGAATGCCGACGCCGACGGGTACGGCTTGCCCGTCTTTGCCGCAGGTGCCGACGCCTTCATCCAGTTTCAGGTCGTTGCCTACCATGGAGACGCGGGTGAGCACGTCGGGGCCGTTGCCGATCAGGGTTGCGCCCTTGATGGGGGCGGTGACGTGGCCGTCTTCGATGAGATAGGCCTCGGAGGCGGAGAAGACGAATTTCCCGCTGGTAATGTCCACCTGGCCTCCGCCGAAATTTACCGCGTACACGCCATGTTTTACCGAGCGGATGATGTCTTCCGGATCGTCCTGGCCGGCCAGCATGTAGGTGTTGGTCATGCGGGGCATGGGGATGTGTTCGTAGCTTTCGCGGCGGCCGTTGCCGGTGTCGGCCATACCCATCAGACGGGAGGAAAGCTTGTCGCTCAGGTATCCCTTGAGAATTCCCTTTTCGATCAGGACGGTGTTCTGCGTGGGCTGGCCTTCGTCGTCCACGTTGAGCGAGCCGCGCCGCCAGGGCATGGTGCCGTTATCGACCACGGTGCACTTTTCGCTGGCAACGCGCTTCCCAATGAGGCCGGCAAACGCCGAGGTCTGCTTGCGATTGAAGTCGGCTTCGAGCCCGTGACCGACTGCTTCGTGCAACAGCACGCCGGGCCAGCCCGGGCCGAGTACGACTTCCATCTCACCGGCCGGAGCTTCACGCGCGTCCAGTTGCAGGATGGCCTGGCGGGCCGCCTCTTTGGCAAAATACTCGGGAGTTTTTTCGCCGAAAAAGAAATCGAGAGCGACGCGTCCGCCGCCGCCGGAGCTGCCGCGGGCGGAATTGCCCTCGGTCTTGGCGATGCAGGAGACATTCATGCGGGCCAGGGGCTGGGAATCCTCCGCGAAGGTTCCGTCGGAACCTACCACCAGGATGTTGCGCAACTCGTCGGAGTAGCTGGCGCGAACTTCCTTGATCCGCGGATCGTAGGCGCGGGCCGAGGCATCGCCGCGCATGACCAGCTCAACCTTGGCGGTTATTTCCGCATCGACTGAAGGCAGGGTCACCGGATAAAGACTGCGCGCCGGTTTCTCCTGAAAGCCTACTACCGGCGTTTTGGAGGGTCCGCTGGCGATCAGGGCCGCGGTGCGGGCCGCATGCAGAATTCGCTCGGACGAGAGATCGTCGGTGTAGGCGTAGCCGGTCCGCTCGCCCACCACCACCCGAACTCCGCAACCTGCGGAAATTCCCTGGGACGCAGACTTCACCATGGACTCGTCCACCATGAGCGATGTGGAGGAGAGGTACTCGAAATAGAGATCTGCATATTCTCCGCCGGCCGAGAGGGCGGCCGCCAGGTAGCGTTCCAGATCATGCTCGGTGAGGCCGTAATGCTGAAAAAAGAACCGATTTTTGTCCACGGTAATTAGATGTCCTTGGACCGGGAAAGACTCCCGGGAAGTCTTTTCATTATCCCACATGGGCTTGTGTGGGGACCCACACACCCGCATGGTCATACGTCACAGACACGGATTCGGGAAGGTGAAAGCATCTTAATCATGACCCCCGAAGCCCTGGCTCGCACCATTGAGGATTTTCTTGCCGGCGCGCGAGATGCCATCGTGCTCGATGACGGCGCTGCCATGTTCGACCTGGCGCAGGCCAGGTATTCCATTTCCGGCGAGCGCAACAAGTGCCTGCTTCACCTATGGTCGGACGAGAGAAACATGGTCCGGCGAGTGCTGGATGTGGAAATCAAGCATGAGGTGCTGCGGCTGGCGGTGCAGCGGCTGGGGCAGACGCGTCCCAGCAAACTGGAAATTTGCCGGCAACGCGACCGCCGCACTCCTACCGCAAAGCGTGCAGCGCGCCTGGCCTACCAGCGCAGCCTGCAGCGTACCCTGGAGCGCCGCTTTCCCACCTACGTTGCCTCGCCTCTCACGACTTCTCCGGATCTGGAGCGATCGTTTGGCCCCATCTACGCTCGCGGGATGCTGCGCCGCGGACAATCCGGCTTCGCGGTTCTGGGCGTCAATCCGCAAGAAACTCAGTCCTCGATCGATGCCGCTCTGACCTTTGGAATCCTGTGGCTCGATGCCTGCCGCCTGGCGCAAGCGGGAAAAATAATGGTGGAAGGCCTGAAGCTGTTCCTGCCCGCGGGGGCTTCGGCATTGACCCGCGAGCGCATGGCACATCTTCACCCTCATGCCGCCAAGTGGCAGCTATACGAACTGGAAGGCCGGGAAGACAACCTCAAGGAAATCGAGGTTTCAGACCGCGGCAACGTTCGGACCTGGCTGGTGCACTGGACGGACGAAGCCCAGGCCAGAGAGCGGTTCGCGGAGGCCATTGATGGAGTCCGGGAGTTGATGCCCGAAGCCGAAATGGCGGTAATCTCGCCCGCCGAGATGGTCTTCCGCTGCCATGGACTGGAATTCGCCAGGGCACGTCTGGCGCACCAACCCGGCACGCTGTGCCCCACGGCGGAGATCGTATTTGGGGTGGGCGCGGACGAAAAGGTGCTCGTGGAGCAGAACGCAGATGCCTTTCGGCGCCTGGTGCATAGCGTCGGGGAGGTCCGCCATGCCGAGGGTCCGCGGGATCACGCTCTGTGGCGATTGCATCCCGAGCGCTGGCTGGAATCACTGGTGGTGCAGGATGTTTCCGAGGTGGACGAGCGCCTCGATGCCGCCTGCCTGTATTCCCAGGTGCCGGCATTTTCGGCTTCGGACCGCGCCATGATCGATGTGCTGACCACTACGCACACCGGCAGACTGGCGGTAGTCGAATTGAAGGCCGACGAAGATATACACCTGCCCCTGCAGGGACTGGACTACTGGTCGCGAGTGGCCTGGCACCATGCCCGGGGAGAGTTTCACCGCTTCGGATATTTCCCCCAGCGCGAATTGTCGAGCGAACCGCCGCTGCTGTTTCTGGTGGCGCCGGCGTTGCACGTGCATCCCGCGACCGACACTTTGCTGCACTACATCTCGCCCGAGGTGGAGTGGACGGTGGTGGGCATCGACGAGCGCTGGCGGAACGGAGTCAGAGCAGTATTCAGGAAGCGCCCGCGAGACATGGAACTCAAGATCGATCCCAAATCCCGAGACTGCGCGTGACCGGACCCATCTGTAGTTGTAGCGCCGGCGTCCCGCCGCCTCAACGCGTAACTCGAAAACAGAGGTCGGCTCCGCTCAACATCCAAAAGGCTGACGGTGCCCCATTCATTTCGCGCTTTTTGCGAAATGAGTGGGGAGGACAACTCCTAGACGTCGCCCAGAATTCAGACTCACCGCTACATCACGCCACTCATTTCGCGAAAGGCGGAAGATTGCCTTTACCCACCGGCGAGACACTGCAGTGATCTACTTCTCAGGCCAGGCTCCCAGCAGGCGCCGGACGTCCACAAGTTGTGCCACGTGATATGCGTTGTGATCGGCCAGCAGCAGGGCCTCGCGCAGAATGGTCTGACCGTCTCCCCAGGGAATGCGCGCATAGAGGTCAGTTTTCGCATTGGCGACCAGGTCCTGCATGGCCTTGAGGTCCTGGCGAAATTTCTTGATGCTGGCATTCCACGCAGCCGCAGTGGGCGGAGCGTCGCTGCGCGGCCAGTAGCCCTTGGGCCAATCGGGGGAAACATTCTTTCGGTTGCGGCTGAATTCCAGGATGTCCCATTGCGCGATGCGCATGTGCTCGAGCAGCATCCACGGGGAATGCGGAAATCCAGCCGGCTTCGTTCCCTTTAATTGGGCCGGGATGCCCGCGATGGCGTCTTCGAAGCGGGCGTGAGCGCTCCCGCCCTTCAGCAATTCCAGCAATTGCCGGCGTAGAGAAGTGTCGTGTTCGGGTTCCATGGTCGTTCCGCCTTTCCCCCGGACGAACCGGCATGGGTTGGCTTATCCAGGTAAAAGATGCAAATCCCAGTTAAAGCGATTCCACCATGAACTACAAGGGTGTTGAAAATCGCGCGAGCGAATTGGATGGAGGACGGGCGTCCCCGCCCGTCCCGCTTCAATCTCAGAGCACATGCTTCCGGCCAGCGTTTAAACTGTCCCTATGAACGTTCGACCCGATCTGGTTCCATATCGTGATTTCTATCGCATTCTCCTCACTGCGGTTGGTCCGCGTCCCATCGCCTGGGTTTCCACCCTCAATGATGGGCAGCTGAATCTGGCGCCGTTCTCTTTCTTCAATGCGATATCAGCGATACCGCCGCTCCTCGGCTTTTCCCCGTCGCTGCGCCAGGTGGATGGCCAGTCCGCTCCCAAGGACACGTTGCGGAACATTCGCAAGACTGGTGAATTCGTGGTTAACGTGGTCACCTTCGCGGTGGCCGAGGCCATGAACCTGACCAGCGGCGAGTATGATCCCTCGGTGAACGAATTCGCACTGGCGAAGCTGACGACCCGGCCCTCCCAGGTGGTGCGTCCGCCACAGGTTGCGGAATCTCCGGTCAGCTTTGAATGCAAGCTCAACCGGATCATCGATTTTGGCGCAGAGCCTCCAGGCAGCAGCCTGGTGATCGGCGAAATCGTGTGCGTTCACCTGGAGGAGAGCGTGGTGAAGGAAGGCCGTCTGGATGCGGACTCGCTCGACCTGATCGGCCGCATGGGCGGCACGCAATATTCCCGCACTACCCAACGCTTCGACATGAAACGCCCCGAGCAGCAGCGCCCCTGAGCGCAGTGATCCCAGAAAGGGGCGTTTTCGTCCCTACAGTGAAGTACTTCCTCCGCTACTTGATGAGCCCGATGGCGGGTCGCACGGCAACTAAGTAGCCTTTATAAAGAACAGAAAAAACAAACGCTTACGAACCTTCATGGTTCCTGGCCGGAGGCCCGACGCCCAGCACAGGGCTATTTCCTCAAGTTCGCAGATGATGGCGCCCAATCAGGCGAAGGAGATTCAAATGAAGATTAGCAAATCATTAATACTGGCATTAACGATCGGATTGTTCTTAAGCACATTCGCCATGGCGGAAGATGAGCCGTCCGAACAGGTAAAACGCCTGGACGCTTCGGCGGCTGTGCTGGATGAAATCATGGGAACTCCTGACAAGGGGATCCCGGAAGAGATTCTTGGTTCGGCCGAATGCGTGGCCGTGGTCCCGTCCATGGTGAAGATCGGCTTCATCTTTGGTGGACGCCATGGACGAGGCCTGGCGACGTGCCGCACCAAATCCGGATGGAGCGCCCCTGCTCCCTTCACCATCACCGGTGGCAGCTGGGGACTTCAGATCGGCGGCGAAGCAGTTGACGTAGTCATGCTGGCCATGAACGACCAGGGAATGGCCAAGATGCTGACCAGCAAATTCAAGATTGGTGCGGACGCTTCTGCCGCCGCGGGACCGGTCGGCCGTCACGCCGAAGCGGACACCGACTGGAAGATGCGTGCCCAGATCCTGACCTATTCCCGGGCCCGGGGAGCTTTCGCCGGCATCACCGTCAACGGCGCTTCCATCACGCAGGACAAAGATGGCACGCGCATCCTTTACGGCAAGATGATTCCTGCCGCCCAGATTCTCAAAGGAGAAGTGGCCCCGCCGGAAGGGTCGCACCAGTTCATGGCCGCAGTCAGGAAGTATGCCAACCAGGCCGAAGTGGCCGACGCCTCGGAACACCGGACGGAAGGGACAGCCTCCGCTTCTGAACCGCACGAACGGATGCTGACGTCTTCCGAAGCGCGGAACGCGATCCAGGAAAAGCTGAAGGAAGAACCGGGATTGAACAGCACCAGGGTGGATGTAACGTTGACCGCCGGCACGGTGAAACTTTCGGGATCGGTTCCCAGCACCGAGGACCGCGATAAGGTGGTGCGGATTGCAAAATCCTACGCCGGCAACCGTGAAATACAGGACCAGTTGGCGATTGAGACGGAACAGAACCGCTAACTGAAGCGAGCAAACCACAGGCCCCGCTCTCTGCAAAACAGAGGGTGGGGCTTTTTAATTCCAGATCAATTCAGTTCAGATCAATTTTCTCAAACCCCAGGCCCTGCAGCAGGCTGGTGATGGTAGAAGTCGCGTTCTGCTGGGCCGTCTTCAGAATGCCATCGGCGAGGGCGGCCGCCATTAGTTGGCGTTCCGCCTCTTGGCGTACCTGGGTTTCAAGATCGGGATCGGTGGGAACCAGCAGTCCGGTCTGCCGGGAATAGACACGGGTCTTGGCACTGTCCAGGCGCGTGCTGAACACCTGGGCCGCGGGCAGATGCAGGTGGACCTGTTTGCCATCCACCCGGACATCGCCTGGTTTCAAGGTGGAGAAGTCAATGCCGGCAACAACCTCTCCGTGAACCAACAGCAGCAGGCGGTCTCCCGCCAGAAAATCGGGGAATACGGGATTTTCCTTTGCTCCGCTTACCACTTTGTCCATGGTGTAAACCACAGTCTCCAGCCGCCGCAGACGCTGGATGCGATCGACCACGGTGGGCTGGCTGACATCAATGCTCAGGGTCCGTCCGGTCACCGCCGACCAGAAACGCCCCAGCAAAGCCGGCCCGGAACTGCGCGAGAGCAGCACAACTCCGAGCAGTCCAAGCAAGAGAGCCCCGAGCAGCAGCCCTGCAATCAGGGCGAACGCGACCGAGATGGCAGATCGGCCGGCTTTGGATGGATCGGGCACGCTGTAAGGTTACCATTCCCACGGACATACGTAGGGGCAGATGTCCTCATCTGCCCGGCGGAGCGAAGCTCCGCTATTTTCGGAGATAAGGAGAGGCTCTGTCGGAAATAGAAAGCGGTCGAGCTGCGCTCGACTGGACAGATGAGGACATCTGTCCCTAACTGAAGCAGTTCGGGCCGAAGATGCCCACTGCAACGAAATGGTTGCATTTTTATCCCGCACCAAGGTAAGATGCACATAGGACGCAGCAGTAAGCGTTCAACTCGTCGCTGTACGCCCTTTCTTCCAACGGTTCAAAAAGTGGCCCAATAGTATGCGTGGGGTGACCCTAGCTCGCCTCGCAACAGGTTCGGAGAGACCCTATGGCGTGGTACGCGTATTGCATCACTGAGCAACAGACCCTGTCCAACGGCACCCGTTCTCGTCGTCCTTCCCTGCTGGAAGGGGTTCAAGGCGTCAACGGAGCCTCAGTTCTGGCCTATCCCAGCGGAGAATTCAACATAGTCGTCAGCGAGTACGAGCGCGATAACGTGCAGTTTGGGGAGAAAAACGTCCTCGAACACGCCCGCGTCGTGAGCGTCTGCTTCCGTAGCGGAACCGTGCTTCCGTTCCGTTTTGGCACGATTTTCGATTCGGATGAGGCGCTGCGGCAGGCCGTCCGGTCGAACCGCCGCACCTTCGGCCAGAGCGTGGCCCGGCTGCGCGGCAAGGCAGAAATGCACCTCAAGCTGAGGGTCAAAGATGGCTCCCTGCGCGAAGCCATGGCCGATATCGTCCTGCCGGACACGGTTGGCGGCGACTATCTGATTAAGCTGCGGGAGAAAGCCTCCCAGGACCGCGAGCGGCGGACCAAGGCCCGCGCGCTCTCGGTGCAAGTCCATAAGTTGTTCAATCCGCTCGAAGAAGAGATCAGTTGCAAGCGTGTGGATTCCGATGGAATGTTGATCGATATTGCCCACCTGATTGATTCCAAATCCATCGAAAAATATCAGAACCGCTACAGCAGCGCCGCCAAGCAGTTGAAGAACTGTGAGTTGGCGATCAGCGGCCCCTGGCCGCCGTATCATTTCCTGCCCGGCAAGCTGCGCATGGTGGCGGGGAACTCTTAAGAGCGGGCGTCAGCCCCCGGACTTCAGACCTCAGACCTCAGACGTCGGACCTCGGACTCCAGCCGAGGTCTGACGCCGGACGCCAGGCGTCCGGCGTCCGGTTTCCGAGGGTCAGACTGTGCAGCGAATGTGCAGGATTCTGCATTCCGACTCTGGCCACGTCTGCTTGTGACTTTCTTTTCCCGAACGATGCTCTCGTTTTTAAGTGGTTGTTTTGCAGTGGTTTGCCGAAATTCCGTCAGATGGGTGCCGAACTTTGCTGTTTTGGTCGCGGAAATGCACTTAGTTGGGTACCAAAAGAGGCCGCTGATAAATGACCTTCACTCTCTGTTTTTCGCGATATCTCTCTAGTTGCCTTTCCGGCTGCCGGATCGGCTCTCCGCTTCGCCATTCCTGACTCAACCTTCCACTTCGCCTCTTTTAATTGTGGCCCCAGCAATGGGGCCATTTTTTTACCCTGCGGACTCTGCTCCTGGTTCCCGCTCCTTCACGGCCCTGCGCACAGGCATTAGTCCCAGGATTTGAGGTAGTCTTTATCTCAAATGCGAAAGTCAAGCCTTCTTCTATTACCAATCCTGGCCTCTGGTATTCTCCTTGCCCAGAAGCCAACTGTCCGGGTTAACTCCGACTACGAGCGTCCCCAGGCGATGGCTGCCGCTCCACTGCCGCCGGAGTTGATTCAGCAACTCTCGGCGATTCGCGATGCCGCTTTGACCGACGACTACGCCTACCGGCAGGTGGCCCACATCACCGAGAACATCGGCCCGCGGCCCGTGGGATCCCCTCAGGCGCAGGCCGCAATCGAGTACGTGGCCGGCGAAATGCGCAAGCTGGGGCTGGAGGTCCATCTGGAGCCGGTGCAGGCGCGCCATTGGATACGCGGAGCTGAATCCGCCGAACTGGTGGAGTATCCCGGACAGGCTCCGGGGACCACACAGAAAATTGTGCTCACAGCATTGGGTGGAAATCTTCCCACGCCGGCGGAGGGAATCACGGCGGAGGTCGTCGTGGCCAAAAGCTTTGCCGACCTGGATCGCCTGGGGCGGCAGAACGTGGCGGGAAAGATCGTTCTGTTCAACGTTCTGTTTGACAAGCAGAAGGCGGCTGGCGGCTATGCCGGCGAGGCTTATGACGAAGCGGTGGCCTATCGTGCGCTGGGAGCACAAAAGGCAGCCGCCTTGGGGGCGGCCGCTTCGCTGGTCAGGTCAGTGGGCGGCGCCGACTATCGCCTGGCGCATACCGGAAACAGCCTCGCAGCCAACATTCCAGCCGGAGCCGTGACCAGCGAAGATGCTGACCTGATTGCTCATCTGGCTGCGCAGGGCAAGGTTCGCATGCACGTTATCCTGACCTCCCAGACGGCGGAAGAAGTCAGCACATTCAACGTGGTCGGAGACCTGAAAGGTTCCGAGCATCCGGAGCAGGTGGTGATCGTTTCCGGCCACCTCGATTCATGGGACCTGGGAACCGGGGCCATTGACGACGCAGCCGGCGTAGCCGTCGCCATGGAAACCGCCCAGCTGATGCAGCAACTTCATCTGCGCCCCAGGCGGACGCTGCGGGTGATCGCCTGGATCGATGAAGAAAACCTGGGACGAGGCCACGTGGCATATGCCAAAGCCCATACCGCCGAGATCGGCAACCACGTAGCGGCGATCGAAAGCGACCTGGGCGCGTCTCATCCCATGGGATTCCGCGCCAAGATCAGCGCCGAGGCTGCCGCCCGGCTGCAACCCGTGCTGGATGTTCTGCAGCCCGCGGGCTCAAACCTGATTGTGCTGAGCAGCGATAGTCCAGAGGCCGACATCGAGCCCTTAGCGAAGCAGGGCGTGCCTGCTTTCGGCCTGTTGCAGGACGGCCGGACATACTTCAACTACCACCACACCGCCGCCGACACGCTGAACAAAATCGTCCCCCAGGAACTGCGGGAAAACGCCACAGCCATGGCCGTCATGGGCTACGCGCTGGCGACAATGCCCGACCCTTTGCCCCACTGAAAACAAATGTGGGCGCGAGCGTCCCGCTCGTGCCTGGGTGCCGGAAACCACGTGGGACAGCCGCCCTCGGCTGTCCGGCGGAACAAAGCTCCGCTATTTTCCCTGTCGGCCAAAAAACCTGCCGAGCCCTGCTCGACAGGACAGCCGAGGGCGGCTGTCCCCACGCGTGCCCGCAAGAACTAGATCGTAGATGGAGGAAGCTTGTGGTGGAGCCGTCTGCCCGCCCTGCCGCGACGTTCAAGCCCCTGGCGCAAGCAAATCACCACAATAAGAATCCCCCCTAAGAGTAAAGCGATGTCGCCGATGCTGAACAGTCCGAGCCCGGCTCGGTCTGCCAGCAGGGGCAACTGCGTTTGCACCGTCGCACCCTGCCACATCGGGCTAGCAGGACGCACCGTAGGTGGCATTCCCACCACGGGCATCGACCCTGCATTGCTGTCCGTTACCAGGGCATTCATCCCCAGTCCGCAGAGCATGAGTAGAACGCCGGTCCGAACCAACGGAGATCGAACCAAACGCAACACGAGCCACAGGATTGCGCAAGACGCACACAGCCAGATCGCTGGATACTCCATCCACGCCAACTGATGCGCCATGGTGAGGAAATGCAAGGTCTTCTCCGAATGCCTAAGACAATAGGAAGCACGCGCAGTGCCAGACCGAACCAGATGCTAAGTCCCTTCTTGGCAATCGGATGTATGAGTTAGCCTTCACCAAAAACAGGGCCTTCTTCCAGATTGTTACCAAACAGTTTCATCCGTCAGGGAAACCTGCGAGAACACAGCGCGTTGACGTGATGTTGCAATGATTCCGCTAAGCCGGAATTGTGGGTGTAATCCCGATTACAACATGTGGATGATATTTCCCGGTGGTTGAAAGGCGGGATTCAGGAAGGCACCAAAATTTCCTAGGGTTTCGATTGAAGCGGGCTGACGCTGACCCTCTTCTGTGCGGCCGCAATCAAAGGTCGAAGCGCCTGCACGGATACACCCAGGGTGCCGCCGGAGAAGCCGTCGATGTAGGCTTCGTTGATGCCGATGACCTCGCCTTGCGAGTTGAAGACCGGTCCGCCACTGCCGCCGTGGGCAGTCGGGGCGTCGTAGATCAGCTTGTCGCCGACCACGTCTCCCAAATGTCCGCAGGTAGCCGACGGACGGATCAGCGACAGTGCCGCCAGTTCATTGGCCGCGCCAATGTCATCGCGGCGGTAGGCCAGGCGTTCGTAAACTGCCGGCGGCGATTTCGCCACCATGCCCAGCACTCCCATGGGATATCCAACTACCGCGACCAGTTCCCCCGGGTTCGAGGCCCGCTCCGCCAGCGGCAGAGGACGAAGCCGGCTGATGGCTTGCGAATTTTCCACGTGCAGCACCGCCAGATCGCCGCTCGCGGACAGCACCAGAGGAGTGATATCCACGGGCAGCGGGAATCCCGGGAAGAAGGCCACAAGCTTTTCCAGGAACGGCTTGGCACCTCTGCTGATCAGGGCATCGGCTTCGGAGTCTCCGTACCAGGGCTCGGCCACGTGACGGTTGGTGGCCAGCAATCCTTCCGACACCACGAAGCCGGTCCCGGAAATCCGGGCGCGCAGGGCGGGCCGTCGTCCCGGCATGCCGACCTGGTAGATGCCGTAGATATAACAAATGGAATTGCGATAGCGGTTCAGAACCAGGGACGGCATCGCCTGCTCCTGCTTCAGTTCATCCACATCACGCGTAAGCTGACGGAGTTCGTCCTGGTGGTCGTTGGCGATCACCGCCGGCGCCGGCGCTGGTACCGGTACTGGCAGCGGGGCGGGCGGGGCGTAGTAGTGCGCCATGACACCGGTCCCTATGATCAGGAACAGGCCCAGCACGACCTCCACCAGCCGTGCCCAGGTGGTGCAGACCGGCTCTTCTTCCGGCGAATGCTGGTTCTCGGTCATGAGGACGAACCGGCTGCCGCGGCAAAATTGGGGGAGGGAAATACGTGTCCGCCGGGCAGACCTGTGACCTACTATCTTGGGGCCTGAAGGCGGGGTCTTCTAGGGTACGGAAGGTGATGTACGGGTGGACCTATAGCTCTTTAATACCTAGCCGTTGCGCCATTTCCTCGTACAGAAAGCCCTCTCCTCTGCGGTATGGCTGCACCCATTCACCGTCGATGACAAATTGCGGAATGGCACGCTTTCCGGTACGGGCGATTACTTCGTCCGCCGCCCCGGGTGTGGTCTCTATGACAACCTCTTTGAATGGAATGTTATGCCCTTGCAGGAAGCGCTTGGCTACGCGGCAGTCGGGACACCACAGAGATGAATAGACCACAAGTTCCATAGCAATTTCTTTGCGCCCTTAGCGCGATTTTCTTTGCGTCCTTTGCGGTAAAGCCTTTGACCGCAAAGAGCGCAAAGGATTCCGCAAAGTTCGCAAAGAAAACAAAGCCGCCAGCGTAAGCTGACGGCTGAAAACTGACGGCTGAAAGCTAATTCTCGTACAACAACACGCCTTCGGCCTTCTCCGAGTCCACCGGACGGTAATACAGCTTCTGCCCATCCAGGAAGACTTCGATAAACGCCGGGCGGGTCGTGATCGTGCCCTGGATCAACGCTTCTGAGAGCGGGTCTTCGATGTACTTCTGCAAAGCCCGCCGCAGGGGACGCGCACCGTAGCTGCGATCGCCCAGCGTCTGGTTCAGGATCCACTTCTTGGCCTCGTCCGTGACCGTGACTGTGATCGACTTCTGGGCCAGGTTCTGATTGAGCTGTGTGACCATCAGTTCCAGAATCTGAATCAGGTCCTGTTCGCCCAGAGCAGTGAACAGAATGATCTCATCCAGCCGGTTGAGGAATTCCGGATTGAAGGTGCGTTTGACCTCGCCCTTCACCAGGTCTTCTACCTTGCCCGAAATCATGTCCTCATTGGTGGACTGGAAGCCCAGGCCTTCGCGCTTCTGCAGGTGCCGGGCGCCGATGTTCGAGGTCATGATGATGATGGTGTTCTTGAAATCGACCGTGTTGCCCAGGCCGTCGGTAAGCTGTCCGTCTTCAAACACCTGCAACAGGATATTGAAGACATCCGGATGCGCCTTCTCGACTTCGTCGAGCAGTACGACGGAGTAAGGGGCACGCTTCACTCGTTCGGTGAGCTGGCCGCCTTCTTCGTAGCCAACGTATCCCGGAGGCGAACCGATCAGCTTCGAGACCGAATGCTTTTCCATGAACTCGGACATATCGAAGCGGACCAGCGACTTCTCGCTGCCGAACATGAACTGGGCCAGGGTGCGCGCGACTTCGGTCTTGCCGACGCCGGTGGGACCGAGGAACAGGAACGAGCCGATCGGCCGGTTGGGGCTCTTCAGGCCGGCACGGCTGCGGCGGATGGCGCGGGCCAGGGCGATGATGGCCTTGTCCTGCGAGATGATCCGCTTGTGCAGCTCTTCTTCGATGCGCAGCAGCTTCGCCGACTCTTCTTCTTTGATCGAGGTAATGGGCACGCCAGTCCAGCGCGATACCACGTCCTCGATGTCCTCCCGACCGACAACGCCGGTGGAGGATTCATCGAGGTGGTATTTTTCGCGAAGAGCGCGCAGGTTCTCGCGCTCCTTGCGTTCCTCATCCGAGTAGAAGCGCGCCTTCTCGAACTCGTGGTTCGCGATGGCGTTCTCCATACGATGGACGATGAACTTGATGCGCTTCTGGACTTCAGTAATCTCCTCGGGCAACGAAGTCTGGCGCAGCTTTACCCGCGCTCCGGCTTCGTCGATCAGGTCGATGGCCTTGTCCGGCAGGAATCGGTCCGGAATATAACGGTTCGAGTGCGATACCGCGAAATTGATCGAGTCGTCGGTGTAAGTGACCGCATGAAATTTCTCGTACCGGTCTTTGATCCCGAACAGAATCTTGGTGGCGTTGGCTTCGTCCGGTGGCGGAACTTTTACCGCCTGGAAGCGGCGCTCCAGCGAGCGATCTTTTTCGATGGACTTGCGATACTCGCCCGGAGTGGTGGCTCCAATGCACTGAATTTCACCGCGCGACAATGCCGGCTTCAGGATGTTGGCTGCATCGAGCGAGCCTTCCGCCGAACCTGCGCCCACCAGGGTATGCAGCTCGTCAATGAAGATGATGGAGTTCTGCGATTCCATCAGCTCCTTCATGATGGTCTTCAGCCGCTCTTCGAACTGGCCGCGATACTTGGTGCCCGCCACGATCAGCGAAAGATCAAGTCCGAGAATGCGCTTGTCGGCCAGGAACGACGGGACTTCGCCGTCCGCGATACGCTGCGCCAGTCCTTCGACGATGGCGGTCTTGCCCACGCCGGGCTCGCCGATCAGCACCGGATTGTTCTTGGTGCGGCGGCACAGAATCTGGATGACACGTTCGAGCTCGCCATCCCGCCCGACCAGCGGATCGAGCTGGTTGTCCATGGCGGCCTGGGTCAGGTCGCGGGAAAACTCACTGAGTAAGGAAGACTCGCGCTGCCGCTGGGGCTGCGATTTCTCCTGGCTGCTGCGCGCCAGTTCCTCGCGAATGGTCGAAAGCCTCAGGCCGCGCTCATGCAGAATTTCAGCCGCAAAGCACTTCTCTTCTCTCAGTAAACCCAACAGCAGATGCTCAGTACCGATGTGCTTGTGCGAAAGCCGCTCCGCCTCTTCCGCGGCGTAGGCCAGCACCCGCTTGCACTCATTGCTTAATGGCAGATCAACCGAGGTCGAGACTTTTTCCCGGATGGTGGTGTGTCCTTCGATCTGCTTGCGAATGGATTCAACCGAAGCGTGCGAACGCAGAAAGCGATTGGTCAGGGCTTTGTCTTCGCGCAACAGTCCAAGCAGCAGGTGCTCCGTCTCAATATAAGGAGACCCGAACTGGCTGGCTTCGTAGCGCGCAAAAAAGATAACGCGCCTTGCTTTTTCCGTATAACGTTCAAACATAAAGCCCTACCCCCTTGGCTCTACTGAGGACCGAGGTTTCTGCTTACGGCCCGAACCCTGGGAAACCACCCGCCCTCATCATTATTGCAATCTACCTGCCAAGCCGTCTATGGCCCGTAAGCGCCGGTAGAACTCCGTCCGTTACCAAAGATCCCGAGCAATGCGTAACCGCCAACCGAGAACTGAGAACGATGAACTGGCAACCGGCCTTCATTCCTACACCCCTTCCGTTTCGGGACTCCTGCCAATTCCTGTCAACTCTAGCCGGAAAGCGTCTCCGGCGCGACTTCCTCCATCTTCCCGCGCTGCAAACGCAACACCCGGTGGCAGCGGCGCGCGAAGGCAAAATTGTGGGTGGCAATAAGAGAGGTCAGCTGGTAGTCGCGATGTAGCCGGGCGATCAATTCAAAAACCGAGTCCGCTGTGCGGCTGTCGAGATCTCCCGTGGGCTCATCTGCCAGCAAAAGCTTCGGCTGCGTGATGAGTGCCCGGGCCAGAGCCACGCGCTGCTGTTCACCGCCGGAAAGTTCTCCCGCCCGGTGATGCGAGCGCTGCTCCAGTCCTACCTCGTGCAGCCACCGCGAAGCTTCCCCCTCCGCCTTCTGCCGGGCCAGACCCCGCAACAGAAGCGGCATGGCCACGTTTTCCAGTGCCGTGAATTCCGGCAGCAGGTAGTGGAACTGCCAGACGAAACCGAGTTCATGGTTTCGGAACCCGGCCGCGTCATCTTCTGAGAGCGAACTCAATCGCAAGTGGGCGCAGTATACGTCACCCGAAGAAGCACGATCAAGAGCGCCGAGGATGTGTAACAAGGTACTCTTGCCCGATCCCGACTCTCCGACGATCGCCAGCATTTCTCCCCTGGCCACCTGAAACGACAAGTTGTCAAAGAGCACCAGGTCCGACTCGCCCGAGCGAAAGACTTTTTTCAGGCCTTCGACGCGCAGCATCGTTTCCTGTTCAATTAGATGCAAAAGTCCGGCTCCTCGGCTCAAACCGCAGTTGCCTGCCATAGCTCTCAGCTATCCGCAAGCGCAACCTCTCATTAAAGCATGAACGCCGGGGCGGAACCTTACTGCTCCCTCTTTGGGAGCGCCTATGAAGGAAACCTTAAGCCCAATTTTTGTGAATTACGACATGACCATGGTCACTACGCGGGTCCCAGAGTCACTCATAGCGGAGAGCTTCAGCGGGAAGAATCCGCGCCGCCGACCAGGAGGGATACAACGTCGCCACCAGGGAAATCCCGATGGCGACCAGCGCGACCAGGACGCCATCGATGGCGCGGGGGGCGAAGGGCACGTAGTCGATGGAATAAACTTCGGGGGCCAGCGAGAGCAGATGATAGTGCCCTCCCGCCCATGACAGCGCATAGCCGAGCACCAACCCAATCGCCGTACCAATAACGCCAATCAGCAATCCTTGCGTGATAAACAACTGCCGCACTTGCGATTTCCTCGTGCCCATCGACATAAGCACGGCGATGTCACGGGTCTTTTCCATCACCATCATGGTCAGTGAGATCAGAATGTTCAGAGCGGCGACGAAGACGATCAGCCCGATGGTGATGAACGTTACCAGCCTCTCCAGCCTCAAGGCCCGGAAGAGCGCCTTGTTCTGCTCCATCCAGTTGGTGGCCATGAAACCCTTGCCGGCAGCCTGTTCGAGTTGCTCGGAAATCTTTCCTGCCTGGTAAATGTCATCCACCTTGAACTCGAGCACCGTGATCTGGTCGCCCAGGCCTTCCAGATTTTGCGTGTCAGAGAGGCGGGTGAACGCCCACGAACTGTCGTAGTCGAAAAAGCCCGAATTGAAAATCCCGACCACGCGAAAGCGGCTGTACTTCGGAACCAGTCCAAACGGTGTAAGTTCGCCCTGTGGACTGGTGACCAGCACCACCGAGTTAAGCGTGGCGTCCAGGTCTTCCGCAATGTCCTTGCCCAAAACGATGGGCGGCATGGAAGCGATGCGCTCCTGCACCGAGTTGAGATCGTCAGGAGAGCTCGGAGCTGCTGCGGTTGTGGGGGGGCCGGTCTCCGACCCGCCCAGGCCGGGTCGAAGACCCGGCTCCGTGTCCAACGGATCCATCGATCCAATCTTCACCGTGTTCAGCAGATCGCTTACCTTGCGCTCATAAGCAGGGATCATCCCTTTCAACACCGCACCGCGGGCCCGTGGCCCCCGCGAGATCAATACCTGCTCGTAAATTGCAGGTGCAGTGCCCACCACGTGCGGCTGCTTCGATAAGCGCTCCATCAGCGGGCGCCAGTTTTTGATGCCGTCGCTCTCCACCCGCAGAAGATTGATGTGCGAGGTCGAGCCCAGCAGACGGTCCTGCAGGTCCTGACGGAACCCGTTGTTAATGGCGAGCGCCACCACCAGCGAGGCCACTCCCGCGGCGACTCCGGCGATGGAGATGCCGGTGATTACGCCAATGACTGCCTGGCGGCGCTTGGCGCGCAGATAGCGGGTGGCGATGAAGAATTCGAAGCGCATGAAGGAAGCTGTCAGCCGTCAGCTATCAGCTTTCAGCTAAATTGGATTATAGCTGTCGTGCGCCGCGGAACTTGAATCTGGCCTGATTCGCCTCGCGCACAATCCGTCACGGCATGGGATGCGGAATTACGGGCCGCACTTCGATTGAACCCCAGCTAACCGACGGAATCCGGGCCGCGATGGAGATAGCTTCCTCGCGGTCTTTGGCTTCGATTAAATAATAGCCGCCCAGCTGTTCCTTGGTTTCGGCGAAGGGACCGTCGGTCACCATGCGCTTGCCGTCACGCACCCGTACGGTCGCGGCCTTGGAGGTGAGGTCCAACTCGTTGCTGCCCAGAAGATGTCCGCTCTGGTGGATGCTCCGGGTAAACGCTCCGAATTCCTGAAGCGCCTTCTCGCGTTCAGGACCATCGACCTTGTGCTGCCGGCTTTCACCGCCGTAGATCAATAACAAGTATTGCATTTTTGCCAGGCCTCCTTGCCTGTACTTTTGACGCGACAGTACCAACTTGACGTGGAAGGGCACGACTTCAGAGGCGCGGAGAAACTCGCCACTGTCTGCCCTTCCGTGGAAGAGCGGCCCTTCAGGGCCGCGTAAGTCCTCAGACGTGTGCGGGCTTCAGCCCCCGTGGCCGCTTCCTTCGAGCCGAGTGCGCTTTTCCGCAGCCTATTCAGTCGTGCCGCTCACACCCAATCAACGACGAGGCTCTTAGCCCTGAAGTTTCGCTTCCGCTCTCAAGCCGTGCCCTTCCCAGGAAATAGTCGAACGGGAAGATCCGCTATCGACCGTTCCTGAATAAATTTTCTCTGGGCACGACGGCCGGCACCCTTCGCCGATACTCGCGGTATTCGGCGCCGAATCGCCCCTCCAGTTCCTGATCTTCCAGCCGGATCATGATGCCGCCCGTGATCATCGCGAGCAAGGTCAGCGCGTAGCAAACCGCCAGCCCGGTCCCCACGCTCCAGGCCAGCATCTCGCATAAGTGCGCCAGATAGACGGGATGGCGGACCCGGGCGCGTATGCCCGAAGTGATGAGGCGCTGTTCGCGATGTCCAGGAATGAGTTCTGGAAGGCCACCGAGCTGGGCGGCGCTGAAACCGGCCCCGGAGCGCCGGTAGATCCACACTCCAACGGCGAACAGCAAAGTGGCAGGCAGCCAGCTCCACGGCGTGGCGTACAGCGCCAGGCTCCGCCACTTCGCGGTGCCTACTGCAACCACGATCCACATGGCAATCCAGAAAGGTATCAGGATGCGATAGGGCGAACCCTGCCGCGAACGCCAGTACTGCACGCGAGGGTGGATTAGCAGCCAGAACGCCGGGATGGTGGCATACACGACGCACGCCAGCCACCCGACGGTGCGGAGAAATACCAGCACGCTGCGGATTATAGCTGTGGGAGGGCACGACTTTAGTCGTGCCGCCCAGCCATCGAAGCGTGCGGCGCTTTAGCGCCTGGGGTTTGCTGTTCGGGCGCAACCCCTTCAGACACCTCAAAAGACGAAGGCCCGGAACTGAACAGGATCTATTGCGTGGCAGAAGTCTCGCTCCACCCGTGGCTGGTTTTGTGGCAGAGTAGGGGATGGCAGAATCTCTCGAGCCCAGTCTTCCGGCCGGCCGCATCGCGTTCACTTACCCCGACTTCACCATTTACCAGATCGCGCGCTTCTTTATCGTGGCCGCCCTGGAAATGCAGTCGGTGGCAGTGGGATGGCAGGTGTACGAGATCACCCGGCGGCCTCTCGATCTCGGACTGATCGGCCTGGCCCAGTTTCTGCCCGGCATGCTCCTGTTTCTGGTTTCGGGACATGTGGCGGACCGCTTCGACCGGCGCAAGGTGGTCACGTTATGCTACTGCGGCTTCGCCGTCGCTTCCGGACTGCTGTGGGCGATCGCCTGGAGTCGCAGCCATTCTGTTCATCTGATCTACGCCGTCGTCGTAATGGTGGGTGTAGTGCGCGCCTTCAATGCTCCAGTGAGCCGCGCGCTTCTGCCCCAGCTGGTTGCGGAAGAACATTTCCCCAACGCCGTGGCCTGGAACGCCAGCATCTTTCAGGCGGCAACCATCCTCGGACCATCAATCGGCGGCTTTCTGTACGCGCTCTCGCGCGGGCCCACAGTGGTGTACGCGACTGCGGTGGTCACGGGCCTGGCCGCTGTCTTTTCCACTCTTCGAATTACCTTGCAGACCCAGGCCCGGGCGCGGGAACCGGTCACCTGGAACACAGTGCTGGCTGGTTTCCATTACATCTGGAACCATAAGCTGGTGCTGGGCTCGATCTCACTGGACATGTTTGCCGTCCTGCTGGGAGGCGCGGTGGCGCTGCTGCCGGTGTATGCCAGCGAAATTCTGAAAACCGGTCCCTGGGGACTGGGCCTGCTGCGCAGCGCTCCGGGCGCGGGCGCAATCGCGATGGCGATCCTGGTGGCGCACCGTCCCCTGCGGCGCCGCGCCGGACTCACCATGTTGTTCTGTGTGGCCGGATTTGGCGTGTGCACAATTATATTCGGGCTTTCGCGCAGCCTGACCTTGTCTCTCGTAGCTCTTCTGTTGCTCGGCGCCTCCGACATGGTCAGCGTGATCATCCGCTCCATCCTGGTCCAGTTGGCCACTCCGGATGAAATGCGCGGGCGGGTCAATGCCGTGGACATGATCTTTATCGGAGTCTCAAATGAGCTGGGCCAGTTCGAGTCCGGCTTGACGGCGCAATGGTTTGGCACGGTGCCGGCGGTGGTGCTGGGTGGAGTAGGAACACTGGTGGTAATCGCAATTTGGGCGTGGGCCTTCCCGGAACTGCGAAATGCCGACCAGATCACGACCTAGCGCCACCACAAACCACGTAGGGACAGCCGCCCTCGGCGGTGCGGGCGGGACACCCCCACCACAGCCGCCGGGACGGCGGCGCTACCAACCACTTACTTGCCGATCACCGTCTTTGCCGAACTCATATTGTCGAAGCGATCATAGACCCGAACCACCACCACATGCTCGGAAGATATTTTCGCCGGGTCCGGTAACGCTGGATTCCCGCCCGCAGGCACCGCAACCTGGAAGTCATAATTCGCCGATTTTGAATCCGCCAGCTGGCCCACTGGTTCCACGTATTGCCAGTCGGCAGCATCGACGGAATACTCGGCGCGCTTGATGTTGGAAAATCCATCGACGGCGTGGAAGCTCACATGGATTTGCGTTCCTTCCACAGCTGCTTTGAGCCCCTCAATTCGGGGCGGCGTGGTATCGACTTCGAAGCGCGCGCTCTCCCGGGTTGAAGTCAGCGCCTGGCCGGGAGAATGCGAGGGCGCATCCGAGGCCATGACTTCGACCGTGTAACCGCCATCCGGCAGCAGCGACGCATCGAAGGAATAGTATTTGTCGGTCAGGCCATCCTTCAGCAGCAGCCAGCGGGTTTCTCCGTCGCCGCGGTAATAGACCGAGTAAACCATCTGGTCGTCGTTGTCGTCGTGGACGGTCCATTTCACGCCGATGGAATCGGAATCGCGAGTGGTGGGCGGAGGCGCGTCGAAACGCGGCTGCGGATTGGCGGCCGCGGTCCCGCTGCTATCGGGCACCACCACGAGCTTGGGCAGGGGCTGGTAACGCACGCCTACCTGCACCGTCACATCGTCGAAGTCGGGAGCGACGTTTTTGGGCAGGTAGTTCAGCAGCACACTGTCCACGGCTGGGCGCAGTAGTCCCGGCGTGCAGCACGGCTTTCCACTGGATGAACCGGGCCGGCCGGCACATTGAGTACCGGGTTTTTCAGCAGATCGACGGGCTGCCAGGGGCTCCAGTTGCGGTCGGGATTGTCCACGTTGCCACTGCGGGCAAAGAGCTGGACTTGCCCCGCGCCGCGCAATTCGGCGCGGCCCCAGCGGGAGAAGACTTTGGCGTCGAACACATCGCTCTCGTAGCTGCCCTCGGATTCAGCCGACCCGCCCAGCAGGAATACTTTGCCCAGATTGCTGGTTGACACATAAAGTCCGCCCGCTGGAGCTTTGGCGAAAGCCGTGACCTGGGTGGCGCTGGCCTTCAGCAGATCGACGAACCGATCTTCGCCGGTGATGGCGAAAACATGTCCGCGATTTCCCGTGCCGGCCAACAGGCGTCCCCCGGAATCGAAAGCCAGGGCGTACACCAGGTCCTCTCGCGAGGCCCAGATGCGCCGGGGCGAGCCGTCGGGCGCGATCCGGTAAATTTCCGAACCGCCGCTGGCGCTCATTCCGGTAAGCGGGATGCTGCTCACCAGGGCGGGAGGCATGGCGCCCGGGTTCAGCACTACCATGCCGGGTTGTGCCGGCCCGCCCGTGGGGGCGGGTATAGGAGTCGTGACCGGCGAAGGAAAGATTGACGGAGTGGGCCCGGTACGTTTTTCTCCCACGCCGGCGGCATAAATGTTTCCCGCTTTGTCGATGGCCAGCGCCGTAATTTCTTTCTTGGGGGCGCTGTAAAGGACGAAGCCTTCACCGCTGGGCTTGATCTGGTACACCAGCCCACTGCCGTCCGAGCCCGCGATCAGATTGCCCTGCGCGTCCACCGACAACACCCGAATGTGGGCCTCATCACTTTTGAAAAATACGGAATGCTCACCCTTGGGAGTCACCCGGTAGATTTCGCCATGATCGCCGGTGGCCACGTACAGGTTGCCGGCATTATCGAAAGCCAGGTCCCATATATATTTCGTCCCGGGATCGAAATATACCGAGGCGGAAAATTCGCTGGAGGCTTTGATCGTCGCCGGCTCCTTTCCCTTGGCCGCCGATGGGCTGGCCAGACGCTCGATGCGATACACCTTCCCGTCCGGATTGGTGGCGGCATAGAGAACACCGTTCTTGTCCACCGCCAGCGCCTGCACCTGCAGCTCCTGGGGCTCGAAAATGGTGGAGGATTGTCCCTGCGGGGTGATGCGATACACGCGGGCGGGTCCGCCGGTGGCGGCATAAAGATTTCCGCTCTGGTCCGCCGCAATCGACCATATATAAGTGGACGGGGTGGTCGAGATCGCCTTGAAGGCGGGGGCCAGTTCCAGTCCGCCGGTGCTGCGAATGGCGACACCCGTGGCCGTACCCTTGCTCAGATCTTCAAACTTGGATTGTTCCCAGGTGCGAGTGCCTTCGGCGGAAGCGAAGGTTGCTAAGAGTAATAAGACAGTATGAACGAGGAAGAATTGCTTGCGCAGACGGATTGCCAATTTTGTTACCTCATTGCGATCTTGGAGCGGAAGATCTCAGACTATCACGCTGGGCTGGGATGCGACTTTTGGTGCGGTTTGATGTGGTCGCGGGCGACTCGCCCGCGGCTCTTGATTTTAGATTTCCACTCTCGCGGGCGGGTCGCCCGCGACCACACGAACACCCTACTTCACTGTAATGGTCAGGACCTGCGCGCCCGAGACCACGTAATCCAATGGGCCGGTGGCCGCCTCGTTCACCGAGGACTCGCCCTGCACGATCATCTCCTGGGTGCCGCGCATGCTGTCCATCACATTCATGATGGAAAGCGGCAGCGTGGGCATGACCTTGTCCGCGACCATGGCTTCCGGATCAGCCTCCAGCAGCGAAACGTACACCCGATTGTTCACATGCTGTTTGTTGAGCAAGGCGATGGTGGAGGCCAGGTCCATTTTGCGTCCCAGCAGCGGGTTGCCACGGCGAACCCGGTCCAGGGTTTCGCCATCGCTGACCAGAATCCGCAACGGTCCCCGCGATGTGGAGGTTGGAATATGAATGGGAATCTGCTGCAGAATTACTTCGCCCCGGTAGGGACGCAGCACGGTTTCGATGGTGATCTCGTCGCCCGGACGGGCTTCGATCAAATCGGTGCGGGCGCCTTCGAGGCGCGCCCAGCGGCGTTCGCGCACCAGGTCGAAATCAAGCTGGACGCCGCGAATGCCCGGCACGGTGTACGGGTTGTCGTAAATACGGCTGAAGCGGTCCCCCAGCGAAAGCGCCGCCATGACCGCGGCCGGCTGTCCCCCATCCGACGGAGCAAACATGTTCTGCACCGTGACGTCGGGATATCCGTTCACGCTGATGCGGCCGTTCATGCGGTAGGTGGTGTCTTCGCCGTACTCGTTCACGCCGTGCAGTGCGTTGAATACCGTGGCCATCATGGCCAGGGGGCTAAGGTTGGCGTTGTTCAGCACCTCGTAATGAAATTGCTTGTCGGCCGCACCACCGTGGATATTCAACGTCACCGGAATCATCTCCGGCTGCTTGCCAAACTCTCCCAGGATGCCGGTGTGCCGGTCCTGCACGAAGGCGCCCACCGGTTCGGTGGCATTTACGATCTTGAAGGCATTGAGCGGCGAGGGCAGCGTGGCCAGGACTTCCGCTTTGGTCATGGGCAAATCCACCATGCCAAATTGCAGCAGGGGATGACCGCAAGCCAGCAGGTGGTGGGCGTCCATGTAGGTAACGGTGCAGGTGGCTGCGATGTCCATGTCGCCGCGCACCAGAATCGCGCTGATGGCTGAGCCCGCCTCTAAAGGTTCGGGCTGCTTGCTTTCGCTGACCGAGCCTACTCCCATCACCGGCACAATCCCGGCCTTGGCGAACTGGGGAGAGAAGCGCTGCACGGCCTCCTGCGAGAATCCGCTGAACACCAGCGGAGCTTCGATCGGCTTCAGATAGTTGGCATAGTCCCTGGCAGCAAGTCCGTCGGAAGTAAGTCCAGCAGCCCCAGGCCCTGAAGTTCGGGTGGGCGTGCGGACCGAAGATTCAGCGTTCACGGTGCTTCCCGGCCTGCGATCCATGGCGCTGATCTCGAACATCTCTTTGATGGGAGTGACACCGGCGATCGGCTCTTTGGAAAATTCGCCGATGCGGAAAGCCAGCGCTCCCGCCAGTTTGCCATTCAAATAAACCGGACTTCCGCTCATGCCCGCGACCACCCCGGTGTACTCCACCTTCTCACCCGACAAACGCACGAGGATGATGTCGCCCTTGGGGCCGTTGGCGTTCCTCAGAATCCCGAGAACTTCCACTCCCATGGATTCTGGTTTGGTGCCCTGGAAAACCGTGTAAGCCACGCCGTGCATTCCGGCATGGATCTCGCTCACCGGAATGGTTTCAACCGGTTTGGGTGTCTGGGCCTGGATAATGGAAGAGAGCAGAAGAGCAATGACACTGGAGAAAAGCGCACGTCTCATGAATTTGGACCTGGAGCCCGCGACCAGAAACCTTATACTTTTGCGCTTTGTGTCCTGCTCTTGGGGCGGAAGAGGAGCGAAAAGCGACAGTCAAAGGCCGTGCAAAACATCCCAATCGCGAAGCCCTGCGTCTATACTAGCATAACGATTTGCCGAGGAATTCCATGTTTTCCATTGACTGGATTAGAAATGACATTAGAAATCTGAAACTTCCTGGCCGGCCCGCTCTTACTATCCCATTGATGATGCTGGCTTTCCTATCCACCGTGGGCGCGCCCCGGCTGTTGGCACAGGACCAGTCTGAACCCGCAGCCGGCGGGCAGAAGCAGGAAGCGCCGCCCGAGGCAGGGGGTCCCCAGAATGACGTCGGTCCCTACGCCATCCCGAAGAAGAAGGAAGAGCCTCCGCCCCCACCACCCCCGGCCAGACCGAAAAAAGTGGAGGGCATGCCGGACTATTCCATCAAGGTGGACGTCCCGCTGGTGAATGTGGACGTTCTGGTCACCACCAAGGACGGGCAATTTATCCCTGGCCTGAAAAAGGACAACTTCCGCGTGCTGGAGGATGGCGTCCAGCAATCGGTGGCTGACTTTGATGTTTCGCAAGCCCCCATTACAGCCGTGCTGTTGGTTGAATTTGCCTCCACCAACTACTACTTCATGGTGGACGCGCTGAACGCCAGCTACTCTTTTGCCAATGCCCTCAAGAAAAATGACTGGGTGGCGGTGATCTCCTACGACATGAAGCCGCACATCCTGGCCGACTTTACCCAGGACAAGCAGGCAGTTTTTGGTGCGCTGAATCAATTGCGCATACCGGGATTCGCCGAGACCAACCTGTTTGACGCACTGTATGACACGCTCGACCGCGTCGATCAGATTCAGGGACGCAAGTACATCATCCTGGTGACCACCGGCGTGGACACCTTCAGCAAGCTCAATCTCGACCAGATCATGAAGAAGATCAAGAGCACCCACGACGTCACCATTTTTCCCATCAGCGTGGGCTTTGCCGTACGCAACTATTGTGAGGCCCACCAATGCGGATACACCCACGGCATGGGCATTCCGGTCGGCGAAATGGATTACCTGCAGGGCGACAACGAGATGAGGACCTTTGCCCGCCTCACCGGAGGACGCGCCTACTTCCCCCGCTTTCAGGCGGAACTGCCGGAGATTTTTCACGACGTCATCGGCGATATCCGCAACCAGTACAATCTGGCCTACCACCCCACCAATCCCAAGCTGGACGGCACCTACCGCAAACTGAAGGTGGAGGTAGTCGCTCCCGATGGAGGACCGCTGAAAGTAAAAGACCAGAAAGGCAAAGACGTGAAGTACACCGTCATGGCGCGGGAAGGGTACACGGCAAAACATACGGTGGAATAAGTACGTGTGGGTCGGACACTCCCTTCGACTTCGCTCAGGGCAGGCTCTGTTCGACGCCTTTGACTTTCGGTTTTGATCTTCGGTCGTCGAGGCGTGGTTATCGAGTTTGAAAACTGAAGGCCAACATCAAATTCAAAAGCGGCGGGCGAGGGCGCCCGCCCTACACCAGCTAGTGCACGTGGACGAGGGTATCGAGCAGAAAGAGCAGCCCCACTCCCAGGAAGACCACCAGCGCCATTCTCACGCCCGGTTCCCGGTTGACCTCTGGCATCAGGTCTGAAGCGGCCACATAAATCGTCACCCCGGCCGAAAGCGGCAATCCGTAACTGACTTGATGGCGGAAAAGCGCCATGGTGAGGACTCCGGCCAGCGTCGATGCGCCCAGCAGCATCGACGCGCCCCAGGCGGTGCGCCGGCTCTGGCCGCTGGCCAGCATGACCGACGCGATGGTGAATCCTTCCGGAATCTTGTGCAGGAAGATGGCCAGAAAGATGACCCATCCCAGCCAGTTGGAAACAATGAACCCCGAAGCAATCGCGATACCGTCAAAAAAAGTATGGATGATCAGTCCCATGAGCACCGAGTATCCCCGGTGGCCGTGGACGAACGCATCCTTGTGAGTCTCCTCGCCGAAATGGAAGTGCGGCGTTACTGTATGTTCGAATAAGTGAACGATAAGGTATCCAGCTAGAACCAGGACGGCGGCGCTCTTGCCCCGAAGCTCCAGGCTGGCGGGAAAAATCTCTATGATCGCCGTGGCCAGCATGAATCCCGCGCCCAGCGCCACGAAGTACTTCAGGTAGGACCGGTCCCAATTCTTCTGAACAATGATGGCGCCGCCGAAAACATTGGCCGCTGCCGCAGTGAGACCGAGCAGAAGGCTGAGCAGGATGGGATGCATGTACGCGGGCGATGATACCAGTTCCCAGTCCCCAGTTCCCGGTTCTCAGCTATGCGGCCGGCCTGATGGCACCGATCAAGCCATTGAGTATTTTTCCCAACTCCGCTGCCTGGTCGAGGAGATGTTTGCCATGCTCCGGAGGAAAGTACGCCAGCTTCTGGGCAATCATGAGTTGAGTTTCGACTTCGACCAGAGATCCTCTGGCTCGCCCCAGGAAATAATGGAATTCGTTAGCGGAGAAACGCGCCTGGCCCTCCGCAATGTTCGTGGGAACTCCCACCGCCGATCTCCGCAACTGGCTGGAGAGTCCGTAAAGTTCGTCCCGCGGAAAGGCTTTGCTGGTGCGGTAAACGTCCATCACAAAATCCATGGCCTTCTGCCATGCGATCAGATCCCGGTATGACTGCCCCATAAAGATCCTCCTGAGGACGATCATGTCAGCATCTGCCAGGGAAAGATGTGACGTATGAACACTAAGAACTAGAAACTGAGAACAGAGAACTGGTTTGTTATCTGTTCCCGGTTCTCAGTTCTCAGTTTCAGAACGGGAATTAGCCGCTGTGCCGGATATGCATCACGTCGCCATCCTGCACGATGTAGTCTTTCCCTTCGAGGCGAAGCGTGCCTTTGGCGCGGGCGTTAGCTTCTGAGCCTGCCTCGAGCAACTGGTCCCAGCGGATGGTTTCAGCGCGGATGAAGTGTTTTTCTAGATCCGAGTGGATGGCGCCGGCGGCTTCCACGGCGCGAGTGCGGACGGGAATAGTCCAGGCACGGCATTCGTCTTCGCCGGCGGTGAAAAAGGAGATCAGTCCCAGCAGCGAGTATGTGGTGCGAATCAGGCGGACCAGTCCGCTTTCTCTCAAGCCGTAGCTGCCCAGAAATTCGGCGGCATCCTCGTCGTTCATTTCCGCGAGTTCCGCTTCCACTTTTCCGCAGATCGCGGACGCCGACGCATTGGGCCGCGCCGCCACCTCGGTCAAGTTGTACTTGGCGATCGCGTTTTCGAGATCATCGCCTAACTCCGTGCTCTCGCCTACGTTGAGCACGTAAAGAATCGGCTTCTCGCTCAGGAACATGAAGCCCCGCAGACGCTTCTTGTCCTCCGGCGTCATTTCCATTTCGCGCAGTGGGCGCTCGGTTCCCAGGTGTGCATTGGCCCGCTTCAGAAGATCGAACTCTTTTTCCAGGTCGGGGGTGCGCATCTTCTTCAGGTCTTTCTCCAGGCGCTCCAGCCGCTTTTCGATCTGTCCCAGATCGCTGACCATGAGGTCGAAATCGACGTTCTTGATGTCGCGAAGGGGATCGACCGGCCCGACGTGCGGAATGGATGGATCATCGAAGGCGCGGACCACGTGGGCCAGGGCGTCCACATTGCGCAGGTGCCCGACGTACGCGCTTTCCTTGAGAGCTTCCTGGCCAATGGCGCCCACATCCACATATTCGACGGAGGCGTGGGTCAGCTTCTTCGGGTTGTAGAGAGCCGCCAGGCGATCGAGCCGTTCGTCGGGAACTTTGGCCACTCCTATGTGGGCCTCGCGCGGGTTGGCGTAGGCCTGGCCGGAAAGATGCGCCTTGGTGAGAATACGGAACAGAGAGGTCTTGCCCACCTGAGGCAGGCCAATAATGCCGGTTTTCATAGGAATCAATGAAGATGATAACAGCCACGTACGTCAGGTCAGCGAACGAGCAGTAACATAAGCGACCACCAGGCCCAGCAGGATTACGCCGCTCTCGATTCGGGTTGACCAGTGGTGCAAGGCATCGAACTGCAGGCGCGCAGGATTATCGACGGGCACAGCATCGATTTCTCCAATCGACGCCCGGATCGCATCCATGCGCGGAATCACGCCGAACTGCGAGATCAACGTAAGCAGCAGCATCGTGCAGATGAGTACATTCCGCGGGGCGAACACGTGTGCATCCCCGGTACTCAGGCGGCTGGCCAACAGGGAACTGGCCAGAAAAACCACCCCGGAAACCATTCCCATCCAGTGCAAAATCCCCAGCGAGCGGCCCACCACCGAGCCCGCCAGTTGCCGCGTCGGCAGCACCGCGAAGGCAGTCTGAGCCACCACCGGGAAAAATATCACTCCACCCAGCCAGACGATCAAAGCGAGCAGCATAAGAAAACGAAGAAACGATGACATGACAGGTAGCTATTATGAACGGCAAACTGAGAACCGGGAACTCAAAACTAACAACTGATTTTCTATTCCGGCCTGGGCCTAGACCGGCACGCGGATGGTTTCGACCAACTCCCGGAGCAACTGCTCGGCCTGTTCGGATTTCTTGAGGGTAGAAGAGTAGCGGCCGTTCACCGCCACGCGATGGGCAAACACCGCCACCACCAGCGGCTTGAAGTCTTCAGGAACGCAGAAGTTGCGGCCATCGAGAAAGGCCATGGCCTGACCGGCGCGGTAGAGCATCTGGGACCCGCGGGGAGAAACTCCCAGGGAGAATTGCTCAGACTCGCGGGTGGCGCGAACAATCGCGAGCACATAGCCAACCAGCGAATCATCCACTCGCACCTGCGTGACCGCCTGCTGCATTTCGAGCACATCAGCGCCCGTCAGCACCGGTTCCAGCAACTCCAGTTGGGCGGTTCCCGCCTCAGAGCGCAGAATCTCGCGTTCCGACTCGCCATCGGGATAACCCATTCGCAGCCGCATGAGGAAGCGATCCAGTTGCGACTCCGGCAAAGGATAGGTCCCGTGGTGCTCGATAGGATTCTGGGTGGCGATCACCAGGAACGGTTGCGGCAGCGAATAGGAATGCGAGTCCACCGTGACCTGGCCTTCATTCATGGCCTCGAGCAGCGCGGATTGGGTCTTAGGAGTGGTGCGGTTGATCTCATCGGCGAGCAGGACGTTGGTGAAAACCGGTCCACGCTTGAACTCAAACTGCTGCTCGATGGCGGAGTAGATCGAGATACCCAGGACGTCGGAGGGAAGCATGTCGCTGGTGAACTGCACCCGCTGAAAGGTACAGTCGATGGCGCGCGCCAGGGCCTGGCCGAGAGTCGTCTTGCCTACGCCGGGGACGCCTTCGATCAGCAAGTGTCCACGGGCCAGCACCGAGACCAGGGCCAGCCGGACAACGTCATCCTTGCCGCGAATCACCTTGCGCAGCGCGTTTTCCAGCTGCGTTGCCCGGTGGGACGCGGCAATGGCGGTTTCAGGCGACATCGAGAAATTCTACTATGCGCTTACGGCAGTTGCGGCGGGGAGAAGGCGTTACGAACGTCACGTCCAGCTGTCAGTCTTTCAGCTATCGCTGACAGCTTTACTGCGTAAACTCCGCCGGCCTCCCCGTCAGCCGTTCGATGCGCTTGGCAATCGGCGGATGGGTGGAAAACAGGCTGCCAAAATTCATGCCCAACAGCGGCTGGATGATGAACAGGTGCGCGGTGGTAGGCGTACCCATCATAGGCACGCGCCGCGAATACGCGTCGAGCTTGGCCAGGGCGCTGGCCAGAGCATAGGGATTGCCGGTAAAGTGCGCGCCAGTTTCGTCGGCCGCGTACTCGCGGGTGCGTGAAACCCATAACTGAATCATCATGGCGGCGATCGGGGCCAGGATCAGCATGAGCAAACCGCCCATGGCTCCGCCGCGACGATCGTCGCGATCACCCATGCCGAAGTAGGCGCCGTAGCGCAGCCAGGTGATGGCGCCGGCGATGGTAGCGGCCACCGAACTGATCAGGATGTCGCGATTGTTTACGTGTCCCAGTTCGTGGGCCAGCACGCCTTCGAGTTCTTCGTCATTGAGCAGGCCCAGAATGCCCTGCGTGACCGCAACCGAGGCGTGCTTTGGATTGCGTCCGGTGGCGAATGCGTTAGGCGACTCTGTCGGGATGACGAAGATCTTCGGCATGGGCAGACCGATTTTCTGGGTCAACCGCTCCACCACGTTGTAAACTCGGGGTAACTGTTCGCGCGTGACCGGCTGCGCGCGATAGGTTTTCAGCGCGATCTTGTCAGAAAAGAAGTAAGCGACGAAGTTCGTGACCACGGCAATGCCCAGCGCCAGCAACATCCCGTTCTGTCCGCCTAAAACGCGGCCTACCGCCATCAGCAGCAGCGTCATCGCGGTAAGCAAAAACGCGGTCTTGAATGTGTTCCCCATAAGTTTTGATGCTCACTCCATTAGATGGTCCGCCGGCGAAAGGGATGCATCAGGCCGAATGTGGGCGCGCGCGTCCTCGCTCGTGCCGCTAACCACGTGGGGACAGCCGCCCCCGGCTGTCAGGTCGAGCGTAGCTCGACAGATTCGCAAGGCTGGCTGGAAGAACCCCCCGGTGGCGGATGTCGAGAACACCCCAGACCTTCAAAAGCTGGCCCGCCAAACTGAGGGCTGCGCCGCGCCCGGAAGCCCTGATGGCAGAGCAACATGCCGAGCTCCGCGCGGAGTCGCCGTAAACCCTCTTCGGAATGTGGCCGGCAGTAGCCCGAAGGTCCAGTAAATTAGGATCAGACGAGCCGGGTACAAATCGCTACGTTCCACCACGGTCAGGGATGCTCAACATGAAATGCACCGTCACTCCACTCTTCGGGAGCGACATCGGTGATGGTTTCGGTGAAGTCCCAGCGGTGGCCGTAAAAGTCCTGGGCGTTGTATTGGCGCTCGCCATAGGGTTGATCTTGAGGTTCAGTCAGGACGATGGCTCCGTTCTTCCGCGCGCGTTCGCAGTGTCCTTTGGCATCTTCAATACGAACCTGAATGATGTGCGAATGGTTGGGCGGCACATTTCCCTCGGCGATAGTGAAGCAGCCCTCGCCGGCCTTCATCTGGATGCGGTGATTGGCAATGCGCAGACGGATGGTGAAGCCAAAAGCCTTGCCCAGCCAATCGGCGGCCGCGCTGGGGTCAGGGTAAATGAGCACCGGTATCACGGCGCAAGGCGGCACAGATCGGTTGGATCGCATTCCTGAAACTCTATCACTCAACCCGCGCGGAAATCTGGTGCGCAACCTTCTGCGGTCCGACGGCTAAATTTGTGGTTGATCCGAGCAATCCACCAAATTGACGAAAACGGAGCATTTTAAACTCAGAACCCTGTGGCAGGGTCCATGAGTGTATGTTTTTCGTCTAAACTGCCCCCCCTGCTGACGTACTACGCAGCCGATCATGGCGCGAGGCCATGGTATGCGTGAACCATGGCAAGTCAATGAGAGCTTATGAGTATCTTGAAAGATGCTGCCGAGGAGCAACCAAACGAATGCAGAATTATTGGGGGGAAACCGTGTTCTCCATTCCGCCTGCAGTTTCGACAGTTCACCTTCGCCAACTCCTTCCGCAAACCACTCGGCCCGCCTCGGAACGAAAATTTAACGAAAGATGATGACCCTCCACCCGCCAACCCCATTCCGATTTTTCCGCCGGCGTGCCGAAAGTGGAGACATAGTACAGCTCCGGATCGCGGATCGGACTGCCGCTCCGGGCATGAAGCACTTCCTCAAGCCTTCGAATCGCCCGGGCTCAGCAGCAAGTCGGAGGCATCGCGCTGCGCCGATTGAGGACTTTGAGCGGCACACCTCTAGGCTCTCGGGATGTAGTGCCAGTTCATGCGCTCTTCATCGGTAAAGGCTATCGTTGCCTGGCCGCGCTGGTCCTTGTGGAGTATGCCGAGGAATTTTTGTCCAGCCGCGACCATTTCTGCGGTTGCATTGCCCTCCGAGTGCGACCGGACCAGAACTGCCGCAGGTCGACATGTAGACAGCATGGATAGCCAGGGGAGTAAATCGCTTCATGGCTCAGGTGCGTCGCAGAACGCCCAACCCTCGAACCAACCTATTTGGACCAGCGGGAGAGGTTCTCTCAACTATCCCCTAACGAGAACAGCAAACCCGCAATCCGGCACTGTCAGGCTTGTCAGTAGTAGCGAGGTTTTCCCAAACATAAAGTGAGACTGACCGGAACAACTGACCCGAGGTGCAAAGGTCCTTGTGCAAATGACTGAGGTGATTCGGGAATTCCGGCAACACATGTTGGGTGCAGCCTTGCTATGACGCACAGCATACGGCGGGTGGTGACTGCTGGCATCGCATTTCTGGTCTTGGCCGCATCGCCGAGCACATCTGCACAAGAATATTTAGCCGGCATAGAGCCCGAGCCGGGCGAAGCGTTCTCAAGCTCTTATCGTTTAAGACCCGCTCCGGGGAGAAATGCTTTGGTTCCCGTGATCTCTCCGGCGCCGCCACCACCCCGGGGAGTCGATTGGCATCACCTGCTCTTAAGCTCAGGCACTTTTCTTGTTTTTTCGCAGGCCTTCCGCTGCGCAACCGAGCAAGGAACTCGGGATGCCTTCGGAGACCCCTTCTTCGGCGGCTATGCGAACTCGCTCGGCAACATGCATGGATGGGCGGATGGCGATACCTTCCTGGTGAACTACATCGGTCACCCGATGGAAGGTTCGGTTACGGGTTTTATATGGCAGCACAATGACAGAGCCTACCGGGATGTAATGTTTGGCAAGAACACGCGCTATTGGAAAGCCAAGCTCCGCAGCGCCGCCTTTTCCTATGTGTTTAGCGTGCAATTTGAGATTGGTCCTGTGAGCGAAGCTTCGTTAGGCCATATCCAAGCCGTGTATCCTGCGCAAGGTTTCGTGGATCACGTCGTCACTCCTGCAACAGGCTTGGGATGGACCATCCTCGAAGACGTGCTGGATAAGTACTTGATTCGCACCATCGAAGCTCATACCCCCAATTCCTACCTCCGTGCGCTGTCGCGCGGACTGAATCCAGCGCGCTCCTTTGCTAACATGTTCGAAGGCCGGTATCCATGGGAACGCGATGACCGCCCGAGCCCTTTCCGTCCTTACCCTGAGGGTCTGGCATTGGCTCAGATGAAACGAGACGCCAGAAAGGTCGAGGTGCATCCACCTCCTGGAGTCGCTCCCTTTGAGTTCACGCTGACTCCGAATTTTCGCCAATACATCGGCACCGGTTCACAAGGGTCGTGTGCAGGCGGGGGAAGTTCTGCCGCGCTTCGGATGGCTACCGATTGGCAGATTGTCGTCGATGTCAAGGGCTGCAAACTGCTCGGTCTGGCGCCCAACCTCACCGGCGATTCGCTCAGCTACATGGCTGGTCCGCGATGGACGCCGCGGATTTCCAGTCGTTGGATACCCCACGCACATGTGCTGGTCGGCGGAACTAAGCTCACCCAAGAGCGGACCAACCCCGAACAGCGGAAGGAAGTTCTGGCAGCGGCGAAACCGACAGACAGCTTAAATGAACTGCACACAAAGTATACGCGGCACTATGAAACCAACGGCTTCGCCTTGGCGGCGGGAGTCGGAGTCGAGTACAAACTCAATAACGCACTCGCGGTTCGAGTGGCAAGTTTTGACTATACCCGGTCGTGGACGAGTGACTTGAACGGAGTCAGTTACAAGAGGGGAATGCAGTTCACCTCTGGTCTGGTGCTGCGCATGGGCACCTGGTAGACCGACCGGGCTACTGATAAGAGAACCGATATGGGCGGAAGGAAGGCTTTGTTGACCAAGGAGCGAAGGTTAAGAGCGGAAGTTATCTCTTGCTGTTTTCCTCGTAATGCTTCCAGTAAAGCTCGAACGCTCTAGAGCCTTCCACCGACTCGATGCGCGAAGCGTTCCTCACCATTCACGACCGCTTCTTCAACCACAAGCTTCAACGAATTGTCGCGCGCTCTGACAGTTCCCGCAAGTAGAGATTATTGAAGCGGAATCCAATTGTTCGGCGGTCGTGATATTGATCATCGCTGAAGAGCTTAGCGCGCGATGCGAGGAGCACCCGGCCGGCCCAGGCGTCCAGAATCGGACAGTGAAGTCCGAGAGCGGACACAGAGCCTCTGAATCTGAACGCCAAGGCCATACTTTTCAGCGCTGGAGAGGTTCGCAGCAGTCTTGATATTGGCAGATGAATTGCAAGCCGCCCGAGGAGGCTTACTATGGCTCATTTTGAACGGATTCGTGACGTTATTTCCGGCCCGTTTGACTCCGAGGTCATCAGGCAGCGCACCGCCGCAGGATGGCAAATGGTATCGATCGAGTGGCGGCGCGAGTTACCTGACTCGGAATCCCCGACCCCTGGCGGATATAACGAGGACATCCCATATGGACTGCGCATCTCGGACGACTGCCAGCGATTGGAGGTTGATCCGGTCGAGAACAGGACCCTGATCCTGATGATGGAGTTGCTGGTGCAGGACTTCCCGTATTCGAGCATCGTCAGCGACCTGAATGAAAAGGGCCTGCGGATGCGCGACGGCAGGCCATGGACTCGGGTCGCAGTCTTCAACATGACGCCCCGCCTCATCGAGGTCGGCCCCCGCCTGTTCGAAACGGAAGAGTGGCAGAAGGTGCGACAACGGTTTTCGCTTTCGAGAGAGCCAGAGGTTTCTTAGGCAGCGCGGGAGAACCCGGGTCAATGGTGTAATCACGGTTTTACGGCAGTCAGGATAGCCCGGCTCGCTGCGGACTCGCTGCGATGAAGGAAAGCCAATATTCCCATTCTAAATCCAGCTCATTCCTTCCGACGCTGGCACTCAAAGTTCGCGGCGTCATTCGGATCGCCGCTGCCTTTGTACTTCGCTGCCTGCGGGTAGGGGCACAGAGGCCGCGTCATCTTCGCGTGCGCCCGGTCCTGGCCTTCGAACTTCGACGCAATAATTGTTGACGGCGCCGTGCCCTTTTCCACCCATTGTTCCAACGACGCGTCCACGCTGTGCTGCGGGTCGTCGAACTTCAGATCACCGACCGCTCCGAACGAATCCGGCCCCGGGCCTCCGGCGCAGTGTTGCACGCCCGGCGCCATGTAGAGGCGGACGAAAGCGTCAACATCTTTTTGCCCCATCTTTTGGATGACACTCTCGTAATAGTCGATCGTGTTCAACGCCGTGATTGCTGGATCATTCCAGCCGTGATAGAGAATCAACTTTCCTCCGCGGGCTTTGAATGGCTTTAGGTTGGCATCTGTAGCGTTCAGCGCCTGCGCGCTTGTCTCATTGGCTGCTTTCAATCCCGCATCCACCTCGAACGTTTTGTAGTCCCAATCGGACTTCCCGAATACAAAGTCGGAAAAGAATCCGTTTCCGAAAGACGCCATGAGACTCTTCGCGGGCGCGGGTCCGGTGATCCAGAGTCCCCAGCCGCCTGGGCCCTCTTCGGCGCCGGGCAGATAGCCCGGGTAAACCACGTGCCCCCTGGAATCAAGCGTTCCCGCATAGAGTTTCTTCAGCGCAGTGATCTGCGGAGCCGTCAGGCATTGGTCGGAATCCTCTCCCTTGCACTGGATCGCCGCGGGATCAAAGTGACACTGGCGTGGATCGTTCAGAATCCCGTCGCGCACGCCGTCAAGTCCGTCGCACGCGGCGTTCACCGCCGCTGCAATCGCGGGAATCTTTGCCGGTGGTATGAAGCCGGCCGCATCCATGGTCAGGGCCTGGGTGTCATAAGCTGCAGTGGCAAGCAGAGCAGTCCAGTAGTTCGCCGGAGCGCCGGCCAGGATTCCGTCATAGTCCCCGGGATAACGTTGGGCTTCCATTAACGCCTCACGCCCTCCGTCCGAACATCCCGCGAAGTACGAGCGCTGCGGGGGCTTGGAGTAATAAGCCGCGACTACTTGCTTGGCGACACGCGTCATCTCATGAATTCCGCGATGACCGAAATCGATGATCTTTTCCGGGTGCCCCATGGCCCAGCCCGCATCGGTCGGAGATCCCGTGTGGCCCGTGTCCGTCGCCGTCGCGGTGTATCCCGCCTTCACCGACATTGCAAGTTGCATATGGTCAATCAGTCCGGCGAATCCGCCATTGCCGATGCCTTGCAGCTTGCCATTCCATCCCGAGACCGGAAGCCAGACTTCGAGTTTGATGTCGGAGTCTGAGCTCGGCCTTGCCTCGGCAACGACGCGGCAGAATGCCGGCAGACTCTTGTATAGAGGCGCGAGATCGGCCCCACTAAAGGGCGCGGGAGGGCCGTTGAACGTCCCCGCCGCAACCGTCTGCGCAAGCGTAATCGTGGTGTCAGGAATCTTTGCTGCGATCAGGCGTTCGCACGCGTCCTGGGCGTAGGATGCTGCGCTGGAGAACAGCAGGAGAAATGCGACAGCCCATCGGGAAGCTCTTTCATTCATCTTGCTCTCCTGAGTCTCAGCTACTGTCTTATGGGTGCACAACGAACACCTTGTTGCTGGTCAGTGTGCCATTCGTTGTACTGACCGTGATCGGCCCGGTGGTGGCCCCATCCGGGATGGTGGCCTTGATAAACGTGGGATAGACAAGCTTGAAGGTTGCGGGTGTTCCGTTGAAGAGAACCTGGGTTGTGTCGGTGAAGCCCTGTCCCAGAATCTGCACCACGCCGCCGGCGCGGCCGTAAGTGGGCAGGTACGTCACGAAAGGCGGCAATCCGGCATCAAAACTGAAAAACACGCCGAGGTTCGCCGACCCTCCGCTGGACGTCATCCCGTAGAGGCGTCCGTTAGTGTGCTGCATCAGAGAACTTCTCGGAGCACTGCCCGTGGCCCCGGCGAAATCATGCAGCACTGTGTAGGTCCCGCTCGGAGTCAGGCGAAAGAGTACTCCCGCCCCATTCGCTCCACCGCTGGAGGTCGTCCCATACAGGTTCCCGTCACTGGCCTCAACCATGCCTCCTATAGGCCCGCCCCCATCCGCTCCACCGCTGAAGTTGTAGAGGACGTTGACGGTGTGATCTGGAGTCATCTGAAAGACCGTACCCGCTCCGAAAGAGCCGCCTTCCGAAGCCACTCCATAAAAGTTTCCGTCCGTAGCCTGAATCAAGCCGCCGGCTGGATGACTGCCGTGGGTACCGTCGAAGGGGTAAAGCACTTCGAAAGCACCGGTCGAAGTGATTCGATACAAGTCCCCCGGACCCTGCGTCCCACCGGAGTCGATAGCGGCCCCGTAAAAGGCGAAATCCGTTCCCTGCACGAGCGGAGCTACTTGATAGATTCCCTCGAACAGGGTCATGGAATGGAGCTTCGAATATTGACCCGACTGGGAGACTTTGTAAATTTGTCCGAAGGTGAAACTTCCGTGGGTTACGCCGTAAAAATCGCCGGCCACGCTCTGGATAGGCGCCGCCCACGGGTTCCCCCCATTCCCGCCCGAATAGTAGTGCAGCCGGGTCACTTGCCCGTTGGAGCGCATCTTGTATAACGTTCCCCAGGTCCCCGGACCGCCAGAAACGGTGCTTCCGTAAAACCATCCGTCCCGTCCGAGAGTCAGCCCTCCGGCCGGCATTTGGCCGTCGCTCCCGGAGAATGCATGCATTACCCTTGTATTGTCCGTCGGTGGTGAGCCGGAAAGCTGCGCCCGGGTTTCCCTGGGTTCCACCTGCACTGAACAGGTAGCCGCCGCGGCTCTGGCAAATGACGCCCGGTTCACCTGGAGCCTGGGGGTCCGTCGAAGTCGTCCCGAAATTGTGCATCACCACATAGGTCTGTGCGCAAGCCATGGTCGCCATGGCGACCAGAAGCGCAGCGGTCGCAAACGCATTTCTTTTCAAGGAAAATTCTCCGCGGGGCGCTCGCAGAATGAGGCGCGCCCGAGCACTATGACACCCCCGTGCAAGCGGGATGGCGCAGAGTTTAGGGAGTATCGAGCTACGAGCCCGGGCAAACTTGCATCGCCGCGATCCAAATGGCCCGCTGCCATACGAACAGAGGCATCAATTTTGCGCTCCGGTAGCCGGCATGTCAATTGATCAGAACTCTTGGTAGTGGCTCAGTTCAAACTGAGCCACTACCGAACTCTTGCAGACGGCGGTTGCACTAACGACCACCGTGAGTGAGTGTAGGTGATAACACTTCTCAACGACTTCAGCCGGCTGCGGGATCTGGCAGGCACCAGCAGGCCTGGTCGGCGGGACTTACCGGAACCGCTTCACCCATCCCGGTTCGCGCACGTGTTCCTCGTGCAACCGGTGCAGCCGTGCCGCCATGATTCCCGGCCTTCCCAAATAGCCAACCACGTGCTGCGGATCTTTGCGGTCCACTACTGGCAAACGGCCGATATTGTTGCGCAGCATTTTAGCGGCGGCCTCATGCAAAGTTTCGTCAGGATAGGTCACGATCATTTTGCGGCTTCCGGCTTCCAGCAGGCTCATGGCGCCAGAAGGATCTTCGTCAAGCGAGCGCAAGATATCGCCGCGGGTGATGATTCCCACTAATCTGTTTTCTGCATCCGTAAGCAGCATCCCCTGATGGCGGCTCACTTCCGTTTCGTGACGGGCAATGCGTTCGGCCAGGTCGCGGACCGGCAGCGCGGCGGGAAGAACGGGCGCGTCGCGGTCCATGGTTTCCGACACCACCATCTGCTGCAGCACGTCGGCTTCGTAGTCCTGGTGGATGCGCAGTCCGCGCCGGACCAGCTTCTCGGTCATGATGGAAGCCTTGGGCATAAGCAGGATGGCAATTCCGTCCGCAATGACAGTGACCAGCATGAGGGGCAATACCGAGTTGTAGTCGCGAGTAATCTCGAAGGCAAAAACGATAAAAGAAAACGCCGCCCGCGAAGCCGCACCGAATACCGCGCCCATGGCCACCAGGGCAAATGCTCCGGCTGAGAGGTGGGCGGCAGGGAAAACCTCATTCATTCCCATGGCAAATACTCCGCCCAGAGCGGCGCTCGACATGAACATGGGCGCGAGCAGGCCGCCCGAGGTTCCCGAACCCAGCGAAATTACCAGGGCCACGGCCTTGGCCAGCATCACCACGATCAGCACCTTCAATGCGAGATTGGCATTCAGAATGTCGCTGATCGTGTCATAGCCGACGCCCAGCACCCGGGGAACGAAGTATCCGATGATGCCGAGTCCCAGGGCCCCGATTGCGGGCCACCAGAGTTGGTCGATGGGAAGCTTCTCGAACAGGTCTTCGGTCCAGTAAAGCAACTTGCTGAAGCCCACGGCCGCCAGGCCGCAAATCACGCCCAGCACCAGGTAAAACGGCAGTGCGCTGGGGACGCCGAAATCCATGGCCGTAATCGAAAACATCGGGCCCGCTCCCAGCAGTTGCATGTGAACCGCGGTGGCCAGGGTGCTGGCCACAACCAGGGGGATAAACGATCGCGCCTTGAACTCGAAGAGCAGCAGTTCGATGGCAAGAATCACGCCCGCAATGGGCGTATTGAAGGTCGCGGACATGCCGGCGGCCGCGCCGCAGGCCAGCAGTACCTTGCGCTCCGACGCCGTAGTGTGAAAGATCTGTCCTACCAGCGATCCCACGGCGCCGCCGGTCTGAATGATGGGACCTTCGGCGCCGAAGGGGCCACCGGTTCCAATCGCGATGGCCGCCGAGATGGGCTTGAGAATCGCCACTCGAGGCTGAATGCGGCTGCGATTGAACAGCACCGCTTCCATGGCCTCGGGAATGCCGTGTCCCCTGATCTTCGACGACCCATACTTCGCCATGACTCCGACGATGAGTCCGCCGATGACCGGAATCGGAATGACCCACAGCCCCAGATGATTGTGACGAGCGCTGGTAAAGTCGGCCACGAAGCGGCCGTAGAAGGAAATGTTGGTCAACAGTCCGATCAGCCGGTACAGCAAAAACGCGATACCGCCGGCAATCAGGCCAATCGCCGCCGCCAGGAACGACACCAGCACCATACGGAATTGGGCAGGCTGGGCCAGAGTTGTGTCGCCAACCTGCGAGCCCGTGGCCGCGATCGTCGGGCGGGATTCGCGGCCCGCGCCATCTCCGGAAAGTTTCTTTTCGTTCGGCTCCGTCACCTCTAACCTGCTTCCCCGAATTGTTTGGAAGGAGTTTTGGGTGGCAGGGGTCGAGCACTTTTCCTCGGGCGCATGGCCCGTTCCAGGGCGGCGACCAGTGCCGGACCCTGGGTGCGCAACTCGGCCTTGTGCCCCATGGACAATTCACGAAGTACTTTTTCGCCTTTCGCAGTCAGCTCCAGCAGGACCTGGCGACGGTCATCCCCCGCACGGCTTCGCCGCACCAGGCCTCCGGCGGAAAGGCGGTTTACCAGTTCGACCGTGCTGTGGTGCTGCAGCTGCAATCGCTCGGCCAGCGTTCCAATCGTCGGGTGCAGCCCGTTGGGCAGTCCCTTGAGGGCCAGCATCAACTGGTGCTGTTGCGGTTCCAGCCGCATTTTCCGCGCTGCCTGTTCGCTGAAGTGAAGGAAGCGGCGAATCTGGTAGCGCAGTTCGGCCAGCCCCCGGTAATCGGAGAGAGTCGGAGTGTTTTCCATGTCCGTCCAGAATATATCGTATCACGATGTAATATGAGACTGGAACAGCAAGGCACGGAGGCGCTGGCCGGGTCTCCAGCGGGCCACGCCAGATCCTTCACGGCCTGAAGGCCGTTCAGGATGACGCTATCAGGAAGTAGGGATTCGAATTCCGCTCTTAGGCTTTGACGACTTTGCCGCTTTTCAGGCAGGAGGTGCAGACGCGGATGCGCTTGGTCGCGGCGCCCACCTTGGCGTGCACCGGCCGCAGGTTCACGTTCCAGCGCCGCTTGGTGATGTTATGCGCGTGGCTGATATTGTTTCCGAATTGCGGCCCCTTGCCGCAGATCTCACATACTTGTGCCATGGACTGCTCCAGGTAAGTTCAGAACTTGATGTGTAAAAGATAGATTTTACCGGATTTCCCGCCCTTCGACAACTTCACCGACAGGGCATGGGTGTCCACGTTCAACAGCCTGGCTTGCTTTGCGCACTTCGCGGCTTCTTCGCGTCCTTTGCGGTAAGTCTTGCCCTCGTCTCAATCGTTCAAGAATCTTAAACCGCAAAGGACGCCAAGGTGTCGCAAAGGCCGCAAAGAGGGCTCTGTGCGATACTGAAATCATGGCCCCGCCGCCCGATCCCAAGTCGGTCAAAGTGAATCTGACTACCGGCAGCGGCGTGGACATCGAGTGGAAGGACGGTCACCGTTCACACTACGCATTCCCCTTCCTGCGCGATGCCTGTCCCTGCGCTCTTTGCGACGACGAGCGGGGCAAGGCTGGGCGCAAACCCGGGGAGCGGCCTAAACTCGCGCCCGGTGCCCTGCCCATGTTCAAGGAGGCAGCCAAGCCGCTAGCGGCCGACGCGGTGGGCAAATACGCTATTAAGTTTCACTGGAATGATGGCCACGAGCTGGGCATTTATTCCTGGCAGTTTCTGCGCGATGTTTGCCCCTGCGAAGAGTGCACAGGCAATCGTGCCTCTGCGAAGACAGGATAGCCCTCGTCAAAGCAGATAAAATTCAATCAGCGAACCCCGGAGCCGTTCCACATTTGTCTTTTCTCGACCAACTCAACCCGCAGCAGCGCGCCGCCGTTGAAACCACGGAGGGCCCGGTCCTCATTCTCGCCGGGGCGGGTAGCGGCAAGACCCGGGTTATCACCTTTCGCATCGCCTATCTCATCGAAAATCTGGGGGTGATGCCTGAAGCCATTCTGGCGATGACTTTCACCAACAAGGCTGCGCAGGAAATGGTTGAGCGCGTGGACAAACTGGTGGGCGGCCTGTCCATTGCCAAGCCGACGATTTCTACGTTTCACTCTTTCTGCGTGCGGGTCTTGCGGCGGGACATTGAACAGCTGCGCATCCCATCATCCGTTCCTGGCCAGACGCCGATCGGGCTGACGAAGAGCTTTGTCATCTATGACGAGTCCGATCAGCAGCAACTGGTGAAGTCGGCGATGCGGCGGCTCGGTATCGACGACAAACAAACCACGCCGCGTTCCATCCTCTCCCACATTTCGTGGGCCAAGAACCATATGCTCGATCCGCAGGAGGTTTATCTGCAGTCGGGCGATCCCAAGACGGAAAAAGTGGCCCACATCTACGAGGAGTATCGCAAGGAGCTGCGCAAGGCCAACGCTCTCGATTTCGACGACCTGCTGCTCGAGACCGTGCGCCTGCTGAAAGCCGTGCCGTCAGTCCGCGACTATTACAACCGGCGCTACCAGTACGTCATGATCGACGAGTATCAGGACACCAACCGCCCGCAGTACGAGCTGATGCGGCTGCTGGCCGGCACCCACCACAACATCTGCGCCGTGGGCGATGAAGATCAGTCGATTTATTCCTGGCGCGGCGCCGACATTCGCAACATTCTGGAATTTGAGAAGGATTTTCCCGAGGCCAGGATCATCCGCCTGGAACAGAACTACCGCTCGACCCAGAACATCCTGCAGGGCGCGTCGGCGGTGGTCTCGAACAACCTCAAGCGTAAGGGCAAGAACCTGTGGACGGAACGCCAGGGAGGCTCCAGGATCGGTTACTACGAAGCCCCGGACGGCGAGAACGAATCGCTCTTTGCCGCTGACTACGTCTCGAAATATCTGCGCGAGGCCGCCGACCAGGGAGAGACCGCGCGCGCCGCCGTGCTCTACCGCACCAACTCCCAGTCCCGGCTCTACGAAGAGGCCATGCGCCGCTATGGCCTGAAGTACCACGTGGTGGGTGGCTTCTCGTTTTACGAACGCGCCGAAATCAAGGACATGATTTCGTACCTCAAAGTCATCCATAACCCGGAGGACTCGATCGCGCTGCTGCGCGTGATCAACACGCCGGTCCGGGGAATCGGCAAGAGCAGCATTGAAACTCTGGAGCGAGTTGCGCTGGACACCGGGCTTTCGCTGTGGGGAGCGATTGCGGAAGTGATCGAACGCCAGCTACTGCCGCAGCGGGCGGTGGCTGCCCTGAAGACATTCGTCAACATCATCGAGGACGGACGCGCCATCCTGTCGGGAACGATTGCGCAGAGGCTGGAAGAGACAGCAGCGGTTGAGGGAGACGAAGACACCAATCTCCCGCCGGACGACGATACCGATTTCAGTCCCGACAACTTCTCATTCGATTTCGGGGGCGACTTGGGAACCGACGAAGGTAGCGCCGGCGTCCCGCCGGCATTAGAGCGGACGGCCAGCCCGCTCGCCGAAGAGGTGGAGGCGGGAAGCCTCCACGACAGCCGGCAGGATGCCGGCGCTACAGCCCCAACTCCCAGCACCGCTGACGTTCTGAAATTTCTCATCGACCGTACCGGTTACATCAAGCTGCTGGAGGAAGAAGACACGCCTGAAGCCTATTCCCGCGTTGAAAATCTGCGCGAACTGGTGAACGCCGCGATGGATTCGCGCGACCGCGGTGAAACTCTCGATCAGTTTCTCGACCATGCCGCCCTGGTCAGCGATGCTGACGCTTATGACGAGCGCGCCCAGATCACGCTCATGACCCTGCACGCGGCCAAGGGCCTGGAGTTCCCGCTGGTATTCCTCGGAGGCCTGGAGGAAGGACTGTTCCCGCACTCGCGCACTTTCCTGCAGCCCGACGATATCGAAGAAGAGCGCCGCCTTTGCTACGTCGGCATGACCCGTGCGATGGACACGCTGGTCCTCACCCGGGCCGTCTATCGCCGCCGCTATGGCACCGATCTGCCTGAGGCCAGCATCCCGTCGCGTTTTCTGGAAGAGATCCCCGTGGAACTGGTGGAAGACCTGGGAAAACCAAGAAGAGGTCGTGTGGCCGCGGGCGACTCGCCCGCGTTCGGGCATTCGCGGGCGAGTCGCCCGCGACCACACGGGCAGGCACACGAGCAGGAGACTTCCCACTACGCTTACGAGGATGAAGATCAGAGCGCAGCCTGGACGAATCAACAGAAGACGCGCACGCCGACTTATACCGGCAAGTCCTATAACTCGATCGAGAACATCGCCGACTTTTTTGCCTCTCGAGGCAAGAAATTCAGCGTGCCCAAACTGCCGGTCGAGGCGCCCAGAGGCCGGAAGGGATTCCGTCCGGGGCAGAAGGTGCGCCATCCCAAATATGGCGAAGGCACGGTGTACCAGCGCGAAGGAGAAGGTGAAGACGCCAAGATTACGGTACAATTCCCTCGCTTCGGTTTGAAGAAGCTGGTGGAGAAGTATGCCCAGCTGGAGGGGGTCAGCTCTTAGCCTTTAGCTCTTAGCCTTTAGCTCTTAGCCTTTAGCTCTTCGGCTTTTAGCCAGATCCGGTGTCCTGATGTTTTTGGCTAAGAGCTAATGGCTAAGAGCTAGAAGCTAGATTTCCAAGGAGAAACAAACAGCACTCATGGCAAACACAAGCACACTGAGCAAGGAAGAACGCAAGAAGAGCAAGCGGGCATCGCGGAAGAAGCGCAAGACGGACAATCCGCTGAAGCCCCGCGAATATGCCCGCGGTTCGGCCAAGCGCAAAGTCAAAAAGATGGCCCGTGGCACCGCGAAACGGTAAGCGCCGCACCTGGCGGTGAGCGGTGAGCGCATGAACCGCGTTCATCGGCTCACGGCCGGGTGCCCAATGCCGTTGCTGATGTCAGAAGCACAGGAGACCAACCCCTTTGGCACAACCACCAACGGCCCGCACCTCTGACAGCCAGCTGCTCTGCTGCAAGTCCATCGACAAGCTGATTGCGGAAGCCGACGAGCCGGGACATCGTCTTAAGAAGACGCTCGGTCCGTGGTCGCTCACGGCCCTTGGCATCGGCGCAATCATCGGTTCGGGGATATTTGTGCTGACGGGCACGGCCGCCGCGGGAGAACATTTCTCGGCTCCCTCGATCCTGCATGCGCAAGTCCTGGACCTGATCTCGAATTTCCTGCGCACGGGAAGCACGGCGGGAGCGTTGATGCACGGCCGCCCCCCGGCCGGACCCTCCATTGCCATCTCGTTTCTGCTGGTGGCCGTGGCTTGCAGTTTTGCCGGACTGTGTTATGCAGAACTGGCGTCGATGATTCCGATCGCGGGCAGTGCCTACACCTATTCCTACGCGACCCTGGGCGAGATTTTCGCCTGGATAATCGGCTGGGATTTGATCCTGGAATACGTAGTGAGCAACGTGGCCGTCGCGGTCGGCTTCAGCGGATATGCCAAAGCGCAACTGGCAGCTTTCGGGGTCAACCTGCCCAGCGAGTGGGCAAGCCCGGTCTGGGCCTCGGGCCACTGGACCGGCGCGTACTTCAATGTGCCGGGTTTCCTGATCGTATTTATTCTGACCCTCCTGCTGGTCCGGGGTGTGAAGGAATCGGCCGGCGCCAACAACGTGATGGTGATGATCAAGATCGGCGCCATCCTCACCTTCCTGGTGGTGGGCGGGATGCTGGTCAACAAGGCCAACTGGACGCCCTTCGCGCCCTCGGGATTCGCTGGAATTGTCACCGGTGGCGCCATCGTGTTCTTCACCTACATCGGCTTCGATTCCGTATCCACTGCGGCCGAGGAATGTAAGACCCCGCAGCGCGACTTGCCTTTCGGCATTATCGCTTCGCTCATCATTTGCACCATTTTGTACGTCGGGGTTGCAATCGTTCTGCTGGGCATGATGAAGTACACGACTTTCGTTTCCGGCGAAGCGGCGGAAGCACCCGTGGCCTATGCGCTGAAATACCTGGGCGCGCACCCTTTCTTCCGCTCCGTGATCGTAGTGGGCGCGCTCACCGGTATGATTTCGTCACTGCTGGTCTTTCAGTACGGGCAAGCGCGCATCTGGTACGCCATGTCGCGCGACGGCCTGCTGCCCAAACTGTTTTCCGTAGTGCACCCCAAGTTCAAGACTCCTTACTGGTCCACCTGGATTGCCTGCTTCGCGGTCGGGATACCGGCTGGGCTGGTTGACATCGGTGACGCCGCCGACCTCTCCAATATCGGTACGCTGTTCGCCTTCGTCCTGGTATCGCTGGGGGTGATTTTCCTGCGCCGCCGACAGCCCGATCGTCCGCGCGCCTTCCGCGTACCGTTTGTTCCCTGGTTTCCGCTGATCTCGGTGCTGTTGTGTGGCGGACTCATGACCGGACTGACCGTGATTACCTGGCTGCGTTTTGTCATCTGGCTCGCGCTCGGCTTGGCCATTTACATCTTCTACAGCCGCCATCACAGCGAATTTGCCAAAGCCAAGAACCAGTAACAGGGGCGTGAGCGGTCTGAGAACCCTTCTCGAAAGATTGGCTTCTGCAATTGATCTGGGAGGTGAAATCTCAGTATTCAGTTTCCAGTTCTCCGATCTCAGAACTGATACTTGCTGTTTCACCTGCAAAGCCTCGATCTTCAATCTACAATTAGACGGTATGGGGTCGCAGCCCAGCTCGTTCATCGTCACCCTGCCCAAAGCCGAGCTGCATCTCCATCTTGAAGGGGCGATCGATCCCGGCACTCTGCTCGAACTGCGCCAGCGTCACGGCAAGAGCAGCAGCCTGTCCGAGATCGAGCAGCTCTACACTTACCAGGATTTCAACGGCTTCCTGATGGCGTTCAAGGCGGTAACCGAAGATCTGCAAACCGCCGACGATTACGAACTCATCACCTACCGCATGATGGAAAGGCTCAAGGCGCAGCATGTGCTTCATGCCGAAGTGTACGTGTCGGTGGGGGTCAACTTGTGGCGCAAGCAGGATTTCGAGGCGATCTTCGAAGGCCTGGATCGGGGACGCCGAAACGGCGAGCGTGATTTTGGCGTCTCGTTGTTATGGATATTCGATGCGGTGCGCCAGTTCGGCCCGGTTGCCGCGCGCGACGTATTCGAAGTTGCGGCGCGCTACCGCGAGCGGAACGTCGTGGCCATCGGCATGGGTGGCGACGAGCAGAAAGGCCCGCCCGAACTGTTTCGCGATGCCTACGCCTATGCCGCCGAAAATGGACTCCACCTGACCGCCCATGCCGGCGAGAATGCCGGGCCGGAGTCGGTCTGGGGTGCGCTTAATCTCCGCGCCGAGCGCATCGGACACGGCCTGACGGCAGCGCAGGACCCGGAGCTGGTAGAGGAACTATCCACTCGCCAGGTGCCGGTGGAGATTTGTCTCACCAGCAATCTGCGTACCGGCTCCTGCCCGTCGTTGAGCGCCCATCCGGTCCGCCAGTATTTTGACCAGGGAATTATGATCACGCTCAACACTGACGATCCCGCCATGTTTCGTACTTCCCTGGCGCGGGAATACCAGCTGGCCCAGCAGTCTTTCGGTTTTACCGAGGAACACCTGCGGGAGCTGGCGCGGAATTCCTTCGAAGCCTCTTTCCTTCCCGCGGAGAAGAAACTCAGTTTCCTGAATTTGTTTGACGCAGCGGCCACCCACACTTAGATTCCAGATCGGTGTTTTTCGGGAGCTTGGGCATGAAAGCAGTTCTGATCGCCGGGCTGTTCCTGCATACCTTCCTGTGGGCCGGGACGCAGCCGAAGAACACGGACGATGTGCTCATTTTCACCAACGTAAACGTCGTGGGCGTGCGCGACGGCGAAATCGCTCAAGGTGTGACCCTGGTAATCAAGAAAGGGCGGATCACCGGACTGGCCAAGGTGGGCTTTGTCGGCCCGGGCCGGAACATTCAGATCGTCAATGCCAACGGAAAATACATGATCCCCGGACTATGGGACATGCATGTGCATAGCGCGTTCGTATCTCCAGCATGGGACGATAAGGTCATCGACCCGCTGTACATTGTCAACGGCGTCACCGGCGTGCGCGACATGGGCGGCGATCCCGACGTACTGGAAAGCCGGCGCAGGCGCATCGACAGTGGAGAATTGCTGGGTCCGCACCTCTTGCTGGCGGGCTCGTTTCTGGCGGCTGGGAAGAGCGACCGGCAGACCATTGCGGTGAATACTCCGGAAGACGCGCGCCAGGCGGTGGACGCGGTGAAGAAGCGGGGTTTGGATTTCGTCAAGATACTGTCGGTTTCCCGCGAATCCTATTTCGCGATTGCCGACGAATCTGCAAAGCAAGCTATTCCGTTCGTTGGACACGTTCCCCATTCCGTGAGCGTGCGCGAAGCTGCCACGGCAGGACAGAAGAGTATCGAGCACCTCACTGGAATCCTGCTGGCCTGTTCCTCCCAGGAAGACGAACTTCGGGCCCGGGGCCTTGCGGCATTAGAGAAGCGCGACTATGCCGCTTATCAGAAACTTGGCCCACAGATCATGAGCACTTATGACCCGGCCAAGGCCGGAGCGTTGTTCCTGCAACTTGCAAAGAGCAACACCTGGCAGGTGCCTACGCTGGTGTGGACAGAGACCAACAGCCGGATCGGCGATGCGGACATGCAATCCGATCCGCGACTGAAGTACGTTCCTGCGTCGGTGCGCGGGCAGTGGGATCCGGCAAAGCTCCACGAAAAAACTTCGGCGGATGAGCTCGCGGCACTGAGGGCCGAAGCCGCCCGCGATCTGGAATTGGTCAAGGCGATGCACAGCGCCGGCGTGCGGTTCATGGCCGGCAGTGACGGCCCCGATCCTTACGTGTTTCCCGGGTTCAGTTTGCACGATGAACTGGAATGGCTGGTAAAAAGCGGGTTCACGCCCCTGCAGGCCTTGCAGTCCGCCACCTCTAACCCGGCGCTGTTCATGTCGAATATGGACAAATACGGAGTGGTGGAACTGCAGCGCGTGGCCGATCTGGTCCTCTTGGACGCAAATCCTCTCGATGACATCCGCAACACGCGCAAGATTTTTGGGGTCGTCGTGGGCGGCAAGTATTATTCGCGCCGCGACCTGGACACGATGCTCCTGCAGGTGGAGAAGCTGGCCGCCCAGGAATAGTGGCGCAGGGAAAAAAATCAGGCGCTGAAGCCCGAGGGCTTTGGGCGATTTTTCGGCACGAGTAAACTCGTGCCCTTCCCAATTCGCCGCTAGCCGTGGATGTTATTGAGAGAGCTACTTGCATGACCCAGCATATCGGCATCGTCGCCTGCAGCGCGGAGGGGGCCGCGCTTTGCTACCGCACCATTGCGCTCGAAGGCGCGCAGTTGATGGGGAATCACGACCACCCCGAAGTCTCGATGCATACTCATGCTCTGGCTCGATACATGAGTTGCATCCATGCCGGCGACTGGCCCGGCGTCGCCGATCTGATGCTCTCGTCGGCTGACAAGCTGGCCGCGGCTGGTGCCGATTTTCTTATCTGTCCCGACAACACCATTCACCAGGCCTTCGCTCTGGTCGAGCAGCGCTCCCCGCGCCCCTGGCTGCACATCGCGCAAGAAGTCGCGAACGAAGCCCGGCGAAGCCAGTTCAAACGCATAGGCGTACTGGGTACGCGCTATCTGATGGAGGGGCCCGTCTATCCGGAGAAGCTGAAAGCAGTTGGCCTCGAACATCGCATCCCGGGACCGCAAGCCCGGGAGAGAATCAATCAGATCATCATGGACGAACTGGTGAACGCCCAGTTCACTCCACGTTCTCTGGAATATTTTCAGGATGTAATCCGAACCCTGGGCGACCAGGGCTGCGATGCGGTAGTCCTCGGGTGCACAGAGATTCCGCTGCTGGTCACACCCGATTCGTCGTCCTTGCCCACCCTGGATTCAACCCGCCTGCTGGCCAGGGCTGCGGTAAAAAAAGCCGTGGGCACCACCTGAGACTGTGTGGGGACGGGTCGGAGCCTGCCCTGAGCGAAGTCGAAGGGACCCGTCCAAGCCGAAGCAAAGCTCGGCTGGTTTTTCGTTCTCCTTCATGAGGGCGAATGGAGACTCATTATCATGCCGCTGAAATTCCGACGCCTCCCAGCCACCTTCGCCATCTGCCGCCTGGCGCCCAACGCCCCTATTCCGGCGGCAGTCATGGATGCACCTTTCGCCTGCATAACCCGCACCACCGAAGAACTCTCGATAGTGTGCCCAGTCAGCCAAGCTCCGCAAAACGCAAAATGCGAATTGCCATGGATCTGTTTCAAACTCGAAGGACCGTTCCCCTTCTCGCTGACCGGAGTGCTGGCCTCTGTCATCGATCCCCTGGCTCAAAGCGGCATTCCTATTTTTGCCACCTCAACTTTTGACACCGACTACGTGCTGGTGAAGGAGGAATTTGCGGAGTCGGCGCTGAAGACGCTGCAGGCTGCCGGGCATGAGTTGATTTCCTGACTGGTCTGCGCTTGCGTTCCGGTTGAGGGGGTTGTCTAAGGCAAGAATCAGTTTGCAGTTAACAGTTCCCGGTTCTCAGATTCTCCATTCACTTCACGAATACCGCCAAACGCTGCCCAATCGGTGCACTTCGGGCACCTCTATGCTCTAATAAAGTGATGGCTTCTGTCCAAACCACGGTGCGCCGCCGCATGAAGGCGTTTCACCGCAACTTGCGGGGAGCGCGCATGATCGCGGGCGCGTTTGCCTCCACCGACCATCCTCTGCTGGCGCATATCATCCCCATCCGGCGCTGTAACCTGGCTTGCGAGTACTGCAACGAGTACGACGATTTTTCCAAGCCGGTCTCGACCGAGGCCATGTTTGAGCGGGTGGACAAGCTCGCGGAGTTGGGAACGTCAGTTATTACCATCAGCGGCGGCGAACCTTTGCTTCATCCCGAGCTCGATGACATCATCCGGCGCATTCGCAAGCGCGGCATGATCGCCGGATTGATCACGAATGGTTATCTGCTGGTGGCGGAACGCATCCAGCGCCTCAACCGCGCCGGTCTCGAATGGCTGCAGATTTCGATCGACAACGTTACCCCGGACGAGGTCTCGAAAAAAAGTCTGAAAGTGCTGGACAAAAAGCTCGAACTTCTGGCCGAGCATGCCGACTTCCACGTGAACATCAACTCGGTGGTGGGCGGCGGGGTAAAAAATCCGCAAGACGCGCTCGCCATCGGCAAGCGCGCCCTGGGCCTGGGTTTCAGCTCCACCATCGGCATCATTCATGACGGGTCCGGGCAACTGCAGCCGCTCAATGATGAGGAGCGGCGGGTGTACAACGAAATGAAGTCGATGGAGAAGAGCAGCTTTACCCGCATCAACGGCTTCCAGGACAACATTGCGCAAGGGCGTCCCAATCAATGGCGCTGCCGGGCCGGCGCGCGCTATCTCTACATTTGCGAAGACGGCCTGGTGCACTATTGCTCGCAGCAGCGCGGCTATCCCGCCGTTCCTCTCGAGAAGTACACCGTCGATGACATTCGCCGCGAATATCTTTCGGAAAAAAACTGCGCTCCCAATTGCACGGTTTCATGCGTCCACCAGGTATCGGTGTTCGATTCATGGCGCGCGCCGCAGTGTCCCGCACCGGCCGCGGTGGGGCCGGGTTCCGGCGACCTGATCCAAATCAGCTAAGACTATCTGGACCCACGTAGGGGCGGGTGCCCTCACCCGCCCAGCCGGGCAGGGCCCGGCGAGGCTTCGGACGTTTGCCAAAACCCCTGGCGAGTTGCGCTCGGGTCCTGAGCGCAGTCGAAGGAGCGCGCCCGGGCCTACGTCGATCGGATTTCCATATATCATTGCGAAACGGCTTGGACTATGGACAAACGACAGTTCCTGAAAACTTCTGGCGTTCTTATCACCGGCGGCGTATTGTCCCGCCTGGTGAATGGCGAACAACAACCCGCACCCCGGACGAATTGGTCGGGCAACTACCAGTACAGTACCGACCGGTTGCATCTTCCCAGGACGGTGGAGGAAGTTCAACAGGTCGTAAAGAAGTGCAGCAAGCTGAAGGCGCTGGGCGCGCGCCATTCCTTCAACGGAATCGCCGACAGCGGGGAAAATCAGATCTCGCTGAAGCTTCTCGATCAGATGACGCTCTATCCAACGTCGCGAACTGTCAGCGTCGGCGGGGGTGTCACATACGGCCAGCTTGCTCCCTATATCGATGGCCTGGGCTTTGCCGTGCACAATCTGGCCTCGTTGCCGCATGTTTCCGTGGCGGGCGCTTGCGCCACTGCCACTCATGGTTCGGGCTGCAAGAATGGCAACCTGTCAACGGCTGTCTCGGCGATGGAAATCGTCACGGCTGATGGCGAGGTCGTGACCCTGTCCCGGCAAAAAGACGGTGACCGGTTTCCCGGCGCAGTCGTGGCTCTGGGAGGCCTGGGTATCGTCACCAAGGTCACACTCGACGTGCAGCCAACCTTTCAGGTGAGGCAGGTGGTTTACGAAAATCTCTCTCTGGCGCAACTGGAAAAACATCTTGACGACATTTTTGCCAGTGCCTACAGCGTCAGTCTTTTCACCGACTGGCAAAATCATCGCGCCACTCAGGTCTGGATAAAACGGCGCGTCGAACCCGGCGAGTCTTTCGAATTCGCGCCGGAGTTTTATGGGGCCAAGCTCGCAACCCGGAAACTTCACCCCCTGGCCGGACACTCCGCGGAGAATTGCACCGAGCAGCTGGGAATTCCGGGTCCGTGGTACGAACGGCTTCCGCATTTCCGCATCAACTTCACGCCCAGCAGCGGGGCGGAGTTGCAAAGCGAGTTTTTTGTTCCCCGCGACCGGGGATACGAAGCCATCCTTGCGGTGGAAAAGCTGAAGGACCGCATCGGCCCCCATCTTTTTATCTCAGAGCTGCGCACCATCGACACCGACCATCTTTGGATGAGCACTGCCTACCAGCGCCCGTCGATGGCGATTCACTTCACCTGGAAGCCGGAATGGCCGGCGGTCAAGCAGCTATTGCCCGTGATCGAAGCACAGCTGGCGCCCTTTGACGCAAGGCCGCACTGGGCCAAGCTCTTTACTATGGCGCCATCGCGCCTGAAGTCGCTTTATGCGAAATTGCCGGATTATCAGGAACTGCTCAAGCACTACGATCCGCGCGGCAAGTTTCGCAATGAGTTTTTGGACACGAATATTTACGGGGGTTAAAGAAACGCGAAAGGGGCTGACCCTCACGTTCCCAGGGTCATCCCGATGCGGGCGGCACCAGCACGAGCAAGTGCGCACGGCCAACCTCAGGCGCTAAAGCGCGGCGATGTTTCGCACGTTCAGCGGCACGAGTGAACTCGTGCCCTTCCCTTCGTCACATTGTCGGGGCCGATCGGCGGCATGGAAGCGATGTGGGCGGGAAGTGTTTTCGCCCCTTGTCGCACCAGGAGTTCTCTGCGACCCGCTAGTCCCCGTATTGGCGGCTCAGATACTTGCCAACATCAGCCTGCAGCTGGCCGTAGTCGTCGTGGATGGTGGCGCGCAAAGCCGATTCGGTGGAATTTCCCTCCGCCAGCCGTTGCAGGATGCGCTGCAGTTCGCTCATGCCCCTGGTGTCAATGATGAATTGCACCGCAGCGAGAGATTCGTCATAGGCCAGCATGGCTTCCAGGCCTGAAAAGCGCATGAAGCTTCCCTCGAGCGCGTTGAACGGAATTTCCTGTTGCGCCTTGAAGAGTTCGGCCAGGCGGCGTCCGCGCGACGACAATGATTTCGGTTCCATGGCCTGCGCGATGCCTTCGTTCAACCACTGCGGACAGCGTCCTCCCGAGAGCGGGTTGATAAAAGAGTGCGCCAGTTCATGCTTCAACACGCGTGACAGCTCAGGAGTGACCGTACTCATGCCGTTGACCGGAATGCGCAGTTTGCCATCGTTGACCGCCCCCACCCAGGAAGGCGACTGGGTGACGTCGAAAAAGGCCTGATCGGTGTAAAGGATGACGGCAATACTGCCGCGCGGGGCTACGCCGAGATCCCGCACCAGGTCGCCATAGTGCGACTCCAGGGTGGAGGCCAGATCGCGGCGAAATGACTCGGGCGTCTGCCGGCCTTCATATTTCAGGGTGAAGTGGCTGCTTTCGTTTTGCGTGAACTCAGATTGCGCGATGGCATCGCGCTCCGCTTTCTCCAGATATCTCTGCACCTGGGCGTCGGGACGAAGCTGCAAAGACCGTTTCCAGCTGCGGATGGCGTCCTTGTTGCGGTCGCTGGCATACTGCGCATAGCCCAGGATGGCCAGCGTGTCGGGTGAATCGGGCGCAATTCGGACCGCGCGTTCCGCGTAAGGCAGGGCATCAACCGCATTCCCGGTGCGCAGCAGCAGCGCAACGTAATAATTCAGGATGGTGGGATTCTTGGCATCAAAGCGCAGGGCGGTTTCAAAATAGGTCCGGGCCTTGCTGAAATTGGTTTGCTCCATCTCATGCTTACCGGCGATGAAATACGCGGCTGCGGTCACCGGCCCGTTGCCTTGCTGCTCGATCGCGGCCAGCGCGTCGGAGTCCACCTTGCCCTCGTGGACGATCTTGTCGCTGACCCCGGGCTCACTCTTCAGATTGTCGGCAGGAGTAAGTGACGGAACATCCTCGGAACCCTTGCCGGCGGAGGAGGCACGCTCGGGACGGATTCCCCCAGCCTCGACCCGTTCGACTAGTGATTTCGGAATTGCGTAAGAATCTTCGCCGACTTCATACTCCAGGTGGGAGCCGTTCTCGTGGACCTGATCGGCATAGATCGTGCGGCCGTTTTTAAGGCGGATCACTTCCGCGGAAGCCCCGGTTGCGCCCAGGAATAGACCCGACAATAGTAGGAAGATGACAGAAGCCCGCACTATGGCGCATTCTAGCAACAGGGGTGAAGCCCGGCCTACGTGACCAAGGTAATCAGGATTATTCCAGTGCAGGCGCTGGCGCTGTGTGGGCTGGCCCTTGCGTTGTTTGCGACGCAGTTCAGCAGTGCGCAGGCGCCGGCGGCCGCACCTCCTTCCGTCGCTGCCACTTCAAGTCCCCCGGGTTCGTCCGCGGAAGCCCTCTACTTGCAGTTGCGCAGCGTGGGGCTCGACAAATCGCGGGTCTATCACATTCGCGAAGTGACGCTTGAGCGCGCCGCCTTTCACATCACCTTTGACGATGGCACCATTGCTTTCACCGAGGATGTCGCCGGGCATGTGACCGGAGCTTTTTTTGAAGGTGAGGGCGAAGTGCTGCTGATTCCCAGCAGCCAGGCGGAGCGGGCCTCCATGACGCTTTTCACCGGGGCGGCCATCCTGGAAGAGAAATTTGTAACCGGATATTTTCGTTTCAATGACGACACCTTTGCCGAGTTGCAGCCGGCGCTCCGTCCGGCTGAGGACGCGCAGGAGTATCTGACCCAATGGGACTCCGCCGCCCGCAACCTGGCTCAGCTCGACGCTTTGCGGCTGCTTCTCACCTTCAGTAATGCCCTGCCCACATCCGGCCCGGAAGGCGCAGGACCCGCGAAATCCAAAATGCCGGCCGACGATGACCGCATGCTGCACGCACGGCTTCAGGGACGGACGCTTGGGACTTTTGATCTTTACTTCGACTCCCTGGCCGCGGAACAAATCTGGGCAGGCCAACAAAAGTCGATCGGCGGTGAAAGTTTCTACGACGTGTGGAGCGCATTCGCCCTGGGCCAGCCCGGCGGCCGCTCCGGCGACGCCGCCGGCGCCATGGGAGAAGAAGCGAAGCCCGAAGCAGTCAACGTTTCGCAGTACAGGATCCAGGCCCACGTAGCGCCGCCCACCCGGCTCGATGCCGAAGCCTTCGTGCAGCTGGAGGTACGACAGGGCGGGCAGCGCGCCGTGCTCTTCGAATTGTCCCGCTTCCTGCAGATCAGCAAGGTCGAGGCGAACGGCCGCCCGCTGGAGTTCATTCACAACCAGGCGCTCGAAGGCACACAGCTGGCGCGGCGGGGCAATGATCTGGTCGCGGTCATCTTTCCCCAGCCCCTGCGTGCCGGCGAACAGATTGGACTGCACTTCGTTTATGGCGGCGAGGTACTCTCCGAGGCTGGGGCCGGGCTGCTCTATGTGGGTGCCCGCGGAACGTGGTATCCGAACCGCGGTCTGGAGATGGCCAGGTTCGATTTGCAATTCCGCTATCCCGCCGGTTGGACGCTGCTCGCGACCGGCAAGCGAATTGAGGGCGGACCTGCTGACCTGCCGCCAGGAGAACAATCGAGCCATTGGGTTTCGGACCGTCCCATGCCGATTGCCGGCTTTAACCTGGGCAAGTACACACGGGTAGAGGCGCAGGCGGGCAAGGTTGTGGTGGAAGCCTACGCCGCTTCGGGCGTGGAGCGCGCTTTCCCGCAAGGTACGACCCAGGCGCTGGTTCTGCCTCCACCTCTGGTGCCCTTCCCGCGAACTCACCCGACCGACGAGGTCACATTGAACACGCCGTCGCCGTCTCCCGCGCGCAATGCGCAGGCGGTCGCAGATACGTCGGCGCGCGCGGTCGAGTTCTTCGCTCGCCGCTTTGGTCCCTACCCCTATTCCAGCCTGGCGCTCACCCAAATGCCCGGCGAGGTCAGTCAGGGATGGCCCTCGCTTATCTTCCTCTCCAGCTTTTCCTTCCTCACGCCGGCGGAAAAATCGCATTTGCATATGAGTCCGGTGGCCAAGATCCTGAGCGATAACGTGATTGCCCACGAGACTGCTCACCAATGGTGGGGCGACCTCCTGTACTGGAAGAGCTACCGCGATCAATGGCTCTTCGAAGCCCTGGCCAACTACAGCGCCCTGCTGCTGCTTGAGTCCGACTCGCCGCAGAAGTTTCGCACGGTCATGGAGAAATACCGCGAGAACCTTCTGGTCAAGAACAAAGAGGGCTCTCCACTGGCGGACGCGGGTCCAGTCAGCTTCGGCACCCGGCTTAACTGTTCTCACTTTCCCGAGGGATATGAGGCCATCAGCTATGGCCGCGGCACCTGGCTTTTCCATATGCTGCGCTACATGCTGCGTGATGCCGTCCAGAAAAGCAGCGGGCGTTCCGCCGAGCTTTCAGACGCCCAGGCGGATGCGCCCTTCTTGCGCGCTCTCAGCCGGGTCAGAGAACGCTTCCAGGAAAGGGCCATCAATACCCGCGAGTTGCTTCAGGTATTCGAAGAAGAATTGCCGCCGTCGCTGCGCTATGAAGGACGCAAATCGCTGGACTGGTTCTACGAGGGATGGATCAATGGCACGGCGCTTCCTCATCTGAAATTGCAGTCCGTGAAGTATCTGCAAAAGTCCGGGAGCGCGGTGGTCACGGGCACGATTGTGCAAGAGGACGCGCCAAAAGAACTGGTGACAGTCGTACCGGTATATGCGGTACTGGCGGGAAGGAATGTGCTGATGGGCCAGGTCTTCGCCGACGGGCCGGAAACCAGCTTCCGCCTGACGGCACCGGCGGGCACACGAAAGGTCGTACTCGATCCCTACGAGACGCTGCTGACCCGACCCTAGTATTCTTCAGGGCGCGCGAGTCTTCGCGGGTGCAGCCAGGCCTCCGAGTTTTCCCGAAAATTCGCCCGGCGTCCCGAAACGACCGCACCATCATGGTCCCGGTCTCGTCCCAATTTCCACTCTGCAGCGCATAACTCGCGGCCCATCAACGTGCCGTGCAGGAAAGCTCGGCCAGCAAAGATATGGAAGCTCAAATGCACCGTGCCCCCAGAGGGATGAGACATGCAGACGCCAGATTCCAACCGCGGAGTAGAAGCATTCGTTTGCGCTTCTCCAGTCGCAGTGATCAACCGTCCAATTCCAACCATTCTGCTGGTGGAAGATGAAGCATTCGTTCGCGAGGTGGCGTGCGAAATCCTGCGGGTTGCGGGCTACCGGGTGCTGCCTGCACGAAATGCAGCAGAAGCGGTCCCGGCCTTCCTCGCTCATCGGGAGGAGGTACAGCTCTTGCTCACGGATGTGGTGTTGCCCGACCGCAATGGCCGCGACCTGGCGTCTGAACTGGTAACGTTGGGGCACTCCTTCAGGATCATTTTCATCTCGGGTTATCCGGAGAATTCGGTTACCAGAAACGGATTTCACAAACCCGGATGGTTCTATCTTCCCAAACCATTCTCCGCCGCTGCCCTGCTGCAAAAAGTCAATGAAGTGATGAACGACGTTTCAACGTAACCTTCTGAATGTGACCTGGAGTGGATGCAGGCCTGAGCGTCCTGCTCGGGTGGCGCGCAGAGCACAATTCTTAGGACGAGCACAAACCTGCGGAGCTTCGCTCCGCTGGACAGCCGGGGCGGCTGTCCCCACGTGGTCCGCGATGGCTGCAGCGCGAGCGCGGACGCTCGCGCCTACATTGCGAATCGCTGACGCCAGCCTTTCGCCGCTTAGGCGGCGGATTCGTCTCGGACCACATGTTCGGCAAGGATCGCTTCCGCCGTCTGCTCCGCCGACACCTGATAGGTTCCGTTGGCAATGGCAGCCTGAATCGCAGCTATGCGCTCGCTCCGGACCTCCGGCGGGCCGGCCTGGGCCAACCGGCTGGCCCATTGCCTTTCTGGAGGCCCCTGGGCGTGGTCCGGGGCGCCGTTTGTTCCTGTCTGTGACATTGAACTCTGGTGGGCCGACCCTCCTGCTTCAGCCCCTCCACTGGTCTGTGCGTTCGTCTCAATGCTCATGAGCTCTCTTCCTCCGCTTGAAATGCCCTGCAATTCAAGTATCGGCGGCTGATTAGAAACCTTTAATAAGCCGTGAAACCTCCTCTGGTTCGCCCGGCAACTGCTTGTCCTGGCCCAGCCGAAACTCTGCCTTTTATCCGTTCGCTTGCAACCGTATATGCACCTTCGTGACGCCTTGTCCCTCCTCCACGAGCTGAACGCCCCGGCGCCTGCTCACGCTCCGCCCACCGCCCCGTTCGCAACCCTGGGATCCGGGTGCCCCTCGCCCACTTCGGCCAGCCGGGCACGCAAACGAATCACCGCCATGGAGTGAATCTGTGAAACCCGCGACTCTCCCACCCCCAGAATGATCCCGACTTCCTTCATGGTCAGCTCTTCGTAGTAATAGAGCGCCAGCACCTGCTGCTCTTTCTCCGGCAGCTCCGCGACGGCCCGCGCCAGCAGATGCTTCATCTCGGAGCGCAAGCAGAGGAACAGCGGCGTTTCTTCCGAGTCGTCCGGCAGATATTCACACAGGTCTTCTTCCCGTCCGTCGCGTGGAGACTCGATGCGCAGACTGCCGATCTCCAGTCCGGAAATTTCTCCCAGCAGAAGTTGCAAGCCTCGCAAATCAATGCCCAGTTCGGCCGCCAGCTCGGGCTCGCTGGGATTGCGTCCCAGCGACGAACGCAGGTCGTTGTTGGCTTCCTCCAGCCGCCGGGCCTTGCGCCGCAGATCGCGCGGGCTCCAGTCCATCTCCCGCAGGCTGTCCAGGATCGCCCCCCGGATACGGAACTTGGCGTAGGACCCGAACTGAACATGCTTGCTGTGATCGAACTTCTGCAGCGCATCAATCAGCCCCAGCACCCCGGCATGTACCAGGTCCTCCAGGGGCACGTGGCGGGGCAAGCGGTCGTGAATCCTGCGCGCGATGTAACGGACCTGCGGCAGCTGTTCCACCAGTAGCCGCTCGCGTTCATCATCGTTCTGCCAGCCGACAAAAGCCCGCAAACCTGCTTCGGTCATGGGGCCTCCGTTCTAAACCGTCCGCCAGGCCGTAGTTCCGAAGCCGGAGGCTCGAGCAAATCGGGCATGCTGCGATTTGAAGCCGGTAAGGTAAGAAGGAGATTAGTGGAAGATTAGATGGGCCTGTTGCGCGCAAATCTTTCCCACTCTCCGGAAGAGGACCGAAGTGGGAACGCTCAATACAAAAAATGGAGGACGGGCGTCCTCGCCCGTCGCCGCCGAACCAAAAAGCCCGACGACGCGCGTACTTCTCTCAGGGTACCTGAAGAAATTGACGAAGCTGATTGCCCAGATGGATGGGGCTTCTCAGAGCAAGGCGGCGGGCGAGGGCGACCGCCCTGCACAATCGCGGCGCTGATATATCCTCAAGGCTGTGTCTGCCACCGAGGAATACGAGCAGCGTCTCAAAGCACGCGAGGCCGGCGCCGCGCGGCTGCAGAAAATTCACATTCGACTCGGAAACCTTCGTCTCGCGCTGGTGATTGTAGCCGCAGTGATGGCCTGGTTGTCTCTCCGCGGGCAGATGTTCCCGCTCGCCTGGTTGCTCGCTCCCGCGCTGTTCTTCATTGCGGTCACAGCCCATCATTCGAAGGTCCTGCATACTCTCGACCTGGCGCAACGTGCTGCCGCCTGCTATCGCAAGGGACTGGCCCGGATGGCTGACCAGTGGCCGGGCGCGGGACAAACTGGAGAACGCTTCGACGATCCTCACCATGTCTATGCCTCCGACCTCGACTTGTTCCGCCGGGGCGGTTTGTTCGAATTGCTGTCGGCGGCGCGCACTCGAATGGGTGAGGAGACACTGGCGCAATGGCTGCTCTCGCCTTCGTCCCTCGATCAGATCCGGGAGCGGCAGCTTGCAGTCGCTGAACTGCGCCCGCAACTCGATCTGGCCGAAGACCTGGCCGTATTGGGGGAAGATGCCAAAGTCGGGGTCCATCCCGACGCCCTGATCCGCTGGGCCGAAGCTCCGAACCGCCTGGGCCCGCGCGGGCTGCGCTGGCTGGCTCCGGCCCTGGCCGCTGCGGCGGTCGTCTGCGTTTTCATCTGGGCCTTCCGGGGGATGGCCACTCCCCTGGTCCTGGTGGTCGTTTTCGAAGCTGTCCTGACCTACAGGTTGCGCCAACCCCTGGCGGAGGTCCTGCATGGTACGGAACAGACTTTCCATGGTCTGGAACTGCTCTCCGGAATGCTGACGCGGCTCGAACGCCACAGCTTCCAGTCACCGCGAATGCAGACCCTGCAAGGCGAGCTCCTGTCCCACCACATGCCCGGTTCGCGGGCCCTGGCTCGACTGAACACCGTCGTCGATCTGATCGATTCCCGCGAGCACTTCATGGTGCGGATCCTGGACGCTCCCTTGATGTATTCAGTGCAGGTGGCACTGGCGGCCGAACGCTGGCGCCACGCTCACGGGCACGCGGTGCAAAGCTGGGTGAATGCGATTGGTGAAATCGAGGCCCTGCTCTCGTTAGCAACCTACAGCTACGAGCATCCTGCCGATCCCTTTCCTGAATTCGTGGAAGGCGTGACGTTTTTCGACGGCACCGAGATTGGTCACCCGCTGGTGCCATCGGCAACCTGTGTCCGGAACAGCGTTCGAGTGGGTGGAGACACCCGCGTGCTGTTGGTGAGCGGTTCCAACATGTCGGGCAAGAGCACGCTGCTGCGGGCCGTGGGAATCAATGTGGTCCTGGCCATGGCCGGCGCACCGGTAAGGGCGCGAAGTTTGCGGCTTACTCCGCTGCGCCTGGGGGCGAGCATCCGTATCAATGATTCACTGCAGGAGGGCAGCTCGCGCTTTTATGCCGAGATCACCCGCCTGCGCAAGATTTTCGACCTGGCGGGCGGGCAGCCCGCGCTGATGTTTTTACTGGATGAGTTGCTGCAAGGCACCAACTCGAAAGACCGCCGTATCGGGGCGGAGGGGGTGGTTCGGGCGCTGGTCGAACGCGGGGCGGTGGGACTGATCAGCACCCACGATCTGGCGCTCACCGAAATCGGCAGCCCGCCGGATGGCTATCTGCACAACGTCCACTTTCAGGATGAGCTCGAAAACGGAAGGATGCAATTCGACTACAGGCTGCGCGAGGGTGTGGTCACCAGGAGCAACGGCCTGGAGCTCATGCGATCGATCGGGCTGGATGTATAGGCCGCTGCGGCCCTGCAGGGAGAGATGCCCTCATCTGCCCGGTTGAGCACAGCTCGACGAGGTGGTGGCATCACGCAGAAGCCCCACTTCCACACTCAGATAGTCGGCCCCACGCTGCAAGCGAAGACTCCCGCCGGCGGCCTCGAAGATAGCGCGCGCGATGCCCAGCCCCAACCGCCTCGCCATATCATCCGGCAAGTGGTGGTGATTGGGTCCAGGGGGCGATGCGCCATCGAATTGGTGGTGGCCCGACAGGATCAGCGTCAACCACGCTTCGGCGCCGCGCTCCTCCAGATCGATCTTCAGCACCGCGCCGGGGCCGCCCGAAGCCAATCCAAATGCCAGCAGATGAAATAGCCCCTGGCGCAGGCGCTGCGCATCGAACCACACCGGACACGGGGAGCGAGGCGAGTAAGAGACCTGCACTCCCGCCGCTTGCGCCACGGGCAGTAGATCGGCGACCGCACCCTCGACCATCCAGCGGAGTTCGAGGACTTCGCCATCTTCCCCCGCCTGGCCCGCGTCAAACAGTTCACGAATGGCGGTCGCCAGCCATGATGCTCTCTCGGCCTGCTCCAGGGTGAGGCTCACGATTTCGCCATACTGTTCCGCAGTCGGGGTCTGGAGTTGCGCCAGTTCCAGAGAGCAACACAGGGTAGTGAGGGGTTGGCTCAGCTGGTGAAACAGATCGGAGAACAACTGGCGAGGTTCGCCGTTGGCCGCTGCCGCCGCTGGATTTTCCATGATCGTCAGCTTCATGATTCCGCGCCCGCTCCCGTGGCCGGCCCTCTATCTGAACGCGCGCTCAATTCGTAGCCCACTCCGCGGATGGTATGAATCAGGTGCTTGCCGTAGCCATCATCCACCTTGCGGCGCAGGTAGTTGACGTAAACATCGACCACGTTGGTGCAGGTATCGAAGGAGAGGTTCCACACGTGCTCGATGATCATGGCGCGGGTAATGCGGCGGCCGGCGTTGCGCATGAGATATTCCAGCAGGCAGAATTCTTTCGAGGTCAACTCGATCCGCCGCCCCGCCCGCTCCACCCGGCGTTCCACCCGGTCCAGCTTCAAATCGTCCACCGCCAGTACCGACTCTGCCGGCAAGTGGCTGCGCCGCATGAGGGCCCGGATGCGCGCCGACAGTTCGGAGAAGGAAAACGGCTTGCCCAAGTAGTCGTCCGCACCCAGGTCCAGGCATAGTACCCGGTCTTCCACCCGGGTGCGCCCGGTCAGCACCAGAATCGGCATACTCGGTTTCCGGGTGCGCAGAAAACGCAGAATGGCTACCCCATCCAGCCGGGGCAGGTTGAGGTCGAGCACCACCAGGTCAAAGTCCAGTTCGCCCGCCATGGCGCGCGCCTGCTCACCATCGCCGGAAACGTCCACCGCGTAGTGTTCGGACTCCAACCCTTTTTTAACGAAACTGGCCAGCGCAGTATCGTCTTCAGCGACCAGAATTCGCATAAGATCAATCTAATTTGAACTCCTCTGATCTTACTCAGGAAGCGGGCGGAAACAGACAATTCAGCACTGCTCAAAGGTCTCGCTTTCCGTCAACGGAACTCAGGGCAGAAAGGGGAACCAGGGTCGCCCTCGTAGAACCAGTACCGTCAATTATGAGCACTTCCAGGCTTGGACGATAAGGCGGATAATTGTTCCCAACCAGCGCGTGAACGAAAGGAATTTACTGGGGCGTGAATTTCTGGAGTCCAAAAACGCTTAAGTCCCTGGTGTTGCCGGGGGGCATCTTTCTGCTGGCGGCCAGCGTGGTGTTTCGCGGCGCCTTCGGCCCGATTCCTTCCGCTGCAGTGGTGTTTTCCTTCTATGCCGTATTTGCCGCCGGCATCCTCCTGGCCTGGCGCTTCCACTCCAGCCGCATCCTGTTCGCGCTCGCTACTTTGTTTCTGGGCCACCGTGCCCTGGACTTTTTTTCTTCGGGCCGAATCGCTTCCGCCGGACCCGGCCGGATCGCACTCGAGGCCGTGGCCTTTCTGCTGCCCCTGAACTTTGTTGCCTTCTCCGTATTTCGCGAACGAGGACTGGTTTTCCCGGCCGTTCTGCCCCGGCTGGCGCTGTTGTTCTTCGAGTCGGTTTTTGTGGCCATCATTTGCCGCCCCGGAGAAATCATCGCCCCCGAGTTTTTGCATCCCCGGTTTCTCGGACACCTTTCCGGGACGCCCATCCCCACCCTGGCCGTGCTGGCCTTCGCCGCCGCCTTCGGGATCTTGCTGGTGCGCTTCCTGCTCTATCGCCAACCCACGGAGAGTGGCCTGCTATGGGCGCTGGTGGCGGCGTTTCTTTCCCTTCAGGCTGGAGCGGTAGGACCGGCGGCTACGGCTTACGCAGCGACCGCAGGGCTGATTCTGATCAGTTCCATCATTGAAAATTCTTACCTTCTGGCTTACCACGACGAACTGACTACGCTGCCGGCGCGGCGCGCTTTCAATGACGCCCTGTTCCACCTTGAAGAACCGTATGCGGTTGCCGTCGTGGACATCGATCACTTCAAAAAGTTCAACGACACCTACGGCCACGAAACTGGCGACCAGGTGTTACGCATGGTGGCAGGCAAACTTGCGGGCATCACCGGCGGGGGCCGCGCCTATCGCGTGGGCGGAGAGGAATTTTCCATCCTGTTTCCGGGAAAGACGGCCAAGGACGCGATGCCTCACCTGGAGCTGCTGCGCTCTGTAATCGAAGTTTCCACGTTCCGCGTGCGCGCCGACAAGGAGCGCCGCAGCGGCGCTCGCAGGGAAACTTCGCCAAGCCTGGACAATCGACAACAGGAAGCCCAGGCCCAGACGTTTCGCGGCCAGGAGCGTCGCAGCGCGGAACGCAGGGCCGAAGCGCGGCGGGCTACAGCGGCCCGAAGGAGAACGCAGCCCACCCGACTCAGCGATGAAACTGCGAATGGCGAAATATCGGTCACCGTCAGTATCGGCGTGGCCGAACCCAAAGCCCGAATCCGCGAAGTGGAGGACGTAATTCGGGCCGCGGACCAGGCCTTGTACCGCGCCAAACAGGCGGGACGCAACCGGGTGGAATTCGCGCCTGCACGTCGCGTCGCAAAGCTCAGGCGCAATATCGCTTGAACGAACAGTAGTGGACAATCAAGCCCGCAGCAATTTGAAACCGGGCGCGGTAAGGATTACGGCCGCGCCTCCTGAGCGCTGATCCAATTTTCAACCTCCGTATGCAGCACATCCAGCGGAAGCGGGCCGCTCCCGACCACCTCATCGTGAAACGCGCGCAAATCAAATTTGCTGCCCCGTTTCTGCCGTGCCTCCTCGCGTAATCTCAAAATTTCCAGTTGCCCCAGCTTGTAAGCCAGGGCCTGTCCCGGCCAGGCAATATAGCGGTCCACTTCGGTTTGCACATTGGGTTCGTCCATCGCGGTGTAGCGATGAAAAAGGTCCACCATCTGCTCCCGCGACCAGTGCTTCTCGTGGACTCCGGTGTCGATGACCAGCCGGATGGCGCGCCACATTTCATTTTCCAGCCTTCCATAGTCGCTGTAGGGATCTTCGTAAAAACCGATCTCCTTGCCCAGCCGCTCCGAGTACAGCGCCCAGCCTTCGATGAACGCCGTGTAGTCTCCGTTCTTGCGAAACTCAGGCAGATCTTTCAACTCCTGACCGATGGAAATCTGCAGGTGATGTCCGGGCACGCCTTCGTGGTATGCGATGGCCTCAATGTTCAGGGTGAGGCGATGCTCCGGGTCCCACTCATTCACATTGATATGTCCGGGACGTGAACCGTCCTGCGCGCCCGGCATGTAATCTGCCGGGACCGCGTTCCTGGCGCGAAACGGGTCCATGGGAATCACCTCAAGCTTGTTTTGCGGCAGGCGTCCAAAGAGCTGGGGCAGTCTCTTCTCCATTTGCCGCGTGTATTTGGTGTAAAGGTCCAGCACCTGCTCCCCGGAAGTCGCATAAAACCTGCGATCGTCCTTGATATGTTGGTTCAGGCTGGCCAGATCTTTGAAGCCCAGCTTGTGGGCCAGGGCGAGCATCTCGGCCCCAGTCTCGGCCACCTGCTTAAGTCCGATCTGGTGGATTTCCTCGGGAGTCAGGTCGGTGGTCGTCATGCGTTTGACTTGAAAACGATAGCGCTCGGCGCCGTCGGGCAGCGCCCATACTCCGGGCTCGGTGCGTCCATGCGGCGCGTAATCATCACGCACAAAGGCGGCGAAACGTTTGTAGGCGGGAAGAATCTCACCATTGATCGCGGCCAGCACCGCCGCTCGCAGCCGCTGCTGATCAGCCTCGGAAATGCCCGCGGGGAATTTCTTCACCGGCTTGGCAAATGGGCTGGAGTCAGCCTCGGTGTTGGCAATCTCCTGAGTTTGTGGCACCACTTTTTCCAGCAGGTAACGGGGCTGCATCAACCCGTCTTTCATTCCCTGACGCATGTTGGCGGTCACTTGCTCGATCATCCCGGGGACTTGATGCAAGCGGGAAAGATAATCGTCGTAATCCTTCACGCTGTTGAAAGGCGTTAACGTCACCAACTCCAGCAGGCTGAGATGCGGCCCGTTCATCTGGTTGACCGGCATCTCCCAGGGCTTGAAGCGCGCGCCCTCAATGTCCTGACGCAGGTTGCGAATCATCAACTCGCGGCTCAGCGTGTCCTGGGCAGAGAATCCAGAAGGATCAATGGCCTCGAAGCGGGCGAGAAACTTGCGCCTGGCTTCCTCGTCGGACTGATAGAACTTCGGAGACCGGTCGGTAAGGCGATCGTTGTAGCGGTTGTCCCCCAACGACGTTGCGGTTTCGGGGTCGGATCGCAGCTCGTATTGCCATTCTTCGTCGAACAGCGAAAGCAGCTGGGTCCGCCGACTCTTGATGTCAGCCGCCTTTTCCGCGGCCTGCGTCTTCTGGGCCGGCAAGGCGCCAGGCACTAACACCATCGCCATCAGAACCGCAAAACAACAGATTCGCGCTCCCTCAATGTTCATTAAGTCTCCCGGTAGCAGCGTCCGCCCTCCCGACACCCGGCGGGACGCCGACGCTACGATTCTCTCAGATTGGCCAGGTGAGTCTCGATGACCCGGCTTGCTCTCGCCAGCCGATATTCTATACATTAGCGCACGATTGCAGGGCTTCGCCCGCCGAAGCTATCGAGCAGTGCTCTGCTGTGAGACGATAAGAGACCTGCCTGAGCGCGACTATTCATGACCAGCAGCCGTGTCCGCAAAATTCGAGTCATCGATTCCCATACCGGAGGCGAGCCCACACGACTGGTAGTCAGCGGCGGCCCTGATCTGGGCAGCGGCCCGCTGAGCACCCGGCTGGAACGATTCCGCGCCGAGCACGACGATTTCCGTTCCGCGGTGGTGAATGAGCCACGGGGTTCAGATGTGATGGTCGGCGCTCTCTTGTGTGAACCGGTGGACCCGAGCTGCGCCGCCGGCGTGATCTTCTTCAACAATGTGGGATATCTGGGCATGTGCGGCCACGGCACCATTGGACTGGTCGCAACGCTCTCCTACATGGACCGCATCAAGCCGGGCGAGCATCGCATCGAGACTCCGGTTGGCACAGTCGGCGCCATCCTTCACGACAGCGGGGAAGTGACGGTGAATAATGTCCCCAGCTATCGCAGCGCGGCGAAGATCGCAGTCGAGGTCCCGGGCTTCGGACCGGTATGCGGCGATGTTGCCTGGGGCGGAAACTGGTTTTTTCTGGTTGAGTCCCATGGCCATGAACTCGCACTCAACAAAGTGGAATCCTTGACGAACTTTACCTGGGCGGTCCGCCTGGCGTTGCGCGCTCACCAGATCACAGGCGCGAACGGCGAGGAGATCGACCACATCGAGCTGTTCGGTCCCTCGCAACAATCCGGCGTCAACAGCAGGAATTTCGTCCTGTGCCCGGGCAAGGCTTATGACCGATCGCCATGCGGCACCGGAACCAGCGCCAAGCTGGCCTGCCTGTATGCCGACGGCAAGCTGCGCGAAGGCCAGGTGTGGAAACAGGAAAGCATTGTCGGCAGCGTGTTTGAAGGCAGTATTAAGGTACGCGACGGGCAGGTCCACCCCAGCATCAAGGGATCGGCGTTCGTCAACGCGGACGCGAACCTGGTCCTCGACCCACGCGATCCATTCTGCATGGGCATTCGGCGATGACCTCGCTCGCCTACGACGTGGTTGTGGTTGGAGCGGGAATCGTAGGTGCGGCTTGCGCGGAAGAGTGCACCCGTCAGGGCTTGCGTGTGGCAATCATCGACCGTGATGTAGTCGGAGGCGGCGCCACCGCTGCCGGCATGGGCCACATCGTTGTCATGGACGAATCCGAAGCCCAGTTTGCTCTCACCCACTACTCGCAGCAACTCTGGCAGCAGTTGCGCCCGGAACTTCCTGCGGACGTCGAATACGAACAATGCGGAACGATTTGGGTGGCGGCGGACGACGACGAGATGGCCGAAGTACAGCACAAGCAGAACTACTATGGCCAGCGCGGAGTTCCAACCGAAGTGCTCGATCCCCAAACCCTGGAGCGTCTCGAACCCAATTTGCGCAAGGGCATGGCCGGCGGCCTGCTCGTGCCAGAAGACGTCGTGTTGTATCCACCCTGCGCCGCACGCTTTTTGATCGAACGCGCCCAAACGGCCGGGGCGAAACTCCATCCTGGCAGTTCAGTTTCACAGATCGGAAAAGGGCTCGTGCGTCTCGCCGACGGAACGAAGTTTTCCGCGGCTACTATCGTCAACGCAGCCGGCGCCTGGGCATCCGCGCTTACTCCAGGCTTGAGCGTCAAGAAACGGAAAGGCCATCTCGCGATTACCGATCGCTACCCCGGATTCGTCCGTCACCAACTGGTTGAGTTGGGATACTTGAAGAGCGCGCATTCCTCCTCCGCCGATTCCGTGGCTTTCAATGTGCAACCCCGCAAGACCGGGCAAATTCTTGTCGGTTCATCGCGCCAGTACGGGGCGGAGCACGGGGAAGTCGATACCGGTATTCTCACTCGCATGCTGCAACGCGCGCGGGAATACATGCCGAAGCTGGCGGAGCTGTCCACCATCAGGGTGTGGACTGGATTTCGCGCCGCAACTCCCGACAAGCTGCCGCTCATCGGCCCCTGGCCGGGAGACCCAACCTTGTTTCTCGCCACCGGCCACGAAGGACTGGGAATTACCACGTCCCTCGCAACCGCGCGGCTGCTGGTCGATCAGATTGCCGGCAGAAATCCTGCGATCCCGGTCGAGCCGTATTTGCCCTCTCGTGTTCCTGCGGAGCACGCTTATGCCTGAGCCGATCACGGTCACCGTCAACGGGACATCGATCGCTGTGCCTCCCGGCGCAACGGTTGCAGTGGCCATTGTTCTGGCGGGTGCGGCGTGTCGCAAATCTGTCGGCGGAGAAAAGCGAGGCCCGCTGTGCGGGATGGGAATTTGTTTTGAATGCCGCGCCGCCGTCAACGGGCAGCCGCATTGCCGCAGTTGCCAGATCATTTGTCAGCCCGGCATGGAAGTCAGAACCGATGAGTAGCCTGACCAGAATGCAATTCGACGCGCTGGTGGTCGGCGGAGGCCCCGCGGGTCTCGCTGCGGCCGTGCGCACAGCCGAGTGCGGGCTGCAGGTGGGACTCGCGGATGACAATCCCGCCCTCGGGGGCCAGATCTGGCGTGGCGAAGCCGGGACCGCCTCATCCGAGGCCGCTCATTGGCGTGTCCGGCTGCAGGCTGCCGGTGCACGCGTGCTCTGCGGGACGCGGGTGTTTCATCAGCCTGAGCCGGAAACGCTGCTGGCGGAAGGACCGAATGGCGCTCTCGAACTGAAGTATAAGAAATTAGTATTGGCCACCGGCGCCAGAGAACGCTTCCTCCCTTTTCCGGGCTGGACCCTTCCCAATGTCATGGGCGCCGGCGGGCTGCAGGCGATGGTGAAATCCGGCCTCCCCATTGCGGGCAAACGAGTGGTGGTTGCGGGCAGCGGCCCGTTGCTTCTGGCGGTGGCAGCGTACTTGCGCCGGCACGGCGCCGAAATCCCCATCATTTGTGAGCAGGCTTCATGGAGTTCTTTGGCCAGATTCGGTCTGGCGCTTTTGCGTCAGCCCGAAAAACTCCGCCAGGGATTCTCTTTGCGAAAACAACTCGCGGGGATTGCCTTCGCCGCCAACTCCTGGCCACTGTGCGCGCGAGGGCAAGCCGCCATCGAGGAAGTGGTGATCTCGCAGGCGGGTAAAAGCAAAACCATTCCGTGCGACTACCTGGCCTGCGGGTTTCACCTGGTGCCCAATAGCGAGCTGGCAATGCTGCTGGGATGCCGGGTGCAGGATGACTGGGTGCAGGTGGATGATTTTCAGCAAACCTCGGTCCCGGGAATTTTCTGTGCCGGCGAACCCACCGGCATCGGTGGCCTTGAGCTATCGCTGGTCGAAGGCCAGATTGCCGGCCTCGCTGCCGCTCGTCGCGAGACCGCAGCCAGGCAAATTTTCGCGGAACGCAAAAAGCTGACAAGCTTCGCCCGGGTGCTCGACCGCACATTCACTCTGCGCGCCGAACTGCGACGCTTGCCTCTTCCCGAAACCATTGTTTGCCGGTGTGAAGACGTTACCTGCTCGCGTTTGGCTCAACACACTTCCTGGCGTGCCGCCAAATTGCAGACTCGCTGTGGAATGGGTCCATGCCAGGCCCGCATCTGCGGACCCGCAACCGGCTTCCTGTTTGGCTGGGCGCAGGATTCGATACGGCCGCCCATTTTCCCCACCCGTCTTGAAAATCTTTTAACATCTAGTCCGGAAGTTGAACACAGTGCAACCACAGGAGGCCGCGGATGATCTGGAAAGGTGTGATGCCGGCGATTACAACTTCCTTTGATGAGGCCCTTCAGATCGACCATGGCTTCCTGGCCGAACACTGCCGGTGGCTGCTGGACAACGGATGCAGCGGCGTGGTGGTGCTGGGTTCCCTGGGTGAAGGCGCGACACTCTCATTCGAGGAAAGAGTCGCAATCGTGCGGACAGCGGTCAAGGCCGCGCACGGACGGGCGCCAGTCGTGGCTTCGATTTCCGCGCTCTCCACCGCCGAGGCCGTGGCCCAGGCCAAAGCCGCAGCCGATGCGGGATGCGACGCGCTCATGGTGCTGCCACCCTACGTCTATCAGGGCGATTGGCGGGAGATGAAAGCCCATGTGTCCGCCGTGTTCGCGGCCACTCCGCTTTCGTGCATGCTTTACAACAACCCGGTGGCTTACGGCACCGATTTCCTTCCCGAGCAGATTCAGGAACTGGCGGCGGAGCACGAAAATCTGGGAGCAGTCAAAGAGTCCAGCACGGACGTCAGGCGAGTCGCCGCCATCCGCGCCCTGCTGGGAGATCGTCTCGCGATTTTCGTTGGCGTGGATGACGCGATCGTGGAAGCTATTTCAGTGGGAGCGTCCGGTTGGATTGCCGGCTTGGCCAACGCTCTGCCGCGAGAGTCTGTCGAACTCTTCAACTATGCCATCAACGGCGAGCCGGAAAAAGCATTCGAGCTGTACCGCTGGTTCCTGCCCCTGCTGCGGCTGGACACGGTCCCCAAATTCGTTCAGTTGATCAAACTGACGCAGGCGGAAGCCGGCATGGGCAATGCGCATGTCCGCCCGCCCCGGCTGGAGTTAGTTGGCGAAGAATTGCAAAACACAAAGCAGCTCATCCGCCATGCCTTGCACACCCGGCCGCAAACCATCAGCAGCACGGTGCCGAGCCCAAAGTGAGCCGAAGGGTGCCCCACCCTCTTCGCGTTCTTTGCGAAAGGGTGGGCGCGCTTTCCCTACTTCGGATACCAATCCAGCAACCGGACTTCAATCCCAGTCCTTTCCAGTCCTTTCTGAAAAACAGCGAGATCAGAGCCGCGATAGTGATAGGGAATGACAACCTTGGGATGGAACGCCTTGACCGCATCCGCGGCTTCGTCGGGTGGCATGGTGTAGGGCAGATTCATGCATATGAAGGCCACGTCGATGTTCTTGAGCGCGCGCATCTCGGGAACGCCTTCAGTGTCACCTGAGAAATAGAAGCGCTTGCCGCCATAGGTGAGTACGTAACCGTTGCCGCGTCCCTTGTCATGAAAAAGTTTTCCCGGCGAGGGGCCGCGCTTCAGGTTGTAGGCAGAGATGGCCTCAATAGTCCAGTCCTGCCAGGTCTTGCTTTCTCCATTGGCAATGGGCTTGGCGCTGGTCACGGTCTGGACCACGGCGGACGGCGCCAGTATGTCGGTTCCGGCCTTGTTGATTTCTTTGATTGCATCAGGATCCATGTGGTCGCCGTGAATGTCGGTAATCAGGATCAGATCGGCCTTGGGCTGCCCCGAGAAATTCGCAGGCTTGGCGGGATCGAGATAGATGACCTTCCTTCCCGCCTCAATGAGCGTGCTGGCATGATTCAGCGGCGTAATGCTGACCGGCCCCGCCGCTGTGGGGAAGACTTGCGTCTGGGATGCGGAATACGCCAGCGGCGACAAAGCTAAAACACAGAAGATGAGACTTGGAATCAGGTTCATGATTTACCTCACGGGTTGGGTAGATTTCGTCAGTTCTTGCAAATCAGATGGCAACTTGATGCCAGCTTTCTCCGCATCCCGCATCATTTCTATTTCCTGATCGGCGGCGCGGGTAGCTCGTTGCTCAAGCGGGACTACGCGTTCCCGATAGAAGCTGGTTTGTTGGGAAATTGGTAATCTGACTAGTTCTTTGCTTTCCATAATTTCGAGCCGTAGTAATTTCACAACTTCATCATCTTTGGCATTAATACGCTGAATCGTTCGCAATGTATTGGCCAGCTGTGGCTCATCTGTGGCCTCGGCTAACATGGCGCTCAATAAGGGATTTACGCGCTGCTGTTGAAGGTCATATTGGTCCAAAATCCCTTCGAGCTTCATGCACCGAAGATAATAATCTTGGAACGTTGGCGTCTCCTCTGAAAGGATCGCCTTAATTTGACTTCGCAATTCTGTGCTCGTCGGGCCCAGTTTCGCAATCTCCGAAACGATAGCGTCCAGCCTCTTGTTCTTCTTAATTCTATCTCCCGTGACAAAGCCGAATCCTATCGCCGCGACCAGGAGAGCAACAGAGCAAACGCCCCCAATCAAATTGAACCTTCGGTGCCTGCGTTTGTACGCAGGGTTGTCTTCCGGCTCTTTAGCAAGCAGCGAAGTCCATGCGCGCCTTGCACCATATCCCACCACGATCAGGGGGATCAGCATCCTGCCGAGTGATTCGCCGGCTTTTTCTTCTTCGCCGGCGAGCGATTGCCAGGTCACATTGAATGTACTCAGAGCGAGCAGCGCCACAAAAACGAGCGTGCTCAAGATCATCCAGGCCCATGATCCTCCACGTGTAGCTACAACGACGGTTCCGTTGGCTTTTTGCCCATCCCCACCCGAAAATTCTGGCTCAGTTGTCGGCGGCGCAGCCGTGGTTCCGGAGATCCGTGATGCAACAACCGCCGATGTTTTTTTGTCGTTGAGCCTCACGCCTCCGACGAACCAAGTCGAGGCTAGGCCGAGCAAGCCAATGCCGATGGACTGTTTAACGCTTACGTCCAACAGAAGCCCCGCTCCAACGATGACAAGGGTCAGGAACAATCCGACCTTGTGTCTCCGATTTAGCGACATGAATCTCAATCCTCAGCGCGTGTAATATGCCTCAGTGGCGAGAAAGAGACATTTAGGAATCAGACATAATTCATGGTTAACCTTCCTTTCTACAGCTTCACCGTCTTCCCGGTTCTGGCCGCTTCGTAGATGGCCATCATGATGGTCAAGTCGCGCACTCCCTCTTCCCCGGGCGTCAGCGGTTCTTTGTTCTCCATCACGCAACCGGACATGTGGTCCATCTCAAGCGCAAAGTGATCGCGCACCGGCAGCAGGCGCTCTTCGGTGGTTTCGCCGTGATGCACATACATTCTCAGGCCAGTGTACTGGGTCGCGGGCTCCAGTTCGAACCAGCCTTTGGTGGTCACCACGCGATAACGATTCTGCCCCGAGTATCCATAACTGGAAGTGCAATTGGCCAGGATTCCGCTGGGAAATCGCAGCTGAAAATTTATCGTCTCCTCTACTTCTTTGAAGCGCACGTCGCCCGGTGTGGTGTACATCATGGCGTTGATCTCGCTGGGTTCCTCTCCGGTAAGGTAGCGCGCCGCCTGCAAGGAATAGATGCCGATGTCCATGAGCGATCCCCCTCCCGCGAGTGCTTTGTTCAGCCGCCACTGGGTGGGGTCGCCAATGTTGAAGCCGTGATCAGCCAGAATGACCTTGGTCGGCCCCAGCTCCTGCTGGCGCGCCATGCGGATCGCCTCCTGGTTGAAGGGTTCATAACGGCAGCGGTAGGCCACCATCAGTTTGCGATTCGCCTTGCGTCCGGCATCGACCATCTGCTGACAGTCGGCGGGCGTGTTGGCCATGGGTTTTTCCGAGAGCACATGCTTGCCGGCCTGGAGCCCGCGAATCGTGTACTCGGCATGCATCCCGTTGGGCAGCACGATGTAGATGATGTCAACTTCAGGATTGTCCCGGATGGTGTCGTAGTTCTGATAGTTGTAAATATTTTTCGGGTTCACGCCGTAACGCAGCGCCAATTTGTTGGCTTTGTCGGGATGGCCGCTGACAAAGGCCACCACCTTCGACTTTTCGCATTTCGCGAACGCCGGCAGGATCTGGTTGATGGCCAGACTGCCCAAGCCGACAATCGCCCATCCCAACTTCTTCCCCGGCGGATCCGGCACCTCCAGTGCCTCAGCCCCCTTCAAGAGCGTTCCGGCAAGATTGGCGACTGCCAGACTTTGGCCAACCTTGGTGATGAATCCCCGGCGAGTGATTTCCCTGGCGAATGAATCAGACACGTTCAGACCTCCGATTGGAGATGGGCCATTCGTGCGGCGACAGTTTACAGCACTCGCCCGGCGCCCCCGCCCGAAAAATAGGCCGGTTCTTCGTGGAGACGACGGTGGCCCGCCCGAGAGGGCGTAACGGAACTTAGGTCCGGGTGCCCCAAATTTTTCGGCCAGTATTGAGACAGATAAGGAAGAGAGGGCGCCCCATGTTCTCCCGCTTTGCGTGAGAGCAAGTCTTTGAGACCGCCCGCCGGGACCGGAGCTTCCCTCAAACATGACATCGCTGGTTGCATTCAGCCCATGGTGTGATATAAGTCGCTGATCAACGAGAATCAGAATTGGTGGTAAACACCGGCAGAATGGCTTTCTGCTGTTGCTTCACTATTTCTGCAGGGGTGTGCCATGAAGGTCTTCGGTCTGTTGTTGTGCTTCCTTGTATTGTCGTTCGCCTCGAGTCTGGCTTCGGCCCAGATATTTACCTACTCGAAAATCGATGAGTCCGTCGCCGAGGACAACGGCAGTAACGGCAGCGTCGGATGGGGGTCATGCGTGACCTGTGCGGGCGGCGTTCCGACCGGCACGGCCAGCATCTCCACATTGCCTTTTGTTACCAGCCCGTCGGTTGATGGGGCCAGCCGCGATTTTTATATCAGTGGCAGCGCTTACACCAACGGGTTGTGGTGGTACAAGGTCGGCGCCAATAATGCGGTATCGCACTTCAAAATGGATTTCTGGCTCAACGTCACCAGTGATACCCGATACGCGCAGGCCCTGGAATTCGATGTTTTTCAGCACAACAAGCAAATCACCCAATTCGCCACCGGAACAAGATTCATGTTCGGGACACAATGCAACTATGCGGCTGGCGTCTGGGATGTCTGGGACGCGGGCGGTCGCAAATGGTCACACACCAGCGTCGTCTGCAACCGCTTCAAACCCGACACCTGGTACCACATCACACTTAACTTTCACCGCAGCGCGCCAGACAATTACGAGCACTACGACTCCGTCACCATCGAGCAGTACAACAGCAAGGGGAGGCCGGCCAGTAAAAAGACATACAACTGGAACATCGTCTTCGCGTCTGGCCCCCTGCCGACGGGATGGGGCGAAAATATGGGCCTGCAATTTCAGATGGACATCGCCAATACTGGAGCCAGCATGACGGAATACGTTGACGGCGTGACTCTGACTGCCTGGTGATGGCGGGTGCCGCGCACTTGCTCCTGATGTGTCGATATACTGTTATCCGCCCGGAGCCAAACAGAAAGTAGTTGAAAGGGCGGAGCATCTTGAAAATATCAGGACAATCAATCATCGGATTCCGTTCGGGCGGCAACGGCGGGCCAAGTTTTCGCGCCACCAATCCCCGTACCGGCGAGAGCCTGCCGCCGGATTTTTTCACTGCAAAACCTGACGAAGTAAACTTGGCTGCCAGCCTGGCACATGAAGCTTTTGCCAGCTACAGCCAGACCTCCGGCCGTGAAAGAGGGGAGTTCCTGCGCACCATCGCATCCAAAATTGAAGGCGCCGTGGATGCGCTGGTGGAGCGCGCCGAGCAGGAGAGCGCTCTGCCCAAGCCTCGCCTGCAAGGAGAAACGGCGCGCACTTGCGGCCAGCTTCGCCTTTTTGCGGAAGTGGTGGAAGAGGGTTCGTGGGTCACGGCCCGCATCGACCGGGCTGATGCGGGCCGCAAGCCAGCTCCGCGGCCCGATCTGCGCTCCATGCTGCATCCACTGGGCCCCGTCGTGGTCTTCGGCGCGAGCAACTTTCCCCTGGCTTTCTCGGTAGCCGGGGGAGACACGGCCTCGGCACTGGCCGCGGGAAATCCCGTGATCGTCAAAGGGCATCCCGCGCATCCCGGGACCAGCGAACTGGTGGGGCAGTTGGTGCGACAGAGCGTTCAGGAGTGTGGCTTGCCGGAAGGAGTTTTCTCGCTCCTGCTCGATTCCGGCGCCGGGGTGGGTGTGGCCCTGGTCAAACATCCGCTGGTGAAAGCCGTGGGCTTTACAGGATCACATAATGCCGGAAGGGCGCTCATGGACCTGGCGGCCGCGCGTCCCGAACCCATCCCGGTATTTGCCGAGATGAGCAGCACCAATCCGGTTTTCATTTTGCCGGGCGCGCTGCGGCAAAGCGGCGACGAACTCGCCACTGGAACCTACGCTTCTCTCACCATGGGGGCGGGCCAGTTCTGCACCAAGCCCGGACTCGTATTCCTGCCCGAGAACGGCGATGCCACGAACTTCATCGACAAGTTGGGGAAACTGGTCGTCGAGTCTCGCCAGTTCAACCTGCTGACTTCCGGCATACGGACCGCTTATCAATCCACTACGGCGCGCCGCCAGACCGAAAAAGGAGTGAAGCTACTGGCTGCAAGGCGGGCTTCGAGCGATGACCAGGAGTTCGGCGTAGGGGCCGCGCTGTTCGAAGCCGACCGCGAATCATTCCTGCGAAATCCGGACCTGGCTGCGGAAGTCTTCGGCCCCGCCACCCTGGTCGTGCGCCATTCCAACCGCGAGCAGGTCATGGAACTGGCGCGCAATCTGGGCGGACATCTGACCGCGACCATTCACGGTACCGAAGCCGATCTGCGCGAGTTCAGCGATCTGCTTGCAATCTTGAGGACCAAGGTTGGCCGGCTGGTATTTAACGGTTTCCCGACCGGGGTCGAAGTTTCCCACGCCATGGTGCACGGCGGCCCCTATCCATCGACCTCCGATGGACGCTCGACATCAGTCGGCAGCGGAGCAATTTTCCGCTTTTGCCGCCCCGTCTGTTACCAGGGATTTCCGGAATCCGCGCTGCCCGGCGAATTGCGAGACAGCAACCCGCTGGATATCTGGCGAATGCTGGACGGAGAAATGACCAAAGCAGCGCTGCCCGCCTAAATGACGGAGAGCTGGCAGTTTGGTGATCAGCTCGGGTTCACCGATGCGGCGCGCGCCGCACGGGCGAAGGGATCGAGGAACGAGTGGGAAGACCGGGCACCCTGAGTTTCGAGCAACTCGGCGAATTGAGGTGCGACCACCGGCCGGCTGAAATAATATCCCTGGGCCTGGTCACACTGGTGGGCCTCGGCAATGCCTGTTTGGGTTTTCAAACTGGGACAGTCTAGATCTAAACCGGCCGGCTCGATCACCCGGGCCTTAAGAAGCTCCCCGCGCCTTCATCAACGAAGAGTCCATGCTCTCGACTTGCCTTTGCAGTTGGTCCTGGGTCACTTCGTCGAGACCAGTGAATTCAAGGCCCATGCCCACTCCTTTATCGCTAGTCCTGACCACGCCTGTGGTTTGCACTCGTTCGGAATTCAACCTGAAAGCAATGGTCACTTTCTCTGCAACCGGGAAAGGCGTCCTGGTCTCGACATAGCAGCCTCCGGCACTCATGTCCGCCGTGGTCGCGGCGTTAACCGAGCCCACACTCTGCCCATGCCGGATTTCGATGGGAAAGGAAATTCGGTGACGATGAAATTTTCTCTTGTCCTTCACCGCCGGTTTGGTTCGGAGGATGGGAGAGGTTGCCGTGATCCGGTGCGCCGCCCGCTGCCGCTGCCGCTCCCACGGACACGACTGTCCCGCCACGATTTCTACTCCCACATCGATTGGTAGTGCCGGACCGGTGACCCAGATCACCCGGCAGCGGGCTTTCCTGTCGCCGAGCTGCACTCCGATGACGTCCCCGACGAGAAGCGTCGCTTCAAGTCCGGAAAGCCGGGCGCCGCGATCGCTGATATCAAGGGTATGGGCGTTTCGGGAGAAGGGACGACCCACTGCATCCATGCCGAACACTCGCACCACCAGGTCGGCAATGAAACGGGGCTCGGGCGGGTCGGACATGCAGTGGTGGCGTGCGCCATTTCGAAGCCTGGCATAGACCCGACTCTCACGCTGCGCGCGCTTCCATGCCTCCATTTCGGGTCCGGTTGCAGGGCCTTCTTTAAAGCTGGGCCCACCCCAGACACCGCGTTTGCTGGCGGGCCTATAATTATGGGTTGGACTGACTGGCCGGCAGAATTAGTAATCTCTGATATGGCGGACCTGAATTTTAAAGTGGGAAGAGGATCGGCGGGCCAGCGCCGGCGCTGTGCCGATAAAGAATGTGCCGTGCTGAAAACCCGCTCGTTTGCAGGCTGGGGAGAATTTGGACCGGTTCGGTGCCACCACAGTCGGATTGGTGTAAATGATTAGGATGAAGGCGGAAAGCGTTTATCACGACCGTGGTAAACTGGGTTTCCGCACGCCGGAGAGGTGGCAGAGTGGCCGAATGCGGCGGTTTGCTAAACCGTTGTACTGGCTAATACCGGTACCGAGGGTTCGAATCCCTCCCTCTCCGCCAGATTCTATGAAATCCACGCCAACAGGCCGTTTTCGCTTGCCTCCGCTGAAATGATCCCTTAGTCTGATACACAGATCAGCGATTCCCCTGCTGATCCGAGAGGGGAATTTCCATGAGACTGGTCAATCTAACGAAGCGGGTCATGGTGAACAGCGGGTTGCGGTATTGCCCGGTCATCGAAGCCGCCAACGGTCGCATCCGCCCGGATGTGGTCATGGTGGACGGCACGGAAGAGCGGCATCCTGAGGGCTCCTACTACATCGACTACCGCGAGGGCGAGAAGCGAGTCCGCATCAGTGTAGGCAAGAATGCTGCTGACGCCCAGTCTGCCCGGCTGGCGAAGCAGGCTGAACTGAATGCGGTCAAGGCCGGACTGGAAATTCTAGACGCCCCGGTCATGATCGGCGGGCAGGCCAAGCACTCTCTCGCGGCAGCCATCGCGTCCTATCTCGAAGACATCAAGTTGACGAAGAAACACCGGACGCATCTCGCCTACAAAACCGCTCTGGAGTATTTCCAAGAGTCCTGCTACAAGCAGTTCGTCGAGGACATCGACCGGAAGGACATGCTGAAATTTTCGGCGTACCTGCGGGATGACAAAGACCAGTCACCACGGAGCGTCTACAACAAGTTTGAAAGCGTGATGGCATTCCTCAAGCTTCAGGGCATGACCAGCAAACGAGACGAGCATGGGGTTGTGAGACCGCTGGTCGGCAAGACCGATTGGCCCCGGTTCACTGAAGAGTCGCCTGAAGTTTACGAGCGAGAGGAAGTCACGCAATTTCTGAACGCCTGCGAACCGGATGAACGGTTGTGGTTCGAGTTCTTTCTGATGACCGGCATGAGAGAACAGGAAGTCATGTACACGTACTGGAGCGACATCCAGTTCTCGAAGTGCACCGTCAAAGTCACGCACAAACCTGACCGTGACTGGACGCCGAAGGCTTACAAGGAACGCGAGATTCCCGTCCCTGAGTCGCTGATCGCCAGCCTGAAAAGACTGAAAACCGGACACGGCAATTGCAATTTGGTCTTCGCGACATCCGGGTGCAAACCGAAGAAGGATTTTCTCGACTGCTGCAAAGCTGTCGCGAAGCGAGCGAAGCTCAATCCTGAGACGTTCTGGCTCCACAAATTTCGAGCGACATTTGCGACGTGGACGTTGTGGAAGCAGGTCGATCTGAAGACGGTGCAGTCGTATCTCGGTCACAGCGATATAGAAAGCACGATGCGATATCTGAAGCCTGCCGGTCACGATCACGTCCGCGAAAAAATGAACTCGGTGTTTGAAGGGGTGTCGCAATGACGACTGAAACGACTACGAACGAAACACTTCCATCGCCAAAGAAGATGCTAGGCATCGCGAGTCGGTTCGCAGCCTTTGACCACGCCCTCAATATCAACGAAGTCGCCGATGTGCTTGGGCTCAACAAGAAAACGATTGAACGAATGGCGAGGGCTGACCGCATCCCATCTTTCAAGCTGGGCAACCAGGTTCGTTTCGATCCCCGCCTACTTGCAGAGTGGGCGAAGGCTGCCCGGGGCGACAAGCGGAAGCGTTGATCGCGACCAGCCGTCAGCCGGTTCGATCTGAACTCGGGAGATGACCACGGGCTGGGCGGGCTTACGAATGCAAGCACGCGTCCGGTGATAGTCGTAGCAAGAGACGCAAAACGAATTCCCGCAGTACTCGAAGCGAAATTCGCCACATATCGCCGTTCTGCAATCCGCACATCGACCGACGAGTTGGCGACGTTGCTCGGTGTGGCGAAAGTCATCATTCTGTGTCGGGCGAACGGGGAAGATTCCATCGTTTCGTATCGGCACGATGGTTCGCTTTGACGCTCAAGTAATGTCTCGCTCGCTGTTCGAACGAGGCATCCAGTCTCTGTCCTTTCAGAAGAACGCACGGTAAATTTCTGATTGCACGGATTGCAGAGATATCAGGGAAGTGAGTCGTGGTCCCTCTCTGAAGAAGGTAGCGGTTGGGTTACCTTCCCGTGGTCTTGGACCTCGACCTGGGAGCCTAGTTCTACATGGGTCAACCATCAACGTTAGTAAAATGAAGAAGCGATGGCACTGGAACAGATCGTTGGGTTATGAGCCGTCCACACTTTCGTTGATCTGGCGCAACTTAACCCCCGTTTTGGGCTGAAAAAGCACTTCCAATTGGACCCAACTTTGGACCCAAGAAACCACTGCGAATCAAGAGAGGGCCCGCATGCAAGAGAGGGCCCGCATGAAGGAATATTCTTTGTTTCATGGTGTACCCCTCGGAACGATTTTGAACCAGATTGCTAGGGCTAGAGGTTTCTTGGTGAGGTGTGGAACCTAAAGCAGTATCCTCGCAATGCGTCGCCGGGACGGTTGTTGGTGCAAAGGGGATTTTCGCCAGTCAGAACCGAGACCGCGGGCTGGGTTTCTTCCTCTGACCGTCACGGTAGTAGAGCACATACCAAAAGACGGTCCAAACCACCATCAGAAAGACCGTGAAGATTCGATTGTCCACAATAGCCATGAGTGCAAAGAAACCGATCAAGCCGACACTCCATACAAGCCCATATTTCAGGACGTTCCCCTTGCGAGGGCGTGCCATTGGAGACTTGCCGCTGCCCTCACATTCGGGGCACGTCCCAGTTGCGGAACAATGAGGACACGGGACGTTGGAGTTCAAGTGAGGACTCGTGCCTGTGCCGTTGCACTCTTCGCACTTGCCCGTTCCTTCGCAGAACTGGCAATCAAGTGATGTGTGCATGAGGTTTCCTCACTCTGACTAACTATACAACTCGGTTTCAGAGGGTCCGTTCTGACTTACCCGACTCAATCTGACCGTGGTGTGGAATCCAAAACGGTAACGGTGCGACCACTCACCCGGCTCACAGTCTGCCCCAAGTGAAAGGTTACGCCGTGACCTTCGTGAAGCTTGCGGATGAAGAGGCCAACCTCAGCTCCCATTATGCGTTGGAGCGGCTGGCTGTCAGGCGCTACTACATCTACAAGAATTCCGCGGGCGCGCAGCGATGCAGCAACTTCCAAGCCAATGAAGCTGGCACCAACAACCACCACACGTTTTGCAGAACTTGCCTTGGCAATGATTGCCTTGCTGTCAGCGAACGTGCGGAGAGAATGGAGCTGAGAATCAGTTGCGCCTTCAATCAGCAAATGGACCGGGGCGGTTCCGGTGGCCAACAGGAGAGCGCCAAATTCGAGGACCTTGCCACTCTCAAGCACGATCCGGCGTCTTTCCGTATCAAGCGATGAAACCCGTGAGTGAAGGAGAAGATCGATCCGACGATCGCGATAATAGTCGGAAGACCGCAGAGGAATCCACTCTTCTTGAGCCGTGCCAGCCAGGTAATCCTTGGAAAGGTTCGGGCGATCTACTGGCGGAGAGGCGTCGGCACTCACGATGGTAAGAGGACCGTCGTAGCCCTCTCGCCGCAGCATGTCGGCCGCAGCCAGACCAGCGGCGCCTCTGCCCACAATCACGACCGAGCTTGGACCCTCTGCTCCACGCTTGGGAGCCGGTGGTGGAACTTTCTCCCGAACAAAAATCTTGTCGCCCAATTTTTCCACTCGCCAACAAGGAACCGGATCTTGGAAGCCGGTGCGCTACGCCGCACTAGGCGGTCCGAACCAAGTGGTTAGCGCGTCAGCGAGCCCCACTCCACCCAGGTCACATATCCATCGGGCCGAACCAAAACGGCGGTGGGAGCCGTGACCGCCCCGATCGCCGGCAGCTCCCACGTACCCACGTATTTGGCGTCGATCAACTGAACGCGATCCGCCCAGGAGTGTGTCGAAGCCGCCGAGCTCACCGAGGTTGAGGAGCACCGGCCGCGCATCGTGCAGCAGGGTGCAGACCCGCAGCAGGCCGTTGGCGGTGACCAGGTCGAGATCGGGCATGCGGCGTCCGAGCAGCGGATGCCCCTCGCCGAAGTCGTAATGAACGCCCAGACCGGACATCTTCGCGCCGAGTCGTCTGCGGGGCTCGTCCATGCCGAGGAGCTCGGAAACGTTGCGCCTCAGAGTCCTTCGTCGAGATCGCGTGGTGATGTTGACCTAGCCCCGGTATCAAGGTCGGGGATTTTGACTGCGCAAATAATGAACACAGAGATGTGCAAAGAGCACACACGCAGATGCCAGGAGTTTCATCGAGTTCAGAACGAGCGGCAAATTCGGTTCGATTTTCGAGGACATTCATTCGCGCCCTCTTCGCATCGTAGAAATCTCGAGTTTCTGTGGAAAACCTTTATTTAACCTAAATTTAATAGATGCCAGGTGACACACAACCCGACCATCGGTATGCTGAGTCTAAGCAAAGTCGTTCTTGGTCGGAACCAAGCTTCCCCCAAAGCGAAGGTTCAAGCAGTATGACCGTTCCAGTAGTTCTGACGTCTGTGTTTCTGCTCGCCGAGAATCGTCTTCTCCGAGAAGCTCTCGCTCGGATTCTGAGCAAGAAGAACGATATCGAAGTAGTCGGGTCGGGATCGTATTCCGCAACCGTCTTAAGCGATATTATGACGGCCCCTCCAGATGTACTTCTGTTCAACCCTGTCGATACCCGTTCTGATCTGAGCTTCCTCGCGGCACTGCGAGAAACACTGCCGGGAGCGAGAGTAGTCATGATAGGCATGGAGCTGAACGGCGAACTGTTCATCCAGTCCTTGCGTGAGGGCATCGCGGGATACATGCTCATGGATGCTACCGCCGCGGAAATCGTGGCTGCCGTGCGATCCGTCGCTAAGGGTGGCGCGGTTTGCCCGCCGGAACTGTGCCATGTATTGTTCCGGTATGTAGCCGGTCAGCGAGCATCGTTTCCCAATTTTGCGGCAAGACAGGAGCTGGGCTTGACTCGCCGTGAGCAGCAGTTGGTAGGAATGGTCAGCCGCGGGTGCACGAACAAAGAGATTGCCCAGGAACTGGGTCTTTCCGAGCAGACTGTGAAGAACCATATTCATCGCATGCTTCGCAAAGTCGGCGTAAGCGATCGCCTGGAAGCCGTCGAGGTTTGCCGTGCCCACGGTTTCCTTCTGACATAACTTCATTAGACTCACTTACTCTCTCTCTATAACCCGTCGGATATCCGACGCCAGATTGGTACTGAATGGTACTGCTCTGGTTGCCGGTTGTTGCCTGTTGAACCTTTCACTTGGTACCGCAGCACCTAACTTCCAATCTCCCATGCTGGTGCCAAATTGAACCTTACATATTTTCCCCATTGAGCGGAAACTGCTGCGGAGGTTGGGGCGTGCGAAAAATCACAGTGCTGGTCGCAAATCAGCCCCGCTTGATGCGGGAAGTGGTGATGGCAACCATAGTCGGACCAGCCTGACCTTGAAATCGTCGGAGTGCTCGAAGATGAGGCCTCGATTCTGGGCACAGTCGAGCAGGCGCGTCCCGATTTCCTGATCATCACATTAGGCTGCTCCGGGGAGCGGCCGCATATCTGTGACGTGCTACTGGACCACTTTCCTCATATGAGGATTCTTGCGCTGGCAGCGGAGCGCGACAGCACGTTCTTCTATTGGGCAAACATCGACATTCGATCCAGTCGAATCGAGAACTCGGAAGACAGCATTTTGAGCGCACTGCGTGGCCGCAAGCTGGTGGCCACCACGGTGCAGCCGGAAAACAACCCGCGCGCCAACTGACAGGATCGCGGGACCAGGCGTCTAACGGTCTATTCATCAATGGGTTACCTCACATGGCCCTGTAAGTGAGGTGGCGAAGCTGTACCCAGGGAATGGGCTGGCACGGAAGCACGAAATGAATCAGCAATCGGAGTTTTCGGAGCCTCGCGAAACCGCTAACTTAGCTCCTGGGCCGATTGTGCAGGAACAAGCGGCCTGGTTTGCGGCATACACCTGCGCGCATCACGAAAAGCAGGTCGCGAGGCAGTTGAAGGACCGCCGCATCGAGTGTTTCCTGCCCTTCTATCGTGCGGTCCATCGCTGGAAAGACCGGCGCAAGGAACTGGATATCCCGCTGTTCCCGGGATACGTCTTTGTTCAGCTCCCCGCTGAGGATCGTCTCAGGGTGCTGCAGGTGCCCGGGGTCGTGCGCTTTGTGAGTTTCGGCGGACGCCCCGCGCCGGTGGAAAATGCTCACATCGAGTCGCTCAGAAGTAGCATCGTCAACGGGGTTCGTGCCGAGCCCCATCCCTACCTGAAGATCGGACGGCGGGTTCGGGTGAAGCATGGCCCGCTGGCGGGGACAGAAGGAATTCTCGTGCGCAAGAAGGACAAGCTCAGGGTAGTCATTTCTGTTGACCTGATCATGCGCTCGGTCGCGGTCGAGATCGAAGCCGCTGATTTGGGCTGAATCGAACTGCTAGGCCGCTTATCCGCTTGTGACCTCAACCTCGCATTTCTTCCCGTTGAAAGTCACGGAACGCGGCGAATTCTGGAGGTTGTTGTGACGGTCCATCGCTCAAAACTCGTCCTGAAATTGCTGGTGTATGCCGGCACGGCCCTGGCTGTGACCGTGCTCAATCTGGGAGCACAGGAGAGGGTGGAATACGGCAGCGTCCCGAGGCAGAAGACGGTGCAAAGCCAGGCCGAGATGGAAGCGGAGCAGCTGGTTTCTTTGTCCGCCGATAAGATCATTCAGCTTCTTCGGGACGAGCCCGGGCTGCTGCTGCAGGTCAAGAAGCGGCTGGTGCGCAAGGCGTTCGAGCAGGGACGCCTGCTCGACCCCGCCGACTTGAATGATGAAGCCTTGTTCCGATTGTTGAGGGAAGACGAAGACGTCCGCATCCTCGCCACCCAGGAGATCGAAGACCGCTCCTACATTCGGCCCAAACCCAGCAAGGAGGAGCTGGCGCAGGAGGCGTACCGGCAGATGCAGCGCGTGCCGTTGCGCACCCAGCAGAATGAGAATCAATCGTCTGCTTCCACTCCTGACCTGCAGAAGACCGCTCAGAGCCAGGAGGAAAAATACTGGTCGCGCCGCGACGATCAGAAAACCCCTTCGGGGCAGAATTCGCTGCCCTACCCGGTTCCTCGCGATTTCTCTCCCTATCCTCCCGACGTTCCGCAGGCGCAGCCTCGCAATCCTGCGCGTGAACTCAACCGCACACAGATGGAGTCGCCGCCGGACTCTTTCGACAACCCGTTCGATCCTCTCATCACTGATTCCGGCCAGATGCCGCGTGTGCGCCCTGATGAACTGCCGGGCCTGCTGCGGGCCTCGGTCAGCGAAAATCCCATGGCGCCGCCAGCAGGTGACGCTGCCGCGCCCGCTCCTGGACCGCGGAGCCGCGAACCAGCCTCGAATCCAGCAGCCTGACTCGTGGAGCAATTCCAGCCCGGGTAGAGGAGAATTCCCCCGGCAGGCCAGCCTTGAGCCGCGCTACCGGATGACAGAACCGGTCCCAGACCTGACTCAATCTCGAACCGTCATTCGGCACCGCCCCAATCCGTACGCGAACGTGCCTTCGCTCTACGACCTCTATTCCCAGGTATCCCGCCGCTCGCCGGTGTTGGAGACGGTTTGGCGCCGATGTGTTCCGCGCCGGCATGGGCAACATGGATGACCTTCCGATGGATTTGCCGGTCGGTCCGGACTATGTTCTGGGACCCGGGGACGGCCTCAACATCGAACTCTGGGGGAGCATTGCCCAGCGCCTGCAGCGAGTGGTGGATCGGACCGGACAAGTGGCCCTGCCGGAAGCCGGCCCGTTGCTGGTTTCGGGCCACACGCTGGGAGATGTGCAGCGCGTCATGCAGGGCGTGATGCGCAGCCAGTACCGGGACGTGGAGGTGGACGTTTCGCTTGCCCGGTTGCGCACGGTCCGGGTTTACGTGGTGGGCGACGTTCAGAGCCCGGGCGCGTACGATATCAGTTCCCTCTCCACTCCGTTGAACGCCCTGTACGCCGCCGGTGGTCCCACGGCTGGAGGCTCGTTGCGCACGCTGCAACACTACCGCGGCAAACAGCTGGTGCAGGAGATCGATGTTTATGATCTGCTGCTGCGCGGCGTCAACGGCGATCTGCAAAGGATCCAGTCCGGCGACATCATCAGGGTTCCGCCCATCGGGCCCCAAGTCACCGTCGAAGGCATGGTGCGGCGTCCCGCAATCTACGAACTTGGCGGCAAAGCCAACCTGGCTGAAGTCCTGGAGCTGGCCGGCGGCGTTCTGCCTTCCGGCGCGCTGCGCCATATCGATGTGGAACGCGTGGTGGCCCACGAAAGCCGCACCATGCTGCGTCTTGATCTTCCCGAGGGCAACGACCCCAAAGCGGTTGACAAGGCACTTGAGGACTTCAACGTACAGGGAGACGACAAGATCAGGATCTCTCCCATCCTTTCCTACAGCGAAAAGACCATCTATCTCGATGGCCATGTTTTCCATCCCGGCAAGTATCCCTACAAGGACGGGATGACGGTCACCGACCTCATCCACTCCTACAGCGATCTGCTGCCCGAGCCTTCGCGGCGCCACGCCGAGATCATCCGCCTGCAACCTCCGGACTACACCCCGGTAGTACTGACCTTCAATCTCGGCGATGCACTGGACGGGCAGAACAAGAACCTGCTTCCTGAAACCGTTCGACACCGTGCGGGTCTTCGGGCGCTATGACTTCGAGGATCCTCCGATCGTGAGCGTGAGCGGTGAAGTGCGCGACCCGGGTGATCACATGACCAACGGCGTCACCCATCTGCGGGACGCCATCTTTCTCGCGGGCGGTGTGACCCCCGATGCCGAGCTGAACGATGCCCAGGTCTTCCGCCACACCAGCGACGGCAAAGTGCACGTAATCAGCGTGAATCTGGCCAAGGCGCTCTCCGGCGATGCGCTAAACGATGTCCTGCTGGAACCGAAAGACCGTGTGTTTATCCACAAGAACCTGACCAAGACCGATCCGCCCGCGGTCATTGTGCAGGGAGAAGTTTCCCGGCCGGGCAAATATCCGCTGGGCGAGGGCATGACGGCCGCGGAGCTGGTACGGCTGGCAGGCGGCCTCAAGCGCAGCGCCGACAGCCAGAAGGCTGATTTGACCCGGTATCTCGAGCAGGACGGCGAGAAGCTCATCTCCCAACAACGCACCGTGAATGTAGCCAAGGCCATGTCGGGTCTGGCGGACAATGACCCCACGCTGCGGGCCGGCGACGTGCTCACCATTCCCCAGATTACCGGCTGGAATGACATCGGCGCATCGATTGCCATCAAGGGCGAGGTCATGCGTCCGGGCACGTACGGGATTCAGGAAGGAGAAAAGCTGAGCTCGGTTCTGGCTCGCGCCGGCGGCTTCCGGCCCGGCGCCTATCCCTACGGAGCCATCCTGGAGCGCGCACAGGTGCGGGAGCTGGAAGAGAAAACGCGGGCGGATCTGATCCGGCGAGTGCGGGCCGAAGGCACTTCCCTGAAGCTGGTTCCGGACCTTGATCCCGATCAGAAGATCGCCAAGGAAGCTTCGCTGTCACAGTGGCAATCGGCGCTGGAACGACTGCAGAACACTCCGCCGGCAGGACGCCTGGTGGTGCACATTTCAAACGACGTCGGCCGCTGGGCTAACACCTCCGCTGATCTGCAGATTCGCGCCGGAGATGTGCTGATCATTCCCAAGCAACCGAATTTCGTGATGGTGGAAGGAGCCGTGTATAACCCCACCGCCATCACCTTCAAGCCGGGCCAGAGCGCGGAGTGGTATCTGAAGCAGGCGGGCGGCCCTACGCAGATGGCGAACAAGAAGGCTGTATTCGTGATTCGCGCCAACGGATCGGTGGTCGGAGGCTCCGGCGGGATGTGGGGAGGCGGGGCCACAAGCGCGGAGCTACTGCCCGGTGACATGGTGGTCATGCCGGAGAAGGCCATCGGCGGAACCAACAAGTGGAAGACGATCCTGGAAGTTTCCCAGTTAACCTCGGCGATTGGAATTGGGGTTCAGGTCGCCCGCGGATTCTGAGCGGGCGGTAACGAGAATGAACAATAAAGACGAGGGAGCAACTGCGTGAGGCCGGTCCTTACCAATCCGGAGCTGGAACGGGTCCCGGCACGGCCCCGGCCTGAAATTTCGCCGGAGGCTGACGGAGATCGCAGGGAGATTGTCGCCAAGCTGGAAGTGCTGTGGGAGAATCGCCGCTCTCTTTCTCGCGCTGCCGTCTGCGGGCTGATCATCGCAACCCTGATCGCATTCCTGATCCCCAAGCAGTTCGAATCGACGACCCGATTGATGCCTCCCGACGATTCCTCGGGCGAGAGCATGGCAGTTCTGGCCAGCCTCAGCGGCAAAGCGGGCGGACTGGGCTCCCTGGCGGGAGACATGCTCGGAGTCAAGAGCACCGGAGACCTGTTTGTCGGCGTCCTGAAAAGCCGGACGGTGCAGGATGATGTAATCCAGAAACTTGATCTGAGAAAAGTTTACGGGCAATCGCGCTGGGAAGATGCGCGCCGCGAGCTGGCCTCCAATACCTCGATCTCGCAGGACCGCAAAAGCGGCATCATTACGATCACGGTCACGGACCGGGACGCTCGCCGCGCGGCAACATTGGCGCAGCAGTACCTCGAATCCCTGAACGGGGTGGTCAACCAGGTCAGCACTTCCTCCGCGCGCCGCGAGCGCATCTTCCTGGAGGGGCGGCTGCAGCAGGTGAAACAGGACCTGGAGCTGGCGGAAAAGGATTTCAGCGAGTTCGCGAGCAAGACCGGCGCCATCGACGTCAAGGAGCAAGGCAAAGCGATGCTGACCGCCGCTGCCGGACTGCAGGGCGAGATGATCGCCGCCCAGTCCCAGCTGGAGGGTTTACGGCAGATCTATACCGACAACAACGTCCGCGTGCGCTCCCTGAAGGCGCGGGTGGCTGAGTTGCGCGCTCAGCTGGATAAGGTCGGCGGGAGGCAGGACGTCTTCAGCGATGTGGTAAATCCTGATGCCGGAAATTCAGGCGCGGCAAAGACGAAGGACGACTCGCTCTATCCCTCAATTCGCAAGTTGCCTCTGCTGGGAGTCACGTATGCCGATCTCTACCGCCGTTCCAAGGTGCAGGAGGCGGTATTTGAGACCCTGACCCAGGAGTATGAGTTGGCAAAAGTCAGAGAGGCCAAGGAAATTCCCAGCGTCAAGGTGCTCGATTCTCCCAATCTCCCCGAGCGAAAATCGTTTCCGCCGCGGCTGGCGATCATGTTCCTGGGGGCAGTGTTCGCGCTCCTGATGGCGGGAGCGTGGGTGCTCGGCCGGGAACGATGGGAAGCGACCGATCCTCTGGACCCGCGAAAGCAGCTCGCAGCCGAGGTTTTCCACGCCGCCAACGCGACCATGCCGTGGGCGCAGCCCAATGGATCGCGCTTCCAGGCCGCCACTCATCGAGTGTGGACGCGTTACGTGGTCCGCAATGGCTCCTCAGGTAAGACAGAATCTCCCGCGCCGCGAAGACCGTGATCCTTCCCCAGGCCTCCGACAGTGAAGCTGAAGTTTTCAACATTCGTGCTATTTCTTCTCTGCCTTACTCAGGTGGCTCCGGCCTTCGCGCAGGACACAAACGAAACCCAGGACATTGCAGTGGAGAAGAGCGCACCGGAACCGAGTGGAGCGGCCTAGACTCCGGCCGGTGCGCCCGGCAGTCAATCCGCACCGAAGAAGTTTGTGCCCGGGCAATTCACTCTGGACCTGTTGAAGGACCAGAAACAGTTGTGGACGGCCCCCTTCCGGCTCCATTTTTCGGACACCGCCTGGCTGGTGCCGCTCAGCGGAATCACCGCTGGACTGCTCGTGACCGACACTGACGTCAGCAAGAACATGTCACGAGACCCCAAGAAGTTGTCGAATTACACCACACTTTCGAACGCGGGGGTTGCCGCGCTCGTGGGCAGTGCCGGAGCCATGTGGCTGTTCAGTTACCACAATTCGAACGAGCACTGGCGGGAGACCGGATTGCTCTCCGGTGAAGCCGCACTGCAGAGCATGATGATGACCGAGGCGCTGAAATACTCGTTCGGACGCGAACGGCCAACTCAAGGAACCGGCAACGGACGCTTTTTCCAGGGCGGACAGTCCTTTCCATCGCAACACTCGGCCGCGGCGTGGTCCATCGCCAGTGTGATTGCGCATGAGTATCCCGGGCCGCTTCCTACTTTCCTGGCCTACAGCACGGCGGCGATGGTCAGCTATTCGCGGGTTCATGGCCGCACCCATTTTCCCTCGGATGTCCTGATCGGAGCGCTCATCGGCGAGTTGACCGCACACCAGGTGTATTCCCGTCATCACGATCCCGAAATCAGTCCTGCCTGGGTGAGCTGGACCAGCAAAGTTCGGCAGTCGTTGGCGGAGCCGTCAATCGGAAACCTGGGCTCTCCCTACGTGCCGCTTGACAGCTGGGTCTACCCCGCGTTTGACCGTCTGGCGGCCCTGAGAATCATCGACAGCGGCTTCGCCGGCATGCGCCCGTGGACACGACGTGAGTGCGCTCGCCTGGTCAGGGAAGCCGGAGAGCGGATCGGCGACACCGCAGGGGACAGCAACAGCCTGTACCGGGAACTCGCAAAAGAATTCAGCCCTGAGCTTGACCAGGCTTCCGGACCGCGGGCCGCGCTCGAATCGGTTTACACTCGCGTGCTGAACATCTCCGGGCCTACACTCACCAACGGATACTACTTTGGACAAACCAACATCAACGATTTTGGCCGCCCCTACGCCGAAGGATGGAACACCGCCACCGGGTTGTCGTTCTATCTCACCAGCGGACCCTGGGTCGGATACTTCCGCGGCGAGATGCAAACCGCGCCCAGCGATCCTGCGCTCCCCCTGGCTGCACGGCAGTTCATCCGTGACGTTGACCACCTGCCCGGTATTGCTCCAGGAACACCCACACCTGCGGTTCAGCAATTGCGTCTGTTGGACGCTTACGTCGGCCTGACCTTCTCCAACTGGGAGCTGAGTTTCGGCCCGCAGAGTCTTTCCTGGGGACCGGGCGCGGGTGGCGCTCTGCTGTTCAGCGACAACGCGCCGCCGATCAATATGTTCCGCGTAAACCGCGTGGCGCCGATGACGATTCCACTGGTGTCACGCTTTCTCGGTCCCATGCGGCTGGAGTTTTTCTTCGGACAGCTCACCGGCCATCACTTTGTTGGAGAACCGAATTCCTCCGCCGAGGGCAGCTACGGGCAGGAGCTTCGATCGCAGCCCTACATTCACGGACAGCGCTTCAGCTTCAAGCCCACCCGCAACTTCGAGTTCGGATTCTCCCGCACCACTATCATGGGCGGCCCCGGAGTGCCGCTGACTCTGGGCACCTTCAAGAGCAGCCTTATCAACCTGGGGAATGGTCTTCCCGGCTCGACTTCCGATCCTGGCGATCGGAGGTCTGGAATGGACTGGTCGTATCGTTTACCCAAGTTGCGCGACTGGCTGACTTTTTACGGCGACGCATTTACGGACGACGAGTTCAGCCCCATCGCTTACTGGGACCGTTCGGCCTTCCGCGCGGGCTTGTATCTTTCGCACTTTCCCAGGGTTCCAAAACTTGACCTCAGAGTCGAGGGAGTTTACACCGACCTGCCCGTTGGCGGTCCCATCGGGCACGGTTTCTTTTATTCCAACACCCGCTTTCGCGACGGCTACACCAACGACGGATCGTTGATGGGCAACTGGATCGGACGCGACGGGCAAGGCGCGCAGGCCTGGGCGAACTACTGGCTCGGCGCCAGGAACCGCCTGCAATTCTCCTTTCGCCACCAGAAGGTGAGCCAGCAATTTGATCCGGGCGGCGGCACCATCACAGACTTCGGGGCTCGTGCCGACATTTGGACAAGTCCGCAGTGGCAGATCTCGACCGGCGTGCAGTATGAGGCCTGGACATATCCCGTGCTGCGACCCGGACCACAAAAGAATTTCAGCACTTCCGTCCAAGTGACCTTCTGGCCGAAGTCCTGGACCCGGCACTCCACTTCCTACTGAACCAATCTTCAAACGGTATGGTCAGCACATCAGTAACGCAGCCTGGTTTAGCGCCGGACGGTGACGTTCCTCTCCACGAAACGCAAAGCGGAGAGGTCAAGACCGCCGGCGTGCTCGCAGGCCGGGCACGCCTGGTGGCTTACAGCATCGCGGACCAGGCCTTCGCCGTGGGTGGAATGTTCCTGGCCAATGTCGCGCTTGCCCGGGTGCGCAGCAAGGAAGAATACGGGGCCTTCGCGCTCTGCTATTCCGTCTATACCTTCCTGGCGGGACTGCACAATGCGATCATCCTCGAGCCTTTCACGGTCTTTGGCTCGGGACGTTATCACCAGAAGTTTCAGTCCTACGCGCGCCTGATGCGAAGGAGGAACGCGGCCCTGTGCGCCGGCCTGTCGATCCTGCTTCTGTTCGTGTGGTTGATGTTGCGTTGGATCGCTCCCCAGTTTGCTTTGCCGGTCTTCCTGGGCATGGCCCTCACTTCCGGCGTTCTGATGACCGGGACATTTATCCGCCGCGCGTTCTACATCGAGCGCAGGCCTGACCTGGCCGCGGGATTTTCCATTTCTTTTGTCATTGCGCTGGGCATTCTGCTGGCGCTGGCAATTCGAAATCACTGGCTCACAGGTTTTACCACCTTCACCATCGCCGCCCTGGGCTGGTTCGCGGCCGCGCTGGTGATGCGAAGAGTGATTCCGGGGCGCAACGCTCCCCTGGACTTTCACAAAATCGAAACCGGATACTGGAGCGAGCACTGGAAGTATTCACGCTGGGTCCTGGCGACTGCCTTCGTGTTTCAACTTATGACCCAGGGCTACTACTGGCTGGTGGCGGGCTTTCTTTCGGTGAAAGACCTGGCCGGACTCCGCGCCATGCACCTGCTGGTCACGCCCGTCGATCAGCTGTTCATCGCATTCACGCTGCTGATCCTGCCCATGATGGCGCATCGCTACGCCACCGGGCAGCCCGGCGCGCTGATTTCCCTGTGGGCAAAATATTCGCTCCTGTTCCTGGCGATCACCACGGCCTTTGCTCTCGCGGTCCGGGCCGTGAGCTTGCCGTTACTGCATGTGACTTACGGCGGGAAGTTTGACGAACTCTCCCGCCTTCTCGCCCTGCTGGTGTTCGTGCCGCTGATCATGGGAGTCGGCAATGCCACCAATGCCGCGCTGAAGGCAATCGAAAGGCCGAGTGCAGTGTTTTACGCTTATGTCGCCAGCGGCCTGGTCACATTCCTTGCGGGAGCTCCCCTGGTGATCCGTTACGGATTGCGCGGCGCGGTGTACGGCATGCTACTGTCCGCCGCCGCTTATACCGTCACCTTGGTTGTTCTATGGTTGATTTTTCTTTTGCGCCGACGCGGGACGCTCTCAGCAAACGTCCGCAGCCGGCTTCGAATCGCTATCGTCGAGCCGGTGTGGACCCACTATCGCCACCCGGTGTACCGCGAGCTTGCCGAATATTGCGACGTGGATTGGATCTTCTCGCCTGCAGATCGGGCGGTAGGTTTCGGTCCGCGGCTTCCAGCCGGCAACCCATCGCTGCGCTATCTCGAAGTTCCAAGACAAAAGCCGTTTGGCGACAAGGTGGGTTTTTGGCAGTGCGGACTTGTGCGCTACATGGTCCTCGAAGCGCCGGATGTGGTCATGGCTTCTGCTGATCCGGACTTCCTCAGTTTTTGGACGACTCTAGTTGTCGGTCGTGTTTTGGGCATCCCGGTTTACTCTCACGGTCACGGGGTATACAAGAAGGAGCGCATTCCCTGGGCCTACCGCCGGATGATGGGCCTGTTGTTGCGCCTATCCACCGGCTATATCGCTTACGCGCCGATGGTGCGGGACGCATTTGGCGCTCACGGCTTCTCCACCGAGAAAGTGCATGTGGCACACAACTCGCTGGTAAATCCTTGTCCGCTATCTCCGGAGGAAAAGACCGGGAAGGAGAGAGGTATCATCTTTCTTGGCCGGCTGCGACCTCTGAGCGGAATCGAAACCCTTCTGCGAGCGGTGCAGCGCGTCCGGGAACAAGAGAAACTTGATTGCGAACTGCACGTTGTAGGGGACGGAGAACAAGGGGATCGGCTGCGAAAGGAATACGCGACTGCAGATTGGGTCCACTGGCACGGCGAAGTCTATGATCCGGCTCAGATCTGTGAGATCGCGCAGGATTGTTTTGTGGGCTGCTACCCGGGAGACGCAGGCCTAAGCATCGTACAAATGATGTCCCTCAGCCTGCCGGTTGTTCTCCATGGCGACCTGAAGACAAGTCACGGGCCAGAAGCAAGTTTTATCGCAGACGGCGAAAATGGTCTCCTCTTTGACCGTTCCGCGCCAGAAGAGGGCATCCATCGTTGCCTTAATGCTCTGGCCACTGACCACGCTCGATTGCGGCGCATGCAATACGCCGCAGCGCAAACCTACCAAGCTTTGACGACACCCTCGCTGGCCTGCCGGTTGTGGGAGATATTGGGCAATTCTCGAATCCAACCGGTAGTTACCCCACGAATCGTCTGTCAGGCGGCCGAATGAGAATTCTCTTTTTATTTCTGACGCTGGTGCTGGTGGTGTCCTATGGCTGGACGCTATGGAAGATCATCCGCAGCTCGTCCACCCTTACACCCTTGCTCGGTTGGTGGGTAGGACTGGGCTACTTTCTCGTCGCCCCCCTCTCCATGATGACGTTGCTGGGTGGCTATGAGATGCCTGCAAGCTACGAGGTAGGCCAGTCTTGGAGCGGAGTGAGCTTTCGGGACAGCAGCTTTCTGCTGCCCTATCTCCTGGTGTGGCTCTCGCTCCAGGGCGCATGCCTGGCGATTTATGTTTTCATGCCTTCGGTACGATCGGCGAGCGACAACGGACTTGTCACTTCCGAACGGCGGCTGGAAAGGGTACTGCTTATCACCATGGCGCTGACCGTACTCGACTGGGTCGTCATGATTCGGTTGGTTGGTGGCATTGAAACTTTCCTGGTCTCGCATTGGTATGAGCGTGGAGAGGATCTGGTCGCGAGCCTCGGAGATTCTTATGTGCTCCTGAGCCATCTCTCCACGGCAAACCAGGTCATCTTCACCAGTGCGGCCGCTCTTTACACGGGCCTCTTGCTGAAACATGGCAGAGTCAAGAAAAAGTTCCTGTTGCTGGTGGGGCTTTTCTTCTTACTCGAAGTCGTAATGACAGGCAATCGAATCCACTTGGCTATATATTTGATGGCCCTGCTGGTCTTCTGTGCGCTCTATCCCCGGAGAAGAGTGATTGTGGCCCTGTTGGTTGCCTCGCCGGTCCTCGTCTTGGTTTTCAGCGCTTGGTCAACAATCAGACATGACCTAAGTGACATTCCGCAGTCTGTCAGCAGCTACGCAGACGCGGACCACGAAAACTACGTGACCAGCTCGCTGTTTAACGTTGTCGAAGGCATGGACGCTTTGCTCCTCATGCACGTCGTCCGTGATTTCGGCACTCGATTCGAATATTTGCGAGGGGAAAGTTATAGCCGGCTGGTCTTATCATTCATCCCGCGCAGCGTTTATCCAGGAAAGCCGTCGAACCTGACAGCGGTAATGGCGGAACTCTATCTACCCAATGTTCTTACAAGTTTGAACGTCACTGAGATGGGGGAAATGTATGCCAATTTTGGTCCCTTAACGATCCTTCTGTTTCCTCTGTTCACGGTTGGAGTGATTGGGTTAAGCCATTGGACGGCCAGCATGCAGACATTGCACGGCCTTGTGCCGTCTGTCCTTTTTACTCTCATGGCCTGGACGGCGCGTGTGACCCTGGCAGACAGTTTTCTTGTATTTGCGCTGGCGTTCCTGCTGATGTCTCTATTTCGAATGGAGAAGGGATTGTGTGACGCCCGATATCCACGGCACCATGCCGCAGCCTTCTTGTCTTAGTCGCGATAAGAAACGTCATCGGAATTTTGTGTCACACATGGAGTTTACTTGAAATTGGAACAATCACTGACGGAGCATTACGCCGAATACTACTCCGAGAACCAGGGCCTGGCGGAGTGGCGGCGATTGGGTGCGACCGACAAAGCCAACAACATTGTGGAACTGTGCGCGGGTCTTCCCCAGCATGAGATTCTGGAAATAGGTTGTGGCGACGGGGCGGTGCTGGAAAGGCTTGCGGCTTGCGGGTTTGGCAGGCGGTTTACCGGGCTCGAAATTTCTCCCAGCGCGATCCGCTGCGCCCGGGCCAAGAAGATTCCCGGCGCGAAATTCGAATCGTACAACGGATCGGACGTCCCCTTTCACGATCAGGCCTTTGACCTGGCCATTCTTACGCACGTGCTGGAACACGTGGAGTATCCGCGGCGGTTGTTATATGAGGCAGGCCGCGTAGCCAGGAATGTGTTCGTCGAGGTCCCGCTCGAGGACAATGTCCGCCTGCCCAAAGATTTTGTGCCCGATGCCGTAGGACACATCAATGTTTATAACCCGCGCAGTATTCGCCATCTGGTGCAGACCTGCGGGTTCAGGGTTTTGTCATCCAGCCTGATGCACAGCTCGCTTGCGCTCTACGTCCATCGCAAAGGCCGGCTGCGCGGCTATCTGACCTATGCCATGAAGGACCTTGGGCTTAAGTTCTCTTCCCGGCTGGCTCCCCAGCTACTGACTTACCACTATGCTCTGGTTTTTACCGGGAACCTGCAGAATGTCGGGAGTTGAGGCGATGCAACTGCACTTGCAAGCCCGCTCTCGATCTCGCTATAGGGGTCCTTCGACTGCGCGTCTGCTTCGCATAGCAAAACAGACACTCCGCTCAGGATGACATCGATGATCCAGGATTCAGTGGGGCTCGATAGCTTGCGCAACAACTTGCGCGCGGTAAGACGCACCTGGCGCGCCTGGCGTGGGCAAGACTTGCTGCAGCGCCCCCAGGTGAGATGCCAGACCTTGACTCTGGGCAGCAGTGGATCCGCCTGGAGTATCTGCCGGAATTCTTTATCCGCGCACAGCGTCGTGTATTCCGTGGGAGTGGGCGAGGAGATTTCCTTCGACCTGGAATTGATCGAGCGGTTTGGAGTGACCGTGCATGCCTTTGATCCGACTCCGCGCTCTATCGCGTGGGTTCAGTCGAGACCGTTGCCCCCGGAATTCGTTTTCCACTCGTACGGCATCGCGGGGCAGGACGGCATGCGAAGATTTGCTCCCCCGGCGAACCAGCATTTCGTATCGCACACGCTTCTGGAACGCGAGACTCCCTGGCCGGCGGTTGAGGTGCAGGTGCGCCGCATTTCCAGCGTGCAGCAAATCCTGGGTCATGACCACATCGACCTGCTCAAAATGGATATCGAAGGCGCGGAATATGAGGTCATCGACGACCTGCTGACCGGCCCGGTTCCGGTCCGTCAATTGCTGGTTGAGTTTCATCACCGCTGGCCCGAGGTTGGCATCGCGAAGACGCAGACTGCGATCCGCAAGCTCAATGCGGCCGGGTACAGAATATTCAGCATCTCGCCGTCGGGAGAGGAATATGGCTTTCTTGCAGCGGGCGCAGGCTGACCCTCACTTACTTGTGACCCGTTCACTCACCGTCGTCCACGAGAGCCCCAGAGAGTCGCGATAGGTTCCTGGCAGATGGATGCCGATCCTGGGGAAAGGCAGCCACAGGCCCCGAGGGGCGATCTCCTGAACCTGGAAGTCGGGAGACAGCAGATCGCGCACCGTCGCCCGGTAGAACTTTTGCCGCTGGATTGCGGGCAGCCCCTGTAGCCGGTATTTAAAACTGCCGCGGTTGGGAACGGTCAGAAGAAAATGCCCACCTGGTTTGAGCACACGGGCGATTTGCCGAATTGCAGTGGCTGGATCGTCAAGATACTGGAATGATTGCAGTGACACCGCAACATCGAAGCTGGCATCCGCGAAGGGCAGGTGGTTGAGATCGCCGCGGAAGTAGTCAGCGGGATAGTAGCGGGCGGCGCGAAGCAGCGGGCGGGCGGAAAAATCGACGCCCACATAGTGATGCCGGCTGGCGATGTGGCGCCGCAGTATTCCGTCCCCGCAAGCGGCATCAAGAATGTCCAGCGACCTTCCCTTTGCGATGTCATTGATGCGGCGCGCCGCCCATGAATAAAGATACCGGTTGCCCAGTTCAGCAATCAGGACCCGAAGAGGCTGCAGCCAGGCCCGGTCGGGACGTCCCGAGTAGGTGGCGTGATAGCTCTGCAGCCTTTCCACTTCAGGTGAGTCCGCCAGCAGGGATTGCAGGGGCAGAAGATCAAACACTCCATCCGAGGCGGAAAACTCGCGCCGGCAGAGGACGCAGCGCAAGCGATCGTCAACCAGGTCAAGCGCCCCGAGGTCATCAGGGCACCCGAGTTTCCTTGCGGTGACGCCGTTCATGGCTGGAATTCTACATGCAAAGACTTCGGCGCAATTCGCCCTGCAGGTTTCGCTGACCCTCTATTCCGGTAACTTATGCTTCGTCAATCTGTGATCAAGGTGTTGGAAGCGTGTGACCATAGCATTGCCGGAGCCTGCGCCCGGCTGATCCCGGATCGCTCTACCCTGCTGATCTTTACCTTTCACAGCCTGTTCGCATCGCCGCAGGAGATTGATCGGGGCCTGCTCGATCCACAGCAAGGAATCACCACGCAGATGTTCAGGCAATTCGTCCACGACTTCACGAGCCACGGCTACCGTTTCGTCTCTCCACCGGAGATCCTGGATGGCCTGGAGGCCGAGGCCAGGGCCGCGCTCATCACCTTCGACGACGGCTACTACAACAACATGAGGGCCGTGCCGCTGCTGGAGGAGTTTCACATCCCTGCCGTGTTCTGCATCTCCACGAACCACGTCGACACGGGAAAAGCATTTTGGTGGGACGCTTTGTACCGCGAAGCTCGAACCCTGGGATGGTCAGCCTCGCGAACGGATCGTGTTCGCAGTGCGCTCAAACTGCTTCGCACTCGCGACGCCGAACACCGGCTCTGCACCGAATTTGGCGAGGCAGCACTTCGGCCGGTTTCTGATCTTGACCGGCCCATGACTTCGAAGGAGTTGGCAATCCTGGCCGGCCATCCCCTGGCGCACCTTGGCAACCACACTCTGGACCACGGCATCCTCAGCAACTATCCCCGCGCTGAAATGAAGGAACAGATTGCCGGCGCGCAGGACTTTATCCGCGGACTGACGGGCAAGAACCCGGATCTGATCGCTTATCCCAATGGCAATGTGTCTCCGGAAATCGTCCAGACGGCGCAAGACGCAGGTTTGCAGTTAGGGGTAACCGTGCAACCCGGCCGAAATCGGGTCATCGACACTCGTTCCCCTCAAAAGGCCATGGAACTCAAACGTTTCACGCTGTGGGCACAGCGCAACCTGGAATCACAATGCCGTATTGCACGTTCGCGCTTCAGCGTGCAGGCGGCGATTTCCGAGTTGCGAGGGAGATCGAAGGTTGCGTTCGCCTGAGACCAGCATGCTTCCCCTGGATCGAAATCTTCGCGTCCTGCAGGTGCATAATCGCCACGCACCCGGCTGGGGTGGAGAAGAAACCGTCGTGGACCTGGAAGCTGAACTCCTGCGGAAGTGGGGCAACACTGTAGAACAGTTTCAGGTGTCGAATTCTTCCTTGAAGCAGGCATCCGCAGTCCGGCAGATGCTGGCGGTCCCCGGGTTTCTCTGGTCCCAGACCAGCTACCGAAGACTGCGACAGAGCATGGCACGGTTCGCACCTGACGTGGTTCATGTGCACAACACTTTTCCGCTGCTGAGTCCAAGCGTCTTCTGGGCGGCTCACCATGCGGGCGTGCCGGCGGTGCACACCCTGCACAATTTTCGCCACACCTGCGCTAACGCCGTCCTGCTGCGCGATGACAAGCCCTGTGAAGAGTGCGTTGGCGGCTCATCCTGGCCGGGGCTGCGTCACCGTTGCTATGCCGGCAGTTTCGCCCGCACCGCCGCCGTCCTGGCGATGAACGCGCTCCATTGGAGAGTCGGGACGTACACCCGGAAAGTCGGCGCCTACATCGCGCTCAACGACTTCAGCCGCGACATCCTGCTCCGCGCCGGTTTGCCGGGTGAGAAGATAGCCGTCAAACCAAATTTTGTGCCGGCATTAAGTCTGGCTCCTGCTGCCAGGTTTCTGCGAGTTGTTTTTGCCGGAAGCATGACCCGCCATAAAGGTTTGCATGTGCTTTTGAACGCCTGGGGCCGCGTCAACGTGGAAGGCAGTGAGCTTCTCCTGATCGGGGACGGCCCGGAGCGCGAAGGGCTGCAAACACAGTTCTCGGGTGCCCGCGGAGTTTCGTGGACGGGCAGTCTCACTCATCCGGAAGTTTTGCAGCGCATCGGCGAAAGCCGCGCATTAGTGCTGTCGACGCTGGCATATGAAAATTGTCCCATGGTGCTGCTGGAAGCCTTCTCCACGGCGACTCCCGTCCTCGTGCCCGACCTGGGCAGCATGAAGACGATGGTCATCCAAGAAAGCAATGGCTTGATCTTCCAAGCGGCAAATCCGGCCTCGCTGGCGAATGTTCTGCAGAAGGTGTTGCTGGCGCCGTGGGATGTCTGGTCGCGATGGTCGGCCGCCGCTCACCGGGCCCACGAACTGCTCTACAGTGAGACTACCAACTACCAGCAGCTCATTGCCGTTTACCGCTCGGTCATCGCAGCACACGCCGACGCGCACAGCCTGCAGGGCTCGAACCAAGTCGCGGTACCCACGGATGCTCCCCGCTCCAGTGTTCCTTTCGAAGCGGATTGATTTTTCAGCACAACTCTAACTCAACTCTCAAGCAAGAGGTGCACATCATGAATCGGCAAATGCGTGTTCTAGTTACGGGCGCGGGTGGTTTTATTGGACATCACCTGATCAACCGCCTGAGTGCGGACGGTCACTGGGTGCGAGGCGTGGACATCAAAGAGCCGGAATACGAAGCCACCCAGGCTGACGAGTTCGAGCTTCTGGATCTCCGAAAGTTCGACAATTGCCTGATCGCTACGCGTGGAGGCATCGACCAGGTTTACAACCTGGCGGCGGACATGGGAGGCATCGGGTTTATTTCTGCCAATCATGCAGACATCGCCCGCAACAATACGTTGATCAATGTGCACATGCTCGAGGCCAGCCGGCTTCAGGATGTGAAACGATTTCTTTTTTCTTCCTCCGCTTGCGTTTACGCGCAGTCGAAACAGATGGATGCGGCAGTCGATCCCCTGCGCGAGGAAGACGCTTATCCCGCGGAGCCGGAGCCGGGCTACGGCTGGGAGAAGCTCTACGCCGAGCAACTCTGTTTGTACTTTGCGCAGGATTATCGGCTGGATGCCCGCCTGGTGCGGTTCCACAACGTGTACGGCCCGCTGGGGACCTACGACGGGGGCCGCGAAAAGGCGCCGGCAGCGGTGTGCCGGAAGGTGGCGCTGGCCGACGACGGCGGCACCATCCCCATCTGGGGCGACGGAGAACAGACGCGGTCTTTCATGTATATCGAGGATTGCGTGGAAGGTCTCTTGCGCATCATGGCCTCCGACTTCGACAAGCCTCTCAACCTCGGGACCGACCGTTTGATCACCATCAACGGCCTGGTCGATCTGGTTGTAGATATAGCCGGAAAAAAACTGGCCCGGCAACACGATCTCAGCAAGCCGCAGGGAGTTCGGGGCCGGAACAGCGACAACAGCCTGCTGCGCAAGGTGCTGGGTTGGGAGCCCTCCATCTCCCTGGAACAGGGCCTCGCTGTGACTTATGCCTGGATCGAGCAGGAACTGGCAAAAGCGGGCCGGGTTCGCCAGCCCGCAACGCAGAGTACGCGTCGAATCGCGTAGTGACCAGCTTTTTCCTGCCAGCGTCCAGCCCCACAGATTGCCGAACCCATGCGAATCCTGATTCTTGGAATTAACTACTACCCGGAGCGCACCTCCGTCTCTCCGTTCACTACCGGACTGAGCGAACACCTCGCCGCCCAGGGCCACAGCGTGAAGGTGATCACGGCGTTTCCCTACTATCCTGACTGGAGGATTTGGGATGGATACCGGGGAAAGCTCACGCAGAAAGAAAACCTTAACGGCGTTCACATCCGGCGCGTGCTCCACTTCATTCCGTGGAAACCCAGTCGGCTGATTGAGAGGCTGCTTCATGATTTCTCATTTGCCGCCGCCGCGTTAATCGGTGGCTTGGGCGAGGGCAAGTGCGACGTTATTTACTGTTCTTCTCCACCTCCCGCAGTCGCTCTTGCCGCTTATGCCGTCTCCCGGCTGAAAGGGGTTCCTTACACCATCAAACTCACGGACCTGGCCTCGGAAGCAGCGCTCGCCACCGGAATTCTGCGGCCCGGCCCACTGGTTCGACTGGCCAGGAGGCTTGAAGACTTTCTTTACCGGAATGCGGAGGCCGTGTTTTGCCTCTGCGACGCATTCGTTGACAGTCTTCGCGCTCGTGGGATAGCCGCGACGCAACTCCATCGCATACCGGACTGGGGGGACACCGAAAACATCCGGCCCGGTCCGGGGGACGGTAGATTTCGCGCCGCCAACAGAATTTCCTCCGGCCAGTTCCTGCTTCTGCATACCGGCAATATGGGCAAGAAGCAGGATTTGGTGAACCTGGTGCGCGCCGCCGAACTGACGCGCCACGATGAGCATCTGGTCTGGGTCATCGTGGGCGAAGGAGAAGACCGCGAGCTGATTAAATCGGAAATCCAGGCCCGCAAGCTTGAGAACGTCCGCCTGCTGCCGCTGCAGCCGCGTGAAGCCTTGTCCCGAATGTACGCGGACGCCGATGTTTTGCTGTTGAACCAGAAGGCGTCGGTCAAGGATGCCGTCATCCCCTCGAAACTGCTGACCTACATGTCGGCGGGACGCCCAGTTATCGCCTCGGTTGACGCCGGAAGTGAAGCGGCGCGCGAAATTCGCAAGGCAAAGTGTGGAGTGATTGTCGCGCCGGAGGACCCCATGGCGATTGTCGAAGGCGTTGCTGCTCTCCGCTCCGATTCCGCTTTGCGCCTGTGTCTGGGAGCTAATGGACGCACCCACGCGGAGGCCCATTTCACCAAGGCCAGTGTGTTAGGCGCCTACGACAGCTACTTCGAATCCCGGTTTGCCACCCCAGCTGCCGACGTGCTGCTCCCGGGCGACGCGGCTGCTGCTGACTAGCGATCGGTTATTTCGGTTTCGGTCCTGATTCTTTCAAGCCGGATATTTGCGCCTCCCTGGTTTGCTTCAGCCGCTATAGGTAAGGATGGTTCCCCGCCATGTTTCTCGCGTTACGTCTCTATCGTCTCCTCCTGGTGACTGTCACCTTTTTGTTACCCTTCGTAGCCTTTGATCTGGGCTATCGCTTGTGGGCGATTCTCATGTCTTACCTTGACCGTCCAGTCCTGTATCCCTCGACCGGACATTTCAATCTCATCCTCATGTGTTCGTTCGTCTGGGCTTTCATGGCGGAGCGCTACCGCGTGACCCGCATCGACGAACTCTTCCGGGAAAGAACCGGAGGGAAAGCTGCCACGTCGGCCGTGCTCGCAACCGGCGTCGTCCTGCTGGCCGTTCTGTTCTTCAGCCGTGATGATGTCGTCCCTCGCGGCCTTTTTGTTTGCGGCATCTTTGTCCTGTTCGTCCTTTCTCTCGCCGTGCACGCCATATTCCGGGCATATATCAGAAAGAACCGGGAGTGGGGTACTCCCTCGCGCATCCTGGTTGTTGGCGGCGATGCATTCGCGCATGAAGCAGCGGAACGTCTGGAAAGGCTCTCCTGTGCTCCCTGCCGGGTCACGGGATACGTCTGCCTGCCGGGCCAGGAGCCGGCCGCCACCGGAAGTCCGGTTTACCGCTTCGATGAAATCGGCGGCCTCAACGCCACCGGCCGATTTAACGAAGCTGTGATCGCCATTCATCCCGCGCAGTTCGCTCAGATTCCACAGATCGTGGAGGCCATGGAAAAACTCTCCCTGCCGGCTCGCGCCATCGTCGATTTGGGAGAGGGCATCGTGGTCCGGGAAAGGCTGTTTCAGCTTGGCCGCATGCAGATGCTGGACCTCACCAGGACGCCCGCGGACTCGCTGGACTATGCCTTGCTGAAGCGGATCTTCGATGTAGCTTTCTCGCTCACGGTTCTGGTCCTGAGCGCGCCCTTGTTGATCCTGATTGCAGCGCTGGTTCGCCTTACTTCACCGGGGTCGATTCTGTTCCAGCAGGACCGGGTCGGAATGAACGGAGAAACTTTCAAGATGTACAAATTTCGCACCATGCGCGTATCTCCGGTGCAGCAGAGTGACACGGTCTGGACCACGGAGATGGATTCACGCCGCACCCCCATCGGCGCGTTTCCTGCGGAAGACCAGCCTGGACGAGCTTCCCCAGTTTTACAACGTTCTGAAAGGCAACATGAGCGTGGTGGGACCGCGGCCGGAGCGCCCGTACTTTGCGCAAACATTTCTGCAGCACATCGCGCGTTACAACAACCGTCACTGCCTGAAAGTCGGCATAACGGGATGGGCCCAGGTCAACGGCTGGCGCGGGGATACGTCCATTGAGAAACGAATCGAACATGATCTCTACTACCTGCAAAACTGGAGCATGAGCCTTGATCTGCGGATCATTGCAATCACAGTCATGTCCGCCCTGATGCACAGAAATGCGTATTGACGCCAGCCGTCGGCGCCCTGAACTAGTGCACCAAATTGAGGTTTGCAAGATGATGGCAGGTCTGCGCGCTGAGGCGAAAGCCATAGAGGAGTGTGGCTGCTCGACGGAACTTTTTGCCCTACCCAAGCCGAAATGGATGGGCTGTTATCTTCGCTTTGTCCTGGTGAGGGCCAACGGTCGGGACTGGTACGGCAAACGTTTCACGTCCCCGATGAGTCCTCTAACTCTCGCAGCGCTCCTGTTCACCATTGGCGTAATGTTCAGCAACCAACCCGGCTCGCGCCCGGATCGCGGTCAGATCCGCTTGCGCCCGCGCACTGCGATGCTGCACTGGACATAACAACTTTGGATCGATCCGGGCCAACCGCGCCAACGGTTGCGCATCCAGCCGATCGTCCTCCTCCCGGCTCTCCCCGATCAAACGCACATTCCGCGCATGCTCCACGATCACTTCCTGCCCCAGTTCGCTCAGCAACCGGCTCACCCACGGCGAATGCGTCCCCGTTTCCAGCGCGATCCGGCTGTGCGGCATGCCTCCGAACACTTCCTTCATGGCTTTCGGAGCCGTCCCAAGCTTCTGTTCCAGCCGTACTTCACCCGCTTCGTCCAACACGCAATACCAGCTCGATCGATCGCCCAAGTCCAGCCCGATCGTCAGCTTCTGCTCAGGAACGTTCCTGATCTGCTTCACTGCTACGGTGCTAATCTTCTTCATTGCCGGTCTCCTTTATCGCTTGTGCTTCGAGCACGTCGATAACTTGGGAGCCTACAGCATCCCGTCAGAGACCGGCCTTCTCATCCCATCTGATTACACCAGTTGCGAGAAGAGTCTCATCTCTCAATCTTCGCAATCGTGAGCCATTTCTTGTTCTGGGGAGAGAGCGGGTGCATGAATAGCTTCTGGTCGCGCTGTTGTACTCCCCCATATAGGAATCCGCCCACTGCAAAGGGTCACTTGAATTCTGATTCTCAGATTCCGTCTTGTACACCGCGAATCTCGGTTCCGTGAAAATGCTTACGGTCCAGTCCCCAATCCACTTTGACTGGCAATTCGAAACGTAATCCGCAATCGGTTTCAGAAAGTTGCGAGTCTCGGGCTTCATTCCCTTGGCCAGCAAAGTTACATAGAAGTTGCGCAACGGACCCAGACCGCAACTGGCTCGGGTCGCGGCGCCCTTGAAGATCTTTTTCATTTCGTGGTTGTGATTCTGATTGAGACCGCGAATCTGTTGCGGTTTTGTTGTACGTCGCAGTTGTCCGTGTACGTAGCGATATTGCGCACTGTCGCGGCTCTCAATGCCCAGGCCGCTATAGGTCCAGAGTTGCCGTTTGCTACGGAACCGGTGTGGGGTCTGCATGAGCGCGATCAAACGGGCCAACTCGAATGATCAGGTTTCACGTTCGGACGAGAGAGCGTCCGGCTGATGGAGTGTCAGTCAGAATCGCTTCCCATAGGCGGACTTTGGGCCCCCGAATATGCTCCCGTGTGCCGATAAGTAATCGTTGACAACGAAGACTCGATTTCGCCTTCCGGGCGGATTGAGATGTTCCCGACTACAAACGCCACAACGAATACGGTTCTCCTTGACTTAGCTCAAACCGCGGTCGTCAGACAATTCTTTCCGAATGCAAAGACTGCTTAGGAAACCGGCGCCCAAATGAAGGGTACGAATTGCTATGGGAAAGTTGTGCCCTTTTTTGCCTACGACGTTTCGAGCGAATGGCTGGAAGTTGGTGGTCTTAAACTGGCGTCCCTATCTCCGACCATTTTGAACACCTAGCAGCAATGATGGCGGAAGCAACGCCGCTCTACGAACTGTGCGCAAGCGTTCTGGAGGCCTAGTCAAATTCTATCCAAACAGGAGTTTTCGCACGCGGAAGTCTAGGTTCCCAAGCGCTTGGCATGTTTCTCCTATCGTGGGCCGAAAGGAAACGGTTCCCGCACAAGGCCGGTTGGCCGGATTACTGGTGTAATTGCGTATTTCAACACCTAACCTTCGCGCAGACGTTTTGCCGGGCGCTGCCGCCAGGTGTGTGCTTCAAGTTTGCGGACGGCAGCTAGTCGTGAAGGACGATATTCAGAAGTGAACTGTGAACCTGCAACGCATCGCCAGGGTGATAATCAATGAACTTCAATTTCCTAAACTTGTTCATGAAGAAACTGACCCGCGACCGCGTTGTGCCTATCATCTCCGCGAGGGCCTCTTGACTCATCTTGGGGATTAGAATCTCGGGCTTACCCTCCTTGCCGAAATGAGCCAGTAATAGCAATATCCGAGCCAGTCTCTTCTCACTGGAATTGAAAAGCTGGTCAACCAAATCCTCTTCATATCGGATGTTCCGTGTCAGCAAATATGCCACGAACATATCGGAAAACTGGTGTTCCCGGTGAAGCACTTCTACCATGGCCTTCTTGTCGATTTTCATCAAGGAGCAGTCGGTCATTGCGGTTGCGGAGCACAGGCGGATAGGCTGCCCTGTAAGGCAAGCTTCTCCGCAGAAATTGCCCTCGCCCAGAATACCTATGGTGGCTTCCTTCCCGACCTTCGACACAACGGTGAGGCGTACCTTTCCCTTCTGTATGTAAAAAACAGCATCGGACGGGTCGCCCTGAACAAAGATCGTCTGCTTTTTGGAAAAAGCTGTGATCTTTCTACCGCCGTTGATGGTCGACAGGAATGTTTTGGGATCGAATTTGCTGAGTTTCTTGGCCGCTACCACGGGTGTCATGATTGGCCCCCCTCTCAAGGGTTGAGAATGTGCAGAAGGCAACTTCCTAGATGAAGGATGAATGAATGCGCAAGAGGGGCGAGACCACCATCAGGGTCACAAAAATAACCTAACCAGTCTTTGCAATAAATAATCACTCCTTTAATGTCGAAAGTCAATAGTTTTGACTCAGCTCACGTTTGTCATAGGCTTTACCTTGATCAGCGCTCCTGCGCGTGATTCTGGGCACCTGGTGCGCGATCTAGGAAGAGGAGGGCCTAGCCCGAGTACACCAAATCCACGACCGTGCAGTCGTCGCTGAGCGGAGTACTGCCACAGAAGTTGGCGACGGCGGAGAAGATGTCTTCCATGGTCGAACTCTTGGCAGCCACGGTTTCCAGGCGCGAGTCTCCGAAGAAATCGCCGCGCGCGTTTTCGGCGTCGGTAACGCCGCGAGTCCACCAGAATCAAGCGATCCCCGGCGTGCAGACTGACGTGGTCGCTCTCGTAGCTGGCATCGGCCAGTAGGCCGACGGGCAAGTTGCCATGGGGCGGGCGAATCACCTCATGATTGCAAACCAGCAGCGGCGGCACGTGGCCGCAGTTCACGTATTCCATTTCCCCATCACGCTGAAGCCGCGCAACGATCAAGGTCGCGTATTCCTCGCTGATATGCTTGTGGGTGAAGAATCGGTTGGCCGCAGCCACAATCTCCTTCAAGGGCATCCCGGCGAGAAGCTGGGAATAGATCATGCCGTGAAGGGTGGAAGCCAGCAACGCGGCGGAAACTCCCTTGCCGCTGACATCGGCCAGCACCACGGCCAAACCCTCGTCGGTATTGACCGCGTCGAAAAAGTCGCCTCCGATTTCCTTACAGGAAAGACTTCTGCCCTGTAGACGCGCGAACGGAACTTCCGGGATGGTGACCTCCATGAGCCCCTGCTGAATCGACGCCGCAATGGCAAGTTCCTGCTGGTATCGGCGGGAGGCCGCCTCGGCTTGCACCAGGCGCGCGTTCTCAATCAGAGAAGCAGCCTCAGTCGCGAAGGCGCGGAGAATATCGTTGCTCACGCTGGAGATGTTGCGCGAGGCGAAACGTGAGTCCACGTAAAGCGCTCCCATCACCTCGGCGGAGGTGTCTGCGGGCGTTGCCGCCTGAGTATCACAAGCGGTTTGTACCTGCGGCTTGCGCAGAGGGATACAAATCACGGTGCGGAGCTCGTAAGCCACAATGCTCTGCCGGCCCGCCAGGTTGAGGGACTGGCTGGTGTCTGTAATCACGAACTCAGAGTTGGACTTAATCGCCTCATCGAGGATTGAGTGCGAAATCGTCTTGTCGTCCAGTAACGGCTCGCCTTTGGAATTACGCCCGGCCCCGAGTCTCAGGCTTCCATCCTCGGCCTTCATGAAAACGTAGCCGCGCTCGGCACGCGTGAGCTTCAGGGTCGCGTCCAGGAGGGTGATTAGGATTTCGTCGAGTACGCCCGCCGTATTGAGCTTGCGGGCCGCCTCCAGAAAAAGCGTGAGCTTTTCCAGATCGGTGCTGTCCGTGGAGAGCTGAATCCCGGAGATCTGGCTCAAAAACTCCCGCGCAGTATTGGAACTTGCATGATGGGGATGGAAGACGACGTAAGAAATGTCACGGACGCCGAACTCAACCCGATCGTTGCGGTCCAGACTCTTGCGCTGCACCCTTTCGCCGTTGACGAAGGTTCCATGCTTGCTGCCCTGGTCCACCACGGAGAACTGTCCGTCCTCCGAGGTGATCAAAGCGTGCTCGCGGGAGACCCGAGGATCGGCGATTACGAGGTCCTTGTCGACCTTGCGACCCACCGTGAACGGAGTGTGGTCGAGGTTGATGGTGCGCTGGTCGTTTCCCTGCACGAACACTAGGATGGGAAATACCCCCGAGCCGGGTGACGAGGCTGAACCAGTGATGGGTTGAAAAGCCATGGGCGCCCTTATCCGCTCCTTCGGTCGAACAACGGGAGCAGCATAGACGGAGCTACATCGGTGTATGCAAAAACGAGAAGGCTTCCGTGCCTCGCTGATCTGCTGTCACGCTCGACTTGTTAAGGTGAAGAATGTGTCAGTCGGCGTCAGCGAACGACAAGCGCTTTCGAACCTAATACGTCTCTCTAGGTCACGCGATCCGATCATGAAGTATGATTTGCTCTCAACACTCATGTCGCCAGTCGATGTCAGCGCCAGCCTTGCAGGCTGAGAGGACTGCGGCGCTGTCCCGCTCTTTCCCATCATCAGTGGTTGGGAGTGGTGGGAAAACCGTCTTAAACGTCTGCTTAGTTGTGTAGGAATGTCTAAACTCTTGGAATGGCTTTTATTGTTCTTAGCCACGATAGCCTCCAATGACGCAGAAGACCGTCGTCTCGCTAAGGATGGCGGAGAGGTGCGTATATAAGTAGTATACGCTTATTACACGGCAGGCTATCCGGCGCAGCTGGTCGGCATAGCGGGGGTCCGAGCCCTTCAGGGTCTTCTTACCGGGCGGCGGACGTTTTCGCCGCGCCTGATCCTGGGCCCGTGTTCCACAAACATGTGGTTTCGGCACGGGCTTTTGGCCGAAATCGGGTTCCCAGTAGAAACAATGCTTTGGCACCTACCCATCACGTAGGTTTTCTGCACACCAAAGTATTATGGACGCAGAGGCATATTCGTCCCATGCAGTAATCGTAGTGACTTTTCAAAATTGCTTCGCAACTTGATCTAGAGCGGATTCCGGAGCCGCCCGATATACTTTTCGAAGTGCTCACATACTCGGTCCACAAGTCTACGGCGGTCCAAGAGGACTCGTAACAAGTCCCCACTAACCGGGTCTAGGTTGATCTTGACGACGGGTTCACCATCTCTAAGCCTGAACCGCTTTCGCGTAATTCCCCAGTGAAAAAAACCACATCGCCCATCCTCATACAAGGCTGACGTTGTACTTTCCAGCACCCGTTCATTGATTTCCTGGTAGGACCGGATTTCGGGAAAAACAGACAGAAAGGCGTCTCGAAAAAAAGCTTTAGACTTACTCCCGCTGTCCTCCCCCTTGTAGAACACAGCGTGCCCTTCAAAATACGCAAATGCAATCTGCAGAGCTGCAAAGCCCGCATGCTCATCCATATGCATCTGCTTCGCGTAGTTTAGGTACCAGCCATTGATCTGGTCCTCATAAACATCTATATAGTCTTCAAGCGAGGGATCTAACAGTTTCGATGTGTCGTACTTGGGGCTTACCTTTTGCACGTTCATATTTCCTCGTTCGGTAGTTCGAGATGATACCGGAGGTGTGTCGAAAAGGTGCAAGGCCAGCGACTTTCAAGTAGATGATTTCATTTGCCCAGCACGGGACTGCTCGTGGCGCGTCAAAACGGCATGTTACCGAGCAGAGACCGAGACGGCAGGTCCCGAGGTTTTCCCCCGCGCTCATCCCTGTTCGTCCCCTGTGTGCATATTTCTGGGGGCGTCATTCATGAACGACGTTGAGAAATGCATTGAGCTTGTGAGAGCGCGAGGGCTGGCGCAGCTTGCGCAGGGCCTTGGTTTCGATCTGGCGAATGCGCTCGCGGGTAACGGCGAACGAGCGGCCAACCTCCTCCAGCGTGTGCTCCGAGCCGTCCTCCAGACCAAAACGCATCTTAATGATCTTCTCCTCGCGCGGGGTCAGGGTGCGCAGCACGTGCGCGGCCTGTTCCTTCAAATCCACGTTCATGATGGTCGCGGCGGGCGAGATCACGGCACGGTCTTCGATCAAATCGCTGAGGTGGGAATCCCCCTCCTCGCCAATTGGCGTCTCCAGCGAAATCGGCACCTGCATAATCTTGAATACCCTGCGCACCTTGGCCTCGGGTATGTCCATCTGCTTGGCAATCTCTGCCGACCTGGGTTCGCGGCCCAATTCCTGGACCAGTCGCCGTGAGGTGCGAAGCAGTTTGTTGACGAGCTCGATCATGTGCACCGGGAGGCGGATGGTGCGTGCCTGGTCGGCAATGGCGCGGCTGATGCCCTGGCGAATCCACCAGGTGGCATACGTGGAAAACTTGTAGCCACGGCGGTACTCAAACTTGTCCACCGCCTTCATGAGACCGACGTTGCCCTCCTGAATCAGGTCGAGGAACTGCAGTCCGCGATTCGCATACTTTTTGGCGATGGAAACCACGAGGCGCAGGTTGGCCTCAATGAGCTCATGCTTGGCCTGCTCCGCGTCCATCTGGGCGTGGATTATTTCGCGCTGTGTCCGGTGCAGTTCCTTAAAGCTCACGCCGGCATCGCTTTCCAACCTTTCCAGGTCGGCGCGATGCCGCCGCTGATCCTTACGGTAATCTTTCTTGAGCTCTTCGCTGCGCGTGCTCTCAATCTTCCTTTCCAGGTTGCTGACCCGGCGGTCGAGAGAGCGCATGACGTCCATCGTTTTATTCACCTGATCGATCACCCGTTTGCGCTCTAAGTTGGTGAAACCGAGGTTGCGGATGATGAGTGAAATCCGAACGATCTCGCGGCCCAGCCTACATCGGCAGCGGCTGTATTCGCGTGCTTTCTTTTCAGCCGGAATGGTCGATAGCCGTCCGGCCAGCTGGCTAGCTCTTTTGTAATGCTTCTGCAGCTCGTCGATGCGGCACGTGGTGTCCTTGACGCCGTTCAGTAAGACCTTTTCAGTGATCTCTTCCTCATCGAAGGCGACAATTTCCTTGATCGAGCGTGTGCCGCGCTTCAAATCCTCGCCAATAGCGAGAATCTGGCGGATCACAATAGGCGATCGTGACAGCGCCTTCAGCACTCGCCGCTGCCCGCGCTCGATGCGCTTCGCAATGTCCACCTCGCCTTCGCGGCTGAGCAGAGGGACTACGCCCATCTCGCGCAGGTAGATGCGTGTCGGGTCCTTAATCGTTTCAAGAGGGCCTGGGGTCTGGTCGAGTTCGACGTCCTCGCGAGCCTCTCCTTCGCTCTTAAACTGTTTGTCGAGGGCCGAAGAAGCTAGCCTGGGCTGGCCCTCCAGCACGTCAACGCCCTGCGTGCCGGTGGTGGCAAGCAAATCGTCCAGGTCCTCCGAGGAATGGATGTCGTGCGGAATCAGGACATTCACCTCGTTGTAGGTGAGATACCCTTTTTCCTTCCCGGCATCAATGAGCTTCGTGATGTCGTCAAGAGCCAAGCGGAGTTCCTTTCAGCGCCTTCCTGCACTGCGGCGGGGAGGTTCGCTGAAGGTCCCCAAGAATTCTCAAGGATGTCAAGAAAAAAGTTCTGCCTCGACCGGAGGCGAGATTTGTTTCTCGAGATCCAGCCCACTGGAGTTGCGCTTCTCTGGAGAAGCTTGGCCGATTGCCCATGCTCATAAGTTTCCTGCGCGGATGGTGGCGATGCCATCGAGTTCGAAAGAGCGGCAAGCCAAACTGGTGCTCAAGGTCAACCATGGTTCTATCCGAGGCTCGTGGCCTATGGCTATTTCTGGTTATCCGAGGAGGCATAGCGTGTAATGTGTGACTCGGTGCCCAAGCACACGGGGCCGATCTCATTGACTGATACTCTCCTCGAACCGAGCATCTCCAGAACCCGACCGACCATCATCCGAGTGAACTCCCGAGATGGAAAGGCCTGTTCACCAGAGACGCTCAAGCTGCTTGCCGATGCAATTGTTGGGGGTCGAAACTCACTCCTTTCTTCCAGATGGTCAAAGTGATGGTGGCAATCTTTCGTGCCAGGGTAAGACGGGCCATCGTCGGCCGCATCCCTTTGGCAATCCGAGCCGCATAGAAATCGTGCAAGGGGCCAGGACGCGTGCTGGCAGAGATGGCAGCACTTTTGAAGAGACTCTTCAGATCTTTATTGTGATTGTCATTCAGACCGCGCACCGTGATGCGCTCGCGGTTGCGCTGCAGTTTGCCTCGCACACAGCGGTACTCGCCACTGTCGTGAGTCTCGACCGCGAAACCGCTGTAGGCCCACAGCTGTCGCTTGGTACGGAAGCGGTGGGGTGTCTGCAGCAAGGCCACCAGCAGGGCGGCGCGAATCGGACCGATGGAAGGAATCTGACGTAGTAACTTCACGGCAGGATGCTTGTGGCTTTCGAGTAGGAGTTCGCGTCGCGCTTGCAGACGCACCGGTTGCAGACTATCGAGTTGCTGATACAAACGCTCGGCTCGAACCCGAACTCCTGGTTCCACGATCTTGGCCAACCACTCGGCGTGATGCCGTGGAGCGTACACCGTCGTACCGCTACAGGGAATGCCCCAGCTGCGGTACAGGGCTTTGATCCGATTCATCACCCGCGTGACATCTTGGGTGAGGGTCAGATAGCTGCGCCCCAGCTCTTTTAAGGTGCGCACTCCATGCTCTCCGTGGTAGACCGGCTTCAGTTGGTTGGTGCGTAACAGCTCCGCCAGCTTGCGCGCGTCGATGCGGTCACTCTTGTTGCCATCTTTCAACAGGGCAGCCTTTCGCGGATCACAGACCACCAATCGGCTGACGTGGGGTTTCAGAAGATCGTGTAACCAGGCAGCCGACGTTCCTTCCTCGAAGGTCAGCGACAGAGTTCCCTGCAGTCCCTGGATGAACTCAACGATCGTGGCTGCTTTGGTCTCCAGCAGGCATTCCATGATCAGTTTGCCTTGAGCATCCATCACGGCAACCGAAATGGTGGCCTGATGAACGTCCATGCCGATATACTTCTCTTGACTCATAAAGGCGCTCCTTTTCGCTAGGTTGGTGGTGCGGACAATCACAACCAATCGCAAAAGTGGGCGCCTTTTTATATTGCGTGTAATCGCCTGTTAACAACAGTTACGCCGGCAACCGGCGAAGGAGGATAATGTCGCTGAGGCAGGGCCATGACAGTTGAACTCACAGAAGACGAATTGGGCATCATCAACAATGCCCTGAACGAGGTTTGTAATGGCATCGATCTCGAAGGCGAGTTTGACACGCGCATGGGCTGCACGGTGGAAGAAGCGCGGGAACTCCTAGCGAAGATTCATGCCCTTGCGTCAGGTCAATGAGTGTAATCGCCTGATTACGTCAACTAGGCCCGAGGGCTTTGCAGAAATGGCCCGCGAAGTGCAGAATCAGGATGGTGCGAGAGATCAACGTGCCCCACCTCGTGCCTATTGCTCTATCTTGATTTTCTTTCGCATGCACGACAACTGAGAGCTTCGACGGCATATCCTGTTCTAGCGGTGTCCTCAAGGAGAAAAGTGAAACAACCTGATGGTTCCTCTTGGCTTTTCACCGGTATTTTGTTCGCCTTGCTACTCCTCCCGGGCTGCCAAGCACTCAATCCGCTTTGCGGAAGTGCTCGGCCTGTTCCGAGTATCGGGTCCCTCTCGTCCAGTACGATTACCTTTGCTCAAGTGCAGCAAGGCTTTGTCCTCGGCGTTAATGGTAGCCATTTTGTTTCATCCTCTGCCGCGGTCATTAACGGCAAGACGGTAACCACTACGGTGACGAGCAGTCAACAGTTACAGGTGACGATAACGACCTCCTTGATCTCGGGTCCTGGAACCGCCAGCGTGAAGGTCAACACTCCGAGCGGAAACTCGGGCAATCTGGGATGTACGAGTGGTGGAACCAGTACCGCGCTACAACTTACCATCACTTAACCTCTCGAAGCCAAGATGGAGGGCAGAATCATATCCGAATTGGGTGATGCAGTTTGTCAATTGGCGTAACATCGCGATTACACTCATTGACCGTCGGTCACCGATTCGGGCCGGGCTCAATGAGTGTAATCGCCTGATTACAACAGCTACTTCCGGGTAGTGCATCAAGCACAATATGGGAAATCTCGTCGGGCAATAGGTCCGCTCCCGACGCATGGCTAATTCTTAGCCCTTTTTACGTGGTGGGGAGGTGAGTATATTCTCGATTTCAGCCAAGCGCCTAATGGCGAGCCGAATGACCTGAATCATACCGAGTCCCAGTTTGTCTTGCAGACAGGCGATGACGTGGTGATCAGACTCCGTGAACCGAACAGTTGTGGATTTGAACTTGTCATTCTTCATTCCTGTTTCTTTCTACACACCCTATAAATTGCGGGTCATTGCCGAGGAGCAATGAAGGAAAGGGAAGAAGACAGCTAATCGGTATCGCCACGTATCGCTTCGGTATCGCCTATCGAAGACTTTTCACTGATTTTCACTGCACCCAACGGACATGATGTAGAAATGTTCATTGTGCCGCGAGAGCGCACCCTCCCCGCTTGAGAGCACACTCCCCATGAAGGAATGCGGTTGACAACCTATTTTCCACAGTAGCCCGTTCGGGCCATGTGCCTTCGATAATTAAAACGATTGAATTGACGCTAAACATTGCCTTTGCGCAACGAACAACCTAACCCGTTGTGCGATCCTTCTGGGTTTTGGATTCAGCAACCTGTCGGTGACTTCGGGTTCCATGAGATTTACGGAGGCTGCTTGGCTACATCCTCAATCCGCGTTCTGGTAGTAGATGATTCCGAACCTTTTCGGCGGGTCGTCTGTTCGATCCTTCAGAACAAACTGGAATTGCGAACCATCGTCGAAGCGTCGGATGGAGTGGAGGCGATCAAGCTGGCGCAAGCACTACAACCGGACTTGATCCTGCTGGATATTGGACTCCCGAAGCTCAACGGAATCGAAGCCGCGCGGAGAATCCGTGAGCTTGCCCCGCGATCGAAAATCCTATTTGTCAGCCAAGAATCTTCCGTGGAGGTCGTGCAAGCAGCTTTCAGCCTAGGTGCTTCGGGTTACGTCGTTAAGATGGATGCGGGACGCGAACTACCGACCGCTGTGAAAGCTGTTCTTCGGGGCGAGAGGTTTGTCGGGATCAGATTTGCGGGCCACGGTTTCACCGGAGCTTCGGATGCACCAACCCCCGGAAGCGCCCGAGGCAATAGGGTTTCCCCATTCCTGCAACGGCAAAACATAGGGATCGCCCGCCGCCACGAGGCGGGATTCTATTCTGACGATGCAAGTCTTCTGGATGGCTTCACTCAGTTCATCGGGGCCGCTCTTAGGGCCGAGAATGCGGTGATCGTTGTCGCGACCGAGTTACACCGGGGCAGTCTTCTACCGAGATTGCAGGCTCATGGCTTGGATATTGGTGCCGCGATTGAGCAGGGGAGATACATCTCGTTGGATGCTGCCGACACGCTCTCGACATTCATGGTCAACGATCAGCCTGATCCGGTTCGATTCTTGAAGGTCACTCGCGATCTCATCGTGGCAGCGGCCAAGGCTGCGAAAGGGGAGCACCCTCGCGTTGCGGCGTGCGGAGAATGTGCGCCTCTCCTGTGGGCGCAAGGTAATGCAGAGGCGGCGATTCGCGTCGAAGACCTCTGGAACGAGATAGCCAAGACATACGATGTGGACATTCTGTGTGGGTATCCACTGGGCAGCTTTCACTCTGAGAAGACAGCCACATCTTCCAACGAATCTGTGCAGAACATTCAGCCGTTCATTCCCGGTGAAAGCGAGTAGGTCGTCTCAGTGGGATCTCGCCGTCCCGAGTTTTGGGTTAACCACTTGCTGGTAGCCACTCGATTCCGATAGTTGGCGTAAAATCGCCATTACACGCAATATAAAAAGGCGCCCACTTTGCGGTAGGTTGTGATTGTTGGGGTCACCACTTACCAAAAGGAGCGCCGTTATGAAGCAAGAAAAGTATATTGGCATGGACGTTCACCAAGCAACGATCTCGGTTGCCGTCATGGATTGCAAGGGCAAGCTGATCATGGAATGCATCCTGGAGACGAAGGCGGCCACGATTCTAGAGTTCATTTATGGGCTACGCGGAACTGTATCGGTAACCTTTGAAGAGGGAACTTCTGCCGCCTGGTTACATGACCTGCTGAAACCTCACGTCGCCCATCTTGTGGTCTGCGATCCAAGGAAGAACGCCCTGCTGAAAGACGGCAGCAAGAGTGACCGGATCGATGCGCGCAAGCTGGCGGACTTGTTACGTGGCAACCAGATCCATCCGGTGTACCACGGAGAGCACGGGGTGCGCACCTTAAAGGAGCTGGGGCGCAGCTATCAGACCCTCACGAAAGATGTCACGCGAGTCATGAGTCGGATCAAATCGCTGTACCGCAGCTGGGCCATTCCCTGTAGCGGTACCACCGTCTATGCCCCGCGACATCGCGCCGAGTGGTTGGCCAAGATCCCGCAACCCGGAGTTCGTCTGCGGGCCGAACGGTTGTATCAGCAACTGGATCTACTGCAACCGGTGCGCCAGGAAGCGCGACGCGACCTGCTGCGAGAGAGCCAAAACCACCATGCCGTGAAATTACTGCGACAAATTCCTTCGATCGGTCCGATTCGTGCCGCCTTGCTGGTGGCGCTGCTGCAAACGCCACACCGTTTCCGTACCAAGCGTCAGCTGTGGGCTTACAGTGGTTTCGCGATCGAGACGCACGACAGCGGCGAGTACCGCTATGTCAGAGGGAAGGTACAACGAAACCGGGAGCGCATCACGGTGCGCGGACTGAATGACAACCATAATCATGATCTGAAGAACCTGTTCAAAGGCGCTGCTCTCTCTGCGAGTACTCGCCCCGGACCGCTGTACGATTTCTATGGTGCCCTTCTGGAGAAGGGGATGCGTCCAACCATGGCCCGTCTCACCCTGGCACGAAAGATTGCCGCGATCACTTTAGCCATTTGGAAGAAAGGAGCAAGTTTCGACGCCAAACAATTGCATCGGCAAGCAGCTTAAGCGTCTCTGGTAAGAGACCTTTCCATCTCAGGGGATTCTCTCTGGTGGTGGTCGGTCGGGTTCTGGAGACGCTCGGTTCGAGGTGAGTATCAGTCAATGAGATCGGCCCTGTGTGCTTCGGCACCGAGTCACCCATTACACGTTATGCCTCCTCGGATAACCAGAAATAGCGATAGGCCACGAGCCTCCGATAGAACCATGGTTGACACTCCAATACCAGGTTCGCTTGCCAAGTTTCAAGACTCGATTGGCGTAGTCACCACCGGAAGATGAAACCCACGGGAAGGGCAAACAAGCCAGAGCAAAACCTCTCGAACGCAATCGGGGGGCACTTACAGTCAGTGGGCTGGATCTCGAGACTAAAATCTTCTCGGCCTCCGGTCGAGGGAGAACTTTTTTCTTGACATCCCTTTTTATAGAACTCATTGTGGGAGCGGCAACCCTGTCCGGGGTCAATGAGTGTAATCGCCTGTTTACGCCAACTGACTTCAAAACCCTGAAGTAGAGGCAAGATGGGATGGTGTACTTGCTTCAAGAAAGCGAGTCATTCACTGGCGACAGCGTGATTGGGCAGCCAACCAGCCGATAGCGCACCGCGAATTGCCTCCGAGTTGACCAAGCAATTTCCTCCCACATAAAGATAACCGGGCGACGCACCTATGCTGTAATACTCGCTTACGATGTCGGTACCGCAGGACATAGGCTTCGCCGTTCGGCAATTTCGGCGCAGCCCGGGATTCACGATCACCGTCGTGCTCACGTTGGCTCTCGGTATTGGTGCGACGACGGCGATCTTCAGCCTCGTCTACGGCATTCTCCTGCGTCCATTGCCGTTCCCAAATTCGGAGCAACTGGTTGCAATCGCAACTCTGGAATTTCCGCCGGGCGTGGCGGCCACGAACCCCGCTGGAGCGGACCGAATTGGCAGCTCATATCCCAATTTTTTTGATTGGCGACAGCGAAATCACACATTTGAATCGCTCGCTTCTTGTGACGAGATCGTCCGGCTGTTCAGCAAGATGAATGGCGACGGCGCTCGCGTGATACCGGGTGCCCGTGTCTCAGCAAATTTGTTTTCGACTCTCGGCGTTGCTCCCGCTCTCGGCCGTACGTTCACGGAGGAAGAGGAACAGCCCGGCCACCGCGTTGTCATTCTGAGTCATGAGCTCTGGGCATCAGATTTCGCCTCCTCGCCGAACGTGATTGGCGAAATCGTGAAGATTAGCGATGAGCCCTCAATCATCGTTGGCGTGATGCCCGCTGGTTTCCATTTTCCCGTAGGCAATCCGGTCTATTTCTGGACAACCTTCGCGGCAGATGCCGAAGGACCTTCGCCGCACACCTCTGATGCGCGAAGGGCGACCGATTATCCATCATCGGGCGGATCAAGAAGTCGGCTGGGCGCCAAACAGGCTCTTGCCGACTTGAACGCGATTCAACGCAGCCTGGCACAGCAGTATTACGAAAATACTTACAGACTCGGGGTTTCGATTGCGCCGCTGCTCGAACAGTCAGTAGCGGACGTGCGCTCATCGCTGTCACTTCTGTTAGCCGCGGTAGGAACGGTCCTGATCATCGGATGTGCCAACGTAGCGGGATTGCTCCTGGCCCGCGCGAACGGACGGCGATCGGAAATCGCCATTCGCACAGCCTTGGGCGCGAGCCGGGTTCGAGTCTTGCATCAGCTATTGGTAGAGGCGATTTTGCTCGCATTTTCCGGCGGAGCTTTGGGCATTCTGATGTCTCTAGCTCTGTTGCGAATAGGTCTTCGTTTCATTCCCGGCGACGTGCCGAGACTGTATGCGGTTTCGCTTGATGCACGCGTGCTGACATTCGCTATTGTGTTGTCCGTCGCTACGGCACTAGCTTTCGGCCTTATTCCCGCCTGGAAAATGTCGCGGTCGGATCCGGCATCTAGCCTGCGAGATGGAGGACCCACGACTACTTCAGGCCGTCACCGCAATCGAGTTCATCACGCGCTGGTTGTGGCAGAAACTGCTCTTGGGTTCACTTTGCTTATTTGCTCTGGATTGCTCATCCGCAGCGTGATCAAAGTGCTCGTCATCGACCCCGGATTCGACACGCACACCGTTGCGTTCGATGTTGCGCTGACCAACCTCCGCTACCCGGACCTCAGTAAGGTTCGGTTCTACGATAAGCTCTTACCGCAGCTCGCGGCGCTGCCCGGAGTGGCAAAGGTCAGTGCCGCGGATCCACTTCCTCTTAAATGGTCTTCCTGGACAAACTGCACCATTGCCGGATTCCCGACCGAAGGATATAACATACCAACCGCGACGGATGCTGTTGTTGAACCCGGCTATTTTGAGACCCTATCAATTCCGCTGGTCAGGGGACGGACTTTTGACCAGCACGACAATGATGCAAAATCAGCACCGGTCGCGGTTATCAATCAAAGTTTCGCGCGCAAATACTTTCCCGGAAAAGATCCCATCGGACGCTACTTCACGCCTCATCCTGATCGTAGTCCAGGAGACCCGGGGATAGCGCGCCAGATTGTCGGCATCGTGGGTGACACCAGAAACCGCGAACTCTGGAATCCCTATCTACCTGAGTTTTTTCTGCCCTACGCACAAGATCCGGGCCATCAGCGCCCTGAGGTAGTCATGAAGGTCAGCGGCGATCCACGCGACTACGAGAACGCCGTTCGCAAAACTGTAGCTGAGATAGACAAAGATCCACCCGTTTTCGCATACCGCACTCTCATCGCCGACATTCATGCGCAGGCGGCGCAGCCTCGCTTTGAAGCTGCTCTGGTGTCTGGCTTTGCCGCGATGGCTCTTCTGCTGTCGGCAGTCGGACTGTATGCCGTACTCTCCTATATTGTCGCCGAGAGGACACGGGAGCTCGGGCTGAGAATGGCATTGGGAGCTTCGCGTTCCGACATTTTGCAACTTGTGCTGCGACGAGGGCTGGTTCTGGCCTGTATCGGAACTGCGCTGGGAGCATTGGCTTCAGTATTCGCCGCCAATTTGATTCAAGATGTCCTGTATGAGGTCAAGCCGCTGAATGGATCAGTATTCCTAACTGTGACGGCTGTGCTGTTGTTCGTCTCGACAGTGGCCGCGCTTATCCCAGCTCTTAGAGCGGCAAGCGTAGACCCGATGCGGACTCTACGCGATCAATAAGAAAACGCTGGGGCGGCGAAGACGGTCCCACACGGCTAGTTCATCTGTTCTGTTTGGATATCCGACAAAACCGTTGCTTTCATAGCACCCGCCAAAACGGGTAAAGTTGTAACAATGCGTTTACGCAGAGGCTCCTAGCAATCCTGCCTATGGTGCGCAGATTGTCAATTGGTGAAAAATCGCCATAACGCTCACTGACCCCCTCTCAGGGGCGAATAGAAGGCGCAAAGTTGTGATAACGCCTGTGGCTGTTGAAAAACTCACACTCTAGAAGTTCGAAGAAATTTCATCGCGCTAGGATGCCCTATAAACGACGTTCTCGATTTTGGTGGACATTTTCTATCCCTCGACCGGGGCAGTTTTTTCAAAAGAGGGGGTTTTTCAACAGCCACGCCTGTTTACAACAGTTGAGAGAACTACGCACCAGTGTGGTTCGAGCGTCGCACATGTGCCCCCGCGTAGAAGCAAAGAGCGAAAATAAGTGGGGATGCAACGCAGAACAATACGAAGATTTGTGGACTGTCGTACTCCGCGAGATAGTCGGACAGATGGAGTGAATGGTAGGCCACTTTGTACGCCGAGAAGCCCACGCCCACTGTAACTGGGTTCGCTACCCATACGGCTTGCTTGTACCCAAAACTCTTCAATCTCGACCCCATAGCCGTTCCCAGTAGAAAGAACGTGAGTCCTACGAACACGGCTTGCACGAGTAAGGCTTGTCCGTAGGCCGCTCGCGACGTGAAATCGTCGTGAAACCCGGCGGGCGGGCCAAGAACGGCACGTGCTAGGGGGCCGCCAACGCGCTCAGCAAGGAACAGTGCTGATATTGTTGCGCCGATGGCAATCACCGCCACGAGAACCCGTTGCGTCGCCGTCATTCCAAGAGTATAGACACCAAGAACGTCGTAGTTGGCGTAACATCGCGATTACACTCATTGACCCCGGACCGAACCGGGTTCTGAGTGTAATCGCCTGGTTTCGACAGCTAGGTTTAATCGGAAGTTTGAATGGTGTGGTACTCACCGTGGGACCAGTAGTAGAGCACCGCGGCTTTTTCGATCCACTCAACGTTTACAGCATCTAGCTTCAGCTGCACCGATCCGGTGTCCTCGAAATCCGAGTACGAACCACTTGGTGCTTTGGAAATAACTAGTCCAGAACTGGAGTCCGCTTGCGCGTTAGCCTCTAAGAGTCTTACCGCGTAGGTATCTCCGGTTGCCAGCTTGCTCACTGCGATGATTTTGTAGCCTTTGTTGAGTTCAGACTTGGGGACAAGCAATAGGGCGTATGCAAGGCTGTCCGGTTCTTCGAAGTGGCCGATGGCGATTCCCGGACAATCTTTGGGGTGCGCTTTCACCCAGAGTTGCTTGTCATCTGCGCCGAGATCCGACACGTTTTTAGGTCGCCAGTTGCCGTACTTGCTTTCGAGCAGTTGCTGTACCGGCGAGGGCAAGCTCTCCGTTCGACAACTGTTTCGCACTTGGCCTGAGGAAATCGGCAAAAGCACGAGAATTACCACGCTTACAAGCAGATGAAGCCGACCACACATGATGAGTCCATCTTAGGACGACGGTTTAGCACGTTCCAGATTACTTCTGGGCTATGAAAAGGCGAGAGTTGGCGCAATCTCCGGAGGATTGTTGGCGAAAAATCGCCATAGCACTCATCGAGGCCGAAAAAGGCGAAGAGAAAGCGCAAGCTTGAACGCCTGTTTACGTCAACTGACGATCACGCATCTATCGCATCTTCCGCAACTGCTTCCGTGCTGCGAAAGGTTCTTGAGTCGTGCGAGGGCTTGGGATCCCGCAGGTTCACTTCGACTCGTCGGCCATTGGCGCCGGCATCATGCTCATCAACATTCCATTCTTGTGAGCGGTCAGATTGTAATCAGACGTTGGACTCGAATACCCCATCATCCGTTTGGCCAGCGCAATTTGCGCAAAGGCCCGCACTTCGTCATCGGGAACCTCTTGCAGCAAGTTTGCTGATTGTGCGGGATTCAGCTCGTACTCGAGGCCGATAAGTTTGCCCCAGGCAGTCGTCGATACCCAATACGCCTTCGGCGCCAGGTTCGGATCGTCCGCATCGGACTCCTGCTTGTACATGGCGACTAGTGTTTTCGTACCGCGCTCGATTGCGGCTTGCGCCTTGTCCTTGTCCCCAAGAGCTACGTAGGTACGAATGATGTCGGTCAGGGTGTTCAGTTGGTCCCAGACCGGGGTTTGCGTCAGCACATCCAGCGCCTTCGCCAGGGCCGTGCTAGCCACGGTCGGGTTCTTCTTCATATTGGCGTGCGCGATGTTGAGATACACAATCATCGCCCGTTGCGGCTTCAATGCTGCCGCCTTGGAGAGTGCGTCGTTCGGACGGTCCGCGGCCTGTTGCATAACCGCATTCATTTGCTGCTCTTCCAGCAATTGCGACGACTGCATATCTGCGCCGCTGTTTCCAATATGAACGCCCATCGAGCTCGGGCGGCCATTCGTGCTCAGAGAGTGTATTCCCTGCGGATATTTCGACGCAAAGGTGTTGACGTCTTCGCTCTCTTTCAACAGCCGAGTCGCCTTTTCCGAATTGACTCGCTGGAGAGTGGGCAGCACGGCGAACAACTGTGTGTCGTACATCGACTTGAACTGCAAGGCTCCCTTATCGAAGCCCATGGTGATGCTGATGTTCGCGTTCTTCTCGTCGGCCTTCCGCGCCTGCGACAGTAGTTCGTCGATCGCCGTTTCTATGCTCTCGTCCGGAACCATTCCATAGGCCTTGGAAATCAAGTTCGCGAAATTCGTATCCGGCGAAACATTAAGATGCTGATGATTCTGGTAGCTGCTGAGCGAAGCCAGGAAGAGCTGACGAATCTGATCGGGGTGCGAGGGTGCCAGCTTGTCCATGACATCGTTTGCGATGTCATAGGGCACTTCGGCCTCGACTGCCAGCTGCATCAATACGGAGACTGGGCGGTCGAGATTCTTGTTCTTATCGTAGTAGGGCAACAGCACCCGCAGCGTCTCTTGTCGCATCGCAGGTTCTGTCTGATCGAGCAACGCGTCGACGCGTTCAGGAGCCGCCGACACATATTGGTTCAAGACCTGCTGCTGCAACTGAAACTTAAGCTGTGTGTTCAGACCGCTGTTTGGCGAGTCAAACTGTAGTGTGCGGAGACTCTCATACGCCTGCTGGAGCAGGTCAATTGCCTTCTTCGGATTGGTTTTCTGGTAAATCCGTGCGATCTGCGTGTAGGCCACGATGCGCGATGGCGCTTCCAGTCCACCGGCCGAAGCTTCGGCCGTCTCGAGAAGACTCAAGCCACGCTGCTGCTCGTCGGTGAGCTTCGGTTTCGCAGGCTGAACCGCGGTGGCTTTCGAAGTGGTCGGCTTGGATGAAACGCCGTTGTTGGCACCGACAGGAGCTGGCTCCTGAGCGTGGGTAATCAACGCGGCAATCAAGAGCAGCGACACGATCAACGATGGACGCATTCTGCCTCACCTCGGCTAATGAGGAAGGAACCGCTAATTGTAGACTGTCTTCGAGCTAATTCCGTCGAAGTTCGGCTATCTGGCCGTCGTATCAGGAAGGGCGATTCGGGTCTGGGTTGGTCTCCACCAGTGACGGTTGTTGTAACATCGCGATTACACTCACAACCCCTGCGGGGAGGCTCCAGGCGTCGTAGTTGGTGATAACGCCTGTGGCTGTTGAAAAACTCACGCTCTCGAAGTTCGCAGAAATTTCATTGCGCTAGGATGCCCTATAAACGACGTTCTCGATTTTGGTGGACATTTTCTATCCCTCGGCTGGGACAGTTTTTTCAAAAGAGGGGGTTTTTCAACAGCCACGCCTGATTGCAACAGTTGAGGAACCGCTATGCGGTGCCAGTTGACAACGGCACTCTCCGGTAGCAAGCTATGCCGCATGAGACCCGCAATATTGACTATTTTGCTGCTCGCCTGCGGGTTGGCCTTCGGGCAGCAATTCCAGGATGTGTCTGCGAAGGGTAGCCCGGCATCCCTCGGCGTGAAGCACGATTCCGCGGACATGGGTCGTCCGTATGCAGCAGTTCGTAACCATTCCAGCAAGGCGATCCTTGCGATGGTCGCAATCGTCCGTGCGACGGAGGAAGACGGAGGCGTCATTCCATGCACGTCATCTATGGATTACGCCTTTAAAACCGACGCGCTGGCTCCTCAGGAAGAACGCTTTGCCTGTATGATGGGCCGTCCCGATGAAGGTGTAAAGGTAACCAGTGCGGTAGGCGCTGTCCTTTTCGTTCAATTCGATGACGGCACAACTTGGGGAGACCCGACAGCTGGAAAAGAACTGCTTGCCGCACGCCCGCAAAAGCTGGCGTTTCTAAAAAATCTTGTCGAGACGTATTACGAAAGCGGAGAGGATGCCTTTACCACTCTGCTGAACGAACCACAGCCAATGTCTCCCGAATATGCGGTCGCGGCATGCCTGAAGTCCGACGCTAAAATCGCAACGATTGATCTGGCCAAGAAGCGGTTGGCTGCCGCTCAATGGTGGCGGGCGTTAGGCATTTTCTAAGAGCGCCCCGGCGCTATCCGACCCTCGTCCCCACAAATATTCCGAAGGCACTGAAATCGCAGGTTCGGCGTTTCGCCGCGTTAGTTGGCGAAACATCGCGATTACACTAACTACACCCCCCAGCACCCCTTCGGAGGGGTCAATAAGTGTAATCGCCTGTGGCTGTTGAAAAACCCCCTCTTTTCAAAAAACTGTCCCAGCCGAGGGATAGAAAATGTCCACCAAAATCGAGAACGTCGTTTATAGGGCATCCTAGCGCAATGAACTTTCTGCGAACTTCGAGAGCGTGAGTTTTTCAACAGCCACGCCTGTTCTCGCCAATCATCTGGCGGATGTAATGAGGCCGTGCGGTTCTGTTGCGGGACAAGGAAGGCTTGGCTCCATCCACTCTCTGACTCTGCGCTGCGCATCGGCGAGCTGGCTGGCACTCATCTTGTGAGCGACTTCCTGCATTCCGTTCTTATCTTGTGAGTAGGAGTAAGACAAGTAGACAAAGACGTAGTCCTGCGAGGTCGCATGGCCATCCTGATATAGCTGGACGAGGCTGTTGGCCCCCACTCCAGCGCCGCCCAAGTTAAGGGTGTGGTTGGCGGCTTTACGATACCAATATGCCGCCATCCCGTAGTCTTGTGGAACACCTTCTCCGTTTTCGTATATCTGTCCGAGCGAGACCTGCGCGTCTGGCTGGCCCTGTTTCGCCGCCATGGAAAGCAACTTGAACGCTTTGAAATAATCGCGCTCGATGCCGTACCGTCCCTGCTCGTAGAATGCTCCGAGCCATAACTGAGCCTGAACGTCTCCATGCTCTGCTGCTTTCGTCCACCAGTAAACCAACTGCTTCGGATCTTCCCATCGCCCCTCACGAAAGATGCCTCCGTACATGTACTCGGCGGGAGCATATCCCTGCTCGGCGGAACGCAAAAACCATGGCATAGCCGAAGCAAGTTCAGAATCCGTAGGTCTTCCACTCAGGGTGGAGCGACCCAGTTCATATTCCGCAGAAGCATCGCCTATTTCAGCTTTGCCTCGTACACCTTCCATGTCGGCAGGCTGCGGCTCGCACACAGCACCTGTTTGCGGGTTAATTGTTTGTGCGGACGCAGGAATAGCGGGTAGCCAGAAGGCTGCAAACAGCAGGAAAGGGAGAGCCAAACGCATACGTATTTCCCACTGAAGAGAGATGTTACCAGCTTTTCGGGACTCAACTGTTGAGAAATCGCCATTGCACTCATTGTGGGAGCGGCAGCCCTAAATCACAGGTAGCGCTGGTATGCTCTGGCTGTGACCGAATTGGCTACGACTCGAAAGACCATAGCTGAACGCGGAAAACGACTGGAATATTTCACAATTGTCTGGAATAGCCTCGAAGGTTTGGTCGCGGTCATGGCTGGTGCGATTGCGGGCAGCATCTCCCTCGTTGGCTTCGGAATCGACAGCTTCATAGAAGTCACATCCGGCGCCACGCTACTGTGGAGAATGTCAGTTGACGCTGATGCACAGAGTCGCGAAAGAAACGAGCGACTGAGTATCCGAATTGTCGGCGTGTGCTTCATTACCCTTGCCGTCTACGTTGCTTACGAAGCCGTCTCTGATCTCTTTGGGAGAAGACCCCCTGAGCACAGCATTCCGGGCATCGTCCTGGCCTGTGTATCGCTGATCGTCATGCCCATTCTCTCCCGCGCAAAGAAGAAGGTAGGAAGGGATCTCGGCAGCGCAGCAATGGAGGCCGACGCGAAGCAGACTGACTTCTGCGTTTACTTGTCTGCGATTTTGCTCGTTGGACTTCTGCTGAATGCCGCTTTCGGCTGGTGGTGGGCGGACCCCGTGGCTGCGTTAGTGATGGCCCCCATCATCGCGAAAGAAGGAGTGGAGGGAGTCAAGGGTGAAACCTGTTGCGCCCCCCACAATTGTGACTGATTCTGGCTGTCACCAGATTCCGACTCTCACTAGCTGTTGTAACATCGCCTCTCTGACAATGTCGGCGGTGTCAAGTAGTTTGCGAGCACACTGCGGCGTGCACTCGAATAAGAGCGCCATTTCGCTCTAGTTGAAGAACTGCCAATCCAACCACGGCTCGCATCGTAATCGTCTCAGGTCGGGAACTCGGTCCGACCCATGCATCTCTTCGGTCGCAAGCTGCGATCATGATTACTACTTCAGACTCCCCCGGTGAAAGGGGAGCGGGACGCCGCAATCAATTACTCGGTGTTCTACTGCACACCATGGCGATGTCCGGGCTGTCCCGCGTGCGAACCGAACTTTTTCACCTGCTCGTAATCCCATCCCTGGCGCCACATCCAGTACAAACCAATGGCGAGTCTCCGCGCCATCGCCACCTTGGCGATCTTCCGTCCTCGCCGCATGGCTAAGTGAAAATACTTGCTGCGCCATTCCGGCAGGCTACGTACCGTGACCTGGGCTGCTTCCACCAGCAAGAAGCGCAATAGAGAGTTCCCTTGTTTGGTGATATGCCCCAGTCGGCGCCGGTTGCCGCTCGAGTCCTCCAACGGCACCAGTCCCAGATAGCTCGCGATTTGCTTCCCACACTCAAACCGCTCTGCCTTTCCGATGATCAGCACGAAGGCCAACGCGGTCAACGGACCCACGCCGGGATGGGTCATCAACCGCTTCGCCTCTGGACAGTTTTCGACTTCTTGCTCGATCGCTTGGCTCAGCTCCGCGATGGTCGGATTCAGTCGATCCAGCAGCTCCAGCAGATCGCACCGTCGCCGGCTGGCCCACGGAGCCAGGCGAAACGATTCCAGTTGCTGTCGTCCGCGCTCCCGCCATAACCGCTTCTTGCAACGCAGTCCCTGGTTCAGCGCTACGGCCTGCAGTTGGTTCATGATGCGCGTGCGCGCCTGCACCAGGCGATGCCGGTGCCAGAGCAGTTGCCGCAGATCCCGATTCTCCCAACTCGGCACCCAGATCTGCGGAAAGTCATCCTTCAGCATGAGTTTCAGAATCAGCTGCGCATCTTGCCGATCGGTCTTCTGTTTGCGGACTCGCTTGGCGCGTATCTGGGCTGCGTCTCCGATCCACAACTCCAACTGCAGCTCGGCTAGCAGTCGTTCGAACCAGCGCGCGTGCCCACTGGCTTCCATTCCCACACGCACCTTCTTGCCCTGCGCCGCGAGATCGCGGTAGAACTGCTCCGCCTCCGCGGGATGCGCCAAACGTTTTTCCTGAAACTCTCCGCTGTCGGTATCCACCGAAGCAATTTGTTGAAACTCGGGGTGAAAATCTACACCTATAATAATCATCGTTCGGCTCCTTTCTCCCGAGCCTGTTGGTTGGTGTTGGCACCACCAACTTTACTCGGGCGTCGGAGCCGACATTGTCATGGAATCAATTACACGCAATATAAAAAGGCGCCCACTTTGCGGTAGGTTGTGATTGTTGGGGTCACCACTTACCAAAAGGAGCGCCGTTATGAAGCAAGAAAAGTATATTGGCATGGACGTTCACCAAGCAACGATCTCGGTTGCCGTCATGGATTGCAAGGGCAAGCTGATCATGGAATGCATCCTGGAGACGAAGGCGGCCACGATTCTTGAGTTCATTTATGGGCTACGCGGAACTGTATCGGTAACCTTTGAAGAGGGAACTTCTGCCGCCTGGTTACATGACCTGCTGAAACCTCACGTCGCCCATCTTGTGGTCTGCGATCCAAGGAAGAACGCCCTGCTGAAAGACGGCAGCAAGAGTGACCGGATCGATGCGCGCAAGCTGGCGGACTTGTTACGTGGCAACCAGATCCATCCGGTGTACCACGGAGAGCACGGGGTGCGCACCTTAAAGGAGCTGGGGCGCAGCTATCAGACCCTCACGAAAGATGTCACGCGAGTCATGAGTCGGATCAAATCGCTGTACCGCAGCTGGGCCATTCCCTGTAGCGGTACCACCGTCTATGCCCCGCGACATCGCGCCGAGTGGTTGGCCAAGATCCCGCAACCCGGAGTTCGTCTGCGGGCCGAACGGTTGTATCAGCAACTGGATCTACTGCAACCGGTGCGCCAGGAAGCGCGACGCGACCTGCTGCGAGAGAGCCAAAACCACCATGCCGTGAAATTACTGCGACAAATTCCTTCGATCGGTCCGATTCGTGCCGCCTTGCTGGTGGCGCTGCTGCAAACGCCACACCGTTTCCGTACCAAGCGTCAGCTGTGGGCTTACAGTGGTTTCGCGATCGAGACGCACGACAGCGGCGAGTACCGCTATGTCAGAGGGAAGGTACAACGAAACCGGGAGCGCATCACGGTGCGCGGACTGAATGACAACCATAATCATGATCTGAAGAACCTGTTCAAAGGCGCTGCTCTCTCTGCGAGTACTCGCCCCGGACCGCTGTACGATTTCTATGGTGCCCTTCTGGAGAAGGGGATGCGTCCAACCATGGCCCGTCTCACCCTGGCACGAAAGATTGCCGCGATCACTTTAGCCATTTGGAAGAAAGGAGCAAGTTTCGACGCCAAACAATTGCATCGGCAAGCAGCTTAAGCGTCTCTGGTAAGAGACCTTTCCATCTCAGGGGATTCTCTCTGGTGGTGGTCGGTCGGGTTCTGGAGACGCTCGGTTCGAGGTGAGTATCAGTCAATGAGATCGGCCCTGTGTGCTTCGGCACCGAGTCACCCATTACACGTTATGCCTCCTCGGATAACCAGAAATAGCGATAGGCCACGAGCCTCCGATAGAACCATGGTTGACACTCCAATACCAGGTTCGCTTGCCAAGTTTCAAGACTCGATTGGCGTAGTCACCACCGGAAGATGAAACCCACGGGAAGGGCAAACAAGCCAGAGCAAAACCTCTCGAACGCAATCGGGGGGCACTTACAGTCAGTGGGCTGGATCTCGAGACTAAAATCTTCTCGGCCTCCGGTCGAGGGAGAACTTTTTTCTTGACATCCCTTTTTATAGAACTCATTGACCCTCGGTCATCGATTCGGGCCGGGCTCAATGAGTGTAATCGCCTGCTTACGACAGTTGACACTGGGTCAGGGCATAATGAACGTGAAGGTCACGCCATGAAAGCCCGTCAAGCCATCTATTGCGCTCTGCTCTTTTCTGTCCTAGCACAAGCCCAGCCCTACCCCAAAGGCGGCTTCGTTCCCGATGAGACAACGGCGGTCAGCATTGCCGAGGCCGTGTTGATTCCTCTCTACGGGAGGAAGCAAATCGAATCCGAAAGGCCGTTCAAAGCAGTATTGGAGAACGGCGTCTGGACTGTTCACGGCACTTTGCATTGTTCGGATGGCAAGGGCGGCGTGACAACAATATGCGTTGGTGGCACTGCCGAAGTGAAGCTGTCGAAGACAGACGGTCGCATACTGAAAATGATCCACTACAAGTAACGGCTGATCGCGTGTTCGGCTGACTGTTGTTAAATCGCCATTACACTCATTAACCGGGGGGCGGCGAACAAACGGCGCAAACTGGTGAGAACGCCTGATTACGTCAACTACCGGCCCGTTTCTGCTCAGGCGGCTGTTGGAGAGAGCAAGTTTCGCGCTTTCGCGAGTAACACCGAGAAGGGACCAGATTTCGAAACCACCTCGGAGATTCCTATCAGTCGCGCTTGCTGCTCCACGAATCTGTCTCCGAAGGCGCTGTACATAATCAGCGGAACCGCAGGCATTATGCGCTTCAGGACCCGAGCCGCATCGAGGCCATTCATCACCGGCATACAGACGTCGAGCACAATCAAATCGGGAAGCAACTGCTCAGCCATTTCAATCGCCTCTCGCCCATTCTCTGCATCTGCGCATATCTCAAAGTCTGCTTGGCGTTGAAATAGCTCGCAGAGTGCCTGACGGATAAATTCATTGTCATCAACGATCAATACGGTCTTCGCCACGGGTGCACCCCCGGGGAATTTTCCCTTTGACTCAGATCACTTTGGAAAACTTGGGATGAGGTGGCCTCGTGTCAGGTTGTTCGGGTCGGCCTGTTAGCGCTTTTGTTAAGAGATTGTTCCACTTTCCTCCTGGGCACGAATACGTCGTACAGCATTTCCTGTAGGGCAGATTTGCTCGGTTTGCGTAGGAACTCCCGGCATCTCGGCGGAGGTTACCTCTTTTATCTTGCACAAAAAACAGCAACGGCAGTGTTCGTGCTCCAAAGACGACAGCTAAAAACCTTTGGAGGGAAAATGCCAAGCGTACATGTCGACAAAGTCGGTGAGATGGCGATCATTGAGTGCGCGGGCAGATTTGTCCGCACCGAGACCGCGCTCAAGCTACAAGATGCGGTCACGTCCCAGACAGACGCCCACGTCGTAGTTCTGGACCTCACGGAAATGCACGCAATAGGGGGTGGCGGTCTGGGCGTGCTGGTGCTCTTGCAGAGATGGGCTCAGGACCACGGCATTCGATTCAAACTGTTTAACCCGTGCACGCCTGTGCGGAACAAGCTGAAGCACATCAACTGTGAGATTGCCACGCTGGAGCAGATGATGACTCTCCTGAGCCGCATCGATGGCGAATACGCGCGTGCCTTGATCGAGTCGCAATTTCCGTCCCATCGGTTGTCTCAATATTCCTGAAATGATGAAGCCCTACACAAGACGTGGCCCCTTTGAGACGGCGATGGTCCGGGAGGTCCTCACCAATGCACAACCTAGAGACCTCACAAGATGGCTGCTGAAGGTGCGGGACGCTCTGGCTGAACAAGACGAAGCCAAGCGCGACAGCCTGTTGCGAGCAGCGGACGGGTTTCTTAGAGGGAACAGTCAGTCACTGGAACTGCGCGGGACGGGACTCGGCGAATCTCGAAGGAGGGAGAGCCCTAACCAGTTCGTCCAGCGGCAGCGGGTGGTCGGATCGCGCGCGAGCGAATTAACTGGGCCGAAGAAACAGCCTCTGAGGAAATAGGCTGTTCAATTAACGCCCCATGACTCAAAACTGTGTCTGGGGCGTTTTCATTTGGGCTGATACCGTCTATGCCCGTCGTTTCACCGTCTTAACCGCCATTGCCCGGTAGGTGTCATGTGGCTTAAGACAGATTGTTGGCGATAAATCGCGATTACAGTGCGCCGGGATAAACCGGCATGAAGGAGAGGATGAAAGAGCCTTACGAGTAAGGAGTAGCGATCCGCTCGGCCCCGAGTCTTGCGCTGCTACCGCGAGGGACGCAGTGAAGCGTAGACAGGGGATAGGCGGGGTGGGCTATTGAGCTCCGAAAAGATGCAATCCGGACGCCGACGTCTTTGTAATGCGCGGAAGGCAACATGAACGGGGGCGTTAGCGCGAGCTCCCGCTCAGTCCGGCGTAGTCGAAGACCCCAGACACCCCTAGAAGCTTCATGCACGAGAACCGGGAGACCTCGGAGATGCCTGCGATGAAAGTCAGCCGCAGGACGGCGGGAGAAGGCTTAGGCCGCACGGCCCGCGTGTACGTCTCCGAGGAGTCACACAGCGGCATAATACCGATGAAGCACTCGAACAAGGACGGAACGCTCGTCGGCGGAGAGTGAGGAGGGAAGGCCGCTGATCAAGGAGAACACTCTCCCATCTTGCACGTACCCGACACAGAGCGGGTCTGCACGTGTCCCACGGGTGGGCGAGTGTGCGGCAAAGCTGTTCGCTTGGCCGTTACTCATCCGCGATAAGAACCGGATGCGCTAATGAGCGCCCGTCCGGGTCTGCGCGGGGGGCAGTCAGCAATGGTTGTCCCTACCGCGATCTCATTGACCAGGTTGTGAGTGTAAAGGTCTGTCAACAACAACGGTTGGTGACACTGAGGAGAGTTCAGCAAAACTCGGCAGGCAAGTCAGTCCTTGGCGGACTGATCCTGAATTTCCTCTAACACCGTCGTGAACCCCATATTCCCAAGCCGTACCTGCACCTGCAGCGCTGCACTATGCGGGAAGCGATAGGCAGCACATGCATCGACGGTAAGCCAAAACTGGGTTGACGAGATGCAGCGTTTGCCCGCCGCACTTACCAACAACCCGACAGCATTGTGGCCCTCTTTGACCCGGACTCGATAGAATGTGGAGTTTTGGACCTCGTTTAGATCTGACATGACTCCCTCCACCCTTTTAGCTTCACTTTTCTGTAGCGTCGATGACCGCGAGTGGCAGCAGCGCCTCAATGAGCACCGGTATTTGGAGTTTATTGATGGGACCGAAGCGGGGTAAAGATGACTATCGTACCTGCACCCGGGAAAATTCCCCGCAGACGGAGGCGGTTGGTCGTTTTCCGGGGCTAGGAATGACGCGCACGTGGAACGCAGCGACCGATTTCCGCCTCTTCGATTTGGAAAAGAAAATCAAAAAGGTTAGCCCGAAGCCGAATTACGCTCAGTGATCAGCGAGCAAACGCGCACCTCGTTTCTCGCGGTATTCGCAGACGTGGCAAGTCGCACCGACAGGTCCGGCTAGATTGTCCCACCCAATACTCTGCTTAGACTGAGCAAGGACTGACCTCCACAACCGGCACAATGGCCCTTGGGACTCTCGCTAATGACCTCGCAGTTGGCCCCCCTTAGCGGACCGTCCGCTCAGTTTCTGAAAGCGTAGGGTAGTGGTTCGTCTTTGAACGATTTGTATCCACAGCGAGTAAACCGGATCGTGCCTGGCGCGTCTTCCTCGATGTGACCCGCATTCCTTAACTCCCCTACAATCTCGCGTGTTAAAGCAGAACCCATACTTTGCTTTGATAAATGCAAAAAGTGGCTAGGATCTTCCTTGTAACGCTGGGCGAGTGCGAACAAAAGTCCGTCGCGAACTAATTCTCGTGGCATAGCAAACACCTCTGTGGAGAGTGAGGCTATGGTATGACGCCTGAAGAATCAGGGAAATGGCCCCCAGGTGCTGGGTTGATGGCACTTTATGGGGTGCCGTTCATTCCAGCCTGGCCTTGCTTCTAACGATCAGTCCAGCCAGTGAAGATTTCGCTCCGCCTCTGGCCGCTGACCCGGCTACTCATGGTAGTCGGTATTAACTTTCCGACGCCCGGCGGTTGGGAGATCACCGGACACGATGAAAACGACGAGTTGACATTTGTCGCGTGGATAGTTGTCCCTGGGGCGCTGTCCAATTGCTGTTGAAACATCGCCGTTACACTCGTTGACACGAATCGGCCCAATTTCTAAATGAGTGCAATCGCCTACTAGAAACAGTTGGCTCCGGTGTACCCGTTACGCAAGAGTGACAGGCAGGTGACAAGTACCTCGCAAAGCTTGGGTAGACTTACCTGCTTACAGCTAAAGGAGACAGGTATGCCAGACAAGCAGGTCATCCCGGTTCCGGGATTGAAGACGATCGGGCCGTACTCCCAAGCAGTGCGTGCAACAGGCTTGTTGTTCGTATCGGGTCAGCCGGGTACCAACCCGTCCACCGGCGAAGCGGCCGGTCTCACCTTTGACGTTCAAGCTCGACAGGCGTTCAAAAATCTTGATATCGTTCTGAGGGCTGGAGGCAGTCGGCTCGAACTTGTGGTAAATACCACCGTGCTTGTGGCCGATATCTCCAACTTCTCTGAGCTCAACCAGCTTTTCACCGAGTTCTTTCCGAAGGACCCTCCTGCCCGGATGACGATGCAGGTCCCGCTCCCGAAAGGATTACTGATTTCGATCGGCGGTGTGGCGATGACCGAGGACTGAGCCAGCCAGTCCGCCACTCGATGGCCTGCGTAGTTGACGAAACATCGCCTCTCTGACAATGTCGGCGGTGTCAAGTAGTTTGCGAGCACACTGCGGCGTGCACTCGAATAAGAGCGCCATTTCGCTCTAGTTGAAGAACTGCCAATCCAACCACGGCTCGCATCGTAATCGTCTCAGGTCGGGAACTCGGTCCGACCCATGCATCTCTTCGGTCGCAAGCTGCGATCATGATTACTACTTCAGACTCCCCCGGTGAAAGGGGAGCGGGACGCCGCAATCAATTACTCGGTGTTCTACTGCACACCATGGCGATGTCCGGGCTGTCCCGCGTGCGAACCGAACTTTTTCACCTGCTCGTAATCCCATCCCTGGCGCCACATCCAGTACAAACCAATGGCGAGTCTCCGCGCCATCGCCACCTTGGCGATCTTCCGTCCTCGCCGCATGGCTAAGTGAAAATACTTGCTGCGCCATTCCGGCAGGCTACGTACCGTGACCTGGGCTGCTTCCACCAGCAAGAAGCGCAATAGAGAGTTCCCTTGTTTGGTGATATGCCCCAGTCGGCGCCGGTTGCCGCTCGAGTCCTCCAACGGCACCAGTCCCAGATAGCTCGCGATTTGCTTCCCACACTCAAACCGCTCTGCCTTTCCGATGATCAGCACGAAGGCCAACGCGGTCAACGGACCCACGCCGGGATGGGTCATCAACCGCTTCGCCTCTGGACAGTTTTCGACTTCTTGCTCGATCGCTTGGCTCAGCTCCGCGATGGTCGGATTCAGTCGATCCAGCAGCTCCAGCAGATCGCACCGTCGCCGGCTGGCCCACGGAGCCAGGCGAAACGATTCCAGTTGCTGTCGTCCGCGCTCCCGCCATAACCGCTTCTTGCAACGCAGTCCCTGGTTCAGCGCTACGGCCTGCAGTTGGTTCATGATGCGCGTGCGCGCCTGCACCAGGCGATGCCGGTGCCAGAGCAGTTGCCGCAGATCCCGATTCTCCCAACTCGGCACCCAGATCTGCGGAAAGTCATCCTTCAGCATGAGTTTCAGAATCAGCTGCGCATCTTGCCGATCGGTCTTCTGTTTGCGGACTCGCTTGGCGCGTATCTGGGCTGCGTCTCCGATCCACAACTCCAACTGCAGCTCGGCTAGCAGTCGTTCGAACCAGCGCGCGTGCCCACTGGCTTCCATTCCCACACGCACCTTCTTGCCCTGCGCCGCGAGATCGCGGTAGAACTGCTCCGCCTCCGCGGGATGCGCCAAACGTTTTTCCTGAAACTCTCCGCTGTCGGTATCCACCGAAGCAATTTGTTGAAACTCGGGGTGAAAATCTACACCTATAATAATCATCGTTCGGCTCCTTTCTCCCGAGCCTGTTGGTTGGTGTTGGCACCACCAACTTTACTCGGGCGTCGGAGCCGACATTGTCATGGAATCAATTACAC
>CAWBPS010000015.1:0-227765 GCA_963790645.1 Terriglobia bacterium | reverse complement strand
GGGCGTTGTGCTTTCTGACATCATCCAAACTGTATCCGCGCTCGTGGAACTTGCCATTGCGCTTTGGTATTTCTGCATTCTGCCCAGAATTAAGATGTAGAAAGCGTGAACCATCATTGGCCGAAAATAACCCCCGCCGGAACGGAGACACTGTGAAGCCGGCGGGGGGGTGCGCATCATTCTGGAGGTGAAGCAAAGCTAGCTCAGACATGAAAACTAAGCTACTGGTAATAGGTACAGTATCTGACCACATGCCGCGATCACGAAAAATCGACCTGAAGAAGTGCAGGCATCGCTAGATAAGACGTGCCCGAAGTGGTGGATTTCGACCGGCATTAGTCTTCAAGTATGCCCTGTCTATCCGGAAGACATTTATGAAACAGCACGCGACTGTGAGTTTTTGCTATCCTATTCAACCGGGCCCAATGCTCACTTCGGAGTGTATTCCAATGAGAACCACTAGCAACGTTCTTTCGCTCGCATTGGTGTGCTGCGCAGTCGTGCTCGTTCACGCGACCACGGCCACTTCGCAGTCAAGTTCCGACACCTCTACCCAAAGATCCGAAACCCCCCTGCACTGAGCACCGGCGAATCTGCAAACGGGCTATTCGCAGGATGTCAAGTTTGCTAAGTCTGATAGAAAGGTCAAAGTCTATGACACGGATTATGACGAAACCCACAAACACGATCCGATATGTCTGAGCAAGCAAGACGGCGATGCCATACTCTGGGTGTCCGGTTCGGGTAAGAACTTCAAGTTGAAAGTCTATCCCCAGGATGACGCAAGTAACTGCGGACGGCATCCGTTTAAGGTCGACCCAACGCAGGACTCGGTGGGTGGGTACTTTTCGGGACCTCTCCGGCCCGACGTGCCGGCGGGTTGTCTCTACAATGTAGAATTCCAGCGAGAGGGCGAGAAACCAGCAGATCCCCATATCCAGGTAACGCCCTAAATTGCGGATGCTCAGCCGGCCAAAGCGACCGCGAACCCACCAGGAGACTTTATCGGGAAATAATTCGGGGGAAATTCCCCAGACCCTCCCCGTGGCCGAGGTGCATACTGAGTTTGAGTGCCGGTCCCCTTGACTGCTGCTCAAAGTGTGTGTGAGAAAAAATCAGCGCACAATCCAGCGCACGATAATTTAAAAATGAGAGCGTTCTTCCAGAAATTAGGGGCTTAGTGCAGAAGTGTAACTGGTTGAGTAGAAACGAGAGGCAAGAAAAAGCAGCCCTTTAGGAAACCGCTGCTCCTGGGATTGATTTTACTGTAGCTGGAGGTCGGCCACTAGTGAGCCTCCGGCTTTGCTCTGCTGCGCGCCTTGCACGAGCGTGGGCGCTCGCGCCTACATGGGGCGGCGGGCCAGGTCGCGAATCTGGTTCAGGTACTCGATGTAGATCGGGATGGGGATGTCCGGGGAGTCGCCGTCGTTGAGGAAGTGGGACGGCTTGATTTCCATCGGGATCGAGCTGATCACCTCGCGGAAGCGTGGCATCTGGAGATATTTCACGTGCCAGATTTCGAGCATCAGGGAGCGAAATTCTTCGCTGATGAAACCCATTCGGCGCTGGCCCAGATAGATTGCGTCGAAGTGGCGGTCTGCCAGGGTTTTCCGAATGGGGTCGTCCGGCGTGGAGAAGTGATAGACCAGGTGGAACAGATCGGCCAGGTCTCCCCACAGGACTTTTTCTTCGAACGCGCTGAAGCGAAATGCGGCAGCGCCGCGCTGCTGCACCAGCCGGGCGTGATCGGAAGAATTGAGTCCGTGTCCAGCCAGTTCGCCGCGAAACCACGCAATCCGTTGCGGCGCCAGGTTGTAGCGCAGAAACTCTACGGCGTAGGCATTCGGCAAATACAGTTTGGGATCGGCATCGAGGCGTTTGAGCCATGGACCCCAGTCTCGGTGCTCCAGCACTCCGAGCAGCTCTGTCAGTTGCGCCAGGGTGACGTCGGGATGATATTTCACCGCCTGCCAGAAATGCTCCGTGGAATCGTACGTCGAGCCGTAAAGCTCGATGCCTTCCTCAATGGGATACCAGTTCGAAAGCACGCGCGCCGGAATTGAGGGCGCGGCGCTCCAGCAGTTCAGCGAATGTTTCCACTTCTCCTGCACCGCCAGAAACGCCTCGCCATAACCGGGCGGCACCGGGTCTTTCACCTGCGCCAGTGCTTGCCGCAGTTCCCCGCCGGTGTGAGTGACCAGGGCCTCGAGCGGGCGCTCGTCAATCATGCTGACAACCCGGCTCTCGATTCCGCGCCGCAGCAGTTCGCTTGCCAGACGCTGCCGTGCGGCATCGTCGAGGCTGGGTTTCCAGCGCTGCTTCTGGGAATCGATGTAGGGAAACATCTCCGCCAGCGTCTTGAACTCGATGAAGCCATGAAGGGCGAAAGTGACGGGCCGGCCGTCTTTCAGGATCGTGGTTGACGGCGTGACCAGAGCCTGAAGCGAAACCTGCTGCGCCCGCAAGGGCAGGGCCAGGGCCGCGAGTACCAGCAGAACGTGTGGGGCGGGCGCCCTCGCCCGCCGCCGTTGACTTTGGCTTTCGAAATTCATCATAGGTCCGATAATCCCATCCGGAGGCCAGTTAGTGCCAGTGTCCGGCGTGAGCATCCGGTCGTCGGAAAACCGACCCATACATTTTCTTGATCGCACGGCGTTTCGATGCTGGCACAATGCAGGCCTTCCCCCCCAGAAAGACCCCGCGTCAACCATGAAAGATTGGGAAACGCGGGGTCCAGTCTTCACCGCTCCGATTCAAATGGCGTGCTGGGCGGCCTACCCCGGCCCCTGCTCGTTCCTGGCGGCTTCCGCATTCGCGGTCAATCTCAGATAAATCATGTAAAAGACGATGGCGAGATTGATGAGCAACACGGCAACGTGAATCACAGTCTGGCGGCGAATCAATTCATAAGTCTCGAAGGGAACATACAGCGCTCCCGAGATCAGCGCAAACCATTCCGCCCAGGTCCGCTCCCGCCACAGCCCGTAGGCCTCGACGAAGCGGACGATCGAATAGGCCGCGGCCCCGCCCGCCAATGCCCATAACTTTCGATCGGTGACATTGTCTGCCAGGTCGAGGAAGACTTGCGCGTAGTGATGGTGATCAGGATCTACGCGCAGGAATCTCAACAGGGCCTCGGCCATGTCCCAGGCGTCCTTGTGGACCATGGATACTGCGCCGAAGCCCAGCAGCAGCACGACCACGCCCTTGAGCAGTTCGAGCGAGGCCACGGCGCGCAGCGCGGCCCGGCGGCGGTGCCGCTCCGCCGCCCTGGCGTGCTCTACGATGGCTGCAGCCACATGGTCCATAAAAAATGCGACTATCTGCCGGGCTGCAGCAGAAGCTGTTCCGCGCTGGAGAATACACGGCCGCGGATCAGCATGGTGCTGACCAGCGAGGTCAATCCTGATGCCGCGAAAATCATGGCCAGCACCACAAACTGGTAAATCGCCGCATAAACAGGACGAGCGCCGGAGAGCAACATGCCCGCCATCAGTCCGGGAATCCAGACGATGCCCAGCGAGCGCATGGAATCGATGGCAGGAATGAGGCTGGCCTCGAACGAAGCCTGCACGTAAGGCGAAACGCTGTTGCGGGCCTCCGCGCCCAGCGCCAGCGCGGTCTCGATCTCGCCCGCGTGCGCCAGCACATCGGAGCGGAACCGGTTCAGGGCCAGCCCGTTGGTGTTCATCGCATTGGCAATCAGCATACTGCCTACGGGAACCAGCGAGGTGATGGCGGTATCAATCACTCCCAACGAGGTCATCAGGGCGATGACGGACCCTGCGCCAAAAGCGATGGCCCAGGCGGAGACGTGGAACGCTCCCGGCATCCCCTTGGCCCGGCGCGCCGAGGTTGCCCCCGCAGCCACGATCATCCCGGCCAGCATGAAGCCGCTGGTCCACCGCGGAGCGCGCAAAAGGATAACCAGAATGGAGCCCACCGCAACGATTTGCACCAATCCGCGGGCCATCGCGATCAAGGTCTCGATTTCCAGATGAATGCCCCGGCGACGAGCCAGCACGACGACCGCCAACGCCGCTAATGCTGCCATCAACGCTTGCGCCAGGCCCAATTGTAGTTGCGAGTGGAACCACAGTCTAAGCACGAAGGACCTCCTCTGCCGGACCATCCCGGACAATGCGTCCGGATTCAAGAACCAGCGCCCGCCCGGCCAGCCGCGCCGCCTGGGCGACGTCGTGGGTGACGACCACGCAAGTCAGCCCCTGACCCTGCACGACTTTCTGGATAGCAGACTCGACCTCGAGTTTAGCCGCTTCGTCCAAAGCGGACGTGGGTTCGTCGAGCAACAGAACCAGGGGCGAGTTGGCCAGGGTGCGAGCCACTGACACGCGCTGGGCTTCGCCGCCGGAAAGATTGGCAACATCGCGTCCGGCGTAATCTTTGAGACCCACCTGGGCCAATAATTCCTCAATAGCTTCTGGTCCCAACGTCTCGCCCCGCTGCGCCGGGCCGAAGCGGAGATTGTCAGCTACAGTGCCCGGAAACAGGTAGGGCCGTTGCGTCACCAGGCCGAGCTTGCGGCGCAGTTCACGCGGCTCGATTTTGTGATAGTCCTTGCCCTCGACAAACACCGTTCCCGACGTGGGCTCGTCGAGCCGGTTCAGCAGTCGCAGTAAGGAGGTCTTGCCCGAACCGCTGGGGCCGGTGATGGCAAGCACCTCGCCCTTCTGCAATTCAAAGTTCGCGTCCTGAATCAGGATTTTGTCGGGGACGCTCCGTGCCAAGTGCTCGGCTCGCAGGATGATCGGGTTGGAATCAGGGACAACGCTCACGTATGTGTCATCCTGAGCGAAGGCAGCCCATTCGCGTGCGAATGGGCTGGCGGAGTCGAAGGACCCCTATCATCACTCCTTGCGCCGAGTGCCATGAACTTTTCTCTATCACGCCTTTGCGTCCACAATTCCCATGATCGACCGAACACAGTGAAGGGAGTAGGGGTCCTTCGACTCCGAAACCCGCTTCGCAAGCGAAGCGGTTCTCTCCGCTCAGGATGACAGAGGAAATCTTAACTGGTGGCGCGCACGCTGGCGCGCAGTTCTTCCGCGATCTCGCGGGCTGCCTTGCGAGCAGCTACTTCCTCGGTGACGCCGAAGGAGATTGCGCCCACCCGGGCGTGCCCGCCGCCGCCGTAGCGTTCACAAACCTTGGCCAGGTTGACCGTGGGCTCGGAGGGCGCCCAGGGATTCGAGCCCACGGAAACCTTCACCCGGAAACTGCTCTTGCTGAGGCCCACGCTGTAAATCGATTCAGGATGGAGATAGTAAGGCACGAACTTGTTGTAGCCCTCAAGGTCATGGTCGGTGATATCGAAAAAGAGAGTATGGTCCTTCGACTCAATTCGTTCTTTCAGGACCGCGATCGAGCGCTGGTGCCGCTCGAGCAACGGCGGCAGCAGTGGCGCCACGAAAGGTTCCTCCAGAATCTCGGCCAGAGGCCGGGTGGCCAGCAGGGGAATGAGTTGCGGGATGAAGCTGTAGTTCTGCGCCGACTCTATGATCAGCGTGAGCTTCATGGCCGGCGCCTGCATTTCAACCGCCGTCCTCGCGTCCGGATACATCGCGCCATCGACGATGTCGGTCCAGTGGACCAGATCGGCTACGGGGCTGGGATCAAAGCCGAAGCGCTGTTGGGCGATGGTGGCGATGAAACTGGTGCAGGACTTGAAATCAGGATCGTAAAACTTGCGATTGCTCTGGTCCTGCTCGAAGTGGGCCGCATCCTCGGGCGTGAGAAACGCGCTCAGATGATGGTCAAACCACCAGGTAATTTTGGGCGAACTGGAGTATTTAAAGTCCACGATGGCGTTTTCGTCGCCATCAAATTGCTTCTCATCGAACAGCGACCCCGCGCGGTGCAGCAGGCCGGAGAAAACGAAGGTGACATCGTTTCTGATCCGCTCCCGGTAAAAGCGCGAGAAGAGGGCAGCCGAACATGCCCCATCGAAACATTTGTCGTGATAGAAGACCCGTACTTTCAATCAGTCCCTTCAAAGGTCCTGCTTTCCGCGCCTGTAGGGTCACGACGAGGATGCGAACCGAAAGCTAATAGGAATGACATCCCGAAGAAGATCTGTCAAGCGAGGAAGTTTTGTGGAAGAGCCTACCCACATCGTATCCCCCTAGCGAGGTTGAAGGGCATGAGTGAGAAGCGCCGTAGCGAGCTGGCCGGACGGCTCCGCATAAGCCGGGAGGCCAGCGAGCGGGACTACAATCCGCTGCCGTGCCCACTCCCTACTTCACCTTGGTGCGGGAAATGAGGAGCGCTTACAACCATCGCTTGCGTCTGGTCTCTCACGCCCGCCAGCATGGCATTAAGCCCACCGCGCGTCTGTTTCAAACCACTGTCCCGACGGTGCGCAAATGGCTGCGCCGCTATCAGCAGCACGGTCTGCGCGGCCTCCTCGAACTCTCCCGCGCCCCCCATCACCAGCCCGGCAAAACTCCTGCCGACCTGGAACAGCAAGTCGTCGCTCTCCGTCAACAACTGCCCACCTTCGGGGCTCGCCGCCTCATCCGCGAGTTTGATCTCCCCCTCAGCCACCGCGCCCTGGAGCGCATCTGGCGCGCCCACGGCCTGCTCCATCCCCGCCGCAGAAAGTATCAACGCAAACAAGACCTGGCCCACATCAAAGCCACCTGGCGTCTGTTCCAGCAGATCTCCGCTGACACCAAGGACCTCGACGATATCCCCCACTACTGGCCCCAGGCCCAGACCTTCGATCTGCCCGTCATCGAATACACGGCCCGCGAGGTGCGCAGCGGCCTGCTCTTCCTCGCCTTTGCCCAGCGCCGTTCTGCTGCCGCCAGCGCCCTGTTCGCCGCCCGCATCCAGCAACATCTGCAACGCTACGGGGTTTCGCTCCGCGATCTGGTCTGGCAGACCGACAACGGCGGCGAGTTCATCGGCAGCTACGACCGCCAGGGCCGCCGCACCGGCTTTCCCGCCGCTTTAGGCGACAGCCAGCACGTCCGCATCCCGCCCGCCGCTCACACCTTCCAGAGCGACGTCGAAACCGTCCACCGCCTGGTCGAAGACGAGTTTTTCGATCTGGAATCGTTCTCCGGCCGCGGCGACTTCCTCGCCAAAGCTCACACCTATCAGCTCTACTTCAACCTCGTCCGCCCCAATACCCACAAACAAAATCTCTCGCCCTGGCAGATCGTCGAGCAACTTCAACCCCGCTGGCCCCTCCAGCTCTGCTTGCTCCCGCCCGTCTTCTTGGATTATTACTTGAACGACTCTGGGGGTTACGATCTCCCTAGGCTTCCCTAGCGAGGAAGTTTTAACCGGTCTCCGGCCGGAGGCGGCGGAGACCGGTGATTCGCAAGAGCAAAGAGCCGGCAAAGTACGCCCACCGGACGCGCAACTAGGCGGCGTTGGCCTGTTTCTCCGCCAGGTCGCCAATGACCGGCAGCTTGAACATCAGTCCCTGATTGGCTTTGATCAGGAGGATGATCCAGATGATGAACGAGCCCAGCCATATGATCATGTGCAGCGGGAAAGTGATAAAGATCAACCCGGGGACAAAACCAATAATGGTCAGGCCGATCCAGATGGCAATCATGGCCACGCAAAAGAAAATCATCTGAAAGGCATGGAACCGCACGAAGCGGCTCTTGTTATAGGGCTCCATCACCAGAAAAATGATCGCCGGAACGATGGTGATGTAGCACAACATGCCGACAACATTGTCGGTCATTCCGCCGGTTGTGCCCTGGGCGGCTGGGGCCGCCGGCGCTGCGCTGCGACTACTACAGGCCGGACACATGGTCGTGCCGTCCGCGATCTGGGTTCCACAGCCGCTACAAAAAGCCATTGACTTTCCCTCCCCGAAATTTGCGACTCAGCCCCCGGACGGCCCTCTGTCCGGCCCTACATGAATCCCGCGAAAGTTATCAGAATCAGCCTTCCAAGGCAAACAGAATCGCAAGCAGAACCGGACTGTCCGCTTGCCAGGCCCTCGGGATGGCCGATCGAGAAGCCTTCCCTTTCAATATCAATGTGATCCCGGTAATCGATAGACTCCGGCGCAACCTACGGAACGGGATCGCTGGTGCCGAGCGGAACGCTTGCGCGGCAGCGCCAGAGGCGTGCCGCCGTCAATGCCAGGCCCTTGCGCAGACCGTAGCGCTGCACGGTTTCAATCGAGTAACGGGAGCAGGTCGGACGGTAGCGGCACTGAACATAGCCTGCCAAAACAGGGTTACCCACACGCTGGTAAGCGCGCACCACGACAATGTAAATCCTGGCCGTCAGCTGCCGCTCCGGCGGCCGTAAGCTATCCGCGAGCACGCTCCCTGCCAGCAAGCCCAGAATCGCGAGATACGTCGCGGGATGCTTCAGGAGTTTCCGCAGTGGGGACATTTTGCGCTCACTTGCAACCGCTTGTTGCCGCAATGCGGACAGGCCACAAGATTGCCCGGCGGCCGGGTGAACAGGTAGATGATGAGCCCGATGATTCCCGTCAGCATCACCAGGATCATCCAGATGACAGCATTGTCCATGCCCCGGCTCTTGGCGTCGCGGGCTACCCAGATCAGCAACGCAATATTCAGGGCGATGATGCCCACCATGATTACGCCGAAGAAGCCCAGGCAACCGCAAGCCACCAAGGGGTTGGCATCGGGATCGCGTTGCCACAGCAGGAAGCTGGCGGGCAGCATCGCCTCGCACGCTCTTGCGGCTTCCGACACCGGGATGAAGGGCATGCATCTGTCTCCTGCAAGAGAAGTAGCAGCGGGCATGGTCAGCCCGCGGCCCGGGGCGGCTATGCCCGGCCTGGGGAGGATTGGCCGAGTGCGGCGCACATTATCAAAAAAGATTTGCCCGCGCAACCCAAAGATGTTCGCCGGGCGCGGGACGCGACCCGCGACAGCATTGACGAAAGCGATTTGCCGGAGTACGGTGGAGCGATTTTTTTTGGGCTTGACGACCATCTCGCAGCGCCGGGAGTAACTCGCATGCTCTGCCCTCAATGCGGCCAACCAGTGCCGGAAGGGGCGACCCTATGCCCCACCTGCGGCAGGCAAACTGCGCTCACTCCGTATAGTGTTGGCGGGCTTCCGCCGCTGCAGCCTACCACTGCGTCCGGGCCCGCGGCCCCGGAAAAGACCAGCGGCCTGGCCATCGCCAGTCTGATCTTTGGGCTGCTGTTCCTTTTCTTCCCTTTGTCCATCGTGGCCATCGTCTTCGGACACATTTCACTTTCGCAGATCAAGAAAAGCGCAGGTCGCCTGGGAGGAAAGGGATTGGCCATCGCGGGCCTGGTGCTGGGATATCTCGGCGTCGCCATGATCCCGCTCATCCTGATTATCGCGGCGATTGCGATTCCCAACCTGTTGCGGGCGCGAATTGCGGCCAATGAAGCGTCGGCCGTAGATGCGGTCAGGAGAATCAGCACCGCGCAGATGACCTATCAGTCGCAGTTTCCCGCCGTCGGATTTGCTCCAGATCTGCAATCTCTGGGTGGCGCTACGCCCTGCGGCGCCAACCCGGCCACGGCCTGCCTTATCGAGAATGAACTGGCGGCCGCGACCACCTTGCCCGGGAAACACGGCTACATTTTCGCCCTGAAGCGTTCCGATGACGGCACCCGGTATTTTGTGACTGCAGTACCGGCAACGCGTAATCAGACTGGCATCCGCAGCTTCTGCTCGACTGAAGACGGGGTAGCGCGGGTCGATCCGAACGGAGTTGAGATTCCCGACCACGATGCATGTGCGGCGCTGTCAGCGATCGACTGATATGTAGGCGCGAGCGTCCTCGCTCGTGCTGGATAGAGAGGGGGGCGAGACGCCCGTCTCTCCCTTATTCTTGTCCTCATTCAACTCCAGTCTGTCGCTTCCAGGTTCGCCGTGGCACGAGCGTGGACGCTCGCGCCTACACTGCGTGCATTTGTCTTAGCTGCGCGCCCGCCATAGAATCGAAGCTCGCGGGAAACCAGACCCTAGTAGCGCCGGCAAGATGCCGGCGCTACCAACAACATGGCCTCGACGACCACTTCGATTTCTCCTCGCACCCGATTCACTATGGGGCGAGTTCTTGCCTTCTTTCTGATCGCTGTATTGCTCGTTGCTCTGGGGGTGCTGGGCTGGTTCTATTCCATCGCGCGCTCTGCCCTGCCCCAGTTGGACGGGAACGTAAAGATTTCCGGCCTCTCCGCCCGGGTCACAGTCATTCGTGACGGACACGGCGTGCCCACCATCGAGGCCGCAAATCTCGACGACCTGTTTTTTGCTCAGGGATATGTGACCGCGCAGGACCGTTTGTGGCAGATGGACATGATGCGGCGCTTCGCCGCCGGCGAAATCTCCGAGATTCTGGGCGACGCCTTTCTTAAGCACGACCGCGAGCAACGAATTCTGGGCCTAAGAGTGGCCGCGCAAAAAGCGCTGGAGGTTGCGTCGGCACAAAATCGCTCTCATTTCGAAGCCTATGCGCGGGGGGTGAACGCCTACATCGAATCGCATCGCGACCGGCTGCCCATCGAGTTTCGCATCCTGCGCTATTCTCCGCGTCAATGGACGCCGGAAGATTCCACGTTGATCGCGGCCCAGATGGTGAAGGACCTGAACCATTATCCCTATCGCGACGCGCTGGAGCGCGAGAAGATCCTGGCCAGGCTCGGGCCGGAACTGACGGCCGACTTGTATGTGAACTCTTCCTGGCGCGACCGTCCGCCCACCGTGACACGCCCCGGACTCAACCAGGATGACCAGGATACCGACGAGGAAAACCGTCCCCGGCGTCCGGTTGGCAGTTCTGTCGCAAGCATCCCGGCAGGTGCGGATCTTCATGATTTTGGGAGCGCTCTCGCTTCGGATTCGGAGCGCATGGTGATCGGCTCAAACAACTGGGTAGTTTCCGGGGCGCACACGGTTTCGGGCAAGCCCCTGCTCTCGAACGACATGCACCTGGGACACCAGATGCCCAATCTGTGGTACGAGGCTCATCTACGCAGCGGCAACTTCGATGCCGCCGGCGTCACTTTGCCCGGCCTGCCTTACGTGATCGTGGGACACAACCAGCGCATCGCCTGGGGCTTCACCAATATCGGACCGACCGTGGAAGACATTTACGTCGAGACCTTCAATCCGGAGGGTCAATATCTGACTCCCGAAGGATGGAAAGCGCCGGAGCACCGCAGCGAAGTGATTCACGTGAAAGGCAAGCCAGATGTGACCGTGGATGTGGCCGTGACCCGGCATGGGCCCGTCATCACTGAACTGATCCCCGGCGAAACTCGCAAGCTGGCGCTGCGCTGGACGCTCTACGACGGCACCCACGATCCATTTTTTGAAGTGGATTCGGCACAGAACTGGGAGCAGTTCCGAAGCGCCTTTTCGTCCTTTGACGCTCCCGGACAGAACGTGGTGTTCGCCGACGTGGAGGGCAACATCGGATACCAGGCCACGGGGAAAATTCCTATCCGCGCATCGGGCGACGGCAGCCTGCCCGAAAACGGCAGCGACAACGCGCATGAGTGGACGGGATACATTCCCTTCGACAAGCTGCCCAGTGTTTACAATCCGCCCTCCGGCATCATCGCGACCGCCAACGGCCGCATTACGCCGGACGGATATCCCTACTCGATCAGCACCGGATGGGAGGCCCCCTGGCGTACGGCGCGGATTTATCGCGTGCTGGAGTCGGGCAAGAAGTTTTCCCCGGCCGACATGCTGGCGTTGCAGACCGACATTTATTCCGACGCCGACCGTTATTTTGCGGAACGCTTCGTGTACGGCGTGGACCACGCCAGGAATGCTTCTGCGCGAACCAAACAGGCCGCTGAACTCCTGCGGGGATGGGATGGCCGCATGACCGCGGATTCGGCCGCGCCCACCATCGCTTATCGGGCCCGCGCCGAGCTGGCGCGTCTGCTGCTCGAGCCCAAACTGGGCGCCGCGCCCGCGGATCCCAAACAAGCCGCGGCTACTCTGAGCTGGAAGACTTATTCCTGGGGAATGCAGTCGGTGTGGCTGGAAAATGTGGTCCACCATCAGCCCGCGCTTGGCTTCCGCAAGCCTATGGCAGTTACGACGATCTGCTTGCCGCGGCGGTTGAGGCTGCGGTCAGTGCTCCGGAGGCGTCGCAGGACCTGGCTTCGTGGAAGTGGGGAGAATTTCGCCCGGTAGAGATCCAGCACCCGATCCTGGGCCGGGTTCCGCTGCTGCAACGCTGGACCGGCCCCGGGATCCTGCCGCAATCCGGCAGTGGCTATACGGTGAAAGCGGTATCGCGCAGCCATGGTCCTTCGGAACGCCTGACGGTGGACCTGTCCGATCTGGACCAGAGCACGTTGAACCTGGTTACCGGCGAGGCCGGAAATTTTCTCAGTCCGTATTACATGGACCAGTGGAAGGCCTGGTACGAAGGTTACACATTCAAGCTGCCCTATTCCGAAAAGGCAGTCGCGGCGGCAAAGCAGCATGAGCTCGTGATGGAATAGCCCCCAGCTGTCAGCTTTCAGTTGTCAGTTCTCAGCCGGTTTCGAGATGTGCGTCGGCTGAGAGCTGGCCGAAGTCTGAAGTCCCGACGCCAGCCGTCCCTTCAGTCCACTTCTTTCACATCCACGGCCTGGCCGGTGATATCCACCTGAGTGGTCTGGAGCTTGTCAGTGGTGGTGTCGTAGATGCCCAGTTCGCCGTTCTGGACCACATACACCACGTTCCTGCGGCTGATGGGTTGAATGCCGGTGACGTCACCCTGCAGGGGCGGAACCACGACGGTCGACTTGCTGGTATTGAGGATGGACAAGCAGCCGCGAACTTCACCCGGAGTGCTGCCGCTGGACGGGGCTTTGATGTTGGTGCAGGTGCGGGCGCCGATGAACAGCTGGTTGTTGGCGCCCATCTCCATATGGTTGTGGTAGCCGTCCGTGATGGTCGCCGTGGCAGTAACCGTCATGAGGCCCAGATCGACGGTGGAAACTTCTCCGCAGGTAGTGGCCAGTGTCGGGGGGGAAGAACCGGCGCAGGTGTTGGCGCCCGGCTTGGTGCCTGCAACATAGAGGGTATTGCCGGAGAGCAATCCGGTGGTGCCGGAGTCGATCGGGATGGTCGGACCGGGCAGGTTGCTGTTCATGTCCAGCAGCGTGATGCTGGCTGTGGTTCCCCCACACTCCGCGCCGCAGTTCAGGATGTAGGCAGTCGAATCGTCGCTGCTGAAAACTGCCCAGACCGGATGATCGAACAGCGAACTTTGAACATCGGTGCGCGGGTCGGCGCTGGTGCCGACTGAGCTGGGCGCCAAAACAGTCACCGTGTCTGGGCGGCTGCCCAAGGCCAAAAGGCGGTTGCCGTTGTGGCTCTGCGCCAGGTAGCGGGCACCGGGGACTGGGACCGCGGCCGAAATGACATCGTTGGCCAGATCCAGCACGTCAACCACCCCGGGAGACTGCCCGGTCACGGTTGCGTTGGGAACCGCGGCAAAGCCGGTGACGTTGTCCGGCGCCACAACAATACTTTCGCTGAAGCCGGGCAGCGTAATTGACGCCGACGTCCCGCCGGAGGTTCTGGGCCACGCTCTGGCTGGCGTTGTTGACCACAGTGAGGGAGTTGTTCGCGGCACTGAAAACCAGGGTGAATCTCTTGTTGGGAAACAACACCATCAAACCCGGGTTAGTGCTGGTAGCGCCCACGGAGATTACAGCTGGTGAAAGCAGGTCGCGCTGCCCGTCCACAACATTCAGGACGGGAGCAGTACTCGTGACGTTAGGAAACAACGGATTGGAAATGAAGACATGCACCTTGATGGTGGCCGGATTCGCCCCTGGTGTGCCTCCGATGGGGTTGTTGTTGTAGTTATTTCCGCAAGAGACGAGCACGGCAGTGGCGGCGCCTAGAGCCAGAATGGCGAATGCGGTTTGCCTCAAACCAGGAACTCCCAAGAACATGAGGAATGGAGAGTTAGATGCAAGAATCGGGATTATAGCAGAGCCTTTCGGACGAATGGAGGAAGGGACACGCTGAACCGCGTTGACCGGGCATCCCCGCCATGATGCAAAACTAATCTTCATCTTGTATTCTCAAACAGATGGCCGCTGATCTGCTAGCCCGCTTAAAACAGTCTCCCGTCCTGTGCGACGGGGCTACCGGAACCCTGCTCTATGCCAAGGGCATCTTTATCAATCGCTGTTATGACGAACTGAATGTCTCGCAGCCTGACCTCATCCGCCAGCTTCATCATGAATATTTGCAGGCAGGTGCGGAGATCATTGAAACCAACACTTTTGGGGGGAATTCTTTCCGCCTGGGACGTCATAGCCTGGAAAACCAGGTCCGTGAAATCAACCTGGCGGGGGTTCGCCTGGCGCGGGAAGCGGCCAAGAGCTTCGACGTGTGGGTTGCCGGCTCAGTGGGACCGCTCGGGGTCCGCATTGAACCGCTGGGCAAGACTTCTTTCGAGGAAGCCCGCGCCGCATTCCGCGAGCAGATCGCAGCCCTGGTCGAAGGCGGGGTTGATCTGCTCATGCTGGAGACCTTCGGCTACGTGGAAGAACTTCACCAGGCGATTCTGGCTGCGCGGGACGTGAATCCCAGGATTCCGCTGGTGGCTCACGTCACCATTGACGAAGACGGAAACTGCCTCGACGGCTCGACCCCGGAAAGCTTTACGCCGCGGATTGAAAGCTGGGGCGTTGATGTGCTCGGTTGCAACTGCAGCGTAGGCCCGGTCGCCATGCTGGACGTGATCGAACGGGTCCGCGCCCTCACTTCCCTGCCCCTGGCGGCCCAGCCCAACGCCGGCATGCCGCGATCCGTCGAGGGCCGGAATATCTACCTGTGCTCGCCCGAATACATGGCGAGTTATGCGCGCAAGTTCGTGGCTGCGGGAGTCCGCCTGGTGGGCGGATGCTGCGGCACGACACCTGAGCACATCCGGGTCATGAAATCGGCGTTGCGGGCAGGCGAGGCCCGGGTCAAAAGCAGTCCATCAAAAACTCCGAATGAAGCCGTGATCAATGCCACGCCCGCGGTTCCGCTGGAAAAGCGGTCGAGGCTGGGAGCCAAGATCGCCGCCGGCGAATTCCTGACCATGGTGGAAATTGTTCCGCCCAAAGGGATCGATGTCCGCAAGGAAGTCGAAGGCGCGCGTTTCCTGAAATCCGTGGGCGTGGACGCGATCAATATTCCAGACAGCCCGCGAGCATCGGCGCGCATGAGCAACCAGGCCCTCTCCCTGCTGGTGCAGCAGGAAGTAGGAATCGAGGCCATCCTGCACTACACCTGCCGCGACCGCAACGTGCTGAGCATGCAGTCCGACCTGCTGGGGGCGGCCGCGCTGGGCATTCACAACCTGATCTGCATCACCGGCGATCCGCCGAAGATGGGCAACTATCCCGACGCCACGGCGGTGTTTGACGTGGACGCAATCGGCCTGGTCAACATCGTGCACAATCTCAACCGGGGTCTGGATATCGGCGGCAACCCGCTGGGCACGGGTACTTCGTTCGTCATCGGCGTAGGGGCCAACCCGGGCGTGCCGAATATCGACGAAGAGATCAAGCGCTTCGAATACAAAGTCGAAGCCGGGGCCGAATGCGCGGTGACGCAACCGGTGTTCGATCTCAAGCTGCTCGAGGCCTTCCTGCGCCGCATCGAGCACTGCAAGATACCCGTCATCGCGGGGATCTGGCCGCTGGTGAGTGTGCGCAACGCGGAATTCATGAAGAACGAGTTGCGAGTTTCGGTGCCGGACTCGATTCTGGAGCGCATGGCCGGGGCCAGGACCCCCGAAGCCGCCCGTGAAGAAGGAATCGTCATCGCCCGCGAGATGCTGGTCGCCGTACGGGGCATGGTGCAGGGGGCCCAGATCAGCGCGCCCCTGGGCCGATATTCGTCGGCAGCGGACGTGCTCGAGGCCCTGGGCTCCTGAGCCGGTAGTGATATTAGAATAGGTGGAGGAGTAACTCCGTTGGCCAAATTTGAAGATTGCCTCCTGCGCCTGGAGAAGATCGTGCAGGAACTGGAAAAGGGCGAAGTGCCTTTGGAAAAATCTCTGACCCTGTTCGAGGAAGGCATGCAGCTTTCCGCCACTTGCCGTAAGGAACTCGAAGAGGCCGAAGGCAAAGTGGAGATCCTGCTCAAGCAAAATGGAAAGCTCCAGGCCGAAGCCTTCGAGCCACCTTCGCGTAAACCGTAATCGCACCAATGTGGGGCGGGCCGCCCTCGCCCGCCGCCTTTGAAGTTGGGTTTGCTATTGGTGTTTTTAGCATTGGCAATCGCACCGCCACTATCCAAATCAAAAATCAAATTCAAAAACGTCGGACAGGAGTGTCCGACCCACACGGGCGATTGTTATACTCACCCGCATGCTCAAACAGACTCTGGAGCAGGGCCGGGAGCTGACCGACGCAGCGCTGGAGCGCCTGCTGCCGGCGGCTGACCAGCGTCCGTCCTCGATTCACCAGGCCATGCGTCATAGCGTCTTCGCCGGTGGCAAGCGTTTGCGTCCCGTTCTGTGCATGGAGGCAGGACGCATGGTTGCCGGTTCCCTTCCCCCGGGAATCGAAGAACTCGGCGCCGCCCTCGAAATGCTGCACACCTATTCCCTGATCCACGACGATCTGCCTGCTCTCGACAATGACGATCTGCGCCGGGGACGTCCCACGTGCCACAAGGTTTTTGGAGAAGCAATCGCCATTCTGGCAGGAGATGCGCTGCAGACCCAGGCTTACGAGGTCTTGTCCCGGCTGCGCTGCTCCGCCGAATTCCGGGTGCGCATGATCGAAGAAATCGCGCGCGGAACCGGCACCATCGAGGGCATGATTGGAGGCCAGGTCGTGGACCTTGAAGCGGAACATACCAAGCCCGATCTGGCGATGCTGGAGTACATCCACCGATCAAAGACCGCGGCTCTGATTGGCGCCAGCGTGGTCAGCGGCGGACTCTATGCGGGCGCGGATGATAAAGCGGTCGGCGCACTGCGAGTGTTCGGACAATCTATCGGCTTGGCCTTTCAGATTGTCGATGACGTACTGGACGTGACCCAGACCTCAGAGCAACTGGGCAAGACGGCAGGGAAAGACACGGCAGCGGAGAAGGCAACGTATCCGGCGTTGTTCGGGGTAGATGAGTCGTTGCGCAAAGCGGGCGTGCTGGTCGATTCAGCGTTGGCTTCGCTGGGTGGTTTCGGAGCGCGGGCCGAAGCGCTTAAGGAGCTTGCTCGATTTCTGGTGGAGCGGAAAAAGTGATGACTCCTCCACTCGACATTCTTGCCCTCGCTGCCCATCGTGACGATGTAGAACAGACCTGCGGCGGGACCCTGCTCAAGATGGCGCAGCGCGGGCATCGCACCGGGATCCTGGACTTGACCCAGGGGGAAATGGGGACGCGAGGCAGCGCCGAAGACCGCGCCCGCGAAGCTGCGGAAGCGGCAAAAATACTGTGCACTTCGTGGCGGCAGGGACTCGACATTCCCGATGGGCGGGTCGAGAACACATGGGAGAACCGGCTGAAAGTTGCGCGCGTGCTACGGGAGCAGCGGCCGCGAGTGGTCATCCTTCCCTACTGGAAGGGGAGGCATCCGGACCACTACACGGCATCGGTGCTGGGATACGAAGCCTGCTTTCTGGCAGGACTGGCCAAGCTGGACGTTGATGCTACCAAGCCCCATCGGCCTTTCAAGATCATCTATGCCACCCTCTACTACGACGTGCGGCCCACGTTCGTCGTCGATATCACCGAACAGTTCGAAGCCCGCCTTGAGTCGCTCATGGCCTACAAAACTCAGTTCAGCGATCAGGAGGCGGGTAAGGGAATTTTTCCCGCGCGGGACGAGATCCGGTCGCGAATCGAGGCCATGGCCCGCTTCTACGGCATGCTGGGCGGCGTAACTTACGCCGAACCTTTTATTCAGAAAGAAGTGGGGCTGGTGGAAGACCTGACGCTCATTCCAGTCAAATCGATTTAGCCGGTCCGGGGCAACTGGGAACCGGGAACTTCGAACTGAAAACCGGTTTGTTCCAGATCCCTTACTTTTTTATGGCCACGGCAACTCCGTCGCGAATAGGCAGGATCGTGGTGAAAAATTCAACCGAGCCATAGAGCAACCGGTTGAACTCCAGGATCGCCTTGGTCGAAGCCTCGGATGGATTGTCCTGCGCCACCTTCCCACTCCACAAAACGTTGTCGGTAACGAACAGGCCGCCTGTACGCAGCCGTGGCAGGACCAGCTTGAAGACGCGGGGATAGTCTTCTTTATCGACGTCATTGAAAATGATGTCGAACTGCTGTTTTTCTTCGGAGAGAAGCTCGAGGGCGTCCCCGGTCTTGAGGGTGATCTGTTTGGTGACTCCGGCGCGATTGAAATATCCGCGGGCTTCGTCAGCTTTCTTGCGGTCACCGTCGGTGTAGATCACGCGGCCGCCTTCGCCCACGGCGCGGGCCCACCAGATAGTGGAGTAGCCGACGGCGGAGCCCAGCTCGAACACGGTCCTGGCGTTGATCATCAATGCGAGTTGATACAAGATGCGGCCCACGGCAGGACCGACGATGGGGATATTCCGCTTGGCAGCCTCCGCTTCGATCTCTGTCAATACTTCGTCGCGGGCAGGCAGCAGGGAGTAGATGTAATCTTCGACGGCGCCGGCGGTGATTCCGCGCATGCGCCAGGCAGCATTGGTATCGCTCTGTACTGGCAAGTGCTCTCCTTTTCTATGACAGGGTTACGCCCGGCGTCATCTCTTTTACCTCCACGCCCGGCAGTAGTTTCTGCAAATCGGCAGGTCGGCCAGTGAGGATTGGAAAAGTTCCGAAGTGCATGGGGATGACCGTCTTCGGCTTGAGCAGGTTGCAAGCATAGGCGGCTTCGCGGGGTGACATGGTGTAGTGGTCGCCAATTGGAATCATGACAATCTCCGGCGCATACAGATCGCGAATGATGGCCATGTCGCTGAACACATTGGTATCGCCGGCGTGGTAGATCTTCACGCCGTTGGAAAACTCGATCACATAGCCGCAAGCCTCGCCGCCGTAAACGATCTGATCGCCATCCGTAATTCCGCAAGAGTGGTCGGCGTGCACCATGGTGACCTTAACGTCACCGACAGTCTGAGTGCCGCCTTTGTTCATCTCGGCGACTTGCTTTACACCTTTCTTGCCCAGCCAGTGCGCCAGCTCGGGAATCGCGACCACCACCGGATTGTGTTGCTTGCCGATTTCAACCGCATCGCCGATATGGTCGAAGTGGCCGTGGGTGCACAGCATGACATCCACTTTCTTGAGGTCCTTCTCCTTCGCCGGACAGGCGGGATTGCCCATGACCCATGGGTCCACGATGATGTTCTTGCCGGCGGGGGTCTCAAGGCGAAACGTCGCGTGGCCTAGCCATGTAAGCTTGATTCCGTTCAGATTCATCTCAGGCCTTCGGTAAGTAGCACTTAGCAGTTGGCATTGGCCCTTCCAAGCTCCAACGGGTGCACACAGAGCATTGGCTAATGGCCAAGTGCCAATTGCCAAGTGCTTTAGTTTAATATGAATCGCCATGGCTGAGTTGAAAGTCCTTATTCCGCGCGAAAAGATCGCCCAACGTGTGGCTGAAATGGGCGCAGAAATCAACCGGGATTACGCCGGTCAATCCGTGATTCTCCTGGGCGTGTTGAAGGGCGCCGCGATCTTTCTCAGTGATTTGTCCCGCCAATTGCAGATTGATTCCACATTCGACTTTATTGGTGTCTCCAGTTATGGCAACCGGCCGAGCCCTGCTCAGGAGCTCAAATCCGGATGGGACTCAACCGGCGAAGTGCGCCTGACCAAGGACATGGACCAATCCATGATCGGCAAAAACGTGATTCTGGTGGAAGACATTCTCGATACCGGGCTCACGTTGACCTACTTGAAGAAGCTGCTGATGGCGCGGCAACCGAAGTCTCTCCGCATCGCCGCGCTGCTGGACAAGCCGTCGCGCCGAAAGCAGCCGATCCAGGCTGACTACGTAGGGTTCAGTATTCCGGATGAGTTCGTGGTCGGCTATGGCCTGGACTATGCCGAGAAATACCGCAATCTTCCGGACATTTGCATCGTGCCGCGGGAAGGATGAGAGCCCACATTCTGGCTGTTATCATTGAAGTTCTTGAAAATGAAATCTGTGGAAACTGCTGTGACCCAATCCGATCAGTTGAAAGTCGAGCCGCTGCTGCTTGAGGTGGCGGACGTCGTCAACACCACCCTGGACCTGGACACCACCTTGCGCCGGGTCGCCGAACTGGTCCGTCGGGTCATTGACTATGAAATCTTCGCTATCCTGCTGCTGAATGAAAAAGCGCAAGAGCTGCGAATCCGCTTCCAGGTGGGATATGCGCGCGAAGTTGCGGAACGGGTGAAGATCAAGATTGGCGAAGGCGTCACCGGGCAGGCGGCGCAGCGCGCCCAGGCCATCCTGGTGGACGATGTGTCCAAGCATCCGGAATACATCTCCGGCGCACCCAATGTGCGTTCGGAGCTAGCCATTCCGCTGATCGTGAAGAACCGGGTCATCGGAGTACTGAATCTGGAAACGCACGAGATCGGCCGCTTCACCGAGGAACACAAGCGGCTGTTGACCTTGATCGGTTCACGCATGGCGGTGGGAATCGAGAATGCCCGCCTGCACACGCGCACCACCCGCCAGGCGCGCACCCTGGTTTTGCTGAACGAGATCGCACGCGAACTCACCTCCATCCTGAACGTGGATGAACTGCTCAAGCGCATTGCGGAGCTGCTCAGCCGCCTGATCGATTACCAGATGTTCAGCATTCTTCTGCTGGACGCCGCAGGCGAAAAATTGCAGCATCGTTTTTCCCTGCGCTTTCAGGAGAACATCCAGCTCAAGCACGATGTTCCCCTGGGCGACGGTCTGGTGGGCTATGCCGCCCGCCACCGGCAAGCCGTACTGGTGCCCGACGTCAGCAAAGATCCGCGTTATATCCTGTTAAATCCGGAAACCCGCTCGGAACTGGCGGTGCCCCTGATTTACAAAGACAACGTCATCGGCGTGCTCGACCTGGAACATACCAAGCGCGGTTTTTTTACCGACGACCACAAACGTATGGTCACCACGCTGGCCGCGCAGGTCGCCATCGCGATTGAAAACGCCAGGCTCTACGAGGAAATCGCCCGCCAGGAGAAACGCCTGGAGCGCGACCTGGCCCTGGCCCGTGAATTACAGTTCCGTTTGCTGCCGCAATCTTTGCCCAAACTGGCAAACCTGGAGGTTGCCGCCAAGTTCGCGCCGGCGCGCGCCATTGGCGGCGACCTGTACGACTTCGTCAGCTACTCGCTCGACCACCTGGGTATGGTAATCGGAGACGTGAGCGGTAAAGGCGCCCCGGCGGCGATCTACGCGGCGCTGGTCAGCGGCATTCTGCGCTCGCACGCTCCCATCGAGCCGGGGCCGGCAGAGATGCTGCGGGCAGTCAATTTTTCCCTGGGCGAGCGGCGCATCGAGGGCCAGTTCGTTTCGCTGATTTATGCCGTGTGGGATGACCGCAATCGGGCGGTGAAGATCGCCAATTCCGGGCTGCCGCGTCCGCTTTACGTTCATGACGGCAAGATTGAAGTCATCGAAGCCACCGGCCTGCCGCTCGGCCTGTTTGACGATGCCGAGTATGACGAGTTCACCTTCAAGGCCAAACCCGGCGACATGTTTGTGTTCTTCAGCGACGGCATACTGGATGCCCGCAATCGCGCCGGCGATATGTTTGGCCGCCACCGGACCGAAGCCATTATCGCGGGCTGTGCCGACATTTCGGCCGATTGCGTGGTCAAGTCCCTGTTCAAGGCTGTAACCGAACATGCCGCGGGAGAAGAAGCTTTCGACGACGAGACTGTGGTTGCCATCAAGGTGAAAGGCGATCCCAAGCGCAAGTGAACCGCATCGCAAACCGGAGCGCGGGCTGTCCCTCGGCCTTTTCCTATCGCGACGTGCGCCAGGGATTTCTCCGCCGCCGCCCGGTGGGGTCTGCGCTGCAGTGTGACGAGGTTGCTCTGGAACGGCTGGCGGAGCGTTTCGGAACTCCGCTCTATGTGTACTCGGCATCGACCGTACGGGAACGGATGGCCAGCTTCGAGCATGCCTTCCGCAAGGTCCCTCACACCGTCTGCTATTCCGTCAAAGCAAATTCCAGCCTGGGTATTCTTCGCCTGCTGGCAGGGATGGGATGCGGCTTCGATGTGGTTTCGGGCGGAGAGCTGGAACGAGTCTTGCGCATCGACCGGCGCGCGGCGACGAAAGTCGTGTTCTCCGGAGTGGGCAAGACTTCCGACGAAATGCAGGCTGCACTCAAAGCCGGCGTGATGCTTTTCAACGTGGAAAGCGAGTCTGAGCTATGGCGCCTGGCCGAGTGTGCCGCCCGCACCCGGGAGAAGGCGCGGATCGCGCTGCGCGTGAATCCCGACGTTCCCGCCAACACGCATCCTTACATCTCGACCGGCCTGCAGCAGCACAAATTCGGAATCCCCATCAGCAAGGCGAGAAAGCTATACGCCCAGGCTTCCGGGACAAAGTATCTCCGGATTGCAGGCGTGAGCGTGCACATCGGCTCCCAGATCACCGATGTGCAGCCCTTCGCGCTGGCCATGGAACGCGTGGCCGAACTGGTGAGCGTGCTGAAAGAGGACGGCCACCGCATTGAATACGTGGACGCCGGCGGCGGCCTGGGCATCGACTACCAGGATGCATCGCCGGAGGGATTTGCGGAACTGGCGGCGGAATATGCAGCCGCTCTGCTGCGTCCCTTGCGGGGATTGAAGGTCCACCTTCTGCTCGAACCGGGCCGCTCCATCGTGGGGCCGGCGGGGGTCCTGCTGACTCGAGTGTTGTACCGGAAGACGAACGGCCCTAAACAGTTTCTGGTGGTGGATGCAGCGATGAATGATCTGCTCCGGCCGTCGCTTTATGACGCCTATCACGAGATCATTCCGGTAGTAGCTGGACGCGAACGCTGCGCGCCACGAAAGCGTGGATGTGGTCGGCCCCATCTGCGAGAGCGGAGACTTTCTTGCGCGCGGCCGCGAGTTGCCGGTGGTCAACGAAGGCGATCTGCTGGCCGTTCTGGATGCCGGCGCTTACGGCATGGCGCTGGCATCCAACTACAATACGCGGTGCCGGCCGGCGGAAGTGCTGGTCGATGGCAAATCCGTGAAGCTCATCCGGCGGCGGGAGACCATGGATGATCTGCTGCGGCCGGAGTTGCAGTTGCGCTGACCTTCACTCACTCAATGGACGGTCAAGACTGCGGAGCTTTGCTCCGCCGGACAGCCGAGGGCGGCTGTCCCCACGTGGGTATTGCGCTGACCGACTTGCGCAATTCTTCCAGCTGGGCGGATCGAGTTGGATCGGGGTGCTCGGCCAGAAAATCCTGCATCAAGCTTAGTTTCTGATTTGCCAGATCCTTCTGACTTCCCTCTCGATACAAATTAACCAGCGTGGTGAGGGCATCCCAATAGAGTGGGTCTGAAGAGGCGCGCGGGGACGCGATGCGCTGGTTCATGGCGGCCAGGAGCTCGGCCGCTTTTTGGGGCCGCCCGGCAAGACGCTCAGAACGGACCTGCAGGCTCCATACTCTCCAGTATTTGGCCTGGAGTTCGCGCTGGGCCTGACGCTTGAACTCAACGCTGTACCAGTCGAAGGGCCGGATGCGCTGCAGCCGCCATTCGTCTGCTCGAATGCCCTGTAGAGCCAGGCCTGCAATGCGGTCAGGGTCGCCATGCTGGGCCAGCAGGCGCTCAGCCTGATCGACCAGCGGGCTCGGATCGGGCAAGCCCGCCGGGCGCTGCTGCAGAGAATATCCGGGACAAAGCGCCAGCAAGCGCTCCCGCTCGGCCTTTTCCCTCGACTCGTCGTGGAACGCCGTCGAAGAATATATTTCCGCCAGCGAGGCATGCGCCGGCGCGAAGTCGGGATGACTGGCGATAATTTCCGTCATTTGCTGAATTGCAGAAGCAGTATTGCGTCCCATCAGGCTGCGCGCATAGAGGTAGTTGTAGGCCACCTGGTCGGGGTGCTGCATGGAAAGGACCTGATACTCCTCCGTCAGGTTCCTCAAGTGACCTTCGATTCCGTATTGCTGGACCGCGTCCTGATAGGCAAGGTTGACCCAGAGATCAGTGGGATGCTGCCGGCGGAGAACCAGCAGCCGGGCAAGACCGCGATCAAAGTCCGAGGGACCGGAGACAATCACTTTGATCTGGTCGAGATGGGACCGCATTTCGGGTGACGGGCCACAGGCCTCTCCCTGCGCCCATGCAGCGGTCAGCAGCAGCAGCAGCAAGGCGACGCCGGCCTGAATCGGCGTGCGACGAAAAAGGGAGCGGATCGCGGAGAGCCTCTCAGACTCTCTCCGCGATCCGGGGACAAACGAAGCAGTCACTCTACAACGAACGCAGGAAGTTCAACACATCCTGCATCTGCGAACGGCTGAGCGAGTTAAACCTGCGAACCACGTTGCTGGCTTCAGATCCGCTGGAAGAATGAGCCTGGATCGTCTGCAGCAGGTCGGAGGTCCGTCCATCATGCAGGAAAAACAGGCGCTGGCCGAGGCCCCAGAGCGGTGCCGTGCGGAACTGGTCCGGACCGGCCGCCCCTTGATTGATTCCGTCCGACAAGCGCGATCCCATATGGTGGAGGGCGAAGTCGGAGAAAGGGTGATAGGTGATGTTCGACATGCCGGCGAATTTCGACATCCCGGTGGTCAGAGTGGAGGTGTGACACAAGGCGCAGCCCACGCTGTTGAAGAGGTTGGCCCCATTCTTTGCCGAGCTCGACATGGCAGCCGGCGCAGGCGGCGCGGTGAGTCGCATGAAGCCGGCGAAGTTCACCAGGTCGGATGACAACGCCGCTGCTGTACCCGTTGGACTGCCGTTGTCATCCATCTTGGTGGCATCTTCCGGCGATCCGTTGTACACGCAACCCGCGACGGCCGCGCGTTCGTTGCCGAATGCTTCATTCGATACTCCCTGCTCGACGTTGTAGGCTTCGCCGGCAAAGATCATCAGCGATTTGTTCTGCGCTTTCCAGCCGAACCGAGTGACCGTGCCGTCGTTGCCGCTGGTGTTGAGAGTGCCGCCGATACCGAGCTGAGATTTGATCCACCGGTTCGCGGCCAGATTGGCCTGCAGGGTCGAGTCCGGAGTGGCTTCCACCAGACCGAGCCCAAAGGTTGGAGTGGGAATACGGAAAATCACGTTGCGATTGGCCAGTTGCCGGGCGAAATCAGGCTGCTGCAGAGTACATCCTTCAGCATCAGTCCGACCGGTTATGGTGTACAGCCCGTGTACCCCGCCATCGAGCGAACCGTCAGGGTTGCGGATGAATCGGGCCTCCCGCACCGGTCCGTCGGTAGTAATAAAGGAAGGAACGGTATTTGTGGCGCCGTCCAGGTTCGCGAGGGCGACCTGCGGATTGATCGTCGGACTGCTTCCGCCCACCGCTGGATGCGCATGACATTGGGCGCAGCCGGTCCCGTTAAACGTCGGCCCCAGGCCGGCTCCCTCTTCCCCGGATATCGATCCGCTCACCGAATCCAACTCCATGAAATCAACCCTCGCGTCGTCAAAAAAAGATTGCAGGTCTTGACTCAATCCGGGCAAAGGCCCCCCGGCTCCTGCATCTCCCACACGCGGCCCGGGGTCGTGCTGGGCCGCAACCGTTCCCGAGTTCACGATCACGCTCAAGGCGAGACCGGCCACTGCGAGCAAACAAACTCTTTTCAAACTGCACCTCCATACGCGAGAAGACACACCTCTGGCTCAGCCAGTTTGTTCACTACTTGGGAGAGGCGCGATTTGTGGGTTCTGCCGCTTCGACCCCGCCAAAAGGTTTGGCGTCGCTGCTTGCAGTCGCAACGGCATGAAAGTGGCTACAGGCACGGCTTTCCACATACCGTGCCTGGCATTAGAAAACGTTAATGGAAGGTACGACGCTACTAAAAACCTGTCAAGATGGCCACTAGTACATCCTGGCATGTGCAAAACACTTTACCTGCCAGAGAATCCAGCCACGGGGGAATTGGATTTAGACCTCGGGAGAAGTCATTGGACGGATTTCTCCCCGCCATCCCACACCATCTTTCCGCTTACGAACGTCTTGAGCACTCGAACGTCCCTGATTTTTGCAGGGTCGATGGTAAAGATGTCGGTGCTGAGCAAGACCATGTCGGCCAGCTTGCCCGGTGTGATCGAGCCTTTGTCCATTTCCTGAAACTCAGCGAAGGCGGAACCCATGGTGTAGGCTTCAACCGCTTCCTCCACAGTAAGCTTCTGCTCAGGAAACCAGCCCTGGGAGTTTTTGCCGTCGAGCGTGGCGCGAGTCACTGCGGCATAAAGGCCGAGCATGGGATTCAGAGGGGCAACATTCCAATCAGTGCCAAAGGCGAGGCGGACGCTGTGGTCGAGGAAAGTGCGAAACGCGTAAGTCCGGCTGGCGCGGTCGTGGCCGATGCGCTCTTCGGCCCAACGCCCATCATCGATGGCGTGGTAGGGCTGCATCGAAGCAATTACGTGCAATTTCGCGAAGCGATCAAAATCCTTCGCCGCCATGTGCTGCGCGTGTTCAATGCGGAAGCGGCGGTCCCTCTCGCCGTGGGCCTTCACGATTTCGCTGTACAGGTCGAGAATGATCGAAATGCCCTGGTCGCCGATGGCGTGGGTGCAAAGCTGCAAGCCGGCGGCGTCGGCCTTCATCATGCGCTCCCGCATCAGCGAAACCGGATGCATTTCGTCGGAGAGCAGGCCGTGGTTGTTGGGCTGGTTGCTGAAGGGTTCGAAGAAGTAAGCGGTGGAAGACCCCAGGGAGCCGTCGGCGTAGGCTTTGAGGGCGCCGATGCGAAGATAGGGTCCACCAAAGGCGTGGCGGATGCCGATCTTGACCTGATCATCCACCCCGGTGATGAGAGGCGCGGCGTAAATGCGCGCGGTCAGTTCCCCCCGCTCCAGCAACTCCGAGTAAACCGCGATGTCGGCATATTCCGGATTCATGTGCTGCACGCTGGTGACGCCGAGTGATGCCGCGTGGGCCAGGGCACGTTTGACGGCGCGCAAACGCTCGTCGTGCGAGAGCGGCGGCGCGATCTTGTACACGTAGTCCATGGCGGCATCTTTCAATGCGCCGGTGGGATTGCCCTGCGCGTCGCGGACAATCACGCCGCCGGGAGGGTCCGGAGTTTGCGCAGTGATGCCTGCCAGCCGCAGCGTGACCGAGTTGGCCAGCGCCATGTGGCCGTCGTAGCGTCCCACGAATACGGGTGTATCCGGGGTAAAGGGATCGATCAGGTCTTTGGTGGGCATCGCCGAGGGAGTCCACTTGGTCTCATCCCAATCGCCGCCCATCACCCATTCGCCCTTGGGGGTCTGCTTGACGCGTTCGCCAATGCGCCGCGCAAATTCCTCGGCACTGGCGGCATCGTTGAGTTGAACCCGGTCAAGGGCCAGGCCGCCGTCCACAAAATGCACATGCGCGTCGTTGAATCCCGGCAGCAGCAGTTTGCCGGCGGCATCGATGGTCCGGGTACGGGCACCGCGCCAGGCATCAACTTCGCGGTTCGAGCCCACCGCCACAATGCGGTCACCGAGCACGGCCACAGCCTGGGCCGTGGGATGGCTTTTATCCACCGTCCAGACTTTGGCATTGCGAATAATGAGGTCGGCTGCGGGCCGCGACTGTGCCCGCAGGCACGGCGTCATCGTAAAGGACGCCAACAGCGTGACCCATGCCACCGTACGGCGGATGGCACAACCTGGAGCGGTTTTCATTTTGCTTGGTCCTGCGCTGAGTGGCAGCAAATAAGAGTCGAAGGTCGAACTCGTAGGGGAATAAACATACAAGATCGGCGCCCGGGTTGAAAAGTTCAGCAGGCGGGACCCAAGCCAACTCAGGGTTTTCCTTAACACTTTTGTGCCACGTCCGGCACGACCGAGCCATTGCCTTGGACAACCGGCGCAGTTACTCTCGGCCATCGCAATTACATAATTATCTGGCCGGCTGGGACACGGAAGCGGCAAAGCATTCTTTGCGCTCTCGACGTTCGCCGGGCAGGCAGGACTTGAAGTATGAATATGGCACCATCGACAGTCTCTGATTCGCCCTCACCCCCGCCCCGGGTCAGGGTCCTGGTGGCCGACGATCATGAAGTGATGCGCCTGGGAATTCGCAATCTGCTTGAAGTCCATCCGGGTTGGAGCATCTGCGCGGAGGCCAACAACGGGCAGGAAGCAGTGGAAAAGACGCTGCAGTTTCATCCTGACGTGATCATCATGGACATCACCATGCCGGTGATGAACGGCCTCGAAGCGGCCAGCCAGATTACCAGGGAACAACCGGAAATTCCCGTCATTCTGTTCTCACTGCACCTGTCCGACGATCTGTTTCGTCACTTCAAGACCGACGGAATTCGCGGAGCAGTCGCCAAGGGAGATGCGGCGCGCGATCTGGTGCTGGCGGTAGAGACAGTATTGGCCGGCGGAACCTTCTTTCCCGGCCGGAAAGGCGCTTCGAGCTGATTCAAGATTATCGGGGGAGGTATAGGAGGGGCAGACGCTGGCCGGTTATGGGGAGTTACCAGCGTCTGCCGTTCGCTCCTTCGCGTTGGGGTATTTCCATTAATACTTCCGTAGAGCCCGGGCCGCCATCCGGAATATGCTGTAGGCAGACCAGGAAAATCGCTTACGAAATCCTATTAGTTTGTCTCATGGACCATCAGGTGGAGTAGTCCGCGTTAATGCGGACGTACTCAGCCGTGAGATCGGTGGTCAGAAAACGGATAGAGGCGCCGCCTCGACCCAGAAGAATGCGAACTTCGGAGCGCGGCTGGGCCAGGGCTTTATGTGCCCGCTTCTCGTCAAAGGCGCACCCCATGCCGTTGCGGCAGACCATCTGATCGCCGATCTGGATGCTGACCTGCTCCGGGTCAACCGCGATCCCCGACCTGCCGACGGCAGCCAGAATGCGTCCCCAATTCGGGTCCGCGCCCGCCCACGCGGTCTTCACTAATAATGAGTGCGCGACGGTCTGCGCCACCTGCCGGGCCTCGTTGCGGCTCTTTGCCTGCTCTACCGAGAGTCGAATGACGTGCTTCACGCCTTCGCCGTCGAACACTATCTGCTCGGCCAAAGACTGACAAACCTTCAGGAGCGCTTCTGAGAATTGCTTTCTCACTGCGGCCTGGGCGAGACTCGCTCGGCTTCGTCCGCTCGCCAGCAGCAGCACGGTGTCGTTGGTGGAAGTGTCGCCATCGATCGAGATACAGTTGAAGGTTTGCTCGCATCCATCTAGCAACAGGCGGTTTAGTTGGACAGGGCTGGCCGTCGCGTCGGTGAACAGGTACACCAGCATGGTGGCAAGTTGGGGATGAATCATGCCCGCGCCTTTGGCTACGCCCAGCAGGTTCACCGCTGACTTACCAGAACGAAAGGTCGCGCAAGCCAACTTGGGACGGGTGTCGGTGGTCATGATGGCGCGGGAGAAGTCACCAATTCCCTGCTTGGTCGCGGCGCGCGCCGCTACCAGCCCGGGCAACATTGAAACTATTTTTTCTACCGGCAGTGGAACACCGATGATGCCCGTGGAGGATGGGAAGATTTCGCTGGCACTCACTCGAAGAAGGCGCGCCAGTTCGCGGCAAACTTCCTGGCTGGCTCGAATCCCAGCCTTGCCGGTGGCACAGTTGGCATTGCCTGAGTTCACGATTACGGCCCGCACCCTTCCGCGGCTGGCTGCCAGCGACGCGCGCCCCACCTCCACCGGGGCGGCTACCACGCGATTCTTTGTGAACACGGCGGCTGCCGTTGTACCCGGACAGGCTTCCACCAGCGCCAGATCAGGCCGGCCGCTGGCCTTGATTCCCGCGCAAGCTGCCGCGAAAGTGAAACCCGCAGGCAGGCAAATGTTTTTGTGAGGAAGACCGCGAACTTTCATACCTCGATCTTCACCAGCCAGTTGGCGGGCTGAGGAAGCATGGCGAACTTGGGCAGCTCGCCGCGCACCATGGCGACCTCATCGCACTGGTGGAAGCGCGGGCAGACGCAGCAGTCCTTGTGGATCTTGTCGGGCAAGTCTTCGCGCTGGGCCATGGCGAATCCCAGGCGAGCAAAGAATTCCGGAATGCGCGTAAACAGGCAGATGGAATTGACGTCGTGTTTGCGGGCCTGCGCCAGCAATGCTTTTACCAGCCGCTCGCCGCCTCCAGAGCCCTGGCGCGTCGGATCGACGGTGATGGATCGAATCTCCGCCAGGTGCGGACCGTACAGATGGAGCGCGCCGCAGCCGATAATGTGGCCGTGATCTTCCAAGACCACGAAGTCGCGCACGTTTTCGCAGACTTCGGCAAAGGTGCGGGGCAACAGGGTCCCGTCGTGCGAGTAGGTTGCGATCAGTTCATGGATCTGTTCGGCGTCGGGCAGCAGGGCTTCACGCGTGCGCATGGACGTCCTCCCGCATGCTTTCGACCTTCCGCCGGGCATCGTCAATGGCCTGTCGAACTCGTGCCGGCGCGGTTCCGCCCGGAACATCGTGGATATTGAGCACGGCCTGTAACGTCAGTGAGGAATAGAAATCCTGGTCAAACGCGGGATTCAACTGACGTAGATCCTCGAAGGGCAAATCTGCCAACTCACAGTTTCTTTCGATGCTGATTTGCACGGCTTTGCCAATAATTTCGTGGGCCAGGCGAAAAGGAACTCCGCGCCGCACCAGGTAAGTGGCGCCGGCCCAGGCGTTCATAAAACCAGACTCGGCCGCCTGCTGCATGCGCTGGTGATTGAATTCCACGGCCTTCATAAAACCCGCGGCCAGCGGCAGCAACGAAAGCACAGTGCCGGCAGCGTCAAAGAGCGGCTGCTGCGTCTCCTGCAAATCTTTGTTGTAGGCCAGGGGCAGGCCTTTCACGGTGACCAGCAGGGCGGTCGCGTCGCCGATGATGCGGGCGGCCTTGCCGCGGGTGAGTTCGAGCAGGTCGGGATTCATCTTCTGCGGCATGGCGCTGCTTCCTGTCGAATATGCCTCAGGCAAACGGATGAACCCAAACTCTTGGGACGAAAACAAAATCATTTCTTCCGCCCATCGGCTCAGGTGCACGGCCAGAAGAGAGAGCGCTCCAACAAACTCTAGAACAAAATCGCGATCGCTGGTGGCGTCGATGCTGTTGGCGGTTGGGGCATCGAAGCCCAGTTCTTCGGCCATGGCTCGGCGGTCGAGCGGGAGTGTCGCCCCGGCCACGGCGCCCGAACCCAGCGGAGAAAGATTCAGCCGTTTGCGGCAGTCAGCCAAGCGGTCGGCGTCACGCAGAAACATTTCTACATAGGCCAGCAACCAGTGCGCGACCAGGACCGGCTCCGCGCGTTGCAGGTGCGTATAGGCGGGCATGGCCGCGTTTCCGGCTTGTTCTGCGCGGTCGAGCGCGATGCTCAGCCACTCCCCGAGATCGGCGCGTATCTGGTCAATCGCGGCCCGGACGTAGAGACGCAGGTCGGTCGCGATCTGTTCATTGCGGCTGCGGCCGCTGTGCAGCTTGTATCCCGTGTCGCCAATCAACGCGACCAGTTGCTTTTCGACGAAGTGGTGGACGTCTTCCGCTTCGCTGTCGTCGAGAAATGCCGGTGACGCCGCAGACTTCGCGCCAATCTGCTTCAAACCCTCAAGAATTGCGATGAGCTCGCCTGAAGACAGTATTCCGGCAGCCTTCAGTGCGGTCGCATGAGCGTGGCTGGCGGCCAGCTCTTCCCGCAGCAAACGCCGGTCGAAGTCGAACGACCGCTGCCAGCGCTCGAAATCGGCATCGAGCGGCTGGCGGAATCGTCCTGACCACATCTTCATCGTGTCACCTCGGGCTTCGCGGCGTCGGCGCGAAGACGGGCGCGCGAGCGCGACGGCAACCCCAGAATGCGAATGAATCCTTCTGCATCTTTCTGGTCATAGCTATCGCCCATCGTGAAGGACGAGAGATCCGTCCGGTAAAGAGAGTTCTCCGACTGGCGGCTGACCACAGAAACGTTGCCCTTGTATAGAGCGAGGGTGGTCGTGCCCGTGATGTCCTGCTGCGTGTTATCCACGAATGCGTCCAGCGCTTCGCGCAGCGGAGTAAACCACAGCCCGAAATAAGCGAGCTCCGCATATTTCAGCCCAATGTGTTGCTTGAAGTGCATCAGGTCGCGCTCCAGGCACAAGGCTTCGAGCTCGCGGTGGGCGGCAATCAGCAGAGTGCCGCCCGGGGTTTCGTAACAGCCGCGTGACTTGATGCCGACAAAACGGTTCTCCACCAGATCGATACGGCCGATGGCATTGCGTCCGCCGATTTCGTTCAGCAGCTCGACCAGCGAGACTGGGTCGAGCTTCATGCCGTTCACGGAAACCGGAGATCCCCTTTCGAATCCGATGACGACCTGCTCTTCGCGGTCGGGCGCTTCCTGGGGCGAACGAGTCAACTGCCAGGTGCTGGGGAGAGGCGCGTTGCCGGCATCTTCCAGTTCCCCGCCCTCGTGGCTGATGTGCCACAGGTTGCGATCGCGGCTGTGGATCTTCTCCCGGCTTGCAGTGACGGAAATGCCGCGCTTCTCCGCATAGTCGAGACAATCTTCTCTCGACTTCAAAGTCCATTCCCGCCAGGGCGCAATGACTTTGAGTTCCGGAGCCAGCGCCTGGTAGGCAAGTTCGAAGCGAACCTGATCGTTGCCTTTGCCGGTGCAGCCGTGAGCGACGGCGGTTGCTCCCTCCCTGAGAGCTACTTCCACCTGGTGCTTGGCAATCACCGGACGCGCCAGCGAAGTGCCCAGGAGATACTTATGTTCGTAGACCGCGCCTGCCCTTAATGCAGGGAATACATATCCGGTGAGAAATTCCTCGCGCATGTCCTCGACGACGACCTTGCTGGCGCCGGTCTTGTATGCCTTCTCGACGACAGCTTCGATATCGTCTCCCTGGCCGACGTCTCCGACCATGGCAATCACGTCGCAGGCGTAGTTTTCCTTCAGCCAGGGAATGATGATGGAGGTGTCCAGGCCTCCCGAGTATGCCAGCACAACTTTTTCAGCCATTGGAATTCCTCGAATTCGAGCGGCCCACCTTGCCGCCAAGCAGTAACAACAGAATGGCCTTCTGCACGTGCAGGCGGCTTTCGGCCTGGTCGAAAACCACGGAGCGATCGCAGTCCATGATCGCGTCCGTGATTTCCATCCCGCGGTGCGCGGGCAAGCAGTGCATGAAGACGGCGTGAGGCGCCGCGCCGGCCACGAGGGTTTCGTTGACCTGGTAGGGCGGAAAAATCCGGTTCCGCTCCTGCTCTTCGTGCTCGTGACCCATGCTGGTCCAGGCATCAGTATAGACCGCGTCCACCCCGTCCACAGCCTGCCTGGGATCGTTGAGAATCTCGATGACCGCTCCCGTCTGTTGGGCCAGGTCGCGGGCGTCGCTCACGATTTGCGCGTCGCACTCATAGCCCGCCGGGGTAGCGATACGAATACGGGAGCCCAGAGTGGCAGCGGTCAGCAGCAAAGAATGCGCGACGTTGTTGCCATCGCCCACATAGGCCAGGCAGATCTTCTTCAGATCACCGAAGCGTTCCAGCAGAGTGAAGTAGTCAGCCAGCGCCTGGCAGGGATGTTCCAGGTCGCTCAGCGCGTTGATCACCGGGATGCAAGCGTGCTCAGCCATTCCCTCGACCGTGCCGTGGGAGTAGGTACGCAGAACGATGGCGTCGACCCAGCGCTCCACGTTGTGCGCGATATCGCTCAACTTTTCGCGCGCATCGAGGCGTCCCGCCGTCTGATCCATGAAGAAGGCGTTGCCGCCCATGCTGGCCATGCCGGCCTCGAAGGTGAGGCGGGTGCGCAGCGATTGTTTTTCGAAAAACATTACCATCTGCTTGCCGGCGAGCGCGCTGCGGAAATGTGATGGACGCGCCTTCAACAGTCCCGTGAGATGAAAAATAGATTCAATCTCAATCGGGCTGAGATCGCGGATCGAAATAAGATCGCGCCCCGGAAAAGTCGTAGTGGCCGGCGGAGTTGCGACCTGGGTGGTTTGAAATGGCTGGCTGCTCAACGTAGTTGGCTCCTTCTTTTTGACTTTGCCTCACTGCTCAAATCCTTTTTCGGCTGGGTGGAGGCCAGGGCCGTGTCCAGGGCGCGAACCACCAGGTCCACGTGGACTTTCTGAATAATGTAAGGCGGCAGAAAACGCAGTACGGTGTCCTGAGTGCGGTTGATGAGGATGCCGCGATCCAGCAACTGCGCGACTACGGCCTTCGCCCGGTCGGCCGAATCGAGATTCATCCCCAGCATCAGGCCCATGCCGCGAATTTCGCGAACGCCGTCGTGCCTGGCTTTGAGGCCTTCGAGTTTGGCGTGGAAGTATTCGCCGGTCTGCCGTATGTGTCCCAGCATGCGATCGAGCACACGCAGAAACTCGATGGCCACGGCGCAGGCCAACGGCCCGCCACCGAAGGTAGTGCCGTGCATTCCGGGATGCATGCCGGCGGCCACCCGGTCGGTGGTGAGCAATGCTCCCAGCGGAAGCCCGGCTGCCAAAGGTTTCGCGACGGTCACGATGTCAGGCTGAATCCCGTAGTGTTGATAGGCGAAATATTTGCCGGTGCGGCCCAGGCCGCACTGGATTTCATCGAGAATCAGCAGCGCTCCGGTGCGGTCGCACAATTGCCTCGCGGTCTCGAGAAATTCAGGGCTGAGCGGACGAATTCCGCCTTCCCCTTGAATCGTTTCCAGGCAGATGGCGCAGACGCTTCCGTCAAATTGCCGCTTGAGGTCGTCAACATCGTTGAAAGCGACAAACCCGACTCCCGGCACCAGCGGCGCAAAGGGATGCCGGTACTTTTCCTGACCCGTGGTGGCCAACGAACCGAAAGTTCGGCCATGAAAAGAATTCTCCAGCGCCAGCAAGCGCCACTTGGCCTTGTGGCCGTTATTGTTCTGCGTACGGGCAAAGGCGCGGGCGAGTTTGAGCGCGCCTTCCCAGGCCTCGGTGCCGCTGTTGCAGAAAAATGCCTTGTCCAGGCCGGAGATCCTGGTCAGACGTTTAGCCAGGTCCGCCTGGAACTCGTGAAAAAATAGATTGGAGACGTGAATCAACCGGCCAGCCTGCCGTTTCAACGTCGCCTGAATCACGGGATGCGCGTGTCCCAGCGCGTTCACCCCAATTCCACTCAGAAAATCGAGGTAGCGTTTACCTCGCGAATCCCATAGATAGACGCCGCGCCCGCGCTCAAAAAGCACGCGCTGGCGATCGTAAGTGGGAAGCAACAGTTTGGATTCTGAACGCGCTACGGTGGCCAGGCTCATGCGACAATCACCTCCGTGCCCCCGTCCAGCTTGGTGAGATAAAACTGCGGCAGAGTTTCGGCCTGCGCCGCCGGCAGGATTCGTACCCGGCCCACGCCCTTGCGCAGCGCCTGACCGCAGGCTTCGAGTTTGGGCAACATGCCGCCGGCAATGACGGCGCTCTCGACCATCCCGGCAATCTGCTTGGTGTTGAGCCAGGGCATTACTTCGCCTTCGGCATCCTTCACCCCGGCCACGTCGGTGAGGAAGATGAGAGTGTCAGCGTGGCAAGCGACGGCGCAGGCGGATGCCATCTGGTCGGCATTCACGTTGTAATACTCGCCGTCTGAAGCCAGCGCCACCGAAGACAGCACCGGAATTCCTCCGAGCCCCCAGATGGCTTCCAGCCAGCGCGGTTCCACGGAACAGATTTCTCCCACGTATCCCAGGTCGTAGCCTGGCGTCTGTTTCTTGCGGGCGCGAAACGCCATGCCGTCACCACCGCACAGGCCGATCGCCGGACGCCCCGCAGCCACAATGGCCGCGACCAGGCTCTTGTTCACGATTCCGGCCAGGACCATCAGCGCGACGTCGCGGGTTTCAGCGTCGGTGATGCGCAGGCCGTTTACAAAATCGCTCTCCTTGCCCAGCAGCTTCAAGGTGCGAGTGAGCGCGGCGCCGCCACCGTGCACCACAGTGACTTTGTGCCCATCTTCCGCCAACTCCACGATGGCGCGGGCGCACTTGTGCAGGGTGTCCTTGTTTTCGAGGGCCGCGCCGCCGAGTTTAATTACGATCTTCACTGCAACCCGTCCTGTTCTTTAAACCCATACATGAGATTCATGTTCTGCACCGCCTGTCCGGCGGCGCCTTTCAGCAGGTTGTCGATGCAGGACACCAGCACCAGGCGGCGTCCGTCCTGGGCCAGGCAAAAGCCCAGGTCGCAGTAGTTGGTGTGCAACGAAAACTGGATCTCCGGCAGCTTGGGCGTGGCGAAAACGCGCACCCACGGCTTGCCTTCGATAAAATTCCCTGAAGCACGATTCCACTTCCGGCGGCTTTCATCTCGCGCTTCAGATGAACGTAGATGGTGGAAAGAATTCCCCGCGGAATCGGCAGCAGGTGCGGAGTGAAAATCAGCTCGCTCGAATCCAGTTTCAACTGCTCGAGAATTTCTCCCACGTGGCGGTGCCCGAAGACCGCGTAGGCGGAAAGATTGTCCGCCACCGAAACAAAGTGGGTGCGCGCGGTTGCCTCCTTGCCTGCGCCGGAAACGCCGGATTTGGAATCGGAAATGATTCCCTTCTCGCGATCGACGATGTCCGCCGCCAGCAGCGGGGCCAGAGCCAGAATGACGGAAGTGGCATAGCAGCCGGGATTGGCCACCAGAGCGGCGCCGGGAAGCTTGTCGCCATTCAACTCCGGGAAGTCCGTACACTGCTTTCTCCATGAGATCGGCCGCGGTGACCGCGTCAGCATCATGAAAGCCATAGACGGCGCGGTTCTGCGCCTGCCGCAACCGCCAAGCGCCGCTGAGGTCCACCACTCGCAAGCCATGCGCAATCGCTTCCGGCACCAGCGCCCGGGAGACTTCGTGCGGCGTCGCCAGAAACAGCAGCTCAATCTTCTGGCGCTGCAATTCTGCCCATGACCACGGCTGCAGCGGGTATCCGCCGTTGCCGGAGATGGCGGGATACATGTCCGCCAGATTGGCATCCTTCGCGGATTCGCCGAAACGCTGAAGCATCACTGGAGTTTCCACGCCGGGGTGGCGCAGCAGAATGCGGGCGAGTTCGAAGCCGGAGTAGCCGGTTGCGCCCAGGATCGCGGTCTTGAGTTTCGACGCCATCAGGCGAGCATCTCCTGGATGTGCGCGGCCAGGGCCTTTGCGCCCCGGTTGTCCGAGCACACCATTAATATCGTGTCGTCGCCGGCGATGGTTCCGATGGCCTCCTCCCAATCCTGTCCGTCGAGCGCGGCAGCAACAGGCTGCGCGCTGCCTACTGTTGTCTTGATGACCAGCAGGTTTTGCGCCGCTTTCACTTCCAATACAAACTCTCTTACCAGCCGCGAAACCGGCGGCAGGGCTGGCTCTGACAGCGCCTCGCCCGGCAGCACATATCCGGATCCGGTTTTGACCAGGCCAAGCTCGTGAATGTCTCGCGAGAGCGTTGCCTGCCCTACCTTCAAACCGCGTTTGCTCAAAGCGCGCTGCAGATCTTCCTGGCTGCTGAGTGAAGTGCGCTCCAGCACCTCCAGGATGACCTTTTGTCGCAGCGGCTTGCTCATGAATGACTATTCATCGTGCTGAATAATTATTCATTTATGATAATGGGTATGCGGCAGGAGTCAAGTAGAAATTTCGATACGGCTAATCGGTAAATGTGGGCGCCAGCGTCCCGCTCGTGCCGCCCTGGATTGCGCGGAGTACGTGGGACAGCCGAGGGCGGCTGTCCCCACGCGGTTGGCGGTTAATCAGCACCATGCCATGCCCATTCGGCCTGGCACATGGCTATCGAGGCACTCCGTTCGATTGCCGGTTCCGGGTTTGAGAAGAATGCCCGGTGCAGGCGCTGCACCGCCTCTTGGGCGCGCGACTCCTCGACCAGAAAGCTGATGTTGCGCTCCGAAGCGCCCTGGCAGATCATGCGCACCTCGATATCACCAATCGCGCGGAATGCCTGGCCGGCGATTTCCGGACGCCGCCGCACCTGCTCTCCCACCAGGCAGACCAGCGCCTTGTGATTTTCCCAGCGGACGTTGGCCATCCCCTTCAGTTCGTCGGCGATCGCCGGCAGGCCCGAGACCGAACTTACCAGCAGGGCCAAGCTTCCCCGTGAAGCGGACAGCAAGTCCAGACTGTGCTGATGTCGCTCGAACACGTCGAAGACTTCGCGCAGCAGTTCAGGCGCAAACCAGCGCACCGGTTCGACGTCCACGATGGCCACGCCGCGCTTTGCAGTGATGGCCTTGACCCCATCGGCGGGCTCGCAGAACGCCACGATCTCGGTCCCGGGACACTCGGGGTTGCGCGAATTGAGCACCCACACCGGAATGTTGCTCCGCACGGCAGGCACCAGAGTGGCCGGGTGCAATACCTTGGCACCGAAGTAGGCCAGATCGGCGGCTTCGTCGAAGCTCATGCGAGCCACACGGCGAGCGTCCGGACACAGGTTCGGATCGGTGGTAAGGATTCCATCCACGTCGGTCCAGATTTCGATGCGGCTTGCGTGCAGGCCCGCGGCCACGATCGAGGCGCTGAAATCGGAGCCGCCGCGACCCAGCGTGGTGGGAATGCCGTCCCGGGTCGCGCCGACAAATCCTCCCATCACCGGAACCTGTCCCGATTCCAGCAGCGGCAGTACCACCGCCTGCAGCCGCTCATTGGTCTCGTCCCACAAAGGCGTGGCCCGGGTATGCGCGGCGTCGGTGACGATGCACTCCCGGGCATCGACCAGTGCAACGTTCACTCCAGACGACCGCAATGCGGAGTGAATCAGTCTGGACGAGAGCGATTCGCCCGCTCCCAACAGACTGTCCTGCGCGCTCGGAAGCAACGTCTTCTCCGAGGCAATCCTGCTCACCTGTTTGTCGAGAGCCGTAAATTCATCGGCGAGCTCGCCCAACAGGCGGATGAGTTCGTCGTCCCTTACCAGAGCGCCGGCCACGCTCTCATGCCGCTGGTAGAGAACCTGAAGCATCTCCCGGGCGGAATCCAGGTGTCCCGCCGCCGCGGCCTCGCCGGCGCTTCATGAGCTGGTCGGTGACTTTGGCCAGCGCGCTGACCACCACCACCGCGAGGCTGGGCCGAGGGCCGCGCCACCAGTTGACACAACCGCCGAATGGCAGCCGCATCCTCCACCGAAGTGCCGCCGAATTTCATGACTACACATCCGCAGCTCCGGCCCGCTGCTTCCCTGCTCTGTTGCGACGGATCGTTCATATTCATCTCCCCTGTGCTCTTAATCTGACCTCGACCTTCTAGTCTGAAAATCCTAGAAACAGCGACAAACAAAAAACCCACCGGCCAGTTGCTTCTGGCGGTGGGTCTTTGTCAGCCGTTAGAACTTTGTGTTTCTCAGCTCACCTGACGCCCTCCCCCAGAAGCACGCTAATTCGCTTCGACGTGCCTGTGCCCATCGATGTAATTCGCTTAGCCTTCTGGGAAATTGCTTTCATGGGTTGCTGTCCGCGTAACGCGATCTAGTTATGCTGCTCCCGGCCCAGTCTCGAGTCCGGAGTCTCTTCCGGTTTGAATTCTTCGAAGAATTGCATCAGCCGGTCGATCAACCTGCGCCTGCCCCCGATGACATGAAGGCCGCTCTCATGCTGATGCTCTTCCAGGATCTTGTTTAATCCACTTTCCAGTTCTCTCATGCCACACCCCCTCAGCTGGGTTCAAGTTAGTTTGATATTCCCTTAGTACGTATTCCAAGCTTCTGAGGCTTCTGCATGAAGAGTAGCAATTCCTGGAAGTAAAAAGAAATTGGAAATTATGATTGGGTGCATCGACAAATTCGATCAGCCTGCTGGCCTTCAACTGGGAAGCCGCCCGCCCAGCGTTTTTGTGAGAGGTCTGGCGTTGCACGAGCGGGACGCTCGCGCCTGCATTTACTCACTTGGAGGCGGTGGCCAGCTGCCGGACCGTGCTGATGAAGGTGGTCGTGGCGCGGGTGTGGGTGCGGTCGCGCCGATAGGCGATGCCCAGCTCCCGCCAAAGCTCCTGGTCTCGGATGGGAATCAGTTTGACTCGTCCCGCCAGCACCTGGTCCTTGGCAAAGCTCGAGCTGATCAGCGAAACTCCCAGCCCGGCGGCCACAAAGCTCTTGATCATGCCCACGCTGGGCAGTTCCATCCGAATTTGAATGTGCGAAGCATAAGGACGGAACAGCTTGTCCATCACCCGGCGGCTGTATCCGGTCTTGGGCAGCAGCAAGGGTTGCTTGGCGACCTCACTCACCGGCACCACGTCAAGCTTGGCCAGGGCGTTTTGCGGACTCACCATCAGCATCAACTGATCGCGGAAAATGGAGTGGGTTTTCAAGCTGGCCGACTTCACCGGCAGCGTCACAATACCCACGTCGATGCTGCCATTTTCCAGCTTCTCGACAATCTTGTAGCTGAAGTTGCGGTAAATGCTGATCTGGACGCCGGGATACAAGTGGCAATATTTGGCGAAGACATCGGGCAGCACATACAGGCAGGTGGCCTCATTGGCCCCGATAACCAGCGTGCCGCGAGGGCTGGTACCCTGGTCGGCCACGGCCAGCAGAGACTCGTCCCGCATCTGCAGCAGTCGTTCAGCGTAAGCGAACAGCACCCGGCCGGCGGGGGTGAGAGTCACGTCCTTCCCTGAACGGTCGAGCAGGCGGTCTCCATACTCCTGCTCCAGTTGGCGGATCTGGGCGCTGACCGCGGACTGGGAGCGGAAAACTTTTTGCCCGGCCCGGGAAAAGCTCCCCAGCTTGGCCACTTCCAGGAAAGTCACTAGCTGATCAAAGTCCATGAGTAGTGGGAGATTATAACGGACAAACTAACGCAATAGAAATTTTGACGAGCTCGATGTCCAGTCAACCGGGTTTACGCAGACTCGTCTCGAACGACATCCTTCGCCCCGGTGAGCTAGCTCAGTTATGCCATTTTCCGCAAAACGGAACACTTTTCAATCCTGCGCTTGATTGCGGCCAAATTGTGTGATTATCGATCGCCCGGCCAGAACCGGGCGAAATGGCCAGACAAAACCAAGGCTACATCTTCACTCTTGATGGCTGGCGGGCACTGGCCATCATTGCCGTCCTCGCGGATCATATCGTCGGCTATGAGTTTCATGGCCACCGCTGGCTGTTCGCGCTGACGCGGATCGGTGCGAACGGCGTCAGCCTGTTTTTTGCCATCAGTGGATTTCTAATCTGTTCACGTCTTCTGGAAGAACAGTCAGCATTCGGACGCATCAGTCTGAAAGGCTTTTATATTCGTCGCGCGTGCCGTATTCTTCCGGCCGCCTTGGCCTATCTGATGTTCATCACGCTGGTGGCATTCCTGGGCTACATCGCGGTAGATCGACGTGAGTTCTGGGCGACACTATTTTTCTGGCGCAATTACCTTCCTAAAGGATGGATCCATCGGGGCTGGGGCGGATACACCGTTCATTACTGGTCTCTGGCGGTGGAAGAGCACTTTTACCTTGTCTGGCCGATTTTGCTGGTCGCGACGGGAAAACGAAAGGCGCGTGTGGTGGCCCTGGCCCTCGCCTTCCTGGTGGCCGGGTGGCGCTGGTGGGAATTCCATCATCAGTGGATCGCGGCCTTACTGCCCGGCATACAGTTCGCGGGACGGACAGATGTCCGGCTGGATGGTCTTCTGCTAGGCTGCGCGGCCGCGTTGTGGCTCGACGATCCGGGTTGGCGAGCCCGCGTTGAACGGTATTTTACCTTTCTGCCGTGGCTGCTCGCTGTCGTTGCCTACATCCTTTTCACCATCGTTGCGCGGCAACATTTGTACACGGTGTGGGAGTCGGCGCTGCTACCGCTGATGATAGTGGGAACTGCTCTGCACCCCGTCAGCAGGGTCAGTCGGGTATTGGAATATCCGGTGCTGCGCTGGATCGGTAAGCTCTCCTACAGCCTTTATTTGTGGCAGCAATTCTTTGTGATTGGGGCCTTCGCCGGCCTCTTTGGCTGGCTGGGAAGATTTCCGTTAAACCTCGGAATGATTTTTCTCTGTGCATTTCTGAGCTACCAACTGATCGAACGCCCTCTCATCCGTATGGGCCATCGCCTGGCTCCGCCTCCGACGCCCGGCCGGACCGATCTGACAGAGGCCACTCAGTCCAGTTTGCAAGCTCCGAGAGCCGCATAGCGAAATCAGAGTGCTCAAGCGTGGAGAATGGTTTTATCGCCTTTTTTGATGGCGGACTGGCCCGGGAAATCGCCGGCTTCTCGTCTAAACCACTGCGATGGCGCGTGCCTCAGCGGATTGCGGTACGTAAACTTCTGTCGGCCGGGGCGGCGATGAAAGCTGGCGCTTGAACCGGGTCAGGATAGCGGCCCAGGTTTCCGCGATGGTGCAGGGCAGGATCAGAGGTTCCACCCGCAAAAACGGCAATGGGGCAGCCGAATTCAATAACACCAGGGCGCGTGGACTGCCGGTCAGTCGCAGATGCTTGCGCAAGACCCGGCGCAGCCAGAGTTCTTCCCTGACCTCCACCGGAGCTAACCGCACCGATTGCTGGTTGTATCCGTGGCCCCCGATCGAATCGCGCAGCACGTAGGCCAGGCCCCCGGTCATACCCGCACCCAAGTTCATTCCCGCCGGACCCAGAATGACGGCCACACCCGCAGTCATGTACTCGCAGCCGTGTTGTCCCACGCCTTCCACCACTGCGAGAGCGCCGCTGTTACGCACCGCAAATCGTTCACCTACCCGGCCCGCGACATACAGTTCTCCACCGGTCGCTCCGTAGAGCAAGGTGTTGCCCGCGAGCACATCGCCCCGCAGCGACGCCTTCTCTCCGCCGGTGATGGCAATCGTGCCTCCCGACAAACTCTTGCCCACATAATCGTTGGCCTCGCCCACCAGCCGGAAGTTCAGGCCCTTGACCAGGAATCCGCCGAACGTTTGTCCCGCGCTGCCGACAAATTCATATTTCAAGGAGCTATGGGTCAAAGAGCCGTGGGCCGGCGTTCGCGCCTGGCGCAACCTCTCTCCACTCAAATGGGCGCCGATGGCGCGGTCCGAGTTGGTAATCCGGAAACGGCGGCGGCGCGCGATCCGGGTTTCAGAATCACCCACGATGGTCTGGTTCAACTCGCGATACAGGCTGCTCCGGTCTTCGACCAGTTGAGCGGGATGGCTGGACGGAGCAACCAGCTCCAGCAAGCCGCCCAGCGTCCGTTCGCCTTGCGGAGTACGGGGTCGCAGCCGCTCGGCCTGACCCACGATGTCATCGATCGAGCGGGCCCCCATCGCGGCCAGCAATTCGCGCACGTCCGCCGCCACCGCCCGGAAATAGGTCTCGACCATTTCCGGTTTGCCGGTGAAGCGGGTGCGCAGCTTTTCGTCCTGGGTCGCAATGCCTACGGGACAAGTATTGAGATGGCATTGCCGCGCCATGACGCACCCCAGTGCCAGCAGAGAGGCGGTGCCAAAACCGAATTCCTCCGCGCCCAGAAGCGCGCCGATAATCACGTCGCTGGCGAATTTGAATCCACCGTCCACCCGCAGCCGGACGCGGCCGCGCAAGCCGGCCCTCACCAGCGCGTCGTGCGCGTCGCGCAGTCCGACTTCCCAGGGCAGCCCGGTGTTCTTGATGGAAGTAATCGGCGAAGCCCCGGTGCCGCCGTCGTGGCCGCTGATGGTGATGACGTCGGCCCCCGCCTTGGCCACGCCCGTGGCGATAATTCCAACCCCGGCGCTGGCCACCAGCTTCACGCCGATTCTCGCCTGAGGATTGACGGCCCGCAGGTCGTAGATCAGTTGCGCCAGGTCCTCGATGCTGTAGATATCATGATGGGGCGGCGGCGAAATCAGCATCATCCCCGGCACGGCATGGCGTAAACGCGCGATATAGACGGAAACCTTGCTGGCCGGAAGCTGGCCTCCCTCGCCGGGTTTGGCGCCCTGCGCGATCTTGATTTCGAGTTCATCGGCGTGCACCAGATATTCCGCCGTCACCCCGAAGCGCGCCGATGCTACCTGCTTGACGCGATTATTGGCCTCGCTGCCGGCGCCGTAAACCTCGGGGTCTTCCCCGCCCTCTCCGGTATTGCTGCGGCCGCCGAGGCGGTTCATGGCAACCGCGAGTGTGCTGTGGGTCTCCGGCGAAATCGCACCCAGCGACATGGCCTGAGTGCTGAAGCGGCCCAGGATTGAAGCGTCGGTTTCCACCTCCTCAAGCGGCAGCGGCTGGCCGGGCACTACCTCCAGCAGGTCCCGGACCGCGACCGGCTCCCTCTGCTGGCCGAGTTCCCGGAAGGCCCGGTGATTTTCTTCAGTGGGAAATTTGATGTAGCGATGCATTCGCCGTACCAGCTCAGGCGACGTGGCGTGCAGCTCTCCCTGGTGGCGGAAGCGATAGAGCCCGTGGTCCTGCAATTTCGCGCTCACCGTCATGGTGGGGAAAGTCAGGGCAAAAACCGAATCGTGCCGGTCGAGACAATCCTGCAGGAGCTCGGTCAGGCCTTTACCCGCGAGCGAGCAACTCGCATCTTCAAAAAACTGTTCGCACACATCGGGATCAAGACCGATGATCTCGAACAGATGACTGTTACGGTAGCTGGCGATGGTTGAGATCCCCATCCGCGCGATCACCTTGCGCAGGCCCTTTTCCACCGCGCCGCGGTAGGCGGTCGCGCCATCCGGTTTCAAGTGAGCCGCCTGTTCCAGCGCCAGGTAGGGGAACACGGCGCTTGCGCCCGCCGCCACCAGCAAGGCCACGTGATGGGTATCGATGACCTGCCCGCTTTCGATCACCAGCGGAACGTCCTGCAGGCCGGCCTCGACCATGGCTTTCCAGGCCGCCGCCACCGCCAGCAGGGCCGGTAGCGCCACCAGTTGCGTACCCACACCGCGATCGGTCAGCAGAACGAGGCCGGGAGGATGGGCCGAGGCCGCCGCGATGGTCTCTCGCATACCGGCCAGCGTGGCCTTCGCCGCTTCCACTCCATCCTCTGCCCGAAACGTGAAAGCGATTCGCTCAGTCGCTCCCAACTCTTTTTGCAGCAGCCGCAGTTGTCCGGCATCGAGCAGCGGCGAGTTGATCGCGGCCCTCCCCAGAAATAGGTTCAGGGACATCACATGACTCTCACGCAGAGAATCAATGGGAGGATTCGTGACTTGCGCGAAGCGCTGTTTGCAATAGTCCCATAGCGGCCGGCGGAAGTTTGACATCGAGGCCGGAGGCGCATCGTCACCCATGCTCCAGACCGCTTCCTGCCCCTGTTCGACCAGCGGCTGGAAGAGCAGGCGGAACTGATCTTCACTCCAGCCCAGCGCCGCCATGGTCTGCCTGGGCTCCGGTGTGGTCTCTAGATACGGTTGGTCGGTGGGTTCGACAAGCACAGCCGGCGTGGATGAGGCGGCGCGGATTCCCTGGCGCAACTGCAGCGAGTTCATGGGGCGGACAAACTCACCGCTCTGCGAATTCAACAGCAAAACTTCTCCCGGCCCCAGCCGCTGTCTTTCGGCAATCTCTTTGTCGTGCAGATCGGCAATGCCCACTTCCGATCCCACCACCAGCAGCCCGTCCGCGGTCAGGGTATAGCGCAATGGACGCAACCCGTTGCGGTCAAGCTTCGCGCCGATCGTGCAGCCGTCGGTGAAGATCAGCGCTGCCGGGCCGTCCCATGGCTCCTGCACCCGGGCTTGCTCTTCCAGAAAATTTCGCAGTTCCGGCGCCGCCTCGGGCGAACGCTCCCACGCCGGAGGCACCATCGAGAGCATCGCTTCCGCCGGGCTGTAATCGCGGCGCAGGAAAAGTTCAAATCCATTGTCGAAGCTTGCCGAATCGCTGACTCGCTCCTCCAGCAGACGGACCTGCTCCGACAATCCCAGCTCGTGACGCACCGCCGGCGCTTTGGCCCGCAGCCAGCGCCGGTTACCGCTGATGGTGTTGATCTCGCCGTTGTGAGCCACAAAGCGGAAGGGTTGCGCCAGCGACCAACTGGGCTGCGTATTGGTAGAGTAGCGCTGGTGAAAGATGGCGAACGAGCTTTCAAAACCCGGGTCGCGCAAGTCGGAGTAAAACGCCGGCAGCTGGAAAGGCGTCAGCAGTCCTTTGTAAACCACTGTCCGGCAGGACAGCGAACAAAAATAAGTTCCCAGAGGAGCCTTGGCTTCTGCCTCCTTGCGGAAACGGAAGAGCAGCATTTCAAGGTTCGGCGTTTCCGATCTGGGAGCGAAGTAGCATTGCTCGATGACCGGCAAGGCATCGTGCGCCCGAGGGCCGAGAACTTCGGGATTGATTGGCACTGAACGCCAGCCCAGGCATCTCAGACCGCTCCGCTTCGCCTGGGTCTCGATAACTTTGCGCGCCGCCTCTTCCTGTCCCGGCGGCAGGAAAACCATGCCCAGCCCGAACTCCGCGGGTAGTTTGATTCCAGCCTGCTGCGCGTTTTTGCGAACCAATTTTTCCGGGATGCGAGTCAGCAGACCTGCGCCGTCGCCACTTCGTCCGTCGGCATCCACACCTCCACGATGCGCCAGCCGGACCAGGGCTTCGAGGGCGCGGTCCACGATCTCGCGCGAAGCCGCCCCGTCGATTCGGGCGACCAGGCCGACACCGCAGGCGTCGTGGTCTGTGGCTAGGTGACTCGGATTCATCTTTACAGTGTTTATCGTCATTCGACCGTGGAAGTACAATCGAGAATTTCGATGGCGCTGATGGATTTTTTGGGCAGCTGGGGAAAGGCTTTAACCACCAAGGACACGAAGGTACACGAAGGAAATCCTTGGACTTAAGATGTTTTCCTTCGTGTACCTTGGCGTCCTTCGTGGTTGATGAATTTGGCTAGTCTTCCACGCTAAATGAGGTTTTGGCCTGGAGACTCTTGATCCCTACGAGCGGAGCTATTTCCGCGGGCGCAGTGACGTGCAGGCCGCACTCGGTCTTGTCAGACCCAGCCCAACGCCCGGCCCGCGCGCTCTCTCCCGGACGGATGGCCCGGGTGCAGTGGGTGCATCCTATGCTGGGATAATTCTTGTCATGCATCGGGTTGTAGGGAACATTGTGCTTGAGCGCGTGACCCCACACCATCGCCGAAGTCCAGTCGGCAATGGGATTGACCTTCAGCAGCTGAAACTTCGCATCCCACTCCACCTTGCGCGCGGAGGCCCGTACCGACGTCTGGTCGCGGCGGATGGCGGTGATCCAGGCGCGCAATTCGGTCAGCTTGGTCCGCAACGGCTCCACCTTGCGCAGGCCGCAGCACAGGTCAGGGTCGCGCTTCCACAACGCTGCCCCGTGCTGGCGCTCCTGCTCCTCCGGAGTCAGCGTGCTGTAAACCCGCTCGATCTTGATGCCGTAGCGCTTCTCGACGCGGTCCATCAGGTCGTAGGTTTCAGGAAAGAGGAATTCCGTGTCCAAGGTGAAAACTCGAAAATCCGAACGGACCCGCGAGGCCAGGTCGAGCAGCACCATGCCTTCGACGCCAAAGCCTGACGCGATGGCCACATCGTTTCCGTAAGTGGCAAAGGCCCAACTCAATACTTCTTCCGGCCGCCACATCTCCGCTTCGGGGGGTATCAACTCTGCGTGGTCTCTCACTCCGCACGCTCCTGCGGAACCGGCGACCCTGTACCATTTGCGACAAAATTGCTCTGCCATGCGAACTGCTGAAGCAGCGTGGCGGGTCTGGCCAGCCGCACCACCTCGCCGACCACCAGCAATGTAGGCGAGGGTAGCCGTGGAGATGTGTGCAAATCGTCCACGGTGGTCACATGAATTTGCTCGTTGGACGACGTGGCCTGCGAGACGATGGCGCAGGGCGTCTTACCCGCAACGCCCGCCCGCAACAACTGTTGCGACGTGCTGCGATAGTCGTAGCCGGGCATATAGACCACGACCGTCGCGTCGGTGGGAATTTTCGCCGGCCAGTCCGCGAATTCCTCGGAGCCGGCATGGTGGCCGGTCACCAGCACCACCGCGGACGAGACCTGGCGATGGGTGAGCGGAATCTGCGCGTTGGCCGCTGCGCCAAAGGCCGAGGTCACTCCGGGAACGATTTCGAACTCGATGCCGGCATTGCGCAGGGCTTCCATCTCTTCTCCAGCGCGGCCGAAGATCAGCGGGTCGCCACTCTTGAGGCGGACGACTTGCAGCCCCAGGAGCGCGTTCTGGACCATCAGTGCATGAATGTCTGCCTGGCTGATGCGCTTCTGCCCGAAGCGCTTGCCCACGTTGTGAACCTCGGTCGAGGACGGAATGAACGCCAGAATCTCCGCGCTGATCAGATCGTCATGCAGCACCACGTCGGCTGACTTCAGAAGTTTGAGCGCTTTGAGGGTCAGCAATTCGGGATCGCCCGGACCCGCACCCACCAGATGCACCTTACCGGTCATGATATTTTCTCCAGACTGATTGCTTCGCTGTTGAATCCGTCGGACCGCGCTCTTTCGAAGGCCTCGCGGCTGGCCAGTTCGTGCAGCAACCGGCGGCGCTCCTCGGGGTCGATCTTGCTGGCAAACAATTGCTGCCTGAGCGTGCCCAACTGCTCCAGCCACTCGCCATACTCCGGACCAAACTGGACTTCCAGTTCGCGCCTGATCCTTTGCGCCAGCGCGGGGCTATGGCCGTTGGTCGAGATGGCAAGCTGAAGCTCTCCCCTGCGCACCACCGCGGGATAATAAAAATCGCAGTATTCGGGGTCATCCACCACGTTGCACAGAATGTTTCGCTGTCCGGCTTCGCGGAAAATCGTGGCATTCACATCCCGCGAATTGGTCGCGGCAATCACCAGAAAAATCCCGTCGAGGTCGGACGCATTGAACGCTCGTGCTTCCCACGTGATCGCTCCCGTCTCCGCCCATTGCGCAACCGCCGCCGTGGCCGTGAACGCCACTACGCGTACCGAAGCTCCCGACGCCAGCAGGCTTTGAATCTTGGGCTCGCCGATGGTCCCGGCGCCGACTACCAGGCAGGAGCGCCCTTCGAGTTTCATGAACATCGGAAATAGCGTCATGGAATCCGAACCTTTTCAGCCTGAACTCTGTCATCCTGAGCGGAGTGGCCGCTTCGCGCAGCGAAGCAGCCACGCAGTCGAAGGACCCCTACCTGCTTCGCGCTTTCCCCTCGGAATTTCATAAAACTAACCCTAACCTTCAAACGTTCGCGAGCTGGCAGGGGTCCTTCGACTCCACCATTCCATTCGCAAGCGAATGGAATGGCTGCGCTCAGGATGACATTGCGGTTTTTTTCGAACTCGCGCTTTCTTCTAACCTTCCACTGCATGCGGCACCTTTCCCGGCGACGCGTCGCGCTCGACTGCCGGCAGAAACTTCCCCGCCAGGCACTCGCGCAGTTCGTCGTCGCTGCGGCGCGCAAAGTAGTGGCGCAAATTTTCGCCTGCCGACCGTTCGTCCAGATAGCGCAGTAAGAGACGCTCGATGGCGTCCGGAACTTCGCTGGCCAGGCAGCGATAGCCGATGGGACGCGCCACTGACTGGTGCAAGCCGACGGCGCCGCCCACGCAAAAGTAGTAAGCGTCCTGCTGGCGGCCATCCACCTTGATCTTCTTGCCCTCGATGCCGATGTCGGCAATCCAATGCTGGCCGCAACTGTTGGGGCATCCGGTGACGTGCAGCTTCAGGTGCTGCTCAAAGCCGGGCAGGCGCTCGTCGAGTTCTTCCACCAGCCAGCGGGAGAAGCTCTTGGTTTCGGTAATCGCGATCTTGCAGAATTCGGAGCCGCTGCACGCAACCACGCCCCGCCAGAACGGGGAACCGCCCACCGGCATCTTGTTAGCTTCGAGCTCGCCTGCCAGCGCAGCGGCATTGTGGTTGGGCACATTCACGATCAGCAGGTTCTGCATGTTGGTGGTACGAAGCTCACCTGCGGCGTAGCGATCGGCGGCGTCGGCCGCGGCGCGCATTGCTGGGCTGAAATCCGTCCCCGCAGCACCGCCGCTCCCACGTAGGAATATCCGGCTTGCTTCTGAGGATGGATTCCCACGTGATCGCGATAAATGTCTTCCGGCGGCCTTTTCTTCCGCCGCCGGATCGAGATGAAATCCGATGCGCCGCTCCAGTTCTTCCTGAAAACTCTCCGCCGTCCAGCCATGTTTCAGGAAAAGGAACTTGAGTCGCGCCCGTTCGCGGTTCTCACGCAGCTTTTCGCTCTCGCGGAAAATCTCGGCAACTCCCTTGAGCACCGGGATCACCTGATGCCGATGCACAAAAGCATTGAGCCGGAGCGCGAGGTGAGGATCGGTAGAAAGCCCGCCGCCCACGCGCAGAGAGAAGCCGGTTTCGGAGTCCGCGGCGAATCGCGGTGAAGCCCACATCGTTAATCTCCGGATAGGCACACCAGACGCGGCATCCCGTTATGCAGACTTTGAATTTGCGCGGCAGATTGTAGAAGTCGCCGTTGCCTACGAAGAAGCGGTTGGCTTCAAGTGCCAGGGACGAGGCATCGCAGATCTCATCGGCATCGACGCCGGCCAGCGGGCAACCAGTGATGTTGCGGGTATCGTCTCCGCAGGAGCCCATGGTGGTCAGACCGGCTCGCCACAATCCTTCCAGCAACTCGGGCAGGTCCTGGATCGTTACCCAGTGCAGCTGAATGTTCTGGCGGACAGTCAGGTCGGCGGTTCCGCGGGCGTATTTCTCGGTGACGTTGGCGATGGTTCGAAGCTGGTGAGAATGCAGCAGGCCGTTGGGAATGCGGATCCGCACCATGAAGAACGGCAGGGCCTTGCCTTCGCCGTTCTTGCCGCCGATCACTCCGGCGCCGTCGCCTTGGGTGTACACGCCCCACCAGCGGAAGTATGTGCCCAGCCATTCCGGCGTGATGGAATCGAAGCCTTCGCGGGCGAACCTACGGATGTCGTCGAGGCCTTCCCACGGGTTCTTCTCCCGTTTCAGCCGCTCAACCCGCTGCGCTTTCGTTTCTGTCGCTGCACTTGTCATAGAGATTTTTGGCCACAAAAAAACCCACCGCCAGTGAGCTGCACTGGCGGTGGGTATAAGTGCCGATTTCTAAATGATTCTTAGGTCAGCAACCCCCGGGCGCCAGTGGACACACACATACAACAACAAGTACAACACTGGCAGCGCGTTGAGCAGGAAGCTGACATGAACTGCACTATCGTAGATAGCAGACCGAAGCCTGTCAATCTGCTTCTGGGTACCTTAGATGAAAACTTTGAATGGGACGCATCAAAAAAGTTGCACCGGGAGCGGAGACATTTCGGAGGACGGGAGTCCCTGGGATCCGCTGCGGGCCTCCCTGCAAAGTCAGCCTGTTGTATGCTCAATATCGACGGACGGGGCCGTTCTTTGAAGGGTCTGGTTTTGACCTGAATCAGGAGAGCTAACGCCGTGACTGCAGCCGATTTTCGCCGCATCGCCCTGGCTTTGCCGGAAGCTGTCGAAGCCTCTCATTTTGGGAAGGCTGACTTCCGGGTGGGCGGCAAAATATTCGCTACGCTGGCGCTCGAATCAGAAGGTTACGGCGTGCTGCTCCTCACCCCGGAGCAGCAGGCCGGGATGGTCGAAGACGAGCCTGAGATTTTTTCGCCGGTCCCCAAAGGGTGGGGGCGGATGGGCGCTACCAGAGTCTGCCTGAAGAAGGTGCCGCGGGACATTCTGGCCGCCGCCTTTCGTACGGCGTGGCAAAGAAGAGCGCCCAAGCGTCTCTTGCCTCCGAAGTAGCAGCGTAACGCCGGCGTCCCGCCGGCTGTCGCGAGGGCGACTCGCCCTCGCAGCGCAGTGCCCTTCGAGGGCAGTGGCATTCAAACAGAAAGCTAACGGCGTTTAAGGCTTCGCCGGCTCGGAATCAACTTCGATTCCTGAACTTCGAAAGCCGAAATGCAGAATCCACGCCCTGGCGGTCGCCTGAGCTGGGGAAAACTTCCACTGTTGCGCTGCCTGCATGGCCTGCCGGGAAAAATATTTGCTTGGGCCGGCGGAAATGAAGCTGGCATTCTCCACGTTTCCCGAGGCATCCACCAAAACCTTTATCCGGATTCTGATGGTGCCGCTGATCGTATTCTGCGCCGACTTGGACACCACCGGCGAAACTTGCTGCAGAACGCTTCCCGGATTGGCGTTTCCGGCCGGCGCTGTGCTGGCCACCGTAGCGGGAGCGGGAGCTTTGGCGCTTTGGCGCTCGTTACGCGCTCTTGTTGCCGAAGGTTTGGCTGCATCCGCGGCAGGCTCCGCCTTTGGCGCGGCGCTCTGGGCCTCAGGCACGGCAGCGGTTTCAGAAGGGGCCGGCACGTTCGAGGAAACAGAACTGGCGGGCTGCGCCTCGGAGGAGCGGAAAAGCCTGGTGCCGATGAACAGGGCCGCTGCAACCAGGACCACAGCCGCGACCAGAAGAACGTTGCGCCACTTCGCGGACCCCGCGGGTATCCTGACCGTTGAAGGCTGCGGCGAATTCGACGGTGCGGACTGCAGCCGTGCAGCGATATCCGTCACCGTGCAGCGTCTCTGGGGATCGAGGCGCAGACAGCAGTGGGCGATTCCCATGAACGGCGCCGGCACCGTTTCCGGCAAGGGTTCGGCGATCCCTTCGCAGGCGGGTAAGCGCTGGGTGAGCGCTTCCATCACGGTCATACCCAACGACCAGGCATCAGATGCCGGAAGGATTTGGCCGTTCGCGACCTCGGGCGCGTCGTACGGGGTGGGAGGAGCGATGACGCCTGCGGTCTCGCCGCTCCGCAGCAAGCTGTCGCTCGAGAGCTTCAACTGGTCCTGTGCCGCCAGGACATTCGACGGCTTCAGCCGGCTGTGAACCAGCCCCTTGCCGTGAATAAAGGTCAAGGCGTCCAGTGCAGGTTCCAGCAGATCGCGGACTTCGGCCGGGGTGAGCGCGCGGTGGGGAAGAATCTGCGCCAGGTTGTCCTCGGCGTACTCCATCACCACATAAAGGAGGACGACTTTGTCCAGCTGGCAACTGCCCGATTCGAATAGCCGGAGCAAGTGGGGATGGGACAACTTCGCAGTCGCTTCCCAGCGCGAAAGTTGAACTCCGGCGGTGGCCGGATCCGCCGGAATGAGTTTGATGACGGCTCGCTGCGGCTCCCGTCCGCGGCGTTCCGTCAGGAAAACCGCGCTGTGGGCGGAGCCGCCCAGATATTGGCGGAGCAGGAAGGTGCCATTCACAGTCTGGCCCTCCCACTGTTTCCAGTCCCGGATCATTCTGGTCCCCGTTTGTCCGCTGGTCTGCATGCCCGCTATTGTAAGCGAGCACGCGCCTGTGCGGGCCGGGCCGGTCAGACAAAATGTAGCGGCGTCCCGCCGGCTGTCTCGAGGGCGTCTTGCCCTCGCGGCGGTGCGGCACGCCCGCCAGACAGCCGCCGAGAACGGCGGCGCTACGAGGACTCAGTCCCTGGGCCTTCGTTGCGCCACCTTCTGTCCTGCTGCTGCATGATTTCGTAACATTCGCAGCAGGCTCCTTCGAGCCGGCCCCGGTCAACGATGTTCACGTGCCCGCGCGAATAAGTGATCAGTCCGGCTTTCTGCAGAATGCCGGCCGCGACCGTGACGCTGGCCCGGCGTGTGCCCAGCATGTGGGCCAGAAATTCCTGGGTCAGGGGCACCAGGCTGGAGCCGATGCGGTCCTGGCACATCAGCAACCAGCGCGCCAGTCTTTCGTCCACTTCGTGCAGCCGGTTGCAGGCCGCCACCTGCGTGCCCTGCATGGCCAGCATCTGCACGTAGCGTTGCAGACGATTGGCCAGGGTGGGACACTGCCTTACCGTTTGGGTGATGGCACGGGCGCCGATGCGGAAGGCACTGCCCGCAATCTGGACCACCGCCTGGGTGGGACCGCTGCTGAAGCCCACGATCAGAGGCAATCCCACAAAGCCGTCCTTGCCGGTCAATCCTACTTCCACGCTTTTCCCCTCGGCCAGCACGGTCAGAATCGAGGTCATCCCGCTATTCGGAAAATAGCCGAACTGAATCGGCTCCCCCGGTTCATGCAACACGTCGTGGGTCCGCATCGCGACGAAGGTTAACTGCGGAAACAGCACCTCGCGTTCCTTTGCCGGCAAGCTGAGCAGAATCTCGTTCTCCACGGGCTGGGCATCGATGGCGGGCGGAGCGTGACCGTCGGACTTCACACGAAGGCGGGATGGCTTATCAGGCATGGCGGATCCTTGCGCAAGAGGTTTAACCGTCTGATTTCGCAGGGAACCGTCAAAGTGAGACGCGGCGGGAAGATGCGTTATGAGACCTCTTTAAGAGTACGCGCTGGCGGAGATGTTTACTAGGCCATAATCACCAGGCAACCGACGATGCGAAGGTCAGCTTCGACCAGCGACCGCAGTCCAGGCTGAATTGCGGCTGGAAGATGCAAGAACGGCGGAGATGAATTGCATGCCGGCCACGCCATCTTCGACCGTCGGCACCAGTAAAGAAGACGAGGCTGGGGAACGCTTTTCCAGGCGGGCGCTGATCTGCTCGGCTACATCGGTGTAGAGCTGGGCAAAGGCTTCGAGATATCCCTCGGGATGGCCCGAAGGCACACGGCTGGCGTGCGCGGCCACCGGAGTCGCGCCTGGTCCCGCGCGGTAGATCAGAGTGGGCGTCTTGCCCAGCGCGGCAAACCACAGGCAGTTCGGGTCCTCCTGCCGCCATTCCATGCCGCCCTTTTCTCCGAAGACACGCAAGCGCAGATTGTTCTGGTTGCCGGTCGCGACCTGGCTGGCCCAGAGCAGACCCCGGGCACCTTCCGCAAAACGCAACATGATTTGTACGTGGTCGTCCAGGCGCCGTCCGGGCACGAAAGTAGAAAGTTCCGCCGCCAGCTCGCGGCAATTCAGTCCGGTCACAAAACAGGCGAGATTGTAAGCGTGAGTTCCGATGTCTCCCAGCGAACCGGCGGGACCGCTCTGCGCGGGATCCGTGCGCCAGGCGGCTTGTTTCTGTCCGGTCTGCTCCAGCGGAGTGGCAAGCCAGTCCTGCGCATATTCGACCTGCACTACGCGAATCGCTCCCAGTTCTCCACCGGCGATCATCTCCCGGGCCTGGCGCACCATCGGATACCCGGTGTAGTTGTGGGTCACCGCAAAGAGCAGCCCGGTGCGGCGCACGGTCCGCTCCAGGTCCTGGGCATCCTCGAGAGTCGTGGTGAGCGGCTTGTCGCAGATGACGTGGATACCGGCCTCAAGAAATGCCTTCGCCGGCGCATAGTGCAGGTGGTTCGGGGTCACGATGGCAACGGCATCAATGCGATCTTTTCTGCCCGCTTCCGCCGCAGCCATTTCCTTAAAACTGCCGTATGCACGCTCAGGAACAATATGAAGGTCCAGCGCAGCCGCTCGCGCCCGTGCAGGATCGGAAGACAACGCCGCCGCCACCAGCTCAAAGCGATCGTCAAGCCGGGCCGCGATGCGATGCACCGCCCCGATAAATCCGCCCGGACCACCGCCTACCATGCCCAGCCGCAAGCGGCGGCCGGGAGTTTCGTCGCGCTTTATTTCAAGGCTCACGGATTCATCCTTTTTGAACCGAGAACTGAGAACTGACATCTGATTACTTAGTCCAAGCCCATCATTCGCCGGTTCGCACCTTCATCGGAACCTGAGCTGGCGAAATCGTCGAACGATTGATTGGCCGCCTGAATAATGTGGCGGGATATGAACGGAGCGCCTTCAGCCGCTCCCTGCTCGCTGCTCTTCATACAGCACTCCCACTCCATCACGGCCCAGCCCGCAAAACCGTATTGCGTAAGTTTGGAGAAAATGCCGGCGAAATCAACCTGCCCGTCACCCAGCGAGCGGAACCTTCCGGCCCGGTCGATCCAGGGCTGGTAGCCTCCGTACACACCTTGCCGCGCCGAAGAATTAAATTCCGCGTCCTTCACATGAAACATCCTGATGCGCGAGTGATAGAGGTCGATGAACTGCAAATAGTCGAGCTGCTGCAGCACAAAATGACTGGGATCGAACAGCATGTTACACCGGGGATGGTTCTTCACCCGCTCCAGGAACATTTCGAACGTGACGCCATCGTGCAGGTCTTCTCCGGGATGGATCTCGAAACATAAATCCACTCCCGCCTCATCAAACGCATTCAGAATGGGCAGCCAGCGGGCGGACAATTCCGCGAAGGCGGTCTCGATGAGTCCCGCCGGCCGCTGCGGCCACGGGTAAACGTAGGGCCAGGCCAGCGCCCCGGAAAAAGTGGCGTGGGCCTTGACCCCCAGATTGGCCGATGCCTGAGCTGCAAACCGAAGTTGTTCCACCGCCCACTCCTGCCGGGCCTTGCGGTTTCCCCGCACCGCTTCCGCCGCGAACCCGTCGAACATCGCGTCATAAGCGGGATGCACCGCCACCAGCTGCCCTTGCAGATGGGTGGACAGCTCAGTCAGCTGCAGACCGTGGGTGGCCAGGGTGCCGAGTACTTCATCACAATAAGTCTTGCTCTCGGCGGCGCGTTTCAGATCGAACAGACGGCCGTCCCACGACGGAATCTGCACACCCTTGTAGCCCAGACTTCCGGCCCAGTGCGCGATATGTTGCAGGCTGTTGAACGGAGCAGCATCAGCGGCGAACTGCGCCAGGAATATTGCCGGACCCTTGATGGTTTTCATCGCCCGCGATCGATCCTCTCCAGATATTCGCCAGCTAATTTACACCGGATGCAGACGCCGCGTCATTCTCGCCTGCTCCTTTGCGTCCTTTGCGCCTTGTCTTTGCGTCCTTTGCGGTTAATGCTTTTGGGCGATGCTTGCGAGCGAGATCAAACCCTTTTACCGCAAAGGACGCAAAGATAAGCCCGCAAAGGACGCAAAAGGACCGCTACCTTGTGCGAATTGTCAGCCTGGGCGAAACTTGTTCGTCACCCACGCTTGCGTCCTCGCCAGTAATTCGAAGGGAGCTTTTCATGCGCGGTAGCCTGCACGCACTTTTTTGCCTGTTGTTGCTTGTCCCTTTTTCTCCGGCGCAGGAGACGCCGGCTCCCCCGGTTGCAGCGCCGCCTTCGACCCCGGCAGAGCCAGCGACGCCCCCCGCCAGGCCCCGGCTGAAAATTGGCGTGGCCCTCGAAGGCGGTGGGGCGCTCGGACTGGCGCACGTCGGAGTATTGCAGTGGTTTGAAGACCATCACATCCCCATCGACTATCTCGCGGGCACCAGCATGGGCGGTCTGGTGGGCGGACTCTATGCCACCGGCAAGAGTCCGCAACAGCTTCGCCAGCTGGTTGAAGAACAGAATTGGGATGTCATCCTGGGCGGAGCCATTCCCTATGAAGACCTGTCGTTCCGAAGAAAAGAAGACAAGGTCGCGTTCCCCAACTCGATTGTGCTGGGTCTGCGGCGAGGCCTGGTGCTGCCCGGAGGCCTGAATGCCGGACAGCAGATCAGCCTTCTGATCGACCGGGAAACGCTGGCCTATTCGAGTGTGCAATCGTTCGACGATCTCCCTATTCCCTTCCGCTGCGTGGCCACCGACCTGGTAAGCGGAAAGCAGGCCGTATTCAAAGATGGCCCACTTTCCACCGCCATGCGCGCGACCATGGCGATCCCCGGGCTTTTCTCTCCCATCCGCGAAGGGGAGCATGTCTATGTCGATGGCGGACTGGTGGGCAACCTGCCGACGGATGTGGTGCGCGCCATGGGCGCCGACGTCGTCATCGGGGTGCACCTGCAGACCTCGCCCGCTGAAGCCGACAAAATCCAATCGCTGTTCGCCATCCTGGGACGCTCGATCGATGTGGTGGTGGCGGGCAATGAGATCCGAGGTCTGGCCGGGGCGGACCTGGTGATCAATGTGGGCTTGCAGGATTTCGGCTCACTGGACTATCCGAAATCAAAGGAGATCATTCGAGAAGGGCTACTGAAGCCGCGGCGCAGAAATCGCGCCTGCTCGAGACCTATGCGCTGGACGATGCCGACTGGGCGCAATACATGGAGCGGCGGCAGTCCCATCGGAAAAGCGATATCGCGGTGCCACAGTTCGTGAAGGTGCAGGGTGCGACTCCGGAAGCGGTGAAGAACATCGAGCTCTTCCTGCAACCCCAGGCCGGGAAACCAATCAACACCAACCAACTTGAAGGCCTGCTCACCCGGCTAACCGGTATCGGGCGCTACGATACCGCGGGCTACCAGATGACCCGGCAGAACGGGCAGGATGGGCTGCTGGTGACCATGCACGAGAAACTCTACGCTCCGCCCACGCTGCAGTTGGGCTTTGAAGTGGATGGATCGGAGAGCAATGACGTCGATTTCACGCTGGCCACGCGCCTGACCTTCCTCGATGTCGCCGGTTACCGGTCCGAGTGGCGCACCGATTTCATTTTTGGCAACACCTATGGGATCGAGAGCGAGCTTTACCGTCCCTTCTCACCCGCCAGTAAGTGGTTCTTCGCTCCCCACGCTGCCGCCAGCAGTTCGGCCTTCAAGGTTTACCGCAAGAGCGATCCTTTGGCCGAGTACCGTTTCAACCGCACCGAGATCGGCGGCGATATCGGATACGGATTCAGCCGTTTCAATGAAGTCCGTTTTGGCTACGAGGTAGGCACGCTCGACGCCCGGCTGCGTCTGGGCACGCCGGAATTCTCGTCCATCAGCGGAAGGACCGGCGCGGCGCGCTTTCGCTGGCTGATGGACCACACCGACGACCCCGTAGTCCCGCGGCGCGGAGTGAGCGCGGAGTCGAATTTCCAGTGGTACGACACCAGCCCTGGCCAGACCAACAGTTTTCCGGTTGGTGAGGCCCGTGTCGGATACTTCCAGCCCATCACCAGGCCAGCATCTTTGTTCGTGGTCGGCGAAGGCGGGACCACGTTCGGTTCGACCGCCAATGGCTATCCGCAGTTCTTTCTCGGCGGCTCAAACCGCCTGAGCGCCTATGGCACCAACGAACTCTTTGGCGACCAGTTCTACTTCTTCCGGGTGGGATATCTGCACGACCTGCTGACCCTGCCACCGCTCGCCGGAAAGAAAGTCTATGCCATCGGCGCCTACGAGTTTGGCAAGATGTACGGCTTTCCCGGAGCCAGCAAGTTCCCCAACGACGTTGCCATCGGCATTCTGGCTGAGACGACCGTCGGGCCTCTGGTTTTTGGAGGAAGCGTCGGCGACAGCGGACATCGCAAGTGGTTCTTCCAGCTGGGCCGGGTATTCTGAGCTTACGGCTGCAGGCTTGCGTCATGAGTGAGCCGCAAGCCGGTTTTGGGAGGGAGGAACGCTAAGGCAGTGACGGACTGAATTTCAGGAAACCATCCTGTTTCAGAGTCGGCCCGGCGTTTCCCTCGAAGAGCGTGGCGAATCGTGGCCCAGCCGCTCCCTATTTCGCCAGGTTCCTGGGCGACCTCTTCCTCAACGTGGCCAGCAACACGCTTGCGGACTTGGGAGCGGCCACGGCCTTGTTAAACACAACGTCTTTTGCGCTTACCTCTTTACCGTACAGCTTCTTGTTGGCGTCGTTGTCAGGACGGAGTGTAGATCCGGCCAGCGAAATTCCGGCAAACAGTCCGCGGGCCCGGGAGTAGGAGAGTATTTCCGCCCGCAAGCTGACGTCGGTCTCGGCGGAAGCGTTCCGCCCCACCGGCCCGGCGGCCGCCGAAACATCCCCGCCGAGTTTCACCTTGCTGCTCAGGATGCTCGAAGCCGATTTCGGACTCATCAGCAACAGGACAAAGTCAGTCGCCTGCCCACCTAGCTGCAATCCGAAACTGCCGCCTTCGAGCGCCATCATGGTGGGAGCGCTCCACGCACCGTGGAAATTCTTGCCGCTTCGGCACGTCATCACTCCCCGGCCGTAGCTGCCCCCAATCCCGAAGGCAAATTTGAGCACCGAAGGCAACACCACAACACAGTCGGCCTTATCGATGACGTCCTGCGGCACATTGTCCGGAATATTCATGATCTCCGTGATGACTTTTCCCGCGTTCGCTACCCGCTCCTCTTCTTTATCCTGACCCAGAGCGGGCGCCACCAGCAGAGCCAGCAAACCGAAACCTAAAATGATCTTCTTCATATGTGTTCCTCAATTCAGACTTTCTTGTCTGGCGATAACGTCGATACGCCGGCGCCCCGCGAGCCGACAGAAACTCCGCCATGATAGCAAATGTCCGTCCCTGGGCCGGCAAGCCCAAGGCATCGGTGCTCGGGTGTCAACTGTGGTGGATTTCTTTTGCGTCCCTGGGCGAGTGTTTGCCGCTTTTGGGAGCGACGTCTCGAAGTTACAAAAAGTGTGGCGCCCACTCGGAGGGCCTGTGTCTCGATCGGGGCGAAACACCCTCAGTCGGCGGCTAATTCGAAGTTAATTTACATCCTGGCGCCGGATCTTTTAGCCGGGCAGAGATCGTGTTAGCAATCCTTCCCACCAATCCCTCCCAATCGTGCTGGCGAGCGATCCGCTGGCGTTCGGCGCGCCGGGCATCGCTATTTTCCGCGGGAGACAGCGCGCGCTCGATGGCCTGAGACCACTCCTGAGCGCCGATGGCGAGGCCTACGACGTGTCCGTATTCCTCAACTGAACGAATCGGGGTGGACACAACGGGTCGGCCGCTGGCCAGATATTCATGCAGCTTAAGAGGATAGATATACTTGGTGTAATCATCCATCCTGTAGGGCATGGTGCAGACATCAAAATGTTGCGGGTACGCTCCCAGGCATTCGGTCGGTTTGGCCCCGAGAAAATGGGCATTCGGCAGACCTGACATTTGCCGAAGTGCGTCGGTCATATCCGGGTGCGGACTTCGAGGTCCGACAAAAACAAACGACCATTGCGGGTTAGCCGTCATCAGCTGGAGCAATAAATCGCAATCCAGCATCCGTTTAATCCAGCCGACATAACCTATACGGGGATGAGGGATATTGCGCAGATCGTCCGGTTCGGGCACCGGAGTTGCGAACGACTCATAGCTCACTCCATTCGGAACAAACTCGGTGTTCGGATTGAAGAAGCGCTTTTTATCCATCAACCCAGGTGAGTGAATAAACACCTGGTTCACCGACGTTAGCAACGTGCGCTCGGTTGAGGGTATCTCCACTTCGATGGGGGAAAAAGAATACTCATCGTCTATGTGGTAGATACTGAGATCGTGAGGCGCGTCGAGAGCACCCGCAAAATCAGGTCGCCAGATATATAGCACCACCTTTTTGCAGCCTCGGGCGCGGAGCAGTTTGCTGGCACGCCTGATTCTTTGGCGCGAGGTAAATCGTGCCAGCCAGGCTGGCCGGCTAAGAAGAGGTAGCCAGAACTCCGGCTGATAAATCTGCAAGTCTTTGGAATGGTCGCCGGAAGGAGGAGTGCGGGGCCGCAGACTCTGACGCCATCCCGGCGGACAGTTCACCCAAACCACCTGGAAGTAGCTGGCCAGGCGGTTCATGACCTGGTGGCGGGGCTGCCAGAGCGGCCCCCAGTAGTCGGGCACCAGAGCAATAATGCCGATGTCAGACCTTGTGACTGGTTCGTGACCCAAAATGCTCTACCCCGCGACGATCTGGGAAGCTTTCCGCGAACGTTTCCCGGGCTTAATTTTCAGTAACCCACATCGCCCGACCGACCCGCAAGATGCAATTGATTGAAAACCATGGTGAGCGCGGATGGACTCGAACCATCGACCCATGCCTTAAAAGAATACCCTACGACGTCTCACAGAGCTTGCACAGGTGGGCAGGAATGGCGACACTGGCCAATGTTTATACGGTTCCGAAGCAATGCTGCGCTACACATGCACCTAGCACCCCATTCCTGCTAACTAACGCTCATGCGCTGAAATCATGATCGTTTTGTGGGGAGTCTTGTGGGGACGGAGACGCGGAAACAGGGGTCACAGAAGCGGATGGAACTCGCTGTCGCCTTTGCCCACCGCGGTCAATTGCTCATTTGTCCTTCTCCTGTTTCGGTTTTCGCCTCCAGGGCATATCGCGCACAAAGATCCAACCAACACCGGTGCACTGGGAGCATCCTGAGCCTAAGCAGGAGGGGCATTCCTCCCAATCGGTTTTCTGCAATGCACCTCCCATGGAGCCTCTGCATCTTTTCCCGCCTAGTATTCGACCACACGGGTTATTCGTTACCTGGGCGTCGTAAGAAACCGCGCCACAATTAGTGCAGACAGCTAGGGGTGGTAGATCTCTCTTGTTTGTCATCTTGCCTTCTTCAGGTTTCAGAGGCGATCCAGCTAGTCGACCAACCTGCATCTGGAGTTCAAATTCCTTATAGCCGGGGCGCGGACGGAATTGCTCATTAAGCAGGGATAGTACGCCAACAGGGGCCTCAGGGGTACAGATACTCACAAGAAGACCGATGTCGAAATTCCCTGTTCGGCACAGTCACTAGCCTGCGTTGGCGGTACTCGGAGAAACGATGGTACGATTCCTGAATGCAGATTGACATGATCGACGCTCAGCTTATTGAGAGGCCGGACGGCTCGGTAGAGATTGGCGCTCAAAGCGGTTACGTAGTGTTTAAGGGTGAATACGCGAAAAAGGTCAAGGCTGCCCATCAAGAGCTCCGTGGCTCCTACCCGCGCACGGATAGCTTGAAGATCGTGGTCAACATCGAACTGCCTCAGCCCAGTGGCCAATGGGTAAATCCGGGCTAAGTACTAAACCGCACCGACTGGTGCACTGTCGAGGCTAATGGGCCTGCCCTTTTTTCGCTCCCCGGTTTGCTGCTTAACCGCTACTGAAGCTGCCCGCTCGGCCTTCACGCATTCGGAATCGCTTGCTAGATTCTCGCTGCTTCAGTAGATGGCGCAGCAGCTCTGGTATTCTGCAATGGGTTTTACCCATCATGCCTAAAGAGAAAAAACACGGTCTTTGTGCGCTCTGCCTTCAAAACCGGGAACTCCGGCGGAGCCATCTCTTGGGATGTGCCATCTACCTACTAAACCGTGACGGCGGCGATGACCCGGTATTGATGACTCCGCAGCAGATTACCCTCACGCCCCGGCAAATCTGGCGTCATCTTTTGTGTGGGGACTGCGAGCAGCGGTTCAACAGGCACGGCGAAGCTCTCATCATGCGACTGGTGCAGCGAAAGACAGACTTTGCTCTACTTGACCGGCTCAACGTGGCAGTGCCGTTCAATGTAGAGCCGAATGCTCTTGCGTATTCGGGCAGCGCAGTCGGGGTTGATACAGAGCAACTAGCCTATTTCGCTCTCAGCGTGCTATGGCGCTCCGGTGTCCGCCAGTGGCGAACATTGGGGCAACAAACTACCGGAGTCTCTCTCGGAACTTTTGAGGAACCTATCCGTAAATATCTATCAGGGGAAACTCCGTTTCCAGCGGGCGTTACGGTAAACGTGTGGGTCTGTACAGACATCGGCTCTCGGTTCAACACGTTCTTTCCGTATGCATTGGAAACGCCTTATGCTATGCACTCGCTCCTCGTGCGTGGACTTTGGTTTCATATCACCACCGATGACAACCTCCCCGCATATTTCCGAGAGCTTTGCTGTCTCAACTCTGCTCGTAAGGTTCTGTTCAAGCGGAATAGCGAACGAGAACTAATACAGGCGGCAGGCCACATGATGGCAACCGCCGTCGTGTCCCCGAAACTGGCAGCGCCGACAGCCCGCACCGATCATTAAGAGGCGCAGCGACTCGCCGAGGTCTGTCATTTTTGCCAGTATCCAATCCACCGGAGCACCTCTCATAATCGGATCACTTCGTAAGACAGGCAACGATTACTTTCCCAGGCCCAACCGCCAGAGTTGGGCCATTTTTATTGGGTACGCCAGGGTGCCGACAAAAGCGCAGGGCTGGTACAAAGGCCCTTAGCGGAGGTAGGGGTGTATTGGTCCTGTCGTAGCTGAGGAGTTCCGACAGATTTTAATGCACCCCTTCCAGCCCTCCCCCAATGGACGGCTAGGGCATTGCGCCTTTATCTGGTTTCTTATACCGACTGGTCAAGATTGACCATTCCCTTCCAACGTTTTGAGCCATCATTTCCCCGTTGTGAGGAAAAAGTCCGCTCCAGAACAGGTATTCGCTGTCCGCTGTCCGACCTGCGGCGCAGCACCAGGAGAGAAGTGTAAGCTCATACCGCCAACCTCGCACATCGCCTCACAGCGACCGACGATGGACTGCGGCGGACAAGCGTGATTCGTGATTGGAAAATGGGGGGTGCACAAATGGGAAACCTGTTTCGCATAAGCCGAGCACCACGCTACCGGGAACCGTCAAAAATCATCAAGCCAATAGACCCAAGCGAACCGGAGAAAGCGCAGATCGGCATTGAAGGGGGTGAGGATCTCTATCGTGAGATTCGTGTCCCCAACACATTCAAGGACAAAAGGGCGAAGAAGTAGCTCTCAAGAAGGGTGCGCCTGTAGATGTGACGATCGAAGCAGACAAGAAAGACACAGTCAAAAAGGAGGAATTAAAAAAAAAAAAAAAAAAAAAAAAAAAAAAAAAACGCATCCACGAAAGCGAGCGCTCGGGGAAGCTGTAGACAAGATCAGGCCCATACTTCGGCCTAGCTTTGGCCGCAACCTTCACCGCAAATGTCATTGCCAGGGTGTCGCCGTCGTCAGGCGAGGCTAGGCCGCGAGCTTTGAGGTCATCCTTCGCCTCTAGCTGAATCGTGCCGTGGAATCGCTTTCCCCGTGCGGTGTCAAAGCCTGGGCGCAGAGATCTACTGCGAGCTCAGGATCGTCGGGAATCTCGGCACCAGCCTTGAGCCAGTCGCGCATCCAGCCCCAAATCTCGGTTCTCTTGTTGAAATACATGGCGCAATCGTCAGCGTTCGACCCGCCGTGAAACTCATGCAAGGTGCGGCCATAGTTGCGGTGTTTAATCTGGTCAACCACGCCCGCGCCCAAGCCGTCACCGTCAACTACCGTGGCGTCCGGGTCCTCGCTGTCAATGAAGCCAATGACGCGCTCTGCAACTTCGACCGTGTCCAGTCCGCGATACTTCCCGAGAATGCGGTACTGCCGTCCTTGCCGAATGCCGATTACGCTGCGGTCATCACCCTTCCGCGCCACGTCACAAGCCAGAATCTTTGGCAACGTGGTAAAGCCTTCCGCTTTGTACCTGCGGCACGCATCCACTGCGTCGGGAGGAATGAAGGCGCTGAAGCCTACCCGAGGGGCTTCGCCCTTAACCCGGTAGCGAAACCAGTCCGAATCCTCGCCGTAGCGTTCGGCCCACTCCGCAATCAAGGCTTTGTTGGTGAAGCGGGAGGTGCGCGAGTCTATGGAACGGTGATTCCAGAAGGCGCGTTCACTGCCGAAGTTTACCCGGTAGAACTTGCCGGAGTTTAGGGTCGGGTTGCCGAACAGGAACATCATGGGCTCGCCGTCGGTCAGGCCGCCCTCGGCCACATCGAAGATCTTGTCCGAAATGCCCGAGGCCTCGTCGAAGATGTAGAACGAGGTGGCATCGCTGGCGTGCTGACCCGCATAGGATTCAGTGTGCTTTTCCTCCGGGGAAGCGGCTGCGACAAACCATGACTCCCTCTGGTCGCGGGCGTTCAGCCGTTCGGTGGAAATCTCGAACCAGTGGCGGGTGATCGACAGCTTGAGCCAGTACTGCAATTGCGCCCAGGTCTTAGTCTGAAGCTGGGCTCCGGTGTTCGCGGTCATCGTGCCTTTAGAACGGGGGCGAGTGGACATGATCCACAGCGCCAGCCAGGCCGAAAGGGTTGATTTCCCGATGCCATGACCGGAGGCCGCCGTCATGCGGATCGGGTCCACAGGCGTATGCCCGTCGAAGGCCCGCTTCTTCACTTCCGCGCCCAACTCGGTCAGGAACTCCCGCTGCCAAGTGTCAGGGCCGTCGTGTTTCGCAAGCAGGCCGTTGCCCCAGGGGAAGGCGTACATCACAAAGCCGAGGGGATCGGCATAGAAGCGCGCCATGTCAGCGGCTAACTCGCGGTCGGCGGGGGTAAGCATTTCAGTTTGCGTCCTTGTTCTCGGTAAAACCGCCTTCAATGACCAGGGTGGGCAGCGGGGGCGGTTTAGACCTCTCGCGTGCGGCCGCGATCTCTTTGGCCACCTCCGCACCCCAGCCCACTTCAATCTTCTCGATGAACAGGCCGCGAATTTTGCAGAGCAGCTCGTTGGCCTTCAAGCGCAGAGCAAGGAAGGCGGCGACCGGGCCTGCCAGAGCGCATTCTGCGTCAATGTCGCGTATGGCATTGACCACTTCCTGGTCGGTCAGTTCACCGCGTTCCACTTTCTCGAGCGCCTGAGTTTGTTTGCGCTCAATGGCTGCGATAAATTCCGGATCTCGGCGCAGTTCGCAGGCCGTGATCTTGGCCCGCTTCTCGGAATACCCCGATTTGACCAGCGCAGCTTCGAGGCTGCAGTCAGGTTCCGAGGTATAGAACGCGAGAACGATTCGCTGCCTTCTGGTAAGTCCCAAAATCAGGCTCCGTAGTACAGGACTGCTACGACACTCTGCTGGCGCTTGACATACGCCCGCTGCCGACACCGGGAAGAGCATTGTTGCTGCCAAGAACGGCTTGGGCGAAATCCCACGCCACAGCCATTACAGGCGCGAATTTCATTCTGCCAGCCCTTGACCTCACCCCCTGCCTGATATGCGTCACGCCGTGCCGGAAAATGCGTCATTCGGCCCCTTCCCGTGGGCGTATAATTCGCGGCGTTATGGAAACTTGGCATGTAGTCACCATGGACAATAGGGACATCAGCGCCCACAAGCATATGCAACTTCAGAACGCATTCGCGGAGTCGTTCCTAGCTGGCGGCGGGCCGCGAGATGCAGCCATGTTTGGCGATCTGGAAGCCACGGGCCACCATTTTTACTTTTCGCCCGGCGCGGTGAAGCTTGCTCGACTTCTGCTGCTGTCTACTTATGCTGCGGTTCCTTGCAAGCGTCCACCGGGCGATGCAGTGGCCCTTCTTGTTGGGGAAGAAAGCGCAGCATGGAGTCTCGTAAGAGATTAGGAAAATAGTTGAATACCATTGCCTGATCCCCGAAACCTTCTGTCCTCCCGTTCGTAAAGATCGAGAACTCACGGCCATTCGCAATTACCCTGAATAACAACCGCTCTCCTGTCACGGTTCCTCCATTCCGACTTTCTACTTGTGGCCCTTTTCGGCCAATTTGTCAGCCTCGCGAATCAACCGCGAAGCCTCGCGGGCCGTTTCGACATCTCTCGCTGTATCTGCGGCTACGGGCGCATCACAGCGGGGTGCGGGCATGGTGTCGCTGCCCTGCAACGTTGGATCGTAGGTGTCAGGCATGATTGCCTCCCTTTTGAGTTTTATTCCGTTCCCCGCTCCGCTCCGTTTTGATGAACTTGGGAACACCCCCAAAGTGCCTCCCAGCCGGGCCGGCACGGTCTATCGAATACGTAACAGGTTTGGTTATCGCTCATTCGCTCAGTCGCCACCTACCGGCCGCGACCACCTTTGGTCGAATCCTGCGACTTGTCCAAGCGGGAGAGGTCGCGCTCGTGCTTCTGGCTCGCGCCCAAATCGGGGTCATTCGACTTGCGGATTGAACCGGTGCGCACATCGGCGGGGTAGGGGTCGGGCCGCTGGTTCGGATTAATAAGTTCCTTGGTCATGGTTGTTCATCTCCTCCAAAATTGTTGAGTGCCTCGTCTTGTTGCGCAGTTGGCGGCGACCCTTGATTGTCCGGCCCAGAATCGCTTCACACAGCCGGGTCAACAGCTCCCCGCCGTCTTCGCCTGAAAATTCCTCCGACTCAGGCGCTGGGTCCGTGTCGCTGCCGTGACTCTCGAGAATCCATTTCGGATCATCCGCGCTCGAGGCGTGGCTGAGAAAAAGGGCAAGATGGTGCGGTCGTTTTCCACGATCCAATTGGACCTTCTTCAGGCTCTCGCCGGTCGCTTCGGAATACATTTGTGTCATCTCCCTCTTTTGGCCCGGATCTGCCGCTCGCGATATTTGGAATAGTCCTGATAACTCATCGCGTCGGGCGGCAACGATGACCGCGTGCGCGAACCGCCGAGGGGCACGATGGGTTCGGGCGCGTTCGAGCGCTGCCGCCGTGGCGGTTGCGCCAGCCGGGCCGCCAAATCCGCCACCGAGGCGCAGGCCAAGTGATCGGGCAGACGGAGCAACCGGGCGCGCTCTTGCGGTATTCTTCAAGAGATGCACAAACGCTTCTGGTCCGTTCCCCACCGCCAACAACGTATCGGTGACCGCGTTGCTTATCCCGACGCCGCTGGCGAGGGCTTCGTCCAGAAGTTGGTTGGTGTTATGTTGCTCGTGGAGCTCGCCCATGCGGTTCCAGAAAGCCTGGGACCACTGCTCTCGGGCGGCCCCCAACTCGGCCTCGGGAGTCTCGTCTGCTCTTCCGGGGAGGAATAAGCAGCTGCTGTCGATAGGCCATCCGCGCATCCTCGAGCGCGTCCTGAACCGTCTGCTGGCGAATCATTTCTCGCTCTGTGGCGTTGAGCCCCGATTCATCGACGGCCTGTCCCGCGGCGTCCGGTGCTTCGGGCAAAAGCTGGACTTCCTGCTCGGCCTCGGCCAGCCGCTCCAGCAGCATTTGTCTTTCGCTTTGTGACGATTCCACGGAGACGCTGACGGTCCCGCCATCGGCGGATTCCGATTCTCGGAAATCGGCCAACGACGATTCGGCAACTTCAGCACGCCCGCTTTCAGATCTCTCTGGACGGCCCCTTCTACCACCTGCTGGGGGTCGGTCGTTGAACTGATTACTAGTTCCTCAGCCATTTCCGGTTCTCCAATTCCTCAGCTTATCCACAAGTTGAAGCGAGCGCTCCAAACCATCTTTCAACGCTTTATTCTCGTACTGCAAATCTTCCAGGGCCCGAACCAATGAGGCATTCTCAGCCCGCAAGCGATAGCGCTCACGCGTGAAGCGGTCAATCCTGCGCCGTATCCCGTTGCGCGACGTCCTGTTCCCATTTTCCCAGCGCGTGCGTACGATCTCGTACTCTTCCTCCACATCTTCCACGGCGCTGTCAGTCATCGGCCTCACCGGCCTCCAGCTGGTCAAGCTCTGCGGTGGCCAGCTCCTCGAGGGCGCTGGTAGTTTGATACCGGCCAACACGCGGCGCACCATTTTTTTTTTTTTTTTTTTTTTTTTTTTTTTTTTTTTTTTTTTTTTTTTTTTTTTTTTTTTTTTTTTTTTTTCCAGCCGATGCCTTGTGCAGCATGCGTCAGCCGTTTACGATTCATTCCACTTGCTCACGTGTTTACAATGTTTTTCGTAACGCCTCTACTGTGTGGTAGGAGTTGTTGCGCTACCCTCGCGCCCTTCCTATCCCGAATTACGCATTCCCTACCGAAACCCCAGACGCAGCTCAATGATCTTCTAAGCTTAATGTATCGGTTCGTCTTTTGATCGAGCGTCAGGTAAATACCCGATAGACAGTCTCGCCGGCTGTGCTAAAACGGGGATACCCAATTCGTGAGACAAGAGGGCCGGCCCCTACCCGAGCGCACGTGCAGGCGGCCCTCTTTCCTTTTCCCCGCAAAACATCAACTCCCGCTGTAACGCCCGCGAACCGATCATTAAGGCTCGCCTAAATCGGCGGTATCCAACTCTGCTCACACGTCATGCAAACATGCTTCCCGTCAGCTTGGCGATAGATGGAGAAGCCTCCGCAGTGAGCGCATGAAGCCAACTTCCCCGCGGCCCATCGCAGACCTGTTCTCTGTTCTCCCCTATAGGGGAGAGAACAGGAGAACAAGTCTGCTCAGAGGTGTGTTTTGCTCACCTGTTCTAGCTGTTCTATCCTTTAAGAACAAAGACTTGGCAGGTCAGAACAAGTCGGAGAACAAGCAAAATAGCAAATTGAGCCCGTTCTCCATTTCAGTCCGCCAACGTGTGCCTGTGCCCTCCTTTACAGGCGAACGAGTCGCGCTTTCATCATTCCCGACTGCTTTGAAATGGCGTTCTGGTTAGACCGTGTTGTCCTTGATGACTTGTTCTACTCGTCTAGTTCATCATTGCGCCGCGTGATGTAGGCGCGTCAGCGAGTTCAAACTTGGCTTCCTCAAATCAGCCCTGATCGTGATGGTTCGACTCGCGCCCAGGCGGTTCTTGTCCACCTTGAGGGTGATCAGCCCGCTTTCCCTGTCCAGGGTGTGCAGGAATGCTAGATCGCAAGCCCCACGGATCGCCGACGAACCTCTGCCGGTGCTGCCCTCGGCCTTGGCGGGATGATGCAGGATTACCACCGCACAACCGTAGGCTGCACAGGCCCGGAGATACTGCATCACTGCGCACATGGCGGTCTAATCGTTTTCCTCCGCCTGGTGGAAATATCGAAACGGTCCACGATGAGCAATGGCCTGTTCTTTTGCAGATGGTCAATAGCAGTTCGCTGCCAGCCTGGGGCGGCTGCTGATCAATTTCAAGCCACGTACCCCAAAAACGCAGGTCAGCAGGTCGCTCCCCGTCTGCCACTAAGGCTTGCATTCGCTCCTGCACGACATAACCCGGGTTTTCCAGATCCAGATACAAGACCGGCGACGGAATGCAATGCATTCCTAGAAAGGTCTCGCCACGCGAAACTGCAAGAGCCATCATCTGGCCGAGAAAGGTTTTCCCATCCTCCGTCTGGTCCGGTCCAAAGCGTAATCGTGTTGCGTGCGATTCCGAGTGCTGGCACCAAATACTCGGCGGGCGGATCGCCATCGTGATTACATCCGGGATATCGGCGAAGCTGCGAATCCTGCCCTGCGTGACGATATATTCGTTAAATTCGAGCCTGACACCCTGGGGGGCGTTGTCAGCACTCATGCCGAACCTCCAGCCCCGCCAGTTGCCAATATTGTTCTTCAGCCTGCCGGACGCGCGGCAGTCGTTCCGACATTAAAAACCAGTCGTGTTCAGCAATCGCTTCTTCGTAGAGTGTTTCAACCGCATGAAGATGATCTCGTGCCTCGATCCGTTCCCGTCGTTCTGCTTCTTTTCGGTCAGCTTCGTCGGCTCGCTGGCGTTCCCGGTCCTGCTGCCGAAAGTTGAGCTCCTCGCTTTCCGCTTGCGTTATCTCATCATGCCAGTCTCCGAGCTTTTGAGCCGCTCGCTTGAAGTTCAATTTCTCACGCAACCTGACAAAAGTCAGCATGTCGCCATGCTGGTCGCATTCTGGAGCTAGGCAGCGAAAGCCGCCTTGATTCATATTCACCGCAAACGAAGTCCTTGATTTGCTCTGATGGAATGGGCAGCCAGCTTTCGGCTTAGCCCAGCCACGGGAGGGCCGCCTCAACTCGCCGAGTTCTTTCTCGTAGAAGCTTCGTGCCGGCGGGAGCGCCGAAGGATCGAACCTAGAAAGGGACGTCTGCATCGGTCACCTCTACGCCAGTCGTAGAAACGGTGACCGGCTCTTTCCCGGGAGTGCCGAACTGCCAGGCAATCACTTCCGTCGAGTACCTTCTCTGGTGGGTCTGCTTGTCCTCCCAGGACCGGGTCTGTAGCCGCCCTACGACCTGCACAAATTCGCCCTTTTTGAGCGGCGCGGCTTTCTCGGCCGCCAGTTCCCAGCACACCACCCGGTGAAATTCGCTTCGGTCCTTGTATCTGGTCATGACGGTCAGGGTTGCGACCGCCTTGCCCGAGGTTGTGCGTCGGACTTCTGGGTCCTTGGCTAGATATCCCTGCCAAGTCAACTTCATTCTTGTGCTTATGTTGCGCTTTCCATGGGCTTCCCTCACTTCTTGGGCTGAAGCGTTCGTGGGCGGCCCACGCCAAACTGCTCGGCTCGCTCAACCTCGGCCAGTGGAATCAAGCGCCGTGCGCCGATGGTCACAGACTTGAGCTCGCCCTGCCACGATCAAGCGCCTCACTGAGTACTTCGAGAAATCCCAGCGTTCTGCCAAGCCGCTCGATACTGAGTAGCTTTCTTTCTGGTTCTTGCGCCATCACTTGGTTCCTCTTCCTGAGTAGAATTTGATTTAGAATCTAATACATCATCTGTTTCACTATTACGTTACAATAGCTTTGTCGGAAGGAATGCACAAAATGACCGCACGCCGTGAAGATGGCGGATCAAATTCTAGAACCGGTTGAGTTGGACGAGGTTAATGCTCTATCTCGTTAACCTCAAATTCCCTACTGAAGGTCGAGGCCGAACGATCTGAGGCCGACGAGGTTACCGCGATTCAGACAGCAGATTTCATGCAGCCGTACTGACAAGAACTGGCCCGAAGTCTGGTGGCCAGTGGACGATGACAAACCCAGGGAGAAGATCCAGGAGCAGGCTTAATTGTGTCATGGCGCAAGATGCAAAGCCTACCTCCAGCGATTCTGGCGAGAGCCAAGACCAGCATGCGAGTGATTGGTACATTCACCGGGCCCGCGACTGATTACCAGCGGCTGTTCGTCTTGCCTCAGACAAGTGCCACGCGCCAAACAGCTGATAACGCCTTAACGACTGAGAAGCTCGCAATGCACTGTATCGGCTAAATGTTCAGTCAGAGAATTTGATGGACATACCACCGGTGAAGAACAACCCGATCGAGAAGGCGCTGTACCGGCTTACAAGAGCGGCCCATCATCGCCAGTCAGCAGGCCGCCTATCGTCTGCACGAATTGTGCGAAGCCTTACTTTTTGTCTGAGAAGAGAGGTACTAAGTTTTGTTCCCCGGAGTGTGCTCGCCCTAGCTTGCTCGCAAGTAAACGTAAGTTCGCAAAAGGAAAAACAGACGGAGGACACGATGAGTAGAAAACGAGATGGTCTATATCGACGCGGTAATATCTTCGCCTTTCGCTATAAAGATGCAGATGGCACGTGGCGGGAAAAACAAACTGGCAAACGCGACCGCGAGGAAGCGAAGGTCTTCCGCAAGAACTTCCTCGCCCAGCTCGATAACGGCAGCTTGCCCACGCAAATGGCGGAATGGAGCCTAGAACAGGCGCGAGCGTGGTGGCTGGAATTTCGCAAGCCGCGGGTTGCTGCGGGCACGCTAACCGCGGAGGGCTACCGCCTAAAGCCCATGATCCGCATTCTTGGCAACCTTCGCCTCAAGCAGATCGCTAACGTTGAACTGGACAACTACGTCACAAAGCGGCTTGCCGAGGAAATTGCCCCGTGGTCGATTAACAAGGAAATTCTGGCCTGGTCGATGATCCTGAAAAAGGCTCGTCTCTGGCGTCGATTGGAAGATGATTATAAGCCGCTGAAGACGAAGGTTTCTGACATCGGGCGGGCGTTGACGCGAGAGGAGTTGCGGCATCTGGCGGAAGTTGCCGCTACGGATCAGGATTGGGAGGCCGCTTTCTATGGTTCGGTTCTTGCCGCCAGCACCGGGCTTCGCGGTGGAGAGATCAAGAAACTGCGCCTCGGTGCCCTCGACCTGGAGAATCGCCGTCTGAGAATTCGCCGCGCTGATACGAAATCCGATGCCGGAGCTCGCACGATTGAACTGAACCGAGATGCAACAGAAGCGGCCGCCCGACTAGTCCTCCGCGCCAGCTTGCTAAAGCCGCCGGCTAGCGAAGCCCAGCACTACTTGATGCCCAAGCATCTGAGCCAGATCGCACATGGCAAGCATAAGGGCGAGCGCGGGTACGATCCAAGCCAGCATCAGCAGTACTGGGATACCGCGTGGCACAGTCTCACTAAAAAGGCGGGTTTCCCGGGGTTGCGCTTCCATGACCTGAGACATACGTTTGTCACACACATGGTGGAACTAGGCGTTCCGTTGGGCGTTATCCAGACGTTTGTTGGCCACATGAGCGCTCGCATGGTTCGCCATTACACGCACGTATCCAGCGGCGCGGCGCGGAAGGCTGTAGAGCTGCTCGACTCTTATCCGATCCTTGCATTGCCTCAGGCCGCAGGCGGACAAGAAGGAAAGGTGTACCGTGCCTAGTTTGTGGGGAATTTGTGGAGAATTGGAAAACGGCGGTTCCCTGCCCTTCCCAAGTCATTGAAATCCATGGTGAGCGCGGATGGACTCGAACCATCGACCCATGCCTTAAAAGGGCATTGCTCTGCCAACTGAGCTACGCGCCCACAGTCTTTCAATCTATCACAGCAGTTAGACCTTGACTTCGTCACCCTGGCGGCGACGCATACGATTACTTCGGAGCTAGTCTCCGACGCGGAGCTCGCCTTCCCCGGCAACGTCCGGAATCGTGATATGGAGAGCGTGTTGGGTTGCGTCGTACGAAGTCTGGAGCGGGGACGCGCTGCTGGAGAGCTTCGCGTTGCCCTTCGCCGACGGCCAGTCGTAAATCACAACTTCCAGCGTCTTCCACCAGGGCGCATAAGTTCCCTGGCGTGCTCCGAAGTTTACGCGCACCGACTTTCCGTCGGACTGGCAGGTGAATGCCTGGCGGAGAAACTCTCCGTGCTGGTAACGCAAAGTGTGGCCGTCATCGAGATACAGTGAGCCGCTGCACTGCTGGCCGGGATACACCCGCAGTTCCAGCGGGCCGTTGGGAGTTTCATCGGTGCTTTGAACCAGCGGCTGCAGCGGCAGAATGCTTCCGCCCCGGACGTACACCGGCAAAGTATCAAGCGTGGGATGAATGAAAGGCCGGAAGGGATACGGCGTTCCCGGTCCGTTTTTTGCGATGTCGTTGGAAATTTGCACAATGGATGGTTCTGGAGGGGGAACCGGCGCTTTGAGGCCCGTCCAGAAATCATACCAATCGCCCTTCGGGAACGAGACCACGTAGTTGTCGAGCATCTCAGCGAATGGCGGCGGAGCGACCAGCAGGCTGGGGCCCAGCAGAAACTCCGTATCGAGATTGCCGAACCCGTTCGAAGGCGGCGTGAAAACTTCCGGGAACTCGAGAAAAATGGGACGCACCATGGGAAGTCCGGTGCGCGAGGACTCTTCGGCGAGACTGTAAATGTACGGCATCAAGCGGTAGCGAGTCTCGATGTAGCGGCGGCGAATCGCTTCGTGCTCCGGGCCGTGGACCCAGACTTCCTGCATCAATGAGCCCTTCGTGGTGTGGTCGCGGAAGAGCGGATTGAAAGCTCCGATCTCAATCCAGCGCGTGAGCAGATCGGGCTCGGGCGAGCCGTTGAACCCGCCGATGTCAGCGCCCACGAAAGAGATTCCGCTGATGCCGAGATTGAGCAGCTGCTGAGTGGCCAGGCGAACGTGGTTCCAGGTGGCGGAATTGTCTCCCGTCCAGGTGAAGCCGTAGCGCTGTCCCCCGGCGAAAGTCGCACGAGTCAGGACGAAGGGACGTTCGTCCGGTCGCAGCTTGAGCAGGCCGTCGTAAGTGGCGCGGGCATTCTCCAGTCCCACGATGTTGTGGATCTCGGCGTGGGTCGCGTTGCGAGTGGCGAAACCCGGTTCCTCGATGCGATGAATATTGTCGAGCGGCATGGTCTTGCCCGGCCCGTCAAACACCGCAGGCTCATTCATGTCATTCCAGAATCCGGCGACGCCGTCTTTAACGAAGTCCTTATACAGGCCGCCCCACCAGGTGCGCGTCTGCGCCCTGGTGAAGTCAGGAAAAACCGCGGGGCCCGGCCAGACGACGCCAACGTACTCGCTGCCGTCGGCCTTCTTCACAAAGTTGTTGCCCGCCTCTCCGGAATCGTAAGGCGCGTAGCCCTGGTTAGCGATGTGAGCGATGTGCAGATCGGTAATCAAAACGAGGTGGAAGTTTTGTTTGCGAAGATCCGAAACTAGCCCGGGAAAATTGGGGAAGGTTTTCTCATCGACGGTGAAGGGTCGATTTCTATCCTGGTAGTCAATGTCGAGGTACAGCACATCCGACGGAATTTTGTCCGCACGCATGCGGTCAGCAATTTCCCTGATCTGCGATTCCGGCGTGTAGCTGTAGCGCGATTGCTGGAAGCCGAGACTCCACAACGGAGGAAGCGGATGGGTCCCCGTGAGGTAAGCGTAGCCTTCGACCACCTGCTTGGGAGTCTGTCCGCAGAGCAGGTAATAGTCGAGGGGACCGCCTTCGGCGCCGAAGGAATAGGCGTCACGCGCCTGCTTGCCGAAATCAAACCAGGTACGCCAGGTGTTGTCGAGGAACAGGCCGTAGCTGCGGCCGCCGCCGATCCCGAGAAAGAACGGAATGCTCTTATAAATAGGATCGATCGATTCCTGAGTGCCGATATCCGTGTTCCAGAGAGTGTATGCCTGGTTCCTGCGGTCGAATGTGCCGGCCTTGTCGCCCAGACCGAAATAATGTTCGTCGCCCGGCATGGCCTTGTGCACGGAGAAGCCCCCCAACTGGAATTGGGTGGGCCGGCCAACCGCGTCAGCCGAGATGATGTTGCCGGCGAGATCGCGAACCACAAGGCGCAGCGGAGTGCGCTCAACCCGAACATCAAGCGCTGCAGTGCGGAAGCCGACGGACGCCGCATCCTGCGTCGCCTTCACAGCGACAGATTTGCTGCGCGGCCCGGGAAGGACAGCCCATGATGCGTCCTCCGGAAATTTGCTTCCCAGTGTTATTCGAACCCGGATGATATCGTCGCGCAGCGCCGTAATGCGCATACTCGCCGCGCCCGCCTTAACGTCAATACCATCGCGCCGGGGCTGAGAACTCGTCACCGCCTCGATCGTAATGGCGGGTTGTGACGCCACGCGGGTCTGCGCCTGGGCAGGAATTAGTGCGATGGCAACCCAGAAACAGAAAGTAAGAAACTTTGCCAGATGATTGCATCTTGGTTCTCTCCGCAGAGGATGGCGTTCGCACCCTGACTCTAGTGCGCCTTGCTGATGAAATGAATGACGATTTTCTCATGAGGATTCGGTTCGGAGGTGCTTGCCGGAATGGTGAGGTTGATTCTGGCGCTGTCCGCATCAATCTTTACCAGTTCAGCGCCCTCGACCGATGCCACTTGCGCCGCATTCCACATTCCAATTTCATACTGTCTGCCCTGGGCTCCGGAAACCTCAAGGGTGAGAGCGTCCCGCGCCGGCGTCCATGATTCGGACAGCACCCGCAAACCCTGGCTGGCGCTTCCCAAGGCCGGCAACACCGGCGAAATGCTGAGGCCGAAATCGTCCCTGGTGCGAAGGCGCAGCGTGCTCACTCCGCTTCCCACAGGAAATTGCACGCTGACGTGTTGGTCGGCATCACTCTTCTTCACCTGGAACGGCACCTTCCTGCCGTTCACCTCCGCGCCGAGAATTTGCGCCCGCAGGCTGATCGCGGGAGAAAACTCCAGACTGCAATCGCCGCTGCCGTTCCGGGTCACAACCAGCGAAATTTCGTCGGCGCTCTTTCGGTAAACCAGCCGCAGAGTGCACTGGCCCACGCGCACATTGTCCAGCGTGAAGCGGTTCCAATTCGCCGGGATGTGCGGGGCCAGCGTGATCCGGCGCGCACCGGCATCGGTCTGCAATCCAAAAAGTCCGCGCAGCAGCGGGCTGATGACCATGGCCGCCGACCAGATCTGGTGCGGAGAACTGGTGGACAGCGGCTGATAGTAGTCGCCCGAGAGCACCTCGGTGACGTGGCCCAGCGATCCGTCGAGCGCCAGTTGAGCGTTAGCCATGAGATTGGAAAAGCCCGGCAAGGCGCGGTGGTAGCGGTATTCACCGACCGACGCCCAGCCCGTAAACAGCGGCCACACCGAGCCGAAGTGGTAGCCGCCGGCGCTGTATTTTGTGGCGCGGGAGGAAATGATCCGCATTCCCCAATCGGCCTGATGCTCAGGCGCGGCCAGTTCGGCGATCATGGTGCCGGCCTTGTCCTCGTCCAGCAATCCGAACCACATCGGGACCGTCGCCAGTACGCTGGCCTCGTCCACCTGCTGGTTCTTTTGATCGAGAGCAAAAGCAAACCGATTGTTTTCTGCGGACCAGAAGGTCTTGTTCAGCAGCGCTTGCTGGCGGGAGAAATCTGCGCCCAGCTTTCTGCTGATGTCTTCCTTCCCGGAAAGATGCGCCAGGCTGGAGAGCGCTCGCAAAGCCTCCGCCCCCAGCGCGCTCTGGTAAAGCTCGGTATGGACTGGCAGAAGCGGGCCGCCTTCCACCCAGCCGTGGCCGATGCCGAAATTTTGCGGCAGCCCCTGCGCATCGTAGGTGGAAAGCAAAAATTGATACGCCTTCCACAGGCTCTCCCACTTCTGCTGGGCAAAGGCCGCGTCGCCGCTCGCCACCACGTAATCGTTCATAGTGATGATGTAGAGCGGCGTCGCATCGGCGGACGCATAAGGGTAGGGATAGTCAGTGAACCAGGGAACGAAGTTTGCGCCCTGGGAAATTTCGTGCGGGACCTTGCCGTCGGCGCGCTGATACTTGCTCAGAAAATCCAGCGCGGTGCGGGTGGTGCCAAAGTCGCCCTCGGCATCGAGTGCCAGCGCGGTCCATAGCGAATCGCGGCCGAAAAACCAGGCGAAACCCGGACGCTGGCTGCCGCCCGAGGTGCGATACCCGGCAATCAGCCCGGTGCCCAGGTAAGGATTGTTTACCAGTCCCTGCAGCACGCTGACCCGCGCCCAGTCGTAAGACTGCTGCAACTGGCGGTCGGGCAGTTCGACACTCACCGTGCTATCCAGGTAAGCGCGGTAGTAATCCGCCGACTCCTTCAGCAGCGCCGCGTAGTTGCTTTCGAGGCGATGGTAAGCCGCCTCTGCCTCTGCCTGACCGTGAACCGAACCCGCGATCACCACGAACTTGGTCTCTTTACCTTTGCTGGTGACACCCAGATGAAACGAGCTTTCCTTCGCGCTGGAATAGTTGGTGTCGTATTCCTCGTGGACTTCGGTGGCGGTCGGAGAACCCACAAAAGCAGAGAATTTCTTCTGCTCCTCGCCGAAGTAAAACGCATTCATAGGCGGGTCCCAGTGCCCGTAGGTTCCGCCCAACGCGGCCGGCCATTCCAGCTGGAAATCACGCTCGAACTCGACCTGCACGTCCAGGGGACTCGCGGTCTCAACCTCGATGATGATCACAGCCCCGGGCTCGCGCACCGGAACGAAAAACGTCTCGCGCACCGAGAACGTGTCCCCGGCGTAGAGAATCGTGCTGGACTCCGGCCGCACCGTGAGGGTGCGAGCCAGCGCCTCCGCCGGAACCACATGGCCATCCACCAGGAATCGCAGGTGGAAATCGCGCAGAATTTTCAGCGGATAAACCCAGGCTTCAAAGTTCCCCGCTTCGTTGCCCAGCAGTCCGGCGCGCTCGCCCACCGACGAAAGAAACTCCCAGGGACGGACCGGGCGCGAGAGTTCAAGGGAAGACGGCGGCTCAACCGCAATCGCAGGGAGCGCCAAACCGATCAAAAAGACGGCAGCCACGATCAACCGGGAGGCCCCTTTACGGGGCCGGCAGAGAGTTGCGCGTATCATATATACAAACAGATTAGCCCACTTGCGTGGAGCTCGATGCTTTGAATTTGCGTCCGTGCCTGAACTTGCAAAGTAGCAATGCACTGAATAGAGTAGGGGCGAATTCTAGCACGAGCCAACTCCGGGAAGGTACCGCCCTTTTGTCTTCTTCGCGCCGTACGTTTCTCCAGTCCCTGAGCAAGTCGGCGCTCGTGCTGTCTCTCGATAATGTCTTGGCGCTGGCTCGTCCGCTGCGGGCGCAAGCGTTGCTTTCCGCGGCAGAAGAGCCGGCAAAAGCCGCCACTGGGCTCGGATTGAGCTTTATCAACGTGGCGCGCGAGTCTGGGCTCAACGCGAAAACCATCTACGGCGGCGAGCACAAGAACAAATATCTTCTGGAGACCACCGGGTGCGGCGTTGCTTTTTACGATTATGACAACGATGGCTGGCTGGATATTTTTCTGGTCAACGGCTGGCGCCTGGAGGGTTTCCCCGCTGGACAGGAGCCTGCTTCCCATCTCTTCAAGAACAATCGCGACGGCACTTTCACCGACGTTACCGCCAAAGCCGGCGTGGCGCACTCCGGATGGGGACAGGGCGTCTGTATCGGCGATTATGACAACGACGGTTTCGAGGACCTCTTTGTCACCTACTTCGGCAAGAACGTCCTCTATCACAACAACGGCGATGGCACATTTTCCGATGTGAGCGAAAAGGCGGGCGTCGCCGGGACCGGCAAGCGCTGGAACACCGGTTGTGCGTTCGTGGATTACGACCGCGACGGCAAACTCGATCTGTTCGTCGCCAACTACATTGACCTCGACCTGGCGACGGCGCCGGTCCCGGAGTCCGGTCCCTGTCTTTACAAGAGCGTGATGGTGGCTTGCGGGCCACCCGGCCTCAAAGGCGGAAAGAATATTCTTTACCACAACAATGGCAACGGCACCTTCACCGATGTCTCCGAGGCCTCCGGGATTCTGCAAGCCAATGGCACCTTCGGACTGGGGGTCCTGACGGCAGATTTCGATAACGACGGCTGGCCCGATATCTACGTAGCTAACGATTCCACCGCCAGCGCTCTTTACCAGAACAAAAAGAATGGAAAGTTTGTGGACATCGCCATGGAAGCCGGTTGCGCGCTGAGCCCCGACGGCAAACCGCAGGCCGGCATGGGAGTGTCGGCGGCCGATTATGATATGGACGGCAATCTCGATATCGTAAAAACCAACTTCGCAGGGGACACGCCTTCGCTCTACCACAACCTGGGCGACGGCAATTTTGAGGACTCCACGTTTGCCGCGGGCCTCGGCGCGCACACCCAGTATCTGGGCTGGGGTTGCGGATTTTTTGACATGGACAACGACGGCTGGCCCGATATTCTGATCTGCAATGGCCACGTCTATCCCGAAGTCGAACAACTCAAGACCGAGGCCGGTTATCCGCAACGCAAACTGCTCTATCGCAACCTGCGCAACGGCCGCTTTGAGGATGTCTCGATGCAGGCCGGCCCCGGAATCTCAGTGCCGGTGGCGTCGCGGGGATGTGCCTTCGGAGACTTCGACAACGACGGCGATCTCGACCTCGTGGTAAATACGGTGAATGATTATCCGCAACTGCTGCGCTGCGATCTCGCTCCCGGCAACAACTGGATCAAGGTGCGGACCATTGGCACTAAATCAAATCGCAGCGGCATCGGTGCCCGCTTGCGCTGCGTGACTCAGACGCCGGGCGAAACCAAGCCACATTCCCAGATCGATGAAGTCCGCAGCGGCGGCGGCTATTTCGCGCAGAACGACTTGCGGATCCACTTTGGCCTGGGCAAGGCGGATAAAGTCCAGTTGCTCGAAATCCGCTGGCCCAGCGGACAGGTGGACACTTTAAAAGACGTCAAAGTCAATCAAGTGGTTTTTGTGAAGGAAGGCGAAGGGATTGTGCGCACCATGCAGTTCCCTGCCCCGGTGCCGGGTAAACCCGGGAAATGATTCTCTCCACCGCTTTAGGACCATGGACATCTCCGGAGACCCGATGAATCGACCACCCGCGATAAAGATGATTCCGTTATTCCTGATGTTGTTGATTGCATCCGCTGTCGCACGGCCGACACCAACTCCAACGCAAACGGCGAATTCCCTGCAACAGCTCTCTGCCGATTTTTGGGAGTGGCGGGCCGCGGAGCAGCCTTTCTCGTTTGACGATATCCCCAGGCTTGATCGTCCCCGGGGGTGGGCGGCAGACTGGTCGCCCTCCACGATCGCAAAGCACCGCGATGAATTGACAGCCTTCGAAAATCGCTGGAAGGAATTGGGGAACGTCCGCGACCGCTCGCGCCCTGAAACCGTGGACTACCTGCTGGTCGGCTCCGCCATTGCACGCGCCCGCTGGGAACTGGATTACGTGCGCGGGTGGCAACGCAATCCCTGGTTCTATCTGGACCAGACTCTGGCTTCGCTGTTCGTGAGCCTGACCCAGCCGCCACCGTTCGACGAGACGCGCAGTGCGGAAATTCTTGGCCGCGTACAAGCCATTCCGCGGATCCTTGCCGACGGAGAAGCGAACCTCAAAGATCCGGCCGGTCCGCTGGCGCAATTATCCATCCATCAACTGCAGGACATTGGCCCTCGCTTGGAAGAGATGGCGCGCGAGCTCAAACCCTTTCTCACGCCGGCGACCGCGTCCCAACTGGATCCCGCGGCTCGGGCCGCCATCCGCGCGTTGGAAGAATATCGGGGATGGCTGCAGCAGCGACTGCCGGGCATGTCCGGCAACGTGGCCGTCGGACGCGAGAACTACATTTTCTTCCTGAAGCATGTTGCGCTGATTCCGTACACGCCGGAGCAGTTGATCGCCAACGGACGTCAGGAATGGGAACGAGCGGTTGCCTTCGAGGCCTACGAAAAGAATCGCAACTCCCGGCTGCCGCAATTGGCACTGGCCAAAGATCAGGCAACGCAGATCGCCACCGAGAAAAGACAAGAACAGGAGATCCGCGATTTTCTCGAAGAGAAAAATATCCTCACTGTCCCCGCCTGGTTACAGCACTATCGCAATCTCCCCTTCCCCGCTTATCTCGCACCGCTGGCTGCTTTCGGAGTCGCCGACGACCTCACTGGCCCCACCCGGCTGAAGGACAACGCCACCAGCTACATCAAGACGCCTTCGCCTGATCGCGGATACTTCGATCTCTCCACCGCCCGCGATCCGCGAGGCATCATCGTGCATGAAGGCATGCCGGGACACTACTTCCAGAAAGTAATGTCCTGGACCAACGAGGACCCGATCCGGCGTCACTACTACGACTCCAGCGCCAACGAAGGCATCGGCTTTTACGCCGAAGAAATGATGTTGCAAGCCGGATTGTTCGACGACAGCCCACGCACCCGCGAGATCATCTACAACTTCATGCGCTTCCGCGCCCTGCGGGTCGAGGTCGATGTGAAGCTGTCCACCGGAGAGTTCACCATCGAGCAGGCCGCCGACTACTTCACGAAAACTGTTCCGCTCGACCGTGCCACGGCGATGGAGGATGCCACGTTCTACGCCTCCGTGCCCGGCGTGGGAATTTCCTATCAGACGGGCAAATTACAGATCATGAAATTGCTGGCCGAAGCCCGCCTGGCCCAGGGCGACAAGTTCAACCTGCGCGAGTTTCACGACTTTGTGTGGAAGAACGGGAATGTACCGATTGCCTTGTTGCGCTACGAATACCTGGGCAAGACAGATGAAATCGAAGCCTTGCAGCACTGACTGTCACCCTGAGCGGAGTAACTGCTTCGCTTTGCGAAGCAGTTGCGCAGTCGAAGGGCCCCTATAGCAAGTCAGTGCCAGGGTAGAGAGGTTTTTTCTGCAGCACAAGAAAACGTACCAAGCGTCACCGCATCGAATAGGGGCCCTTCGACTCCTCGGGATCGTCCGCAAGCGGACGATCCCAACTCGCTCAGGGTGACACTGCTCGTTTGTGATTAGAAATTCTCCACCATCCAGACGTTGGCGTTGCCGCTGGCTTGCCACATCGCCAGAGAGCGTCCATCGGGCGAAGGGATCGCCCATCCAACGGCCATCTTGGTCTGCTCCCACACCGGTCGCGCTCGACCTTGCAGGTCCACATGCAACAGGGCATTGGTGCCATTAGTGTTGGAAGCGCTGACCCACAGACCCTTTCCGTCTGCCGTCCAATCGATTGCCCCAATCGAAGACCAGTCTTTCAAGACAATCCGTCGCTCTTTGCCGTCCTTCAAAGTCAACAGACGGATTTCCGGCTGCACGATTGTGTCGAGTTTGTTTGATTTAGCAATGGCCAGGGTCGAGCCATCCGGCGAAAGAGTCCAGTTATAGGCGTAGGGCAGATCGTCATCGATGTGTGCCACCTCCTGCCCCGTGCCTTGCATGGGATCGAAACTCATGAACGTCAGGCGCTTGTCACCGGCAATACTGTAAAGGCAGAGACTGGAAGGCTGGCGGGCGCACTGTTCGTTGGTGAGGCCTTGCAGTTCCATTACCAGTTGGGGCGGGCCGCCGGCAACCGGGATCCGCATCATGCGAACGGCGTTCGACGAATCGAACGCCTGGCGGTATTGCAGATATACAAGGTGCTTTCCGTCCGGCGTCAGGCGTGGCAGCATCGATTGCTCGCTGCCGCCTACCAGCAACTCGGGCGTGGTCTGGTCTGGCGCCTGCCGGAAAATGTGGAACGATCCGTCGCGGTCCGAACCGAAGAGCACCTGCTTGCTGTCAGGCGTCCACGACCACGGCAAGTCCTGCCGCTCATCCAGAGTAAGGCGCCGCGGAGTGCTCAGCCTGGTTCCGTTCCCTTCCAGCCTGGCGACGTAAACATCCGGCTGCCAGCCCTCTTTCAGGTAGGCCAACCGCTTCCCATCGGCGGAGCCGCTGAGGTATCGGATGGCGCCGGCACCTGAAGTAATCCGGGTAGCTGGCCCCAGGGGCTTTCCCGTGCGCGCATCGATTTTCAACGACCACAGATTAGAGTCGTTCTGGCTGGGTGAGGCCTCATTCAACACATACACCATGCGATCTCCGGCCCAGGCCAACGCCGGCCCCAGCCGCGCCTCTGACGAAACCACCCATCGTTGATTGGTGGCCAAATCGAGAATTTCAATCTGAGGCTGTATTCCGTAGGTTCCCGCCCGATACACGCCCCGCAGAAACGCAATCCGTTTGCCGTCCTGGGACCAGGCCGGAGAGCGGAAGAGATCGCCGGTCTGGCCGGCGAGTTTTCGGGGCTGCTCTCCATCCGCTCCCATTACCCAGAGTTCCTGGCTCTGTGAGGTTCCTTTCAGAAACGCGATCTGCGTGCCGTCTGGCGAGACCGCCGCTTCCCGGCCCTGGTCGGCCAGTTTGCGCGGGCTTCCTCCCAGGGCGGAGATCTGCCACAAACCCGGTTCCCGTGACGATCCCGCTAGCGAGGTGGCCAGAATGTGCGATCCATCAGGAAACCAGCTCACCGGCTTCGCCCTGAATCCTTCAGGCAAAGCTAAGGGATGAGTTTCACCGGTATCGACCTGGCGCAGGTAAGATCCGTTGTCGTCTGAAAATGCCAGGTACTTGCCATCGTATGAAAGGGCGGCGCTGCTGATGGGGTACTCGCTGGGATTGGCGGTCAAGCGGCGCTCGACGATCGGGCGGGATGCGGGCGCTGGCCGTGATCCGCGCCGGCCCAGAAACAACCCCGCACCCAGCCCTGCCACAAGCAGGACAAACGCCGCCGAGGCGATCCACCAGATACGGGCAGGCCGGGGCGGATGAACCGGAAGCTCAGCCTCGACAGCGGGCGGCGTTCCATTGACCGGCGCCAGAAAACGGTAACCCCGCCGCGCCACGGTCTCAACAAAACGCGGGTTCTCGGCACTGTCTCCCAGTGCGTCCCGAAGCCGGCGGACGGCGGCGTTGAGGCTGTGATCGAAATCGACAAAGGTGTCGGCCGGCCACAAGCGGGTCCGCAGCTCTTCGCGCGAAACCACCTCGCCGGGCCGTTCCAGCAACAGGGTCAGAATCTGCAACGGCTGTTCCTGTAGTTTGACTCTGGAGCCGTTACGCCGAAGTTCTCCCGCCCGCAAATCGACTTCGAAGACTCCAAACTGGATCATGCGCGTCCCATTGCTGCTCATTACGCTCACTTGCGTTCTCCGAGCCTACGAAGTTTTAGCCGAAGCGTCCACTTCTTGTCGCGTCACCCACGCTCCTAAGCATTTGACGCGCAAGCGCTTAACAAGTTACCCACAAATAGGTTGCGGGTGACCGGCAAAGCCTTGAGGCACCCTCCGCAAGCCCTGAGGATCGGCGCTGCTGAGGTGGCTGCCGGTGCTTCAATCTTGGAGAACATGCCTGCTGTTAGTTACGTTCGCACTGGGGTTTACGTTCCCGGCGTGGTCGAATTCCTATCCTCACGATAGACCACAGGTGGTTGTGTCTGTCTATGACGACGCCGGAGTCTCCGCCGCCGTGTTGATCCATGCGGAACAAAGAGCAGCCAGAATCTTCGACGAAGCCGGAGTCGATGTCGTCTGGAAAAACTGTCCAACCTCCCGAACCGACGTAGGCCCGGACGCCCTCGTCCGGGCGGGCGAGCAAAGCTCGCCAGGATTTTCGGGAGGCGCAGAACAAAGGGAGTTTGGAGCAGAGAAACAGCCAAACACTGCCGGCCTTCGCCCGGCCGGGCGGGCGGGGGCGCCCGCCCCTACGCGCTCCGAGCTCGACTGTGTCAGCTTTGCCTGGCCAACTCGCCTTGCGGTGCGCATCGCGCCGCGCTCCGCGAGCTCCGCCAGCGAAGTCTTCGGCGTCGCCTTCCTGTCGGACGAAGGCACCGGCTGCTACAGCGATGTGTTCTATGACCGCGCGCGGGAATTGCACGCCGATTGGAACGTCGGCCTTGCCGACATTCTGGGTAACGTGATGGCGCACGAACTCGGACACCTACTTCTGGGATCGAACTCCCACTCCGGTGCGGGAATCATGCGAGCACACTGGCAGGGCGAAGAGCTGCACCGCTTGTCGCGAGGTAGCCTGTGGTTCACCAGCGAGCAGGCCAGCCACATGCGCGGCAAACTGAACGGGGCCAGTCCGCCAGCAGCACTGACCGCCAGCTCGAGTTACTGAGTTTCGCAGATGCATTTCTTTGCGTCCTTTGCGATTCCTTTGCGAACTTTGCGGTCAAAAGCTTTAACCGCGAAGAGCGCAAAGGACGCAAAGGAACAGGCTCTCGGAATTCGGCAATCTCAGGAAGTCTTGGCGGGCTGCTTTAACTCTGTTCCCGATCCCTCTTTCAGAGTGTGGATCGCATCCACCGGGACGTCGTCCTCGAAGCGCTCGGTGAGCCCGCTCGGCCAGCGAATCTGGACCCAATCTATTTTCGTTGCCGCTCCCAGCCCGAAGTGTATGCGCATGTCGTTGTTCGAGTCGTAGCTTGAACCGCTGCGGACTTCGTCAACCAGCATTCGCGCTCCCACCTTTACCGTGACGCGCGCGCCAATTCCGTCCCGGTTGGATTTTGTTCCGACGGTTCTGATTCCTATCCAGTGATTCGGCGAACGCACCTGGTTCACCAGAAGGCTTGGAGTTGCGTTCATGTTGCTGATCACCGCTGAAATTCGGCCGTCGTTCCACAGGTCGCCGATAGCCAGCCCACGCCCGGCACGAACTGCCGTGATGCCCGGCCCTGCGTCAGCCGAAATATCGGTGAAGGTTTTGTTGCCATTGTTGTGATACAGAATGCGCGGCTCCTCGTAGCTGCTGCCCAGGTTCTGCTTATCGACCTCGGGATAGACGTGTCCATTCACCAGCAGCAGGTCGGGCCAACTGTCGTTGTCGAAATCCAGAAACATCGTTCCCCAGCCCAGATAGCGAGTGTAGAGGCCCAGTCCGGCGGCGAAGGTCACATCGTCGAAGGTGCCGTTGCCGTTGTTGCGATAGAGGGTCGAAGTATCGTCGGAGAAATTGGTTTTGAAAATATCCAGGCGCCCATCGCCATCGTAATCGGCGATGGTGGATCCCATCCCTGCCTGCTCGCGGCCGTCCTCGTTGTAGGCGGCGCCGGCCACCACCGCCACATCGCTGAAAGTTCCATCGCGATTGTTACGGTAGAGAATGCTGGGCGTGCTGTCACAGGCCACATAGATATCGGGCCAGCCATCATCGTCGAAGTCGAAGGTTGAGACGCTGAATGCATAGTGGCCGCTGGTCTGGTCGATTTTCGTCTTGGCGGTGACGTCCTCAAATTTGCCGTTGCCCTGGTTGTGGTAAAGAATATTTTTGGCGCCAGCCAGGCCGCGCGGCCCGCACATCACCGGCACCCCTTTCCACACGCACGACGCTCTCTCTCCCGGCGCCGGGGCCGTGGACAGATCGAAGTCCACGTAGTTCGCCACCATCAAGTCGAGGCGGCCGTCGCGATCGTAATCGACGAAAGCGCATCCCGTCCCCCAGGCTTTCCCGGTCCCGGCAACGCCGGACGCCTCCCCAACTTCGGTGAACACACCACTCTGATTGTGATAGAGCCGGTTCTTTCCGTAGTAGGTGACGTAGAGGTCTTCCCATCCGTCGTTGTCGTAGTCGCCCACGCAGACGCCCTGGCCCCAGCCGTTCGCGGTCAGCCCCGCCTTGGCGGTCACGTCGGTAAAAGTTCCGTCGTGCTGGTTGCGATACAGATGATTGGTGGGCGCCGTTCCCGCCGGAAATCCTTCGAGCGTGGTGCCATTCACCAGGAAAATGTCAGGCCAGCCATCGTTGTCGTAATCGAAAATGGCCACGCCGGTGCCGGTGGTCTCGATGATGTATTTCTTGGTGTCCTTGCCGCCAAAGACCTGGGTCATGGTCAGGCCGGCTTTTTCTGCCCTGTCCACAAAGTTGGCGATGGGCGCGGTTTTTCCACTCTGGGCGACCGATGCGGTGACAAAGATGAGGAGCGCCACCAGTCTTGCAGCGGTCGGGAGCATACGAGACTGCGGCGAAAAAACTGAAGTCATGGCCCAGGTTGAATACTAGGGCGCGGGAATGGGAGGGTCAAGCCGGGCCGGTAGTGGCGGTGGCCCTCTTCTGCCGTTCCCGCCAATCTACAGAGGCGTCATGCTGAGCTTGCGAAGCATCTGGCGTCTAGTGCGTCTGCGGCTGGCGAGCGATGGCGTGGCTCCACGCCAGATCCTTCGGGACTGAAGTTCCTCAGGATGACTCGAGTCTTCAGGAGACCTTGACTCGCAAAACACTGCCCTTCAGGGATGCTGCTCTTTGGCCATGACGGCCAGCTCGCGGACTATTTCCTGAAGTCGCGTCCGGCGCTCTTTGTTGGCGCGGGAAGCCATCGGCGCCGGGTCCTCTTGTGCGGCGTAGCGGTCGTTCATGTCACGGATATTCGCGATTTCACTTCGCAGGGCCACAACGTTTCTCAACACATCGGCGGTGTACATACTTAATAGAATACGCTATTGACACCTCGTCGCGCCGGAACCGACGAACAATGCCCCTTAGACGTGGGAATCCAGCACAAGTCCTGCCCGGCGGAGCATAGTAGTATTTCTGCGTGGCCCTCGCATCATTTAATCCAGCCGTGCGGAACCGTGGGCGCACCCGCAACGGAGCACGCTTGATTCTCCGGTTCCTGGTCGCTCTGGGGACATGTCTGCTCTGCTCTGCGGTTTCCGTCGCCGCCCAGAAGCATCCTGCTCAGGCGCAGGTCGAGTCACTCTATCGTCAAGGGCTGGCGGCGCTGCAAGACCGTGACCTCCCGAAGGCGCGCGCAGCCTTCGAACAGGTAGTCAAACTCGCCCCCGGCAGCGCCGAGGGACACAACCTGCTGGGCTGGGTACTGTTTGCCCAAGGACAGACTGCCGAATCCATTTCCCAGTTCAAGACTGCCCTGCGCCTGAAACCTGATCTGGCGCCGGCCCATGTCAATCTGGCCAATGCGCTGGTGAAAGATGGCGCGCTGGCGGAGGCCGAGTCCGAGGCCCGGACCGCCTTGCGCCTGTCTGCCCACGACGCAGAGGCGCACCGGACTCTGGGAAAAATCGCCAGCTTTCGCTCCGACCTGGCCACGGCTGCCGCTGAACTGAAAAAGGCCGTGGACCTGCAACCGCAGCGCGCCGACCTGCGCGACGAACTGGGTTCAGTCCTGGCCCAGAGTTCGCAAGCGGACGAAGCCGCCAAACAATTCTCCGAGGCCCTGCGCCTGCAGCCGGACTTCACCCAGGCCGCCTTACATCTTGGCGTGGTGCGCTGGCAGCAGAAGCAAATGGACGAAGCTCTCAGCCTGCTGCAGCGCGCGGTTCAGAGTTCCCCGCAAAACGCCCAGGCCCACTTCTATCTGGGACGCATCCTCGAAGAAACGGGGCAGCCGGAGAAGGCCATTGAGGAAGTGCAGGCCGCGGTCAAACTTCAGCCCAACTTCATCGATGCCCAGACCCAGCTCGGAAAGATGCTGCAGCGATCAGGCGATGCCCCAGGGGCGGTCGCGGCCTTCCGGCAGCTCGTCCAACTGCGTCCCAATGATCCCGATGCGCACAACAATCTGGGCCTGGCGCTGATCCAGTCCGGTGACGCGACCGGTTCCATTCCTGAGTTCGAAGCGGCTCTCCAGCTTCGCCCCGCTGACACCGGTTACCGCACCAACCTGGGAACTGCCTACCTGCAGAAAGCCGATTTCGATGCTGCCATCGCACAATTTCAAACCGCTCTAAAGGCAACACCGAACGATGCGACCCTGCACTACGATCTCGGCCTTGCCCTGAAATTGAAAGACAAATTGCCCGAGGCGATCGTTGAACTGAAGAGAGCTGCGGAACTCGATCCCAGCCAGCCTGATGTTCACTACACGCTGGGCGTAACTTTCTGGCAGCAGGGCGAGTTCGACCAGGCCGCCACGGAGCTACGCGCCGCCATCCAGTCCAAGCCGGACTACGCCGAGGCGCACTACACGCTCGGCACAGTACTCAAGCAGCAGGGCAAATTACCGGAAGCCGCGGCATCCCTGCGCGAGGCCATCCGCCTGCAGCCCGATTTTGCCGGAGCGCATACCACGCTCTCCACCATCCTGCGCCAGTTGGGTGATGAAGAAGGCGCCGCCCGGGAGCGCCACCTGGGGGCGCAGATCAGCAAGGACAAAACCAATCTGCAGGCCGCGACATTCGATACCAACTCCGGAAAGAGGCTGCTCGGCCTGGGAGATCTCGACGGAGCCATCTCCCAGTTCCGCGCCGCCATCGCCCAGGTCCCGACTTACGCGCCTGCACATTTTCATCTGGCGGAGGCGCTGCAAAGGAAAGGTCAGACCAAAGAAGCCCGCGAAGAATATCAACGCGCCGCTGAACTCGATCCGCAACTGAAGCCGCAACTTCCCTGACCGCCGATACGAATTCGCAGCCTGCGGGAAAGCTTGGCCAGCGCGGACCTGGGAAGATGCGCAATGCTTCGGATCGTGTCTGCTCGGCCTTGGAAAAGTGTGAGGCTCGCCCGCGCCGGCTTGGGAAGGGCACGACCTTGGTCGTGCCACCGCGCCTCGAAACAATTCGCGCTTTAGCGCCTGAGGTCCGCTTTATCCGCCGGCTAGGGCTTCGCGCTCCGTAACGCCACGATCTCCGATTCCACCGGAACCCCGCGTGTCACCTTGACCCGCAGCACCGCTTCAAACGGTTTCAATTCCCCCGTATCCGCCAACCGGGACTCGCCGCAACAATTCCTCGAGCGAATTCTGCTGACACACATACTCGACCGCCGCCTGCGTGCCGATCGTCGTGGTGCCGGCAAGAATCAGCACCGACTTTGCGGGATTTAAGCCCCGCACCAGCGCAATCACGGAATAATCCTCACTCAAGGTGGAGTGAGAAGGGCTGCCCACCCAGTACTCCGCCTCTCCCGCCTGAGGATGGACGTTCGTGATCGACAAGTCACCCTTGCGCGGGCCGGAGTCGAGGCGGCGAAACACAAAATCCTGCGTGCTGGGAATTTCGCGCAGGGTCAGGTTCTCCGCCGGCGAGCCGACAAAAATCATGTCGTTGTTCTTCACATCGTCGAGCGAAAGCAAACTGCCGCGCTTGACCCGAAGCTGCCGGTGCAGCAGACCAAAAGTGCGGTCGAGAGCATGCACCGCCAGTACCTCTCCCACTCCGGTGTAGTGGTCCAGAATGGCATCGCGGGAGTCTCGGGCGGAATCGAAGTAACGCATGCCGGTTTCCGGCCGTCCCACGAAAGCGCCATTGCTGAAAATCACCCAGGGCTCTTCTGGTCCGATGACAAACCCTTTCCAGAAAGCGGAAACCGCCGCCGGGGTGGGCTCAGTTCCCGCCGCTTGTCGGCGAACAGCGTTCTGGTTCACCAGAAGCAGCCCAATGGTCGCGATCGCCGCAGCCAGCAGCACAGACAGGATTACCGGCACCATGGGCCACTGCCGCGGCCCTCTTCTTCGTTCGGTTACGTTTGTCTCCAGGTCGCGCGCGCTCGCGGGCCGCACCTTGACCGGGCCCGCCGCCCGCTGATGGAACGAGACCACGTAAGTACCCTTCGGCACCTCAACCACCAGGTTGTCTTCCGCACCTTCGGTGCTGTAGTACTCTGCCAGCTTGAGGCGAAGCCGGCCGGCCTGCACCCGGATGGTCGAGTCATGCTGCGGATCGAAGTCGTGGGGGCGCCCAAAAACTTCAGTCGCGATCTGATATTCCTTCAACGATGATCCCGGATGATCGAGCGCGTGCTCCGCCAGATAGCGCAGCAATTTGCAGAGAGATTCCGAGCCGTGAAGCACCTGGCTGTTGACCAGCTTGTCAATCTGGCCCAGGTACCGATCTCTTTCCGAACTTTGCGCGCGCGTAACAGACATTTAACGTAGGGTAACAAGCTCCCGCATCAAGCGGCAAGCGGAAGACTTAGCGTCGCCGTCACTGTATCAAACCTCATGAAACTTAAAAAATAGCCGGCTCGAGCCCAGATTTTGGGCCGGTTTGGTTCGGTGATTTCTCCGGCGCGATGCAGCACCAGCAGCTCTTCCACAGTCAGCGGAAAGCCATTTATGACAATAGGATCAGTAGCTTACAGATATTTTTCAATTCCGAAATAGGCCGAAAACAGATGCGGAGAATTATTTTTTTTCATATCGTCGATAGCGTGAACTTCCAAATGTCATACCCAACTCCATTGCGAGTTGGACATTTCTCAACGCTATCAACAATCTACAACCCGTCAGCGTTGGGAAGACGAACTGCTGGCATTGACGGCAACTAGTGCTTTTGTACTAACTGGGCACGTAAATCTGAAGAGGGCAAAATCTGCAAATCAAGTCTTCTAGAAGTGTTACATCGTCTGCGCGATCCTTCGGTGCGCGCGCGTTTTTCTCTTTGGCAACACTGTTTGCCACAAAAAGTGATGAGGGTGGGGAGGCAGCAATGAAGAAGTTTTCGACAGTTCTTTGCGCATTGGCGTTGTTGGCGTTCAGTTGTGCGTTGTTCACACCGCAAGCCGCCGCACAGGCAGTTTTCGGCAGCATTTTCGGCACCGTCACCGATCCTTCAGGCGCCGCCGTTCCGGGCGTAAAGGTAGTGGTCACGTCGGCAACGAAAGGCACCTCGCAAGAAACAACTACCAACGCCGACGGCAACTACAGCGTGACCCACCTTATCCCCGACGTGTACAACGTCCGGGCAGAAGGCGCCGGCTTCAAGGCATTCGAAGCGAAGAACATCGTCGTCTCGGCCGACGCCGCTGCACGCGTGGATGGACAGTTTCAAGTCGGCGGATCGACCGAAACCGTCGAAGTGACAGCCGAAGCTCCCCAATTGAAGACCGACCGCGCCGACGTGGCGACGATCTTCAACGAAAAAGCGGTGGAAGATCTTCCGTTGTTTAATCGGAACTTCACGGCGCTGGTCCTGGCGTCGCCGGGCTCGCAGCAACTCGGGTGGTCGCACGCCTCCAGCGAAAACCCGCAGGGCAGCTTGCAGACCAAGGTCAACGGACAAACTTTTGCCGGAACCGGATTCATGCTGGATGGAACTGACAATCGTGATCCGATCCTTGGCATCATCGTGATCAACCCCACGCTCGAATCAGTAACCGAAGCCAAGATGACCAGCCAGAATTACGAAGCTGAATTTGGTCAGGCGGTAGCTGGTGTGGTGGCAAGTCAGACCCGGTCGGGCAGCAACAGTCTGCACGGCAGCGGTTTCGGCTTTCGCCGCAGCGATGCCACGCAAGCCCGCGACCCGTTTGCTCAGAGGACTCCGGATCCAGTCACTGGCCGGTTAATCCCGCCCAGTCTGTACGGACAATTCGGCGGATCCGTGGGCGGACCGATCATTAAAGACAAGTTGTTTTTCTTCGGCGACTATCAGGGAACTCGATCGAAAATCGGTTCCTCCTATCGCCAGTCCGTGCCTACCGACCTGGTGCGCTCGACCTGCGGCAGCGCGACCAGCCTGATCTGCGACCTGAGCGAATACGTCGCCGCTTCGCCCGGCAATGTGATTTACGATCCGACGACCGGAGTTCAAGGTGGTGCGAACAACGGGCAAAATCGCACGCTCTTCAATGATCCCAATTGCGCAGCGGCCGGCAAGGCGCCTGGAACTTGTATCGATAACAGCCGTTTGTCCCCGCAAGCTGTGGCCTTGCTCAACCAGTTTCCCGCGCCCAACGCATCCGGCCTCCTGGACAATATCAGTTCGGGCGGAAACGGGATTTTCAATAACGACCAGTTCAACACTCGCATCGATTTTCAGGCTACATCTAAACTTCACACTTTCGGCCGCTACAGCTTTGCCAACTACAGCCTCATCGGTTCCGCGGTCTTTGGTGACCTCGGTGGAGTGGGCTTTGGCACGGGCGGGTTTGGCGGACAGTCCAAGAGCCGGGACCAGAGTATTGCCGGTGGTTTCGACTATGCTTTGAGTTCCTCGGTGCTTACCGACTTCCGCTTCGGATACGTGAGATATCACGTGAACGTTGTGCCCAACGGTGTGGGTACTACACCGGCGCAAGACATCGGCATCCCCGGCCTGAACACCGGCGATGACTTCACCTCTGGCCAGCCCTCTTATTTTGTCGGCAGCTCCGGCGGCGACGGCCAGGACACTGGTGCAGTCGGACAGAGTGGCGGCCTCAGCAACTTCGGATATGGACTGGGCGTAAATCGTTGCAACTGCCCCCTGGTGGAACAGGAAGACCAGTTCCAGTTTGTTAATAACTGGACAAAAATTCTGGGCAACCACCAGATCAAGTTCGGCGGGGACATTCGCTATGCCCGCAACCTTCGCGTGCCCAGCGACAACCATCGTGCCGGAGAATTAACGTTCGGCAAGACCTTCACATCATTGAACACATCCAACCTGGCTCCCGGCGATCCAACGCCTTCGGGCGGTTTGGCGATTGCTACCTTCTTGCTCGGGGACGTCACCACGTTCAAACGCTACGTCAGCACGGTGACAACCGCCGCTGAGCGTCAGAGACGTTATTTCTTCTACGGCCAAGACACCTGGCGCATTACTCCCAAGTTGACCCTCAACTACGGGTTGCGTTGGGACATTATTAATCCGGAATATGTGAACGGCGACGGCAATGGATCGCTGCTCGACCTCAATACCGGGTTCTTACGCGTGGGTGGTGTGGGAGATATCAGCCGGAATTTCAACGTCGAAAACAACTACCATAATTTCGGCCCTCGTTTCGGGCTGGCCTACCAACTGACCGAAAGGACAGTCGTTCGGGTGGGTTATGGGAGAAGCTACGACATCGGAGTCTTCGGATCGATCTTCGGCCATGCCGTAACCCAGAACCTGCCGGTGCTGGAAGTCCAGAACAACAACGCTCCGGACAACTTCGCCAATGTGTTCACCCTGGCGAACGGCCCCGACGCGCCTGTGTTCCCGGCAGTGCCGTCGAACGGCCTGCTGCAATTGCCTAACGGCGTGTTCGCGCGCGCCCGTCCCACGCGGATGCGGTTGCCGCGATTGGATGCCTACAACCTGACGGTACAGCACCAACTGACCAACACCATGTCCATGGAACTGGCGTTTGTGGGCAACAATGGCCACGGTTTCTACGCCAACAACCCGGACGTCAACGTCAATCAGCCCACCATCGTGGGCTTTGGAACGGTTTCCAGGGACGAGCGACGGCCCTACTTCAACAAGTACGGCTGGACGCAGGACATTTCCTTCTTCGGCAATGACGCGCCCAGCTACTACGACGCGCTTCAAGCCAAGCTGGACAAGCGATTCAGCAACGGCTTGCAGTTCGTCGCCCACTACACCTGGTCGAAGAACCTGACCCACGACGGCAGCTACGCCAACATCGATCCGCAGGTGAACTACGGTCCCGATGACTTCAACCGCAAGCACGTGTTCTCGATCAGCAGCGTCTATGAACTTCCCTTCGGCAAAGGGAAGCACTTCATGGGCAATGCCAGCCGGGCACTGGACTTGCTGATTGGCGGCTTCCAATTGAACACGACCACCAACTACAGCAGCGGCTTGCCCTGGTCTCCTCAGTACAAAGACTGCGGCAGCGACGAGGACACCGGCCCTTGCCGTCCCATCGTGGTTGGCAGCTTGTCTCAGGGAGCGGGGCACTTCGATCCTGTAGCTGGAGTTGTTCCCTACTACACGCCGGTGGCGGAATTGACCGCCAACGGGCAGATCAATGGCCCCTTCCAACGCCCACAGGCGGGAACATTCGGCAGCGGACGCAATCCGTTCTACGGCCCGCGCTTCTTCAATGCGGACATGTCGCTGTTCAAGAACTTCGCCATCACGGAGCGCTTCGCGGCGCAATTCCGGTTTGAAGCGTTCAATGTCTTCAACCATGTGAACCTCGGCCAACCCAACAACTGCGTGGACTGCGGCGGTGGAAATATCACGGGCATAGCGTCAAATTCTCAGATGCGGAATCTGAATTTTGGGCTGAAGGTCACCTTTTAGGAAATTCGCAACTGCCTTTCAAGGGAGCCGCTCGCGGCTCCCTTTTTTTGTATCCTCAAAATGGCCATGCCACGCTCCCGCACATTCTCGTTCGGTGTGTTGGCTCTGTTCGCCTCGGGGTTGCTGTTCTCCTCGACTTCGCACTGGACGCATGCTCCGTGGACCCGCCTGTCGCCTGATCCCATCATTTCTCCTCAAGGAAACGGCTGGGAATCAGAGGGCACGTTTAACCCGGCAGTTGTCCTTCACCGCGGCAAGTTCGTCATGCTTTACCGCGCCCAGGACAAAGAAGGCACATCCCGCCTGGGCTATGCCGAGAGCAGCGATGGCGTCCACTTCAACCGGCGCCCACAGCCTGTGCTCTCTCCCGAGGCCGCATATGAAAAGGACGGCGGCGTCGAAGATCCGCGCCTGGTGAAATTCGGCGACACCTACTATCTGACCTACACCGGCTACAACAAGAAAGACGCGCAGCTCTGCCTGGCTACCTCTAAAGATCTGCTGCACTGGCAGCGCCAGGGCGTGATTCTGCCCGCTTACAAAGGCCACTGGAACGTGGGTTGGACAAAATCTGGTGCCATCGTTCCGGAAAAGATCAATGGCCGTTACTGGATGTATTTCCTGGGCACCAGCGCCGACAAAACCGACCAGATGGGTCTGGCGTCCTCAACCGACCTTATTCATTGGACGGAAGCGACTGCCGAGCCCGTTCTCCCACGCCGGCCGGGTCAGTTCGATTCCCGCGTGGTCGAGCCCGGCCCCTCGCCGATCGTGACCAAGGACGGCATTGTCATGGTTTACAACGCGGCCGACGACAAACTGGTCTATCGCACCGCCATCGCCGTGTTTGACCGCCACGATCCCCGCCGCCTGCTCTGGCGATCGGAGCAGCCCGTCTTTTTTCCTGAAGAGAATTGGGAAAGAATCGGCCAGGTCCCGAATGTGGTCTTCGTCGAGGGCATGGCGACAGTGGGCAAGAATTATTACTTCTACTATGGGGCCGCCGACAAATACATCGGAGTAGCAGAAGTTCCGGTTACGCAGTGATCTTCGAAACCACCGATGACCGCCTGACCGACATTTCCCATCAGGCTAAAGCGCGGTTTTTCATGGAGCCGGGCATGAGTGTACTCTGTCAGTTGGCCACTATGCGCACGCGAACTTGCAGAGAGATCATCCTGCTACTATTCGCCGTCTCCATGGCGTGTTTTGCCCAGTCTGTCCCCGCTCCGCAGGCAGCCGTCAAGTCGAGTCAGCCCAATCCCGACTTTGCCGCGGCGCAAGCCCTGTTGCAGCAGGGAAAATACGATGAAGCCATCGCGCAACTGCAAGCCGCGGCTGCGAAGAATCCCGGGCTCAAGGGCTTGTCCCACGAACTGGGCACGGCCTATTACAAGAAGGGTGACTACATCAGGGCCATTGACTCGTTCAAGCAGGCGCTGGCCGAGAACCCTGATAATAAGGAGGCAGTCCAGTTGCTCGGCCTGTCCTACTACCTTTCTGGACGACCCAGCGAAGCCATCCCGCTGCTGGAAAAGGTCCAGGGCTGGTATCCGCGGGCCAACGTGGATGCCGATTACATTCTGGGCTTGTGCTACATCCAGTCCAAAAACTACCCTCAGGCGCGCAAAGCCTTCGCACAAATGTTTGCGGTCCCGGCGGACTCTGCCGCCAGCTACCTGTTCACGGCGCGCATGCTGCTGCGCCAGGAATTTGATCCGGTCGCCGAAGAGTACGCCCAGAAGGCCATCGCCCTCGATCCGAAATTGCCCCTGGCTCACTTCTTCCTGGGCGAGCTTCACTTATACAAATCGAGGATTCCGGAGGCCATCAGCGACTTCCAGCAGGAACTGGTCCTCAACCCCGGGCACGCGCCCACTTACTACAAACTGGCCGACGCCTACTCCCGCATCCAGAAATTCGACGATGCGGAGCGGCTGCTGCAGCGCTCCATCTGGCTGGATTCAACTTCAACCGGACCTTACATTCTCATGGGTAAAGTACTGCAGAAAAAAGGGGAAACCGACCTGTCGGTCAGGGCGCTGCAACACGCATTGGGCATGGACCCGAATAATTCCGTCACTCACCACCTGCTAGGCCAGGCTTATCGCGATATGGGACGAAACGAAGACGCAGCGCGCGAGCTGAAAATCGCTGAGCAGTTGCAGGAACGCGGGAGCGACAGGCCCTAGCCTTCTCGCTAAAGGACGACCCAGACTTGCAAACGTCGAAGGGCACGACTTAAGTGGTTGCGGAAAAACTCACCCATGCCGGACCTTCGTGGAAGAGCGGCCCTTCAGGGCCGCGTAAGTCGTCAGAAATGTGTGCGGGGCTTTAGCCCCCGTGGTCGCTTCGTCCGGTGGGCAAATGAAGTTTTTCCGCAGCCTCTAAAGGCGTGCCCTTCCCTGGTTTCCGCAGGAACGACTATTGCGTTGTTGACGTCGTCTTGCCTGCCTGCTCTTTGGCCAGGCGCTCCGCCATATCTTTTGGCAGTTCATGCAGGAACAGCAGGAAGGCGGCGTTGGTCCAACCGAAGCCGATCACGTTCTGCTGATATCCGGCGTGCACGCCTGACTCCGAAGAACGGGTGACCACGTTGTACTTCTCGCGGATGGTCCCGTCACGGCGAAAGTTCTCTGCGATGGTCGCGAGGAAATTGTAGGAAATCCGATTGGCATCATCGTTGAATCCATATCGCCGCAACCCCTCGATGGCGACAATCTGCGTGGGCGCCCAGCCGTAGGGATAGTCCCACTGCACGTCAGCGAAGTTGCTGCTCATGGCCAGTCCTCCGGGCTGCTCGAAAATGCCCAGGTTGCGGACCAGTTCCTGCGCCTGCACCGGGGTGGCCAGTCCGGCCCACAGCGGATAGAAAGTGGTTATGTATTCGTAGGAGGAGCGCACCCCGGTTTCGAAGTTGTAATCGAAGAACAACCGGCGGCCGGGATCCCAGAGATATTTCTCGATCCTGTCCTTTCTCAGCTCCGCCCGTTGCAGCCATTTCTGTGACTCGTCCTTGCGCCCGAGAATCTCTGCCATCGCCTGCAGGTCTTTTTCAGTTTTGTAGAGCAGGCTGTTCAGGCAGATGGGTGCGTAGTGATGAGTTGCGGCGCCATAGGGTCCAAAGCGAAAAGAAATGTCGAACCCCGATTCCCGCATGGAGCGGTCGCCCTTGTAATAGTCGGGAGCGAGCGAAATCTTCCGCGCCGGTTCGCACTCCGGCTTCTCCATCGTGGTCGCCGCATCGCAAACCTGCATCGAGAAGCGGAAGCCGACGGCGGAATCGGCGTCGCCGGTATTCTCCACCAGGTAGTTTCGCCCCGTCTGCGGGTGCAGCAGGAAGTAGCCTGCAACTTTGCGATAGCTTCCCGCTTCGTCTTTCAAGCTCTCGGGAGCCGGACCGTTTCCGAAGTCGTAATAGCGCGAAAGCCCGGTGGATCCGGCAAGGTGCGGCTCCCGGTTCCAGGTTTCATAGTCCTTGCTGGCGTAGGCGTACGCTTTTTCCAGCCAGCCGCGGTTCTCGTGACCGGCCGCTTTGTCGGCGTCGTACACCGCCATGATCATTGAGGTTAGGAACGGCGGTTGCGAGCGCGTGAGATAGTAGGCGCGATTCGCGTTCAGGATGGTGCCGTAATGCTCGATCTCGAAAAAGAAGTTGTCCACCATGCCCCGGGCCAGGTCAAGACGTCCGGCGCGCACCAATCCAAGGATGATGAAATAGCTGTCCCATCCGTACATCTCGTTGAAGCGGCCGCCGGGAACCACGTACTTGTTCTCGAGGTACAACAGGCCGGGAGCGATCTTGCTGGGATCAATCTGTCCGGGAGCGGTAATAACGGAGGGCAGGGGCCGCACCTGTACCTTGCATCGCTTCTGCAGGTCCTGCACCGCCGGGGATGCGGAGAAATCAGCCGGCAGGTACAGCACCGAAGCCTCGGTCAACTTGGGATCAACCACGGTCTGGCAGTCTGTCATGGAGCGGGTCAGCGTGTCCCAGCCCGAGGATATGTAAGTGAGGATGGGGGCGAGACCCGACTGCGGCGCGGATTTGGCTTCGGCGGCGTACGTCCTGACACTGGCCAGGGCTAGAAGGACAATGACAACAATCTGTGTGAATCGCTTGATTTTCGAGGCTGCGGTTGAGTAAGTCATGAAGTTTGACGTGGCCTGTGTGGGTCGGACACTTTTGTCCGACGCCTTTGCAGTTGATTTTGGTCGTTGGTTAGCAATGGTTATAAAGTCAAAGGCGTCGGACAGAGCCTGCCCTGAGCGAAGTCGAAGGGAGTGTCCGACCCATACGTTCCACGTCATACCGCCATGCGGCCCTGCTCGGCTTCTTTCTGGGCAATGTATTGCAACAGAATGTCGCGGGAAGAAACCAGCCCTTTCAGCTCCTTGCCATCCACGATCGGCAAATGCCGAAAGCCGAATTCCCTCATCAGGTACAGACAATTCTCCATCGTTTCTTCAACGCTGACCGCCTTAGGGTTGGCGGTCATGACCTCGGAGATCCTGGTGGTTCCGGGCAGACGTCCGGCGGCCACGACGCGGTTCATGATGTCGCGCTCGGAGAAGATGCCCACCAACTCGCCATTGCGCAGAACAGGCAGCGCGCCGATGCGATGCTCCATCATGAAGCGCGCGCCCTCCAGAACACTGCGGTCGGCTTCGATCGAATAAACCCGGCGGTTTTTTACGAGATCATAGATCGGCGACATGGACGACTCCTCTCGGCGTCAATTGGGGAGGCCCTCAGGGGGGCAGTAAAGGGCACCACTCTACCACGTATGCGGTTTGGTATCTATCCTTTGTGAGGGTTTTGGGAAGAATAAAGCGGCAGCCTGGGAAGGCTGCCGCGGGTACCGTTCCAGTTTTCTTTCTAGAATCGGAAAGCCGGTCCAAAGGTTACTTTAAAGTTATTATGAGTGCCGTTATCAAAATAGATTTCGTCACCCGCCTCCAGCCGCAATCCGATGGGTCCCCAGAAGCCCTCAACCCCGCCGCCGGGATACATGGCGAACCGTGTGTCCCCGGTCTGGACCGCACCCAGGGCCCCGACAAAGCCCGAGGGAGCGTTCTGATCGGTCACGGTGAAGTTGATGAATCCAAGTTTCCCGGTCACATAGGCCCGGAAGGGTCCCGAACTGGTCTGGAATTTAGGCCCGAACAGAGCGGTGAGCGGGCGCAAGCGCGTTTGCACAAACTGGGTCGTGATCCCGTCGGAAAACACGCTGGTGAAGTTGCGCTCGAAGTCGTAGGACATTTCGCCCTCGAGCTGAATGTTGGGATGCACGTTGAAAGCGGCTCGCCCCCCTACGCCAACGAAATTGATGTGGGGGGTCGTCGTACTAAGATTCAAGTAGTCCGCAAAGACTCCCACCTCGACGTGGTCTGAATCTTGCGCCACTAGCGCCGACGGCAAGGCCAAACCGCAACCTAGCACGAGTAGAAAAATAAAGCGTTTCATTCGTTGTATTTCCTCCTGGTTCGGTCTTCTCTGGCTCACACACTCTTCCCTGAGAGCATTCGCCACGGGAAAGAACTGCTGCAGGAGCGGTGCAGGCGGGTAAGCAAGGCGTAAGATGCGAGCAGAATGCGCTGGGGTTGGGTGCGAAGATCAGGTCTCGGAACTACACCGTCGGGTTACAAGAATAGGCTCCGAAAGACAAGCGGCGCGGATCCGGAGGGACCCGCGCCCAAACATCGATGCGGATGCACTCATTTCGCGGGGGTACGGTTTTCAGCGGACTTCTGTTGACGCGGGGTCATTGAAACCACCGTGTATTCTCTTTCCTTGTCATCCAGATCTTCCACTTGCAGCAGCATCTTGTCCTTATGGATACGAAACTGGGCGTCTTGACCCACGGGCAGCAGCACGGGATGTTTTTCATCCCGAGGCCGGATGCGGTATATCACGCTGTCGCTCTGCAGCAGATATTCCTGGCAAAGCAAGGCGTGGGTTTTCTTATGGGCGGAATCGGTGCCCACCAGTTCCCCGACAAAGCTTTTGCCGCTGTTTTCATCCACTCCGCACTCTACCGAGTCCATTTGGAGTAAAGTGCCGCTCTGATGAACTTTTGGTTCCTTGGCCTGGGCCAGGGATACCAACAGCACTGCAATCATGAGAATCTTTGTCTTAATCATCTTCATCCAATTTTCCTCGTTCTCCGGCTGGTCACTCTGGCCGTGACATTGATTCTGACCCAGGGCCCCTCGCAGCCACTACATCACGACGGTGCGAGAGCGGATGTAATCGGGTGGAGGCTGTAGGCAAATCCTGATGAATCCAAAAGGGCTACAAAGAATCATAGGTACAAGGAACCATAGTTGACGGGGTTTGCCCGACCCCGATAGGCTGCTAGCAGTTACCAAGGTCATCCCGGGACGGGGTGGTGCGGAACACGGGGCACGACGGGGTTTGGCTCGAACCGGATCCAGGGCATGCAAACCCTGCAACCAGTACAACGAAAAGACAGTTACGCCGCATCTGAATTAGTGCGGCCGGAAAAGGCGACTTGACGGACGCGAAAAAACTACAGGGCGACAAGCTTTCGGAAGCAGATGCGATCGAGCGCGCCAAGCAGGGAGATGCGGAGGCCTTTCAGCTTCTCTACAGCCTGCATAAACGGCGGGTTTACTCGCTGTGCCTTCGCATGACCGCCAACACGGCGGAAGCTGAGGACCTGACTCAGGAAGCTTTTCTGCAGTTGTTTCGCAAGATTGCCACCTTTCGAGGCGAATCGGCCTTTTCCACGTGGCTGCACCGGATGGCGGTAAACGTTGTCCTGATGCAGTTGCGCAAGAAAAGTCTTCCCGTGGTCCCGCTGGACGAAACGCTGGAGAGCGAGGAAGAGGCGCCGAAGAAGGAACTAGGCGCGCAGGATCCGGTCCTGGCAGGCTCGATTGACCGGTTGCGGTTGCAGCGTGCGGTAGATGCTCTGCCGCCGGGATATCGCAGGATTTTTGTCTTGCACGACGTAGAAGGGTACGAACACAACGAGATTGCCGCCATGGTGGGATGCTCCATCGGCAACAGCAAATCTCAGCTCCACAAGGCGCGCATGAAGTTGCGCGAATCGCTTAAGACGAGCAGAGCCGAAAAGGCCACCAAGCCGTGGTAAGCGATGACAGAGCTGTAGAGAGCAGTAAATTGGGGAGATGAAGTATGAACTGCACAGAATTTCAGGAAATTTTGCCGGAGGTGTTTGAGGCGGGCAGGACAGCGGAGCAGGCAGCGCATTTGAAGTCCTGTCCCAGGTGTTCCGGCTTGCTGGCGGACCTCGATCTCATCGCTCGTGAAGCACGGCAGCTGCAAGAGCTGGCCGAGCCCAGCCCGCGGGTGTGGAACTCGATTGAGATCGAATTGCGGCGCGAAGGCGTCATTCGTGAAGCCCAGGGCGGACCCACACTGGTGGCGCCACGCGCCCGGCCCTGGAACTTGGGAGCATGGCTGGCTCCGGTGGCGGCCCTGGCCCTGGTGGCGTTCGGAATCGGCTTGTACCAGAAAGGGTCGCTCAGCCCGCAATCGCCGCCGCAGTTGACGGCCACCGCTCCAGCCCAGATATCCACCCCGCAGGCAGCGAAAAACCAGCCCGCTAACAATAATAACGAAGACCAGCAATTGCTCGCCGCGGTGGCGTCGCGTTCGCCAGCCATGCGGGCGCAATACGCTTCCAATCTGCAGAATGTGAATGCTTACATTCGCGATGCCGAGGAATCCGCCCAGGCTGATCCCAATGATGAAGAGGCTCAGCAGATTGTGATGGACGCTTACGAGCAACGCGCGGCAGTTTACGAAATGGCGTTGGACCGTTCCCTGCCTTAGTAGGAGGCAGGCTCACGGCAGGGCGCAACAGCAGTTCAGGATGGGCTCACATAATGGCGAGAGCGCGGCGGACACAACTGGTTTCGATGGTGATACTGGCGACGGCAATTTGCGCGTCCGCCGAGGTCCGCAAGGAATTCCGCTTTACCGTTGGACCCAGGTCAGTCATCTCGATCACCAACCAGTACGGACCCATTTCGGTCAAGCCGGGCGCGGGCACACAGGTTATCGTGACTGCGGTTCTTCATTCTGACCAGGTTGAGGTTGACCACACCCAGAGCGGGAACCGCGTGGATATTCTCACCCACCTTCTTTCCCAGACCGATGCCGACACCGGACGGGTGGACTACGAAGTGTCGGTTCCAGCTGACGCCAGCGTGACTATGCGCTCATCTACCGGGCTGCTGCATGCCGAGGGACTGCACGGCGATGTGACCCTCGAAGGCAGTCAGGCCAATGTGGAAGTGCGTGACATAAGCAATGCGCACGTGCATGTCCGCACTCTGAACGGTTCCGTTTCCCTGAATAATATCCGCAACGGGCACGTGGAAGTCACGTCGGTGGGCGGTGACGTGGTGCTGAACTCGGTGAACGGGCCGCTGGTGCAGGTAAACTCGACCAGCGGAAAGATCAACTACGAAGGCGATTTTGGCAGCAGCGGCGAGTACATGTTGACCAGTCACAGCGGAGATATCGAGGCCAGCGCTCCGACCGATGCATCGTTTGACGTGACCGCGCGCTCGGTCCGGGGCAAGGTGGAGAACGATTTTCTCCTGGAACCGAAACACACTCCCTTCGTGGTCCGGGCAGGGAGTGCCTTCGCAGGTACGATGAACAAGGCAGCATCTTCGGTCCGGTTGTTTTCCTTCAGTGGTAAAATCCACCTCAAGAAGCGCTAAAAAAGAACCAAGCGACAGTGAGAGGCCGGCGGGGGCGGTTGGATTCGGTCCCGCGATTTGCCCTACATGAGCACTCGACCAGGCGTGCCGTCCGACAGCAGCCAGCCGGCGTCTGTCCCGGGAGTGCGGGCCGTCGTCCTGGTGGGCTTCATGGGCGCTGGCAAGAGCAGTGTCGGGGCCGCTCTGGGTCGCAGGCTGGGCTGGCCTTTTGAAGATCTGGACGATCGGATCCAGGCCCGGGAACAACGCTCCATCGAGCAAATTTTTCGGCTTTCCGGGGAGCCCGCGTTTCGCCAGTTGGAGCATGCCGCGCTGGCTTCGCTGATTGCGGAGCTGGGTGCTTCCGCCAAGGTGGTGGCGGTTGGGGGTGGGGCCTTCGCCCAGGAGAAAAATGCCGCACTGCTTGAAGCTGCCAGGCTCTCAACCATCTTCCTGGACGCTCCGGTGGAAGAGTTGTTCCGCCGCTGCCGCCAGCAACAGGTGGATCGACCATTGCGCGGCGATCTGGATGAATTCCGCCGCTTGTATGAGGCCCGCCGGCCCTGCTACCTGAAAGCCGGGCTGCGCATCGACACCGCGGGCAAAGACGTGGACCGGGTAGCGGGCGAAGTGATCGACAGCCTGGGACTTCGATAACCGCGTTCGGTCTGTCGAAGACCGCCTTTAACCAGCATTTCGAAGGAGTGTGCACGTGAAGGTGAGAACGGCTCGGACAGTGGGTATCTGGTGGCTTCTGCTGCTCTCGGCGGCGGTGGCAAGCCCGGCCAAGGACAAGGAACCTGCATACCAGAATGTGGACGCGGGCTCATTCGGCGTCTTCATGAACGGACACAGAGTAGCTACCGAAAAGTTTTCCATCCAGCAGAATGCTACCGGTAGCGTTGCTACTTCGGAGTTCAAGACCGACGTGGCCACCGCCCCCGCCGTTCAGTCTTCAGAATTGGAGCTGGCGCCCAACGGTGATTTGCGGAAATACGAGTGGAAAGAAGTCAGCCCGGGAAGAGCGCGGGCGGTGATCACTCCCAACGACAATCTGCTGATCGAACGTTCCACCAACACCCCACAGGACAAGGAGGAGGAGCATCCTTTCCTGTTGCCGCTTTCCACCAGCGTTCTGGATGATTACTTTTTCATCCACCGGGAAATTCTGGTGTGGAAATATCTGGCCACGGGTTGCCGTCAGGACAAAGGACAGGTCACCTGTCCGCAGAACCAACAGGTAAAATTCGGCGCCATCAATCCCCACCAGCGTTCTTCCCTGCTGGTTAGCATGGCCTTCACCGGGAAAGAGAAGACCGCGGTGAATGGCGTGGAGCGGGAACTTAATCACTTTCTGCTCAAGAGCGATGCCGGAGACTGGTCGCTGTGGCTCGACGATCAGTTCAAGCTGGTGCGCATCCTGGTGCCCGGCGACGATACGGAAGTAGTGCGCGACTAAATAGACGCGGTTTCCATGTCCCTGATCGACGCACGTACGTCGCGGGTCCTGTTCACGGTGCTGCTGTTCGCGCTGGGGTTCGGCTTTCTCTACATCGCCCGCCACACTCTGATTGCATTCCTGTTTGCGGTTTTCTTTGCCTACCTGGTGGACCCGGCGGTCTCCCGCATAGAAAAACTGGTACGCGGCCGGGGACGGGCGATCGCAGTAATTTATTTCCTGCTCGTAGTTCTGCTCATCACTTTCTTCTTCTTCGTTGGGCCAAAGATTGCGCGCCAGGCGCAGCGTTTGAGCGAGTCTCTGCCCAAGCTTCTGGAGACGGTAAGTTCCGGCCAGATTGCCGAACAGATCGGCAAGGAGCAGGGGTGGAGCGTGCATACCCGGGTGCAACTGTCCACGCTTCTGGCCAGCCACCGCGATGATCTTCTCGGCCTGGCCCAGCGTATCGGCTTGCGGGTAGCTGACGTGGCCAAGGAAGCATGGCTGCTGATCGTGGTGCCCATACTGGCGGGTTTCTTTCTTAAGGACGGACGCGCCTTCGGCGAAGTGCTGCTCTCGCTCGTGCACTCCCGGCCCCAGCGCGAATTCCTGGAAGGCGTGTTGGGCGATCTCAACCAGATGCTGGCCCAATTCATCCGAGCCCAGTTGACCCTGGCGGCATTTTCGTTCGTCATCTACATAGCGTTCATGGAAGTGGCGAGTGTTCCCTACGCGCTGGTGCTCGGCACCGCCGGCGGACTGCTGGAATTCATCCCGGTGGTGGGACCCCTGGTGGCCGCCGCCGTGATCTTCGGCGTCGCCGTGCTGATGAGCTACCCGCACTGGTTTATCCTGCTGATCTTTCTGGGCGGCTGGCGCCTGGTGCAGGACTACGTGATTTCGCCGCGCATCATGGGAAAAAGCATGGAACTGCACCCACTGGCGGCCATCTTCGGGGTGCTGGCCGGAGGCGAGATCGCGGGTGTGCTCGGCATTTACCTTTCCATCCCCGTCATGGCCAGCCTGCGCATCGTGTGGCGGCGCTGGCGCCTGTATGCCGAGAAAAAGCGCTTCGGACCGCTGAATGAATATTCCTTCGGCTCCGAGATCACTCCCCGAACCTAAACCCGCGTGGGGACAGCCGCCCTCGGCTGTCTGGCGGAGCGGAGCTCCGCTAATTGTTTGCCGAAAAACCGGGTCGAGCTGCGCTCGACTGGACAGCCGGGGGCGGCTGTCCCCACGTGCTCTCGCGCTGGACATTGACACTTGTAAGGCAACAGTCTCAGCTTCGATCCGAGGGCGTCAGCACCCTGTGTTGTAAAATCCCAAGAAACCCTTATGGCTGAGAAAATCCCTGTCGGAATCCTGGGCGCTACCGGTATTGTCGGGCAGCGCTTTGTGCAGATGCTGGAGCATCATCCCTGGTTTGAAGTAGCGTGGCTCGCGGCCTCGGACCGCTCCGAGGGCCGTCCCTACGCGGAGGCGGCGCGCTGGAAACTGAAGACAGCCATTCCCGCGCGGATAGCGGGAATGCGAGTTGCGCCCGCCACGCCCGAAGGCGCGCCCAAAGTTATTTTTGCCGCGCTCGATGCCTCCATCGCCGCCGAGATGGAGCCGCGCTTCGCGGAAGCGGGATGCGCCGTCATCACCAACTCCAGCGCGCTGCGCATGCAAAAGGATGTGCCCCTGGTGATTCCGGAAGTGAATCATGATCATGTGAAGCTGCTCGAATGCCAGGCCTGGCGCAGGAAGTCGGGCGGGTTTGTAGTCACGAATCCAAATTGTTCAGCCATTGGCCTGGTTATCGCCCTGGCGCCGCTCCAGCAGGCGTTTGGCCTGGATACCGTTATGGCGGTCACTATGCAGGCGGTGAGCGGGGCTGGCTATCCCGGAGTGGCTTCGCTCGACATTCTGGGCAACGTGATTCCTTACATCTCCAAAGAAGAAGAGAAGATGGAAGAAGAAACCCGCAAGCTGCTGGGCAAGCTAAATGGCGCGGGCATCGTGATGGGCTCGTTCGGCATGAGCGCGCAGTGCAACCGCGTGGCGGTGGAGGACGGTCACACGGAGTCGGTCTCGGTGAAGCTCACGAAGAAAGCGAGGCCGGAGGAGATCATCGCAGTCTGGAATGAGTTTCGCAGTCTGCCGCAGGAGATGAAGCTGCCCAGCGCGCCGGAGCAACCGGTGCGCTATATGACGCCGAGTGATCGTCCCCAGCCGCGGCTCGATGTTGACTCGGGCAATGGAATGACGACGTCCGTGGGCCGGCTGCGTCCTTGTGGCGTGCTGGACTGGAAGTTTACCGTGCTCTCGCACAATACGATTCGCGGAGCAGCGGGAGCGGCCCTTCTGAATGCTGAATTGCTGAAGGTGCAGGGCTATCTCGGGTGAGCACCGCGCTCGGCTCTCCGATGGTGATTTGGGCGGCTGTCTTGTTGTTTGAAGTCATGGACAAGGAGATCTCCGCGACCAAGCTAGCGACTATCCTTCTACTTTTGGGTTTCGCTGGATTTCTTGCCTGCCGAAAGAGTGCACTTTTTCTTCCGGTATTCTTGCTCCCAGGCATCGCATCGTTTGTCCTTCTTGCCGAAGAATTCATGGATGCCTCGGTCCGGGACGCGATTTTGCAAGAAGGTGGTATCAGCTACCCAATCGTTTGCAGCATCGCTATTGCGGGCTCCTTGGCACTGCCCATCTGGGGAACCCTGACCGGAAAGCGCCGCAGACTCGAAACCAATGGCCAATAGCTGCATCGTCATGAAGTTCGGCGGGACCTCGGTGCAGGATGCCAAGGCGATCGAGCGGGCGGGCGCGATCGTCAAAGGCCGTCTGGAGCAAAGGCCAGTGGTGGTGGTCAGCGCCATGGCCAAGGTGACTGACCAACTGCTGGCCATGGCCCGGGCCGCCGGAGCCGGCGACCGCAAGACCGCGCTGAAGCTTTGCCGCAGCTTGCAGGAGCGCCACTACAACACCGCTGGAGAATTGCTGGGAACCGCGCTATTCACCCAGTTTCACGGCGACCTGGGCGCTGATTTTGAAACTCTCGAAGAATTGCTGCGCGGTATCTCGGCTGTTGGCGAACTGACGCCGCGCACCACCGACTACGTCTCCGCGTTCGGGGAAATACTGTCGAGCAAGATTGTGGCCGCGGCCTTCTCGGCGTTGGGCATGCCGTCCACCCTCGTAGATTCGCGGGATTGGCTGGTGACCGACAGCGCTCACATGCGCGCCGCGCCCCTGTTCGAAGAAACCAACCAGCGTTTGCAATCGAGAGTCGCGCCGTTGGTGGCGGCAGGCAAAGTTCCAGTGATGGGAGGTTTCATCGGCGCATCGAAAGCCGGGATCACCACCACCATCGGCCGCGGCGGGTCAGACTATTCCGCCGCCATCGCGGGCGCCGGCCTGGGAGCCGAGCGCATCGAGATATGGACCGACGTGGACGGCATGATGACCACCGACCCGCGGCTGAGCTCGGACGCCCGCCGCATCAAGGTCATCAGCTTCGATGAAGCCGCCGAACTCGCATACTTCGGAGCCAAAGTCCTGCACCCCGCAACCGTGCTGCCCGCGGTGCAGAAAAATATTCCCGTCTATATTCTGAATTCCGGCAATCCCGGCTGCGAAGGCACGCGCATTACCGCCCGCGCCCCCCAGTGCCGGAATTCTTTCAAGGCCATCGCGGTGAAAAAGCGCATCACGATTGTGGATGTGGCCGCTCCCCGCATGCAGCTGGCGCATGGTTTTCTCAGCTCGATTTTCGCCGCCTTTGACCGGCATCGCGTGGCCGTGGACGTAGTCTCCACTTCGGAAGTGAGCGTATCGCTCACCGTGGACTCGAACGAATCTATCCCTCCGCTGGCGGCGGACCTGGCCAAACTGGCGGACGTAAAATATGAAGGACGCAAGGCCATCGTCTGCCTGGTCGGCGAGAATCTGCGCGACACTCCCGGCATTGCGGCGCGCGTGTTCGGTGAACTGGCCGACGTCAAGATCCGCATGATTTCGCAGGGCGCTTCCGAGATCAATCTGACTTTTGTGGTAGAAGAAGATGTGGTCTCCGACGTAGTGCAGCGGCTGCACAAAACCTTCTTCTCGGATCTGGATCCGGAAGTGTTCGCGTAGGCGCGGAGGACTGCGATCCGAGCGTGCTCTGTGGAAGGGCGCCACTTCAGTCGTGCTACAGAATGGCTCGTGGAAGGGCACGACTTCAGTCGTGCCACAAATAGACGGAGGGGAGCGGCTTCAGCCGCTGGGGTTCGCTGGCGGGACCGCAGAATCTCGAGGAACTGTTCGTGAAGCTGCTCATCTTAGGACGCGGCAAAACCGGCTCGCTGGTCGCGGAAGTAGCGCGTGAACGCGGCCACGAGATTACGTTGCTGTGTGCGGCGGATAATCCCAGAGCGAGTGCGCTCACCCCCGAAAAACTGCGCGATATCGATGCCGTGATCGATTTCACCATCCCGCAGGCTGTCCTGGAAAATATCGAGGCCTGCCTCAGCGCCGGGAAGAACATGGTGGTTGGGACCACCGGCTGGTATCGCGATCTGGACAAAGTCCGCCAGTCAGTCGAAAGGAACGGCACCGGCTTCCTGTACGCCGCCAATTTTTCCATCGGCATCAACCTGCTGTTCGAGGCCGCACGCACCGCCGCCGGAATCCTGCAGCATCACTACTCCGGACAGATCTTCGAGCGTCATCACGCGCAGAAAAAAGACGCGCCCTCGGGGACGGCGGCCACCCTGCAGAACATCATTCGCGACACATCAGGCAAAGAGGTGGAAATCACTTCGTTCCGCGAGGGCGACGTGGTTGGTATGCACGAGATTGTGCTGGATTCACCCAACGACACTATTTATCTCTGCCATGATTCCAAGTCGCGCCGGGGATTTGCCGAGGGTGCGGTGCGGGCCGCAGAATGGCTGGCTGGAAAAAAAGGGTTCTTTGATTTTAAGGACATCTGGCGAGAAACGTAACCGAGCCGAGCTTTGCTCGGCCGGGCGGGTGGGGGCACCCGCCCCTACATGGTTCGTGCTTGCACATCTGCTGTTTCGTCCACACCCCGATTAGCGTTATCTTAATCTCATGCAATTCCGTGGCTGCGGTACGGCATTAGTCACTCCATTCAAACAGGACGGCTCCATCGACGAGACTGCCCTGCGCAACCTGGTCGCGTGGCAGGTGGAATCGGGCATCGATTTTCTGGTTCCCTGCGGCACTACCGGCGAAACGCCTACGCTTTCGCATGATGAATGGCTGCAGGTTGTCGATATCACGGTTGACGTGGCGGCTGGGCGCGTACCGATTGTGGCCGGCGCCACCTCGAATTCGACACACGATGCCGTGAACAAGGCCAAAGAAGTGGCGGCACGGCCCGGGGTCAATGGCATTCTCACTGCATCGCCTTACTACAACAAGCCAACGCAGGAAGGACAGTACCGCCACTTCCGCGCCATCGCGGAAGCCGTGGACAAGCCGATCATTCTCTACAACGTCCCTGGCCGCACCGGCGCGAACATTGAGCCCGGCACTCTGGCCCGCCTGGCCGAGGTCCCGAACATCGCCGGCGTCAAGGAAGCCAGCGGCAACATCAGTCAGATGGCTGAAGTCTGCAATGCCGTTCCAGAGACTTTTGCGGTGTTGTCAGGCGATGACGCCGTCACCCTGCCGCTCATCGCGCTCGGCGGTGTAGGGATTATTTCCGTTGCCTCCAACGAGATTCCGCGCGAGATGTCGGAGATGGCCCGCGCCGCGCTAGCCAACGACTGGGAGACGGCCCGCCGCATTCACCGGAAATATCTGCCGCTGATGCTGGCGAACTTTATTGAGTCCAATCCCCTGCCGGTGAAGGCCGTGCTGGCCATGATGGGCAGGGTCGAAGAAGTGTACCGGCTGCCCATGCTGCCCATGCGGCGCGATACCCGATCCAAACTGCAAAAGATCGCCGCCGAAGCGGGATTGATCAGCAAACTGGCCACGGCGGCGGTCGAAGCCGCTAACTTCTACGTCTATGAAAACTGGCTGGCGGGGCCGCACAAGATCGTTCTGCATCGCTCCAGTTGCGGCCAATGCAATCACGGCAAAGGGCGCCCGGCAGGACACGATGCCAATCATGCCCGCTGGCATGGCCCTTACGCCTCGCTCTCCGAGGCCCGCGAGGCCTCGCAACAAATGGCGGGCGTGCTCATTCGGAGTGAATGCAAGTGCATTTGAGACTTCAGATTTTAGATTGCAGATTGAAAACCTCTCGCGTGGCGGATGCCGGATGGCGGCGCGAGTGCTCTTCAATCTGCAATCTAAAATCTGCAATCTGAAATCCTTTCTTCTATACTCCCTTCTCATGCCCTCCCTGCAATCTGCGATCGAGCGCCTGGCCACGCTGGGCGAGGTGGAACGCAATCCCGACGCCCGTAAAACTTTTCTCGAATTCCGCGAGCAGCTCACGCAAGGCAGGATTCGCGCCGCCGAGAAAAGCAACGGCGAGTGGAAGGTGAACGCCTGGGTAAAGCAAGGCATCCTGCTGGGCTTCCGTCTGGGCGAACTCGCCAAGATGGGCGATGCCACGCTCTCCTTCGTGGACAAGGACACGTTCCCTGTCCGCCAGTTTGCGGTCGCCGACAAGGTACGCGTGGTTCCCGGCGGATCATCGGTGCGTGAGGGCGCCTACGTCGCGCCTTCGGTGATCTGCATGCCGCCCATGTTCATCAACGTCGGCGCGTATGTAGACGAAGGCACCATGGTCGATTCGCACGCCCTGGTCGGCTCCTGCGCGCAGATAGGCAAGCGGGTGCATCTCAGCGCAGCCGCCCAGATTGGCGGCGTGCTCGAGCCGGTCAATGCCGCCCCGGTCATCATCGAAGACGACGTCCTGGTCGGGGGCAATTGCGGCATCTATGAAGGCACGCTGGTGCGGGCGCGAGCCGTGCTCGGAGCCGGCACAATTTTGACCCGCTCCACGCCACTCTACGACATCGTGCGCGGCCAGGTTTACCGGGCCGCAGAGGAGAAGCCGCTGGAGGTACCGGAAAACGCCGTGGTCGTGCCCGGATCACGGGCGGTGAAAAAAGGACAAGCGGGGGATTGGAATCTTTCACTTTACACGCCGGTCATCGTGAAATATCGCGACGAGAAAACAGACCAGAGGATTGAGTTGGAGGAGTGGCTGCGCTGACCCCGATCTTTCGCGGCGGTTCTTCGCCCTTTGAGGGCTCTTCATTTCCCGCTCGTCGCCCCCCGGGCTTGCGCCTGGCGCTGCATTCTGGCGCCACTTCGCGGCTGTCCGCAGAATTCCGCCTGGCTGTTTAACAACCCGTGATTCAAGAGATCTCTTCGACGCCCACGCTTAGGCTTCCCGAACCACCAGTGTGTCTAACTTTTATCTGCGCCAAGCTTTGCACGACTACATCAGCCTCCTGTAACGCTGGCGCGGGATACGTGCTGGTAATTCCAATCGCCTTCATTCCTCCGGCGTGGGCTGCGCGGATCCCCGCCGGGGCATCTTCGATCACCAGGCATTCCGTGGGATTCACTCCGAGAAGTTTTGCTCCCATGAGGTAGGGTTCGGGATGGGGCTTGCCTTTTGACACATCGTCCGCCGAAACCAGCACTCTCGGCATGGGCAGGTTCCCGAGCTTCAGCCGGGCAGTTGCCAGATAGCGAGTGCCCGAAGTCACCACGCACCAGCGGCCTGGGGGAATGGCCTTGAGTAATTCCGCGGCGCCCGGCATGACGGACACGCCCTGGTGGTCGTCCGCCTCCCGCTTCTCCAGTCTCAGTGTTTCCGCTTTGGCGTCGAGATGGGGCGCCAGCCGGCGCACGATTTCGATGGTGCGAACTCCGTGAGCGATCTCCACCACCTCATCCGGATCCAGACTTTGCTCCTCCGCCCAGCGTCGCCACTGGCGCGTGACCGAGCCGGTGGAGTCCACCAGAACTCCGTCGAGATCGAAGAGAATGGCAGCGCAGTCGAACGTTTTCATGGGGTTCTTTGCGAACTTTGCGGTTTCCTTTGCGTCCTTTGCGGTTAAAAGCTCTTCGTATTAAACCTTTTAACCGCAAAGGACGCAAAGACTGCCGCAAAGAACGCAAAGAAAATCTCACCGGCAATGGTGCCGGCGTGCTCAGGACGGCAATACTTTTGGGGCATCAGAAACGACGATCAGCTTCCCGGAGGCCATCTGTTCCCGAATCTCCATATGGCGCTTGCGAAAGTGCGAGCGGGCGCGCTCGCCCCAGGCACGCACGAAATAATAGTTCAAGCCCGCGCCAATCACCGAGCTGGCCAGTGGAATGATCCGGCCCGACCACTTCTCCACCACTTCCCTGCTGGCCTGCGCGGCAATGCGCTGGATGACGCGAGGCACGAATTTGGCAATCACTTCTTTCTCCACCAACTCACGGCTGATGTCCACCCCGGCCGCGCTGGCGGCCGCAATCCACAGTTCCGCGGTTTCTTCTTCGGTATTGAATTCGAAGCCGTAGAGCAGGCTGAGTTTCTGAATGGTCCGCAAGGTCACGCCCGAGAGGATTCCCAAATCCGGAATGATGGTGATGAGGCCACCCAGGCCAAATCCGGCGCCTTCAGCCGCAGCCACTTTCATCCCGCTGCGAATTACGCGGTGTGCCAGGTCATCGAGTTGGCTGACTTCTACCGAATAGACGCCCTGAAAGTTACTGATGGGAAGGCCATAGGCGGCCCGCACCTGCAGCAAAAATTTCGACGGATCCACTTTGACGGTTTCATAGGCGCGATGGAAGCCACGACTCAAGCCCGCTTCCACCCGCCGCCGCAACCATGTTTTTCGCTCCGCCTCGACCATGAAGTTCAACCATATCGCACATCCAGGCCGCTGGGGAAGATTACGGTTGTCGAGAACCCACGTGGCGCACAGCCCGCGCCCCGGCTGTCCGGCGGAGCGAAGCTCCGCTGCCCGAGTCCCGGCATAGGCCTGTCGAGCTGCGCTCGACTAGACAGCCGGGGCGGCGGTCCCCACGTAGTCTGCGGCAGTTCCAGACCAAGCACGAGCGGGACGCTCGCGCCTACATTCCTTGTGCTACGATCAATTACCGCATGCCAACTGGAAAATTGCACATCGTACCCCTCGGGGGCCTGGGCGAGTTTGGGATGAACTGCATGGCCGTACGCTGGGGTGACGACATCATCGTCATCGACGGCGGCCTGATGTTTCCTGAAGCCGAACTGCTGGGCGTCGATATTGTTGTCCCTGATATCTCCTATCTGACCGAAAATCGCCAGCGGGTGAAAGGCATCATTCTCACCCACGGCCACGAAGACCACATCGGCGCGCTGCCCTGGATTCTGAGCGAGTTGAACGTGCCAGTCTGGGGCACCGAGTTCACCCTGGCCTACGTGGAAGACAAGCTCGAAGAACATGGCCTGCTCGACGACGCCGACCTGCGCGAGATCCGTCCGGGTGAGGGTTTCAAGATTGGGCCCTTTACCATCCACCCCATCCAGGTCACGCATAGCCTGGTGGATTGCGTGGCGCTGGCCGTCCACACTCCGCTGGGCGTGATCATTCATACCGGCGACTTCAAGGTCGATCCCACGCCGACGGACAACCGCCTGTTCGATCTGCACGCCTTCGCCGAGTACGGCAAGACCGGAGTGCTGGCGCTGTTCCAGGACTCGACCAACGTGGAGCGCAAAGGCTACACACCGAGTGAGCGGGCGGTGCGCCGCAAATTTGACGAAGTCTTCGCGCACACCAAGCGGCGGCTGTTCATCTCATGTTTTTCATCCTCCATCCATCGCATCAAGCTGGTGGTGGAGATGGCGTGGCAGCATGGGCGCAAGGTGGCGTTCGCCGGGCGCTCGATGAACAACTCCGCGGAAATCGCCGAGGACCTGGGCTATATCGAGATTCCCGAGGGCTTGTTAATCCATCCCGGCGAGATGAAGAATTTTCCGCCGGAAAAAGTCTGCGTACTGATCAGCGGGACGCAGGGCGAGCCCATGTCTGCGCTCTCCCGCGCCGCGGTGGACAACCACAAGCACGCCAAGATCGAGAAGGGCGACACCGTGATGCTCTCGTCCCGGATCATTCCCGGCAACGAGAAGGCCATCTACAGGATGATCGACCACCTGTTCCGGCGCGAGGCCCACGTCATCTACGACGATGGCTCATCGCCGCCGGTGCACGTCAGCGGCCACGCCAGCCAGGAAGAATTGAAGCTGATCATTAACCTGGTGAAGCCGAAGTATTTCATTCCCATCCACGGCGAGTACCGGCAGCTGAAGCTGCATGCCGAGATGGCAGCGGCGATGAAAGGGTCGGTCGGAAACGTGATTCTGATCGAGAGCGGCGACGTCCTCGAGTTCGACGAACTGGGCGCCCGCAAGGCGGGTCGCGTCAATGTGGGCAGGGTTTGCATTGACTCGGGATCGCGGACCGACGTGGTCGAAGACCTGATCGTCAAAGACCGCCGGCACCTGAGCGAAGACGGCATCGTGCTGCCCATCATTGCCATAAATAAACTCACCGGCAAGGTGGAAACCTTGCCCGAAATCGTGACCCGCGGCTTTTCTCCGGGAGAAGACGGCTTTGACGACGGGGCTCGCCAGATCGTGATGCAGACCCTTGATGCTTCCAGCGCCGAGGAGAAAGCCGACTATGGCGTGATCAAGGAAAAGATCCGCGCCGATCTGAAGCGCTACGTTTCCAAGCAGACGCAGAAGCGTCCACTGATCATGCCGGTGATCTTGGAAATATAAGAGTTGTCATCCTGAGTGTTCTTGTCATCCTGAGCGAAGTGGCTGCTTCGCTTCGCGAAGCAGCCACGCAGTCGAAGGACCCCTACTCCCGGCAGTGTGCTTGGCGATAGGGATCCTTCGACTCCGGACAAACTTCGCGGAGCGAAGTTTGTCCCGCGCTCAGGATGACAATTTGGAGATACTCTCATCGTCACGCTCAACGACATTCGCGAAGCGCAATCTCGCCTGCGCGGCGTGGCCGTGCGTACGAAGCTGATTCCTTCCCACATCCACGAGTCCGGCAAAGTCAAAGACAGCCGCCAGCTCTTCCTCAAGCCCGAGAACTTGCAACCGATCGGGTCGTTCAAGCTGCGCGGCGCCTACAACAAGATCGCATCGCTGTCCAAGGACGAGCTCAAACGCGGCGTGATCACCTATTCCAGTGGCAACCATGCTCAGGGCGTGGCCTATGCCGCGCGGGCCCTGGGAGTGAAGGCGGTCATCGTGATGCCGGGAAACGCGCCGGCGGTCAAGCGCGAGGCAACCCTGGCACTGGGCGCGGAGATCATACTGGTGGGCCCGGCAAGTTCCGAGCGCCAGGCCAAGGCGGAAGAACTCGCGGCGCAGCACGGATACGCGATCGTACCCCCTTACAACGACGAGATGATCATCGCGGGCCAGGGCACCATGGGACTGGAAATACTGGAGGACTTGCCGGAAGTCGAGACCGTGATCGCGCCGGTCGGCGGCGGCGGCATGTTGAGCGGAATTGCCACGGCCGTCAAACTGAGCAAGCCGGCGGTGAAGGTGATCGGCGCCGAGCCTGAACTCGCAGCCGACGCGCAGGCCAGCCTGCGCTCCGGCAAGATCGTCGAGTCATCGGCCGAGCAAGTCACGCGGACGCTGGCCGACGGGCTGCGCACCCAGAGCATCGGCCCGCTTAACTTTGAACACATCCGGCGCTATGTGGATGACATCGTGACGGTGAGCGAGGACGAAATCCGGAAGGCTATGCAGCATCTGTCCGCTGATCCCAAGACCCTGGCGGAACCGAGCGGGGCGGTGGCCGTGGCCGCATTCCTGTTCCACCGGGACCAATTGCCCAGCACGACCATGAACGTGGCCGTGATCAGCGGCGGAAATGTCGAGGCCGAAATGCTGGCAGAGCTGAGGAAAGAAATATCATGAAGGCCTGTCATCCTGAGCGGAGCACAAACTTCGCTCTGCGAAGTCGCGGCGGAGTCGAAGGACCCCTTGGATCAAAACAGAATACCGGGAATAGGGGTCCCTCGACTCCGCCGCACATTCGCCAGCGAATGTGCGACTGCGCTCGGGATGACAGATCTCTGTGCAGCGCCGGCGCTACTTTGTTCAGGGCACTTCTGATCATCGGCAGTCTGCTCGCCTTCGCGTCCTCCGCCGCTGCTGCCAACTACGAGCGCGGCGCCATGATACGCGTCGCTCAGATCTATCTCTCACCCGACGCCAGCTCCGCGAAGCTTGCGGAAATGGATCGCGGACGCGAAATTATCGTCCTCGAAACCAGCCGCGAGTGGGCGCACGTCCAGGCCAATCTGACCGAAGAACGCACCATCACCGGATGGGTGCTGGATAAAGGAGTCGTGCGCGCCTCCACTCCCAACGGAGACAAGATATTGTTTGGCGAGGCGGTCGATTCCGAGGACCAGGCCAGCCGCCGGCACGGACGCAATGGCGCTGCCCAGGACGCAATGCGGCTCTACTACCGCGTCGCCGATTATTTCCCCACCTCGCCGCTGGCGGGCGAGGCCATGTATCGCTCCGCCGATATCCGCTGGCAGCTGGAGAAAGCGGACGTGGCATCGCGTCCTTCATCCCGGGAACGGGAGTCTTTCCTGCGCGAAGGCATGGAAGAAAAGTACATGAAAGAGGTGATCAAGAAATTTCCCGGGACCAAGTGGGCAGACCTCGCGGCTTTCCACTTGATCGACAACAAGCTCTGCGGCGACTGGCAGGGCAGCTCGAAATGTCCGGTGAAGGAAGCGGAGATTTACGAAAAATACGCCACCGAGCACCCCCAGTCTCCGGCAGTCACCGAGGCGCTGTACGACGCCGCCTGGCGCTGGTCCACATTGATCGAAATCTACAAGACGGAAGAAGAGCCCAAGAAATCGCAAGAGGCGAGGGCCAAAGCGGTCGCGCTGGCCCAGAAGGCGGTGTCGCAAACCACATCGCAGGATTGGGGAGCCCGTGCCCAGCGCCTGCTCTACCTGATGGAGCAAGGCATCCCAACCTACGGAAACGTAACCCAGTGAGCACCTTCGCGAAGTTTCAATACACCGATCGGATTTTTCTGTAATACTTTCCATCACCCCCTTTCGGGAGGAAGCTTGAACGAATACCTGCAGTCCGTGGTCCTGGGAATTATCGAGGGCCTCACGGAGTTTCTTCCAGTCAGTTCGACCGCGCACCTTCGTATCTCCGAGGCGATTTTCCACCTCAGCCTGTCCGACGGCTATTGGAAGATGTACAGCATCGTGATTCAGCTGGGCGCCATTCTGTGTCTGCCGGTGTACTTCCGCGACCGGATCGCAAAATTTCTCTCCACGTTTCCGCAGGGCGAAAATGGGGATCGCACCGTCTTCACCCATCCCCTCAGCCTGGTGATCATCGCGTTTGTGGTGACCGCGATTCCTTCGTTTCTGCTGACCAAGGTCATCGGCAAGAACCTGGAAAGCATGCCCATCATCGGCTGGTCGCTGCTGGTGGGCGGAATCGTGATGTGGATCGTCGATGGGGCCAAGGCGAAGCCGGAGGCGGCGGGACCCGCAGCGCCCTCGAGCCCCATCCGCACCTGGAAAATGGAAGCGATGAGCCTGGGACAAGCGGTCTGGATCGGACTGTGCCAGATTCTTTCGGCTGTATTTCCCGGTACATCGCGCTCCATGGCAACCATCGCAGGTGGTCAACTGGCCGGCATGTCGCGAGCGTCCGCTCTGGAGTTTTCCTTTTTCCTGTCCATTCCCACCATGGCTGCAGCCACCGGATACACGCTGCTCAAGTCGGTCATGGGAAAAGGCGAAAATCCGATCGGCGTGGCGCAGATCGCCGGACATCAATGGCTGTTGCTGGCGATCGGCTTTGCGGTTTCATTCCTGGTCGCGTACGCGTCCGTGGCATGGTTCATGGCCTGGGTGCGCAAGCATGGATTCATGCCCTTTGCGGTGTATCGCATCGCGGCAGGAATTCTGGTGCTGGCGTTCGCCGCAAAACTGGCGAACTGAGAACGGGTAGCGCCGGCGTCCCGCCGGCCCGATGGGCGGGCAGAATGCCCGCCGGAGAGCACGATGCCACGGTTGACCACGTATCACATGGGCTTCCTCTCGAGTTCAGACGCAAGCTGCCGATCGAGCTTCGCCCGGCCCAACATCCAGGATTCTTAATTTATCTCGAATGGCCATGACGCTCTTCGCCTGCGCCTGTTCGGCATATCTTTTAGTCAGGCGGGCATTCTGCCCGCCCACCGGGCCGGCGGGACGCCGGCGCTACTGGCCGGGCGCTACTAATTCGATACTCTTCCCAATTCCCTGATTGTCGTGTTGCGCGCTTCTTGACATAATTATCGGGCTCTGGCTTGGTCTGGCATCCGGAAGAAGATTCTCACTTTCTGTCAGGCTGCCAAACACGCCCAATGAAGTTCTCACAGATATTCGCCCCCACGAACAACCGGCGCCTTAATGAGCTGATCGGGTTCGTGCTTTGTGTCTCAGGACTGCTTTTGTTCCTGGCGCTGGCCTCCTATTCTCCGCTTGACCCTTCATTCAACAGCGCCTCCGTGCTGACCGGTTCGCGGGCCGCGCGCAACTGGGTCGGACTGGTGGGCGCCATCATTTCCGACCTGATGCTGCAGGGCTTCGGGATCGGAGCCTTTCTGGTTCCCGTGTTCCTGGGAGCGTTGGGCTCACGCTGGTTCCGCTCGCGCAAAATCACCTCGCCGGTGGCGAAATCCCTGGGAGCCGCATGGCTCCTGATCTTCGTCCCCGCATTGCTGGGCCTGATGCCCGGACACATGCGCTGGATGGGCGTGATTCCCATGGAAGGCCTGGCCGGGCGCATCGTCGGCGATGTCCTCATCCATTACCTGAACCTGGCCGGCGCATACATTGTGTGCGCTACGATTCTGGCGGTCGCGTTGTATCTCACGACCGCTTTCTCTTTCGCTTCCCTGCGAGTGTGGGCGCCGACCCGCTTCGCCTTTGTGGTCGCGCTCTGGAACCGCTACCAGGACTGGCAGGAAGACCGCGCGAAAAGGAAGATGCAGAAAGAACTGGAAAAGCGGCGGGCTGCCCGACCGACGATCACAGCGCAACTTGTTCCGGCGCGTTCTGCTCCACCTCCAGCGGCAGTTCGTGCGCCTGAACCGGTTCGTGCGACCGGCATTGACCGCATGACCTCCGCTATCCGTACCGAGGAACACGACCTCGACCCAGCGCCCATGCGCTCGGCTCCGGAAGCCATCATTCCGGATGTTGAGGTTACAGAGCGCGCCGACACCGGCGCCAAGCCCAAGACGACTATGCCCCGCATCGCAGCCGGCGGTTTCAAGCTGCCGCCCAGCAGCCTGCTGCATCGTCCCGATGAGCAACAGGCGATTGATGCAGACGAATTGAAGCTGCTGGCCCAGGTGCTCACCGAAAAATATGCGGAGTTCGACGTCCACGGACAGGTGACGCAGATCAATCCCGGGCCGGTGGTCACGACTTTCGAATACAAGCCCGAGGCCGGCATCAAGTACAGCCGCATCACCAACCTCACGGATGATTTGTGCCTCGCGCTCAAAGCCGAAAGCATCCTGATCGAGCGCATGGCTGGCAAGTCCACGGTCGGGATTCAGGTGCCCAACCGCGAGCGCGAAATCATCTGGCTGCGCGAGAACATTGAGTCCTCCGAGTTCATCGGCACCAAGTCGAAGCTTACGCTGGCGCTGGGCAAGGACATCAACGGACGCATCGTTACCGCCGATCTCGCCGGCATGCCCCACCTGCTGATCGCGGGCTCGACCGGCGCGGGCAAGAGCGTGGCCATCAACGCCATGATCATGTCCATCCTGTACAAGGCCACGCCCGACCAGGTGCGCCTGATCCTGGTGGATCCCAAGCGGCTGGAATTAGGCAACTACGAGGGCGTTCCGCACCTGTTCACGCCGATCATCACCGAGCCCAAGCTCGCCGCCAACGCGCTACGCAACGCCGTTCGCGAGATGGAACGCCGCCTGAAGCTGCTGGCCGAAAAAGGCGTGCGCAACATGGAGCAGTACAACAAACTGTTCGACGACGAAGGCACACGCAGCCTGTTTGGCGAGGATTCCGAAGACCGTCCGCTGCCATACATCGTCATCATCATTGATGAGTTGGCCGACCTGATGATGCTGGATTCGGGCAACGTGGAAGAGTCAGTCACACGCCTGGCCCAGATGGCGCGGGCCGTTGGCATACATCTGGTGCTGGCGACGCAGCGGCCCTCGGTCGATGTAATCACCGGCCTGATCAAGGCCAACTTCCCTGCCCGCATTTCTTTCCGCGTCGCCACCAAGGTGGACTCGCGCACCATTCTCGATGCCAACGGCGCCGAAGCGCTGCTGGGCAAGGGCGACATGCTCTATCTGCCCTCGGGATCGGCCCGCGTGCATCGTCTGCACGCGCCCTTCGTCACCGAAAAAGAAATCGCCGCCGTGGTCGAGTTCTGGAAGGCGCAAGGCTCGGCTGAGTACGAAGAGAAATTCCTGCAGGCCCCGAAGGACGAACATGGCTCCGGCGAAGCGGGCCCAGCGGGTGAAGACGGAGACGAAGAAAACGACCCTCTCTACAACGACGCCGTCCGCCTGGTGGTGGAGTTCGGCAAGGCGTCCACTTCCCTGCTGCAACGCCGCCTGCGCATCGGCTACGGCCGCGCCGCCCATTTGATCGATCTGATGGAGCGTGACGGCATCGTGGGCGCAGCCGACGGCCCCAAGCCACGCGAAGTCCTGAAGCGCCCCAACTGGCTTTCCGAAGTAGAAGAATCGATGCGGTAAGTCCTCGTGTCATCCTGAGCGGAGAAATCCGCTTCGCTTGCGAAGCGGACTTCGGAGTCGAAGGACCCCTAACCCCGGAATGCGGCGTTGTTATAGGGGTCCTTCGACTGCGCAGGAATTTCACTTCGCGAAATTCCTGCTCCGCTCAGGATGACACGGTTTTTAATCCGCGAATCGCCAACGCCGCCAGCACTATCACCGCCAGCAGCATCGCCAGCCACAGCACTGCTTTGTGACGCTCCGACCAGGGCCGGTCATCCGGGCGTCCGCGATAGGCTTTATTGTGTGTGCCCGGCCCAAGCTCTGCCCGGACTGCCGCGGGATCAGCCTTGAAGAACCGGGCATAATCATAAATCGGCGAACCGAGCTTGCTGTCGCCGTAATACAGCTTGAGCAGCGACTTGCCCTGCGGATCAAAGTACACTCGCCGTTCAACCGAGAGCAGCTCAACTCCGGATATCGACAACGGCGGATTATCCCCATTGTCCACAGTGACCTTCACCCGGCTGGAATTCTGTCCCCGGATCGCCACATCCATCTCTTCCGCAATGACGGTAGCGCCTCCGCGATTCATCCGCACGCGCGTGAGCTCGCCGTCCCCGTAGCGCTGCTCGCTCGCATCCGAGAGGACCACCGTCCGCCGGAAATTTACCTGCTTCGGATCTACCCGAAAGCGGACCCGCTCCACCGGAACGCGCACCGGCGAATCGCAAATGATCACCGTAGTCCGCGCGACCTGCGAGGGTGCGCCGCATGATCCTACGCTGATCCAGACCGCTTTCGTTTCCTGCAGGTTGTAAACCGACGCGCCCTTGACCTGGGCCGGAGAGATTCCAGCGGAAAGCTTCACATGCAGATACCGGAAGCTTGAAGCCGGCAACTTCAACACCGGGTTGGAGCCTAGTTCCTCGCGGGTAAAGTCATACAGCGTCGCCGACGGTAATTGGGTCGCGGACTTCGCGGCCAGCTGGTTGCTTCCCGCGAGCGATGCTGTCACCACGAAATCTTTAGCATCCAGTTGCAACCGGATGCGGTCGTACTCGCCGATCTCGCCCATATCGAGGTCGAACTCAGTGCGCCCGCCCACGCTCCCCAGATTGAGAATCTTTGCCGCCGCCTCATGGCTCGACGTTCCTCCGCGCTGTTCGCTGAGCGCGTATTGCACCTGGGATTCCCCGTCATAGATTCGCAAGTCGGCCAGATCGGGGCGCGCATGAGCCCAGATTTCTTCATCCACCACAAAGTAGTTCTGCTGCTCGGGCTGAGAGATTTGGACATCGCGGACATTGGTGAAATAGGAAATCGACGGCCCCTGTGCCAAAGCCGCACCGATGGCCACAATCATCGCGAGCAGGCAGGAGGCGGACTTCATGTGCCGGCAGGGCTTTCTTTGGAATGATTGCGGCTTGACAACTTGAGCCAGTCGCGTTGATACATGAACGAAATCGTCAGCAGCAGCACTCCCAGCACAATGAAACTCACGATGCGGTAGCCGCGGTCCAGCTCCGACACATCGTAGAGAAATACTTTGCCGATAGTGAACGCGATCAGGACCAGCGCCTGCCAGCGCACAAACGCGGAGCGGCGCCAGAAGCCCACCACCATCAACATGGCGCCGTAAGCCATCCACAGAGCGGAGTAAGTGAAGTCGCGGGCTATTTTAACGTGATGCCAGTCCTTCCAGGCGGATGGGTCCCATTGCCTCTGCGGAAGAATGCCCGTCATCTCCCGGCTGTAGTAGTCGGCGACTTCGCGGCTCAAAGCAACCAGGGCCAGGAGGTTCAACGCGACAACCGCAACCCCGGCCACGGCGCGCGCCGCTTCATCTTTCCGGCGGCTGCCATACCATGCGACTGCCCCGAGCACCGCGATTGCCACCGCGTAGGTCGCCATCCGCGCATTGAAGATGGGACGCGTGACGTAAAAGTTATCGATAAGGAGAAGCCGGCCCACGCCCAGTAGCAGGGCGCCGATGGCGAATATGTTGAGCAGCTCCGAGTGAATCCGGTCTGCTACCCACAACAGCACCGCCACCTCCACGAACCACCCCATGGTGATCCAGTGGGCATCGAGCCGTATGGGAATCGCCACCGTGATAAATCCGATGGCCAGCGCCAGGTGCAGCAGGTCCACGGTCCGCGCCGCCCCGGGATTGCCGGCCCGCCCCCGGGCCTGGCGGCTGAGGAAGATGTATAACGCCGCGAGGGCCAAGGCAAACCACGCCGTGTCCTTCGTACCGATCTCTTCGAACATCACGTAGATCTGCAAAAAATATCCGGCCGCGTTCACCACCGCGACCAGGGGCGGGACGGAGTCGGAGAGCCATCCCTTCTGCGCCGGGCGCGCCAATAAAGGCGCCACTGCGAAGATGGCGAAGAACAGCGTGGCGAAGCCCACCGTCATCCGCACCTGGGTCACGTCGTAGAAGCTGGCATACCAGCCCACGTAAAGCAGCAGAGTTCCGGCGTAGCTCAACAGCAGCAGGCGCCGCCATGGTTTCAGGATGACCAGCGCGAGCGCGCCCGCGTCCAGCAGGACAACGTAGGTGAACAGCGCCACTTCACGGTTCTCTCCAGTCGAGAGCAGCAGAGGCGTGGCGAACCCGCCGACCAGGGCGAAGGCCGCCAGAATTTCCGCGTCCTGGGTCCAGGCCATCACCGCGGTCGCAGCCGTCACCGCAAACATCATGGTGAAGGCCACGCCGCCGGTCACCAGGCTGTACACCTGGAAGGCCGCGTACAAGGAGAGGTAAAGCACGCTAATCCCGACCGCCTTCAACGAGTATGAAAAAATGAAGTATCCGCGGCGGCGAAAATTCTCGCTCCAGACCACGATGGCGATCCCGGCCAGCAGTCCGATAGCTACGCGTCCGGCCGGTCCGATCCAGTTGTTGTCGAAGGCAAATTTCAGAAAGTAGGAAACGCCGATCAGCACAGCGGCGATACCGATCCGGTTCAGCCAGTGCGAACCGATGCGGGATTCCAGGTCCGCTCCGCCTGCTTTTGCCGATGGAACTTGCGCCGGCGGGCTTGGATTGTCAGCAACGATCGGGTACGGCGGAGCGGCCGGAGGCGGCGCCTCGGCGGTGGAAGCGGGTTGCGGCAAGCCGCGCTGCAGGTTCAGGGCCTGCTCAAGGCGAAACACCCGCGCCGTGAGCTCGCCCACCAGGCGCCGCAGTTCCTGCAGTTCGCTGCTGGAAGTATCCACCCCACCTCCGGGAAACTGATTTCCGTAGCATTATCTGCGAAACTGGTCTGGCGATCACGCATTATTAGGGGGACGAACCATGAAGTGTCTTACCGAATACCTGAAATTTCACACCCGCTCCCACCGCGCCTACGTGCACATCACGCCGCAGGTGGAGCAGATTGTAAGCAAGAGTGGGGTGAAGGAAGGCATGGTGCTGGTTTCCGCCATGCACATCACGGCGGGAGTTTATGTGAATGACAACGAGAGCGGACTGATCGAGGACATCGATCAGTGGCTGGAAAAGCTGGCCCCCTTCCGCAAAGACTACAAACATCACGAAACCGGCGAAGACAACGGCGACTCCCATTTGAAGGCACTGCTCATTCACCACGAGGTCATAGTCCCGGTCACCGCAGGCAAACTTGATCTGGGGACCTGGCAGCGAATCTTCTATGCCGAATTCGACGGTCAGAGGGACAAGCGGGTGATCGTAAAAGTGATGGGTGAGTGAGGGCCCGCGATCCGGTGGGTTGAAAATCGGCGGCAAAGAAGAGAGGGCGGCGCTGCGCCGCCCTCTCTTCCTGCATTCGATCGCCGCCGACTAAGGGTGAAACACGATTCCAGCGGAGTACCGGAAATTGTTGTTCGACGAGCCTCCGTTGGCGCGGAACGACATCCAGTCAAACTGCGCCACGCGGAAGGACAGGTGGGGTGAGAACTTGGCATCCACACCACCGCCGAAAATCATGGCGAAGGCATTATCGCTCGCCGAAGCTCCATCGAAACCCGCCGAAGCATGGGACCCGCCAAACAGGGCATGAGCAAACGGAGTGAAGGTCTCATTGCCCCGGGCCGCAATGGTCGGGCCGAAGGTGTAGGTGTAGTTGCGGAAGTCCACCCCGCCCTGCGATTTGTAGGCGCCGCTGAAGTCCCCGGTGACTCCGAACCAGTGATTCAGGTTTCCGGTAAGAGCGGCATTCCAGCCGTTCAATGTGGTGCCGTCCAACCGGGTGAGCTGGTATCCGCCAAAGATCTCTGCTTTGGGGAAATCCTGGGCCGCCGCCGACAACGACGCCAGCCAGAGCAACAAGATGAGACTCGCTAACTTACGCATTTCTTCTATTCCTTCCCATCGAAAAATCCGCTCGACTCTGCGGAAGATGGCCTGGTGCACCAGGCACCGACCGCCCATCCTTCGGCACGCCGTAGGTAATAGTCATTCAAAATCGGGGAGTCTCAGCCCGGCAAGTAACTGAAGTAACTCAAGTTGCGGGGATAGGACTTGGGTGACAGCACAGTTTGGTTTGATTGCCAGGTAGGACGGGAAAGAAAGTACCGCTGAGCGGGTTCCCCCAAAGGGGCGCTCAGCGGGAAGTCATGGGGCGGCGACCGCGATCATTTCCCGATCTGGATGTGCGGATCTACTTGACTGCCGTCTTCGAACTCGAAGAAGGCTTCGTAGGTACAGCCTTCGGCCTCAGGCCGGGCTGGACCCGAGTTGATCTGAGCCTGGAACTCCCCACTGTCACGAGGGAACTCGCGATAGAAGGGATGCTCGGGGTGAGCCCCCGAGTCGTCTCCGTTGGGTTTAAACTTCAGCTCTCTGACGCGAAATTTTTGTGAATATGAAATCCAGTGCACCGAATCCTGCCGCGAAATCGAGATCTGGATCGGGGGATGATCTGCTGGTTCTGGTGCGTTGTGAACCACGTAGATTTTCCGGTCTCCGATCTCTCCCGGGAACTCAAACACTCTTGCTGGTTCTCCCATACAATTTTCCTCTCTTTCAAATCGAAAATACGGTCTCTTTCAACTACCTGGGCCCGACAAGTTTTTGAAATCTGGCCTCTCCACGCAGGTTGTCCAGTTCAGGCGCAACCTTTATCTCCGACGCCGAGTATCCCCGTCTTACGGCTGCCTCGAGCCACTCCAGGGCCTCGTCCTCCTCGCCAAACTGGTTGTGGACGATGGCCGCGGTCAGGAGGTATTCGGGTTCGTTGGGCCGGAGCTCGAGAGCTCGTTGTAGATGTTCCAGCGCATGTCGTCTATCACCGAGCATGGCGTAATAGCTGCTGCTCAGTATGTGCGGGTCACCGTCGCGAGGATTGATGCTGAGTCTTTCTTCCGCCAGGGCAATCGCCCGGCGATAGTATTCCGTGGCCTGGCTTCGCCGTCCTGGTGCCCAGTAGTAGGCTCGGGCCAGATTCCCGCACGCGATGTAGTCTTTGCTGGCGGGAGTGCAGGCGTGCTCGTAAGCAGCCACCGCATCATCAAAATGATGAACGTTAAAATACGCGATGCCAAGATTGGAGTAGGCGCCTGATGTGGGATAAAGAGCGATGGCTCTTTGCAATACTTCGATCGCCTTCAGGTACCTTCCCATATAAATGTAAACCCCGCCAAGTTTGCGATAACTGTGGGGATTGTCCGGGGCAAGAGCTATGGCCTGAGTGAACTGCCTGGCCGCTTCCTCGTAGCGGGCATGTTCGGAGTAGAACGTGCCCAGCCACTCGTAACTCGCCCAGTACTGAGGGCGAACCTGAATGGCACGCTGGAAGGTCCGCTCGGCGTCCACTTGCCTGCCTAGACGCTCGTATGCAAACGCGAGTCCACGGAAGGCATCGTCTCGAGTCGGATCCAGCAGCACCGCCCGCTGGAACTGGCGGGCTGCTTCTTCGTACTTACCGGTGCCATTGTACACCGTGCCAAAACAGGTATTGCCGCTTGCCAGATCCGGGTTAAAGGAAACTGCGCGCTCGCAGGCTTGCGCAGCTTTCGTTACCCAGTCAGGATCGTGAGTCAGCTCGTAACGGGCCCAAAACGCCTCCCCCAGACCGGCGTAGGCGAGCGCATACTTCTTATCGCGCTCAAGCGCGTTATTGAACGCGACAATGGCGTTCTCTATGTTTTCGGGTTTCTCCGGTTCCTGAAGATAACCGCGGCCCCGCAGATAGAAGTCATAGGCAACCGGATCCTGGGTTCCGTGCGCGGCCAGGATCGCCCGGTCTTTGCTTTCCACCTCCAGACCCAGCATGCCGAGCACACCATCCACTACGCGATCCTCCAGGGCCAACGCATCAGCGGCGTCGGCAGTGATGGCTTCCGCGTGCAATTGACGCCTGGTTGTGGCATCCACCAGACTATAGGTGACGCGCATTTGGTCGCCGGCGCCGTGCAAGCTCCCTTCAAGCACCATATTCACCCCGAATTCTTTTCGGGCCTGTTCTACCGTGGTGATAGCGCCGGCGCGCACTTCACTCGCGGGGACAACTTGCAAGGGGTAGTTTCCAGTAAGGTGGGTGAGCTCGGCAGTTAGCGTCTCTGTGAGACCGTTGGAAAAAGCTTTAGCGCTGGAATCGGCGTCGGGCGTGGCAAAGGGCAAGACCACCAATTGTATGGCCGGCGGTTTTTCCATTCCGAACCAGCCCCTGATGACCGCCATTTTAGAACTGGCCAGCACGCCCCCGACCAGCAGAACCACGGCCAGGATGCTGGGAAGCAGGTATCGCGTTCGGCTACTCCCTGGCTGTTCCTGTTCCCCATGTGGCCTTCCGCCCGAGGTCATCCCTGATCGAACCGCGATGAGCTCGTCCAGCATTTCATGAGCGCCGGAGTACCGTTGCTCCGCTTCCTTGGCCATGGCCTTGTTGACCAGCGCCTGCAATCCCTCCGGAACTGAGCGGTTGAAAACACGAATGGGAGCGGGTGTCTCGTTTCGGATGCGGTCGGTGGTGGCAACGAAACTGCCTGCCATGAAGGGATGCTGCCCGGTCAGGACTTCGTAGAAGACCACGCCCAATGAAAAGATGTCAGCACGGCCGTCCGGGGCCTGCTCCAGCAGAACCTCTGGCGACATGTAGGCGGGCGTGCCGGCAAAGGTGCCAGCGCGGTCCACGGTCGAACTCTGGTCGGAACGGGGCAAGTGCTTGGCCACGCCGAAGTCCAATATTTTGACCTGGCCCTCGCTGCTGAGCATGATGTTTTCGGGCTTGATGTCACAGTGAACAATGCCGTGCCGGTGCGCCGACACCAGGGCTTCCGCACACTGAATCGCGATGGTGAAAAACTCATCCAGCGACAGCGGCTCCCGCAGCCGCTGTCGCAGGTTCTGGCCTTCCACATATTCCAGGATCAGGAATATCTCGCCCTGCTCCTCCAGCACGTCATAGACAGCGGCTACGTGAGCATCGCCGAAGCGGGAAGCGCGCTCCGCTTCTTCGAGGAAGCGGTGGCGATAAAGCGAGTCAGCACGCAAGGAGGGGGCCAGGCGCTTGAGGGCAACGGTGCGCTTGAGTTTGGTGTCTTCGGCGCTGTAAACCTCACCCATGCCTCCTTTGCCGAGCCGTTCTCCAATGCGAAAGCGTCCCACCACCTTGCCGGACAAGGAATCCTGAGGCTGAGTCGAACTCGCGAGAGTGGGCTCAAATTCCGCCATAGGGGCCTACATAATTCAGAATGGAGAACAGCGTCCCGAGGCCTTAGGGACAGTTCTGCCGGGCCGCCGTGGCGCAATCTTACTCCTGGGCTAGAGGGCGGGCAATCCGAGGCGCGGTTTGCCCGGAAGTAGGGAGCCGGCGCGAGGGCCAGTCCAGAGTCAAATGACGGGCGGTCGGCAGTAGTGACCTCAGGTCGGCATTCGCCGGTTGCATTGACAGCCAAGGTTGCCAACACCTCAGTCGGTTACGCAACCTCCCTAATCTTTCACTTGCGGCCCCTCGCGTGCATGCCTTCCACCATCCAGTCGCTCGGTACGCTCTCAGGAAACCCTCGATGCTGCATAAGTGCGCTAATCCTGCCTGTACGAGTTTGTTCCGCAGCCTCAGCGTGGGCAAGCTGTTCCTTCTCGAGACTGACTATGGCGAGGAGTTGACGCCCGCAGTCGCCCCGCGGAGTCGCAGGCACCGTTCCCTTCGCCGTATGGAGCGCTATTGGTTATGCGATGCATGCTCTGCTTTACTCACACTGACCTTTGAACGGGGACGAGGAATGGTTACGGTTCCGCTTCCTGCCCGGAACCGCGCTGTGCCCGCTGTGCATCTGAGCGGGATGCAGCGGATGATTCCAGGAAATTGAAAGGTGTCTTATGAATCATTTCAGGACTCATTTGTGTGCGATCTGCGGCGAAGAGCGTTCCGCGAACCAGCCCCGTTTCCTGGTCGCCGAGAACACCTGGGAAGACAAACTGACGATACTGCAATGGAATGAGCAGATGGCCTCCCGCGCGGGCATTCAGATAGCTTGCGGCATCGACCATGTGGAGGAGCTGGTCATTCATTGGATGACGACGGGCAGTCTTGACTATCCCTTCGCGCGCACCGCACTGGGAGCAGCAGGTTGGCGCCGCTCTACCCTATCCGCCGGTCGGGTTGACCTCAGCGGCGCGCGGCCCATCGGAGAACTGGCGGTCCATCGCGAAAGCGTGGAACGCGTGCTGGCCGACAACCCGCAGTCTCTGAAGGTTGTCCTTGATGCGCTGCTCGACGCTCTGCGTCGGGAGATCAGGATCGAAGCGGAACCAGTATTGCGCCGGGAATCGGAACCAGAAGAAGAAATGTGTGGGGCGGACACTCTTGTCCGCCGCCTTTGACTTAAGATTTTGATTTTGATTTTAGATTTCTTCCTTTGACTTTGCCTTTAAGACTTTGACGTTTGATGTTACGTTGATTCCAGACTTTAGACTTTGAGCCTTTATCGGCAGGAAGTCATGCGCCGACCCTAACTGCAGAATCCTGACCTAAAATCAAACCCCGAAAAGCGTCGGACAGGAGTGGCCGACCCACACAGGCTCGGCTGTGTCAGCCCTGACACAGCGTCTTTCAATGGCCACAACTTTCAGTTCGCAACACCTTGTAAGCGTCTAATAATCAATCACATGCCAATGGTCTTTTATTCGCTACGTACGGTCTGTCCGACTGGAGGCAGCTATGGAACTGGTATTCACGACCGTCGCGGTGATCGGGGGAATGACCTTCTCGCTGGCCGTCGCAATCCTTGTAGAAGAACTGATCTTCGGCAAGGTGCTCGGCGCTTTTTTTGCTCCGAGAGCAGCGCAACCCAAAACGGCCATTCAGCGCTAGCCTAGGCATCGCGCCCTTTGGAACCTTTGCGGGCAGGCGCAGGTCAATCTGGATAGGGCTGGTTTGGTTTGAGGGCTCGGGGATTAAATGCTAAACGGACGAACCCAGAGAGTACCAACCGCGGAGTCCGGAACCGTGTGGGATGCAGTTTATAATTCGCCCATCCACCCGCCCATCAATTTGCGCATCAATTTGTGCAGACCAGGCATGCTCTCGCCACTCTCTTCGCGATTTTTCAGCATCCTCCTGTTTACGTTGCTGTTCGTCGTCGAAGCCACTGCGCAGAACTGGGCTGGCGCGGAAGGGTTGCTGGCAGGAAAGATCGTTTCGGCCACCGGCCCGAAAACCATGGCCGTGGAAGTATTGAATCGCTCGTCGCTAAGCGCCGCCCTGAGCGACGACATCCGGCGCAATCTTCTAACCCAGCTTGCCGTCACCGGTGTGCGTTTTGTTGCGGCCGAACAGGCTGCAGTAAACGTGCGGGTCACGCTCTCCGAGGAGCTGCAAAGCTACGTCTGGGTTGCGGAGATTCGCCAGGGTGCGAATGCGCCTTCGGTGGTAATGGTTTCCCTGCCGCGGTCTGCCGCCCTCGCCGTGGAACCCGCAGCCGCGGCGATGGTGCTCCGCGAAGTTTCCCTGTGGTCGCAGACGGAACGCATTCTGGACGTTGCGGTGATTGATGACAATCCCGCGCGCATGCTGGTGCTGGACGCAAACGGCGTGATCTCGTACCGGATGCAGGAGAGTCGCTGGCTGATCGAGCAAGCACTTCCCATTGCTCATTCGCGGCCGTGGCCGCGCGATCTGCGAGGAAGGCTGGTTGTGCGCGGGGACAAAGATCATCTTTTCGATGCCTACTTGCCCGGCATCTATTGTCGAGGTTCCGGGGGCGCCTCCCTGGCCATGACCTGCTTCGAGAGTAATGATTCCTGGCCGATCGGGGCAGACCTGTTCAGCCAGAGTGCGTCGTTTGCTTCCTCGCGCAATTTCTTCACTGGCACACTCTCGGCCGGAACCGGCACGCGAGCACCGGCGTTTTATTCCGCCGCAGCTATTCCCCGCGAAAAATCAACGTGGTGGCTGCTGGCGGCCGTGGACGGGAAAGTCCATCTGCTCGACGGCGCCACCGATCAGGTGGTAGAGAAGCTGAAGTGGGGCAGTGACATTGCCAGCCTGCGCAGCGGCTGCGGGTCGGGCTGGCAAGTTCTGGCAACTGGAGCCGGCGCCGGCCGGAATGATGCAGTGCAAGCTTTCGAATCTACCGGACGGGAACCTGTCGCCGCGAGCATTCCTCTCGAGGTGAGCGGCGCGGTCACCGCTTTGTGGACAGGATCGGGCGGGACCGGCGTCGTGGCGGTGGTGCACAATTCGGAAACGGGGGAATATGAGGCCTTCCGGCTCACTCTTACTTGTGGCCGTTAGTTTGTCTCTGGCGATCGCGGCGCCGGCCCGCACCCGCCCGCACTATGGCGGGACCCTCCGCGTGGCTATCGGGGAAGCGCCTGCCTCGCTTGATCCTGCTGAATCCAACCGGCCGGGGAACCCGATGTTGCCCAGCCTTTCGCGCCTGATCTTTGACAACCTGGTCACGGTGGACACGCGCGGCCAGGCCCAGCCCGCGCTCTCACCTTCATGGCAAGCCGATACCGGCAATCAACGCTGGCAGTTCAGCATCCGCCGCGGAGTTGCATTTCATGACGGCACCGCGGTGAGCTCCGATGCGGTCGCGGCTTCCCTGCGCGCCGCCAGTCCCGACTGGAAAGTTTTCGCCACCGGAGAAGCGGTCGTTATCGAGTGCACCGCTCCAACTCCGGACCTTCCCGCCCTCCTGGCATTGCCACGCTACGGCATCGCCAAACGCACCGGCGGAAAGGTTGTCGGAAGCGGCCCTTTCGCCGTCGAACGTTGGGACCCGGGGAAGAAACTGGCATTGTCTGCCCGTGACGATTACTGGGGCGGCCGGGCGTTTCTGGACTCGATCGAGATCGAAATGGGCAAGAGCTTTCGCGAGCAGATGATCGCGCTCGATCTGGGCAAGGCTGACCTGGTGGAGGTCGCACCGGACCAGGCTCGGCACGCAGTGCTGGAGGGCCGGCGTGTGGAGAGCTCTCCTCCCGCGGAATGGATGGGGCTGGTCTTCGGCCGGGATATTCAATCGCCGGAGGATGGGAAATTGCGCGAGGCCCTGGCGCTCAGCATCGATCGCGACGCCATGAACAACGTTCTGCTGCAGGGAGGAGGTGAACCCGCCGGCACGCTCCTGCCGGGCTGGATGAGCGGCTATGCGTTCCTTTTTCCCACTGCCATCGATCTGCAGCGTGCGCGCCAGGCGCGGGATGCGGTGCGCCAGGGACCCGCATGGACGTTGGGCTACGATGCATCCGATCCGCTGGCGCGAGTCATCGCGGAGCGTATCGCACTGAACGCGCGCGACGCGGGACTGACGCTGCAAACTACAGCCACAGCGGCGGCCGACATCCGGCTGGTCCGCATGCGCTTGCCCTCGCTCGATGCCAGGGTTGCGCTCAGCGAGCTTGCTCGAGGGCTGGGATTGCCGCAGCCAACATTCGATGGCGATCCGCTGCCGCAGAGTGCCGACGCATCCAGGGCATACGCAGCGGAGAACACTCTACTGCAATCGCAGCGCGTAATTCCCCTGCTCCATTTGCGAACTGCGGTTGCGCTGGGGGTGAACGTGATGGGTTGGCGGGAAGATCCGGACGGCAGCTGGCGTCTGCAGGACGTCTGGCTGGAAACGGGGAAGCCTTGAGCTTTCGCCGCAAACTTCTGCTGGTCTTCGCGCTGACGGTTTTTCTTTGCGTGGGCGCGGTCACCTGGATCGTATCCAGCGTGACCCGACGCGCTTTCGAGCGGGCTAACGAAGCTCAAACGACGGCGTTGATCGCGCAATTTCGCCGCGAGTTCAGCCGGCGGGGCGACGAAGTGGCACACCGCGTGGAAACCATCGCGAGCAGCGACGCCGCGACCCGCATGGCGCTGGCGGTGAGCCGCGGTTCAGCGGACTACAGTGCGTACGTGAATGAGGCCAGGACGCTGGCCGACAACCAGCAGTTGGACTTTCTGGAATTCGTGGACAGCAGCGGCACCATTCTCTCGTCGGCGCAGTGGCCGGCGAAATTTGGCTACAAGGAAAGTTCGCTGCCGGCGGGAGCGCCGTCGCCGGCCGCTTTTCTTCGGCAGGAGGAACTTCCTGACGGAGCGGCGCTGAGCCTTTCCGCCATCCGGCGGGTGGAGATCGGCGACAAGCCCATCTTCGTGATAGGCGGCCGCCGCCTCGACCAGGATTTCATGGCCAGCCTCGAACTCCCGGCCGGCATGCGGGCCATGCTCTATCGCAACCTCGCCAAGGGCTTTTCCGCACCCCTTCTGGTCGGGCCAGCGGGCGACACGCGGCAACCGGCGCTGCTGGCACCCCTGATTGAGCAAGTCCAGCAGCAGCGGCAGGAAGCCACTGCACTCCTTCATTGGTCAGACGATGCGGCCGACGATGAGAGCGTCCATGCCATCCCGCTGAGCGGCCAGGATAACCAGTTACTGGGAATTCTGCTGGTGGGCAACACACGGCGTCCCTATGTTGAGCTGCGCGATCGGATTCGATCGGCCGCCCTGCTGGCGGGGAGCGTCGGTTTTGTTCTCGCCATTCTGTTCAGCGGATGGGCATCCTCCCGGGTCACGCGACCGGTGGAACAACTGGCGGAGGCGGCGCGGGAGGTGGCGGCGGGAAACTGGAACACGCGCGTGGCCGTGGATTCATCCGACGAACTGGGTGCTCTGGCCGAATCCTTCAACCGCATGACGGGAGAACTTCTCCAGCAGCGGGAACGGCTGGTGCAGGCCGAGCGGGTCGCGGCCTGGCGCGAATTAGCGCGGCGCCTGGCGCACGAACTCAAGAATCCATTGTTCCCCCTGCAGCTGACGGTGGAGAACCTGGTACGGGCACGGCAGCAGAGTCCGGAGCAGTTCGAGGAAATTTTTCCCGAGAGCTCGTCCACGCTGCTGGCGGAAATCGCGAATCTGAAAACCATCATTTCGCGGTTCAGCGAATTCTCCCGCATGCCGCAACCGCAGTTTCAGCGGGTGCAGGTAAACGACGTCGTGCGGAACGTGGCGCGCCTGCTGCAGGCGCAATTGCAAGCACCGGAGCATCCCGTTGAATGCCGGCTTGAACTGGCGGAGGACCTTGCGCCCATTGCGGCCGATCCGGAACTGCTGCATCGTGTTTTTTCCAATCTCGCATTGAACGCGATGGATGCCATGCCTGAGGGTGGCACGCTCACTCTACGCACGCGGCAGAACGGTGACCGGGTCACGGTGGAAATTGCGGACACCGGTACCGGCCTGACCGCGGAAGAATGCGAGCGCCTGTTTACGCCCTACTACACCAGCAAAGCGCATGGCACGGGACTTGGCCTGGCCATCGTGCAATCCATCGTCAGCGACCATGGCGGCAGGATCAGCGTGCGCAGCCAGCCGGGACGAGGAGCTACATTTATGATCGAGCTGCCGGGCAATCTCGACAAGCTGGTGGCGGGCTAAGGAGATATCGTGTATCAGAAAGCGGTGCCTCAGAAAGCGCATCTGCTGATCGTGGACGACGAAGCCAATACCCTGGCCTCGCTGGCACGCGCCTTTCGTCTCGCCGGCCACGAGGCAATGTTGTGCGACAACGCCGCCAAGGCCCTGGAACTGGCTCGCGCCCAGACTTTCGACTTGATCCTCTCGGACGTGGTCATGCCGGGCAAGGATGGCCTCTCGCTCCTGGAAGACTTGAAGTCCCAGGGAGTCACGACGCCTGTGGTCATGATGTCGGGGCAGGCGCATATCGAGATGGCGGTGCGCGCCACTCGCCTGGGGGCGCTCGACTTCCTGGAAAAGCCTGTCTCCACGGAAAAGCTGCTGCTTACGGTGGAGAACGCGCTCAAGCTGCAGCGGCTGGAGTCGGAAAACCGGCAGCTCCGGCAACGCCTGGGGAAACACGAAATCGTGTGGACCGGCGAGACCATGAAAAAGCTGATGGCCCAGATTGAGCGCGTGGCCGCCAGCGAAACCCGGGTCTGCATTCTGGGCGAAACCGGCACCGGCAAGGAACTGGTCGCGCGCACGCTGCATGAGCGCAGTCCGCGCGCCGGCGGTCCCTTCATCACTTTAAACTGCGCCGCCGTTCCGGCTGAGCTGATCGAGTCTGAACTGTTCGGCCACGAAAAAGGCTCTTTTACCGGCGCCGCCGGCCGCCATATCGGCAAGTTCGAACAGGCGGAGCGAGGCACGATATTCCTCGATGAAATCGGCGATATGCCTCTGCCCATGCAGGCCAAACTGCTGCGCGTGCTGGAGGAAGGCGAAGTCGAGCGTATCGGCGGCGACAAACCTACCAAGGTGGATGTGCGCGTGGTCGTGGCTACCCATCGCAACCTGGAATCTCTGGTCCGCGACGGCAAGTTCCGCCAGGACCTGTTTCACCGGATTTACGTCTTCCCCGTCCTGCTGCCGCCGCTCCGGGAGCGAAAAGAGGACATTCCCGTCCTGATACAGCATTTTGCGGCTCAAGTCTGCGCCCAGAATAACTGGAAACCGCTGCCCTTCAGTCTGGAGGCGATTCAGGAACTCCAGGCGCATAACTGGCCGGGCAATGTTCGCGAGCTGCGCAACGTGGTGGAACGGCTAATCCTGCTGGCAACTGACGGTGAAGTAACTGGGGACACCGTCGAGATGGCGTTACCCCACGGGCTTACATCCCCAACCTCCCCGGCCGGCTCAGGCACTCTGGCGGAACGAACCCAGGCCTTTGAGCGGGAGGTCATTCTGGCCGAGCTCAAGCGGAGCCACTTCCACGTCACCAACGCGGCCAAAGCACTGGGCCTGGAGCGAAGCCATTTCTACAAAAAAGCGGAGCAATTGGGTGTCGATATGCGGTCTTTACGCAATGACCCAGCGGAGTGAGCCGGACTTTCCACAGATTCAAATCGTCGATAGGGCCAATCCGAAAATACAGGACAAACTGTATAGGCGCCCGATAGGCTCGAGTATAGACTAGCAGGCACTATAGGGTAGTGTCTGAAAGTGGCTTCCCGTAAGGGGTTTCCGCCGCCAGACCTACCTGTTCGCTTTTGACTTTGCGGTGGGATAGAAGCGCGAAGTTTCGCGCGATATCAGCAAGAATTACACTGCAAAAGTTTTCCACAGGCGGCTAACGCGTTGCAAGGGTGGAGCATCCTCGTTTGGCAACTACGATGCTTACACAGGGCATCCTGGGAATTCTTGCCCGTAAAGCCAAGGCGTTTTGGGGAGGTGGGTTAAATGGCTGCATTCAGGATATTCATAGCGGACGACCACGAAGTGGTGCGTAAGGGCTTGTGCGCCCTGCTGCAGGCAGAGCCGGGATGGGAAATTTGCGGCGAAGCTGCGAACGGGCGCGAGGCTGCGGAAAAAGTCCGTGAATTGAAGCCTGACGCCATCATCCTCGACATTGGTATGCCCGGCCTGAACGGCCTGGAAGCGACCCGGCAGATCATTAAAGAAGATCCCCGCGCCCGCGTGCTCATTCTTACTTTCCATGACTCCGACCAGGTGGTGCGGGACGTTCTGAATGCCGGCGCCAGGGGATTCCTGCTCAAGTCCGACGCAGCCCGGGATCTGGTGGTTGCGGTCGAAGCTCTCAAGCGCGACAAGACCTACTTTACTTCCAAAGTCGCAGCCATGGTGCTGGATGGATATCTGAAAGGCGGGACCCAGGCGGCCGCCATTGCCGTAGGCCGTGACCGGCTTACTCCGCGGGAACGCGAAGTAGTACAGCTGCTGGCCGAGGGCAAGAGCACGAAAGAGGTCGCGGTGGCGCTGGGCCTGAGCGTAAAGACGGCGGAAACTCATCGCTCGAATATCATGCGCAAGCTGCAACTGCACTCGGTAAGCGATCTGGTGCTTTACGCAGTCCGGAACAATATTGTTCACGTGGTCCAACCTACGATTGAGTAGGGTGCCGGGATTCTCCGGCTAACATCGGGCCATTCGTCATGCTTGGCGGGGATGCGACCGTATTGAATCTTCGCGCCGGACGCCGCCCGCATGCACACAACTTCAGGATCGATTTCGGGTTCACCCTATACAGCAAGTTAATGAAACCACTACAGGGTGCACCGGATAGACCCTGATCGCTTCTGCACCTAGTCTTATCGTCGTTATGAAAACCGATTTGCGAGGGTCAATCTCAGACCCGGGAGGCAGACGCGTGACGAACCAGAACATTCCTATGGCAATGAACTCCGATGCGAATTGTACGGTCCGATCGAGCACCGACCTTGAATTGGTCAAGCGCGCCCAGCGAGGCGACTCGGAAGCCTTTGCCGCTCTGTTCCACGCGCATAAGGCGAGGATTTATTCCATTTGCCTGCGCATGACCAACAATGCGGCGCAGGCTGAAGACCTCACCCAGGACGCATTTCTGCAGGTGTTCCGGAAACTATCCACCTTCAAGGGAAACTCGGCGCTGTCCACCTGGCTCTATCGCATCGCGGTCAATACCGTTTTGATGCACTTCCGCAAGAAGGCGCTGAAGCAAATCTCGCTGGACGAACCCTCCAGCCATGATGCCAAGATGGTGCGCCGTGAATACGGCAGCCGCGATGGCCGCCTGTCAGGATCGGTGGATCGCATTACCCTGACCCGCGCCATTAAGGATCTGCCCGCCGGTTACCGGACTATCTTCCTGCTGCACGAAGTGGAAGGTTACGAGCACCAGGAGATCGCGAAGATCCTGGATTGCTCGGTGGGAAATTCCAAGTCACAACTGCACAAGGCGAAGCTCAGGATTCGTGAATTCCTGGCCGAGCCGGGCAAGGCGGGAATCGAAGCGCAGGAGGCAACTGCGCAGGAGACTGCCTCGCGCCAGCGCAAGAACCCACGTTCAGAACTAGGTTTTGCCGAAGCTGTCTGAATGTAGGCGCGAGCGTCCCGCTCGTGCAGGGATGCCACCAGAAGCCACGTGGGGACAGCTGCCGCCCTCGGCTGTCCAGCGGAACAAAGCTCCGCAATCTCCGTATCGAAAAAAAAACTAGCCGCGCCGGGCGCGGCTGTCCCACGTGTTCCACATCACGGTCAGCGCTGGCCCCATTTCAGCTTGGTGCGTAGCACGTCAAAAAATGTTCCCTGGGTATGCAGCAGCGTGACCTGGTGCTGTGATTTGCGGCACAGCACGCGGTCCCCATCCAATATCGGCATGCCGATCTGGCCGTCGATGCTCAGATAGGCCTCGTCCTCTCCGGTTTTGACCACAATCTCTATTTCAGAAGTATCGCGGACCACCAGCGGACGATGAGTAAGCGAGTGCGCCGAGACCGGCGTGACCACGAATGCATCCACGGAAGGCATCAGGATGGGACCGCCGGCCGCCAGCGAATACGCCGTCGAACCGGTGGCGGTGGAGACGATAAGGCTGTCAGCCTGGTAGCTCGAGACAAACACCCGGTCAATATAGACGTCGCAATGGTTCAACCGTGCGATGGTGCCCTTGCCGACCACCACATCGTTGAGCGCTTCGTAGCTGCCTACGGAGGCGTCCTTACGCAGCACATCGCAATGCACCATGGACCGCCGGTCCAGATTGCAACAACTGTTCTCGATGTCCCGCAGCGTGGAGTACAGATTTTCCAGCGGCACTTCAGTGAGGAATCCCAGCGAACCCAGGTTGATGCCGAGCACCGGAATTCCGGCCTTGGATACGGCCCGGGCTGCGGAGAGCAGCGTTCCGTCTCCACCCAGCACCACTACGAAGTTCAGAGCGCGGGAGGCCATCTGTTCCCGCGCGAGGACTTCCACGCCGGGGGCGAAGGATGCGGTCTCGGGATCGACTACAACCTGGTATTGATGCTCGCGAAACCAGGCCAGCAGGGGTGGAACGATGTCCGCCAGTTCCGTTTTTCCCGGCTTGGAGATAATGCCGGTGGACTTCGTGGTTGAAACAACATTCGAGGTCGCCATGATGAAAGTGGAATTGTACAGAAATTTCGGGCAAAAGCCTTAACCACGGAGGACGCCGAGGACACGGAGGAAAACCTAGAATTGTCCATACAACAGAAATTCGCGATTGCCTTCACCACCCAGTATGGGGGATTCAATCACGTCTGTCCGGTTACATCCCAGTTGCAGGAGAGCGTGACGAACCTTTTCGACCGCAGCCTTTTGCACCGTCGGGTCGCGTATGATGCCCCCCTTCCCTACCTGCTCGCGACCCGCTTCGAACTGCGGTTTGACCAGAACGATGATCTTCCGCCCGCGACGTTCAGACAGCTCCGGAAAAGCGGCTGCGATCACCGCGGGCAGAACCAGGGTCGCCGAGATGAAAGATACATCCATCACTACCAGATCTATCGCCTCGCCGAGCTGGGGCGGCGTGAGATAGCGGGCGTTGGTCTTTTCCAGCAGCCGCACGCGAGCGTCCTGACGGAGGCGGAAATCAATCTGGCCGTGGCCGGTATCGACAGCAATGACCCGCCCAGCCCCGCGCTGCAAGAGACAATCGGTAAAACCACCGGTCGAGGTTCCCACGTCGAGACAGGCTGTGCCCGCAACGTCAATCTGCCAGTGCTTGAGAGCCTCCTCAAGTTTGAGACCGCCGCGGCTGACGTATTTGAGGTCTTCTCCCAGCAGGCGGAGATCGGCCGCGGCCTCCACACCCGCTCCCGCCTTTTCGATTTTTTGTCCGTTGACCAGCACTTTGCCGGCAAGGATCAGAGCCTGGGCGCGCTCCCGCGAGGTGGCTATTCCACGTTCCAGCAACAACTTGTCCAGCCGCATTTTCAAAACCAGACTCCGGACGAACCAGTCCTGGTGCAAACCCAAGCGGTTTGCGCACCCGCGAAGGTGCAAGGTGCAGAAAGCTCTCGTAACAAACAACTTAACAGTGTACTTTCCCGTTTTCCCACAGAATTTTCCACAGCGGTGTTGAAAAGTTCCGCGCGGCGGTTCGACCGCGCGTAGGGATGGAAGGATGAGGGTACCTTAACCACCGTTTCCTGGTTTGGTCAGAGGTCCGAGGTCCGATGTCCGAGGTCTCCCTACCCCGCTACTTCTTCCAGAAGTTTCTGGTCGATATCGAAATTGGAGTGGACGTTCTGGACGTCGTCGTGCTCTTCGAGCGCTTCCATCAGGCGGATCATCTGGCTGGCGGCCGGCCCCTCCAGCTTGGTGTAGGTGTCAGGAACCATCGTTACGCTGGACGAAACGGGTGTAATGCCGGCCTTCTTAACCGCTTCGAGCATGCCTTCATAGGCGGAAGGAGCAGTCAGGATTTCCCAGTTCTCGCCATCGTCAATCGGCTCATCTTCGCCGCCCGCCTCGATGATGATGTTCATCAGATCGTCTACTGTGGCCGCCGACTTGGGGATGACGATGTCGCCCTTCTTGTGGAACATATATGCGACCGCACCGGCTGAGGCCATGTTGCCGCCGTTTTTGCCGAAGGCGTGACGGATTTCGCTGACCGTACGGTTGCGATTGTCGGTATTGATGTCGAGCAGGACGGCTACACCGCCCGGGCCATAGCCTTCGAGCGAGAATTCTTCGTAGGTGGCGCCGGGAAGCTCTCCCGTGCCGCGCAGGATGGCCCGCTTGATGTTGTCGGCCGGCATGTTCTCAGCCTTGGCGGCCAAAATGGCGCCACGCAGGCGGGGGTTGGTATCGGGATCGCCGCCGTTCTTGGCGGCAATCGAAATTTCCTTGATCAGGCGGGTAAAAATCTTGCCCCGCTTGGCGTCCAGGGCGCCCTTTTTATGCTTGATTGTCGCCCATTTTGAATGGCCGGACATGGAAATACCTCGTATTTAATAGTCTTTTATGGCGCGGAACTGGCCCGTCGAGGAGATCAACGGATTGCCTCTAATGAATGCCGCCGAACAAAAAATTATAGCATGGGACCCATAGCCACAGGACTCGGCATAGTCTTTGCGTCCTTTGCGGTTAAAGACTTTGATCTACGCTGATGGAACAAAAAAACCTTAAACCGCAAAGGACGCAAAGGTTCCGCGAAGGACGCAAAGGAGGGAGTGAAATCAGGACGCGGTTCGGGCCTGCCGGGCCTTATACGCGTACAGTACAGCCAGCAACGGCGGAGCCAGCAGCACACCCCAGAATGGAATAATCATCCCCAGCACGATCGGCGCCAGAATGGAAGCCCACACCGGCACCTTGGCGGTGCGTTTCATCAGGTAAGGCTGGAGCAGAAAACCATCCACGATGGCAATGACGGCGTACAGAATCAGAACGTAGATCGGATGTTCCCAGTCTCCCCACTTGAACATGGCGGTCAGGGCCGGACCGACGACGCCAAGCACGGCGCCAATCTGGGGCACGAACTGGAACGCCGCCCCGAGCACCGCCCAAAAAGGGGCCCACGGTACACCGATGATGAGCAGCCCGACCAGCCACAGGAGGCCGACCGCCAGGGAATCCTGCAGCTGCGCCACCAGCCAGTTTTTCAGCGCGCTGCCGGTAACGTCGAAAGTGGTCCCAGAAATCCACCCGTGTAAGATGCCTCCCCTGGCAACGATGATAGTCCCGGCGAACAACCTGGAAGCGAATTGTCTTGTCGTTCTTTGCGTTCTTTGCGGTAAAAATGGCTCAACCGCAAAGTTCGCAAAGGATTCGCAAAGGACGCAAAGAATTCCGCCGGGTCGTCAACCTTGTTGACCGTCATTCGTCCATACTCTTAGCACGAAGTATCCGTCGGTCAACATCCAGAGAGAGGGCGCGTGGACACGGTCCTGACGACAGCCTTGACTTCGCCCGCGACGCAAACCGCCGCAGAGATCTCAGTGGAGCGGTTCGACGACATCATGCGCCAGCACCAAAGGCGCGTGTACCGGGTGATCTACCTGCTGGTACGGGACGCCGACACGGCCGACACTCTGACCCAGGAATGCTTTCTGCGCGCCTACCAGAAACGCGCCAGCTTCCGCGGCGAATGCCGGATCGAAACCTGGATCCTGCGCATTGCGGTCAACCTGGTGCGGGACCATGGCAAAAACCGCCGGGCTTCGTTCTGGAAAAGACTGGTGGGCCTGGATGACAGCGAAGCCACCGACAGCGGGCCGCGGCAATTTCCCGCCCGCGAGCCCTCCGCGGAACGCGCTCTGCTGGCGCGCGAAGAACTGGAAGCCGTCTGGAACGCCCTGTCTTCCCTTTCGTCGCAGCAGCGGGCCATCTTCTTTCTGCGCTACGAGGAGGAAATGCCGCTGGCGCAGATCGCGGACCTGCTCGAAGTGAAAATAGGCACGGTAAAAACGCAACTGTCGCGTGCCACCGGGAAGTTGCGGGAGATGAAGGAGAGACAATGGAAATAATTCGACATCTGAGCCATGACGAATTGAGCGACCTGGTGATCCAAAGCGATCAGCAAGCGATGCGTCCGACGCTCGAGGCCCTGCCCGAGTGTGCCCGTACTTCGACGGAACGGCCCGAGCAATTCTGGCAGGAGCAGCGCGGGGCTGTCTGGTCACGTATTGCTCTCGAGCGGCATCCCCACAATCAAATGGTTCGCCGCCCGCTGGTGCTGGCATGGTCGGCGCTGGCGGCAATGGTCCTGCTCGCAGCATTGATGCTGGACCGCGCTTCTGTTGCACCGCCCCCCATGGCGCAGGTGGATCCTGACCACGAGTTGTTATTGGCGGTGGAGCGCGCTGTGCACAATGACGGACCGGCAGCGCTCGATCCCGCGGCTCTTCTGGCCGAGGAGATGGTTCAAGACCTGCCCGCTGCACATTCCCGGATTCATAAGAAGGAGCCAACTCATGAAAATTAGATACTCAGGCGCATTCGTACTGCTTCTGTTCCCGCTGTCTGTCCTGGCACAGACCCGCACGGCCCCGCCATCCGCGGGAGTCGCAACTGCCGGAGCCAGGACCACCTTCGTGTACCGCGGCGAACTGGGAAAATGGTGGCAGAACTCAGACGTGGCCAGGAAGTTACAACTCAGCGACGGTCAGATTTCTCAGCTTGATCAGACTTTCTACGACCACAAGTTGAAGCTGATCGACTACGGCGCGGACATGGAGAAGCAGGACTTGAAATTGCAGACTCTGCTCGACGCCGACGTGCCCAACGAGGGCCAGGTCGAAGCCCAGGTGGACCAGGTCCTGAGCGCGCGCGGCAAACTGGAGCGCGAATTCACCATGATGAATCTGGATCTGCGCAAAGTGCTCTCACTCGACCAGTGGCGCCAGTTGAAGTCGATTCGGGGACAGGGCGGGGGCACCTGGCGGCGGCGACCGGATATTTTTCCGCAAAGTGCTGCCTCCGGGCGGAGGGCCCTCGACTGCGCCGCTGCCGCCGGACGCGATTCCATTGCCTCCCCTTCCCCCTCCTCCCGGAGACGAGATGTACTGAAAAATCTGAAACTTTCTGTAGCGCCGGCGTCCCGCCGGCTGTCGGGCGGGCATCCCGGCTGCCCCCGGGGCACGATGCCCCCGGGCCAGCCGGCAAGATGCCGGCGCTACCAGAACCGTGTCATGCTTTTCGGCAATACGGGCGGCGTTTTCTTCGTGTTAGACTTTCATCAGCCTCATCTCCGAGGAAACCAGATGAAATTTGGCGTCATCATTTTCCCAGGATCCAACTGCGACCATGATGCGTATTGGACGATCCAGCAGGTGGCCCGCCAGCCCGTCACTTTCCTTGGCATGAATCCCATGATCTGGAGAACTGCGACGCCATCATCGTGCCCGGCGGGTTCTCCTATGGCGACTACCTGCGCACCGGAGCCATCGCGAAATTCTCTCCGGTGATGGAGGCGGTGCGGAACTTCGCCGCCTCGGGCGGGTTGGTGCTGGGAATCTGTAACGGCTTCCAGATTCTGTGCGAATCCGGCCTGCTGCCGGGGGCATTGATGCGGAACGTGGGGCTGAAATATGTCTGCAAACCGGTGCAGGTGCGAGTGGAGAATGCGGAGACTCCCTTCACCGGCACGTGCCGACAGGGCGACGTCCTCACCATTCCCATCGGCCACATGGAAGGCAACTATTTCTGCGACCAAGCAACTCTGGCCGAGTTGAAGCGCAACCAACAGATTGTGTTTCGTTATTGCTCGCCCGCGGGCGAGATTACCGCCGAAGCCAACCCGAATGGATCCCTGGAGAACATCGCGGGAATCTGCAGTCCGGGGCGGAACGTGCTGGGGATGATGCCGCATCCGGAGCGTTCCAGCGAGCCCGAACTGGGAGGCACGGAGGGATTCAGGATCTTCGAGTCCATGGTCGGAGCCATGGCGCTGAAATAAGCCGGACCGCCGGGTGGGTTTGGGGGACGTACCTGCATCCAATCCACTGAAGAATGGCGCGCAACTTTCGCTTGAAGCAGTGTTTAGACAGAAGACTCCAGAAATATTTCATGACAGTTCACCAACCTGTGGCCACACCTCTGGTTCACCTGAAGCCTGTCCGGCTGGGAGCAATTCCAGGGATGGCGGCGTTTCTTCTTTGGCTGCTGATGCTCAGCACCGCGTGGCCGGCGGCGGCGCAGGACACGCCCAGGGTGCAGGTTTTCGGCGGCTACTCCTACACCCGGTTCGACAGCCCGTCGTTCGGTTTCTCCAGCCCATCCGGCCTGAACGGTTACAATTTTGCGCCCGCCTTCAACCTGATCCGCGGCTTCGGCGTGGTAGCGGAGGTGAGCGGACAATACGGCTCGATCCTCGACCTGCGCGATATCGCGGTGGGTCCGCAGTTCCTCTACCCCAAAGGCAAAGCGCTGTTCTTCGGGCATGCGCTTATTGGCAGTGCGCGCTCGCTGGTGCGGGTGGGAAATGAAGAAGAAGACACGGCCCGCGCCGTGGCCCTGGGCGGAGGCATGGACTTCGATCTCACTTCGCGCTTCGCGGTGCGCGTATTTCAGGTGGATTATCTGCACACCAGTCTGTTTTCGCAGACCCAGAACAACCTGCGCTTTTCAACCGGCCTGGTTTATCACTGGGGCACGATCAAGAAGGGACACCGGGCGCCTCCGTTGGGTCAGTAGCAGGCTCGCGGCATGATGCAGAAAAGTTTTGGAAGGGACTTGATGATACTGATTCGACGGGCGGGCTTGCTGGTCGCCACCTTTGCCCTGGCCTGGTTAGCGGGCTGTGGGGGCAGCAGCAGCGGAGGAGGATCGGGTTCTGCCCGCAATGCCTATGTCGCCGTGCCCCAGGGCAACGCCATCGCCGCCTTCCGGGTAAACTCCGACTCCGGCGATCTTACCCGCGTGCTGGGTTCCCCTTTTGCCGGTGGCACCTCTCCGGCGGCGATTGCAGTCCACCCTTCGGGAAAGTTCGTTTACGCCGCCAACCAGGGTGGCAATGATGTTTCCCTGTTCACCGTCAACAGCAACACCGGAGAGCTCTCCGAGGTCATGCCTCGCACTCCGGCGGGACTGAATCCGTCGTCGCTGGTGATGGGCTCCGGCGGCGATTTGATCTTTGTGGCCAACAGGACCTCGAATACGATCTCCGTTTATTCCGTCAGTTCGAGCGATGGTTCTCTTACCGAAGTTGCGGGATCGCCATTCCCCACCGGCGTCCGGCCGGTAGCGCTGGCCCTGGCGCCTTCGGGCAAATTCCTGTACGTCGCCAGCGGAAATCTTCCGCTGGTATTCGGCTATTCCGTGGCTGCGGGGACGGGCAGCCTGCTGGCGGTTCCGAATTCCCCCTTTTCGGTAGGCAATGGGCCGAGTTCCCTGGTGGTGGATCCCTCGGAAACCTTCCTCTACGTAACCAACTTCAGTGATAACACCGTCTCGGGGTTGAAGATCGACTCTACCAGCGGCGCCCTGACCGCGGCGCTGAATTCTCCATTCGCCGCAGGCACGGGGCCAATCTCGGTCACGGCTTCCGGCAAGGCTTTGTACGTGACCAACCTGGGATCCGGCAACGTCTCGGTCTTTTCGTTTGATTCCACCACGGGCGCGACCACCCAGCTCGACAAATCCCCTTTCAGCGCCGGCACTGGACCGGTGTCGGCGACGATCGATCCGGCGGGGACATTTCTGTATGTTTGCAATCAGACCTCGAAGAACATCACCAGATTCACCATCAATCCAGATGGCGGCGGGCTTCCCGGGAGCACGGTGGCGGCGACCATCAACTCGGCGCCCGCAGCAATAGCGTTCGCAAAGTAGGGGTTGCCTGTGTGGCCGCGGGCGACTCGCCCGCGTGGGGCCGGAGCTGCGGAACTTGCCACCACGCTCGGAGCCGAGTCAGAATCAAAATCAACTGCAAAAGCCGCGGGCGAGTCGCCCGCGACCACATGTGCACTTCGATGGTTCGTTTTGGCATTCTCGGGTTTGGATTGCACGCGGTCAAGCGGCTGATGCCGGGGTTCGCGCTGGCGCAGAACTGCCGCGTCACCGGGCTGTCGCGGCGCAGCCTGGAAAAAGCGCGGGAATCCGCCCGGCAGCACAACATCCCGCTGGCATTTGATTCGGCCGAGGAGCTGTGCCGCTCACCTGAGGTTGATGCGGTTCTTGTCACCACTCCAAACGCCTGCCACCTGGCTGATGTCCTGCTTGCCCTCCGCTGTGGCAAGCCAGTGTTATGCGAAAAGCCCATGGGCGTCCACGCCGGCGAATGCCGCACTATGGTAGAGGCGGCCCGCAGTGCGAGATTGTTGCTGGGGGTGGCGCAGGTTTTTCGCTTCGAGGAGAGTACGGCGCGTTTGCGCGACCGCGTGGCCGCGGGACAGATCGGCAAAGTGATTTTCGCCCGTTCGGAATTTTCATTTCCCGGAAGTGCGGGTACATCCGCGCGCCTGGATCCACGATCCCGCCGTGGCTGGCGGAGGGCCCGTCGCCGACGTCGGCGTCCATTGCGTGGACGCCTTGCGTTACATCCTGCAGGATGAAGTGGTGCGAGTAAGCGCGCGGGGACAGCACGACCTCGGGCCGGGTGCCGTGGAGTCGGCTGCGGTGCTTATACTGGAATTTTCTCGCGGCACTCTGGGCACAGTAGCAGTTTCCTTCCGCGCCGAATACCGCACTCCCCTGGAACTGGTCGGGGAGACTGGCGTCCTGCGGGCGGATGACGCGCTGAACGTGGAACGGCCCATTACGCTGGAATTGCGTCGCGCCGGTTCCCTGGTGGAGACTGACCAGATCTCGAATCGCATGGCTTATGCCCGGCAAGTGGACGCGTTCGCGGCCGCCGTCGAAGGCAAAGCCAGCTTTCCGGTGCCGGGCGAAGAAGGCTGGCAAAACCAGGAAATTCTGGACGCAGCCTACCGCAGCATGCAGAGTGGAAAGAGTGAGGAAGTGGCTCAGTTTGAAAATTTCGCCTGACCAAACAGGCGTCATCCTGAACGGCCTTCAGGCCGTGAAGGATCTGGCGGGAAGCAGATACACCCTTTCCCCATGTGTTGCTGCCGATGCACACCAGATCCCTTCGACTGCTCTCAGGGCAGGCTCTTCGGGACTGAAGTCCCTCAGATAACGCCGCTGGTGAGGGATGGTTTCGAATTGAGCCACTACCAAAGACTCAGAAAGTGGCGCGGGTAGTGTGAATTCGACCTTCCGCTTATGGAGCCGGGGCTGCCGCCGTCTCCGGCTTGGGTGCAGGAACGCCCTTGGCCTGCACGATCGCCCAATGCCACTCCTGGTCCTGCCCCGGAGCAACGCCTAAATTCTCGTGGAAGACCGTGGTGCTCGACGGCGCCGCCGAGCCTTTGAGGTGGTAGAGAACGGTTGAGTCAGGATGCTTTTCCGAAAGCATCGTGGTGGTTTGCGCTGCCGGCACCAGGCGCGCTGCGCCACTCCGGGCCGTGTCTGGCCTCGGGACCGCGCAGAATGGTAAGGCCCGACCGTAATTTCCTTGATGTTCCAGCTGGTGCCGTTGTGCACTGCGACTTGCAGCGTGTCTCCAGTGATGGTGGCCGGACCATCCAGTTTGGCCAACTCGCCCGCCGGCAGGTCCTGCGGCGCGTACGCGTCCGACAACAAGGAAGTGGCCGCGGCGCTGAAAGAGAGGTCGCAGGTCACATCGGGTGAGGAGACCTGGAACTTTTTTGTGATGGCATCAATGCTGAACAGCAGGCTGCCATTGAGCTTCCGGGTCTGCACTTCATCCATGACCTGATGCAGGTTGTCGTTGTCGATTACGGTGTGCTCCGGCGCGGCCTTGCCCTTCCGGAACAGGCGCGCCAGGTCGCCCAGGGACGGTTCCCCGCTATCGGACTGTGCCACGCCGCACACCGGCAGGAAGACTCCCAGCAGGATGAGGGTGAGCGGCAGGAATAATTTGCGCGTCATGAAAGCATCTCGGACAATCCCCTTCCATTGTGCCGCAAGCAGCGCACCAGCGCCGTCCGCGCTGCGGCCAGCATTCGATTGATAACTAGCGGGAGCTTGTCCTTAGGAAATTGTACTCAGGAGTCCAGGCGGGAACGACCAGGCAGGCACAAACGTTGGTCGTAGAACCTCGGAACAACGCCCCGGGAAACGACGGGACGTAGGCAAACACTTGGCGGGACGAACGGCCACGCAACCGGCACCGCACGCCCGTCGTTCAGCCTCCGCTTACAGCAGGCCAGAGGAACGGAAACGCGTAACCGGGTCCATCACCGGAACCGGAACCGATTGCCGCTGAAAGATCCAGCGGGCCACCGCATAGCCCAGGGCCGCATAGCAAACATAGACTAGCTTCATGGCTCACCCCAAATCGTTAGATGCTCTCTCGCCTATTGGGGGAGTGCGATAAGCCGCACCATACCAGCACAAATTAACAAGCAGGCACCGGTCGGTCAATGAACCGCTGGTGCCATCCGTATGGCACAAAAGTAACAGGGGTAACCAGCTCGGGAGGGCAAATATCCGTGAAAATCGGCGGGAATGCGTAGCCGGGTGTTTCGTCTAGGGCGCGGGCTTCGCCAGCACAAACGACTTCACCACAATGTTATTAGGCTGCACTCCGACCGGAATCATGGTCAGCAGGGAGTACTCCGTCGGTTCCAGCCTGGTGGGATTGCGCTTTTGGATGACCGTTACATCGCCGGACTGCGAATCCAGTACCAGCAGATAATTTTCGCTGCGGGAAAGGGCCAGCCCGTCGGGATGGCTTCCTACCGGCAAAGTGGCAATCAGCTTGCCGATGTCAATGTCATAGACTGCGATAGTGTTGGAGCCGAAGTTGCTGACGTACAATCGCGAACTGTCACCGGTCACCAGGCCTCGCGAAGGGTGGGTGCCGATCAGGTAGCTGCCGCCGACTTCGTTGGTCGAAGTTTCGATGATCGAAATATTGTCGGAATCAAAGTTGGCCACCACCAGCTCGCCGCCATCCGGCTTCAGTTCGAGATCGACGGGGGTTTTGCCCACGTCCAGCAGGGCCAGCAGTTTGTCGGTCTTCAAGTCGATGGACGCCACCTGCCCGGAGCCGGCGCAGGCCACGAAGGCCTTGCTGCTGTCGGGGAGGATGGCGATGTCTTCGGGCTCCTGGCAGATGGGCAGGGTGCTCCGGACCTTGAGTTGCCTGGTGTCGATCAGCGAGACGGTATGGTCGCCCCGGTTACTGACCACGACGGTGGCGCCGTCGGGCGAAACCCGCGCCAGTCCCGGCGAAGCGCCCACCCGGATATTGCCCACCACCATGCGCCGGTCCAGATCCAGCACGGAAACGTTGGCCGACTTGGAATTCGCGACATAGGCGCGTTTGCCGTCCGCCGACACATCGATGAAATACGGAGCGGCGTGCACGCCGATGGTGGCGACTACTTCATTGCGTTCCGCATCAATCACACTGATGCTGTTCGACTCCGTATTCACCACATAGATTTCGTTTTTCCTGCTGTTGGCGGCAATGCCAGTGGGATCGCTCCCCACCCGGATGGTGGCGGCAGGCTGAAAGGTGCGCAGATCAATCACCGAAACCGTAGTTGCTTTTGCCGTTGGTAACGTAGGCATACTCGCGGTAGGCGGGGCCGTAGTTGGGCAGCTGGCGTTCCTGAAAGAACCACCAGCCCAGGCCGCCGGCGATGGCCAGAGCGACCGCAAGAAAAAGAATCTTTTTCAAGCGAGTGGACTGATGACAGTTCGAACGCCGGACTGCGCCGGCAGGGTTTCAGCAGTCCGGGCATGGGTCCCGATGGCCGGCACCATCCGTCCAACCACGGGCGCAATCTGCCGCACCTGTTTCATCAGTTCGTCGAACTGCTCGGGATAGAGCGACTGGATGCCGTCGGACATCGCCCGGTCGGGCTCGTGGTGCACTTCGACGATCAGTCCATCGGCGCCCACCGCGATCGCGGCGCGCGACAGGGGCGTGACCTTGTTGCGCTTTCCGGTGCCATGGCTGGGATCGACCACGATAGGCAGGTGACTGAGCCGTTGCACTGCGGGAACGATGCTGAGGTCGAGGGTATTGCGGGTGTGATCGGCGAAAGTCCGCACCCCACGTTCGCACAGGATGACCTTGTAATTGCCCTCGCTCATCACATATTCGGCCGCCATCAGGAATTCTTCCAGCGTGGCCGACATGCCGCGCTTGAGCAGCACTGGTTTGCGGGCCCGTCCCGCTCTTTTAAGCAATGAAAAATTCTGCATGTTGCGGGCGCCGATCTGGATCACGTCTGCGTACTTCTCCACCAGTTCCAGCGACTCGTTGTCGATGGCCTCGGTGACAATCTTCATCCCGAATTTGTCGCGAATTTCGGCCATGATCTGCAAGCCCGCTTCGCCCAGCCCCTGGAAGGAATAGGGCGAGGTACGCGGTTTGTAGGCGCCGCCGCGGAAGAATTGCGCCCCGGCGCGGCATACCTGTTCGGCCACCGCCATGGCTTGTTCGCGGTTCTCGATGGCGCAAGGTCCGGCGATGACGGCCAATCCTGGACCGCCGAAGGTGGCGTCCGTGCCCGGAAAGGTGATGACCGTGTTTTCCTGTTTCACGTCGCGGCTGACCAGTTTGTAAGGCTTGCTGACGCGGATCAGTTCCTGCACACCCGGCATCTCGTCCAGCGTGCCGGGCTCGACTTCACCGCGATTTCCGGTGATGCCGATGGCGGTGCGCTGCGCGCCCGGCATGGCGTGGGCCCGGTAGCCCAGTTCCTCGATCTTCTGGCAAACCGCGCCGATCTGCTCTTCGGTGGCCTGCGCCTTCATTACGACTAACATGGATTCCCCTCGCGCTCGCCTTGAGTTTATCGTTGTTTCCCGTGGCATCGCAAATGGAGGGCGACCCGAATACTGGCGTCATCCTGCGGGACTTCGGCCCCGAAGGATCTGGCATGCGCAGCCCATGTGCACCGTCGCTCCACTCCAAACCACAAAACCAGAAACCGGAAACTGGAAACTGGAAACTGCAACCAGTAAAGTGGCAAACTGATGCCGTGCCCCGCTCCCTTGCGCAAGAACAGGACGTTCTGAAACGACCGCCCAGGCGTCCGCCCCGTCCGACTGCGCGGCGCGTTGGGATCCACACCTCAAGCGCGGGGGGCGTGCAGAACGCGGCTGAACGTGCCTACCGCCTGGGCTGCAATACATTTCAAATCTTTTCTTCCAGTCCCCGGCAGTGGGCCGCTCATGACCTGAGCCGACCGGATTGCGATGCCATGAAGCGGCTGCGCGACCAATATGACCTGAAGCCTCTGGTGATTCACACCAACTACCTGGTGAATCTGGCGGGCGCAAATGAGTTGTTCCTGAAGAAATCGGTGGAAGCCTTCCGCGGGGAAATTGAACGGGCCCTGACGCTGTGCGCCGATTATCTGGTGCTGCATCCCGGATCGTTTCGCGGATCCGACCGGGAGCAAGGGTTGATGCGAACGGCGGCCGCCATCGCCGCAGCGGCACAGGGACTGGACCTGGCCAGGCATGGCCTCACCATCCTGATCGAAAACACTGCCGGGGCGGAATACTCGCTCGGCGGCAGCTTCGAACAGGTGGCGGAAGTACTGGAGTACCTGCGAAACCTGGTTCCGGTGGGCGCGTGCATCGATACCTGTCACACTCATGTCGCGGGTTACGACATTGTGAGCCCGCAAGGACTGCGGGATACACTGAAGCGCCTGGACGAGACCGTGGGTCTGAAGAATGTGCGCGTTTGGCACTGCAACGACGCCAAGGCCGCCCGGGGATCGAAGCTTGATCGTCATCAGCACATCGGCAAGGGAAGCATCGGTCTGGAGCCGTTCCGCAGTCTATTGAATGACCCACGACTGGCCCGCGCCGCCTTCATCGCCGAAACTCCGATTGACGAACCGGGCGACGATTTCAGGAATGTTGCGGCTTTGAGAAAGCTGGTCAAAACGTAGATCCCGATCAGCAGGTTTCATCCAGGAGGTTTCGCAATGAGCTGGGCCAACAAGTTTTCCAAGCCTTACCGGGTGGAGCACGGCAAGAAATTCCGGCTCAAGGACCACGATCCCGCCGACACCGCCAAGCTGCACTCCCAGGAGCACGCCGAAGAACTCCTCGCCAAGGGTGTGGCCCGCATGGCCGAACTGCAGGACAAGCTCTACGCCGACAACCGCTGGGGCCTGCTCCTGATCTTTCAAGCCATGGATGCAGCTGGAAAAGACGGCGCCATCAAGCACGTGATGTCCGGAGTAAATCCCCAGGGCTGCCAGGTCTTTTCCTTCAAGACGCCCTCCCCGGAGGAACTGGATCACGACTTTCTCTGGCGCAACATGAAATGCCTGCCCGAGCGCGGGCGCATCGGCATCTTCAACCGGTCTTATTACGAAGAGGTGCTGGTGGTCCGGGTCCATCCGGAGATTCTGGCCAACGAGAAAATACCCGCGCCTTTGGTTACAAAGAACATCTGGGAAGAACGCTTTCAGGATATTTGCTGCGTGGAACGCTATCTTGCCCGGAACGGCTTTGTGATCCGCAAGTTCTTCCTCAACGTGTCCAGGAAAGAACAAAAGAAAAGGTTTCTGGACCGGTTGGAGCAGCCGGAGAAAAATTGGAAGTTTTCTTCCGCTGATCTGCACGAGCGCGAACGCTGGGACGACTACATGGACGCCTACGAAGACATGATCGCCAACACCTCGACCGCGCATGCGCCCTGGTTCGTCATTCCCGCGGACAACAAATGGTTCACCCGCCTGGCGGTAGCGGCGGCGGTGGTCGATGCGCTCGACGAGCTTGACCTGTCGTATCCCAAGGTGGATGCGCAGAAACAAAAAGAACTGGGAGCCGCGCGCAAGCTGCTGTTGAAGAACAAGCACAGTTGATGGAGGACGGGCGTCCCGCCCGTCCAGCCGGGCGGGGACGCCCGGCCTCCATCCCGCCTCACTTTGATAGCGGCTGCCGGCCCTTCCCGGTGCTAGAATCAACCAGATTCGCTGACCTGGCACCACTGAGTGGTCGCCTGGCCGCATCCAAGTGGAAAGTAGCATTGAGAACTTTGAGTTTCCATAACCCACACCGACCGACGAAGTGGTTCACCTGCCTTGCGGTCCTATGTCTGGTCTGTGTGCTGTTGTCCACTACCGTCCAGGCCACCCATTTCTGCAGTCTCGGCGGACTTCAGACGCAAGCAGCGGTAGAGTTGGATCGGACCACTTCGGCCAGTCCTGTCTGCCTCACTTGCCTTATGGCTCCGTCGATGAGCGCAGTGATTCTGCTGGTTGCATTCTTTGTCATGGCCAGCAGCATGCTGTCTGTCGGCGCCCTGCAGATGCGCCCGAAACCTGTCCTGAGTTCTTTCCAGCTGTATATTCGCCCTCCTCCGCAAGCCCTGGCCTAGGGCGTTTTCCGATTTGCATTTTTCCATTTTTCTGGTGGGGCCTATTTCTTGCATTCGAGGAGCTTGATACGAACGCTGCAGCTTGTGGGTGCTCGGCCATCTTGAATATCAGCGCGCCAGGGTCAGGGCATCCTGGTCCCCTGACCCTGCGTTCATCAGGCCTGCGAAAACTGGCCTGGCTCGCGACCCTGTTCCTCCTGCTGCAGGGAGTGGGCGCTGGGCAAAATACGACGCTGATCAGTCTGGACCAGGCCATTGATCTGGCGCTGGCGCACAACCATGCGCTCAAAGCCACGCGAACTCTGATTCTTCAGAACCAGGCCCAGGAAATTACCGCCAACCTTCGTCCCAATCCCACCTTCGGGGCTGATTCCCAGTTCATCCCTATTTTTACTCCGCAGGATTTCTCAGCCGACGAACTGAACCAGACCCAGCAGTTCGACATTGGAGTCTCATATCTGTTTGAGCGTGGCCACAAGCGGCAGCGACGATTGCAGGCCGCCCGCGACCTGACGGCGGTCACGCGCGCCCAGGTGGCCGACGCGGAGCGCAGCCTTGCCTTCGACGTGGGTCAGCAATTCGTCAGCGTGCTGCTGGCGGAATCTACCCTGCAGTTCGCGCAGGAGAACTTGAAAGATTTTCAGGGAACCGTCGATATCGCCCAGGCCCAGTACAACGCGGGAGCCATCAGCGAAGGCGACTTCCTGAAGATCAAGCTGCAGCTGCTGCAGTTTCAGACCGACGTATCTTCGGCCCGCCTGGCCAAGGTGCAGGCGCTGGTGGGCCTTAGACAGTTGCTCGGCTACGATGCGGCGCCGGCGAATTACGACGTGGTGGGGGACCTGGCGTACCAGTCCCTCAAGGGCAACCTGGAGGATTTCCAGGCCCGGGCGATCCGCGAGCGTCCCGACTTCCAGGCCGCGCGGCTGGGCGTGACCGCCGCCCAGAGCCAGGTCCTGCTGGCCCAGGCCAACGCCAAGGTGGACGTAAGTGGCACCTCCGACTTCACTCACACCGCGGGGCAGAGTTCTGTGTCGCTCTTTGCCAGCTTCGATCTGCCCATTTTCAACCGCAATCAGGGCGAGATCGCGCGCTCCCGCTACGCCCTGACCCAGGCCGAGGAAACACAGCAATCGGCGAGTGATACGGTGATGTCCGACGTCGCCAGTGCGTACGAGGCGGTGCGCAGCAACGACGAAATTGTCCAGCTCTACAACTCGGAGTATCTGAAGCAGGCGCAGGATTCGCGCGACATCAGCGAGTATGCCTACAAGCGGGGCGCGGCCAGCCTGCTGGATTTTCTGGATGCGGAACGCAGTTACCGGGCGGCCCAACTGGCCTATCGCCAAGCCCTGGCTTCTTATATGACAGCGCTCGAACAACTGAAACAGGCGGTAGGAACGAGGAACCTGCCATGAAAATGCGGAAGGACACAGCCGGCGGCCGCAATGCCTTCTGGCGATTCTTCGCCCTGGGAATGGCACTATCGGTGATTACGCTGGCATTCGCCGGTTGCAGCCGGCCGGCAACGGAAACCACGACCAACCATGCCGCCGCTCAGGATCCCAATCATCCCGAGTTGTTCACCATCCGGCCCGAGCAGATGTCGCATGTGCAGGTGGTGACGGTTGCAACCCACAACCCTGACCCGCACGCTTCGGCTGACCGGCGCCGTGGCCTACAACAATTTCCGCACGACGCCGGTGATCACCCAGGTGAGCGGCCCGGTAAGCCGCATGGTGGTTGTTCCCGGCCAGAAAGTGCGCCAGGGCCAGCCCATGCTGTACGTGGCCAGTCCCGACTATTCTCAGCTGCGCACCAACTATCTGAAGGCCAAGGATGCTTATTCGCTGGCGCAAAAGAATTACGTCCGCGTCGCAGGACCTGTACCAGCATCATGCCATCGCGGTAAAAGACCTGGAACAGGCGGAGTCCGCCGAAGTGCAGGCCGGAGGCGACCTGGCCTCGGCGGAAGCCGCCCTGAAGGTCATGGGCGTTACCGACCCGGATGCGATGGAGAAAGGACCCTCGTCCTACGAGGTGCCGGTGCGGGCGCCCATCGGCGGAGAAGTGGTCGAACAACTGGTTTCCGCCGGACAGCTGCTCCAGCCCGGCAACACACAATGCTTCACGATTTCCGATACCGGCACGATGTGGGTGCTGGTGAATGTTTATCAGAAAGATTTGCCCTACGTGCGGGCGGGAGACCAGGTGACGATTCAAACCGATGCGTATCCGGAAATCTTCCACGGACGCATTTCGTATGTCGCGGCTGCGCTCGATCCCAGTACCCGCACCTTAACCGCGCGTATCGAGACCCAGAACCCGGGCGGCAAGCTGAAAAAAGACATGTACGTGACCGCGACCGTGCAGGCGGGCAAAATTCAGAACGTCATCGCCGTGCCCGATTCCGCGGTGTTGCGGGACAACGAGAATCAGCCTTTTGTCTATGCCGAGGTTTCCTCCAATCAGTTCGGGCGACGGCCGGTCACGATTGGCGAAAGCCAGCAGGGCAAGACTGAGATTACGGCCGGGTTGCACTCCGGCGATCGGGTTATTGGCGACGGCAGCCTGTTCCTGCAGTTCGCCAATTCATTGCAGCGTTAACCATGATTGAGGAACGACGAAGTGGTCACCACATCTAGATGATTCATCGCATCGTCCAAGCTGCGCTACGCCAGCGGTTCCTGGTGCTCATGCTGACTGGTTTCATCACGGTCGGCGGCATCCTGTCGTTCCAGCGCATGCCCGTGGACGCCTATCCCGACCTGGCCTCGCCCCAGGTTGAACTGATTACCCAATGGCCCGGCCACGCCGCCGAGGAAGTGGAGCGCCTGGTCACGCTACCTCTCGAACTCGAGATGAATGGCGTGCCGCATATGGTCACCATGCGGTCCATTTCACTGTATGGTCTCTCCGATCTGCGTCTGACCTTCGAAGACAACACCGACGACTATCTGGCCCGGCAAATCGTTTTTGAGCGGCTGGCCGACGCCGAGCTTCCGACCGGAGTGACCGCCTCGCATGGCGCCGTTGTTCAGTCCCAGCGGCCTGGTTTACCGCTACGTGCTGGAGAGCCCGGATCGCACTCCGCAGGAGTTGAAGACCATTGAGGACTGGGTGGTCGAGCGCGCCTACCGCTCCGTCCCGGGCGTGGCCGACGATTCCGGCCTGGGCGGGGAAGTCATGCAATACCAGGTGGTGCTCGATCCCGCCCGCCTGTATGGATATCACCTGACGATCGCGCAGATCAGCACCGCCCTGGCCGCGAATAATTCCAACGCCGGAGGCGGCTTCTATTCCCAGGGAGGACAGTTCTATTACGTCCGCGGAATCGGCCTGGTCCGCAACACGGACGACATTCGAGAACATCGTAGTCGGCAGCAACAAAGGCGTACCCATCCGGGTGCGTGACGTAGGCGACGTGATCATCGGCCACGCTCCGCGCCTCGGACAATTCGGCTTTCAAAAAAATAACGACGCGGTCGAGGGCGTGATTCTGATGCGCCGCGGCGAGCAGACCCAGACCGTCCTGAAAGCTGTCCAGGCCAAGACCGACGAACTCAACCGGTCAGTGCTTCCTCCCGACGTCAAAGTTCATCCCTTTTATGACCGCAGCGATTTGGTGAAGCTCACGACTGACACCGTGGAGGCAAACCTGCTCCGCGGGATGGTGCTGGTGCTGATCGTCCTGATTTTCTTTCTGGTCAGCTTTCGCGCCGCCGTCATTGTTGCGCTGACGATCCCGTTATCTCTGTTGTTCGCTTTCATCGTGCTGCATGCCCATGACGTGGCGGCGAATCTGCTCTCGATCGGGGCCATCGATTTCGGAATCGTGATCGACGGCACCGTGGTAATGATCGAGAACATCTATCGCGAGCTGGCGCTGCGCGAAGGGCAAACCTACAACCTGAACGAAGTGATTCTGGCTGCAGCCAGGGATGTGGACCGCCCCATCTTCTACTCGGTGGCCGTCATCCTCGCGGGTTATCTGCCCATATACGCCTTGAGCGGGCCATCGGGAAAGCTGTTCCACCCCATGGCTGAAACCATGTCGTTCGCGCTGGTGGGCGCGCTGATCCTGACCCTCACCTTGATTCCGGTGCTGGCATCCTACTGGTTCAAGCGCGGCGTCCGCGAAAAGCCCAACCGCGCCTTTGAATGGATGAAGCGCAAGTACGCCAGCCAGCTGGATTGGGCCCTGGCCCGTCCCAAAGCTGACCATGGCCATCGCCACCCTGATCTTCGGCGCATCGCTGTTGCTGGTGCCTTTCATCGGCGGCGAATTCATGCCTCACCTGGATGAAGGCGCGCTCTGGGTGCGGGCCACCATGCCCTACACCATCTCTTTCGAGGAGGCCAGCAAGATCGCGCCGCAGGTCCGCGCCATCCTGATGTCTTATCCCCAGGTCACGGTGGTGGGCTCGGAATTGGGACGCCCCGACGACGGTACTGACCCGACCGGCTTTTTCAATTGCGAATTCTATGTCGGCCTGAAGCCATACAAGGATTCAGCCTGGGACGGTGAAGTAAGCAACAAGAAAGACCTGATCGCATCCCTGAACAAGAAATTCAGCGCCTTCCCCGGCATCATCTTTAACTTCACGCAACCCGCGGAAGATGCAGTGGACGAAGCGCTTACCGGGCTCAAGAGTTCCCTGGCAGTCAAAATTTACGGCCCCGACCTGAACGTGCTGCAGGACAAAGCCGTGCAGATGAAGAATGTGCTGGGCAAAATTCCCGGCTTCACCGGATTGACAGTGGTGCGGGAACTGGGCCAGCCCAGCCTGCTGATCGATGTGGACCGCGACAAGATTGCGCGATACGGCGTCAACGTCGCCGACGCGGAGGCCGTGATCTCGGCGGCAGTGGGCGGCGCAGCGGTCACTCAGGTCATCCAGGGAGAAAAACTGTTCGACCTGGTGGTGCGCATGCAGCCGCAGTTCCGCAGCAGCGCTCACGATATTGGGAATTTATTGGTAGGCACGCCTGACGGACAACAGATTCCGTTGAGCCAGCTGGCTACGATCAGCCAGGGAAATGGCGCGTCATTCATTTATCGCGAAGACAACTCCCGCTACATCGGAGTGCAGTACAGCATCGTCGGCCGTGATTTAGAGCGTGCAGTGCGCGACGGTCAGGCGGCAGTGCAGCAGGCCGTGACCCTCCCGCTGGGCTACCGGATGACGTGGGGTGGCGAATACAGCCAGTTTCTCGAGGCCAGGGAGCAGATGTACTTCATTGTTCCGCTCGCGATCGGGTTGATTTTCATGATTCTGTTCGCCCTTTACGGAAATTTTAAGTTTCCCATCACCATTGCCCTGGGTGTGATCATGACGGAACCGGTGGGTGCGCTGGTGGCCCTGAAGCTTACCCACACGCCGTTCAGCGTTTCGTCGGTGCTGGGCCTGCTGGCACTGTTGGGCGTTTCGGTAGAAACCGCCGTCATTCTGGTTTCATATATCAACAAGCTGAGGCTGGAGGGAATGGACATACCGACGGCCACGCGGGAAGCTTCCCTGCTAAGGCTGCGCCCCATCATGATGACCGCGCTGGTCGCATGCCTGGGATTGCTGCCCGCCGCCCTTTCCACCGGCATCGGTTCGGACACCCAGAAGCCCTTCGCCATCGTGATCGTGGCCGGCCTGATTTCCCGCCTCTTCATCGGCTTCTTTGTGAATCCCGTGCTGTACGAACTCGTCGCCCGGGAAGGTGACGTGCTTCAGGTATAGGGAAACGGTATTTGTACAGTTTCCTTCGCGTCCTTTGCGTTTTACCTTTGCGTCCTTTGCGGTAAAAAGCTCTTCTTTCTGCTGCTAGGGTGCGACTCACCGCACTCCCACCGCAGGTTTTTCAGCTTGTGATCGTTCTTTGCAGCTGTACCGCTAAGTCGGTTTACCGTAGCGCCGCCGTCCCGGCGGCTGTCGTGGGGGCGTCCCGCCCCCACTGGCGAGGGCAGGATGCCCTCGCGACAGCCGGCGAGACGCCGGCGCTACAAGTTCCAAAAGTTTCGTTATGCGGGTAGGGGTCCTTCGACTGCGCAGCTGCTTCGCGAAGCGAAGCAGCAACTCCGCTCAGGATGACACTTAACCCTGGGCGCCGCAGCACTTCTTATATTTCTTGCCGGAGCCGCAGGGGCAGGGATCATTGCGGCCAACCTTGGCGGTGCCGCGCACGACCTGTTGTACAGTCTGGGCCTCGCCGGACCCGGCCATGCGGGCCTGGTCCAGTTCGCGCCGTTTTTTGCGCTGGAAGGATTCTTCGAGCTCGTCCACCGAGGTAGAGACGTTTCGCGGCGGACGGCTGCCATTGCCATCCACACCATGCGCTTGAGTTTCTGAACCCGCAGCCGGCCTCTCCAGGATCTGCATCAGGTAGAGATAACGGGCAGTTTCCTCCTGGAAGCGCGTCATCATGGCTTCGAACATGTCGAAGGACTCGCGCTTGTATTCGACCAGAGGATCGTGCTGCCCGTAGCCGCGCAGCCCGATGCCTTCCTTCAAGTGGTCCATGTCCCGAAGGTGGTCTTTCCACTGCGAATCGAGGACGCTCAGCATGATCATGCGTTCGTGGTAACGCATGGCGTCAGGGCCGATGAGTTTTTCCTTCGCGTCGTAGCGTTCTTTCAGCTTGGCAAAGATGGCGTCACCGAGTTCCTGACGGCTCAACTCTTCAGGCTTGATTCCTTCCGCCAGAATGTCCACGCCGAAGCGGGTGAAGATAGCGTCTTTCAGGCCCTTCGTGTCCCAATCCTCGGGATGGACCTTGACCGCGCAGAACTGGTCCATCACGTCGCTGAGGATGCCGGAGACATAGTCTTCGAGGATGAGCTCTTTCTGCTCCACGCCCTCGAGCAACTGGCGGCGCAGGCCGTACACCGCCTCGCGCTGCTTGTTCATGACGTCGTCATACTCGAGCAGATGTTTGCGGGCTTCGAAGTTCTGGGCTTCGACGGCTTCCTGCGCGGTGGCGATGCGGCGTGTGATCAGCCGCGACTCGATGGGAATGCCCTCTTCCATGCCCAGCCGCTGCAGCAGCTTGGAAACCCACTCTTTGGCGAAGATGCGCATCAGGTCATCTTCGAGTGAGAGATAGAAGCGCGAGGAGCCGGGATCGCCCTGGCGTCCGGCGCGGCCGCGAAGCTGGTTGTCGATGCGCCGCGCTTCGTGGCGCTCCGTGCCGAAGATGTGCAGGCCGCCCACGGCGGTCACTTCATCGTGTTCCTTGTCGGTCTGGACCTTATAGCGATTGAAAATCTCGGTCCACTGATCGGTGGGGACGACGTATTCGTTTCCGGCGTAATACCAGACTGTGCTCTTGGTTTCGTCCACATCGATTTGGATCTTGCCCTGGGCGGCGCGCAGCGGCTGCGCGATCCCCTTCTTCACGCATTCCTGCTTGGCCATGAATTCGGGGTTGCCGCCGAGCAGAATGTCGGTGCCGCGGCCGGCCATGTTGGTGGCGATCGTGACCATGCCTTTGCGTCCCGCCTGGGCCACGATCTCGGCTTCGCGCTCGTGATACTTGGCATTGAGCACGACATGCTTGATGTTTTTCTTCTTGAGCAGTTCGGAAAGCCGTTCCGACTTTTCGATCGAAGTAGTGCCCACCAGCACCGGGCGTCCCGTGGCATACAGCTTCAGAATTTCATCGGAGGCGGCGAAGTACTTTTCCTTTTCCGTCCGATAGACAACATCCGGGTTCTCCAACCGCAGCATCACCTTGTTGGTCGGAATCACCATCACTTCCAGGCGGTAGATCTTTTCAAATTCAGCGGCTTCGGTTTCCGCGGTTCCGGTCATGCCGGCCAGCTTTTTGTACATGCGGAAATAGTTCTGGAAGGTGATGGTGGCCAGGGTCTGGTTCTCGCGCTCGATCTTGACGTTTTCCTTGGCTTCGACCGCCTGGTGCAGGCCATCCGACCAGCGCCGGCCCGGCATCAGGCGGCCGGTGAACTCGTCCACGATGATGACTTCCCCGTCCTTCACCACATACTCGACGTCGCGCTTGTACAAAGCGTGGGCCTTGACCGCGGTATCGACGTGGTGCTTCAGGTCCCAGTTCTCGGGATCGGCAATGTTTCCGATGCCCAGAAGCTGCTCGACTTTCTCCCAGCCGATATCGGTGACCGTAATGCTCTTGTGTTTCTCATCCACCACATAGTCGCCGGTGAGTTCTTTGGGCTCGCCCGGCGCGGTGTCGATTTCTTCGCCCTTTTCCAGTTTGGGGATGATGCGGTTGACCCGGGCATATTTGTCGGTGGACTCTTCGCTGGCGCCGGAAATAATCAGCGGAGTGCGGGCTTCGTCGATCAGGATGGAATCCACTTCATCGACGATGGCGAAGTTGTGCTTGCGCTGCACGCAATCGCGAACGTCAAACTTCATGTTGTCGCGCAGATAATCGAAGCCAAACTCGTTGTTGGTGCCGTAGGTGACGTCCGAGGCGTAGGCTTCGCGGCGCTCTTCATCGTCCAGATCGTGCACGATGACGCCCACGGTCAGGCCCAGAAAACGATACAGCTTGCCCATCCACTCAGAATCGCGTTTGGCCAGGTAGTCATTGACCGTGACCACGTGCACGCCGCGTCCGCTGAGCGCGTTAAGGTAAACCGGCAGGGTCGCGACCAGGGTCTTGCCTTCGCCAGTTTTCATCTCGGCGATCTTGCCCTGATGCAACACCATGCCGCCGATCAACTGCACGTCGAAGTGCCGCATCTGGAGCACCCGGCGTCCAGCTTCGCGGACCACGGCGAAAGCCTCCACCAGAAGCTCGTCGAGCGTTTCGTTGATCAGCCTGGTGCGATCATCTTCGAGTTGCTTGAGGCGGTCGGGATCGGCGTCCGGCTCGTCAGGGAGACTGGCCAGGCGTTCCTGGATGCGTTTGCGGAATTCGTCCGTCTTGGCGCGCAGCTGCTCGTCCGAGAGCTGCTGCATCTGCGGCTCAAGCGCACTGATGGCCTCAACCCGAGGCCTCAGGCGCTTCAGTTCGCGCTCGTTCTTGGTCCCGAAGACCTTACCTAATACCGTGTTAATCAAATCAATGCACCCTGAAGGCAGACCCGCGCCTATTAGAAGCCTAGCATATTAGATGCAGGGGCAGGCTTTAAGTCGCTGGGAGGAACCACAAGGCGCAGAGTGTGCCCGGCGCCGCCGTTCCGGCTGCTGGTTGTGGAGGACGGGCGTCCCCGCCCGTCGCGCGCCCAGGGCGCGACGCCCTCGGGACAGCCGGCAAGATGCCGGCGCTACCTGGCGGACTCTGATTCGCAGTTTAAGCAATGGTCCCGGTTTCATGTAATATTTCGGCGAACCAATGCCCACTTTTTACGATCGCTTTGTCGAGTGCGTCGAGCACTGGCCTAAGAATGTCGCCCTTGAGATCCAGCGCCGCGACCGGGTTGAGAGCTGCACCTACGCTGAGTTGCGGCACATGGCCGAATCGATTGGGTCCTGGCTGGCGGGCAACGGATTCCAGTCTGGCGCCCGCGTTGTAATTCTGGCCGACAATCATCCGCGCTGGGTGGCGGTATTTCTGGGCGTGGTCGCCTCGGGATGCACCGCCGTCCCGCTGGACACGGCCCTGCACGCCGACCAGATCACTATCCTGCTCAAAGACAGCGGCAGCTCGCTGCTATTTTGCGACGTCAAACATCTCCCCACGGCACAGGAGGCGATTGGGGAGCTTCCCATCAAGATTGCGCTCATCAATCCTGCCGAACATAAGTCTGCGACTGCCCAAGCGAACGCCGGTCCGGCCGCTCCTGCGCCAGTGGCCGATCTGGAAAGCATCTTTGCTTCAGGCCCGGGCAGCTTCGCGCCCGCCGCGGTCGAAGCGGATGTGGTCGCTTCCCTGCTCTACACCTCCGGCACGACTTCCAATCCCAAAGGCGTGATGCTTACCCACGCCAACCTGCTAGGCGAAGTGGAATCGGTATTCCGATGGGCGCGGGTCGGCCCCGAAGATGCGGTGCTCGGCGTGCTGCCGCTCTTTCATGTGCTCTCCCAGATGGCGAACCTCCTGCTGCCCCTGGTGAAGGGCGCGCGGGTCGTCTATCTGGAAACGCTGAACACCACTGAACTGCTGCGCGCGCTCAACGAGCGCCAAATCACCATCTTTGCCGTCGTGCCGCAATTTTTCTACCTGATTCATGAGCGCATCTTCAAAGAAGTATCCAAGCGCGGCAAGGCGGCGGGCTGGGCGCTGAAGGCCCTGATGGCGCTCAACCGCGGTCTGCGTAAGGTGGGGTTCAACGCCGGCCGCACTTTCTTCGGCAAGCTGCACAGCACCTTCGGCGACCGCATGCGCTACCTGATCACCGGCGGCTCGCGCTTCGATCCTCAAATCGGATACGACTTCCACGCCCTCGGCATCGATGTCCTCCAGGCCTACGGTCTGACCGAGACCACCGGCGCGGCGTTCGCAGCCCTGCCTCATCACAACGTAATCGGTTCGGTTGGACCGCCGCTGCCCGGCGTCGAAGGAAAGATTGTCGATCCCAAGCCCGGCGAAGATGGCGGCCCTGCGGTCGGAGAAATTGCCATCAAGGGCGCCATCGTGATGAAGGGTTACTGGAACCGGCCGGACGCCACCGCTGCCGTGCTCAAAGACGGCTGGCTCCTTACCGGCGATCTGGGCTATTTCGATTCGGGCGGCAATCTGTTCATCACCGGTCGCGAGAAAGATGTGATCGTCCTCAGCAATGGCAAGAATGTCTATCCCGAGGAAATCGAGTCCTACTATCTGAAGTCCCCCTACATCAAGGAAATTGGCGTGATGGCGCTGGAGAGCGAACCCGGCAATCCCTCTTCTGACCGCCTATATGCCGTGGTCGTGCCCGACTTCGATTTGCTGAAAGAACGCAAAATCGTGAACGCGAAGGAAGTCATTCGGTTCGATATTGAAAGCATCTCGTCCAAGATCCCGTCCACCAAGCGCATTGGCAGCTACGAAATATGGCAGGACCCTCTGCCGCGTACGACAACCCGTAAGCTCAAACGCTTCGAAATGGAAAAACTGGTGCGCGCCAACCAGAAAAAGGGACAGCCGGATTTCGAAGCCCGCACCGCACCGGCCTTGAGCGCCGAGGATGCTCAATGGCTGGAGCAGCCCGAAGTCCAGCAGGCCCTGAAGATCATTCGCGAATCCAGCAAGAGCGCGCCCGAAGTGATACGTCCCAACGACAATCTGGAACTCGACCTGGGCCTCGACTCCATGCAACGGATCGAATTGCTGGTCGCAGTCGAGAAAGAGCTTGGCGGAGACGTGGAAGAATCGGTCATGGTTGAAATTTATACCGTGCGCCAGTTGGTGGATGCGATTCGTGAAAGCGCAGCATCCGGAAAAACTCGGGCAAGTTCGAGTCAGCAGCCGGCAGGCTGGAAATCAGTTCTCCAGGAAGACCCGACCGATCCGGAAGTCCTCGCCCTGGCCCGGCCCGAAAGACTGGCGGAGCCCTTCTTGTACGCGGCGTTCCAGGTAATGCGAATTTTTGCCGACGACCGTTTTCATTTGCGGGTGAGTGGGTTGGAAAAGCTTCCGGTGCAGGGCGCTTACATCATTTCTTCCAATCACCAGAGTTACCTGGACCCACTTGTGCTGGCTTCCGTTTTGCCATGGCGGGTATTCCGCAACCTGTTTGCCGTGGGCACCAGCGAAATTTTTGGTTCCGGATTCATGCGCCGGCTGGCGCGCTGGTTGCGAGTGATTGTCGTCGATCCCGACGCCAACCTTGTTTCCGCCATGCGCGCCGGCGCCTTCGGACTTCGTCACGGCCGCATCCTCATTCTTTATCCGGAAGGCGAACGCAGCATCGATGGCACGCCCCGGACGTTCAAGAAGGGCGCCGCCATTCTTTCCGTTCATCTTCAGGTGCCGATTGTTCCGGTGGCGATTGCAGGCTTTCATGACGCCTGGCCGCGAGGCCGGCGCTTTCAAAAGTTCGCGCCCCTGACCATTCAGGTTGGCGATCCCATTTATCCGCCGCCCGACGCCGAGGCCTCGGAAGCGGCCTACGCAGAGCTCACGGCGGAGTTGAAGGCGCGGGTGGTGGGAATGTGGGATGGATTGCGCGGCGAGCCGGAAGCAGAAGCTGGCTTGCAAACGCCGCATTCATGACGGCCCGCGCCTATTGTGCGGCGGCTTGGGCCTTCTGGCCGAATGCCTTCACGAAGGCATCGACAATCATCGAGTCATAATCTGCAGCCGAATCCTTCGCAATCTTTTCGACGGTCTGAGCGGAAGTTAATTTACCGGCACCCGCGACGTTGATCCGGGCCTCAAACTTCTCCGCCAGATTCAAGATCTGCACTTCGATCATGGAGTCAATTGGACTGGCGCCGCTCACATGCAACTGCTGGGCCGCTACCAGGATGGGGATCGCGCGCCGCAACGACCCACCCATGAGCTGCGCCTGCGTGGCACTGCCGCTCTCTCCCTTGCGCATGCCTCTTTCGAGTTCTTCCTGCGAAAGGTTGGCAGCCTTATACAGGATCTCATTGCTGATGCCAATCTCGTTTACATTGCGCAGCAGGGCCGCAGTCCGCAGATCTTCAGAGCTCTCTGCGTCCAGCCCCAGGGCCGATGCTATCCTCATCGCGTAGGACGAAACCCGGAATGAATCGGCCTCGCTGTTTTTCTGGTGGCGTAAAAACTGCTGCAGGATAGCCAGCATGCCGTCATAACCGTCCTTCAACTCTCGCACGCTCTTTTGGTTCCGCTCGTACAAAGTGCCCATGGCGTAAGCGGTCACCACCAGTACTCCGCCCCAAACCGCGACGTCAAACCAGCGGCTGTCGAGCGCCATATAGTCCATCCGGCGATTAAACATGGCCGGGTTGAGGTAGGTCAGCAACCCCACCAGGCACACGCTGGCGCAAGCCGTCAGCGTGGCATGACGGCGTCCGAAGTGGTACGCCGAATAGAGAGTGGGCAGGAAATAAAACACCAGGGCCATAGCCTGAGAAGCCACCAGGAAATGAATCACGGCGGCGATCAGGACCAGTGACAGGAGCAACCAGAGCTCTTTATTTATCTTTCGCACAGTTCTTTCCGGTCGCCGTGCAGGGGCCCTTTCGAGCGGGCTGCGCGGGCGAACTTTCAGACAGGTATTCTTCCAGCCTAGCTATGTTGGGACAAAAGACGTGGACGTTCAAAGTTACCCAGGTAATCGAGTGGCGGCCCAGGAACGCTATTTGGCCCGGGGATGGGTTTGATCGTAAACCTGGAGCACGTGCTTGATGGAGAGCTGGGTGTAGCGCTGGGTGGTGGCGAGACGCTCGTGGCCGAGCATCTCCTGAATCGCGCGCAGATCGGCGCCCTCCTCCAGCAGGTGCGTGCCGAACGCATGCCTCAAGGTGTGGGGATGGACGTCCGGAGACAGGCCCTTGGCCACCGCGATTTTCTTGATGATCCGTCCCACGCTGCGGGTGGTGAGGCGGCCACCCCGGCGGTTGATCAGCAGTGCTGATGAAGTTTTCTTGCGCTCCGCCAGCATTCGCTGGCGGGCCGGCAGGTACGCTGCGAGCGCAACCTTTACCGTCTCGCCGAACGGTACGTAGCGTTCCTTTTTTCCTTTGCCCCGGATAAGGATGGCCTCGTTACTTAAACGGATGTCCTCGAGGTTGATCCCAATCAGCTCGGAGTTTCGGATGCCGCAGCCGTAAAGCAACTCAAACATCATCCGGTCGCGCTCGGGAAAAGCGGCGACTTCAGGCATTTTTCCGTCGAGCACTCCATTCATTTCCTCAATCGTCGGAACTCGTGGAAGCTTTTTAGGAAGTTTCGGAGTCGAGACCAGCGCGGCCGGGTTGTGCTCGACCACTCCCTCCTGCGCCAGCCAGCGATACAGCGATCGCACGGCCGCCAGCGAGCGCGCCACTGACGTCTTGCCTAACCCCTTTTCGTAGAGATGCGACAGGAATCCGCGGATGGTCACATGGTCGATTTGCTTCCAGCCCCGCGAACCGGCATAGGCGGCGAATTCTCCGAGATCGCCCCGGTAGGCCTTGATGGTATGGATCGAGGCATTGCGCTGGCGCAGCGACTGCAGAAACGCACGCACGGCTTTGTCAACGATGGTGGATTTCATATCAACTCTCTTGTAGCGCCGGCGTCCCGCCGGCTGTCCGGAGGGCATCCTGCCCTCCGCGGCGAGGGCAGGACGCCCTCGCGACAGCCGGCAAAGCCTGCCCCGAGCGAAGTCGAAGGAGTGCCGGCGCTACGGATTCGTCCTTGCCTTCGCGCGGGGATGATGTTTTTGGTACACAGTCTTCAGCCGATCCAACGCCAGATGCGTGTACACCTGTGTAGTAGAAATATCGGCGTGGCCGAGGATGATCTGCACGGTGCGCAGATCGGCGCCGTTTTCGACCATGTGCGTGGCACAACTGTGCCGCAGCATGTGAGGGCTGGCATTGCGCCCCGCGCCCACCGAGGCCGCGCGCACTATCTGCCAGACCCGTTGCCGGGTCAACTTCCTGCCTCCGCGTCCCAGAAACAAAAGCGGAGAGTTCTTTCCTTTCGCAAGAATCGGGCGCGCACCCTTCATGTAATGAGTCAGCGCATCCTGCGCGCCTTTGCCCAGGGGAACAATCCGTTCCTTATCACCCTTCCCGCGCACCAGCAGGTAACCAAGATCGAGTTTCAGGTCTTCCAGTTTGACGCCAGTAATCTCAGACACGCGCAGTGCCGCCGCATATAAGACTTCCAGCATGGCGTGATCGCGTGCAGCCAGCGCTGCCGCGTCCTTCCCTTTCGAGGCGGAGCTCGAACCGCGTAACATGGATTCCATTTCGTCGCGCGCCAGCGCCTTGGGCAACACCTTCCATTGCTTGGGCGAATCTATATTCAACGTGGGATCATGGTCCACCATCTTGTCGAGCAGGAGATAGCGATAAAGATGACGCAGGGCGGAAAGCTTGCGTCCCACCGAGCGGCCGTCAACCGAATTGCCGAACAATTGCTGGATAAACTCGCGCACATGGTTGCGCTGCGCATTGAGCAACGTGCGCTTGCGCTTCTCCAGAAAACCCGCGAATTGCCCTATGTCGGTGGTGTAGGCCGCGACGGTTAGAGGCGTCAGTCCCTTTTCGATCTTCAGATAGTCGAGGAACCCTTCGACCACGCGAGTGTCAGTTGAGGAAGGCACGCCATGAGTATGCGCATTATCGGACGTTGGCGAAAGTACCCAGGATGGTTAACCACGGAGGACAGTGAGGACACAAGAGTGTGGGGCTTTCCTCCGTGTCCCCTGTGTCCTCCGTGGTTAATGAATCTCTTTCAAAATTTCCTCGGCATACAACACACCTTCGGGCGTTTCTTCGTGCTTGAAGTATGCAAACACATTACGCTTCTGCCCCAGAAGCTCGCGGATCCGATCCACCATGGCGCGACGCTCATCGGCGGTGTAGGAGGGCTTGCGGTAACGGTAGTAGCAGAAGTCAGCGGTGACCACGTCGGGCGTGGTCCGCTCCTCGGTTTCGGCGATGCAGAGGGCCCGGTTACCGCCCTTTAATAGATTGAAAATCTCATCCGTAAACCAGGAAGGATGGCGGAATTCAAACGCCGCCTGGACTGCTCGGGGCAGCGCGGGAAGAAATTCCTCCAGCAGCCTGGCTTCGGCTTTCAAATTCGGCGGCAACTGAAACAACACGGGCCCCAGTTTGCCGGCCTGGGCCAGGGGTTCGATCGTGCTGAGAAACCGCGGCACGAAGTCCGCCGTTCCTTTCAGCCGCTTGATGTGGGTAATGACCTGGTGGGCCTTCACTCCAAAGCGAAAGCCCGGCGGCGTCTCTGCAATCCACTTCTGTGCGGTCGTCTCTTTGATCAATTGCCGGAAAGTAAAATTGACTTCGACCGTGTTGAGCCGGGTGGCGTAGTGCTGCAGGAAATTCTTCTGCGGAAGCTTCTCGGGATAAAACTGCGGCTTCCAGCTGGGATACGCCCATCCTGAAGTTCCCACATAGAGTTGCGCCATGATCCCGGATTATATCTTTCTGGCTTGTTTGACTGCGGCTTTCCTGGTCCCTGGTTTCACTGTCTTCTTCTGGCGTCCAGCCTGGGCTGCGATTTTCAATCCCGTCCCGGAAGAGGACGTTCCGCGAGCTGCGCTCGCCGCACGGGCGGGGCCTGCCCTGAGCGCAGTCGAAGGGGCGCCCACATCAGCTGTCAACTTCGGCAGCTTCTGCTTGAGCGTGAGAACGGGCTCGAACAAGTCTCCCATTTTTTCTACCCGCTTGAGCACCTGATCGGCTTCGAACACCAGGAGGCTGGAGTTTTTCTTCTTCAGCATGTGCTCGACTTCCTCCCACTTCACCGGTGTAGAAACCGTGGGATGCTCTCTTGCCCGCAACGAATACACTGCAATCGTGGTTTTGTGCTCGTCGTTCTGGCTCCAGTCCACCAGCACCTTGCCTTTGCGCAACTCCTTCTTCATATCTGAAACCACCAGGTCGCGATGCTGGTCTTCCAGCAGCCGGGCCAGCGCGTGGGCAAATGGTTTGGTGGACTCGTAGCTGGTGGGCGTGTTCAAGGGAACGTAAATCTGCAACCCCTTCGAGCCCGAGGTCTTGGGAAAACTCTGCAGGCCGAAGTGCTCAAAGATTTCCCGCAGCCACATGCCGACCTGCGCGCACTGCACGATGTTGGCGGGCGGCCCGGGATCGAGATCAAACACCATCATGGTGGGACACTCTATTTCTTTTGCCATGGAAAGCGAGGGATGCAGTTCGATGGCAGCCAGGTTCGCCATCCAGACCACCGTGCTCAGATCGTTCGCCAGAATGTAGTTGACTGTGCGCTGGTTGCCTTCGCTCCACATGGGCGCGGTCTTGACCCAGTCAGGCCGGTGGGCGGTGGCGTTCTTTTCAAAAAAATATTGGCTGTCCACCCCGTTGGGATAACGCTTCAGGGTCAGCGGCCGTCCCGCCAGATGGGGAACCAGGACCGGCCCGATGCGGGCGTAGTAATCGATGACCTGTCCCTTGGTGAACCCGGTTGCGGGATACAGGACCTTGTCCAGATTGGACAGCTTCAATTGCCTGCCCTGAATTTCAACCATCGGTGCAGTGCTCACGCGACCAGTATAGCGGCGCCCCCGCACTGATATACAAGCCCGTGTGGCGCGGGCGCCCCGCCCGCGGCTTTTGACTTTGCCTTTGACCTTGACCTTGCCCTTGACCTTAAACCCCCGCGGGCGAGGGCGCCCGCGCCACACAATCAACATCTGTCAAGTTTGACAACTTCCCTTCCCGCCACGTAACTTCAAGTTCTTCCTGTAATGTTCTGTCCAACCGCAGTGGAGGTCCGATGAAATACCGCGCACTCAACTCTGTAGCTGTGCTTCTAGTGCTGTCCGCGATCGCCGTCGCGCAAGATCTGTCTGCCTTCGAAAAGCGCACCACGGTCAAGAAGCTGGACAACGGCCTGACCGTCGTCATCTGCGAGCGTCCGGAGGCCCCGGTCTTTTCGTTCAACACCCACGTGAACGCGGGCTCGGCGCAGGACCCTATGGGCCAGACCGGCCTGGCCCATATGTTCGAGCACATGGCCTTCAAAGGTACGGACAAGATTGGCACCACCGATTACTCCGATGAAAAGGTCGCGCTGGCCAAAGTGGAGAAAGCCTATGCCGCCTATATCGAGGAGCGGGACAAACGCGTGGGCCGGGACGAGCAGAAGCTGAAAGACCTGCAAAAGGCCTGGCAGGACGACATTGCCGACGCACAAAAATACGTCAAGCCCAACGAGTTTCCGCAAATCCTCGAGAGCAATGGCGCGGAAGGTCTAAACGCCTCCACCGCCGAAGACCAGACCGAATATCACTACTCGTTCCCGGAAAACCGGCTGGAACTCTGGGCCTACCTCGAGTCGGAGCGCTTCATGCACCCGGTCATGCGCGAGTTTTACAAGGAGCGCAACGTGGTGATTGAGGAACGCCGCATGCGGGTGGACAGCAATCCCATCGGGCGCCTGCTGGAGCAATTCACCACGGCCGCGTTCCAGGCGCACCCTTATCACCGGCCCGGCATTGGCTGGATCGCCGACCTGAATTCATTCTCCGCCACCGACGCGCAGCACTTCTTCGATGAGTACTACATTCCGTCGAACATGGTGGTGGCAGTCGTAGGCGACGTCAAGGCTTCGGAGACGCTGCCCATCATCGAAAAGTATTTTGGCCGCATCCCTGCCCGCGAGCGTCCCGACGAGCGCACCACTACCGAGCCTCCGCAAAATTCCGAACGCCGGGTCGTTCTCTATGACCGCTCGCAACCCCTTTACCTCGAGGGCTATCACCGGCCCGACTACCGCAGTCCCGATGATGCCGTCTATGACGCCATCGCCGACCTGATGTCGAACGGGCGCACCTCGCGTCTCTACCGGGCCCTGGTGCGCGATAAAAAGATCGCGGCTTACTCTGCCGGCTTTACCGGTTTGCCGGGCAACAAGTATCCCCATCTTTTCGCTTTCTATGCCTTCCCGCTGCCCGGCCACAAGAACGAAGAAGTGGCGGAAGCGATTCACGCTGAAATCGATCGCCTGAAGAAAGAAGACATCAGCGACGAGGAACTGAAAATGATCCGGACGCGAGCCAAGGCCAACCTGCTGCGCGGATTGGATGACAACGAAGGTCTGGCATCCTCGCTCGCTTTGTACCAGGCCCTTTATGGCGACTGGCGCGAACTGTTCCATCAGGTGGAGAACTTAGACAAAGTGAGCAAGGCCGATATCAGGCGCGTGGCCAATCAGACTTTTGTCCCCACCAATCGGACCGTTGGCATTATCGAGACCATCTCGCCGCCACAGGCGGCCGCGCAAAATGGAGGTGGGCAATGAAAAGGATATTCCTTGCTCTTCTCGCCTTCGCGTTCATGACTGGCTTGATCGTTGAGGCAGCCCCGGCGGCCGCCCAGGCCACCGACTGGCAAAAAATCACCATTCCGCCGCTTCCCGCCTTTCATCCCCAGGAACCCAAACGCATCGTCCTGCCCAACGGCATGGTCATCTTCCTGCAAGTGGACCACGAACTGCCTCTGGTTGATGGCATCGCCCGAATTCGCGGCGGCTCCCGTTCCGAGCCTGCCGACAAGACGGGCATGCTCGACATGTACGGGGAAGTCTGGCGCACCGGCGGCACCAAGGCGCAAACCGGCGATCAACTGGATGACTATCTCGAAATCCGCGCCGCCAAAGTCGAGACCAACAGCAACTCCGATTCGACGACCATCTCCTTCTCCTGCCTGAAGGCCGATTTTGACGACGTATTCAAGGTGTTCGACGACCTCTTGCGCGGTCCGGAGTTCCGCGCCGACAAGCTTGACCTGGCCCAGAAGGAATATTTCGACGCCATCTCCCGCCGCAACGATGACGTCGATGGCATCGTGGGCCGCGAGACCGCGAAGCTGGCCTACGGCGCACAGAACCCGTACGCTCGAGTTGCCGAGTACAAGACGGTCGCAGCCGTCACCCGCCAGGACTTCATGGACTGGCACCGCGCGCACGTCAATCCCAACAACATCATTCTGGGAATCGTCGGCGATTTCGACGCGGCCGCACTGGAAGCCAAGCTACGCCAGGCCTACGGCGCGTGGCCCAAGGGGCCTGCACTGAAGGAAGAAAAGATCGAATTCACTCCCGCGAAACCGGGCTACTACCTGGTCCAGAAAGACGACGTGAACCAGAGTTCGATCGACATGGTGGCCGTCGGCATCCGGCGCGACAATCCTGACTACTACGCGGTCCGTGTCTTTAATGAGGCCTTTGGCGGCGGCTTTTCTTCACGCCTGTTCCGCACCATCCGCACCCAGCTGGGGCTGGCATACGCCGTCGGCGGCGGCATTGGGACCGCTTTCGATCATCCCGGCATGGTGCGTCTGGCCATGGGAACGAAAAGCGCCAGTACGCTGGAAGCCATTAAGGCCCTGGACCAGCAGATTGACGACGTGGCCAAACATCCCATTTCCGCAGACGAGATCAAGCTGGCCAAGGATTCCATTCTGAACGGCTTCATTTTCAATCTCGATTCTCCCGACAAGATTCTGCGCGAGCGCATGGCCTACGAATTTTATGGCTACCCGCAGGACTATCTGGAAAAGTTCCGCGAAGGTGTGGAGAAAGTAACGGAGGCGGACGTGGCCCGGGCGGCCTCCAAATACCTGCACAAGGAAAAGCTGGCCATACTGGTGGTGGGCAATCCGCCGGAGTTTGACAAGCCGCTGTCGTCGCTGGGCGCGGTGACCAACATCGACATTGCAATCCCTCCACCCCCGGGCGGTCCGCCGGAACCGCCAGCCAAGCCGGCCCAGTAGCCGGAGGGCGAGGCCGCGACCACATGGAGAGCATCGGCCAAGTCGCCGCCGCGATGTACTTTATCAGGCCCGCGTCGTCGCCCAATCCGCTGGTCGTCCTGCGATCGCCCGTACTGTGGGGAATCGTCGGCGTCGGCTTTGGCATCTTCCTCTTCTTCCGCGGCTTCCCTTTCCTCAAGCGTAAACGCCTGATCCAGAACACGCCCACATCCACCATCCGCGGCGCGGCGCTGGGTGCGGTAGAAGTAAGCGGCACAGTCGTGGGACCGTACACCCTGATCTCGCCTCTTTCCGAATCAGACTGCTTTTACTACCACGCGGTAGCGCGAAGCGCCGGAGAAGAGGAGAAAAAGGTGGCCGAGGAAGTCCTATATGCTCCTTTCTTCCTCGATGACGGCACGGGACGCGTGATGGTGGATCCTCGCGGCGCTGAGATGGAACTTCGGCCGGCGGTAGATGAGGAATATTCGCCTGCGACAGGCGATGCGTTTACGCGACACTTTCTGGTTCGCCGCGGGCTTTCCAGCTCCCTTCCGGCGACCCTGCAGGAATACTGCATACGCCCCGGCGACCACCTGTTCGTCCTCGCTACGCTGCGGGAAAATCCAGGCCGCGAAAGCGCGGCTGACTGTCTGGCTGGTGATGCTGCCCAGGGACAGCAAGGATTTCTGAGTGCGGCCGCCGCCGATCTTCAGCGGCGCGCGGCGATCGAATCCGTGTTGCCTCCCGGCAGCGCGGTCCCGCCTATGCCCCGTGCTACGCCGGTCGAAAGCGAAGTCTTCGATCTCAATCCGCCCGTCGTGCTGATGAAGAGCACATCGGGTGAGCCATTCTTCATTTCCTGGCGCAGCCAGCGCGATGTGGTTCAAGAGCTGGCAATGCGGTCTATTCTCTACATCTGGGGCGGCCCGGCGCTTGCCCTTGCCGGTCTGTGGCTGCTGGTCAAACACCTGCTCTAGAAAATCTAAATGGAAGACGCGCCTCTCGCCCGGCCTCCACTAATTCGCCCGCGCAAATGCCTTGACACCCGGGCTGCCGACGGCTAAGCTTGTAGCGAACAAAAAGCGAATATGTCATGGCTACCCTTCCTCTGTTACCAGCCACCGGACCGAAACTGATTGGCATCGCCCGCCTCGCCGCCGAGGGCGAATCGCTGCGCCATGGTCATGAAGTCGAATATTTCACCCTCCCCGTACGTTCCCTGCTCAACCGCTGTACCGGCGTGCGCATGCCGTTTACCTGGACCATCAATCCCTACCGCGGCTGCGAATTTGCCTGCAAGTATTGCTATGCCCGCTACACTCACGAATTCATGGAAATGCGAGACGGCGTCGATTTCGAGCAAAAGATCTTCGTCAAACAGCATGCCGCCGATCTATTGCGGCAGGAGTTGCGCAGGGTCAAGCCGGGCGAGCAGATCGCGCTCGGCACCGCCACCGATCCCTACCAGCCCGCCGAACGCCGTTTCGAGGTGACCCGCGCCATTCTGGAAGAATTCGCCCGTCACCAGGGACTTGATCTGGGCATCATCACCAAGGGCAATCTGATTCTCCGTGACCTCGACGTGCTCGAGCAGATTGCCCGAAACAACCGGTTGATGGTGAACCTCACGATTACGACCTTGAACATTAACCTGGCCCGCATCCTCGAGCCCCGGGCGCCCCGCCCCGATCTTCGCATGGAGACTGTCCGCCAGCTGAGTCAGGCAGGCATCGAAACCGGTGTGAGTTGTTCCCCTGTGATTCCCGGCATCACGGACTCGCTTCGCAACCTGGAAGCAGTGGTGCGCGCCACTGCGGACGCGGGCGGAAAGCATATCTTCGCCAATCCCCTGTTTCTGAAGCCCTGCTCGGCAGCGGTCTTCATGCCTTTTCTCGAAAAGGAATTTCCCCAGCTGGCGGCCGGCTACCGCCAGCGCTACAAAGATCGGGCCTTCCTGCCCAAGACCTACGGCAAGCGGATTTCGCAACTGATGGCGGGTCTGCGCCAGAAGTATGGGATCCTGCATCGCGACCGGGAAAGACGCCAGGAGCCAACTACGGCGAAGGAACCGCAGTTGAAGCTTTTCTGAAGGATTCCGGTTCCACCACTCCAACCCTGTCATCCCGAGCGCAGCCGAACGATTCGCTTGCGAATCGTTCGGCGGAGTCGAGGGACCTGCTGTGGCATGCGTCACCAAAAAATGTTGCGAGATTTTTGCAAAATAGTCTCCCACTCTGACCTACGTAGCGCCGGCGTCTCGCCGGCTGTCGGGCGGGCATCCTGCCCGCCCCCGGGGGCAGGATGCCGGCGCTACATAAACCACACCTGCGCCGCTCGACTATAATTCGGGCTCGAACCCATGCCATCCTCCGCCTCACGACCCGCAGAGCCGTCCCCCGCAGGCGTCAAGGGCCAGCTCAACCAGTTCTGGCAGCGCGTGACCGATGGGCTTGAACTCAACCAGCTCTGGACCCAGTTCCACACCGACGCGCGCGCCAGTTTCCGGCTCTACCAGCGCGACTATGGGGCACGGCGGCGGCAGGAGACCCAGCCCCACAGCGTCTTCCACACGGTGCTCGAATTTCTCTGGGCCATCCTGGAAAAACTGAGCCCCGCCCGGCGCGTCCTGCTCCTGGTGGGGATCATCTTCCTGATTTTTCCCGGCGGGGGGTTCAGCCATTCAGGAAAAGCGGGAGCGGTCGAAGTGGTTGAGTTTGACTTTCATTTCTACGGCGGGATCGTGCTGTTCGTCCTGCTGATGCTCGAAGTCTCGGACCGGGTGGTGATGAAGCGCGATCTGGAAATCGCGCGCGATATCCAGAGCTGGCTGCTGCCGGCAACTCCGCCCCAGGTACCCGGGCTGGCGATTGCCTTTGCCACCCGTCCTGCCAATACCGTCGCCGGAGACTACTACGACGTCTTCGCCCGCCCCGCCACCTCTCCCGGCGAAGCCCGATTCCTTATGGCCGTGGCCGACGTGGCGGGAAAGAGCATACCCGCAGCCCTGCTGATGGCAACGTTTCAGGCCAGCCTCAAGACCCTCTCCGCCGTCTCCTGCTCGCTGGCCGAACTGGTCACGGGGATGAATCAGTATGCCTGCACCAACAGCCAGGGAGGACTGCGCTTCACCACCGCCTTCCTGGCGGAGTACGATCCGGTGAGCCGCGCGCTTACCTACATCAATGCCGGACACAACACGCCCATTCTCCGGCGCAGTGCCGGCGCCGTGGAACGATTGACGGCCGGTGGACTGCCCCTCGGGATCCAGGCAGAAGCCGGCTATGAATCCGGCCGCCTGGTTTTGCGGGAGGGCGACTGGCTGGTGATCTTCACCGACGGCCTGGTCGAAGCCCTGAATCAGCGCGAAGAGGAATATGGCGAGCCACGCCTGCTGGAGGTGCTGAACGCAGGCGCAGCCAGCACTCCGGACGAAATGCTGCGTCGCATGATGAGCGACGTGGATGGTTTCGTGGGCGCGACCCCGCAACACGATGACATCACCTGCCTGCTGGTGAAGAGCGCTCAGCTGTGAACGCCCTCGCGAAGAACTCCGCCGCGCGACGATAGTGGCTTTCGGGCTTGAACAACTTGGGACGGCCCGGTTTGGGGTTGGGAAGGGCACGACTTCAGTCGTGCCATAAGGCTTGGCTCACCAGCGGCTTAAGCCGCTGAGGTTTGCTGGCTCCCCTGCGGAGAGCGCTACGGAACATCCTGACCCGCTGGGCCAGCGAACCCCAGTGGCTGAAGCCACTTCGCTCAGACGGTCTAGTTGGCACGACTGAAGTCGTGCCCTTCCCAGTTGTTCCCGGCCCAAACGTTCCCTGCCCAGTCGTGCCCTTCCCAGCCGTACCCTTCCCAGAGTCACGATGGCGGCTCGACCCCTCTACCTTCTCTTGCGCCGCGCGAAGAGCAAGCCCAGCCCCGCGCCCAGCAACAACGTACCCAGCAGCTTCTTCTTGTCTCCCACCGCGACGAAGTGAGTTCCCTGCGGACCGACCTCGAAAACGCCCACGGGAAGAGCTCCGACTCCGCCTCCGCCCCCGCCGCCCTCGCCGCGGGCAGTCTTAATTTCCAGTCCGCCGCTGCCCGTTCCGCCGCCAAAGCCATAAGCGATCTTGGCCACTGGAATAATGGTCTTGTCGCCCGCGATGATCGGTTCGCCGAACACGCTCGTGACCTGGGCGCGGGTGGAAAGGCTTTCGTGCAATGATTGCAACAAAGTCAAACTGCTCATAAAGAACTCCTTTTCAGAGTAGCGCCGGTTGTGGAGGACGGGCGTCCCCGCCCGTCATCACTTACAACCCGCGCTACTTATTCATCACTTCTGCATACATGCGGTGGAAGGCGTGCACTCCCGCCTCCTGCTTGATGCTGTAACGCCCGCGCTGGTAGCTTCGCGAGTGCAGATTTCTTTGCACGGTCTCGCAAATCCCCACATCTTCAACCTGAATCTGGTCGCTGAACTCCACCGACGCTTTGGCCGCCGCACTGCCCAGGTCTTTCTCCGGCAGATACCACTCGAAAATCGCCAGCGACCGGTCGGCCGACACCGGCTGTACGATGTTCAGCGAAACATTATCGGGATAGCAGTTGAGCATCCAGTTAGGGAAGATCCAGAAGTAGTCCGTGGTCAGGTCCGCGGCCGCTTCCTGGTAACGGCGTGGCGTGGCGTCTCCTGGCTGGGCGCCGCGAATCGGACTGAATTGCCGAACGTGCCTCGCATAAGGCTCGACCGTGTAGGCGTTGTAATCCAGCTCCCGGTTCAGTCCGGGATGCACGCTGGGCAAGTGGTAGCCTTCGAGATAATTGTCCACATACGTTTTCCAGTTGCACTTCATCTCGTAGGTTCGGCGTTCGAAGAGCTTCATGCCGGCAAAGCCAAAGCGCTCGGCTTGCTGCGGAAGCTGGCCCATGGTTTTCAGCAGCGGCTCAGCGTGCGGATCGAGGTTGACGAAAATCAGATTGGACCATTCTTCGGCACGCACCGAAACCAGGGTAAATTCCCCGGCTTCGAAACCCGGCTGCCCGTCGAACTCCGGGGCGCTGATCAACGCTCCGTCGAGGCCGTAAGTCCAGCCGTGATAGCCGCAGCGGAAAACTTTGCGCGATCCGCACCCCTCGGCGGGGGGTCCGGCGCGGTGGCGGCAGACGTTGTAAAAAGCACGCAGCTCACTCTGAACGCCGCGCACCAGCAACAGCGGCTCGCCCAGGAGGTCGGTGGTAAAGAAGTCGCCGGGCTTCAGCAATTGCTCGCGATGCCCCACCACCTGCCAGGCGCGGGCAAAGATGCGATCTCTTTCCCGCGCCCACACCTCAGGATCGGTATAGAAGACCGCCGGAATCGACCACGCCCGGGAAATGTCAGCATCAATTTGAACGGCTGGTAGCTCGCGCATGCCGGACTATTCTACGGCAGACGTCGGACGTCGGACCTCGGACGTCAACCTGAAAGCCAAATGAGGTTTCTTCCGGAGTGCTGTCATCCTGTCGCAGCGCGCACTTCGCAACGCGAAGTGCGTGCGGAGTCGAAGGACCCCTATTACCCGGCCAGTGCCAGAATGCTATGTTCCGGTTCGCTCGGAAATGCCGTGTGCTGCAGACCGCTGAAGAGTTCGTGGAATGGTAGAGCTCTTTCGACTGCGCTGACCGATTCGCAACGAATCGGTCAGCTCCGCTCAAGATGACAGCCTCAGGAAAGAATTCCACTCCCCTTCCAAGCTGACATCCGACGTCCGGCGCCCGACGCCCGCCCACCTACTTCTTCATGCTGGGATCGTCACTGGCATTGACGTAATTGATCTGAAACGGCGCCGTTCCGTGGACCTGGACTACCGTCTCACCCACCGCCATTCCGTAATGATGCATGCTGGGATCGAGGTAGGCGAAGCTGCCGGCCGGGAACACGCCCATCTTGGATACATCGAAACTGTCCCCCATGCCTACCTTAAAGCTCCCCGAGACGACCGTCACGTTTTCGCGCTTGGGATGCCAGTGCGGCGCAATTCGATAGCCGTCGGGCATCTTCAGGCGAATGGTAAAGTCTCCCGAAGAACCCATGGGATCGCCTTCGAGCACCGCCAGCTGCGCTCCCGGCGGCAGTGCGGGTGGCACCGGACCAAATTTGATCTGGTCGGGACTGAATGTATTTTGGGATAACGCCGGCAGCGCAACACCTGCCGTCATGACCAGCAAGAGAACAACCACTATTCGTTTCATAGGCTCCCTCCCGAGCGCCCACATCATAGACGCTTAAAAGCCATTTCGTAAACGCCGCGCGCGGCCGCTAATTTGTCCGAGCAAAGTTGAGCGGTGTGGGCTTGCTTGGCGAACTTTGCGGTCCTTCTTTGCGACCTTTGCGGTAAAGGCTTTAACCTCGCCTCGGTTCGTTCAAAAGATCTTTACCCGCAGAGTTCGTCAGGTGGATTTATCAGGAAACTCGCCGTCGATATCGGATTGGCCCTCCCGGTTTTGATTCCGCTTCCGAATGATTCGCGGGAGCGCTCCCCGCGGTTGCGGTTCTGAATCGGGAGAGATTCCTCTTTCGGGCTGCTGCAATCTGTCAGCTTTTGTGACACGAAGTGGTCACGCGCCCGCATTCGCTGAGGTTGCGTGCACTCACGCCGCTCTTGCTCTTCGCAGCCGCAGTGCAAGCAATCAGAGTTAGCTCCAGCACATCACCCATCTCGCAGACGCGCACGCAATGGCACGCCATCTGCCTTCACTAACTGTAGAGAAATTAAGAATTCACTAATGGGAAACGGAGATACACAAAACAATTATGCGTAAACAAAAAGGCTTTTCACTGATCGAACTTCTGATCGTGGTGGCGATTATTCTGATCATCGCTGCGATTGCAATTCCTAACTTACTGCGCGCCCGCATCGCAGCCAATGAGGCCTCGGCGGTCGCGTCCATCCGGACCATCAACACCGCTGAAGTGACCTACCTGACCGCGTATCCGACCGTCGGATACTCGATCACACTGGCGGCCCTGGGTCCGGCGGCGGCGGGCACCTGCGCGACTCCTCTCGACACCAATGCCTGTCTGCTGGACTTCACCCTGGCGTCGGCTACGACCACGGCGTTGGCTAAGAGCGGCTACTACTTCGGAGTGGCCAACGCGACCACCGCGACCACGCCGGTTTCCGGCTACACCGTGGGCGCCGCTCCATCGGCCTACAACAGTACCGGTGTTCGCCTGTTCTGTTCGATTGAAGATGGCGTCGTCCGCTCTACCCCTGGCGCCGCCGGTGGATCACCGGTCGCCAGCACTGCGGGCTGCGTCGCCTACACCACACTCTGATAGCCGGGGCTTATGGCTTTAGAGACGTGCAAGACCAGGGAGCATCGGGCTATCCGATGCTCCTTGGGATTTTGCCGGCAAGGAAAAACAAGATGCGCAAACCCGATGGCTTTTCGTTAATTGAGTTGCTGATCGTGGTTGCGATCATTTTGATTATCGCCGCGATCGCCATTCCCAACCTGCTGCGGGCGCGGATTGCGGCCAACGAATCCTCTGCGGTAAGTTCGATCCGGACCATTGTCGGCGCCGAGGCCACCTACCAATTGGCTTACCCGACCGTCGGCTTTGCTGACACCCTGGCCCAACTCGGACCGGGCGGCGCCGGCTCCACCTGCTCCGGTCCCACCCAACTCGCCGCTTGCCTGATGGACAGCCTGCTCTCCAACGCCACTTCAATCAACTCTGCCAAGAGCGGATACTTCTTCGGCCTGGCCGGCGTAACCGGCGGATCCGTGGTGGTCAGCTACACCGCGGGTGCATCCGCGTCCGGCTACAACTCCACCGGCGTGCGCGACTTCTGTTCCGTTGAAGACGGTGTCCTGCGCGCCCAGAATCCCAGCGGACAGTCCGCCCCCGTGATCGTGCCCGCAACCTGTACCGCTTTTGTCGCCCTCCGCTAGAACCGCCAGCCAGCACTCGCCCGTCTCCTGCTTACACAACCCTGGAAGCACAAACGACCGGCCTGTTCATGGATCCGGCTGAGTTTCCGGTCGTCTCAGCGGTGGTCCTCCATAATTCTGTACTGGCGATGAGGTCTCGCCAGAGTCCCAAAATGACACAGATTGTCACTGCTCCTGCCAAAATCTGACACCGATGAAACCGCGCCCCGCCTCGCCGACCGCGTTACCGAATAACCAAAGATTGCCTAAAGACTGAAACTAAACGACATGCAAGCCAAAGAGACCTGGCATGGACCGCCCCGGGCTGTGGCCTCCCGAATGCGAACACATTCCCCAATTGGGTCTGCTGAAGACCAAAATTTTGAATCGGAGAGAGGGACTAACGAGATGCGGAAACAGAAGGGTTTTTCACTGATTGAGTTGCTGATCGTGGTTGCGATCATTCTGATCATCGCTGCGATCGCCATTCCTAACCTGCTGCGTGCGCGTATCGCAGCCAATGAATCGTCTGCGGTCAGCTCGATTCGTACCATCAACACTGCCGAGGTGACCTATCAGTCTGCGTATCCGACCGTCGGTTACGCGGCGGACCTGGTTTCCCTGGGGCCTGGCGGCTGGAGCGCAGACGTGCCCCGCTGGCGGACCCGTCCAGGCTACGGCCTGCCTGGTGGATGGCGCGCTTGCCAACAACTGGTACCAACGGCAAGAGCGGCTACCTGGTGGACGCGCTGGGCGCTGCGGTTGGAACAAGCACACTGTTGATCACCTACGGTGTGGGTGCGGCCCCGGTTGCCTACAACCAGACCGGCGTACGTGCCTTCTGCTCGGCTGAGGATGGTGTGCTTCGCGCCAACCCCAACACCGGCGGCGCGATTACTACCCCGGAAACGGGTGGTGCGGCGGCCTGCAAATCTCCCTACCTCGTTCTGCAGTAAAAGTTGGCAAAGTACCCGGGGGAGGGTACGAAGCCGGAGCATCGGGTGGCAACACCCGATGCTCTTTTTTTGTTTTTTAGCCCCGCCACTTTCTTCTCAAAGTCGTCCAACCGTGGATGCATCCTGACCGAGAATTCCTGCCCCATCCTGCGACTTCATTACGCCAGAGCGTCAGCCGGTCCGTCCCCGGCAAGATTCCGTCTCGACGGCAAGCCGCCGGATCAAAAATAGGTGTAGGATAACGGTGGCAGCTTGAACCGGGCTTGCATGGCGCGATTCAGCCGCATGGCCGGGCGGACACTACGTTTGGTCCGCGTCGGTGACACCGGTTTCACTGACCTGGGTTGGGATTGAACCCTGTTGGGGGGATTTACGATGAAGCGTGGGCAGCGGGGCTTTTCACTTATTGAACTTTTGATCGTGGTGGCGATTATTCTCATCCTCGCCGCCATTGCCATTCCCAACCTGTTGCGGGCCCGAATCGCGGCCAATGAATCGGCTGCAGTGAGCGGGATCCGCACCATCAACAGCGCCGAGGTTACCTATTCGACGGCCTATCCAACCATAGGATATTCCGCCAACCTGGGCCAATTAGGGCCCGGGGCGCCCGGCTCGACCTGTCCGGCGGGCGGACCCACCCAGGCCAACGCTTGCCTGATTGACAGCACCTTCTCGAATGCCACGGCTCCCGGCGCGGCCAAGAGCGGCTACTATTACGGCGAGGTCGGTTTGGCAGGAACTGGCGGGACCTTGAACCTGGGCTACGGAGCGGGCGCGGCCCCGGCTTCTTTCAACCAGACCGGAGTGCGCAACTTCTGCTCCGCCGAAGACGGCGTAATCCACTTCAACGTCGGTGCTGCCGGCGCCCCCCCGGTCACGGGCGGCGCAGCCGTTTGTACCGGTGCTGGGTATCCTGTCCTGTAACGACTGGCTGCGGCGGCGGAGGCTTCAGGCCAGGCGCGCGCGCCATCAGGCGGGACCATCAAGGCGACAGCCGACGATAGTTCCGGTTTTGCCAATCCCGGCCAGAACCGGGCGCCCAATGCAGAAATTGGCGCCAAATTTGTCGCTGATTGCGACAAATAGTGTCAAAATCTCACCCCCCGATCTCCTCCCAGACACAACTGGATTCTAAACCGTTGTATTTAATATGTTTAAATAACAACTGCGCTCACGGTCGAGATTGGCGAGAAAAGTGCCATATCATTCCCGAAATGGTGCGAAGAGGCCCAATTCGGAAATCTGCAGCCAACGCAGGGTTCTCCTTGATCGAGCTCCTGATCGTGGTGGCGATCATTCTGATTATCGCGGCGATTGCGATTCCGAACCTGTTACGGGCGCGCATCGCCGCCAACGAGTCTTCGGCGGCGTCGTCGGTTCGCAGTATCGCGACCGCCGAGGTCACCTATAACGCTGCTTATCCCACGCTGGGTTACGCGGCTGCGTTATCCAACCTGGGCGGCCTGCCCGCAGGATGCACTCCCAGTTCGGCCACGGCCTGTCTGATCGACACCGTGCTTTCGACTGGGGTGAAGAGCGGTTACGCGTTCAAGGCTACGGGTTTTCCTTCCGGCAGCAGCCCCGTCAACGTCGCATTTGTGGTGGGGGCTGCCCCGTCCGCGTTCAACCAGACGGGTGTTCGCAACTTCTGCATCGTTACGGATGGAGTTTTGCGCAGCAATCCGGGGGTGTCGGGCGGGTTGCCGGCCCCAGACGCAGCGACCTGCGTGGCCTACACAATCGCCCAATAGAGCAACGTTTTCAGCCGGCGCCTGGAGTCCCGCTACCCCCGGCGGTTCCGCGACCAGAGTCCGGCCGTTTACTTTCGTAATGCCGCGTATTCAGCCTGGCATTCCAGCCCGCACCGCGATTGAAATATACTTTGTCTGAAACCCCAGCAAGGCGTCGAGAGACGGCCCTGCTTCCGCTATGGCAGCCATCGAAATACTTGGATTGGAGAAAACTTACAGCGTCGGCTTCTGGCGCAAGAAGCCCCGATACGGCTTGCGGCCGCTCAGCCTGGCCATCGAAGAGGGTGAGGTTTTCGGCTTCCTTGGACCTAACGGCGCGGGCAAGACCACCACACTCAAGCTGCTCATGGGCCTGATCTTCCCGACCGCCGGGACTGCCCGCATCCTGGGCATGGAACTGGATGATCCTAAGATGAAGGCGCAGATCGGATTTCTACCCGAGCAGCCCTACTTTTACGACTATCTCACCGCCCGCGAATTACTCGAGTACTACGGACAGCTTTCAGGGGTTGACCCCAAACAGCGTTCGCGCAAGGTCGATGAAGTCCTGCAGCGAGTGGGGTTGCCGGATGTCGGGGGAGTGCAGCTGCGCAAGTTTTCCAAAGGCATGCTGCAGCGGGTGGGAATCGCGCAGGCCATTCTTCACGACCCGAAAGTCCTGTTCTTTGACGAACCGATGTCGGGCCTGGATCCCATGGGCCGCCGTGAAGTGCGCGACCTCATGGAGCAGCTCAAGCACGAAGGAAAAACCATTTTCTTCTCCACCCATATTCTGTCGGACGCGGAAGCGCTGTGCGACCGGGTGGCGATTATCCATCAGGGCGAACTGCGCGGCGTGGGCGCCGTGGTTGACCTAACCTCCAGCGTTCATGGCCGGGTGGAACTGGTGTGGCACGGCACGGCGGTGCCGGCATCGTTGCGGGCCCTGGGCGCGGAATGTCATATCACCGGGAACACGGTGCGGGCCGTCCTCTCCGAAGCCAACCAGGACACTGCCCTTGAAGCCCTGCGCCGGGAAAGGTTGCGCCTGATCTCGGTGACTCCGGTCCGGACTTCGCTGGAAGATTACTTCATGCAGAAGCTGCAGCCGGCAGGCGCCACCGTGGGAGGCAGGGTATGAGCGCGCGCATCGTCCACATCGCTTCCAACACCTTCCGCGAAGCGGTACGCGACCGGGTGCTTTATAACCTGATCGTATTCGCTCTGCTGATGTCGGGAGCGTCCATCCTGGTGGGTCAGATCTCCATCGATATCGAACGCCTGGTGGTAATCAACCTGGGCCTTACGGCAGTCTCGCTGTTCGGGGTGGTCATTGCCATCTTCATCGGGATCGGACTGGTCTCGAAGGAAATCGAGAAACGGACCCTCTATACCGTACTCTCGCGGCCGGTGCGGCGGTGGGAGTTTATTGTCGGCAAATTTTTCGGGCTCGCGGGCACGCTGGTGGTGAATACGTTTTTCATGGCGATCGGGGTCTTTGCCGCCCTGCTTTATGTTTCCCACCGTTTCCAGAAGCCGGATGCATGGGTGCTGGTGGCGCTGTATTTCATCATCCTGCAGTTTCTGATCATCACCGCCCTGACCCTGTTCTTTTCGTCGTTCTCGTCCCCGCTGCTCTCGGCGGTGTTTGCGTTTGCTCTGTTTGTGATTGGCAGCTTTGCCGAGGACCTGCGCGGATTCGCCGGCATCAGCCAAGGCATTACGCGCTGGCTGGCGACCGGCGCGGCCTACATCGTGCCCAATTTTTCCGCCCTGAATGTCATCAGTTCGGTAGCGCACTCCAACCCGGTCCCGGGCCAGCTCATCCTCTACAACAGCGCCTACGCCTTGGTTTACGCCACCGTGGCAATCTCCGGGGCGGTGCTGGTGTTTGAACATCGGAACCTGAAATGACTTGCCCGATTCGGGCAACCCAAGGGCCCCTATCCGACAGTGATGGTGCCCTGATTTGTGCTACCCACATTGGCGGCCGGTTTGACTGCTGGGCGGGTTCATCTCCAGCTCAGGCGAACAGCTGTCGGGCCGTATCGCAAATTGCCAGCACCGCTGGGTGCTTGAGCTTCCTTTCCACCGAGATCGCGTAGAAGCGGTTGCGCACGTCTTCGGTGCGGCCGATCCGCTGAAGGCTGCCCTGTTGTTCTATCTGTTTTTCGAAGACCGAAGGAATGGGGAATACTCCGATACCGGCCTGCCCGAAGGCTCGCAGCAGGGCATGGTCCTGGAACTCACCCGTAATCTGAGGCCGAATTCCCTGAGAATCAAACCAATAGTTGAGGTTTCTGCGGGCTCCTGTATTTTCCACAGGCAGCAGCATGGGAGCGCCATCCAGCGAGCGCGGAAAGTTGCTCTTGAGGCCTTTCGCGAGCTTCGGGGTGGCCACGAAAGTCACCCCGCACTCACCCAGAAGATGGTTATAGACGCGAGCCCCGCCAGTAGGGGAGAACGCCACGTCGGACAACACCACATCAAGTTCATGTTCCGCGAGGTGCGCGGTCAGTTGCTCGGAACTCCCTTCCCGGCAGACGATCCGGACCGGTTCGCGGAGCTTCAGGGCTGGCGCGATCAACCATTGCGCAATCATTTTTGGGAGTACGTCCACCACACCGACCAAGAGTCGCAGGGGCCGTCCCGTGGGCCGGTTCTTCACCGTCTGGGTCAACTCCCGGCCCAACGCGAAAATCTCGCCGCTGTAGCTGAAAACCACACGCCCGACTTCGGTCAGGATCAGATTGCGACCGGAGCGGACAAACAACTTCTCCCCCAGACTCTCTTCCAGGGTACGCAGCTGAGTGCTGATGGCAGAAGACGAAACATGCAGTTCCGCGCTGGCCTTGCTGATGCTGCCTGACGAAGCCACCGTCCAGAAATAGTGCAGGTGATGGTAGTTTAGCCATTCCATGTCAATTCAAGATTAACAATATATTGGCAATACTTGTCGATTCCTCAATTTATATTAAGTATCCGCCCTTGTCTCGGTACGAGTGCGCCGCTGAACAGCGCCGCCGTTGGGGCTTCGAACCGGCATCCATCGAGCTCCGCTTCCTGAAGCAAAAGCTAACGATCACGCACATATTTTGTAGCCTTTGCGAGCTCAGGCTGGCGCATCTCACCTTTCATGATTCAGCTGCCCCAAGTTCGCGGGCCCCCTAAGGGGATTGAGCAGCCAATAGGAGGAGGACTAATGACCGTAAAGAAAAACAAATCATGGATGGCATCGTCTTTAATGACCGCAATGCTGGTGGGCGTTCTAACCTCAGTGCCGGCGCGCGCCAACGTGTCTCAACAAGTGGACAACGGGCATCCCGATGTGAGCAATCATCTGGCATCGTTCAAACAGACGGCTCTCGAGGTGCGGCGTCACGCCGGCACGCTGGACTCGATGACCCCAGCGCGGCAACTGGACTGGAGGAGTCATGCTCACAGTCTCGAAACCCTTAAACAGCAGGTCAACCAGCTGGGCCAGACCCTGACCACTCTGGAGGAACTCAAGCCCCAGGCAAATGAAGGACAGCGGATGGCGATTGACAACGCGCGGCCTCACCTGGCAGCCATGGCAGAGGAACTGACCCAGGCCCTCAATCTGCTGTCTGATGATCGCAAGAGCGTGTACCGATCGCCCTACACAGACACGGTGAGCAATCTCTACAACCATGCCGAATCGCTATACGAAACGGTGGACACGATTATGGACTACGAAAAGTCCCGCAGCCGCCTTTCGAACCTAGACGTTATGACCTCAGCCGAGGGAAGCTGACGCCGCAACGCCGCTACCCCGGTCGCCGCGCGCAGGTGGTGTCTCCGTCTGCTGCGCGGCGACTCTGGTGTAATTGCAATCCCACAACCAGACCATAGGAGAACAGCGATGGGACAAGACGAGTTGGGAAAGATTCTGATTGCGGACAACGATGAGGATGTTCTCCTGGCATTGGAACGGGCTCTGGAAAACGAGGGCTACGACACCGCCGTGACGGTGAGCGGTAAGGTAGCATTCCAGATCCTTGCCACCGGTGCTTTCGATTTGCTGGTGCTGGATGATTATCTTTCCGATCGACACTGCATTCAGGTTCTCACCCACTTTCACCGCGCCGGATTGAAGCCCATGGTAGTGGTTACCTACCATCAACTCCCGTCTCGCGCCGAGCGCAAACAACTGCGTGCTCTCGGAGTGAGCACATTAGTGAACAAATGCGCCCCCATCGAACTGGTGCGGACCGTCCATTACTTGCTGCGGCCCCTGGGAAGATGCAACGATCCATTCGACATGACCTAGCCAGAACATGGCTGGCATGCGGGGACTAAAAGTAGCTCTCGGCGACGCCGCTCCATCGATTACATCGATTACCAAGGTGCGCCCATGGTTGGCTTAACCACTCCTCAAGTTGTTGATCATGTGATTAGAATGGTGCAGGAGACTCATCCCTGAAATGAGCCGGTCGCGGCAAGTCACGATTGTATTCAGCGTGCTTTTGGCGGTCTGCCTCGGGGGATCGGTGCTGCTGTTGCGCCGTCTCGACCAGGCCCGGAAAGGCGCCACGCTGGAAGAGGTGCTTTACATCTCTTCGCCCAAAGCGCTTAAGCGAATGAGCCTGGGCTACGATGGCCTGCTCGCCGATATTTACTGGACCCGGGCAGTGCAGTACTTCGGCAACAGGCATCACGACGGAGCACAGCGCTACGACCTGCTGGCGCCGCTGCTCGAGATCACCACCGGGCTCGATCCTCACCTGCTGGTGGCATATGAATATGGCTCCAACTTCCTGGCCCCCATGCCACCCGGGGGCGGCGGCATGCCGGAGCGTGCCATCCAGCTGGAAGAATTCGGCATCCGCAACAATCCCGATGAGTGGCGACTCTATTACAACGCGGGGTTCATCCGGTACATGGAGTTGAAAGACTACGCGGGCGCGGCCGAAGTGTTTGCCCGCGGCGCCCGGGTGCCCAATGCTCACCCTTTCCTGGCTATTCTTGCGGCCAAGATGGCGGAACACACCGGCGATCAACAGATGGCCCGCATGATGTGGAGTACGACTTACCAGACCAGCAAAGATAAGAACGTGCGGGCCAACGCCGCCGCCCACCTGCGAGCCCTGCAAGTCGATGAGGACGTCACAACCCTTGAGGCTCTGACCGGGCGCTACCAACAGCAAACCGGACGCTTCCCTGCCGGCTTCGGCGAACTGGAGGCCGCTGGACTGTTGCGCGGCACGCCCCGCGACCCGCTTGGCCATCCCTACCGGCTGATGCCCGACGGGCGCGTGATACTGGTCACACCCGACGACTTTCCCTTCATCCAGAAGGGTACGCCCCCGGGATACGTAGCGCCCCTGGCACCCAAGTTTCTACCCTCGGATTAAATGTGGGCGCGAGCGTCCTCGCTCGTGCAGGTCCGTACGATAGATTCCAAGCCAGGAAGAGCCTGCACGACCACGCATTGCCGCCCGCACGAGCGATGACGCTCGCGCCCACACCAGTAGCGTCCTCACGAGTAGCCCATTCGGGCCATTCCCATACTTCGGGCCAGACGTTAGGCTTTGGTTGAGCAGACTTCGGGGGAGGGCTGTTCGACGAGCGTCCCATGACTCAATGAGTCTGGGACGTTTTCGTTTTTGGCACAAACCATGTGGGGACAGCCGCCCCCGGCTGTCCGGCGGAGCGCAGCTCCGCGATTGCTCTCTGACAGAACCTGCATGCCTGTCCTTACCGGGTTGAGGAAATTCGTTCCGGGCTCATTCTTTGGCCGGTCAGCATCGGCACGGTATGCGCGATTGCGAGGGCGGGAGGCCCTCGCGACAGCCGGCGAGACGCCGGCGCTACTTTTTGACGTTAGCGAAGCGACGGCCCGGTCCGATGCCCTACTATTGGGCCGCGAACTGCGATATCGTTAACAGGTGAAAGCAGTTTCCCTGGTTTTCCGGTTTCTCGCTCTCTTGCTCGCGCTGCCGGCGCTTGCCGCCAACTCGACTCCCGATATCCACGCCATCGCCCAGGCCGTGGACAATCACTACAATCACCTGCGTACACTGCAGGCCGAATTCAGCGAGAGCTACCGCGGGGCTGGAATCGAACGCTCGGAGTCGGGATCGCTGTGGTTGAAAAAACCCGGCAAGATGCGCTGGGAGTACCGTTCTCCCAAGGAGAAGCTCTTCCTGAGCAACGGCAAGGATGCCTGGTTCTATGTTCCCGGTGAGCGCCAGGTGCGGCGGACTTCAGTGAAGAAACTGGACGATCTGCGATCGCCGCTGGCCCTGCTCCTGGGCAAGACCCGGCTGGAAAAGGAACTGGATGGCCTGTCCGCGGCCCCCGACGTTTCTCCGATGACCCCGGGTAACATCGTGCTACGAGGCGTGCCCAAGGGCATGGCCGATCGAGTCAACGAAGTTGTGCTCGAAATCACGTCCGATTACCGCATTGTCCGCATCCAATTTCAAGAAGCCGACGAGTCGGTAACCGAATACCGGTTTAGCGGGCAGCACGAGAATGGTGACATCTCCGATCAGCGCTTTCGTTTCACCCCACCCCCCGGGGCTGAGATCGTGGATGACAGCTTTGGACAGTAAGTTTTGCAACAGGCTTACTTATCATCCGGTTACAAAGCTCTTTGCAGGTCCCACTTCATAGGGAAAGCTGGGGTTACCAGAGGTACCTGCCGGAGACACTCGTTAGGGCATATTCACGTCAGGTCAATGCTGCTGAATGCTAGACTTGAGAGGCGAGAGGGGTAACACGACCAGGACATGGCCCAATTTCTGGTAAAAGTCGCCGACGATCGCGGCCATCTGGCGCAGCAGGTGGAGCATGGTTACTCGGAATCGGAGGTCCGCGAGCGCTTTGTGCAGCAGGGTTACCTGGTCTATTGGGTAAAGCCGCGGGGCCTGTTTTCCGGAGGCAAGATTCAGTTCGGCGGACGCAAGGTCAGGCAGAGCCAGTTTGTCATCTTCAACCAGCAATTCCTGACGCTGATCAAGGCGGGCCTGCCCATTCTGAATTCTCTCGATCTGCTGATCAAGCGGCAGAAAGACTCGAACCTGAAATCCTGGCTGCAAAATGTCCGGGAGCGGGTGAAGAGCGGCGAACTGCTGTCTGATTCATTCGCCGCGCAAGGTGTGTTTCCCAGGATTTACACCACTACGCTGTTGGCGGGCGAGAAGAGCGGCAACATGGAAGAAGTGCTCGGCCGGTATATCGCGTTCCAGCGGCTGGCCCTGACTTTCAAAAAGAAGCTGGCCGTGTCTTTGGTGTATCCCGCGCTGCTGGTGACGATGGTGATGGTCATGCTGGTATTTCTGGTGACCTATGTGGTGCCCGAGTTTGCCAAACTCTTTGAGAACCTTAATGCGCAATTGCCCACCATCACGGTCATCATGTTGGCCATAGGGACGAGGGCGCAGAAGTATGCTCCCTACCTGGGCGTCGGAGTCGTGGTTGCCGGAGTGCTTTTCTGGCGATGGAAGAACACGGACGGCGGGGCCGAGCGCATTGATGCCGTGATTTTGAAGATGCCCCTGTTGGGTGACATCTGGCTGAAATATCAGGTGGCCAATTTTTCGCGCATGCTTTCCACCTTGCTGGCCGGCGGCCTGCCCCTGGTGCCGTCGCTCGAAACCGCCGGGGCCTCGATGAGCAGCCGGAGAATTCTGAACGGCATCGCAGAAGCGGCCGTCCGGGTGCGGGAGGGCCAAACGCTTTCCGGCAGCCTGGAGCAACAGAAAATGTTTCCCGACCTGTCGGTGGAAATGATCGAAGTGGGCGAATCCACCGGGGCCTTGCCGGCCATGCTGAATTCTGTGGCGGAATTTTATGAAGAGGACGTACAGACCGCACTGGGAGCGACCATGGCGCTGATCGAGCCGGTCATCCTGATCATTATGGCGGTCTTCGTAGGCGGAGTGTTGATTTCACTTTACCTGCCGATCTTCTCTTTAGGGGCGAATATTCACTAAGGATGTGGTCGCGGGCGACTCGCCCGCGAGACTTTGAGTCAGAGTCAAAGACCGCGGGCGAGTCGCCCGCGACCACATCAAGCAGAAAGATTTAGAAATGGCAAAAATAGCGGAAACCAAACCGATAGTCGCGCACGGGGGCAATGGCGGGGCCCGTCTGGCTCCCGCGCCCCACGTGGACGATCTGGCCAAGGCCCAGGACATAGCCCGCCGCTATCGCTGCGAGTTCATCGACCTGCACAACTTCCAGCTGCATCACGATCTGTTCAAGAAGATCCCGGTGGACCTGATGTTCCGCTATAACTTCGTGCCTCTGGATGAGACCGAAGACGGACGCCTGGCCATCGCCATCGCCGATCCCAGCCAGTTGATGATGATCGACGAGATCAGCCTGCTGCTGGGCAAGCGCATCCTGACCAAGGTTTCCACCCTGGCGCAGATCAGCGAAATCCTCAAGAAAACGGAGCAGTCGAAGCGCGTACTGGAAGAAGCCAGCGAAGGCTTCACCCTGGCCGTGGTATCGGAGGACGAGGCCGGCGGCGAAGACAGCATCTCCATCGACCGGCTGACCGCGCAGGGCGACATCAGCCCGATCATCCGCCTGGTCGATACCACCATCTTTACCGCGCTGCAGCGGCGGGCCAGTGACATTCACATCGAGACCCGCGACGATTCCGTATGCATCAAGTTCCGCATCGACGGCGTGCTCACCCAGGCCATGCCGCCCATCGGCAAGGAGCATCATTCCACCATCATTTCGCGCATCAAGGTGATGAGTGAGCTCGACATCTCCGAGCGCCGCGTGCCCCAGGACGGCCGTTTCCGGGTGAAATACGGCAATCCCGAGCGCCCCATCGACTTCCGCGTGTCCATCATGCCTTCGATTCACGGCGAGGACGCAGTGCTCCGCGTGCTCGACAAAGAATCGATGAGCGAGAAGTTTCACAAGCTGGTGCTCGACGTGGTGGGCTTTGACGCCGATGATTTGAGAAAATTCCGGCGCTACATCGCCGAGCCCTATGGCATGGTGCTGGTCACGGGGCCCACGGGCAGCGGCAAGACCACCACGCTGTACGCCGCGGTAAGCGAGATCAAGACCGAAGAAGACAAGATCATCACCATTGAAGATCCGGTCGAGTACCAGATTCGCGGCATCACCCAGATTCCAGTCAACGAAAAGAAGGGCCTGACATTTGCCCGCGGCCTGCGCTCCATTCTGCGCCACGATCCGGACAAGATCATGGTGGGCGAAATCCGCGACACCGAGACAGCGCAGATTGCCATCCAGTCCGCGCTCACCGGACACCTGGTGTTTACCACCGTGCACGCCAATAACGTCGTGGACGTGATCGGCCGCTTCCTGAATATGGGCGTCGAGCCGTACAACTTTGTTTCCGCCTTGAACTGCATCCTGGCGCAGCGCCTGGTCCGGCTGATCTGCGAATCCTGTCGTACTGTGGTGCACTACCCTTCCGAAGTGCTGGAAGCCAGCGGCCTCGATCCCGGACAGTGGTCGCAGGTGCCGTTCTACGAAGGCCAGGGCTGCATTGAATGTGCGGGCACGGGATTCAAGGGCCGGACGGCGATCCACGAACTGCTCGACCTCAGCGACCGCATCCGGGAGATGATTCTGGTCAAGAAACCGACGTCGGAGATTCGCCGCGCTGCCCGTGAAGAGGGCATGCGCTTCCTGCGCGAATCGGCGCTCGACAAGGTCAGGCTGGGTATGACCACGCTGAAGGAAATCAACAAAGTCACATTCATCGAAAACATGCGGTAGAACAGTCGTCAGTCATCAGTCTTCGGTCGTCAGCGAACCACGCCTGCGTAACGTGTTTTGCTGAAGACTGACGACTGACGACTGAAAGTCCAGTGCCCTTCCGGCTATTGTTAAGGCACGCCCGGCCGCGGTTTACTTGGTAAGATTGAGATAAGCCCCAGAGATGAGTACTTTTCCAAAGTCCGGATCCAGGCCGAAGCTGGCTTGCGAAATTTCTGCTGACCGGATACTGGTGGGCCGGGTTTCCGAGAATGGCGGCCGCACCCTGGAAGCCTGCGCCTCGAGCGAACTGGCTCCCGGTTGCGTGGTTCCCGACCTGATCGAGGCCAACCTGCGGCAGCCCGACGCCGTGTACGAGGCCATTCGCGACACCCTGGGCAGCATCGGTGGCCGGTCGCATGACGTCATCGCAGTCTTGCCTGATGCCGCCGTGCGCGTGGTGCTGCTCGACTTTGAGGCCCTGCCCTCCAAGCGCGATGAAGCCGAAGGCGTAGTGCGCTTCCGGCTCAAGAAGTCCCTGCCCTTCGACGTGGACAAAGCCAAGGTCTCCTACCATGTGCAGCCTTCCAACGTGGGCGTTCGCGTGATCGCGGCCGTGGCTCTGGCCAACGTGGTCGAGGATTACGAAGCGGCCTTTCGCCAGGCCGGTTACCAGCCCGGCGTGGTGATGCCTTCCATGCTGGCGGCGCTTGGAGCGGCCCATGCAGAACAGCCTTCGCTGGTCATCAAGGTGGATGCCCGCACCACGAGCATCGCCATCCTGGACGGCCCGCAACTTTTGCTGTTTCGCACCCTGGAGAATACTCGAGGCGTCACCATTACCGGTGAGCAACTGGCGGAGGAAGTCTATCCTTCAGTGGTATTCTTTCAGGATACTTACCACTTAAATATTGGCCATATTTTTGTGGCTGGTCTGCCCGAATCGGGTGGCGCCGCGCCGGCACTGCGGGCCCAGACCAGCGCCCAGGTTTCGGACCTGGTTTCCGCATCGCAACTGGGGGGAAGTGTAGGTTCGATTCCCAAGTGGAGAATGGCGGGAGTTGTGGGGGCCCTGCTTTCCTGATATGCGCGTTGACATCAATCTCGCCACCCATCCCTACGAAGACTCCGGCCCTCTATGGCTGCGCTGGGGTGGGGCCGTGGCGGCCCTGAGCCTTTTTACCCTGATTTTGCTTTACAGCGCGGTGTCGGGCTGGATCGCGGCAGGCAAAGACCGCAGCCTGATCGAACAGCGCCGGCAGCAGATTGCGGCCCGTGATGAGCAGAAAGCCCAAGCTGAGGCCATCCTCAGCCTGCCCGCCAATCGCGGCACCCGTGACCGCGCCCAGTTTCTCAACGATCTGTTTCAGCGCAAGTCGTTCTCCTGGACCAAGGTGTTCGCTGACCTGGAGCGGGTGATGCCGCCCCGCCTGCACGTGGTTTCCATCCAGCCGGGAAAGGCCGGCGACAACCAGCTGCAGATCAAGCTGGTGGTGGCGGGAGAATCGCGCGACCGCGCCCTCGAACTGGTGCGCAAAATGGAGAGTTCGCAGCACTTCCAGCAAACTCAGATCGAACAGGAATCGAGCCGGACGGGACTGACCCCAGGCGACAATGTTGAATTCGAGCTCAGCGCCCTGTACGTGCCGGAAATTGAGAGCGACAAGGGGGGCGTGCACTGATGGCTGAAGCCCCCGATTTCCGGAAGAAGGCGAAAATCGCCATCGCCGCCCTGCTGGTGGTGGACATCGCCGCCGCCGTGTTGCTGTTTTCTCCCCTGGTCGGATCGGAGAGTTCGCGGCGTGAACAGCTGGACCAGTTGTGGCAGGAGTTGCAGCGCAAAACGCACGAGGTCGAACCGCTTAAAGATGTGGACAAGAAGATCGCGGTAGCCAGCCAGCAGATCGACGAGTTTTACAAGACCCGGCTGCCCGCGCAGGATTCGGCGATTTACGAGGAACTGGGCAAAGTAGCCAAGCAGAGTGGCGTTAAGATCGGACAGATTCGCTCCAAAGCCAAGGACACGGACGCGGTGGGCCTGCGCCCGGTGGAAATCCAGGCGGATTTTTCGGGAGACTATCTGCAACTGGTGCGCTTCATCAATTCGCTGGAACGCGACCCGCTATTCTTTATCATTGACAGCGTGGACCTGGGAGGCGAGCAGTCGGGCGTGGTCAAGCTGCAGTTGAAACTGGAAACGTATCAGAAGGCGAGCGGTTAAATGCAGCTGGGGACGGAAAACCGGAACAAGACCATCGCGGCGGTCGTCCTGGCGATAGTGGCGTTGGTGATGGTCGTGGTGCGTTTTTTTCCCAGCTCTCCGGCATCGGCCAAGACTCCTACCCCGGTGGTGGCGCCCCCAACCGTAGCGCAGCGGACGGTGGCAGTACGGCCAAAATCGGGGAAAAAATCTGGCATCGCAGCCGTGCGTTCGCTTGATCCCACCCTGCGCTACGACTGGCTGAAGGCCAGCGAGGACACCCAATATAAAGGGACGGGACGAAATATTTTCCGCGCCGAAGTCGAGATTCCCAAGCCCATCGTGCCCGTACAGACGCAAGCCGCTCCAGTCGTCCCGCAGGGCCCGCCCCCGCCGCCACCCATCAATCTCAAATTTTTCGGTTTTGCCAGCAAGCCGGGCCAGGCCAAAAAAATCTTCCTCTCTCAGGGTGAGGACGTGTTCATTGCAGGGGAAGGCGACATCATCGATCGCCGCTACCGGATTCTCCACATCACGCCGGTCTCGGTGGAAGTGGAAGATGTATTGAACAATAACCGGCAGAGTATTCCGTTGACCCAGGGGTAGAAGCAGTCGTCCGTCGTCAGTCTTCAGTCGTCAGGGCTTTGGCCACTTGGTCGTTGGTCGTTGGCAAGGCGCCGCTGCCAGCTGTTTTTCTGACCGGAAGAGGGTTGCATAAGATTGAAGTTTAATGACTCAGGACAAATTGCTATCGACTGATCTAGAAGATTAATGACTCAGGAATCACTGCTAACGATCAAAGGCCAACGACCAATGACCAATGGCCAACGACCAAGAGCCAACGACCGCCCCCGCCGGTCCCAACGCGGTTACATCCTGCTGATGCTGATGCTGTTCGTGACCTTGATGGTCATCGCTGCCGGCGTGGTCGCTCCCACCATTGCATTCCGGGTGCGGCGCGATCGCGAAGAGGAGATGATTCACCGGGGAACGCAGTACTCGCGGGCCATTCAGCGCTATGTCAAGAAAACCGGGCGATATCCGAGCCGCCTCGAAGACCTGGAAAATACCAACAACATTCGCTTCCTGCGCCGGCGCTACAAGGACCCCATCACCGGCAAGGATTTCAAACTGCTGCACGTGGGAGAAGTGCAACTCGACCAGTTCGCCAGGCATAGCCGGAGCCAGTCCTATCGGGGGCCCCGCTGCCCAGGCGGGGGGAGCGGCCCTTCTGGGAGCAGCCAGCACCATGCTCGGAGGAGCCGCCACCCAGGCCGCGCCCGGTGCGGCCACGACCCCTGCTGCAACTTCTGGCACGAACGCGACCAGCGACTCGGGCGCGGACGCGACCTCAGCCAATCCGGATTCGCCGGATGCGTCCAAGTCCGACTCCAGTCCGGCGGGCGGGATTGGCAGCGCTCAACTCTCCAGCGCAGTTTTCGGCGGCGGCCCCATCGTCGGCGTGGCCAGCATCAGCAAGGCAACGACGATTCGCGAGTTCAATCACAAGAACCATTACAACCAGTGGCAGTTCATCTACGACCCAACCATGGACCGCGGCGGCCTGATCACCACGCCGGCGCAGCCTGCGTTGCAATCGGCAGCTCCGCTGCAGCAGCAGAACTCATCCAGCCCTAATTCGCCCGGAGCGCAGGGCTCTTTTGGCGGGATGCAGAGTGCGCCGCCGGCGCAGCCCACACAGCAGCCACAGTAAAAACCTGGGGATCGATCGGGATAGGTCTGACGGGCGAGGACGCCCGTCCTCCATCGGTCTCGCTTTTCGCGTCCATGATCCGTTCCAGTTCAATTACAGCAATCCATTGACGGTTGCGAGTCTCACTGTAAACCACATTCCCACCCAGGACGTGGGCCGCGGCCTCGGGGGCCAGATCGTGGTGGTCGTCGAAGAATCGTTGCTTCCATTCCTGCCACAGCTGCCAATTCTCCAGAAGAGGGTGGGCAGGCTCGTCCTTTGTAGAAAACACGAGCGCGATTTCAAACTCGGAGCGGGCGTCATTCGAACGGGCATCGGCCGCTGACATTAGCTGTTCCAGGGCGAAGTGTTCAATGCGCACCACGCGCATCGGGCGGGTGACATAGCCCAGGTACGGACGCGTCAGTTCGTCGCTGGCCGGCCAGGCGGTAAGCACCCGCGCCATGGGATAGCGCGCTTCCAGGAATTCTTCGGCACGCTGGTGCAAACGGATGTAATCCACGTAAGCCAGATTGTCTTCCGGAGCGAACCCGTAGGGCGGATTGGTGAACCATCCCGCCACAAACATCAGGGCCACGATTGCGGCCACGCCGAGCCACAGGCGGACTCTGCGCCAGAGCGTGGAAACGCAAACCAGAATTACCAGCGGCACCACGGGCAGCATGTATCGCGCCAGTTCCGCGCCGCCCACCATCGCCATGGCGAGAACATACGCAGCCACCACCGCGAGCATGGCGAACTGCGCGTCCAGGGCAATGCGCGGACGCTCAGCACTCTGGTCGCGCAACGGAGGCAGCCACATGGCGAACAACGCCGCCAGGGTCAGCAGCAGCAGATGAAAATAGCCGGCGGTCTGCCACAGGCGAACCAGCAGGGCGAGCAGAATTCGAAGAGGCTGCAGCGTGGCCTCGACGTTGTAGCGAAAAAATTCCGGATTGCCGAAAACAAAGCCGGTTTTCCAATAATGGAAGACGTACCAGGCCACGAGCGGAACCATCGGAACCAGAAGCAAGGCGGGCTGCCGGAATCTTCGCTCCGGCAAATTCTGTTCTTGCCGGCTGCGCCACCATCGCGGTATCAGTTCCCAGGCAAACAAGGCCACGGGCACCAGGATCGCGGTCTCCTTGGTCAAGCTGGCGAGCGAGAACCAGAGAGCGGCGTCCCGTCCCCTTCCCTTCATGTAGGCGTTCAGCCCCCAGAAGGTAAGCCCCGCGGCGGCCAGGTCGAGGTGGACGAGAGAGCTTTGCGCGAAGAAGACAGGATAAAGCGCGGTCAGGACCGTGGTCGTCACCGCGACTTCGAAGTTGGCCAATGCTTCCGCCAGCCGAAACAGGCCGAGCAGTGCGAAGGACGATGCCAGCAGCATCGCGGTCCGGGTCACGATGGGCGCAAAACCAACCAGCTTCCACCACAGGGCGAGATAGGCCAGCAGCAGAGGCGGGTGCGCGTTGGAAACGGTGGAGTGTGGAATCGGGCTGCCGGTCAGCAACAGATCGCGCGCGGCGGGCACGTAGTATCCGGCTTCGTCCCAGAAATACGGCAGTCGCAGCAACGGCGCATGCAGCGCCACGAGGGCCACAAACGCAATAGCAAAGACGAGTCCGGGGTGAACGCCTCGCGAAGGGTGGTCAACGGTTGTCAATGCAGTGGATGGATGTTGTGTCTGCCGGCTAGTGCACCGGGCCGGGAGCCATCATACGCGGATCCAGTTTGATCTCACCAAACGTGCTTTCGTACCCGGCTACATTCTGCTGCAGGATGGCTGACAGCGCTTTGGCCTGCTGCGGACTCAAATAAATCCCCTGAAAATTGTTGACTTCGACCTGGGACTCACTCTGCTGCAGAAGGGTGCCGAATACCAGAAAGAAATCCCACACGTTCACCCGCACCTGCACGCTGTTGGCATAATTCTCGCGATAGTCGGGAGTATTGCTCAGTTTGATATTGGGCTGAATTGGGTTCGACATAGGAGTGCAAGTGTAGCGGGATTGGGCCCGGGAAACAACGTACCAAGTCTGATCACAAGAGCACCCTGTCATCCTGAGCGGAGGTGAACGTTTCGCTTGCGAAACGTTCAGCGGAGTCGAAGGACCCCTACCCCATACGCAATGATGTTGCCAGAAATCCTTCGACTTCGTGTGAAGCCCGCAAAGCCGGTTTCCACGCGGCGCTCATATGACAGATGATCCGTGTTGAGCATTTGCTGTCGGGCGCGATCGACCGGGCAAACCAAAGATTGAAGGGCGCAGCATCTTGCGGGAATGGTAATTTATACCAATCCACAAAAATGCAATTGCTGCCTGAGAAGTGGTCACCGTGGGAATCGATGACGTAGCAGGCTTAGCTAAGACGCGGCAAGGAACAAACAGAAGATGACCATCAGCAGACGCGAGTTCATCGCCAGAATCGCGCGGTCTGGCGGCTATGGCGCCGCCTTCATGACCATGCACTCCCTGGGCCTTCTGGGCATGGTTGAGACCGAGCAGCGGAAGGACTTCCCCCTGCCTCCGTCGACCGGACGCGGAACTAAAGTGATTATTCTCGGCGCCGGAATTGCCGGGCTGGTCTCCGCCTATGAGATGCGCCGGGCCGGGTTCGACTGCACTGTGCTGGAAGCCCGCGAGCGTCCCGGCGGGCGCAACTGGACCCTGCGTGCCGGATCGAAGCTGGCCTTTAACGATGGGACATCGCAGACTTGTACGTTCGACGAGGGAAATTACTTCAACTGCGGCCCAGCGCGCCTGCCCTCCATTCACAAGACCATGCTGGGTTACTGCAACGAACTGGGAGTGGAACTTGAAGTCGAGGTGAATTCCTCGCGCAGCACGCTGCTGCAGAGTGACAAAGTCTTTGACGGCAAACCCATTCGCCAGGGGCAGGCCATCAACGATACCCGCGGCCATGTTGCCGAACTGCTGGCCAAGTGCGTGCAACAGGGCGCACTCGATCAGGCCTTCACTCAGGACGACCACACGGCGGTGATGGAATTCCTGAAGACCTATGGCGCCCTGGGAAGCAATTATCAGTACACCGGCTCGTCGCGCTCCGGCGACCAGCAACTGCCCGGCGCGGGCGATCAGATCGAAATCCCCCGCGCACCGCTCTCTTTCTCCGACCTGCTCAAGTCGAACTTCTGCCAGCCCATGCTTTTTGAAGAACTGCTCGACATGCAGGCCACCATGTTCCAGCCGGTTGGCGGCATGGACCGGATTCCTTACGCCTTCGCGCGTTCTCTCGGCGATGTTGTCCGCTATAACTCGCCGGTCACTGAAATCAGAAAGACCACCGGCGGAGTCAGGGTGCTGTACCGCAAGGGAGAATCCGGCGCGGTTGAGTCGGCGGAAGCGGCCTATTGCATTTGCGCGATGCCGCTGAGCATCCTCAAGACCATACCCAGCGATTTCGCTCCGCGCGTGAAATCGGCGATCGAGCAGGTAGTCTATGACTCCGCCTACAAAATTGCGTGGGAATCGCGGCGCTTCTGGGAGCAGGACGGCGACGAGATTTACGGCGGCATCTCGTTCCTTACGACCGGCCCTATCAATCTGGTCTGGTATCCCAGCGCGAAGCTGATGTCGAAACGCGGAGTACTCATCTCCGGCTACGCCGTGGAGAACTGGACTGAGTTCGGCAAGCTGCCGAGCCATGAGGCGAAGATTGCAGCTTCCAGAGCCGCGGTGGAAAAACTGCATCCCGGCAAGAGCAAGGAACTGGAGAAGCCGATTTATATGTCCTGGGGCAAGGTGCCTTATAGCCTGGGATCATGGGTCAGTCGCGGACCGGTGTTTCCTGCTCCGGCCGACGCCCCTTACTTTCATGGCCCCTACCGGGAACTCATCGTTCCCGATGACCGGATCTATTTTGCCGGAGACCACTGCAGTCATATCATCGGCTGGCAGGAAGGCGCGGCCCTGGCAGCCCAGAGGACGATCGCGATGATCGTCAGCCGGGTGCGACAGACGTAGGGGCGGACGCCCTCGTCCGCCCGGCGGAGCGAAGCTCCGCCAGCTTCCAGAAGTCTCCAGGCGAGCTGCGCTCGCCCGCCCGAGACGAGGGGCGTCCGGGCCTACGCGATTGTTGCTGCTGCATTTCTTCAGTGCGTCCGCAGGCGCAGGAACAAAATCCCACCCACCGGATGCCGGCCGTAGATCGGCTGCAGGACATCCGGCACGCCATACCAGGTCAATTGTCCGCCCAGCGCGGTCGAGAGGTGCGGAATGTGTCCGACTTCCCGTTCATAGCCCACGGTGTAAGCCTGCACTCGGGTGAAAAATCGTTCGCTGAATCCGGGCGGTTCGGGGGCGCCGCCGAGCAGCAGCTCATTCGTGCGGTCCACGTTTTCAATGCGGGTCCAGGCGTAGTTGCGGTCAAGAAACTGCACCGTCGATTCCAGCAGATAGCTGTTGCCCACGTTGCCTCCCGCAACATCCTGATTTCGTCCCCAGAGCAGCAACGACGCCCAGTTACCTCGCGGCAGAGGACGGTTGTACTGCACCGACGCGGTCATGCGCCTGATGTCTTCAGCGGGGGCAAGCTCCTCCGGGCTGTGCAGCTGCGCAATGGAATATTGCAGGCTCCAGTTCTGTCCGGGATTGGCGGTGACCCGGGCCGACCACGAGTCCATCTTCCCGGAGTTGATGTTCCAGCGGAACTCGTCAGGTTCGCGCCCATGAAATCCCGAGGCCTCCAGTCGCACGCTACGGTGGGTGATGCCCAGGGTAACGACGTCCGCCGCAATGTGGGTGGAGTCCTGGAAGTGATGTCCCAGCGGCGCGATAGGATCTTCCGACGCCGAGGCCCGATGAGGATAGGCCATCGGCCCCATCGCCGGATCGCCCATGGGCGCGGCGTACACGGAAAGCAGCGTATGCTCCGAGATTTTGTAGTCGTACAAAGCGGCCAGCTCCATGAAAAAATCGTGAGGATGCTGCCCATCCACGATGGGGCGGCCAAAGGCGGTTTCGCCCTCCTGGAAAAGTTCAGGGTAGCGGCGGTCCGAAACCGTGGCCGGCTCGAAGCTGAGCATGGTCCTGAGGGTCAGCGTGCCCTTCCCGAATTTTCGCTGAGCCATTGGCATCCACCAGTTGGTGGAAAACAGTTTGTCGCCTCCGCGCGGCCCGCTTTGCTGTATCTCGCTCAAGAAGGCCTCGCCGTGAAACATCAGGGTCCACTTCCCTTTGGTCGTCATGAGCATGGCGAAGGGAGTGGAGTTGGGCTCGGCATCCGTGCCTGATGTCGCGTGCTGCAGCACAGACGCGATGAACGACTCTGACTGCATGCTCATCGCATCGTGAGCCATTCCCGGCATGGATGGGGTTTGCCCTGACATATTCATGTCGTGGCCGCCATCCTGGGCCAGAGCGAGTTCACCTGACACCAGCAATGATGTGATGGCAAAGGCAAGCAAAAGCATTCTCTCGCACCGATGTTCTCCTCCCCTCGAAAGGTATTTCAACGAAGAACCACGTGGGGACAGCCGCCCTCGGCTGTCCAGCGGAGCAACGCTCCGCTAGTGTGCTATCGCGCAAAACCCTGTCGAGCCATGCTCGACCGGACAGCCGAGGGCGGCTGTCCCCACGCGTGCAGCGTGACGCTCTGGGGTGTTGTCGAAAAAGAATGGTTGGGTTGGGTCTAGATGCGCAGAGGAGTCAGACCCGGTGGGTCGGCAGACGAGGCCGATACCTGCCTGACGATTGGAAGCGTCGACGGGTAGGTGAAAATACGAGTCCGCTCAACCGGAGCGGACTGATCAGAGGAATCCAGTTGTGACCAGAATGCGCTTTGCAGGATGGCGGAATCGTGTCCGCTCTGGCAGCAGCGATAGCTCACCGGCTGAGGCGAGGGCGGCGCACCTTCATGTTGATGGCAGGCGGCGGGCCGCGCCGGCGCCATCATCGCTGATACATCCTGTCCCGCCAGCGGCACCACAATCATCACCGCCAGCAGCAGGATGGCAAGCCAGTTTGGACTAGACTTTGACACTCTGGTTGCAATGATATCAGGACGCGCGTCGGTTAAAATAGGCGAAAGCCGGGATGGCGGAATTGGCAGACGCGTTGGACTTAGGATCCAATGCCCAAAAGGCGTGCAGGTTCAAATCCTGTTCCCGGCACCACATTAACCCGAATCGTTGCTCTCATTTAATTCAACCTCGCCGTTTTGCTTCCACCTACCACCTGTGAATCATGGCTGAAATCATGGCTTAATTCCTGAGTCCGTTTCTCTTCCCGCTTGGCAACCGCCTCGGCAACGTCCTTGCTGTCCTTGATGTTGTAGCGCTCGAAAATTTCCCGAGTCTTCCAGCCTCCGATCTTCATGATGACTGACTCAGCCACTCCCGCTCGGCGATAGGCGCGTGCGGCAGAGCGGCGTAGATCATGCACCAGCAGGTCGGGCAATTTAGCAGCGGTGCAAAGTTTCGTCCATGCTCTGCGGAAATCCCGCACGGGTTTACCGACGGCTCTGGTAAACACAAAGTCCTCTGGCCCTTTGCCGTACGCACACTGTTGCAGCAACGTATGTACAGCGTCGGACATGGTGACCTCGCGGCCTTCATCATTTTTGGTTGTGCCCACGTCCAACCGAATCGTACGGGCGCTCAAATCAAGTTGCCGAACGCGCAGGCTGAGCAATTCCGCTTTGCGCCAACCGTAGGTGTAAGCCACTTCCAGAAACGTGCGCAGCCATAGCTCTGAAGCCGCTGCTGCCAGCCGGGAGAAGTCCTTATCCTCCACGAATCCCAGCCTAACGTTCTTCTCTGGTAGATGTTCGAACTCGGGAAGTCGAATCTTGCCGAGGGTCAACATACGCCTCAGCAAAGACGTCTCGCGGTTAATCGTCGCTGGTTTAGCGCCTTCACTCAAGCGTCGGTCAATATACGCTTTGATATCGCCATCGCGGAGGTTACGAGCTAGTTTGTGTCCAAAGAATGGTTGTACATGGTTCTGCCAACGATGCTGTGCGTACCGGAGACTTTTCTTCTGGGTCAGGCGGTAATCACGTTCCAAGAGGACGAACAAATCAGCGACCGTCGTGCGCGATTTGTCGGGGTCAATGTAGTCCCCTTTGGCAGTCTGGCCTAGTCGCAGGTTGAGCTTTTGCCTAGCAGCGGCATAATCGGTTTCGCCCGTAGACTCGCGGACGCGCTTACCGTTCGAATAGAATTGAATCGTCCACGTCGTACAGCCCGGCTGCCTATAGACCGTACCTGTTCCTCGGCGTCTCATGCTGTTTCCTTTGTTGGGCGAGTTTTGTTGCCTTCGATCCAGCGATCTAGATCCTTGATGTCAATCAGGTAAGGGCTGCGTCCCGGTACCTTTTGGATGTATCCAAGTTCGCCTCCAACAATTAGTTGTCGGACTGCCTTGTCCGACATGCCGAGGTACCCGGCGCTTTCATCAATATCGAGCAGCCGGGGCGGATGTGTGGCTTTCTTCTGCACTCGACGTTCCCGGCGCGGTGACAAAATATTCTCAATGATATTTTCGGGCAAGTAGATCATGCTGCGACGCTCATTTTTCCGCCTTGGCTACAGGACCCACGTCTGTTGCGTGCTGTGCCGCTTTCACAGGTGCCTGTAACTGTTCGGAGGTTGGTTCGGAGTGGGGTTTGAGCGCCGAATTGCTCGCCTGTGCCAGCCTAAGGTATTTAGCCTTGGAGCCATGCGCGGCTGGGACCACAGCATCCTCTGCAGCTGTGTTCACGGCATCCGGTGCATTCATGCGAGTACGGCGAGCCATCACTTCAGCGAGTGCCCGCAAGGTTTCAAACTGCTCCTGCGTAAGCTGTGGGAGTAGTGGCTCCAGTTCCGAGAAACGCGGGTCTTTGCCAGTCACCTCACTTACGACATCCGATCCGTAGACACGTTGCGACTTCTCAGCGAACAACAGAGTTGTCATTTTCTTCAGATCGGCACCGAGGATCGCGCAAATTCGCTCTATGGCCTCTCTGGAAGGCAGAGCGGAACCGTTGACCATGTCTGGTCCTCAAACCCAGAGCCTTAGCAGTATTCCTATCCCTGTTGAGGGTAGCGAATGCCACGGCCAGAAGGACCCACGAAACCAGAGCAATCAAGGTGAAGATGACCATGGGCTCAATCTGCCTGAACACAGGTCTAGGCAGGACTCAAGCCACAGAGGGCATCAAAGAAGCCATCGAACACGGCTATCTCTCTAAGGAGAAGACCACCAAGAAATACAAAGAGTACGGCAGCAACGAATACCAGATCTGCCATCTCGACATGCCGCTCTCCACAGAATGGGGTCGCTCACTCTACTTCAGCAACGGCATTCAATACATGACCATTCCAACAGACTTCGTGAGACAGAGGGCAGCGTGGGCGCTCTGCAACCTCGCTGGCGCAGAGATCTCGGTGTATTTCGGCCTGCTGTGGCTCTCCAGCGCCAACAGGACGAACGAATTCGTAGTGGACGATAGGCTCCAGCAAATTTGCAGGCTCTCCAGACGAACGTTCCAGAAAACTCTGGAGTCTCCGCGGCTCAGTCACCTGTTCTCGATCCAAGGTCAATCTGGAGAATTGGGCAGGTTAGGCAATTCCCTTCCCGGTGGTAAGCCACTGACCGTAGCATTGCTCGATCCCTGCACTGGCGAAAAGACCCATCCCATGACCAATGATCCGCATGACGCAGCCAATTATGTCGTGCTCGATGACCACGGAATAGGCCGTCGTCTGAACTTCAATGCCTACACGCCTGATCAAATCGAAGCCCTGCTCATATCCTGCAACCTAAACTTCAGGCAGAAGGGGGAAGACTTCGTAATGAATTGTGTCTTCCATCCAGAGAACGACCCGTCCCTATCCGTTCACAATCGTCACATGGGTTTTCACTGCTTCGGGTGCGGCGCCCATGGCAATATCAAAAAGTTAGTAGCCCAAGCACTTGGGTTGAACGGGCAGCAAACGATCGTGCACATCGCTAAGGTCACGGGCACTCCGCCAGAGCGATTACAGTTTCGCGAGTTCAAGAATAAGGCTGAAGCGGTCTATGCATACCATGACGAGCAGGGTCGGATCGTGAAGGAAAAGCTGCGCTTCTCTGGAAAGAAATTTCAATGGCGCGTTTACGGTCACCGCGCACGGCCGCTTTTATATAACGCGCACCTGTTGCAATTCGCTCTAACAGTGGTGGTGGTGGAAGGCGAGAAAGACGCCGACGCTATCACGAACTTGCACCTACGAGATGAATGGGGTACTGAGATCATAGGTACAACGTCTGGGTCCGCGACGTCGTGGACGGACGGCCATATCAAAGCACTCAGAGACAAGCGGGTCATCGTTCTGCCCGACCATGACCTTGCAGGTCAGGACTACGCTAACCAAGTGCTGACATCGTGCATTAAGAACGATATCGAGTGGCGGCTAATAAGTTTTGGGCAGGACGATCTGAAGGGCATGAGTGGCTATGACGTTAGTGACTTTCTGGACAAAAACACTCCAGAGCAGCTCGTGGAGAAGATCGGGCCTGACTGGTTTTACGATGTGAAGCCCGAGCCAGAGGACATCGAAGCCTGATTTAGCTCCTTGGACGTTCCGACGAGGAGCAAGCCCTACCGCCGGGTCTGAGACGCCGCACACCGTGCGCTCTGGAAGCGTATCCCCCCAGCCGGGTTGCCGGTGAGCCAAAGAGACGAGCACAGCAGCGCGAAGGCGTTGGCGATGTACCTAACGTCGTTCGTAGGGTGGAAGCTGGAGAGCTGCTGCCCGTAACGATCTGGACGGTCGGTATCGATGTTCTATTGACTCTAAACGTACTTACAGCCATCAGCCAAGCAGGCCAGAGGGCTGGCGGAGAGAGCGATCAGCATGCCGATTGTAACACCATGCTTGTTGAAAACAAAGTCGTTATGTTGTGTCGATGTAGTGGGAACATGCTAGAAACCCGGCCTTTCAGACGCGATTAATAAAGTATGTAAGTACAATTACAATATAGTACTTGCTAAGCATACTTACACTCCTGTGGTCATGAATGTTCCCCGGCTGATCTCTCCCAACTTCGTTCAGAGAAGCTCTGGCGGGGGATGCCGATCTTGCCTTCCGCCGTTCCTTTGTTCGCCCGTAGACTAAAATTGCGCCCTGAGTTCGTTCGCAATGAAGGAGAGCACCATGTGGCGGGACCGGGGCTGAAAATCGTGTTGGTGTTGGTGGGGTTGCTCTTTACGGCTGGCGTTTATCCCCTGATCGGCTCTTTACTGCATCCGGCTGATTCGGACACTAGCGACACTATGATGCTCAGCCTCTATGTCGCACTCGGAACACATCGCAGCCTGATCGCCTTCGCAGCATGGTCAAGCTTCGCCCACGCCGTAGCAATGTCGATACTGGGACTCGAAATTCCGAGCCAACGCACAGGATTTCTGGTCGGATCGGCGGTGCTCGTTGTCATCGGGATCGCGTTAATCGTTCTGGCTCCGGCAAATCAGCTTGTCGAGCGACCTTCCAATATCACGGTATAGGACTGTCACAGTTATGAACTCAGGGCACACTGCAAGCCTCTGCGAAATCTCGGCGAGGTACTCGGTGTCGCGCCTATGCCGGATCGCTGTAGACAACATTACACAGAAGGTGTGATAGCCATGGGCACCGGAGCCATCGTAGCCATAGCCATCACCGCCACGGGAATCCTGATGATGCGGTTCCGCAAGCGATGGCTGGCAAGGTTCAACATTGCGGTCACGAACCGCATTACAAGCCTATTCGCAGGGTGGCTTCCGGGCTTTGGCATTCTCACGCATGTGGGTCGCAGGTCGGGGAAGGTCTACCGAACTCCCGTAAACGTCTTTCGAGCACCAAACGCGTTCGTTGTCGCGTTGACCTACGGTAGCCAAAGCGAGTGGGTGAAAAACGTACTCGCAGCGGGCAGTTGCGAACTTAAGACTGTTGGCAGGAAATATGGGCTTGCCGCGCCGAAGGTCGTGCGTGACGCCACGCGGCGGCGATTTCCGATTCCAGTGCGCGTCATCCTGACGCTGGTCGGAGCGGATGAGTACATGGAGCTTTCAAAAACATGACAAAATCCGGCCTCGTCTGTCACGGTGCTCAGTGACAGACGAAGTGGGAAGATGGATTGCGAAGCTAGATTCTAGAGTCTTGGCCGAATGGAATTGATCCCTATTTCCGGCGCGGAAATCTACTTCGACGAGCACTTCCTCCCGCCCGAGGAAGCAACCAAGTTGTTCGATGCACTGCTGAGCAAGTGCGCGTGGGAACGGCACAGGGCTTCATTTGGGCATACCGTCCCTCGGGACGAAGCGTACTATGGCGACACCGGAACGCATTACACGTATTCACGCCGGGAATACAGTCCTCTCCCTTGGATAGCGGAACTGCTCTCGTTGAGAGCCCGCTTGGAAGAAGCCACCCCGGTTGCAGCCTATGCCAATTTGTCCCTGCCACGAACTGGCTACAACGCAGTGCTCTGCAATCTTTATCGAGATGGAAATGACAGCGTCGGCCTGCATGCCGATGCCGAGCCGGAGATGGAGCCTGTGATCGCGTCTGTCAGTCTGGGTGCAGAGCGCATTTTTCGACTAAAGGGAAAGGGTGGAACGGTGGTATTTGCCCAAAGGTTGCCTCATGGCAGCTTGCTGATCATGGCGGGCAAAACGCAGAAGAACTTCAAGCATGAAGTGCCGAAGGAACGGGGCGTGACTCAGCCACGCATCAACCTGACGTTCCGGCGTATAGAGCACAAATAGACTACTGGCTTCGAGTGCTGAAGTCCGCACTCACCCCCGTGTATCCGAACTGGGTCATAATAGCGGGACATGTGCGCCCTCTCGGATGACGTTGCCAAATCGTCCGTTGTCTTGGATCGCGAGCCTGATCAAGAGAAAGACCTCGGCCCGTCTGGCCCCCGCATCCGGTGCCCGCTTTGCGGTTGGTCGCCCCGCAAGGACGACCGCTGGTCTTGTACCTGCGGCCATGAGTGGAATACGTTCGATACGGGAGGAGTGTGCCCCGCCTGCCTTCACCACTGGACTTCAACACAATGCCTTTCTTGTAACCGCTGGTCGCCGCATTCGGATTGGTATGCGCAGTGACTTGATGATGGCAGCTTGGCACTCAAGCGTTCGCTTTCGGGCGGGGAGTCTTTGGTAGAGCTTAAGTGAGGCGGTCAAACGTCAGGAACGGCAGCAGATGCCGCATCGATGCCAAAGCTGAAACCACGGGCTATGCGCGAGCGCATCGTCGTGCCTTCGATTCGCAGCCGAGAGGTCGCTTGGGCTCAGCGGTCTGGTGTCTGGCGCGGCAAAGATGCGCTCTAGCCACTCGATTTCAGCAATGGTCTGTTCAGCGTCCATGCGTCTCAATCATCTAGTACGAAGCGGGAATCGGTCAAACGGAAGCGGCATTGGTCTTTCCTGAGCGATTCGTGCGCGGCCAGTCAATCCGCCAGCGCCCGCCTGCTACAGGCACCCAAAACAGCTTCTTTAACGGCGTTCCCCGCGCATAGTGATAAAGCGCAGCCGCCCGCTCATAGAATCCCCGTGTGTGCCACGAATCGTGAAACTCGAACTTCTGATAATCGAGATGATGGCAAAACTCGTGGCAAAGAGTACTGAGGAATGTACCGAAGGACGTGACTTCCTTTCGCACTGCCGTCCGCATCCAGACGCGGATCAGCATGGTTTCGGGAGTGTAGTCCCCGAAAAGCTCTGTGCTCCAGCTTTCGCGAACTCGCAATGGTCGTGCTGCAAGGACACGGATGCCGCAGTCCGCGACTTTGTAGAACTCTGATGCGGCTTTGAGAAAGTCCGCGCAGGTGCGGCGGACATCCGTGCTTCTTCCTCTCCTCATCGCCGACTCGATGGATTTTGTGATCGTTAGCAGACTCCCGTCCTGCGGCAGGTCGAGTGTCCTAGTCTGGTCACTCTCAAGAAAACCAGCCCGGTTCGCCTTGCGCGGCGGAGCGTCTGTAAGCATCACGTCCTCAGCACACGTGCGAATTGGCAGAGATTGGGAGTTGAACTGATCTAGTGTTCAATGTCGAAGTAAATTTTGGTTGTGGTGCGGTACTGGGCTATCTTCTGACCGTCGAGTTCCATTTCTAATTGCGCCACTCGCGCCCACTTCAGGCCTCGAACCGTTTTTGCAGCTTCTGCCACCGCGTTTTCCGCAGCCTTGGCAAAGCTCTCTTTGGATGTTCCGACTACGTCAATAACTTTTTGCGCCATTGCGGTTCTCCTCTTGATTTTGATTTCTCACTCTGGATTGTACCGCTGGTCTGCGCCGTATCGCACCACCCCGGCAGTGCGCCGTACCCGTTGTTCCGGTTGCGAAGAATTTGAGGCGTACCATTGGATATGAGCAGAATACATCCGGAATGCCCCGACTCAGACCCTTGTGATCGGTCGGCAGCCGCCGATGTCGTCCTTCGACAAGAGCCAGACGAGGAAGACGAAGAGGAAGACGAAGGCGACGGCAAAGAAGATAACCATGATGACGAAGACGACAACGACGACGACGGCTACTCGGAGTGAGCCTGCCCGTCCTCGCCGGGGCTTGGGTAGTTGCGCGTTATGAGCACGTGATCATCAGAAAGTGCCGAAAGAAAGGAGCCGCGATGAACATCGCTTTCTTGGTCGGAAGGATCATTTTTGGCGGGTATTGGTTGATGGCTAGTTTCAACCACTTCAAGAATCTCAACTACATGAGCGAGTACGCGAAGGCGAGGGGGACACCGTCTCCCAAGCTAGCGGTGGCAGGAACCGGGGTCATCCTGCTGCTGGGTGGTCTCAGCATGTTGCTGGGAGTCTATCCTGTGGTCGGGATTATTCTGCTGATTGTTTTCTTGCTGGGCGTGTCGTTTCAGATACATAGTTTCTGGAAGGTGGACGACGCGCAAATGAAGCAGATCGACATGATCAACTTCACGAAAAATATGGCGCTCATCGGTGCGCTTTTGATGTTCTTGCTGCTGCCGCATCCGTGGCCGATGAGTCTGGGGATCGGGTAGCGCCACACGGCATGTGCGGGAGAGCATGGCGCAGAATTGCTGATAGCAATCTAACCCGCCTTTCCAGCCCCAGTGGAGATGCAGCATGTCGACCTCAAAAGACAGCCTCAAAGAACGGTTAACGAGATACCGCCAGATCAAGATCAGCGTGATCGGCAGGAAGTCCGGGCGCACGATCTCGATCCCGGTTTGGTTCGTGCGGGAAGGCGAGAGGCTCTATCTCTTGCCCGTGCAGGGCTCGGACACGCAGTGGTACAAGAACGTTCTCCAGAATCCGTCGATTCGGATTGATGCGCGAGGCGTGGAGGCGGGGTTCCGATCCGCTCCGGTCATCGATGCAAATGGTGTCAAGTCTGTTATTGAGAAATTCCGCGACAAATACGGGGTGAAGGATATGACGAAATATTACTCGAAATTCGATGTGGCGGTCGTGGCTGACCTCGGCTGAGCACCCGTCGTCGTTCTGCAACTTCGCCGCCTGCGAAAGATACGCCGCCCGCGTTAGCAAAACATTCCCCACAATTCATGGAGGTGGTCTATGACTCCGGGATTGGATTGGCTGCTGATTGCATGGGGCATCGTCACTGTTCTTCTCATCATCCTCCTCATCTACCGCAGTACGCTGACCATGAAAGAGGATGATCAGCTCTTCCTCGATGAGTCTTCCACAGCAATGGCAACGGAACAGAGGGAGCTGATCGCCAAGGTTTGACAAGATCAATCCTCTGGTCAAGGTTTTGGGAGCAACATCGGGACTGATGATCCTAGTCATCGCGGGTTGGGCGGTCTACATTGGATTGAACTCCGTACAGCCATAAGCCCTGAGCCCGCTCGTCCCATAGAACACTAGGTTCCAGCTTGACTCATCGTGCGGCGCGGCAGACGGTGAGCCAACCACGCGCACCATGCAGTACCGTGCAGGTGCGTGGTAAGGACACTAGCGTATGTTGTAGGAATCGTGTAGGAGCAGTGACCAACCAAAACTGCGTGCCTTGTGTTTGACCTTCCCCTTGCCCCCACCTAACATCTAGCCAGTGTCTACGCCCTCCCAACCCGTTGGGCAGACGGTTTCTCATTACCGCATACTCCGCAAGATCGGCGGCGGGGGCATGGGTGTGGTGTACGAGGCTGAAGACTTAAAGCTCGGTCGCCACGTCGCCCTGAAGTTCCTTCCCGACGAACTTGCCAACGACACGCAAGCCCTCAGCCGTTTCCAGCGGGAGGCCAAGGCTGCGTCCTCTCTGAACCACCCGAACATCTGCACGATCTACGAAATCGACGAGGCCGATGGGCGAACCTTCATCGTTATGGAACTGCTGGAGGGGCAGACACTCCGACACCGGATCGCTGGCAAGCCGTTGGAGATCGAAACGGTGCTCGATCTGGGCATCCAGATCGCCGATGCTCTCGACGCGGCACATTCGAAGGGCATCATCCATCGTGACATCAAGCCCGCGAACATCTTCGTCACGAAGCGAGGTCAGGCAAAGGTTCTTGATTTTGGTCTGGCCAAGGTTGTCCACTGCAAGCCGACAGCATCGGCGTCAGTGCGCGACTATTGACGAAGAGAACCTAACCAGTCCCGGCTCGACATTGGGCACCGTGGCGTATATGTCGCCCGAGCAGGTCAAGGGAAAGGAACTCGATGCCCGTACCGACATGTTTTCTTTTGGGGCGGTGCTCTACGAGATGACGACCGGAGTGTTGCCATTCCGGGGTGAAACTTCGGGTGTGATCTTCAAAGCCATTCTGGATGGCGCTCCCACGTCTGCACTGCGCCTGAACCCCGACCTGCCAGCGGAACTCGAACGCGTCGTCAACAAGGCATTGGAAAAGGATCGTGATGTTAGGTATCAACATGCCTCGGACATTAAGGCCGACCTGAAGCGAGTCAAGCGCGACTCAGAGTCAGGCAAGATCACATCGAGCGATAGCGCAACGCCCGGGTGGTCGCGTCGGACGATGGTCAGCAGCGCCGTAGCATTTCTGTTCGTCATCAGCGTACTCATTGGGGTGGGATGGTTCTACCTAGGACATCCTCACGACCACATTGATTCCGTCGCCGTGTTGCCGTTCGTAAACTCTAGCGGTGACCCGAATCTTGAGTACCTCAGCGATGGGGTCACTGAAGGCGTAATCAACAGCCTCTCCAGACTGCCGCAGTTGCACGTAATGGCCCGTAGCACAGTCTTTCGATACAAAGGGCACTCCGACGATCCGCAAAAAATTGGTCAAGACCTGAAGGTGGGTGCCGTACTGACGGGAAGAGTCGTGCAACGCGGCGATACACTCGACGTGCAGGCTGAGTTGGTGGATGTGTCTTCCGGTTCCCAACTGTGGGGCGAAGATTACAGTCGCAAGCTGATCGACGCCTATGGCATACAACAGGAGATTGCCCGCGACATATCCGACAACCTGCGCCTCCGGTTGACCCCGGAACAAAAAAATAAATTGGTTCGGCCAACAACAGGAAGCCCAGAGGCTTACCAGTTTTACCTCAAAGGGCGTTATCAGTGGAACAAGCTAACAGAGGACAGTATTAGAAACTCTGTTGAGTATTTTAAGCAGGCGATCGAAAAAGACCCCAATTATCCTTTGGCTTACGCCGGACTGGCCGACGCATACTCCGGGCTCGTGGAGTATTTGCCTCCCAAACAGGTTATGCCGCAGGCAAAGGAAGCGGCAAACAAAGCGCTGCAACTCGATCTTTCTCTTGCCGAAGCGCATTCTGCGTTGGGCTTTATTCTGATGACCTTCGATTATGATTGGCCAGCGGCGGAAAAAGAATTTACCCGCGCAATCGAGTCAAATCCGAATTACGCAGAAGCTCACCATCAATATGGGTGGCTGCTTGCGTATCTCGGAAGGAACGCAGAAGCAAGGAAGGAGATGGAACGAGCACAGCAGCTAGACCCACTTTCGTTGGTCATCGGTGCTGATTTGAATGCTCCATACTATCTGGCTCGGGAATACGATCGATCCATCGAACAGTCGCGCAAGGTTCTCCAATTTGACCCAAGCTTCTTTCTCGCGCATTACACCGTGGGAACGGCTTCCATTCAGAAGCGAGACTTTAGTACCGCCGTTACTGAACTGCAAAAATCCAGATCGATTGAGGATAAGCCTTGGATCATCGGCACGTTGGGTTATGCCTATGCGGCGTCCGGGGACACCGTGCGGGCGCGCGCAGTGTTGAAGGAATTGAGCCAGTTGGCAGAACACCGCCAAGTGAGTACTTTTTGGCTGGCGATGATCCACATGGCACTGGGGGAAAGGGATCAAGCATTCGAGTTGCTCGATCGCTGTTATGAAGAGCGTTCCCCGTGGCTGGCGTTTTTGAAAACCGATCCGGCGCTTGACCCGTTGCGCTCCGATCCCCGCTATGCCGACCTGCTGCGCCGGGTGGGTTTGCCACAGTGACTCCGATCTCTGGATCGCGCTGGACGTCAACAGGCTTCCAGCCGGATACGGTCTGCGCATAAAGTGTGGCTCTAGGGACGCTGCACCGATGCTGTCCACCCGGTTTTCGCGCGTAATTCGCGTTTTTCACAATGTGGACACAGTTGCTAGCCCGTAGCTAGATCGCAGTTACCGCTTTTTTAGGCCCGTCAAAATGAAAAAGGGTACTGTGGGGTAGGTCGGGGGGAAACTATCGAAATGGTGACTCTAGGATGCATCTGGAAGAGGGGGCTACGCAAGTCTGGCGAGTTCCTTGGCTCACGTTTTTCGAGAAAGCTGCTGTCTGATTAGGTCCTCAGCACTGAGGTAGCGCACAGGCGATCTCCCCATTCTGGAGCGGACTTAGCGCAATTGACGCTCCCGTTCCTGTTGGGAAGTGCGTTTAAGAATCTGTTGAACACTGCTAGCGTGCCATTGTCCAACACGCGCCTTCAATCCATCTTTGGTCAATGTGTCCGCAATGGCTTGATAGCTGTACCCAGCCTCACGTAGCTTCTCCATCCGTTTCAGGGTTTCAGGTTCGCCAGCGAAAAAGCCGAACGGCTTTCTGCCTTCCCGATAGTCAGGGCGGTTCTGCCGCGCGCGCTGTCGGGCGTCACGCAGCTTCTTTACGAGAGCACCACGCTCTAGTTCTGCGAACGTGGCAACCATGTTCCGCATGGCCTTGCGGACAGGATCAGCGTCAGCGTTCGCCAGCTCAGGCTCTGCCACGCTGATCAGTTCCAAACCGCGCTCCTGAAATTTGAGAATCGTCCAATCAATCCACATGCTGGAACGCGCTAAGCGGTCATATTTCTCCAGCAGGACGCACCGTACCCCGTTGGCCAGCAAGCGGGTCAGCATCTCCGAAAACTTGGGACGTTCGAGCGGATTGGTGGTGCCAGAGATGTCCTCCTGATACCACTTCACGATTTGGACACTGTTGGCTTCTCCCCACTTGCTGATTGCTGCCCGCTGACGTGGGAAGCCGTCCTTGTCCTCAGCGCTTTGTTCTGTGCTCGACACTCTCAAGTACGTCAACCATAAACGTACACGTTTTAGTATATCAGTGAGAATAAAGACTAATCGAAATGTTCCGTCAAAAAACAGGAGCGCAGTGCCGACTGAACTTCTAGGGGGGCGTACCAGTCTTGCACCCGAACTCCTGTGTTTGCATCACCATTGCGAAATCCATAGCGAATACAAAGCGAATAAATGGAGTACATCTGTACAATCGAAGCGATGTAACTACCATGTATTCATGGAGTTGCAGTCAATGGTGGGCGCGTCCGAAATAAAAGACACGCGGTACTTACCAGATCGGATTAGTCTTCTTGGAGGATAGGTATACAGATCCGCAGGGCTTTCAGCGCTTGCGCGCCTTTATGTGTTGGGAGTCCTCCCTATTGTGAACCGACTTGATTAGCCCCAAGATAATGTGGGTATATACGAAAATGGGTAAGTAGTTCCCGGTTTCCGAATTTGCGTTCGAGCCATTTAGAACTCCGACCCTAGCAACCGCTGACGCCGTTTCAGACTGTCGCTCTCAGCCTCCACATCGGCAGCAGGTCGCAATCTCACACTCCCGGGGTATGCCAGATGGCAATCGCTCCCGCTCCATTTTTTACGGAATCGTTTGAGACTCAAATTGATGACTTGCTCTTTCGCATTTGCATCGAGCTACAGCTTGACGATAAACGCTACAAGCTTGCCGAGACTCATTATCAGGCAGTCGGGAAATGGCTAGAAGCAAGGGAGAGTCCAGTGGCTGTCCTGAGGCCCACTATCTACCCTCAGGGGTCTATGCGTCTCAACACAACGGTGAAGCCATTGATTGGTGACGAATACGACTTGGATTTCGTGTGCGAGTTGATTTGTGAGCCGTCCTTTTTTCGGCATCCAGTTGAAGCTCTCGACCTGATCGAGCAACGACTCAGGGACAACAACATTTACCGCCCAATGATCGAACGGATGCCACGTTGCATCCGCTTGAATTACGAGCATCAGTTTCACATGGATATTTTGCCTGCGTGCAAAGACTCAGACAACGGTGGCACCTGCATTGTTGTTCCAGATCGAAGGTTGGAGGACTGGAAGCCAAGCGACCCCAAGGGCTACGCATCATGGTTCGAGTCGCGTGCTAGTCAGTTGCTCGTTGGACAGCTTCTCGAAAAGGCAGAGCCAATTCCAGATCAGGAAGCTGTCAAGGAAAAAGCAACGTTGAAACTTGCCGTTCAGTTGTTGAAACGGTGGCGGGATGTTCACTATAAGTCTAACCCTGATGTGGCACCAATATCGGTCGTCCTGACGACATTGTCAGCCCAAATGTATCGTGGCGAACGGTCGCTTGCGCGGGCTATTGCAAGGATCCTCACCGACATTTCTGACTTGGCTGAAAGAAGCTATCCGCGAATCAAGGTTCCAAACCCTAGTAATGCAGACGAAGACTTGAGCGAAAGATGGGATGCCAAGCCAGAAGCATATCGTGAGTTTGTTAAAGGAATTGCCAAGCTCGATGCTCAGTGGACGGCCCTGATGCAAACTCGCGGTATCGACAGAGTAACCAGAGTATTGGAGAGTCTGTTCGGTGAGGAAATTGCGAAACAAGTTGTGGAGAAGCAGACTCGGGATATCGAAGCTGCCAGAGGGCACAGCGAACTCGCCATGAAAAAAGGATCGGGGATCATTGCGAGCCTAGCTAGTAGTTCCGTAATCCCGATTCGACACAACACTTTCTACGGTGACGAGAAATAGATTCTTCAAACCTGCGACTCTGACGTTTGGGCAGCAGATCGGCCGTATGGCTGACAGGCACCCGAGCTTCCAAGCAGGTCTGGCTCGAAGTGTAGCCAGTTGGACCGGGGAGTTGCAGCCCTCTCCCATGTCGGAAACATACACGGTGCGTATCGAATATAGATTAAGGATGCGTCCAGTAGTGCGAGTTCTCCGACCACACCTTCGCAGACGCACTCCCCGCGAGAAAATACCACACACGTTTCCTGATGGGAGTGTGTGTCTTCACGTCCGTGAAGATTGGACACCTGCGTCATTCATTGCAGATACCATCGTTCCGTGGCTGGCCTTGTGGCTGTATCACTATGAAGCGTGGCATGCCACTGGGAGCTGGCTTGGCGGTGGCCACGAGCCGAGGCAAAAGAAATGAGGAAGCGGATTTTGTCTATCGACGGTGGCGGCATAAGAGGTGTTTTTCCAATCTCGTTTCTTGCAGAAATCGAATCGGCACTCTGCTTGGAGTCGGTTGGCAAATACTTTGATCTTATTGCCGGAACGTCGGTTGGCGGGATTATCGCGCTTGGGCTTGGACTAGGACTTACCGCGAAAGAAATGGCAGATTTCTTCATCAGACACGGACCCGGCATTTTCCCACATCATGTAATTCCGACGAGCACGTTGCGTTTGTTGTGGGGGCATGAACGATATAAGCCAGACCGTCTCCGCGATGCCTTGCAAGAAGTGTTCGGCGTAAACACCCTCGCTGACTCGCGAGTTCGGCTGCTCATTCCGTCATTTGACGCGACTCAGGCGGACATTCACATATTCAAAACTGCGCACCACGAGCGGCTTAGCATGGACTACCGTCTCACAGCCGTGGAAGTCGCGATGGCTACGGCGGCAGCGCCGACGTACTTCCCTGCTTACGATTTGAAACATTGCATCACATTGGTCGATGGGGGGATTTGGGCAAACAATCCCATAGCATTCGCGGTAGTCGAAGGCGTCACGCTTCTAGGATGGCAAGGCAGTGAAATTGACGTTCTAAGTATCGGCTGTACTGAAGACACCATCGACTTCAAGCAAAAAGGCCACGGCGGATTGTTTTGGGTACGACGGGCAATTGAGGCTGCTATGAGAGGGCAGTCACGTTCCGCAATCGGGATGGCGCGTCACCTAACAGGAAGAGACAGAGGCTTGGAAAACATAGTGAGGGTAAATCCCTCGGTCGCTGCGAATCGCTTTTCTTTGGATAACGTGAGAGGAATTCAAGACCTTCGAGGGTTCGGCTATAGCCAAGCACGTCACGCTCTCCCCGAAATCAAGGATCTTTTTTTTGGTGTGGAAGCAGAAACTTTCGTCTCTATCAAATAGGACGAACTTGGAAGAGATGAAAAACATCACTGGCAATGGCATTGGCGGACTTCTAGAACGTGCTCGACAGGGTGTAGACGACGATTCTGGTCGGATCGGGCAGGAGTCAAACCAGAGGGTTTTGTAGCCGGACAGGCCGCCTCTGTGACTCAGGCACACCGTTGTGCGTTTAACGCCATCTAACTCTAATTTCGTCGATTAATTGGCTGGATGGTCCCAGAGGTCACCCGAGGGCGGATCGTGGCTTTAAATATCGCGTTGGGCACTCTGGGAGTGGTGTTTTGGCAAGGATTTTGACGTTGCCTCTACACATTTGCCTTTGTTGTGCTCGGTACTGTCCTAATCTCCTTGATTTGTTTGGGGCAACCCCCGGCGGAGCAGCCACCGTGCATGTGCGTCATCGGGACACACTGGGTACGTCGGAGGATTGTGCGAGGAAACATTACCACTCCCCAGAGAAACAGCGCCGGGTCTAACCCGTTCCACATCGACGCCGACTGGAGATCAGACGTTGAGCTTCCAGTACCCGCTCAGGGGAGCCCGTTGGACTTTTTGTTCGCCCAACAGGAGGTCGAGTGCTGCGGTAACAGAATCGTGACGCTTGCGCAGTTGTTCCGCCAAGTCGGACTCGCTGACGACTACGTCCCCGGTCGGGTAGCGTTGATGGACGTTGCGTCCATAGGTTGAAATCCTGTCGGCGAGTGCCCGGAGTTCCTTCTTATTCCTTCGCTGTACACGCTGATCTCGAACCTCATCGGTTTCGAGACACCACCTGCATGTAGTAGCAATTCCGACAACACCAGCGACCACTGCGCCACTCTTCCAGTGTATGGCGATCCACGAGGGGATACGTGTGAGCAAATTCATCATTTGGAATAGTGTGGCCGAACTTTGTCGGGAAGGAACAGAATACCCTGCCCAGTGTCCAGCCCGAAGATTACAAGAGTCCTACACCATTGGCAGAGATGAAGGGGGCCCTCGCTGATTGCGGGGGGCTGCCAGCAAGTCAGGGAACGGGTCTATAATTTTGGGGGGTACCCGAAAGCCAGTAAGACTTCGACAACTCGACATTCATGGAGGTGGTCTATGACTCCGGGGCTGGAAGGGCTGCTGATTGCATGGGGTATCGTGACTGGCATCCTCATTATCCTCCTGATCTACCGCAGTACGCTGACCATGAAAGAGGACGACCAGCTTTTCCTTGATGAGTCTTCCACAGCAATGGCAACGGAACAGAAGGAACTGATCGCCAAGGTGGACAAGATCAATCCTCTGGTCAAGGTTTTGGGAGCAACATCGGGACTGATGATCCTAGTCATCGCGGGTTGGGCGGTTTACATTGGATTGAACTCGGTACAACCATAAGCCCTGAGCTGAACACGGTCTCCGTGGGTGTTCTTCAGCCGAGCCTATTTCTGTTCCTTCAGCTTTCTTATGGCTTCAATCGCTTTTCCATTATCAGGTGCGAGAGCAAGAGATTTTTCGTAGTTTTCAAGTGCAAGCTGCTTCTGCGCTGAGCGCATGTACGCTTCTCCTAGACTCGCATAAACATCTGCTGAGTTCGTATAATTCTGGACATTGGCTTTGAATACCTCGATGGCCTCCCCGGTTTTGCCAGATTCAAGAAGCGTGTGGCCGACCTGATCGAGACTGCTTTCATCCAGTTGAAAGCTCGAAGAGGTGTTCTGTTTCAGGTCGCGATATTTCTGAATAGCGGCGTGTGCCCCTTTAGCCATCGCAATCACGCCCAGAAGGGCACCAGCATTCTCATCCAAAGATTTGTAATTCCAGTGGTACTCATGGGCGATACTGTCGATAAGCCTGTCGATCACATAGAAGCCGTTATCGGAATTTGTCATGATGGCTGCACCCTTCCCATCATCGGCGAACATAATAAGCACCGCTTGAAACGCCCAGTCTGCTCCACCATGACCGAACTCAGCCGAATTCCTCTTGTCGATGAAAAATCCCAGTCCCATCTGACCAAACGGCTCCTCAGTGGTCGTAATCTGTGGCGTTAACATCTCTTTTGCCATCTTCTGTGACAGGATGCGATTCGATTTGCCGTGGTGTGAGAGGGCGATCTCGGCAGCGAATTTGGCGAGGTCGGATGGGGTAGTCCATAAACCTGCCGCCGCCATCTCCGGGTATACATGCCACTTTCCGTGCATAGTCGTCCCGTTAGGGTACGTACCGCTCGCTGCATCGAGGCGACGGGCGGAGGGTAGGGGCTGTTCGAACGTGCTATCCTCCATGCCGATCATGTCGAACACAATTTCTTTCATCAGTTGTGGAAACGGCTCGCCCTTTATATCCATTATGAGTTGCTGCTCGATTGTCACCCCGCCGCCTGAGTACCGCATCTTTGAACCGGGAACGAAGTCAACACGGATCGGCCCGTTGTTGGCAGGCTTCTCTCCGTTCAAAACCTGCACCAAGGTAGGAATCGGATCGTCTACGTCGTAGCCGTAAAAGCTATTCTCGTTGACCCCTGCGGTGTGGGTCATGAGCCGACGCAACGTCACCTTTTGTTGCTTCGTAAAATCGTTTTCCGGTATTTTCCAGCTTTTCAGTTTTCGATTCACGTCTTCATCGAGAGACAGCCTGCCATCCTCTACAAGGTGTAGGGCTGCTGCCGCCGCAACTGGTTTACTGATCGACCCAGCTTGAAAAAGGGTTCTGGTTGTAACTGGCGTAGCTCCCCCGGCTTCCGTAACCCCATACCCCTTGGCCCAAGCGATCTTGTAGTCCTCGATTACCGCAACACTAAGGGCTGGAACTTTAAACAGCTTCATTAGTGTCGCGAGGTCGAACCGCAGAGCCGGCTCGTCTTCCCCTAATGACACCGGAGGGAACTCGTTCTCGACGCGGAGGATGTGGTCAGCTAATTCAGAAGAATGCTGCACCTCGCCTTGTGCGCTGGAGAGTTGCGCTGCTGCATTGGAAAGAATGGCAAATCCGATTACGCTTGTGGGACTGGGGCGACCGGGCAGCCGCGTGGATTCAGACGGGATGCCGAAAATGCCACTGCCGATGATGCAGTTGATGACCAGAGCGGTCAAAGTCCAACGACCGATGGAACGGATGAAGGGCATGCGGCACCCTCGCCGAATCGGCACAAGTCTAGCACCAAGACTCCCCGACAACCGCGTCTAGTTGACCTACCTCCTAGTCGTCCTTACTATCCTTGCCAGTGGTCACTCCGTCCCAACCCGTGGGGCAGACGGTTTCCCATTACCGCATCCTTAGCAAGATCGGCGGCGGGGGCATGGGCGTGGTATATGAGGCGGAAGACCTAAAGCTGGGTCGCCACGTTGCCCTGAAGTTCCTTCCTGACGATCTCGCCAACGACCCGCAAGCCCTCAGCCGTTTCCAGCGGGAAGCCAAAGCTGCCTCATCACTGAACCATCCCAACATCTGCACTATCTACGAAATCGACGAGTCTGATGGGCGAACCTTTATTGCCATGGAACTGCTGGAAGGGCAGACGCTCCGACACCGCATCAGTGGCAAGCCGCTGGAGATCGAAACGGTGCTCGATCTGGGCATCCAGATTGCCGACGCTCTCGACGCGGCACATTCGAAGGGCATCGTCCATCGGGACATCAAGCCCGCGAACATCTTCGTCACCAATAGAGGTCAGGCGAAGATCCTCGATTTCGGATTGGCCAAAGTGTCGCTGAAGCCGGAGAGCGTTGCCATGAGCGCTCCGACCATCGACTCGGAGGAACATCTGACAAGTCCCGGTTCGACGCTGGGCACGGTTGCCTATATGTCGCCGGAGCAAGTGCGAGGGAAGGAACTCGATGCCCGCACCGATTTGTTCTCGTTCGGCGCTGTGTTGTACGAGATGGCCACGGGCACCCTACCATTTCGCGGCGACACGTCGGGAATGGTCTTCGATTCCATCCTGAACCGTGCGCCGGTATCATCCCTGCGAATCAACCCCGAGATTCCGCCGAAGCTGGAAGAGATCATCAGCAAGGCTCTAGAGAAAGACCGAACCCTTCGGTACCAGCACGCAACGGACACTCGAACTGATCTGCAGCGTCTGAAGCGCGATTCAGACTCGGGTGGAATCAGTGGACGATCTGACGAGTTGACCTCGGTGGCAACCTCTGGAGGCGCGGGGCGCAGCGAATCTCTCCAGTGGCCGCGCCAGTGGACAATCGTTTTGCTCACCGCCGCCATTATCGTGGCTGCTGTCCTCGTCGAGCAAGTGATGCGCCCGGTGCAGCCTCCCAAAGTGTCAGGATACCTACAAATCTCCAATGATCGTCGGCCGAAGATTTCTCCTTTCCTGTCCGCTCTCACGTTTATGCCGATGTTCACAGATGGACCGCGCCTCTATTTCTTGGAGATCGCGAATGGCAACTTCAGACTGATGCAGGTGTCCGCATTGGGTGGTGACCCGATTCAGTTCACAAACCCTGTCTTAGTGCCAGTTTTGTTCGACATCTCCCCGGATCGCTCTCAGTTGCTGGTCGGGAGCTTCACGAACAGCATGGAAATGCCGATTTGGATTATACCTGCACTCGGCGGCTCACCTCGCCGTGTCGGCGGGGTACTCGGCGACGATGCGGCGTGGATGCCCGACGGGCAGAAAATTGTCTACGCTCACGAAAACGATTTACTGGTAGTCCAGAGTCAGGGAGGTGAGCCTCAAAAGCTCGTCACGCTCCCCGGTAAGGCGCGGTGGCTTCGGTGGTCACCTGACGGAACAAGGTTACGCTTTACCTTGAACGATCCGAAATCCAACTCGAATTCGCTATGGGAGATTGCAGCCGACGGCACCCGTCCCCATCCTATATTGTCAGGCTTTAATGATCCTCCGGCAGAGTGCTGCGGCAACTGGACTCCCGATGGACGGTTTTTCATATTTCAGTCCACTAAGAACAACCGGACACACATTTTTGCCATTCAGGAGAAGGCAGGCTTATTCCGTAAAGTCGCTGACGGGCCGATACAGCTGACCGCAGGTCCCTTGAATTACTATGCGCCCCTTCCGAGTGCAGACGGGAAGAGACTCTTCGTAGTCGGTTCGCAGCCGCGCGGCGAACTGTCGCGCTGGGATTCCAAAACTCAGCAGTTCACGCCCTACCTGTCTGGCTTATCGATAGAAGGGCTGGATTTCTCGAGAGACGGAGAGTGGGTCGCGTATGTGACCTTTCCCGAGGGCAGCCTGTGGCGGAGCAAAGCAGACGGAAGTCAGCCCGTCCAGCTCACTTTTCCTCCCATGCAGGTCTTTTTGCCTCGCTGGGCGCCGGACGGTAAGCGGATTGCATTCGCAGCTACAACTCCGGGGAGGTCTCAAAGTATCTACCTCATCCCGGCAGACGGTGGCAAGCCAGAGCAGGTAGCGAAGGATCAAAATAACGAAGTGGATGTTGGATGGTCTTCAGAAGGCAATCAACTTGTATTCGGCCGCGGGCCGTCTGGTGCATCTGGATCCGGCATCTATTTGCTCAACTTGAATACGCATGAAAAGTTAGCCCTTCCGGGCTCCGAGGGCCTTTTCTCACCTCGGTGGTCGCCAGACGGGCATTACATTGCTGCCGTGACAGCAGACAACGTAAGCTTGCGACTCTTCGAAGTCGCGACACAGAAGTGGGTGGACTTGGCGAGACTTCCGATAGGCTATCCGAGCTGGTCACGGGATTCGAAGTCTATCTTCTTTGACAGCGGCGGCAACGAACCAGCGTTCTACCGGGTGCGAATAAGTGATCGCAAGGTTGAACCCTTGTCAGCCTGACGAATATCCGACGAACCGGAACGTTCGATGGACGGGATTAGCTCTCGATGATTCCCCTCTCTTGTTGCGCGACGCAGGGACAGACGAAATCTACGCCCTTGACTGGCAGGCCCCATGACGAGTTGC
>CAWBPS010000014.1:0-191501 GCA_963790645.1 Terriglobia bacterium | reverse complement strand
GCCGGGTGCTCTGCCATTGAGCTACTGAGGAGTGTTGCGGGACGCATCATGGAAGACGCGTCGTCATTCATATTAACATTCAGTTCGGCTGGCTCAAAACTGACTTGTGCGGTTTTTGATACCCTATCTGGCGAGCCTGCTTGCCGGTGAATCTTGCGAGGTGCTTTTATGCCAGGAGGTTTTCGTTTGCTCTGGATTGCTGCTGGTTTGTCTCTGATGGCCGGGGTGGCGTGGGCAGGGGACAACTCCGCTCCCAGTACGACCACACCTGCAGGGCCGCCCAAGGCCAAGGTGGATACGGTCGTCGATACCATTCATGGGCACAAGATCGCCGATCCCTACCGCTGGCTGGAGGATGCCAACAGTCCAGACTCGCAGGAGTATGTGCGCGAGGAGATGGCTTACACGCGCAGCCTGCTTGATCCCCTGCCCGGGCGCGATCGTATCCATGAGCGGCTGACGCAGTTGCTTTCCATCGGCACCATCGGGACGCCGCAGATTGGCGGGCCTTACTTCTTTTATACCCGGCGCGAGGGAACGCAGAACCAGCCTGTCCTCCTGGTGCGGGAGGGCCTTGGTGGAAAAGACCGGGCGCTGGTGGACGCCAACCAGATGTCCGCCGACGGCACCGTCGCTCTCGACTGGTGGTTCCCTTCTGACGACGGCAAGTACGTGGCCTACGGCACCTCGTCCAGCGGCTCGGAGAACAGCACCCTGCACGTGATTGAGACGGCCACCGGCAAGCTGCTGCCCGACACCATTCCGCAGGCCCGCATCGCCCAGGTGGCGTGGAAGAAAGACAACTCCGGTTTCTATTACGGACGCAATCCCAAGAAAGGGGACGTGCCCGAGGGCGACGACGTTTACTACCTGCACATTTTTTATCATGCCCTTGGTTCTGAGCCGAAAAACGATCCGCTGATCTGGGGCGAGGGCCGCAAGAAGGAAGAGATACTGGTCTCGCAGCTGCCCGACGACGATGATCGCTGGCTGCTGCTGACTTCTTACGAAGGCTCTGCCGGCAAGAACCAGCTTTTTCTCCAGGACCTGAAAGCCGGCACGCCTCCGCTGGAACTCACCAGCGGCAAGGATTTCCAGTACACGGGCGAGATTTTCCAGGGCAAGCTTTACATCACCACTAACGAGGATGCCCCGCACTTCCGGCTGTTCGTGGTGGACGCGGCTAATCCCGCCCGCGCCAACTGGAAGGAAATCATCCCCGCGTCGGACGGCATCCTGAAGGGCGCCGGAATCGTGGACGGGAAAATCATCGCGCAGTACGAGAAAAACGCCAGTTCGCAGCTCAAGCTCTTCGATCTCGAGGGCAAAGCGCTGGGCGACATCGAACTGCCCGGCATTGGCTCGATCGAGGCCCTCGGCGGCAAATGGGACCGCAAGGAAGTCTTCTTCGGATTCCAGTCGTTCACCGTACCGCCTTCGGTCTATCAGGTGGAGTTGGCCTCGCGAAAAACTTCGCTGTGGGACAAGGTAGCCACTCCCGGTATCGATCCCTCCGCTTATGAAGTGAAGCAGCTCTGGTTCAACTCGAAAGACGGCACCAGGGTCCCCATGTTCGTCTTCCACAAAAAGGGAATCAAACTGGATGGCAAGAACCCGACAATGCTCACCGGCTACGGCGGCTTCAACGTGAGCCTGACTCCCAGCTTTTCCGGGGCGCGTTATCTATGGCTGGAGCATGGCGGAGTTTTTGCCGTAGCTAACCTGCGCGGCGGATCGGAATTTGGCGAAGACTGGCATCGCGCCGGCATGCTGGACAAAAAGCAGAATGTTTTCGACGACTTCATCGCCGCCGCCGAATTTCTTATCTCGGACAAGATCACCGACAAAGAGCACCTCGCGATTCAAGGCGGATCGAATGGCGGCTTGCTGATGGGCGCGGCGCTGACCCAGCGTCCTGACCTGTTTCGCGCCGTGGTCTGCCAGGTCCCGCTGCTCGACATGCTGCGCTACCAGAATTTCCTGATCGCGAAATTCTGGGTGCCGGAGTACGGCTCCGCCGAAGATCCGAAACAGTTCGACTGGCTCTACGCTTACTCGCCCTACCAGCACGTAAAGCCGGGCACGGAATATCCAGCCATCATGTTCATGACCGCGGACAGCGATAGCCGTGTCGATCCCATGCACGCCAAAAAAATGGCGGCCCTGATGCAGGCCCAGGCCGCTAATGGGAAGAGCCGCGAGCGTCCAATTCTGCTGCGCATTGACAGCAAAGCCGGCCACGGCCAGGGCAAGCCGATTACCAAGCAGATTGAAGATGGGACGGACGTTTATTCGTTTCTGTTTTGGCAGCTGGGGATGAAGCCTTAGGGGCGGCACGTATCAATAAGCTGCTGATTGTACAACTGGCACCATTCCCTAGGGCTCTTGGAACGGCCTTGCAGAGGAGGATACTTTACCGGTGCCATAACCCATCTTGCGCATTAGAGTATCCACGGAAATGCGCGTGATTTCCAAATGGCGGCAAGGGCCGACGATCACCTTCTCAAGAGGAAGTCTAGGAACCCACGCCTCACCTCCCCAAGGAAATAGTAGTGGCATGTGGCGCGACATCATTGATTTTTTTGAATGAACCTCATGTCCTTCATTTCAAAGCCCTGAAATTCATGCACTACACGATATTCGCGCTCGGCAGCAAAACTAGAGTCCTTTACCATGGGGGCGAGTCGCGTAATGAACGGATCCCAAAATGTGAAGAACTCTTCTTTCCACTTCTCGGGGGTTTCCGCTCGTTTCTTCGCCAACCCGTCTTGAAAAAACTTGATAGTCGCTTCTGCGACAGCAGAAGCGAGTTTTTCGTGAAGGCGTCTTTCATAGTTTACGCGGACTAGCCAACTATTCGGAGCACCGAATAATCCTGCCGCTCTGAAACCGAGTGCATATCCGTTCTCCCCTCCGGAGTAGCTACGCCATTGGCTTAGGTCATCCTCCATCTCGCTGAAACACGTCACGAAGAAGGGGCTGGGAGCGTGGTTAGGATGCTCGGGTTCCTCTTCAACCAATTTGATGTAGTCCGCGATAAATTTCTTTACCAGTTCATCATCCGCATAGGCGGGCAACAAATTCGTCAGAGCATGCTTGAAAAGTGCGGACGCATATCGAATCTCGCTACTGTCGCTCAGGCAGGAAACCTGAGTTGAGTACAGAGTCCCGGATTCGAGGATGCTAATTAGGCCCTGTCCGGTGGTGTAGTGCCATAACAGTGTGTCCTCTTTGAACCCGAAAGCACCAAGTGCTTTGATCTGCTCGTCCAAGAAATCTACGTAGACGTTCGTATCTTCTGGGAGCACTGGCATCTGCTGTCATCCTTCCTACCCGCCCTTGCGTCCTAAGGCTTCGTCGCGGCCTCCCCGATCGTGAGGTTGCCGTCGTAAATCGTCGAATAGCGTCTGTAACGAAAGGCAACTCTGGTGCCTGGTTTATAGCGGCCGGGTGCCCCAACCATTCGCGTTTTTTGCGAATGCGTGGGTTTCGCCACAACCGGAGTGTTAAGATCGCAGTCAAGGTCGAACCTTGACTACGAACTCTGATCCGGCAACTACGGAGTTCGAACTGGTGAAGAGAGAGCCACCGTCCCCCACCCATTTCGCAAAGGGCGCGAAATGGATGGGGCGCCGTTAAGCTCGCCGTCTCTCCTGCTTCCGTTATTAAGGGAGCTTTTCCAACTCCGCTGAGACATTGACCGAGCCGCCTGTCACCTTCAGCTTGCGTTCCCAAGTCTTGTAGCCCTCTTTCTCGACGACAACTGAATGCTCTCCGGGAGTTACGTCGATTACAGACGGTGTGTTGCCCACAAAGTTTCCGTCCACTTCGATGTCAGCGTTAGGGGGAATTGAGGAGACTGAAATCTTGGTTGCAGAAGCCTCCATCGGCCTATCGGCAACTGACGAGGCTTGGACTGCCTGACTTGCGGCCGCATTCTTTGCCGCCCGGGCGGGCCAATCGGCCGTGATGGCATCGCAGGCGTCTTTCACGGAGTTCCCCAGGGAGCGCGTGGAATGGCTGACAATGGAGTCGCCGTCTTTGTTGAAGACAGCCATCTTGTTGTCGCGCTTGATGAGACCCTTACCGCCTTCGTGGTCGAGGAGGACGACGTAGTCCGCCTTGTCTGGTTTGTTGTTCACGATCACGTCGGGACAGCGCTCGCCGAATGTCTTGACGATCTCGGCGGTTTGCGGACGCGCGCCGCCCGCGCTATGGGCAGCGAAAGTTCCGTTGGCGCCGCCAGCATTGCCGGACATCTCCCAGGACTGGCTGTCGGAGACGAAGACTCTTGGTTTCTGGCCGCTGGTTGTCGTTGTTTGCGCCGCCGACGGAATCAGCAGCAGTAGTATCACCAGAGAATTGATCAGAACCCGCATTTGCCCTCCAAGGCATGATCAGGGACAAGCACTTCATGTGCCTCATAACTCCTGTTCAGGCGAGCTTGGCCCTGGGACGCTTCGGGGAAGGACTTGATCGTACTTTACGAGATTGATATCTGCAATGCAGAGTGTGGTTCCCTCGGGGCTGGCCCACCCTTGTCCCTATGGTCTCCGTCACCCACCCTTTTCGCAAAGTGCGCGAAAAGGATGGGGCAGCCTCGCGGCCTCGCCTCGCAGCTTTGCCGTTAGAAAGTTCCTAGGTTTTATTTGGTGGGCTGCCCCACCCTTGCGCCTTTCGCAAGGGTGGGAGGATTGGGCTGGGCGCGGCATCCATACTCTGTGGACTTCGGACCTTCATTTTCGAGGGCTGCTGTTCATTTACCAGAACTGGACCGGCCTCGTCATAGGCGTAGTGTCGAAAACTGCTCCATGGCCATTGCTCCGGTTTCAACACCAATCCGCGCGTTACTGGGTTGCGGTGGATGTAGCGGAGCTTTTCCAGCCGTTTCGCGTAGCTCCAGACTACGAAATCATAAAATCGCCGCTGCCACACGTGTCCCTCGGCGAGCATTTCATCCCAGAGTTCGCCCTGGGCCGGGCCGCCATGAGTTTGCAACCGCTGGAGAAGTTGGTGCGCGAAGCGCTGCTTCAGCACCTGCATCACGGTCGATGGCGTGCCCTTCTCCGGCTCGCTGATCAGCAGATGGAAGTGTTCCGGCATCACGACATATCCGACTACGACAAAACCATAGCGGCGGCGGACCTGCTCGAGGGTTTCGAGAAACAGGCTTCGACGGGCGGCGGTTCCCAGCAAGGGACGGCGGTGATAACAACTCGAAGTGATGAAATGCAGGTAGCCGCCGCCGTAGCATCGCTTGAGACGTTTGGTCACTCTTGAAGGGTAGATCTTCGTCGGCGGAAGCGCTGTGATGGATGAACATTTCCCACCCTTGCAAAAGCGCAAGGGTGGGGCAGCCCTCTGTTTTGGAAGCTTCGGCAATTAAGGTGAGCCAGCCTGCCGAGTTCATCCGGCCACGAACACGCGCGGGCCTTATTGCAGGAGGTAGATGCGAAACAGGTTGGCCTTGACCGAGTGCCGCGTACTGACGAAGTAGCTCGAGGACAGGGCCGCAGGTACATCGACTTGATTGATTAAATGGGAGCCGGGAATCCGCGCGAAGTCCGCTTCGCTACTGAAGCCCCTGGTAAAGTCGAGAGGCGCGGTCCCGGGTTCGATGGGGATCATGGCCGTCTTTAGTGAGCCGAAGGGAAACTGCCGCAGAGAAACGTACACACATTTCCCGTCCAGACTCCATGAGAGCAGGGGTGCCGACGTGCGTGCGGTGCCGAAGCCGACGCTGCAGTTGCCACATACCGTGGCGGGTGCACCACCCATAAGCGGCACAGCCATCATTACCGAGTTGGTATCGCCGTGCGCATGCGGCGGGGTCACGCCTACCATAGCCCAGCGCGCGTCGGGCGACACGCTTTGCAACTGCATGATGGGGAGGTCCGAGACCACGTCAGGCGCACTGCCATCTTCGCTCATCCGCATGATCTTCGGTGGAACTTGAGCGCCCTGATACAAGATCTGTCCCGGCCTTCCGAAAAAAGCACGATTCTCGCCTCCGAATGTAAGTTGCCGCGGCGCCTGTGTGCGGTCAAGCCAGCCAATCCAGATGCCCGACCGGGCCTGACCCCGCTCGGTCGCGAACACGACCTTCTTTCCATCCTGTGATATGGAGAAATGAGTAAGCACCAGGCCCGGAAAGAGACGCTCCGCGGCTCCGGTCGCGACGTCGGAAACCCATAGTTCGCCGCTGAAGTAGGAATGCGCATTCCTGGTTCGCTGCAGGTAGTAAACCTTCCTGCCATCCGGTGACATCGTCGGTAAGAACGAGTAACCCTCAGAGGTAATCTGCTTTTCACCTGTCTTGTCGTGAAGCCAGATCACGGATTGTTGGGTGCCAGAAGTGGTGATGAACGATTTGCCATCGGGCATCATCGCCAGGCCTTCTTCCTCGCTGGCGCCGGAGGGGGTCAGCTGCTGAGCAGTGCCGTCAGGAAAACGCTGGCGCCAGACGTGAAAACCGTCCGTCCGAGTATCCACGGTGAAGTACATCCATTTCCCGTCGGGAGACCACTGGGCCCAGGTGCAAGAACCCTCGGGTCCGACTGGCCACCCCGCCGAGGCGCCGTCGAACGGAACCACCCGGCATCGTCTCCACCATTCGGCATCCATCTCCGCCAGCAAAACGTTTTTCCCATCCGGCGACAGTGCGGATCGGTGCACCATTCCCTGAAGATGGTCGGCGGGAACGTAAATGTCCTGCTCTTCGGTCCGGTTGGGTTTGGAGGCGACGAGCTTCATGTGTATGCCCGTAGTGATGGTCGAGAACAGGACACGGTCGCTGTCAATCCAGCTCAGGCCGGTGGCGTTTGCCATGAACAGTTTCGGCTCCTGTGCGCCCAACAGGGGCAACTCGTAGGTGTTCCAGACGAACTGACTTTCCAGTTGGGTGAAGAACAGACGGCTGCCGTCCTGCGAAAAACTGATCGTCTGTTTCCGTAGCGGGGTCTTTGTGAGTGGAAAGGCTTCGCCATCGGGCAGAGACCTTAACCAGATCTGGCCTGCATTCGCAGAAACTCCAAAACTGCCGGGGCCGCGAAGGAACGCTACCAGCTTGCCGTCGCGCGATAGCGCGGGAATTTCGGCTGCATCATTAAAGTTGGTGAGTTGCTCCCAGCGCAATGCAGGCGCTGTATTCTCGCTGCGGGTGAAACGCGGCCACAGCAACCAGCTTGCGGCAATCAACGCGACAACCCCGGCACCGGCGATCACAGGTTTGAGCCACCCGCGCGGCGTCCTCGGCTGCGCTTCGGAGATCATTGCAGGGGTTGACGTGCCGTCAAGTCTTCGCAGGTCGGTTGCCAGTTCCTTAGCCGACTGATAGCGAAGCTCCGGGTTCTTTTCCAGGCACTTCAGCACAATGCGTTCAAATTCCAGAGAGAGCTTCGGAACTAACGGTCTTAGGGCGGGCGGCGGCTGATGCAGAATTGCGTTGATCAGCTTCGGAACTAATGAATCCGTAAAGGGGAGGCGCTGGGTCGCCAGCTCAAACAACGTTACTCCGGTTGAATAAATGTCGCTGCGTTGATCGTCTTCCTCTCCCAGCAACTGCTCGGGTGACATATAGGGCAGTGTGCCGGCGACTCCGGTGGGCGCATCGGCAATCGTCAGTGTCGTGCTCAGGTTCAACACCGCCTCGGGGGAGAGTTTTGCCAACCCAAAGTCGAGTATTTTGAGCCGACCGTCAGAGGTGACGCGCAGATTGGCAGGCTTCAGATCGCGGTGCAAGACACCTGCCGAATGCGCTGCCGCCAGGCCCTGCGCCAATTGATAGCCGAGACCGGTTATCTCATTCTCGGGCAGGGCACCTGAACGCAGGCGCACGTCCAGCGATACACCGGGCACCAGTTCGCTAATCAGGAAATCGTGCCCTTCGAAGGTTTCGTAGTCGTGAATGGTCTGAATGGATGGGTGATTCAGCCGTGAAAGGACGTGGGCTTCGTTGCGAAACCGCTTGCGTGCCGTCTCGTTATTCAGCGCCCCGGCAATCAGTACCTTGATGGCAACGTCACGATCGAGCTTTTCGTCGTAGGCCCGGTAAACGACACCCATGCCACCGGCACCGATTTCCTCTTCGATGCGATAGCGCCCAACCTTCTGGCCAAGGTACGGCATCCGCGACACTCGCGGGCAAGATCGTAGCATGTTTCAGCCGGCTAAGCGTCCGTGGGAGCGGTCGGAGATAAACCGAGAAGTTCGGCGGGCTGGCCGGTCCACCCCTTAACCCTGTCATTTCCGTCACACACTTGCGCAAACCGGAGAGGGCATATTCGGGAGGGGAGCCCCCTGTTTAGAAGCTTCGGTGATAACGTGGCGCAGCCTGTCGCCAGTGAAGCCCGTAGCTAGTGTTCCCCTTCCCCCACCCATTTCGCAAAGGGCGCGAAATGGATGGGGCACCTTCGCCTTTGATCGTCTGCCTTTCTCCCCAGGCTTGCGTGGTCGTGCTGCACGAGCGGGGCGCTCGCGCCTACATCATGGCGTGGGCACGGGCAACCTACCTCCCGTTCTTGCTATCTGATGTCTTTCGGCTATGTTTTGCGACGCCACCGTAGTCCCCCGACGGAGGACCGATGAAAACGGCCGCTGCGCTTTTACTGGTTACCGCCGCCATTGTGGCGGCTACATGGTTTGTCACTCGCGAACTGCGAAATCAGGTTTCTGAACAAGAGCGTCGCCTTAAACAACAGGAGACGCTGGTGGCAGAGCTTGAGGCGCGCCCCCTTTTCTTGCCGTACACCGTAGATACGACCCTGCAAAATGCGCGCAATACGCAGATCCCCATCTGGATCGCGGACTCGCGCATCGCGTTCGCGTGGCTGAGTTTTGAGATCCTGGGCGACACCCAGATCAACAAGGCAGTGATGCTGGCGCCGTCCTCCCAGGCGAGGGCGCCGATCCAGCTTGGGCCGCCCTTTCAAACCGGTGCCGCTACAGATCCCGCCTGCTCGTGGAGATTTTTCCTCGACGGCAACAAGGTGATGCTTGATCTCAGCGACAGTCGCTGTAACATTATATTTCCCGCGCATATCGTGATCGAAGGTGCAGCGGAGCTGAGTGTCCCCACAGCTGGGTCGCACTAGCCGGGATGGGCTCCACCTGACGAATGATTCCCGTCACCCACCCATTTCGCAAAGAGCGCGAAATGGATGGGGCACCGTCGCGTGACCGAATTATGGGGTCCCCACATTGATCCACGTTGATCTCCTGATCCACGTCTTCCCCGTTATCACGTTGATCCGTCTGTATGAATGCATAAGTGAAATGAAGAAGGGTTCTCCGAGCGGCTACCATGCTGAGACCGGCGAGGAAAGCGCCGGCTCAGAAAGCTCACCAGGAGAACCCCATGAATGCCCTTCACTATATCGGATTCGACGTACACAAGAAAACCATCAGTTTTTGTGTCAAGACTGCAGCTGGCGAGATTGTGGAAGAAGGCAGCTTGTTAGCGCAACGCACGGTCTTGCGGCGATGGGCTTCGGCACGGCCGCAACCCTGGCGGGGAGCGCTGGAGGCGACCCTGTTCAGCAACTGGATCTACGACACGCTACAGCCCTACGGCGAGCAGTTGGAGATGGCGCATCCCGCCAAGATGAAAGCCATCAGCGCGGGCAAAAAGAAAAGCGATACCATCGACGCCCGCACCATTGCCGACCTGGTGCGCTGCAACCTTTTACCGGCCTGCTATGTGGCCGCGCCGCAGATTCGCGAACTGCGCCGGTTGCTGCGCTATCGCAGCCTAGTGGTGAGCGAAGCGGTGCGCATGAAAAACAAGATGGCCGGGCTGCTGATGGAAACCGGCGCCCTCTACGTGAAAGAGAAATTGCACCGCAAGAAATACTTTGCCAGCCTGCTGGAAGAACTCGAAGAGGTGCCGGAGTCGGTAATCGATCTGCTGCGCTTGAGCCGCGGCGCGCTGGAAATGTTCAGAGCACGCAGAAGCGGCTGGTCCGCGAGTTACTCGCCTATCCCGAACTGGCCGAACGCGTCGAGCGGTTGATGACGATTCCCGCCGTCGGAGAAATTACCGCTCTGACCTGGGCCCTGGAGGTCGGCGATCCGCAGCGCTTCCATTCCAGCTCCGATGCCATGAGCTATGCGGACTGACGCTGCCTTGAAGTCTTCGGCGGGCAAGCAGCAACGCGGACCGATCTCCAAACAGCGCAATCGCTGGCTGCAAACCACACTGATCGAGGCCGCCAAACTGGCCCCGCGCTGGAATCCGCAGCTGGCCGCGCTGCATGCCCGCGAGTTGGAGCGCGGACATCGCAACCGCGCCACTCTGGCAGTGGCGCGCAAACTCGTCGCCTATCTGCTGGCCGTCGACAAGAGGTCAGCCCTTCCAAGTGCGCGCCCCCTCGGAGTGCCACACAAAAAGCTGCCTGAGAAGTAGAACCTTCGAACCCAGCGGCGATCCACCGGCCGTTCCTCGCCACCTCGGGGACTGGCAGAGGAGTCACCACTCCCGATGCTCCTTACCGTCTGTATCCCCGGAGTGGGTTTCTGGCATCCAGCCCCGTGCGGCAACACACTCTCCGGGTGCCCGATACATTCGCGTACTTTGCGAATGTGTGAGCGCTGTGTGCGTCAGTTCACAAACGAACTTCGCTGGCGGCTACTCTGGACATTTGTCCAGGAGATTTTATTCCAACCATGAGTGATCTCGATGCACTCCCATCACGACAAAAACCCAGACATCGCAAAGGGCGGATGTGTGAGGCAAGCGGCATCTCTCGGCTCTGACGGGCGAGGACGCCGTCCTCCATCCACAACTTGCTGGTCAAGAGCGCTGGGCTCCGGGATTTCCTGCAAACATAAGGATTCGAGTGGAGAAATAAAGTTGGGAGGTATGTCCCATTTGGGGTGTGCGGTTCAATATCCCCTGGCTGTCTTACCTGATAGATGAACCTCGCGAGCTACTCGCTCACACGTCAACGACGCCATCCGTCCATTCAATTGGAGTACTATTGCGGACGAGCAAGCTGGCTTCATCCTACGCAGGCAATAATGAGGGCCGCGAGTCTTTAGGTTTTCCACTCATTCATGATCCGCAGACTCCGGCCACCTCCTGGGAGGCGGAGCCATGGCTTGTCGAACTGAGTGCGGTTACTCGAATCGGTCCGGAATATTTCTCTTTCTCTCTATCGGCGTCTTTCTTGTGGTATCGGTTGGCGCTCAAAAGGCCGCCAGGCCGGTCCCTCCCAAGTACGATCTTCAGACGGAGACAAAGATCAAGGGAACCATCGAGGAAGTAAAGCTGCCGCCCAAGGGCAGCGAGAAAGAGATCGCCCATCTGCTGGTGAAAAATGGGGCGGACACGGTCGATGTCTATCTCTGCCCCAAGGCCTTCATGGACGACATGGGAATGGAATTCAGCAAGGGAGACGAGATCTCGCTCACCGGCTCGAAAATCAAGCAAGGGGATGCTGAACTCTTCCTTACTCGGGAAATAGTGAAAGGGAACAACACCTTTGCCCTGCGCGATGCCAAGGGAAATCCAGTGTGGAACTGATACTGGCGACAGGTTCATAGGGAATTGACCCGAAGGTGCCCCATCCATTTCGCGCCCTTTGCGAAATGGGTGGGGTAATGGAGACCATCAGTGCAACGGAGCGCAAAACCTGACCCGAAACAACCTCGGCTGGCGCTTTCGAGCCCAATCGGACTCGGCATAATCGAAAACAGTTAAGGTATGTATGACTCTTCGGCGCGGACAACTAATCCCCGTCCTGCGGCATTCCTATTTTGTAGTGAAGCAAGATAGGAGTCGAAGCTATGAATCCTCGGAAATTGCTAGCTGTTGCTTTCTCCCTCATTTTGGCCTGCGTGGTTTTTCTACCTGTTGCCGTTGCCGACGAATGGAACCAGGCAACAAAAATGAATTTCAGCGAACCGGTAGAGATTCCCGGCAGGGTGTTGCCGGCTGGAACTTATTGGTTTGTCCTGGCAGACAGTCAGGGCGACCAGCAGATCGTACAGATCTTCAATGCTGATCGGACGAAAATCTACGCCACCGAAGAAACCGTACCGACTGAGCGCCTGCAGGCCACGAACGGAGTGGAACTGAAGTTCGCAGAGCGTCCCCACCAACTGCCGGAAGCTCTCTTGAAGTGGTACTATCCCGGACGCTTGGCCGGTCAGGAATTCCTGTATCCGCAGAAAGCGGAAAGAGGTCTGATCCGTGACGCCAAACAGGACGTGATGGCTGCGCCCCTCAACTCAGGCGCGAAGCTTCCCACGCCCGGCGCCTAGGGCGTTGTAGCGCCGGCGCCTCGCCGGCTGTCGGGCGGGCGTCTCGCCCGCCCAGCCTGAGTTGGGACGATTCACCGCCAGGTGATGACCTGCTCAGAACTCGAAGTAGCCACCGGCGGCGGCGCGGCGAGGGATGCTCTCCGGTTCGCTGGAAGGCAGCAGACCTGCCACGCCTCGCAGGTTTTCCCAAGCCGCCTGGTTCAATGCAGGGTCGGCGCCCACCAGGTCGCGGATCATGTTCCAGGCCGCCAGGTTCAGCGCGCCCTCGGGTGGAGGGCCCATGGCCAGGGAGACAGAGCACTGCGGGCAGAAACAGATGCGCTGCGCCGACGACTTTTGCCGCGGTCTGATGCCGACCGTCTGCGCGAACATATACACCGCCACAGATTTGTGTCCGACTTCGATCTCGCGATTGCAGCGCAGGCAAAACAAGTTTTCCAAAGCATCCCTTCCTGATGGTCGAAAGGAAATACTGTCTCCCAGGCTGGCGAGGCGCAAGTAGGTAAAGAGATTCCTCGTGTGATGAACTCACTGTGGGTGCCCCATTTGTCGAGGGTGCCCCATTTGTCGCGTTTTTCGCGACAAGTGGGGGACGGCCCGACTGAACGAGCAGCCCTGGGTTTCTCAAAGAGCGCACGGATCAAGCTCCTTACTTTCGATCTATCCGTGCAAATCCGCGTAAATCCGTGGCCCGTTTTTTCCTACTCGGGGATGCCCACCACCAGGGTGCGCCGTTGCGGCATTTCGCTGTCTGCGATCTCGGCGACAAACTGGAGGTCCGAACCGTGCCGCAGGAGCAGGTCGCGGGCGGCGTCGTTGAAGAAATAAACTACATCGCCTCCGAAGCGGTCCTTGAAGCGGCGGCGTTCGTCGAGGGCGAACGGGCTTACCGAATACACTTTCAAGTTTCTCGATTCACCCAAAGCGGCGCTCAACTGACGTTGGAATGCGAGCGCGCCCTGCCGCACTTGCGCCATGGTCAGCGCCACCACGTGATAAGCCATAGGAGAACTGAGAATGGCAGACGATGGGCCGGCTGTCCAGCAGGGCGCGGACGATCTCCACCCGAACCAAGGTGGGCTCTAGCCAGAGGCGCAACAGGTCGTGCACTCTGCTGTTATGGGTATGAGCGAGAGGAACCAGGGTGGGCCACGGCTCACTGTCGGCTGGTCGCAGGTGCAGACGTATCAGGTGTCAGCTAAATTTTTCAGGCTGGCGGAACTGCGCAAGCTTAAGCAATGCGAACAGGTGGCTGCGGTTTGTTATCGGGTGCGCGGCGGCGTCATCGAATTCCTCCTGGTCCAGACCCGCAAGGGACGCTGGATTTTCCCCAAGGGCAGCGTTGAGCCCGGGCTCACTCACGCCCAGGCTGCCGCCCTCGAGGCCTTCGAAGAGGCTGGCGTGCACGGCCGCATGGAGGAAGCCTGCTTCACTCGTTACCTTCGCCGCAAGAGGCCCAGAGCGCGGGATTCCGCGGCGAAATCCAGCCGGAAAGACCTTCCTGTCAATGCCCATCTTTGTGAGGTCTTGCGACTCGTCCCGCCCCAGGAGCCCAATCGAAATCCCAGCTGGTTTTCTGCCGAGAAAGCGAAGCGCCGTTTGCAGGAGGACCGCGCACCCGATTTTGGCACCGAACTCGCCGGCGTGATCAATCGTGCCGTAGCGCGCATCCAGCGCTTACGCAGCCGGAATGCCGGGTCGATCCATGGTCTGCAGAAAGTACACTTCATCGATATTGATAGAGTCCAGGAGAAGGCTGGTCGAACCAGAACGGCTCGAATTGGATGAGCCGCGCGGGCTCAGGAAGAGTAGTTGCGCATCAGTTCAGTCATCCATTGCGGCTGCCGCACTCGATCCGGATCGGGCTCGAATTCGCGCATGTACGGTCTGATGTCCAGCACCGGCACGCACGCGATCGCATCCAGCGCCTTGGCTTTGATTTTCTGGTCATCCGCTTCCGGCGGCCAGGTCGGACACCGTATCAGGTGTCGCCATGTTACATTTACCGCAACACATCCTGAAAGTGAATCGGTTCTACAACTCCTGCGGCTAGGTGACGGCGCTGCATTGGAGCAGGCCCAGGCTTTTCGCTGGAGGAACTCATGCCCGGTCGGAAAAGGCTTCAGCAGTCAGGGACCGATGGCGGCATTAACCCGGAATCGCTCGCGGTCCGCAGCGACGCGGGACGGGTGCGAAACGTAATTCAGAAGCTGACGCCTCCAGACCGCATGGTCCTGGTGCTGCGCGACATGGAAGGGTTCTCCGACGAAGAGGTCGCCGCGATCACCGGGCTGCGTTCCGGGACCGTGCGCGTCCGTCTCCATCGCGCCCGGCTTCTTGTCCGAAAAGAATTGATGAAAGCCGTGAAGCCGCGCAGCGGAAAGGCGGCAGCCGTTTCGCGCGCGCCGGTTCGGGCCCAACCCGCCCGCTGCAAAGCCACGCTCGCCGAACTCTCAGACTATCTCGACGGCAAGCTGGACGATCCGCTTCGCCAGGAACTGAAGCGGCACCTCAAAGACTGCCAGCCCTGCCAGGCACTCATGGCAAGTCTCAAGGCCACGGTCGAGCAGTGCCGAAGATCACCTGCAGAAGGCCTGGACCGCAAGCGAATCGCCAGATTGCGCACCAAAGTCCTGGCAGATTACCAGCGCATGATCGCCAAGAGGCGCCGCCGCTCGTCATAGACTCCCGAGGGGTAAGCCGCCCCAAGCTCCGGGTGGGCGGGTGTTCGGGATCGGATACGGGATCTCTGGGTGCCCGCATCGTCTCTTATTGTCTTGGAGAGACCGGGTGTCAGTGATGTCAACTTCCCCCTGTCGTTTCCAAAGTGCGGAACGACGAGGACGGGGCACTCCTTACCTTGAAGGGCAATCTACTGCCGGCGTGAGGCATTGTAGAATCTAGTGGCCGACTTCGAATAAAGAAGGGGAGCGAATAAATGCTGAAGGGCGTGGTGGTAGGTTTTGCGCTGGCCGTAATAATTCTGGTGGGCGGGGTGTACTACTATTTTGCCGCAGGAATGGCGCCGGTGGCCATAGCCGATCCTCTGATGCCGTTCGAGAGGAAGCTGGCGCACATGGCCCTGGTCGCACACATTGAGAAACAAACGATCAGCCAGCCTGGGGTGGCCGCTGACGAGGCGAACTATCTGGCCGGCGCGGAGGTGTACAAGCAGCATTGCGCCGTGTGTCACGGTTTGCCCGGCCAGCCCCCCACCGACTACGAGACCATCATGTTCCCCAAACCGCCCCAGTTGTTTCGCGGCAAGGGCGTAACCGATGATCCGGTAGGCGAGAGTTACTGGAAAACAGCCAATGGGATTCGCCTCAGTGGAATGCCCGGCTTCAAGACCAAACTGACAGACACGCAGTTATGGCAGGTCAGTCAACTGCTCGCGCACGCCAACGAAATCTCCGATCCGGTCAAAAAAGCGCTGGTTCCCGACGTCATACCGCCGGTGTCGACGCCTGGGTCCCCAGCGGCGGCACCGAATTCGAAAATGTGATGCCGGGAATCGAAGACGGAGCGAACGGCACGTTCCCGAATCTGGCGATCACATTCCGGCTGGGGATGGAGCGCCAGGCTGGCAGTTGAACCTCGAAGGCCACGAAATATCGCGAAGGCTTTCAGTGTCAACGGTTTTCCTTCGTGCGCCTTCGTGCCCTTCGTGGTTAAGGATCTTTGCGGGGTGCCAACCTCATTTTTACGCAACCGGGTGCGCCCGGACGTAAAGGTAAAGCCCGCTTGGGCCGATGTATGGATTGGACCGAGGAATGATCGCTAGACAAAGCCCGGGACTTGCGACCGTCAACGCGGAGGACCTGCTCCGCCTGAAAATGCTGCTGGGGGAGCGGGTTGTGACCCTCGGCGCGGTCGGGGACATCGTCAGCCGGAACAGCGGCTTGAGGGTCCATGTTCCCGAGCTTGCCCACGATACCCACAGCCCTGATACGGACGGGCTCAGCCTTGATCAGTGCATCGTAGAGATCGGCATCGAGCGGCTCCGCGAATCAATCAGGCAAAGCAGGTTTTGGCTGACGACCAACTGAGCGTGCGAAAAATAGTGATTGGTCAGAAATCACTCGCCGCGGGTATTTAGGGCTTCAATCACCACTGTCGCATACTCATCGAGCTCTCCTCCAATCCCAGCCCGAACCGGAATCCAACGATCTCACTCCGCGCGTGGCCTACACCGCGGGCGAACGGACGCCGTCCTGGTGCACGTACCGGATCACTTCCACTTCTGAAATCGCGATCAAACCATCGCCCACCATTTCATCGAGCACGGGAAGCAACCTGGCGATGTTCGGTTCTGAATCGATCACGGAGATCATGATGGGGCGGTCCGAGGACCACAGCAGATGCGAACGATGAATCAGCGTGCTGGCACCGTAGCCCTCAATGCCCCGGAAGACGCTGGCGCCGGCGATATCGAGCTCCCGGCATTTCATTACGATTGCCTCGTACAAAGGCTTGTCATGCCATTTATCGTCTTCCCCAAAATGGATGCGCAGCATTTTTGCTTTTCCGGCCAGCTTCATGTCCGTGCCTCCTGCCGCCGTTCTGCCTGCTTGTAATTGTGGGCGTACTTGATTACATCGACGTCGGAGAGAACCACCAGGCCTTGCTGGACCATTTGATCCAGTATGGGCATGAATGCCTGGAGCTTTTCCTCGGTGTCCACGACGGAAAGAAGAATCGGGCGATCATGGGAGAGGCTGAGAGCGGCATCTTTGTGAATTCTGCGGTTCGCCCCGTAGCCGAGAATGCCGCGGTAAACCGTTACACCGGCAATGTCGTGGGAACGCAAGCCGGAAACGATGGCTTCGTACAAGGGCTTGCCGTTCCACTTGTCATTTTCGCCCACGTAAATGCGCATGATCTTGGCCTTGCCTTCGCGCTTGAGTGGCGGACCCTCGGGCGCTTTGTCGTGCGTTTGCTTCTCGGCGGGCTTCACGATTGTGGTGTCGTGCATTTCGATGAGGCCCGTGCCGGCCATCTCCTGCAGCTTAGGTAAAAGGCTTTCCACTTTCTCGGCTGACTCAACGAACTCGACCTTGACCGGCAAGCGGACCGCCAGGTCCACCAGATTGACGGTTTGCAGACGGTGGTCCGCCCCAAACCCCGCGATGCCACGGGTCACGGTTGCGCCCGACACTCCATGGAAAAACAGGAAGTCCAGGATGGCGGCATATGCGGTGCTGCCATGGTATTGCTGATCTTCGGTCACATAGATTCCAACCTTCTTGCCAGGTCCCGCTGTGAGCACGTTTTCCTCCCAGGCTAATCCGACTTCATGGAATGGCTCGCCCCGCGACAATGCCTCCCCAGACGGCGGCGAACCCGACGACCACACTTGCCCCTACATAGAGAAGCCCGAGCCCGATCTGGCCGTCCTGAATGGTCCTCAGGGTCTCATACTCGAAGCTGGAGAAGGTGGTGTACCCGCCAATGAAACCGATCGGCAGCAGGTATGTCCAATACGGGCTCCACTGCGCCTTTGCCCCCACTACAGTCACGAGCACGCCAATCAGGAAGGAGCCTGTAAGGTTGATGAACAATGTCCCGTACGGGAAACGGGCCCCCAGTTTGCTGCCAATATAGGTGCCCACCCAGAAGCGTAGCACCGATCCCAGAGCACCCCCGATTCCGATCACCAGGTATTTGAGCAAGTTGGTTCGATCCTTTCCGCTTCACATCCGCGTCATTCCAGATTTACTTCGGGCTCCCCACCAGGCCACGGTCCCCTCCCATCGGCTGGTTGCAAATTGCATGAGCCAATGGGGTGGCGGCAACGTCGGTCCTCAGGCATACGCCCACGACTTCACGAGACGAAAAATCCCAGTCGCGTCCGTCACGTCACGTCACAAAGCAAAAATGGAAGATGATACAGGCAGGAGGCAGATACGAACGGCAACACTAACCCCTACCAAGAACATTTCCATTCTTCGTAGGAGTCATCTGCCCGAAGTAAGGGCGGTTAAGGGTGAACCCCAACACCCAACAAAATTATGCGCTATGACCAGGACGGCGTCAAACCGCGACCGATACCTGGCGCGACAGCTCACAGGAAATTCATCAACGCATCCATCGTTTCCTTCGGTCGTTCTTCCATCAGCCAATGTCCGGTGTCTTTAAGGACGACGACGGTTACGTCGGTCGCCACCAGCTTCATCTGCGCATTCAGGGTTGCTGCACTGGCTTTTTCGCCGGCGATGGATAGGACCGGCATGGTCAATTTGGTTTTGGCCAGTTCGGCAAAATCATTCGCGGTTTGCGGCCAGGCGGCAAAGTAAGCCCACCCGGCCCGCATCCGTCCAGGCCGCGAGTAGGCTGCGACATAGGCCTGGCGGTCGGCCAGAGGCAGGGATCGCGTCTTGTCCGCGGCCAGATCATTCCAGAAGTATGCGAAGTAGATTTTCTCCCGGCCCGCAACCAATGCTTCCGGAGTCGGACCATGAAAGCGGAAGTGCCAGAGATTGGGATTGTTGTAGTACGGCTCCCAGCCTTCCACGCCGGGCAGAAACGCGTCCATGACAACCAGTTTCTCCACTTCGGACGGATACATGGCGGCGTAGGCGTATGCCACCATGAGCCCGATGTCGTGTCCGACGACGCGCGCCTTTTCCACGTGGAGGGATTTGGCCAGGGCATGGATGCGGATGGCTGCGTCTTTCATGTCCAGGCCCTCCTTCGGAATGTCGGAATCACCAATGCCGGGCAAGTCAGGGGCAATCACGGTAAATTTCCCGGCCAAAAGTGGAATGATCGGTCTCCACATGCGCGAGGTTTCGGTGTAGCCGTGCAACAGGATTACTGTGGGACCGTGGCCCGCAGTGAGGTAGTGCAGTTTGAGGCCGTCAACTTCTGCGGTTTTGTCGGCTATCGCCACCGCCGCCGCGCGAGCCTGCGTGGAAAATGAGGCGGGAAGCAGAAAACAGATCAGGCTGGTTACCGCCAGGAACCGAAGTGTCCTTCCCGCGCTCGAAAGGAAGTCTTCGGAAACAAGTCGGCTGATTCGTATTGTGCTGTTCATTTTTTCTCCTGAAAATCTCCGGGAACGAGGGGCGCACCACAAACCGCTCAGCGCCCTTTGCGCGAACGATTGACGGCTTCTCTCGCCTCTTTGTCGGCGGTGCGGCGGCGTTCGGTTTCGCGCTTGTCCCATAACTGCTTCCCCTTGGCCAGCGCAAGTTCCACTTTCACTCTGCCATTTTTAAAATACAAACGGGTGGGGATGAGGGTCAGGCCCTTCTGCTGGGTCTTGCCGACGAGCTTGCGAATCTCCTCTTTATGGACCAGCAGCTTGCGGGTGCGCAGGGGCGCGTGGTTGAAGATGTTGCCGTGATCATAAGGGCCGATGTGGCAGTTGAGCAGCCAGAGTTCGCCGTCCTTGAGCAGTCCGTAGGAGTCTTTGAGGTTGGCTTGCCCGGCACGAACTGATTTGACCTCGGTGCCGGTCAGGGCAACCCCAGTCTCAAACTTTTCCAGCAGGAAGTAGTTGTGGGCGGCTACCCGGTTGACTGCCGCATCGCGCTCGCCGGCAGCCGTAGGGTCGCGGCGCGGATTTTTTACCGGACTCGGCTTGGTTTGATGGGTGGGTGTACGGGCCATGGCATTGATAGGTTATCTCATTCGAGCCTGCGTGGGGACAGCCGCCCCCGGCTGTCCAGTCGAGCGCAGCTCGACAAGGTTTCTGTTGGGCAGCGCAAAAATGAGCGGAGCCTTGCTCCACCGGACAGGCGGGGCGGCTGTCCCCACGCGGGCGCTGGTGTTGTGAAGCTCGCGGCCGGAACGGAACCCTCGCGCTGGCGCGGAAAACTGCATCCCATTACATTGCGGGAGGCCAAAATCGGCGACGCGACATTTCCCGAAACGGCTTTCCAGGTAACGCTGTTGGGACTAAGACTAATGAGTAACTGCTACCAGAGCAGTCACTTCCATGCCTGCGGCGCGATGCTATAATCAGCCAGCTTACTTCTCAAATCAGCGCATTTTCAGCGGCCTAGCCCGGGGTCATTGGCCGATTCCCGAGGGAAGACTGCCTGCGAGGGACCAGTGAAGACACGCCTGATTCGCCCGGCAGCAATCGCATTGCTCGTGGTTGCGGTGACCCTGCCGATCGGCGCCGCCGACAGCGCCAAGTCGCTCTTTAAGAAAGCCAAAGACGCCGAAGCTCGCCAGAACTATGAAGCCGCCTACGACTTGTACAAACAGGCTTACGAACAAAAGCCCACGGATCTGGCATATCGCGCCTCATACGAACGCACCCGCTTCCTGGCTGCCGCCTCGCACGTACATCGCGGGCAATTGTTGCGGGATGCGGGCAAATTGCAGGAAGCCCTGATTGAATTTCAGAAGGCCGGCGAGATCGATTCCTCGAGTTTCATCGCCCAGCAGGAAATCCGCCGCACCCAGAAGATGATCAATGATGCGGGCAACGCGCCGCCGACTTCGGCTGCGCCGCCCCCCACCGGCCTGCAAAAGCGGGTGCAGGAAGCACAGGGGCCGGTTGATCTGGCCGCCATCTCGAACGTTCCCATCACGCTCAAGATGACCGAGGACACCAAGATCATCTATGAAACCATCGGCAAGCTGGCGGGACTCAACGTGCTGTTCGATCCCGACTACACTTCGCGCCGGGTCAAGATCGAATTGAACGGGGTCTCGGAGCAGGAAGCGCTGGAGATCGTCGCGCTCGAATCCAAGACATTCTGGCGGCCGGTAACGCCGAACACGATATTCGTCGCTTCCGACAACCCGGCCAAGCGCAAGGAAATTGAACAAAGCGTCATCAAGACTTTCTACCTGGCGAATCTTTCGCAACCGACCGAACTGCAGGATGTGGTCAACGCCCTGCGGCAAATCCTGGAGATTTCCCGCATCCAGCCCCTGCCTTCGCAGGGCGCGCTGGTGGTGCGTGGCACCCCTGACCAGATTGCGCTGGCGGAAAAACTGGTCGGCGATCTGGACAAGGCGCGGCCGGAAGTGATCGTCGAAGTGGCCATCATGCAGGTCAGCCGTGACAAGACGCGGAACCTGGGAATCAGTCCGCCCACCAGCGCCACCGTCGCATTGCAGGACAATTTCACCACCAACAATACCGTCACCAACAATCAGACCAACAATAGCGTGAGCAGCACTTCGGGAACCGCCAACCAGATCAACCTGAACCGGCTGGGCAACCTGAACGCGACCGATTTTGTAGTTACAATTCCTCCCGCCACGGCCACCGCGCTGTTCAGTGACAGCAGTACCAAACTTATCCAGAACCCTCAGATTCGAGCGGTGGATGGGCAGAAGGCTTCGCTCAAGATCGGCGACCGCGTCCCGGTCGCAACCGGTTCGTTTCAGCCGGGCATCGGCGGCGTGGGTATCAACCCGCTGGTCAACACCCAGTTCCAGTATCTGGATGTCGGCGTCAACATTGACATCACGCCCAAGGTGCATGCCGGGCGCGAAGTCACGCTGAAGATCTCGATGGATATTTCATCCGTGACCGGGCAGTCGAATATCGGCGGTATCAGCCAGCCGGTGATCGGCCAGCGCAAGATTGAGCATGAAATTCGCCTGAAGGAAGGCGAAGTCAACATCATGGGCGGAATATCTGGAAGACCAGGACATCCGCTCCCTGAACGGCATCCCGGGGCTGGCGCAGATTCCAATCCTGAAATACCTGTTCTCCCAGACCAACGTTGAGCATAAGGAAAACGAGATTGTATTTGCCCTGATTCCGCACATCATCCGTGCGCGTGACGTGAACGACCTGAACGAGAAGGCCCTGGAAGTGGGAACTGCGTCCGCGATCGAGTTGCGGCGCACCAGCCAGGCGGCGCCGCCCGCGCCGGTGAACGAAGCAGCTCCGGCAGCGGCTCAGACGCAGGCGCCCGCACCGGAGGCGCCGGCTGCCGCCCCACAGATGCCTGCCGGCGAAGCCAGCTTTAGTTTCGACCCAGCCAGCCTGACGCAGGCACCCGGCTCGACTTTCTCGGTCAATGTGCTGCTCAAGGGGGCGCAGAACGTATATTCCGTGCCTTTGCAGGTGAGTTACGATCCGAAAATCCTGCAAGTGGTGAACGTATCGAACGGTGGCTTGCTCTCGCAGGACGGTCAGATCGTGGGGATCGTGCATCGCGATGATGACTCGACCGGAACCCTGCAGATTTCGGCCACGCGGCCGCCGGGAACGGCCGGCGTTTCCGGACAGGGCACGGTAGTGACTCTGACCTTCATGGCCAAGGCGAGCGGGCAGTCCACACTGGCAATTTCTAAAGGCGGGGCCCGTGATCCATCGATGCGCGCTCTGCCCGTGGCCGGAGCCGTAGCCACGGTGACGGTGCAGTAGCACGCAGCCTTTGCGGCCGTGGAATCGCGGTCGCGGAAGAGCGGCTGTGGTTTTGCGGTCGTGGAAGGGCGGCTGTGGAACGGCGGCAGGGGAGCGGCGGCCTGGGAAGGGCACGACTTCAGTCGTGCCAATTAGATGCGCTGGATGGCGGCTTTAGCCGCTGGGGGCCGCTTTCCGCATCGGAGCACGGATATGCAAGCTTACGATCAACGGCTTTCACCGCCAAAGCTCGCCCCGGACGCGAAGGACCGAACCCCGAAGAGCTTAAAGTCCTGGCCATTTTCGACGATAATAGTCCAATGAAGTCCGCCGTCCAGAAACCCGGCTCAGCACGCGGCCGCCGCGGATTCACGCTCATTGAATTGATCGTGGCCACCGCCATCCTGGTAATCCTCACCGGACTGGCTGTACCTATGGCGAGGGTGGCCATCATGCGGGCGAAAGAGCGCGAGCTGCGCCATGACCTCTGGGAATTGCGCGATGCCATCGACCGCTACAAAGACGCCGCGGACCGCCAGGCCTTCCAGATCAAAGTGGGTACCGAGGGCTATCCGCCGGACCTCGACACTCTGGTGAAAGGTGTGGACGTGGGCGGCAAGAAGGTCCGCTTCCTGCGCCGCATTCCTATCGATCCCATGACCAACAGCGCGGAATGGGGCCTGCGCTCCATGCAGGACGATCCCGACTCGGACTCCTGGGGTGGACAGAACGTCTTCGACGTGTTTACCAAGGCGCAGGGCACCGCGCTCGACGGCACGGAGTACAGGACCTGGTAATGGCACAACTCAGCAACCGGCGGGAGCGCGGCTTTACCTTGATCGAGCTGATGATCGTCATCAGCATGATCCTGATCCTGGTCTCGATCTCGATTCCGGCGTACAACCAGTCGATTCTGCGGGCCAAGGAGTCCGTCCTGCGGCAGGACTTGTTCCAGCTGCGCTCCCTCATTTCGCAATACACCCTGGATAAGCAGAAGGCGCCGCAGTCGCTCGAAGACCTGGTGCAGGCGGGATACATCAAGCAGCTGCCCAATGATCCCATGACCGGCAGCAACAGCTCCTGGACCGTGGACCAGGAAGATTCCGTGATGTCGGTGGACCAGCAGGAACCCGGCATCAGCGACGTGCATAGCGGGGCCACCGGCACGTCGAGCGACGGCACAGCCTACAGCAGCTGGTAAGATGTGGTCGCGGGCGACTCGCCCGCGGCTTTTGAATTTGAGAATCTCGCGGGCGAGTCGCCCGCGACCACACCAGCCACACCAGCCAAATAATCACCCAATTTGAACCCCTCCGACCAAAGCACTAACATCTAGTCATGCCGGTTGAAACCGAAATCACTCCCTCCACTTACACTCCCATTCGCGCCCCGCGCGGGACCCAGATCACATGCAAAGGCTGGCAGCAGGAAGCCGCCATGCGCATGCTGATGAACAATCTTGACGAGGAAGTTGGGGAACGGCCCAGAGACCTGGTGGTCTATGGCGGCACGGGGCGGGCGGCGCGCAGCTGGGAGGCGTACCGCGCCATTGTGGCGTCGCTGAAGAATCTCGAAGATGACGAGACTCTGCTGGTCCAGTCAGGCAAGCCGGTGGGCGTGTTCAAGACCCACGATCATGCGCCGCGCGTGCTGATCGCCAATTCCAACCTGGTGGGCCACTGGTCCAACTGGGAAAAATTCAATGAGCTGGAACGCGCCGGGCTGATGATGTACGGCCAGATGACGGCCGGTTCCTGGATCTATATCGGTTCGCAAGGGATTGTGCAGGGCACGTTCGAGACCTTCTCGGCAGCCGGGGAAAAACATTTTGGCGGTGATCTCGCTGGCAAACTGATCGTGAGCGGCGGCATGGGCGGCATGGGTGGCGCGCAACCGCTGGCCGCAACCATGACCGGCGCGGCCTTCCTGGGGATCGATGTCGATGCCGAACGCATCAAGAAGCGGTTGAAGACCGGCTACTGCGACTTCATGGTCACAACTCTCGACGAAGCGTTGCGCATCCTGAAAAACGCGCTGCGCAAAAAAGAAAATGTTTCCGTCGGGCTGGTGGGAAACTGCGCTGACATTATTCCGGAGTTGGCCGAACGCGGCGTGTTGCCGGATATCCTGACCGACCAGACTTCAGCGCACGATCCACTCAACGGATACGTTCCCAACGGGATGACCTTGCCCGAAGCCCTGGAACTGCGCCAGAGCGATCCAAAGGCCTACCAGGGGCGGTCTTTGGATTCCATGGCCCGCCACGTCGAAGGCATGTTGCGGCTGCAGAAAATGGGCGCGGTGACTTTTGACTACGGAAACAATATCCGCACCTTCGCGTTCCAGCGCGGAGTGAAGAATGCCTACGACTTCCCCGGCTTTGTTCCGGCCTATATCCGCCCTCTGTTCTGCGAGGGACGCGGCCCGTTTCGCTGGGTCGCACTCTCGGGAGAGCCGTCCGATATTGCGGTGACCGACGACCTGGTGCTCGAACTGTTCCCGGAAAACAGAATTCTGCGCCGCTGGATTGAGCTGGCGCGCAAGCGCATCAAGTTTCAGGGACTGCCGGCGCGCATCTGCTGGCTGGGCTATGGCGAGCGGGCGCAGTTCGGCCTGGCCATGAACGATTTGGTGAAAAAGGGCAAGCTCAAGGCGCCCATCGTGATCGGGCGCGACCACCTCGATTGCGGCTCGGTCGCGTCCCCGTTCCGCGAAACCGAAAGCATGAAGGATGGCAGCGACGCGGTCGCGGACTGGCCCCTGCTCAACGCTTTGCTCAACACCGCGGCGGGCGCGTCCTGGGTTTCAATCCACAATGGAGGTGGCGTGGGTATCGGCTATTCCCTGCACGCCGGGCAAGTCACGGTTGCCGACGGCAGCGACATGATGGCCAAACGAATTGAGCGCGTGCTGACCACGGACCCAGGCATGGGCGTCATCCGCCACGTGGATGCTGGTTACGAAGAGGCAGCAAAGTTTGCGTCAAAGAATGGCGTGAAGGTCCCAATGCCCGTGTAACGTTCCAATGTCCGTGTAGGGACGGGTCTCCGACCCGTCCAGGCCGAGCAAAGCTCGGCTGGGTTTTGATCCTGATGGGATCCAGAAGAACGCAGCTAAGGCCTTGCCGAGCTGCGCTCAGCCGGACGGGTCGGAGACCCGTCCCCACACAATCCCCGTCTCCACACAGTCGCTGCTAAACTAATCACCCAGTGCCCCGTCCTGCAAAAAACGAAGCGGCCACCGATCCTGCGCTGCTGCTGGTCAACATCAGCCAGTTGTTGACGCTACGCTCTTCTTCGGGAAAATCCGGTCCGCGCCGGGGCCCGGAACTGCAGGAGATCGGCATCATTAAGGACGGCGCGGTTTTGTCGGTAGGAAAAAAGATCGTCTCCGCCTGCAAGACCAGGGACGCGCTGCGCGATCCGTGGATCAAAAAGAACCGCAAGAAAATTGTCGAGATCGATTGCACCGGACAGGTTGTCCTGCCTGGATTCGTGGATTCGCACACTCATCCCGCTTTCGTCGCCCCTCGGCTGGTGGATTTTGAACAGCGCATTGCCGGCGCGACCTACGAACAGATCGCGGAGGCCGGCGGCGGCATTCGTTCAAGCCTGGAAGCTGTGCGCAAGGCCGGCAAGAAGCTGCTGACGGACAGAGTACTGAGCGCGCTGCATGAAACGGCGGAGCAGGGCACGACCACTGTGGAAGCCAAGTCAGGCTATGGGTTGACGCTCGATTCCGAGATCAAGTCGCTCGAAGCCATCCGCGGCGCAGCCGCCAGATGGCCGGGAACGGTGGTCGCCACGCTGCTGGGCGCGCATGTCGTGCCCCGTGAATTTCACGGCCGGGCGCACGAATATGTCGAGCTGGTTTGTAAAGAAATGATCCCGCTGGTGGCGGAGAGAAAGCTGGCGCAGTTTGTGGACGTATTCACCGACCGCGGCGCCTTCACGGCGGAAGACACGGAAAGAATCTTCGATGCCGCCAAGAAACACGGCCTGGGAGTGCGGGCCCACGTCTGCCAGTTGAGCGAAACTGCGCTGGGACGCCTGTTGAGTTTCAACGTCGCATCCTTCGATCACATGGACCACGTCAGCGAAAGTGACATCCGCCTGCTGGCGAAAACCGAGACGATCGCGACCCTGGTGCCGGGCGCAAATTATTTCCTGGGCCTGGACAATTTTCCGCCGGCGCGAAACCTGATCGACGGCGGGGTGGCGGTGGCGTTGGCCACCGACTATAATCCAGGATCCTCGCCAACCCTCAGCATGCCATTCGTCCTGTCCCTGGCATGCACTCACTTGAAGATGTCGCCCGCCGAGGCGATTACCGCCGCCACGATAAACGGCGCCTGGGCATTGCGCCTGCAGGAGCGCAAAGGATCCATCGAACCGGGAAGGGATGCGGATCTGGCAGTCTTCGACGTCACTGACTATCGCGAAGTCGCATACTGGGTCGCGTCCAGGCGCTGCGCATTTACAGTTCTCAACGGCGCCATGCCAGCCGCGAAGTCACACTAGGGCGAGCGTAAGGGCGGCGACGATTTGAGCGAACCTGACTCCATTGCTATAATCGAGTCTGTTCCAAACGCTTCCAGCGTCTTGACTGCCCAGAATTGACTGGCAAATTCCGTCCCAGTTCCTCGCATGCCAGACGACGCGCCCGGCGCCGGCAGACAAGCTGTGAGCCCAAAGTGGCCAGGTAGCTCAGGTGGTAGAGCGCAGCCCTGAAAAGGCTGGCGTCGGCGGTTCAACTCCGTCCCTGGCCACCATCATTCTAAAAGATTAAGCGGCTTTCGGCGGAAATTCCCAACCCACGATTCAACCCACGATTCGGAGGTCCGATCGACGATTTCTCACTGAACCCTCTCTGTGAGCAGGTGCATCCTGTCGCCCAAAAGCTGCTCCAGGAACTTGCCTTGTGCCTCGCGCATCGACTCCATGTCCGACTGTGCGTAAAGCTGCATAGTCGTCCCGAAGTCCTCGTGACGCAGCATCCCTTGCACCGTCTTCGCATCCACCCTCAGTTTGACCAGTGCCGTCGCCAGTGCATGCCGGAAGTTGTGAAAGCCAAAACGCACTTTCTCCCCTTCCTTGATCACTCCGGCCTTCACCGCGGCCGGCCTCAGGTACTTCTGCACCATGATGGACGCCGAGAGCGGCTTCTTGCCTTTGAGCCTGACGCTCGGGAACACGAAGTCGGTGTCCTTCCTGAAAGGCGTCTTGTCGCGCCAAGCGAGCAGAAACCCGGCCAACAGAGGGTGCATGGGGACTGGGGCCTTCGATGCCTTCGACTTCGGCACCTTGAACCTTCCCCACACATACGCGCGCCTCACGTACATCACGAGATCCGCGAAGTCCAGATCCGTCCACATTAGCGCCAGCAACTCCGACACTCGCAGCGCCGTGGCCGCATCGCTTAGAGTGAGCGTGCGCCTTGGCTCCGGAATGTTGAGGAGAATCTCGAACGCCTGCTTCGGCGTCATCGGGACCGCCGTGTAGTCGCTGGTCGTTCGCTGGCTCACCCAATTCATGGGGTTGCCCTCTTGCTGGCGCGGCAGAAACTCGTGCCGCTGCCCATGCTTGTAGACCAGATGCATGATGCGCCGAATCTTGTCCACCGTCGGATCGGCAAACGGCTTCACCTTTTTCTGCGGATTTCCCTTCCTCAGTTCGAGGAACCATTTCTCGACTTCCGTCGACTTGATTGCCAAAGGCGCAAGGCTCCCCCAACGGGGAATGATCCGCTTGAGGAGGTGTCGCTCGTAGGTCTCGATGGTGGGAAACTCCTTGGGGCGAGCCGAATTCGCCTGGTCGATCCTCAGCTCGTTCTCGATATAGTGCTGACAAAGCTGACCAAACGTCCTCGGTTTTCCAAGGAAGGGTTGTATTTGGTTGATGGTTTCGCGCAGCTTCTGACGATCGACTTCTCTCGACGCATCCGCCAGGCTGGGACCGATATCTTTGACAAGACCTATGGCGGTCGTGCGTTCGACTCGTTTCCCATCCGAGCGAGTGGCGTAATAGCGAAGCACCCACGTCGGACCCTCCGCGCGCATTATCTTGCGTAGACTGCCTATTTGATACCTGGGCATCAAACCCTCCTTGGTGGTTTGCGTGCTCCAGGTGGCCGCTGGTCGCAGCTTAGCATGTACGCGTACAACTCCGACAGCAGGAATCTCCAGTCTTTCTTCTTAGCGTGGGGATCGAGCGGGTGGCCGGGGATGAGCCCTTCGCGCACCATCTCTAGCACTTGGCGACGGGTTGTCCGCAAGTAGTTGGCCGCGGTGTCAGGATCGACGAAGGGTTCCGCCGGCGCAAGTGGCACTACCGGGACGGCTTGGGTAGACATCATATCTCTTTCTCTATCTTGGTATCTCCAGCTCGGTTGGCCCAGTGTTTTCCGGTGGATCCCCAGCAGATCCGCTACTTCTCTCAATGTTAGAGTTGCTCAAACACCCCCAGCCGTTCTTGGTGTTCTGTGGCCCGCAGCCACGATTCACCTTTTCTCGCCCCAAGCGTCGCTGCAATCCTTCCGGATTGTCCAGTTGCCATGGCCTGGGAATCTTTCGGGGTGATAAAGGGACTGTCGAGTTCAATCGGAAACCCAAACTCTCGCAATCAACCGTATCTCGCGCGCCTGCGCCAAGCTGTTGAAGTACCCCAACAGCTTTGATCGAGCCATTCTTGGTCGCACTGCCATGACTACCAAAACAAATACGGCGGCCGGGATCCCGCTGAAAGAAGTGGGAACGCAGGGCTTCGGATCAACTGGAGTACCCGCAGTAATGCGCTGCTGTTGGGCGCAGCCAGCGCAACGTGCCCTCATTCATCTTTTCTGCGGGCTTTGATTTTAGCGGGTACCTGTGGTAGGTTACATGTAACCAGGTAGGGAGGTAAAATGCGAGCACGAACTCACTCCAAGTCGTCTCGGGATAAGGTCAGAGCGCACCGCAAACGCCTTCGTCAACAGGGGTTACGGCCTATCCAGATTTGGGTCCCCGACATGCGCTCGCCTGCTTTTGTGACAGAAGCACATCGGCAGTCGCTGGCTGTTGCCAATAGTCCTCACGCAAAGGAGGACCAAGACTTCATCGACGCTGTCTCTGATTGGGGCGCGGTGTGAAGCGCGGTGAAATTTGGACCGTTGCGGGCGGCAAGGACTATGCTGGGAAGCCCCGTCCAGTTGTGATTCTTCAAGACGACCGTTTTGACATGACGGATTCGATCACGGTATGCGCCTTCACTTCCGACCCAACCGATGCTCCTCTGTTTCGGTTGCCGGTCGAGCCCAACGAAAGCAACGGGCTTCGCGCTGTTTGCCGGCTGATGGTGGATAAGATCACGAGTGTTCCGAAATCAAAGATCGGCGCACGCGTTGGCCGCCTTGCTGACGAGGACATGGTGCGGCTGAATCGTGCCGTTCTCGTCTTCTTGGGTATCGCCGCTCCCAGCGACAACGAGCCACTGGAATCATAACGTTTCTATTCCTCTAATCCGTCGCTGACGTTTGGCGCTGTCCGATCTACTGAATCTTAGCGGTCGAGCTTCTTAAGGCAGGTCCGAGAGTCCACTCTGCCAAGCCAGCATTCATCATCTCGAGAAGGGCCCAGCCAAGCTCACCCCAGAAGGAATCCATCTCCTTGCCGGAAAGATAGGTCTTCATCGTGTAGTCAACGCTCTTCGGATGCAGCTGGTAGCTCATGAGAGCAGCAAGAATTCCTGCGTCCTAGTTCATCCTTGGTTTCATCCTTCCCGGAACCGCCTAAGCTCTCGTGCATAAGGCTCTGCATCTTGTTCATCACAGCGGAGCTCTGAGCTTGATCTCTCACTTTCCCTTGGTGCCGGGGCGGTTATGTCGCGGTTAGGAATGATCGCGTCCTGGGGCACGGAGAAGGTGATCGAGTCTGGCCTCGGACATGTTCTCATTTCCGCCCTGCTCTACTCCGGCACTGCTTCGGGGCTTATCCGGCGCCCGGCGCCACGGCCGTCTTCTGCTTCCGCAGGCCCTCCGGGTCTCGGTCTCCCACAACAAATCTGCCGCAAGAAACGCGGCCAAGCCCCGTGGGGAGATTTCTTGCAGGTCCCTCCGAGAAAGCAGACGTTGGGCTTGGGAGCCGGGCCCTCTCGCATGGCTTCGCCCAGGTGTGCCCTGAGTAGATCAGGACAGAAATGGAGAAACAACATGTCGATTTACAAGAACACGATCACCGTCAAAGGCTTCCTCGGCGCGAATGCGGTTGAGCATACCAACTCTAACCAGAAACCCATTGTCGTCCTTTCGCTCGCAACCAAGAGCTCCTACAAAGACAAGCAGTCGAGCGAGTTCGTCTCGCGGACCGATTGGCACCGCATAGTCGCCTTTGGCCGCTTGGCGGAATCTGCCAGGTCGCTCACCAAGGGCGCATATGTCGAGGTCGAAGGCCAGCTCCAGGGCCGCGAGTATGTGTTGGGCGAAACCAAGCGTCGCGTCTCCGAAGTGCGGGCCCGCTCCATCACGAAACTCGAACACACTCCGCGCTCGGCCGCCGAAAACCTCGATGCCGAACCGGTTCAGGACGAGGTGCCCGCATAGGGCACCTCTCTTCCTGTAAGGAGGCGCACCCGTGATTGCCAATGTCCTTTTTGCGACGACCATCCTGTTCATAGCTCTTCTATTCTTCCTAGTCCAGGAGTGCGCGTTCTTGATTCCGTTCCGCAGACTCTTGATCGAAAAGTACGGTTCCCAAATCGCGATTTACGCCGCCGCCGTTTTTTCAATGTGTTTGCCGGTGTCTACGTCGCCGCGCGCAACCTGTTTCTAAAAGAGACTGGCCGCAAGCTAGCTCACATTTAGAAGCAGTTGTTTGCGGACAGGCGAAAGCATTTCGGAAGAACTAAGCCGCCGTTTAAGTGAGGGCGGAAATGTCGAGCGGTTGATCGAGCAAGGGGTGTTCCAAGGACACGTCCGCGTTCACGAATCAGCCAATCGTACGCAGATCTCTCACGTGGGAGCCAAGCCGTTTTTTACGGCCATCGGGGAGGAAGGCAACCGCAATCGCCGCTGGCGTCAACCCTTTCCGGTGAAGATAAAATTGATGGGCCTGGACTTCGTTCTCGCCCGACAGGAGCATCATTTATTTAGCCACAGAGGTCGAGAAACTGGACTATTTTGTCGGTGGACTCGGCCTGGATCACGGCCGCCTTCCGCAGCGGATCTACCGTCGCCACACGGTCGCACTACCACCTACGTTATTTCGTCGACAAGTTTCCGCTGTTTCTCTCCGGCGCGTCGAGCGCGTCTCCGCCTGTGGTCGGTTTCGTTCTGTGGATGGCGGCACGGGGTAGCCCTCGGGGTTCGATACCTATTTTTTGCAGTACAGGGAGTTGTTCAGTCGGCTAGACCGATTCGGGATCATTTATGTGGCTGCGGATGAACGGATGTTTGCGAAGGCAGAGCCGATTTTCAGACGCTTATGTGGGAATGGAGTCGAGGCGGGGGGATGCGAAGGATCCAGATATCGAGCGGTTGCGCGAGCACTTTCGGGCTCGCGTTCTATTTGACTGGCGAGACAAGTTCGTTTGGTAAGAGCCGTTTAGACCGGTTGCGCGAAGAGCTGAACGAGTTCGCAGGACCCCCATATGAAGCCCTGTATCGCCGGCGGCGTGAACAGGGCGATTGCGTTCTCGGTGACAGGACACGTAGCCCGGGCCAGCGCTCAGGAGGCTTTGCCAGCTATCGATTGGATCTCGACTGCGAACTGTTCGGCGGGCTAGGGAGGAAGATACCGGCATGAAAGAAATGCGGAATATCGCGGACCGTGGCGGCAAACACCACGATCCGATGCATGGTCCACCCGGAACCTGGGTCTATGGTCTGGAAGGGGTAGGTACGACGGTGGGAGGAGAGCAAGAGATGCCTGAAGCACGAACGCCAGAAGATTTTTCAAGGGCGGGAGCGACCCCGGTTTGTGCGGCCCTTGAGCCGCCACAAACCCGCTCCGTTCCTACCGTCACTCCGGGGTCGCTCCCGCCCTTGAGGAACTGCATTCAGTGATGCGTTCCTCTAGTGATGACAACTGAGAAAGCTGACAAAAACGGAGTGAACTCAGGAGCGAGAAACGATGACATACTCATTCATTCCCCAAAGAATTAAGCGACCCAAGCAGCAGATCACGGTGAAGCTCACGAAGACCAGCTCGCCCTGCTCGACAAGTATGGCCGATTCATCGATGACAGCCGGGATTACATCATCAGCCGGGCCTTGGAACTGGTATTCAAGCAGGACAAAGAATTCGCCCGCTGGATCGAGCAGGACAGAAATGCTGGCAGCAATGCGGAAAGCACTATTGCCCGGACTGAATCTGCCGGTTCAGCATTACCCTCTGAACCACAGCGGGATGAGAGAGAAAACAGAATCAGCATAGGCCTGCTGTAGGATCGAGTCGTGAGGCGAGGTCGAGAGCCGAAATCTAGTGAGCTTTGTGGTGAGTGCAACCGCGGGTCTGTATCTGTTTCGCAACTGGTCGTTTCCGGCTGAAAACGATCTGCTGCAGATGGTGCTGCTTCAGAAGCCGTGTCTGTTCTACGAATCAAGTATGGCTTGGTTGTCATGCTGTTTTCAACACCGTACATCGCATTTTCGATCCTATTCTCATTTACATACATTTTTGTTATGTGGCGAGAAGAACAAATTGCGGCCAGGCGGCTTGCACCATGTCTTTCGCCAGAAAGTCGTAACGAACTTTAACCTAGTAGTCGGCGAACTCCATCATCCCGAGCGTCCGCAGCCGACAGCGGCTCCCCGGTGGCTCAATGTGCACGATTCGGCTGCATGCGTCGAGATTCCATAAACTTTACCGATTTCTTTCCACGAGAATCCTTGACTACGACGGCAAAACATATCGCGTGTACCCGGATCGCATCGCGTCAGGAACTCACTGACAAGTATCTGCGATTCCAAATCAGCATGCTCAAGCGACACCGCAATCGGCACTAGGTGACCCGATACATTCGCAAACTTCCCATCTCTGGGGACTAAAAGAGAATCTGAGAAACCTGCCGGTATTACGGCCAGCCGCGTCCTGCGGTGAGTCACGAGCGCCCCTCCAAATCCGTATCTCGTGTCGGCAGGGATTTCACGAATCGCGCCCAGGAACGCCCGTACGATGGTCGTTAATTTTTTGGCAGCAAGCCTGCCTTGAGCGAATAATTGTGCGCTTTTCACGCACAATCTCAACAGAAATGGTCTTGCCTTTCCGCGCCTGTAACGCGCGACGCCATTGGGCGACGCTTCGTACCTCTATCGATGTAACGCCAACGATGATGTCGCCAGCTCGGAATCCCGAGCTGTCCGCTCTGCTTCCAGTGCTCACGGACCTGACCAGGATTCCAGGTTTCGCTCCCAGGGACGCCGCCAGCTGCGGGGTGAGGTTCTCAACCACCATTCCCCCATATTCCGCCGTAAATATGTAACCTCGCCTGATCGGCCCTGATTCACTTGGCTGAGAGTGCGCAGCAGCCATCGGGAGGCAGAGGGCTAGCAGAAGTGAGCGTGTCCCTACGAAGAAGGGCTGGCACGAATGTGATTCCGCGTCTTTTCACTCTCCTCCGTAACTACACTGCAAAAGGACTCTGATCTGGCCCTTCCGACAGATTCTTTCATCCGACGATCGCCAAAGAGGGGATATTATCGGCTCAGGGATACAAGGTCGCACCCGAGGAATTATGGTATGAAAAGGCAGTCGCGCAAAAGGAATACTCCATGAAAACGCGCTCTTTGTTGCTTCCATTAGTGTTGGGTTTCGGCACTTTGGTGGTCCTGATCGGGATATTGGGCGTTGGCGCGATTCGGCGCGCGCGGGCAATCTACAATGAGATGGAGACCACACAGGACGCATATCTGCAATCAGAATCCTCCCGGCGTGGCATCGCCACCGACATGTACCTGGCCGACATCCTGGTCCGGGACTACCTGCTCGATCCGTCACCACAGAATGCGCCGCAGCACCGGCAGCAGTTGCTCGAAATTCGCAGCTCGCTCCAACAGCGCCTGGATGAGTTGCCGCAACACATCGGTGATATCGAGAGCCCAAGCCTGCCCCGCCTTCAAAGTGAGGTCCAAAACTACTGGGATTCGCTCGACCCCATCTTCGGTTGGACAGCGAAGGCGAAGGCCGAGCGAAGCTGGTATTTTCTGCGTCATAGCGTATTCCCGCATCGGCAGGCAGTCATCGACTTGGCCCGCGAGATGGCGAAGCTGAACCAGGAAAATCTTGATCGTGAACGGGAACGCAACCGGGAGAGCCAGCGAGTGCTTCATCGTTTTCTCAACCGGATCATGGGCTTCGCCTTGGGACTCGGTATCATAGTCGCACTGGTTACAACCTATCGCGTGGCCCAGCTTGAGAAGCAGCGCGAGGAGCAGCGGAAGCAGATTGCAGCAGGCCGAAGGCGACTTGCGCCGTCTGTCCCAGAGCCTGGTGCAGGCACAGGAGACTGAGAGGAAATCGCTGTCGCGAGAACTACATGACGAAGTGGGTGCGATGTTGACGGCGCTGCAGATACAGTTGGGCAACCTGGAAAACATCGAGAGGTCTGACCTGAAGGGGTATTCGTCGCGTTTGGAAGAAGCCAAGCGGGTGAATTCAGATGCGATGAAGGCGATTCGGGATTTGGCGATGGGCTTGCGCCCCTCCATGCTGGACGATCTGGGTTTGGAACCAGCCTTGCAATGGCAAGGACGCGAGTTCTCACGCCACACGGGGGTTCCAGCGACGGTTGAGGTTAGCGGCGCACTCGACGAATTGTCGGATTCCCAGCGAACTTGCATTTATCGAGTGGTGCAGGAGGCCCTTACGAACTGTGCCCGGCATGCGAACGCTAAGAATGTTCTTGTTTCGGTGGTTGGTGTTGCGGATCACATTGATGTCTTAGTGAAAGATGATGGCGTTGGTTTCGAGTGTGGGAATCGGACCAGGGCGAGGATTGGGGTTGATCGGGATTGAAGAGCGAGTTCACGCCCTGCAGGGCAAGGTCGCCATTAAGTCTCTTCAGAACAAGGGCACGAGCATCGAAGTGGAGATCCCTCTCGGGGTGCCTGCGTGAAAAAGCTGCGCATTCTCATCGCCGACGACCACGGCATCGTGAGGAAGGGTCTACGTCTCCAACTTGAACAGCGTGAGAACTTCGAAGTCATTGGCGAAGCAAGCGACGGGCGGGAAGCAGTGCGCGCGGCGGAGCAGCTTGGGCCCGATGTCGTCATCATGGACATAGGCATGCCAAATTTGAACGGCGTCGAGGCTACCAGTCAAATTGTCAAGCAGAGGCCTGAAACTGGCGTCATCATTCTCAGCATGCACTCGGACGAGAGCTACCTGAGGCGGGCCCTTGCCGCCGGAGCGAAGGGTTATCTGCTGAAGGACTCGGCTGATAGAGACCTTTACCGCGCCGTGGAAGCGGTGGCCAGCGGAAAATCGTTCTTCAGTCCCACTATCGCAAATACGCTTTTGGAAGACTACATGCGGCAACTACAGCAGCGCGGGCTGGAGGACAGCTACGATCTGTTGACCGATCGGGAGAAAGAAGTGTTCCAGCTTCTTGCTGAAGGCAAGTCAAACAAGGAAGTTGCCAGAGCTCCTTCAACGCGCGATGAACGTAAGCACTGCCGCAGGATTGGAAATCCGACCTCCCGCTGCGGGCACGAATGGAAAGAGCGTGACGGTTGTCCTTACCGCGTACCGACCGGCATCGAAGCAGCCCCGAGTACTCGGCCCTGCCGAGGTTCTTGAACGAATGCTATCAACCGCAGGTTGCGCGAATCAGACCCAGGTTCCAACTTGAGCTGAAGATCCTGCGCCAGGACTTGTCCCTGCCTCAGAGCGCCAATCTTCGTAAGACTCTTGACGACAGATACGTGCGCCAGTCGGTGTCCGGAATTCTCGCCTGCCGACACCTGCGACTCAGCACGGTTCAGCGCGACCGCAACGTACACGTCCGCCTCTCGTGACCCAAAAGAAGAATCGAGAGTTCCGGTTTCCAGATGAGCGTGCAAAGTATTTGAGGCGTCTGCCGAAATCGAAGACAAGTGCACCGGAATCTTTGGAACGCCCAACGCTTTTCGAAAGGCCTTGTCGGCCTGGCCGGAATTGCTGCCGACAAACTCGCTGGTCCCATCCACCACCATTTGCGGTGTGTAGACGCTGTCCAGGCCAAAGCGCTTGGCGTAGGTACTCTGCCGCTCACTATAGAAGCTGGCAGAGTACGGGTCCTTCCAGCCGATATGGTTCCAGTAGTCCACATGTTCGCTGAGCACAATCATGTCCGCGCCCGGTATGGGTTGCCCATCGAGCGTTTGCAGAAACTTGTCTGCTGGAGGGCAGCTGGAACACCCCTCCGATGTGAAGAGTTCCACCAGTACCGGAGTACGGGCTCCCGATCCAAGGATCTGAACCACGGAGAGACTGCGGTGTCACGGCCAATATCCAGGCCCCGATCGAAAGAACCACCATCCCTGTCATATCGGGAATTCTCATTGTTCTCGCTCTGTCCTCGTAATATTCCAAGTCTCTTGGTGTCCCCGACGGGATTTGAACACGGACGCACTGGATGGCGTTCTAGGAACACGAATATTTGCATCAGGCCCGCTGAGTTGTCGGATTACGATCAACTGGTGCGCATGCGCGAGGCTCTGTGGCCGAAGACTCCGGCCGACGCGCATGCCCGAGAACTTACGGAAATACTCGAAGGCAAGGCTGTTGTAACGATGCCGCTCATCATTTTAGTCGCAGAGGCGAGTAATGTACATGGACCCGAAGCCGAGCATCCTGCGCGCCGACGAGCGGCTCTGATCACAGAATATTCCTGACATTAAATATGTTCCTGCGGTGAGGGATCTGCAGCCCGAGCGCACTCCCCGCCAAGTACTCTGCGTGAGTGCGCCCCACCCGTAAGGAAGGCTCGTAACCTTTCCGTACTGCCGGAATCTGATGGCCGTGAGATCGGAGCATGAGATGAAGGGCAAGGTCGTACTCGTCACCGGCGCTAACGGCGGCCTTGGAGCCTATGTAACGCAGGCGTTTCTTGATGCTGGAGCAACAGTCATCGGGACTTCGCGGAAAATACAACAAGCTGATTTCGATAACCCAAACTTTACCGCTCTGGCCGCAGAGATCTCGACCCGTGAGGGCGCTAAAACCCTTTTGGATCAGGTTGTGGCACGGTTCCGAAAACTCGACGTTTTGGCGCACACAGTGGGCGGTTTCTCTGGCGGCCAATCAATCGTGGACACCGACGACACGACCTTCCAGCACATGTTAGATCTCAATCTGAATTGCGTGTTTCACATGTTGCGGGCGGCGGTCCCGCCGCTGCGAAACACTGGCAACGGACGCATCGTTGCGATTGGAAGCCGAGCCGCTCTGGAACCTGGAGCAGGTGTGGGATCTTACAGCGCTTCGAAAGCGGCCATGGTCTCGCTGATCAGAACTGTGGCTCTCGAAAACAAAGACGCCGGGCTGACCGCGAACGTAATCCTGCCGGGCACGATGGATACCCCCGCGAACCGCAAAGCGATTCCGAACGCAGATGTCGGTAAGTGGGTTCTGCCGTCCTCGGTCGCGGAGTTGGTTGTCTGGCTCGCCGGCGAGGCTGGTAAGGACGTCAACGGTTCAGTGATCCCGGTTTACGGTAAAGATGCTTGAAACCCTTGCCAAAGCGATTGTTTATACGATGGCGGGATACGCCAGCCTCGGATTGGTGTTTGCGGTGCCATTCGTGTGCCAGGGAGTTCAGCGTCTGGATTCTGAAGCTCAGGGATCGGGCGTTGGCTTTCGGTTGCTGATCCTGCCTGGCGTCGTCGCGTTTTGGCCGATGTTCCTTCACCGCTTGATGGGAGGAGTCGTTGAGCCTCCGGTCGAAAAGAACCCCCACCGCTTGTTGAGCAAGCCATGATTCAGCCGCTCAGAGTCGCCCATCGCATAGCATTTGTCGGCCTGACGGTAGTGCTGCCTGCGATCCTGTGCCTCGGGATTGGAGCGCGGAGTTCATGGCCTGGCGCAGGCGCGCTTGTTGCGGGCGTGCCGGCCACCGCGAATGTCGTGAGGGAGTCGGGCAACTTATGGAAAAACCATACCATTCACTCGGCGTTTTATAGCAGGTCTGACCGCCCCCAAGAGACCCATGTAGTGTTGCAATCGGCGCAGGACCTGAACGCGCCGGACTTGTTGCTTTATTGGGCAGACAACGCACCACAAGGAAACGCTCTCCCTGGGGCGGCAAAATTAGTGGGCTCTTTCAGGGCTGGGAAGGCTTTTCTGATTCCGGTGAATGAAAAGCGTACCGGGTATCTGGTCTTGTTCAGCTCAGCGCATCAGAGCGTGTTCGACACGGCCAGAGTGGAGAAGTTGCCATGAGCGTTCAATACGGCGCAATCAGTTGGAACAGACAGAAGAGGGTATACGACCTGACGCTCGTCTCCCTGGTCACGCTCTACCTCGCCATCTTTGTCGGTGTCGGTGCGTGGCGAAACCCGAGCGCGACAGCTGAGACATTGCTGATTCGCGCACTGGGAACGGCTGCATTCCTGCTGCTGAACGTCGTGTTGTGCATCGGCCCGCTGAGTCGATTAGATCGTCGCTTTCTTCCGCTGCTCTATAATCGCCGGCATCTGGGTGTTACGACGTTTCTCTTGGGACTGGCGCATGGAGGGTTTGGGCTGGTCCAGTTTCATGCGCTCGGGAATGTGAACCCCCTCGTCAGTTTGTTCATCAGCAATCCGCGGTACGGCAGTGTCGCCCATTTTCCCTTTCAGGCTTTGGGTTTCTTCGCGCTGATTATTCTCTTTGTTATGGCGGCCACGAGTCACGATTTCTGGCTGCACAATCTGTCCGCGCCCATGTGGAAGCGATTGCACATGCTGGTGTATGTGGCCTACGCGCTGCTGGTCGCCCATGTGACTCTGGGGGCGTTACAGTCAGAGAGGAGTCCGGTACTGGCGTCGGCCCTGATCGTGGGAGTAGCAACAGTTCTTGCACTTCATCTCGCGTCGGCGCTCCGCGAGGGGCGAGTGGATCGGACGAGGCATCAAGTCGTTCGCGAAGGCTTCGTCGAGGTCTGCAAGGTGGATCGTATCGCCGAGAAATGCGCGACCGTCGTATCTCTCTCCGGGGAGCGTGTTGCGGTATTTCGCTACGATGGAAAAGTCTCTGCGATCTCCAATGTGTGCCAGCATCAGAACGGACCACTCGGAGAAGGGCGCATCATCGATGGTTGCGTGACTTGCCCGTGGCATGGCTACCAGTATCAGCCAGAGTCTGGAGCGGCTCCGCCGCCGTTCAAGGAGAAGATCCCAACGTTCCGCGTCAAGGTTGTCGAAGGGACGGTCTTCGTGCATCCGCGTGCTAACCCGCCCGGAACCCGCGTGGAACCTGCCGAGATTGAATCGGCCCAAGTCGCGTCCCGGGGGGCACAACGGCGATGAACGACTTCTACGTTGGCTACCTGGCGAAGGCACCGACCGCACTCGCCCGTTTTGTGCGAAAGGTCGTTGTAATGCTCGGCCTTCTCGCGGTGGCTGTGGCTCTGTTGTTGGTTGTTGGACAAATGCCATTTGCTGACTCGGCGTTTGAATACGGCGAATTACACGGCTTTGACGGAGTGATTGCGACTCGCCCCTTCCCAACGTTGCTGGTGTTGCGTCCGGGAGACGTCGGGCGACAAGAAAAATACTCGCGCTATTTACTGGTCGCTCCGGGAAAACATGGTGCCGACGATCTCGTGGCCGGCTTCGATGGCAAAGATGTCCGACTACAGGGACAACTGATCTATCGTGAGGGCGGAACAATGGTAGAAATCGCCCCCGGTTCCATCACAGTGACCGATGCCGCACCCGCAGTCCCAGAGACCGTTCGGGACTTGGGAGCTGTAACGCTCACTGGGGAGATCGTGGACAGCAAGTGCTATCTGGGCGTGATGAATCCCGGTCAAGGGAAAGTTCACCGAGACTGCGCGGCGCGCTGTATCAGCGGGGGGATTCCGCCAATCTTTGCTACAAGTGACGGGCATGAACAGTTCTTACTGGTCGGCTTGGACGGACGTGCCCTGCGACGCGACGCGCTACGCGAATTTATTGCGGAATCGATCACTATTCAGGGAAAACGACTGGAGACAGGTTCGATGCAACTGCTGAAGATCGATCCGAGGTCGTTACGTCATTCCCCAGACGGTACTCGAACAGCACCAAAATGATCGATGGAGTGATCAGGCCTTCAGGAAACGACGATGAATCCGCGGATGAAGAGTTTCTAGATCCAGCAGCGTGAGGAAGTCAATCGTCCTAAACTCTCGATCGATCGCCGGCGGTCCACAGATCTTAGCCCCCACCGCCAGGTAAGCACGCAACAATTTCGGGATCTTGTCGCTGGCATTCTTTGATGACATCAGGGGCATTGCGAAGGCGGGTTGCGGCGTAGTTTGCAACTGGGGGGGCACCAAGTACTCCCGCATGGATTCGAAGACAGCGGTACCATGCGCCGCCTCTTGTGAGGTCAGGGACGAACAACCGATCAGGTACCTACCGCCATGACTCACGGCGTATTGGGCGATGCCACGCCATAACAGGTAAAGCACATCCGTGGACCTATGATCGCGGTCCACACAGGCGCGTCCAAGTTCGATGACGGAATGGCCCAGCCGCTTATAGGGTGAAAAATCGAACTCATGCTCACCGTAGAAGCCTGCATTTGCCGAAGCCATCGCGCCTGTCTGCAACCGGTAGGTTCCGACGATCTTGCCGGAGGCCACGTGCTCCACGATCAGGTGGTCACAGATGCGGTCGAACTCGTCCGTATCGTGGCCCGTCGCGTACGACTCTTCCAATCCCTCGTTCAGTTCCAAGTTGAAGACCAGAAAGCGCAACCGGAAAGCTGCTAAGCGGTCTGACTCGGACACCGCCATTCGCAGGTGATACGGACCAGTTCCGAAAGCGAAGGGACGCTCGGCCGCCAGGCTGTCGGCGACCAGACCGTTGCCCATTATCGGGGCCGCTACATTCATGACCTTAATCCCGGGTACACGCGCATGAAAACATGCATTCGGGCTAAACGTGAGATGCATGACTCAATGAAAGGTGACACGCGGACATTTCTGAACGCGCCGAGGTCTGCTTTGTCACTTCTGTTGGTCTGGGGACTCTCACGTTGTACATGGGCTCGGAGCCCGGGAAGTGAGAACGATCTGTCATGAAGAAATTGTTTTACGCGTTTGTTTTGTTGGCCGGTCTGTCAACCCTGGCACTGGCCAAAGACTTGCAAAACCTGGACCGCGATGGATTGGCCATCCAGGGTTACGATCCGGTCGCATTCTTCACGGACCACAAGCCGGTTAAGGGAGATCCGCAATTTCAGTCTGTTTACCACGGCGCGAAATATTACTTTGCGTCGGTCGATCACAAAGCAGCGTTCGATAAAGCGCCGGCGCAATACGAACCGCAGTTCGGCGGTTATTGCGCGTATGGTGCCAGCCGCGGCAAGGCAGTCCCCATCAAGATCGAAACCTGGGAGATAGTCAACGGGCGGCTGCTCTTGCAATACGACCTTGATGTCAAGAGCAAATTCGATAAAGACCCGCAGGGCACGCTCAGGAAGGCAGACGAAAACTGGCCCGGCCTGGTCGAAAAATACGGCAGGTGAAGGAGCGCCCCATGAGCACCCAGGCCATTTCAACCATGAGTCGATCAATGACAACTCCAGTCTTGATCTTCAGTTGGGCTTGCCGAATTGTCGCAGCGATCATCCTGCTGCAAACGCTCTTCTTCAAGTTCACGGCAGCGCCGGAGTCGGTCTACATCTTCACGAAGCTTGGGACGTTCATCCACACCTACATTCCGTTTGCGTCGATCGGCACAATCGAAGTCTCGGGACGAATTGGGTCAGGAATCATGGAACTGATCGCCGCCGTGCTGTTGCTGACACCGCGTGTTGTGTGGGCAGGCTCAGTTCTGGCAATGGCAGCGACGGGCGGAGCCATTGCCAGCCACCTGACCTTTTTGGGGATCAAGGTGCAGGGTGACAAGGGACTCCTGTTCTTGCTCGCGATCATCGTGTTTGTAACCAGCGCCATTGCCCTGATCTTGCACCGCGAACAAATTCCGATACTCGGGAGAAAGTTCTGACATGAGTCGTTCGCTCAATATCGCAGTTAAGGATGTGCTCTTGCAGGGCTGCCTTTTTCTGGATCGTGTCGGAGAAGACACGTATGCTCGCCCGTTGGCCGGTCCAGCCGACGAAAAACCTTCGGCGTCCCTGGGAGCCCACTTCCGGCACGTGCTCGATCATTTTCTTTGTCTGGCCGAAGGGATTCGGACTGGCCAGGTCAACTACGATCAGCGCCGCCGGAACCCGCAACTGGAAAACTCCGTGGCGTGTGCGCGTCTCGTAACCGAAGGCCTGATCGAAGAATTTGGAGACCTTTGTCACGATGTTCTCCAGCGCGAGTGTGCCGTGACGTATAGCGTGGGTTATGGCGAAACCGAGGCGGAAGGGGTGAGGTCCAATCTGGCTCGGGAAGTCATGTTCTGCGTCGGACACGCGATCCACCACTATGCCATTCTCAGGCTCCTGTGTGCCGGCGTTGGAGTGAAACTGCCTTACGAATTTGGCATTGCCCCTTCCACACTAAAGCATCTGGGAACCGAAGCGGCGGAGCGGAGATAGCCGACCATGCTTTCCTCTCATTCGCTTCCGGAGACGAAAGGCGCACTGGCGCTCTCCATCTTTTTCGCGACCTTCATTTACGAAGATGGCGCCACGCTGCTGGCGGCGACGCTGGCTGCCGGCGGAAGCTTGGACCCGCGGATCGGACTGCTGAGCACCTTCCTGGGTATTTGGGTGGGTGACATGGGCTTGTATGGCTTGGGTTCCAGCCTCGGACGGCGCACGGTGCGGTGGCGCTGGCTGCAGAAATACCTAAGGCCCGAATCACTCGCCAAGGCGGAAGGGTGGTTTGCCAGACATGGATCGCTGGCCTTGGTCATGAGCCGCGCGATACCCGGAAGCCGTCTGCCTCTTTATGTGGCCGCCGGCGCCTTACGCCTTCCGGTTCGACTATTTGCGAGGACGACAGCGATTTGCTCGGCTGTCTGGGTCTCCGCGATCTTTACCATCTGGCGGTTCATTCCTAAATCATCGTCCGGACATCAGAGATTGCTCCCCTGGTTGCTGACCGCATTAGTGCTGTTGGCGCCTTGGCTGTTGAGCAAGGGTGCGAGATCTCTTGGTGGGCGGTTTCGGAACCGCGAAGGTGCTCGCGACCCCGGAGCGGCAGGCTTATGTGCACTCTGACAGTCGTCACTGGTAATGACACGTACCTCATGGCGATGAATCGTGACGAAATAATCACACGAGGTACGGGGTTACCTCCTGCAATTCATGAGTTCGACGGCACAAGGGCTATCTATCCAAACGACGGCGACGATGGCACCTGGTTCGCCACCAACGAATATGGAGTCGCTTTTGCGCTGTTGAATTGGAATGACATCGCTCCGCACGCCATAGTTGCCAAGACACAGAGCAGAGGGCGGGTGATCCCGGCTCTCATCGATTCGCGATCGCTGTCGGACTTGCGTGAGGTGATCGGCGTTTCGAACTTCAAAGGAATGATGCCATTTCGGCTCGCTGGAGTTTTTCCAGCCGACCGGGAGATTTGGCAGTGGCGTTGGGACTCGTTACAACTTGATTTCGAGGTTCATGCGTGGGAATCACGGCACTGGTTTTCATCGAGCCTCTCGGACGAGCAGGCCGAAAGCTTGCGCGGGGCGGCATGTCGCAGCACACAGCATGAATCAGATGCTGGCTCCGTGCCCTGGCTCCGAAGACTTCACGCATCGCACTCCGGTGGTCCGGGGCCATTCAGCTTGTGCGTACATCGGCAGGACGTGAACACGCTGAGTTATAGCGAAGTCATGGTCACGCCGAAATTCATAGGAATGGTTCATTTCCGCGGCAGTCCTTGCACGATGGCTCAGATTCAGAAGATTCATTCGATAGAGATTGAGAGGGCTGACTGTCCGAATCCAGCCGTTCGGGGTGTTGGCAGTCCAGCGATTTGAACTCATGCCCCTCGCGATAGAACTCGACTGTGTTCAACCAAGACGGTCGATCACCAGTGCCTTGAGTCGAGCGAGCCGTAACTTCTTCGGGCGGTTGAAACGTTGGTCTCGCTGGGAGTTCTGGCCTCCTTATCTATTTTATCCGCCGGTGGTTGCTTACATCGCTTATCTCGGAATCAGGTTCCGACATTGGACGTTGTTTACGGCGGCCAACCCAGCGATTCCCGCAGGCGGATTCGTGGGCGAGTCCAAACACCAGATTCTGAATCATCTGAAAAACGCTGCACCGTGGCTACCGTTTTCCAGGCTTCTTGCAGGCGGAGCGCCCACCCGCCGCCTTGCTGAAGCTAAGGAACTCATGCAGCAGCAAGGGCTGCAGTTTCCGGTCGTGTTGAAGCCTGATGCCGGCCAGCGTGGCGCCGGAGTGGCGATCGTCCGTTCGTTGGAGCAGTTGAACGAGTATCTGACGAACTCGTCTTTCCCAGTGATTCTGCAAGAGTACGTCCCAGGCGAGGAGTATGGAGTCTTCTACTATCGCTATCCGGGTGACGCGCACGGCCGTGTTTTTTCGGTGACGGAGAAGCGGATGCCTTTGCTTGTCGGCGATGGAAAACGTACTTTGGGGGAGTTGATCCTGGCGGACGAACGCGCGGTTTGCATGGCCGACTTCTATCTGCGCAGGAATTCCGAACGGGTTCAAGAGATACCGGCGATGGGGGAGAGAGTGCAGTTGGTCGAGATCGGGACCCATTGCCGAGGCGCGATATTCCTAGACGGCGGTGGCACTATCACTCCAGAACTGGAAGAAGTGATCGACCAAATTGCCAGAAGCATTGACGGCTTTTATTTCGGACGCTTCGACATTCGGGTGCCTTCGCGGCAGGACTTTATGGCAGGTCACAATATTAAGATCGTCGAACTGAACGGCGTCACCTCCGAAGCAACTCACATCTACGACCCGAAGATGAGTCTTGCCGATGCCTATCGTGTGTTATTTGAACAATGGAGAATCGCGTTTGAAATCGGGCACCTCAATCGCGAGCGAGGCTTTCCGGTTACATCAGCGCGTGAATTGCTGCGTGCGGTGCACGAGTATTGCGAGTTGGCACAGAGCTACCCGGGATGACGCCAGGTTGGTCGTGGAGGGTCAATGAAAAGGAAACCTCATCGCCAGAAAGGTGAGGTGCGAGGGTTTGCGGCCCATGCAGCCGGTGTTGCCGATCTGGAGACATTACTGGAATTCGTGAAGGCCTACTACGAATTCGATGGGATACCTTATCGGCACCGGAAGATCAGGAATGCACTTCGAGTGCTGCTAAAGAGCCCCTCATTGGGTCGAGTCTGGATCATTCGTAATGCGCACGAAGCCGTGGGCCACGCCATCTTGACCTTTGGATACGACCTGGAGTTCGACGGGCGGCAGGCCACGATCACAGAGTTGTTTGTCGCTGATGAATATCGATCGCGAGGCCTGGGGAGCAGGATGATCAAGGTGATCGAAAAAACCTGTCGCCAGTTGGGTATTGGCTCCCTCGAACTTCAGGTCGAAGGAGACAATGTTCGAGCCCAATCTCTTTACATCAAGCTGGGATTTCGTGTCCATGATCGAAGTCCCATGAGCAAGATGCTGAGTGCCGGAAGAAGTCGAGTGGTTCGGCAGAGTCGATCAAGGAACAGGTCCGTTTAGACCCCACCACTCGTGATGCCACTCAACGAAATGCGAATGCCTTCCGGCGACACGAAGAGCTTGCCGTTGTCAGGCTATTCAATACGCTTAGCCCAGCTCGAGCATGTCCCGGCGCTTCCCGCGATCGAACTGGAGGCAGCCCAGATGCTCAAAGGCTACGCACCAGACTCGGTGCTGGCCGAGACCACGGACGGGTGTACGTTCGCCGATGCCGTGCGTGATGGGCGCCTCTGGGTGGCATTGACCGGGACCAGGCCAGTGGGATTCGCACTGGTGGAGATGCTTGCTGATGATCTGCCGCATCTTGAAGAGATCGACGTCGAGCCGATTCACGGGCGCCGCGGGTTGGGGACCGCTCTCGTCCGGGCCGTGTGCGAGTGGGCGACGGTCTCTGGATACCCCATGTTGACCTTGACGACATTCCGGTCTGTCCCTTGGAACTACCCGTTTTATGCGCGTCTGGGATTCCTGGCGATCCCTCGTAAGAAGCTGCGTCCTGAGTTGGCTGCTGTAGTATCTGACGAAGCGGATCGAGGGCTCGATCCAGACACCAGAGTCGTCATGGGTTATCGATGCGGAACACCTCTGATCCAAGAAGCCCGGCTATTACCGTGCGAGTAATATCGCGAATTCAAAGACCTGAGCACGATTCTTCAATCGCGCATCCCGGTCCTTGAGAGTTCGCGCACCTGCAGCTCGGCCAGCGCTGCGGATCGTTCTTCCGTCTGCGCAGGAACTGGCACCGGCTGGGCCTCGATGGACGCCGCTGGGCGAATGCCCTTCACATCCTCTACATAAGCTCGCAGGATTTCGGCCACGCTCCAGGCTTGCGCTATACATCCACACGGGCGCTGCGGTGCGTCGCCATCGAAAATTTCCGAGATGTGCCCTAACCCTCCATCGGCGAGGTGGCTCCTTAATGGAGTCAGCCATTCGGCCGCTTGCTGACGGGCGGCGTCACTGCCTTCGTTTACCTTCATATATGCGGTGAGGAAGGGGCCCATCAGCCATGGCCATACCGTGCCCTGGTGATAAGCACCGTCACGCTCCGTGGGGCCACCTGTGTATCGACCACGGTACTGCGGATCGGTGGTTTCCAGGCTGCGCAAACCATACGGTGTGAGCAGATACTCTTGGACCTTCTCGACCACCCTCCTCGCGCGTTCGGGCGACAACATGCTGTGTGTCAGGCTGACGGCAAAGATCTGGTTCGGGCGGATTGAGGGGTCCGGCGGAGCACCATTGGTGACGTCGTACAGACAGCCGGCGTTCTCGTTCCAGAAGAGACGATTGAAACTCCAACTCGCAACCGTTCCCATGTTTCGATACCGCTTCTGGCCCGGCTCGTCGCCGAATCTGTTTGCCAGGTCTGCCATAATGCACAGCGCGTTGTACCAGAGCGCCTGGATTTCCACGGGCTTGCCGCGGCGTGGTGTCACGACCCAATCGCCGACCTTGGCATCCATCCAGGTAAGCTGAACACCCTGCTCACCCGAAGAGAGCAGACCGCTGGGATCCACCTTGATTCCGTAGCGAGTGCCACGTACGTGCCAGGAGATAATGTCAGCGAACACGGGATAAAGCTCGTTGCGGAGAAAGTCCAGATCGCCAGTGTAAGCAAGATAGGCACGAGCGGCTTCAAAGAACCAGAGCGTCGCGTCAACTGTGTTGTATTCGGGGATCTCGCCAGCGTCCGGAAATCGGTTGGGTAACATTCCTTGATCCACGTGGTGCGCGAAAGTACGTAGGATGCTCCGCGCGACTTCATGCTTGCCAGTCGGCAAGGTGAGGCCGGGCAGGGCGATCATGGTGTCGCGGCCCCAGTCGCTGAACCAGTGATAGCCGGCGATGACCGTCTTCTGGTCGCCACGGGAAACGATGTACTGGTCGGCGGCATCTGCAAGATCCTGGGCGAAGGCATCCTCGATCGGCGACGATAGGGTTACATTCCGGCGACGAGTGATTTCTGCCTGCCGATAGTCAGTCACTTGGGCAACATCGTGCTGGATCGTGGACGCAATGACCGAGGCGTGACCGCGAAGGCGTAGGTCGAAACTCAGAACCAAGGGATTGAAGAGGTCCTCAGAGAAATCGAGACCGCGTTCGCGTTCGACGTCGTATTCCAAGTTCCGGTACCAATCCCCAGTCTTTCGCAGTTCGGCAGCATTGTGAGCCAGGAACAGGGCCGGCAGTCCTTGATAAGGAGCGAAACTCGCCAATCCGGGATCCTCCTCGACCGCTGGATTGATGGCACCGTTCTCGTGGGTTGTGCTGTGATAGTCACGGAACGCGATCAGCGGCCTCAGTTCAAGGCGCACATTCCTGATTCGCTCCGGATGGTTGTTCTTTTTTAGTTCATACTGCACTACCGTACTGTTTTCACCGTGGATCATGAACACGGTCTTCTCGATTTCAATTCCTTCGATTTCGTAGGTGAAAACAGGAAAGGGATCAAGCCGGAATTGCTTGAGATACCGAAAGCCCTGCGGGTGAACGACACCGGGATAGCGGTTGGCGGAAAGATCAAACGGCTGGCTTTCAATGAAAAGAGTCTCTTCTAGCTTGGAAAGCATGACAACCCGGCCCACCGGCGGCCTGGTAGCGCCCACGAGTAGACCGTGGTAGCGGCGTGTGTTCAGCCCGACAATCGTTGACGAAGCAAAGCCGCCGAGTCCATTCGTTTCGAGCCACTCTTTGCCAAGAGCGGCATCCAGGTTACCGCACGTCTCTTTACCGAACTGAATCATGATTCGTCGCTCCCAGAAGATGTCTTCCTTTGGTGAGACACTGTTGGTGACGAAAAGTGACACGTTTCCGCCTGTCGTTGCAATTGGAAGGGGGCACGCCACAGCGTGCCCCAGTCCCTGATTCCCAGTTACAACCCTGTCAGATCTTACGCCACCTCGCAATATACCTTGATCGCGCCATTCGGCGACGTGAGCTTCTGGAACAACTCGCTGTAGTTCTCCAGGCCCTTCACAGGGTCGGTGAGGAGCTTGCTGAGCCACCCCGGATACTCCGCTTCCGCCTGCGCCATGTCGCCCACACCTATTTCGAAGTATTCCCGATTGGCGTTTACGGTTCCGACCATGACCTTGTTTCCGAGAACGAACTCGAGATTGATCCGGTCCGCAGGAATCTGGATCATCTTGTCTCCGCCCGTCACGCTTGCGAGCACCAGCACGCCGTTCTTGCCCAGCGCCTGCATACTGTCGAATACCACGGCAGAGTTGCCGGTACCCTCAAAGATCAGATCGAACGGGCCGTATTCTTTGGCCGCGTCGGCTATCGGCATGTCTTTGGTCGACAGGTATCGTGCTCCGAGTTCTTCGATCAGATTCGAGTTCAAGTAAGGTTTTTGGGTACGGCCAAATGTGGTAACGTCGAGGCCTTTCAAGCGCAGGACCAGCGTCGCCAGTAGTCCGATCGTACCGGCCCCCATGACCGCAGCCTTGCGCGGACGCCACACTTTGAGCCGGCGCTGAATCTCGTAAGCCTGGTGGATGCCTTTCTCGACGACGGTGGTAGGCTCCAACAGCACTCCGACGTGCTTGAGGCCCTTCGGCACCTTGACGATGAATTCGACGTCATCGACATAGTGTTCCGTCAAGTAGCCGTGGCGCAGATTGATGCCGCGCTCGTAATAGGTATCGTCCGTGGTCATGTCGTTGGTGCCGATCAGGTCGTAAATGCTCTTGCCTGGCCGCCGCACAGTAGCGACTACGTAGTCGCCGGGCTTAACTTCGGTAACATTCGGGCCGACGGCCTCAACCTGGCCGAAACCCTCGTGTCCGATGACGAGAAAGTCATATCCGGGAGGTGCAGCCCCGTATTCAGCGGCGTTGATCTCTTTATCGGTTCCGTCCACCCCAACGCGCAGAACTTTGACGAGAACTCCACGGCCGTTGGGGACCTGATCCAGCGATGGCTTCGGCAAATCGGCCACATGGACGCTGTTGGGCTTTCCCGGGAATACACTGATCGCTTTCATTTCCATTTCTCCTTGGGAATTCAGTCTGCTGCCACGGAGGCGGCCGCCGGTTCCGTTTTTGTTCTTCGACCGGATCGCTCGCCGGATTCTCCGCTTTGTTGCATTAGCTTTGTAACCACTCCGGTCCATCCAGTCTGATGGCTGGCTCCCACTCCCACCCCCGAGTCGCCGTGGAAATATTCGTGAAACAGGACCAAGTCGCGCCAATGTGGGTCGGTCTGGAACTTTTCGAGGTTCCCGAACACGGGTCGGCGGCCGCCCTCATCCTGGAGGAATATGTTCGTCATGCGGCGCGACAATTCTCCAGCTACCTCCCACAGGGTCATCATCTCTCCCGATCCAGTTGGGAACTCAACCTTGAAGTCGTCGCCAAGGTAGTAATGAAACTTCTGAAGTGACTCAACCAGCAAATAGTTCACCGGGAACCAAATGGGGCCGCGCCAGTTGGAATTGCCGCCGAACAGTCCGGTCGAAGATTCACCCGGCTCATAGTCAACGCGGTGTTCCATGTCTTGCGCTTTAAGCTTGTAAGGATTGTCACGATGGAACTGCGACAACGCCCGAATGCCGTAGGGCGAGAGGAACTCGCGCTCGTCCAACATGAACTTCAGGATGCTTCTGAGTTGATCGGCATCAGCGATGGACAACAGGCGTCGCTCTCCCATGCCCTCGGTACGCATGCAGGCCAAGTTTTTCGTGAGATCTGGGCGGTTGTCGATGAACCACTCCAGGCGTCTTTTGAAATCCGGTAGCTTGTCCAATGCATCCGGTTCCAGCGTCTCCACCGCGAATAACGGGATCAGCCCCACCATGGAGCGGATTTTCATAGGGAACTGCGTGCCGTCCGGCAGTTTTAGAACGTCGTAGAAGAAACCGTCTTCTTCGTTCCACAGCCCCATGCTGTCGTGTCCACGGTGGCTCATCGCGTTTGCGATGTAGATGAAGTGTTCCCAAAATTTGCTGGCCACGTCTTCGTAACAAGGCTCCTCCTTCGCCAGTTCGAGCGCGATGGCCAGCAGATTCAAGGTGTACATCGCCATCCAGCTGGTGCCGTCCGATTGTTCGATGTAGCCACCGGTGGGCAATGGCGCGCTGCGGTCGAACACACCGATGTTGTCCAGGCCCAGGAAGCCGCCCTGGAAGATGTTCATTCCTTCCGCATCTTTGCGGTTCACCCACCAGGTGAAATTCAGCATCAGCTTGTGGAAGACGCGCTGCAGGAACGCGCGATCACCTCTTCCCTTGTGCTTCTTGTCGATCTTGTACACGCGCCACGCGGCCCAGGCGTGCACCGGAGGATTGACGTCTCCGAATGCCCACTCGTACGCCGGAATCTGCCCGTTAGGATGCATGTACCACTCGCGCAACATCAAAGTGAGCTGCTCTTTCGCGAAATCAGAATCCACGAGTGCCAGCGGAATGCAGTGAAACGCCAGGTCCCAGGCCGCATACCACGGGTACTCCCACTTGTCGGGCATGGAGATCACGTCCGCGTTATACAGGTGAGTCCACTCGTGATTCCGGCTTTTCTTGCGCTCTGCTGGCGGGGGAGGATTGCCCGGATCGCCTTGCAGCCAGTCCTTGATCACGTAGTGATAGAACTGCTTCGACCACAACATGCCCGCAAAGCCTTGACGCATGACATTCTGTGCGTCCGCGGAAAGGTCCTGCGGTATTACCGTTGCGTAGAACTCGTCGGCTTCGTTCCGGCGGAGAGCGAACATCTTGTCGAAGCTGGCGAAGGCGTTCTTGCCTTTGAAGTCGGAGTTGGCCAGGCGCAAACGGACAACGACCGTCTCACCGGCACCAACCGTGAGCCTGTAGTGGGCTGCGGCCTTGGTGCCCGAATGCTCCGGATTGACCGCTTCCGTGGTGCCGTGAACGATGTAGTCGTTAATGCCGTCTTTCACGTACGCCGTACGGTTTTCGACTCCGAAGAGTCGGCGGGCATTGGTTTCGTTCTCGGTGAAGAGCAGCTCCGGAGAGCCTTCACAATGCAGCCAGCGGTTGCCGGGCTGATCATGATTCAGCTCGATCACCGGGTTCGGAGCCGGGCGTGCCTGGTGCAACTCCGGGCGCCGCTCGCGCCCTCCCCACGACCACGTGTTGCGGAACCACACCGTGGGCAGCAACCGAAGACTGGCGGCTTCCGGCCCTCGGTTCGCGACCGTGAACTTGATCAGGATGTCTTCGGTGTCGGCCTTGGCGTATTCGACAAACACATCGAAATAGCGATCGTCGTTGAATACTCCTGTGTCCAGCAGTTCGAACTCCGGCTGGTTCTTCCCGCGTCGCCGGTTCTCTTCAACCAGCTGACCATAGGGGAATTCCGCCTGGGGATACTTGTAGAGGTACTTCATGTACGAGTGCGTGGGTGTGGAGTCGAGGTAGAAGTAGTACTCCTTCACGTCCTCGCCGTGATTGCCCTCGTTGCCCGTCAAGCCGAAAATCCTCTCTTTCAGGATGGGATCGCGCTCGTTCCATAGGGCCAGGGCAAAACAGATGTTCTGTTTTCGGTCGCTGATACCAGCCAGGCCGTCTTCGTTCCATCGGTACGCGCGTGAACGGGCCTGATCGTGGGAGAAGTATTCCCAAGCGTTGCCATAAGGGCTGTAGTCTTCCCGCACTGTACCCCAGGCGCGCTCGCTGAGATAGGGCCCCCACCGTTTCCAGTGCTTCCGGCGCACACCGGATTCTGACAGACGAATCTCTTCTTGTGTCATGAGAAGTCTCCGCTTCCTTCGCAAATCACTTTCACCAAACAAACAAACTCATGTGAAAGCTGTAAATCGCCGCGCCGGGGGCCACGGCCAGTGTCGCTGACCGGATCATCGATACTCGGGTCAGCCACCGGCAGTCTGGAAGGCGCATCGCAGGCCACGTCTGAGTGCCAGGGCGTTTTGGACAATGCGGGTTGGACGTTGCTTGCATTCACAGCTTCTCCTACTTTTCCTCAATTTCGATTGCATGGCCGTCGGGGTCGCGAACGAGAAAGGCCTTGTTGAATCCCAGCTGTCCCGTTTGATTCGCAACCACGCCAGAAGAAACAAAGTTCACGCGGCTCGATTGCAAGTGACGGGCTGCGGCGTCAGCTCCTCGGGTCAACAGAACCGTCTGCCGGTGAACGATGTCGCTCGCCTGTTCGTCCGATGGGAAAGGCCGTCCGTCGCGAGGTGCCAGGTACTCCAGCAATTCAATTCCTGGTCCGCTTGCGCCGCGCAACGCAGTGATGCGCAGGTGGGCGCCAAACACCTTGTTCAGATGCTCCTGCTCGGTACCGTAGTTCTCGCTCTCTCCGGCTACATGCATGCCGAGCAGGTCGCGGTAAAACCTGACGCTGGCGTCGGTGTCCCACACGACGATTGCAGTATGGTCGATGCCGAGAAACAGTTTGTCACTGGAATGGGGGCGGTGCCACTTCTCCAGGCCCTTGTCCGGAGGAAATTGCAGCACCTCAACCGGATGCCCATCTGGATCCTTGAAGTAGAACGCCGAGATGCCAGCCGCGTTCTTGTTCCAGTCCGGCAGACGCTGTGGTCCTGAAGAGGCGTGCTCTACCTTGTTCCGACGCAACCAGGCATAGGCTTTATCCATGTCGCTGACAATAATCGCGATGTGTTGAAACCACCGGTCGTTGCTGCGTGAATCCACCGGGATCGGGCGGCCTTTCGGGGCAAGATACTCGGTAAGTTCGATAAATTCGTCGCCGAGCCTCATTCGTACCATGCGCATGCGCAATCCGAAAACACCTTCGAGACGCTCGTAGCTCTCCCCGGCGACTTCGGTGTCCGATACCTTTTCGAACGCGAGGACCTTGGAGTAGAAGTCCACCGCCCGATCCATGTCAGACACCGTGATTCCGATTGCATCAACGCCGTCAACCAGAGCGGGGTTCTGTTGGGCCCGGGCCGGCGGAATGACCAGGATCGCCAGCAGCGCCAAGACCGCGGCTGCTCCGTGACGAAAGCGAAATAGTAAACGAGCGTGCTTCATAGAGGACTTTTCACGTGTAGCGCCGGCCGGCGCTGCTCTTTTCAGGCTTGTGCCAAAGCTGGTTGCAACATTCTCTCTGCCCGCGCCACCCCCAGGCGCTTCATCAGGTGGTCGCCCACTCGGAGTGCGTTGGCCATGATGGTGAGCGCCGGATTGACGGCAGCGCTCGACGGGAAGAAACTCCCGTCCACAACGTAGAGGTTATCGACGTCATGGGCTTTGCAGTTCGCGTCCAGGACCGAGGTCTCAGGATCGTGCCCAAAACGAATCGTGCCGTTTTGATGGGCGACGCCAGCGAGCGGAATCCGTTGTCCGACGTAAAGGTTTCGCCCAAACAACCCCTGATGACACTCGTGGCCGTGCAGCGCGCAGTTCGTCTGCTTCATGGCCTGCTTCAGCTTGCCCTGAAGCCTTTCGTGTGCTTCCAGATTGTTAGGCGTATAGGTGAGCACGATCTTGCCGTCACGGCCGATGGTGACGCGATTATTCGGATCGGGCAGATCTTCGGAGGTGAGCCAGAAGTCCAGTGAGTGTTTGGCCATCAGCTCCAGAGTGAAATTCGGGGCAATGGCAGGCGCGCCTGCCTTCAGGGTGATTGCATCCAGTTTACCGACGAACGAGATGTGCCCCATGGGGTACTCGAAGTCTTTCGAGCCGAAGTAGAAGTCATTGACCCCCAGTGTCTTTTGAAAAATCGTGGGGTTGGGACATTTTGAGATGGCCATCATCACCGAATTTGTATGTCCCATATAGTGGCGGCCCACGATACCCGAACTGTTGGCAAGTCCGCGTGGGTGCTTGTCGCTGGCGGAGCGCAAGAGCAACGCGGCCGAATTGATGGCGCCACATGAGACAACAACCACATCTGCGGAATAGGTTTCCAGGCTGCCCTTGCGTTCCACAACCACACTCTTCACTTCACGGCCTGATGAATCTGTTTCCAGCCGCTTCACCATCGAGTTCGTCAGAAGCGTTACGTTGGAATGCTTGATTGCTTCATCAATGCACACAACCTGTGCGTCGGACTTCGCGCCAACCAGACAGGAGAATCCGTCGCAGGTATTGCAGCGAATGCAGCGGCTCTTGTGCGGGTTCTTCTCGTCGAGCATGACTCCGACCGGTACGTGGAAGGGCTTCAGGCCCGAACGTGCGAAGTCGTCGGACAGTTGCTGGATGCGCGGCTCATGGCTGACGGCGGGCCAGGGATAGGGTGAACTTGCCGACGGCTCGGTCGGATCTTCTCCGCGGTTCCCGTGCACCTGATAGAGATTCTCGGCCTGCGTGTAGTACGGCTCCAGATCGTCATAACTGATCGGCCAGGCGGGCGAGATGCCACCGTGATGGCGCAGTTCGCCAAAATCCTCTCTGCGGAGACGGAACAGAGCAGCACCGTAAAACTTGGTGTTGCCGCCCACGTAGTAGTTCGTGTGAGGGTGCAGGTCCTTACCGTCCTTATCCAGCCAGGATTCCTTGGTGTTGTAGTGGCCGTCCAAGTTGACGACCTGCGGATCCCAGTTCGCTTTCTCGCGGGGAACGTAGTCGCCACGCTCAAGAATCAAGATCCGCTTTCCGGATGGTGCCAGATGGTAGGCAAGCGTTCCGCCGCCAGCGCCGGTTCCGATGATGATCACGTCGTAGCGATTATCGGTCATGATGCGAATCCTCCATTGGCACCGCAAAATATGCAGCGCTTGTCATTGTTGTGGTGAAGCTTGCAGCACTTGACCGCCAACCGTCCTTTGCGCCAGAGGTAGATTTCGGCAGCAGTCAACATGGCGAGAGGTGGCGCTGTAAGGTAGACCCATAGTCCGCTCCAGATCTCGGCCGAAAAGCCGGAACCGAAGGTCCGGGCGGGATTCATGCTCATTCCTGAGAATGGCGCTTCAATCGTGATGTAGGTTGCAACCAGCAGCCCGGCGAAAAGACCTGTGTACCGATCCAGCCGATGATGATTTGAGAAATAAAGGACGGTTGACATCATTCCGAATGCAATGATGAATTCCGCGAGCAAGGCAACCCACAATCCGTGGTCCCCAGGGACCGTGACCACATATCGGACCGCAGGGTCGGCAAGCTCTTTGCCTAGAAAGCGAGCGACGAGCACAACACCGAGTACAGCCCCCATGAACTGTGACGCTATATAAAAGATGGCATCCCAGATCTTGACCTTGCCCAGACGAAGAAACGCGAGCGTGACCGATGGATTGATGTGCGCACCAGACTGCTTTCCCCAAGGTGAGTAAATGATGGCCATTGCCGTGAATCCCATAGAAAGGCCCATCAGCACTCGGCGCGGGAACTGCGATGCAATGGCGTGCCGCACCGGCGAGTGAGGAAACTCATATACGGCGCCGAAAAGGCATGCAGAAAGCATGAATGCACCGAGCAGGCCCGCTTCCATCAAATACTCGGGCCAGTGAAGACGAAGAGACTCGAAAGCACCCAGTTGAGGCGCTCTCGAAGTCGCCTGGGGGAGAGGCATCGCTTCGATCGCCAGGTTCGGCGTCTCGATCAGCGGATTTTGCCCGGTGGCATTCATGGACTCTGCGCGGTGTGATTCGGAAGTGCTGCAGAAGTGACAATCGCAGATTGCAAAACCGGTCTAATATTCGATCGGAAACTTGATCACTGGAGCGCTGTTGATCTATCTTCTGCGCCGGGAGGTAAAGGGGACGTTCGTTTCAGATCAGTCTCGTTTGCAGTCAACGAGCGTAAGCTCTGCCGAAAGGCGATCGTGTAACCGCTGGCTGAAGCCGGTCGGTAGTTCGAGCACGTCTTTGCCGCCAAGGAGTCGCACGACATTCTGCGAACCGTCATATACCGCTTTGCAATGGGGGCACTCTCTTAAGTGACGATCTACCCGCTCCCGCATTTCTAGCGTCAGGTCGTTCTCGATGTAGTTAGTGATTTCCTTCCAAACTTCCCGGCAGTCGATCTCTACGAGTTGTTTTTCTCTCGGCACAATCATTCCTGACCATGCGATGCGCCCCCCGCTTAAAGGTGACAGCCAAAACTATTTTGGCGACTAACAGCCAGGCCAATCCGCGTTCCACCTGAAACCTTCGCAACAGTTCCGAATCAGACGGGGCACGTGAGCAGCCTTGCAGGACAAATGAGCCCACACACAAAGCCGGGTTCGCGAATCGTTAACGATTCATCGCGCCGAGCGCGGGCTGCTTCACGAAATCAAGCTCAAGCAAAGGAATGCAAATGAACAAACCGATGCAATTTCTTTTCCGGGCGCTGTTGATGACGGGTGTGCTGCTCACCGTCTCGGCGGTTGCTCAAGACGCACACACCACCGGCCAGTTCCAGGGGCCGAAGGCCAACAAGGGGCACGTCACTCATAGCACGCGGGATGGCAAAAGCGTCCTGACGTTGTCGGACGACTTCGTCGTGCCGGACACTCCGGATCCGCACTGGCAAGTTGTGGACTCCGATGGTCAGGTTTATCTGCTCGACAAACTCAAGAAGAAAGCCCTGCTCGGCGACAAATACCAGAAGGAAATCGTCCTTCCCGGCTACGTGAAGAACGTTTCCAAGGTCATCATCTGGTGCGCATGGGCGGAGGCCAACCTGGGCGAGGCCAGCTTTAGCTCGCCGGTGAAGTAACTCAACGAGAGGGCGCGAGCGTTTCGAACCTGGCCGCCGCGCTCTTCCCAACAAATTCAAACGAGAGACAAACGCCATGAACTGTCAAAAGAAAGTAGCTCGATACGGTGTTCTTATTGTTGTTCTGGTGGCGGTGGCAAATGGCCAGACCGCTGAAAAGAAGACGCTGGCGTTGCAAGGTGCCGAGCAGGTGATTGCCGCAGCCAAAAATGAAGCGACGAAACTTCATGCACCGGGTGGTGTCATCGCCGTTGTGGACGACGGCGGTAATCTGATGGCTCTCGAGCGCCTCGACGGAACATTCTCCGCCGGCGCCAACATCTCGATCGGCAAGGCGAAAACCGCCGTGATGTTCAAAAAGCCGACTCGTTTCTTTGAGGAACTGATCAACTCCAATGGCAAGGGTCGCACGGTGATGACCGCGCTGGAGAATTTCACGCCTCTCATCGGCGGCATTCCGATCATCGTGGACGACCAGATCGTGGGAGGGGTGGGCGTGAGCGGTGCTGCCACCGCCGACCAGGACGAGCAACTCGCGATTGCCGGTTCGAAGGCATTTGATTCGACGACGAACGTCGGAAGCAATCCAGCACCGGCGGTGTCCTACTGGGCGAAAGGCAAGGTGGATGAGGCCTTCGCCAAAGGTGCCATATTGTTCGACGGAAGCGACGGCCGCAACTACATGGTCCACGCCAGCCGCCGCGAAAAGCCCGGGCAAGCGGAAATCCACACCAAAGATGCGGACGTTATCTACGTGCTGCAGGGGTCGGCAACATTTGTCACCGGCGGCGAGGCTGTAGGCGCGAAGAACACCGCTCCCGATGAACTTCGCGGCAGCAGCATACGCAACGGCGAGACCCGGGAAATCGCCAAGGGCGATGTTGTCATCGTGCCGCATGGCGTTCCGCACCAGTTCCTCACCGTGACCGATCCGTTTCTTTATTACGTTGTGAAAGTTCGCTAAGCGAGAACACCAGTGACAAACCAACTCAAGAACCGGCGGCTGAATACGATTGCGGCACTGCTGACAGCGATCTTGGCGCTCGGGTTCCTTCGGGCGGAGGGGCAGTCAATCCAGGATCCCCCCTTTGGGCGGCCGTACGCGGTGGTGGACCTGGCCTCTCGCGACGGAGTCGAACTCGTCAAGGGGCAATGGCGCTACAGCGACGTGAAAATCGTGGATTCCGATTCCGGAACCCTGGGCCCGGACTTGAAACCGAGCGGTGCCCCAAGCAAAACCTACGACTACGAGCCTCACGCCGGTGTCGCCAACTTCGACGATTCGCAGTGGGAGGCCATCGACGCCGCGACACTCGATCAGCGCCGTTCGACCGCGAAAGTCTGCTTCAACTGGTACAGAATCAACGTTACGATCCCCGAAAAAATCGGCGGCTTTAGCACGATTGGTTCTACTGTCGTGTTCGAGATCGTCATCGACGACTATGCCGAAGTCTGGGTGAACGGCAAGATGCCACGGGTTTTGGGACAGCCCGGCGGACCCGTCATCAAAGGATTCAACGCGCCCAATCGTGTGATCCTTACCAGAAACGCGCAGCCCGGCCAGCGCATTCAGCTTGCGGTCTTTGGTATTAACGGCCCAATCTCCTACAGCCCGCAAAATTTCATCTGGATCAAGTCGGCAACGCTCGACTTTTACAAATCGCCGAAGGTAGCCATCAGCGAAACGCCGGCCCAGATCACCAGGAAGGATTCCACACTCGATGAAATCGTTCCGCAGGATGCGAAGATCGAAAAGCTGGCGGGTGGATTTCTTTTCACCGAAGGGCCCATCTGGGTGCCGCGAAGTGAAGAGGCGGATGGCTACCTGCTCTTCAGCGATCCCAACAACAACGTGATTTACCGCTGGACCCAAGATGGTCAACTCTCTATCTTTATGACGAAGTCCGGCTACCGCGGGATGGACATCGGCGAATATGGACAGCCGGGTTCCAACGGCCTGACCCTCGATCAGCAACACCGACTCACCATCAACCAGCACGGCAACCGCCGCGTAGTCCGCATGGAGAAGAACGGCCAGTTCACGGTACTGGCTGACCGGTATGAAGGAAAGCGGCTCAACAGCCCGAACGATCTCGTCTACAAGTCGGACGGGGCGTTGTATTTCACTGATCCGCCGTTTGGACTCCCGAAGTTCTTCGATGACCCAAGGAAAGAGTTGAATTACAGCGGAGTGTTTCGGGTTTCTGCTGACGGAAAAAACGTCCGGCTGCTGACCAAAGAACTGAGCGGCCCGAATGGGCTCGCATTTTCACCCGACGAGAAATACTTCTACGTAGACAACTGGGATGAGAAGAAGAAGATCATCATGCGGTACGAAGTGAACACCGACGGAACGTTGTCGAACGGCAGGGTCTTCTTCGATATGACGTCGGTAGACGGCGAGGACGCGCTCGACGGGATGAAGGTCGATCAGAAGGGCAATCTGTACGTCTCAGGTCCCGGTGGTTTGTGGATCATCTCGCCAGAGGGCAAGCACCTGGGCACGATTGTCGGCCCGGAGCATCCGCATAACTTCGCATGGGGCGATGACGATGGCAAGACTCTATATCTTTGCGCTAAAACGGGACTGTATCGAATTCGCCTGAATATTCCGGGGATCCGTCCTTAGACCCGTATCAGGGTCGAGCCGTTGCCGTAGCCTCTTGAGGAACGTTTTGCCCCGCGCCCTCACCTTCGCCCAAAGCGGCCTCAATCTTTGCGTTGTGGAAGTCGGGTACCGTGCCCAATCCGAAGGCGACGGTGTTGGCAAACTGTGCGAAGCCGACGATCACGACGGCCTCGAGTATCTGCTGTTCGGTGAACCCATAGGTTCGCAATGTCTCGATGTCGTTCGCCGTAGTCTTGGACGGCTGCTTGTTGAACTTGGCGCAAAAGTTCAGCAGAGCCTTGTCGGCCATCGGAATCTTGGCATGGACATGATCAATCGCAATCTGTTCCGGCTCCGGTCCCTCGATTTTGAGCATGCGAACCATTTCGCAATGCGCGGTCACGCAATAGGTGCTCAAGTTCGCTGCCGAAGCTACCAGGAAGATGTACTCTTTTTGCCTGCGCGAGAGGCCGCCGTCCTTCAGCAAGATGGTTCCCATCAGCGCAACCTGGGCTTCGATCAGATCGGGCCGGGAGGTCTGGGCGACGTAGAAATTAGGCAAAAAGCCCAATTGTTCCCGCATGGCAGCGAAAGCAGGAAAATCTTTTTCGTCGAACGGAGGATTTCTCAAGTACGCCATGTTTCACCCCAAGCGAAACAGTATCGGGATTATAAAGCAATCGTCCAAAAGGTGTGTCAAGAGTTGGTTCTGCGGGGTTTCGGAGGGGCGCGACTGCGCGCGGTTTGTGAGATAACCTGAATGGCACTGTTTATGGCTGGGGCGCCAATCAACAAGAGCATGGTCGAAGTAGAGCGCGAGCTAGCGATCGAGTATGGCTTCGTTCCAGAATTGTTTCGAGCCCAAAGAGCCTACCCGCTCGTCACTTCAGCCGAGACGCACCTATTTGGCGCAGTTTTGTTGTCCGAGGGCCGCCTAACGCGTCCGCAAAAGAAAGGCCTGCTCTTTGTCGTGGCTAGCGCTCGGGGCAATGAATATTGGCAGGGGGCCCAGGTTCAAGACTTTCCATCTGACGACAAGCAGGCTCGTGCCCTTACTGATTTTGCTTTGCAGCTTGCCTGTTGTGGTCTTTGGTTTTCGGCCAGAGATGTTGAACGCCTTACTCGCGCCGAATTCGATGACCAAGCGATTCTGGAAGCTGTGGTCATTACTGCCCTGGGTCAGATGCTGTCCATCCTGACGGAAACCCTTAAACCCTCCGGTGAAACCAGACGTGATCGGGCGGCAGGGCTTGAAATCGAGAGGCCATCTACCCCGAACGACTGGCAGGGGCATGGCGGGCCGTACCTCAAATCACAGCCACAGGCTTTGCCAGACTTCGAGCCCTTTTCTTACCTGCGGGATCAACTCGGCTTCATTCCAAAACTGTTCCACGCCCAGATGTCGCAGCCTGATCTCCTGGCTGCGGAGATCCATTTTCTGGAGCAGATTGTGCATGCAGAAGAGCCGCTCAGTCGCATCCAGAAGGAAGAAATACTGTTGGCGGTTTCGGCATCGAACCTGAACACGTACGGCGTAGCATTGCAACGGCAGATCCTGGATGGTCTCGGCGTGGCGATCGAGCGGTCAGATGAAGTCGCAAACGACCTCCGTTCGGCGACTGTCTCCGCAGCTGACAGGGCCCTGCTGCAGGAAGTGAGCAAACTCAATGGTAATAACTCTGGCGCCGAAGCCCGCTTCCGGGCCGGGGTCCTCGAAAACCATGGATTCACTAAATCGCAGGTTGCCGAGGCTGTTGCCATAGCCGCTTTCACCAATTTTCTCAATACTTTGCAGTTTGGCCTTGGTGTAACCCCTGACTTTCCACCGGGGCGAATTTACACCCCAAAAGATTTGTATCTCCGCACGAGTGAAGCCCGTCCTACTTCAGAGGGAATCCACGCTCCCGATCCTGACGCCGAACTTGTCAAGCAAGTCCAGGACGGCAAATTGGATGTCTTCGAAGAGCTTGTCCGGCGTCATTCGGGTCGCGTTTTCAGAACCGTGGCCGGAATCGTAGGAAACCTTGACGATGCGCGAGATGCTACTCAGGATGTGTTCCTGAAGGCATTTGAGAGCCTCGCGCGGTTTGAAGGGCGGGCGAGGTTTTCCACTTGGCTCATAAGCATCGCCATTAATACTGGAACCGAGATGCTCCGGCAGCGCAGACGCACCGAGCCCCTGGGAATTGTTGACGACGATGAAGACTTTCGCCCGCGGCAGGTTCAGAAGTGGACGGATGATCCCGAGCAGATCTTCACCGCCGCGCAACGGAATGAATTGGTGCGCGACGGAATTTTGCGATTGCCGGAAAAGTATCGGGTGGCGCTGATTTTGCGGGACATAAGTGAGTTATCGAGTGAAGAAGCGGCCGCGGCGCTTGAAATCGGCGTGCCGGCGCTCAAGGCACGCGTGCTGCGCGGAAGATTGATGCTGCGCGAGAGGTTGGCTCCTCACTTCGCGCGCGATCGGGAGCGGGACCATGCTTAGCTGTGCCGAATTCCTTACCGAATTTGGGGAGTATCTCGAGGAATCAGGCGACGCGCAATTGCGAGCGCGTCTCGAACAACACCTGCATGAGTGCAAGACCTGCCAGGTCATTCTCGACAGCACCCGCAAGACCATCCAGTTTGTCACCGAAAACGATTCGTTTACCCTGCCCGGCGATGCCGTCGAGCCTATCGTCGGCCAGGTGATGGCCCGCATCCGTACCAAAAATAACCAAATGACTTCTCAAGCCGCGGCCGAAGTCAGCCAAGCGGTGATCATGGGCGCCGCGCAGGGGATCATCCTCTATGACACAGAACTCCGTTACCAGCTTTTCAATCCGTTCATGGAGCGACTGACTGGAAAGAGTGCCGACGAAGTTCTGGGACGGGTCGCGGTGGAAGTCTTCCCCAGACTACGGGCCAGTGGGATTGAAGAGGTGCTGAAGCGAGCGCTGGCTGGTGAAACCGTCGATGTTCGCGACTTCATGGTCCCGAAGCACTCGGCGGAGGGTCGGCACGTCTGGGAGTCGTGCATCTTTGCACCTCATCGAGCCGCGGATGGCTCGATTATCGGTGTCGTAGGACTGGTGCGCGACGTAACCGACCGGCATCTCGAAGAAGAGCGTTTCAAATCGATTGTCATTGGCACCGCTTCGGCCACCGGGAAAGATTTCTTTCCGACGCTGGTGCGCCACATGGCCGCGGCGCTGGGGACGCGATATGCATTCATCACGGAGTGTGCGGACCAGAAGCGTGCAAAAGTTCTGGCAGTCTGGACCGGAGAGCACTTCGGCGAGTTATTTGAATTTGATATCGCCGACACTCCGTGCATGAAGGTGCTGAACGGAGAAATTTGTCACTACAAGGAGGACCTGCAGGCCCTATTCCCGCTCGACACCGGACTCGTGGATTGGGAAGCACAAAGCTATCTCGGTGTCCCCATGCTCGATAGTGAAAGCCGAGTAATCGGTCACATCGCCATCCTCGACGATAAGCCGATGGAGCGTGACCCTCATGCCATCGACCTGGTAAAGATTTTCGCCGCAAGGGCCGCGGCAGAACTGAAGCGCCAAAAGGCCGAGACGGATTTGCAGGCGGCTTTGGTTCGCGTCCAGAGACTTGAACGGAAGAACCGCACGCTCCTTGAGATCACGAACGCGCTTATCACCAGTTTGAAGCGGAAAGAGCTGCTGAGCGGGATCTGCAAGGTATTGAAGGACGTTGCCACATTCGACTTTGCTAGCCTGGCGATTTATGACGCGGAGGCGCACGATCTGCGCGTGTTCGCTCTGGAGGGTGGATTTCAACGCGGGCAGCTATCCGTTGGGCAGTTACTCGATTGCCAGGGTAAACAGTCCGGGCAACGCTGGGATTTTAGTCGCCCCGTGCTGCGTGAAGATCTGGAGACGGAAAAACAGTATTCCTACGAACACGGCCTGCACGCCGCTGGGATTCGATCACAATGTGCAGTCCCTCTCGTGGTGCAAGGGAAAGCTATCGGGGTGATGGGTTTCGGCAGCACGAATCTTGGCGCATATTCTGCTGACGACCTTTCGTTCTTTCAGGAAGTTGCCAACCAGATCGCGATGTCAGTCGCGAACATGCAGGCGTATGAAGAGATTGCTGCTCTCAAAGCGCGCCTGCAGGAAGAGAATGTCTACCTGCAGGAGGAAATCAGCAAAGAGCACAATTTCGAAGAGATTGTTGGCAACAGCCGCGTTCTCCTGGAGGTTCTGCGCAACGTCGAAACCGTGGCGCCCACCGACTCGACCGTTCTGATAATGGGCGAAACCGGCTGTGGCAAAGAGCTGATTGCCCGCGCCATCCACAGTCGCAGTGGACGGAAACACCGTCCGCTGGTGAAGCTCAACTGCGGCGCAATTCCGACTGGCCTGGTCGAGAGCGAACTGTTCGGTCACATGAAAGGCGCATTCACGGGCGCGCTCGAGCGCCGCGTAGGTCGCTTCGAACTGGCGGACGGCGGCACCCTGTTCCTCGATGAGATCAGCGAACTGCCCCTGGACACGCAGGTCAAGTTATTGCGGGTTTTGCAGGAGCATGAGTTTGAGCCTCTCGGCAGCAGCAAGACAATGCGCGTCAACGTTCGCATTATTGCGGCCAGCAATCGCGACCTAGACAAAGCAATTCAAGAAGGTCGATTCCGTGCCGATTTGTACTACCGATTGAACGTTCTGCCAATGCTCCTGCCGCCACTGCGCCAGCGACGCTCGGACATTCCCTTGCTGACTTCATTCTTCGTAGAGCGGTGCTCCCGGCAACTCGGTAAGCAAATTACCGGTGTGGCGCAGGACGCTATGGATATTCTTAGCCAATACGACTGGCCTGGAAACATCCGAGAGTTGCAGAACGTAATCGAACGGGCCGTGGTGCTCTCGCGGGGATCGGTCCTGCGGCTGGGCCGAGATCTACTTCCGTTGTCCGCCGAAGCGGCGATCGACGACGATATCGTGATCACATCCGGCCAGCCCTCAAATGGCGAGCGGCATTCGCTGGAGCAGGTCGAGAAACGACACATTCTTGAGGTCCTGACTCAGACCAAGTGGGTCATTGAAGGCGCCAGCGGTGCGGCCAGAATCCTTGACCTGCACCCGAACACCCTACGAAGCCGTATGAAGAAGCTGGGCCTGGATCGCAAGTTGATGAAGAACTCATCTTCCGCCCAATCCTCCTAGATCGTATTTCTCCCAGGACTCTCGAAGCACTCCTCTCGAAGCGACCACTACGTCCTGCTGCGAACCCGGCTCGCTCCCACGAAATTTCGTGGCCACGAAACCCTGGAGTCGCCAAACCACGAACCATCGGTGCTTTCGACATCTGCGTTCTCCGCTCTGAGTCGCTAAGCCGCTGCAATTCATAGAGTTAGATTCCGCTGGTTTCCGGAGCGCGATTGGTCTGGCAAGTGCTTTGGTCAGGGTGTCTTTCGGAGGAACACAAGCGGTGCTCAAGATTTCAGTTACGAGTCAGTCGAGCGAAGCCACGAGTTTTCAGTTGGAGGGCAAGCTTGTGGGCCCCTGGGTCGATGAACTTCGACGCCTGAGCGATGCGGCTTTGGCTAGAAGCGAAGCGGTAAGCCTCGACCTCGAGAAAGTCTGGTTTGTGGATTCGCAGGGGATCGCTTTGCTCAGAGACTTGGCGAAGCAGAAGGTCGCCCAGCTCAATTGTTCCCAGTTCATCAGTCAGCAACTGGAGGAGAGAACGTATGACGAGCGCATTGGCTGAAAACATGATGTTGTCGGACCGCGGGACGGTCACGAACGATACTCAGAGTGGCAAGCATGTGCAGGGCAACGTGTTCGAACAGGCTCTCATACACCGCGTGCAAGCTGGAGAGGCGGAGGCTTTTTACGAATTGGTCCGGCCCTACGAGCGCGCCGTATTTCTTGCCGCTGTAGCGATCGTTAAGAACGAAGCCGACGCCGAAGAGGTCGCTCAAGAAGCGGTGCTGAAGGCATTCAAAGCCTTGGGGCGGTTTCGCCAGGAATCCAAGTTCAGCACCTGGCTCATTCAAATCGCGATCAACGAAGCGAAGATGAAGCTTCGCAAGGATCGGCGGCACTTGTACGAATCCATTGAGCAGGGACAGCAGAGTGATGACGGCGACTACATCCCAAGGGATTTCGCAGACTGGCGGGAAATCCCCTCGCAGGCGCTGGAGCGCCGCGAGCTTCGCGATGCACTGACGAAAGCACTGGAATCCCTCCCGGAGAAATACCGGACGATACTGATCCTCCGCGACGTGAACCATCTCAGCATCACGGAAACCGCCCAGGTCCTAGGCCTGTCGGAAGCGAACGTGAAGACGAGACTCTCACGAGCCCGGCTCCAAATGCGTGATGCATTAGCAACCGGGTTCGGCGGGCTGTCAGGTCAAGGCAGCAATACCGCAAAGGCGCAGACGATCTAACGAGAGTTCAGTGTCTAAACGAACTTGCCGTCCGCCGTCACCGCGATATCGAGGTTTGTCGATCCAGCGGGATTCGTGCCCACGACGGTTCCCGGAAGCGCAGTCAATGTTCCCGTGTTTGCGATCGAGAATCCAGAGATATTACGCCGAACCGTTGGGCGCGCCGGAAGGACCGGTTTCGGAGACCAGGGCCGTTCCGTTCGGAGCAAAAGCCCCCGAGAACGCGCCCGGGCCGCCAGGTCTCCTGCTTGCCACGTTTGAGCGCCAGAACCGAACTAAACTGGGAAGCAGATTATGCGATTGAAACACATACGTGCGCGTGGTAGCCTCCGGTCGCGGGGGTGCAGGAAAGTTTTGTTGTCCCGACCCCAAATCGTCCGACATCTTCCGTTCGCAGTCATAGTCTCGCTCGCTCTAACGTTCTCGCCCACGCGGTCGTTCGCACAAGGTTGAATGCCGATACGTTTCAACCTGCCCGGTCTGGGCAGAAACATCGGTCCTCTCAAAGCACATCAATGGCAGCTCGATGCGGCCTACCGGTACTTACATACGGACCAGTTCTATGTCGGTTCGGAGATCAATGACAGGGCCGGTCCCTTTGGGGCGGGTCCGGATATCACAATTCATTCCTGGGAATTTACGCTGAACTATGGTCTTACCAATCGGGTCAACCTGGCGTTAAGGTTTCCCTTCGCGGCGGGCACCGTATCACGGTTGTATGCCGATTTGAATCGTCATCGCACCTCGGCCATCGGGTTGGGTGACATCAGTGCGATCGGAACAATATGGGTCTGGGACCCCAGTAAGCACCCTAGAGGGAATCTTGCTCTCGGATTCGGTGTGAAAACTCCGAGCGGAGACAACGCGGTCAGCGGCAGTTCCTTTCCGGCTAGCGGCCCTCCGACTCGGGCACCTGTGGACCAACCCATCCAACTCGGCGATGGCGGATGGGGACTTATTCTTCAGACGCAGGCGTATCGTGCGATTTCCGGCAGCGCCTCAGGATATGTGAATGCGTCGTACCTCCTGAGCCCAAAGGAGACGACGGATGTGACCTCACCGATTCCTGGTCGGAGGTGGGGCGCGCCAGATGTCTATTCTGCCCGGCTCGGAGTCGCCTATGCTCTGCTTGCGGAGAAGGGGCTCTCGTTAAGCGTGGGACCCCGGATTGACGGCATTCCCCTCCGGGACCTGATCGGCGGTAACGGCGGTGACATTCGCAGACCGGGTTACAGTCTCTTTATCGATCCGGGCGTGACATTTACCCAGGGCCGCCACACTTTCTGGGTAAATACGCCGGTTCGTATCCATCAGGACTTCAAGCGCAGCCTGGCCGACATCGAAGACAACAGACTGGGTGGTGGAGACTTGGCAAAGTACCTGGTTCTTACCGGCTACAGCATTCGATTTTGAAGTTAGTCTCAGACGGCGAGGTCGGTCCGGATTTCAGAAAGAGCCAGCCAAGGGTTTTTTACTGCAAATTGATTTTGGCTAAAATCTCCTTAAACCGAGGGTCTCTCCGCAGTGGGTCCAGGCGCGGTTCTACGGCCAGGACGACCATCGCCCAATCGCGGTTCTCATAGGCCTGTTGCATGTACCTCATAGCTGTTTCTTCGTCGTGGAGTGCGATGTGAATTACGGCCAAGTTGTACGCCGGCACAAAAGCTGTCATAGACCTCTCCTCTAAACGGCGGAGAATCTGGCGGGCCCCTGTTCGCCGGCCCGCGACGGCGAGACTATATGCCATTTCTGTCAGCCCGAGCGTACTGTCGGGCATTGCGGCGAGTATTTTCTCCGACGCCGCAATGGCTTCTCTGTGCATTCCCTTTTGGGAATAAACTCGCCCCAGCCAAAAGTGAGTCCTGGCGTAGTTGGGATCTAACTGCATCGCTTTTTGACCCTGCTCAACCGCTTGATCATAGTTGCGGGCGTAGTACAGAGTTCGAACTACTTCCGCATTATTAGGCAGAGATAAGGGATCCAGCCGCATGGCCTCGTTTATTTGTTGCCATGCTTCGTGGTGACGTCCGACTGTGCCAAGATGAGCGGCATAGATGCGGTGCGCCATCGAGTAACTGGGATTCAGGGCAATTGCTCGTTTTAACTCATTCTCGGCGCCAGACCAGTTCCATTCCGATCGACCCAGCGCCACGGCGAGCGAAGCGTGCGATTCCGCCAGATCGCCGCCCAAAGACACGGCCCGGCGCGCCGCTTCGAGGCCTTTAGGGTTACCATCACTTGTCGGCATGGAATCCGTTACTACTAGAAAATGATAAGAGTCGGCTAGTCCAGAATAGGCTTCCGCGAAGTTCGGGTCGCGCTCGATGGCTTTCTCAAAGTAGGTAATCGCTTTCCGGTAGCCTTCCGGCGTAAATTGGTTCCAGAAGTACCGCCCGCGCAGATAGGCTTCATTTGCCTCGGCGTCAAGAGGATGCGAGTTGGTACGGCCTCTGTAAGCCGGGCTCAGCTTTACCTCGATTTGTTCCGCTACCGCCTGGGCCACCTCTTCTTGCAACTCAATGGAATGACTGATGTGCCGGTCGTAGCTATGTGTCCACAAGTGTACCTGGTCATGTACCCTGATGAGCTGCACGCTGATCCGTACCTGATCCCCATCGCGACGGACGCTGCTTTCGAGGACATAGCCGACGCCCAATTCGCTTCCAATCTGTTGCACGCTCTTCGAGCTGTGCTTGTAGGTCATGGTCGTGGTGCGCGCGATGACGCCAAGCTGGTCGGGGCTTAATGCTCCTAGTTGAGCAATCATTTCTTCGGTCAGCCCGTCACTGAAATAGTCCTGACTCGGGTCCCCGCTCAGGTTCTGAAAGGGAAGGACCGCCAACATGACATATGCCGAACCAGGAGGCGGACCAGCGCGGATGCGCCGCCAGCCGAGAAAGGCGATTAGCGCAAGTGCCAGTGCAAAACAGCCGACGAGGATTGTGACGAGAAATCGTGGCCGAGCTTTCGATTCTTCCTCGATTTTTCCAGGAATAGGGACAGGCTTAGCTAGCGGCGTGCCTTCCGCCGGCTGATACTCAGCCTCGGCCGGCGGCTCATCCCCAGTAACTTGCCCGATGAAACGGTAGCCCTTTTTGGGCAGGGTCTCGATGAACCGTGGCGTCCCGGCGGAGTCGCCCAGCGCCTCGCGCAGGCGGTTGATGGCATTGTTAAGACCGTGGTCGAAGTCAACGAACGTATCGGCTGGCCAAAGCTTCTGGTGAATCTCCTGGCGTGTGACCAATTCCCCAGGTTGTTCCAGAAGCATGACGAGAATCTGAAAGGGCTGATCTTGAAGCCTGACCTTGAGGCCCTGCTTACGCAACTCGCCCGCTCGCATATCCGCTTCGAAGGTTCCGAATCGCAAAATCCGCCATGCGGAGGTACTCATGCCAAGCTCCGTGTGACCGAGTGTACTCCTTGAGCGGAGCGTAAAAGTTTAAAAACCGCGGGACAACGGCCGACAACTCCCTCTGATCGAGCGACTTAGCCGGTGACATCCGATGGACAAAAGCGTGGGTGCCACGGGATTGCGTGTTTTACCGCAATAGCGCAAAAACGATCCTCATGAATCGCGAGCGTGAGTAAAAGCAAACACACTAAACCCAGAATTTCGAACTGCAACTTGGGATTCCCATGCCGCTGCCAGAAATGCGAAGACCAAGCTTGGGCCAAGAAACAAGATGGCACAAATCTACTTAGGAGTTACATATGAAAGCAATTTCGCTCCGTTTCTCCACTCTGATCGCGGCTTTGGCAATCGGCTTAACGCCGTTAGCCTCGGCTTCGAATCCGGTTATCGACTGGAATCAAATCGCCCTGAGTACGGCGCTAACGACCCCCGGGACGCAGATATATCTCACCTACGTTAATCTCGCCATGTACGACGCGGTGAACGCAATAGACCGGCGATATCAGCAGTACGGACCCGAATTCTACGGCCCCAGAGATGCTTCAAAGGAGGCAGCCGCGATTTCGGCAGCTTACCAAACCTTGCTGAACTACTTTCCCGGCCAAGCGGCGGCCCTGCAAGCCCAATACGATGCTGCGATTGCCGGCATCCCCGACTGTCAAGCGAAGGCAAGCGGCATTGCGGTCGGGCAAATTGCAGCCGCGACAATCGTGGCCTTGCGGACCGGTGATGGAAGGGGTGCGAACGTTCCCTATACGTACCCTTCCTCTCCTGAACCTGGAGTCTGGATCCCCACTCCGCCAGCTTTTGCACCGCCAGCGACGCCATGGGTAGCGCAGATGGTTCCTTTCACCATGCAGAGCGCTTCCCAGTTCCTGCCGGTGAACGGTCCGCCAGATTTGGGGAGCCAGCAATGGGCCCGCGAGTTTAATGAGGTCAAACTACTGGGAGCGGCAAACAGCAGCGTACGGACAGCTGCACAAACAGAAATCGCCTTGTTCTGGACGGCGAATCCAGTGGCCACCTTTTTCGGCGCCTTCGGTCAGCTGGCGATCGATCGCCATCTCAATCTCTCAAAATCCGCCAGATTGCTGGCTATGCTATCGGTAGCCTTCACGGATGGAGGTATCGGTTGTTGGAACGCCAAGTATCACTTCAGCTTCTGGCGTCCAGTAACTGCAATTCCGAACGCCGACATAGACGGGAATCCGGGGACTGAAACTGATTCCACCTGGCTCCCGCTGGCATCAACCCCTCCCCATCCGGAATTCCCCGCTGCTCATGGGTGTGCTACCGGCGCGATCGCCAGGACGTTGGAGAATTTCTTTGGCACGCCTAATGTGAAATTCTCTGTAAACAGCGCTGTTACCCATACGACTCACACGTACTACAACGTCGGCCAATTGGAAACGGAAGCCTACTGGGCGCGCATTTACGCCGGGTTTCACTATCGGCACTCGCTGGACGAGGGATTCCAGCTCGGGCACCGGGTGGCGGAACAACTCAATCAAAACTTTTTTCAACCTCGCCACCCAGATGAACACTGAGGCACTCCATCTCATTTGAATCGGCGAGGCTTGCAAAGCTTCGCCGATTCTCCTCGATCGTCTCACGAGTGGGCGCCAAGTCACCTGCGCCGGTCCGGTCTCAAGGCATCGCGGCGCACAGAGAACAACTAACCCAACTGCCGATGCGATCAGTCCCGAGAAACGCGCGTTTGTGTTGACCAATTCGATCAGTTCCCGGTTTGTCGGTTAGTCGGAAACTGGGCCGAAAAGATTTCCTTTCCGCACGAGGTTCAATTCGGCAGCCTAAAAATCTGTTGTTACATCAGAATCGTCGGGTTCACGGTCAAGACCGAACCTTGGGTGAAGCATCAGAGTCCTGGTGGGCTGGCGCGCCGGCATTAGCTGGGAGCAAAGTGAGCAGAAGCCGTGCCTGGGGCAGCCGATGAACAAGACTTACGGGAACTTGTACCCGGGCTTGAGTTCGCAGCGATACACCTTGGTCTGATCTCGATTGACGCGCGCATTGCAGTCGGCCCAGCTCAGATAAAGGTTGGGGCCAAAGGGGAAGGTGATGGTCTCGCCATTGATTTCGGCTTGAATGCTGACTCCTTCGGCCGAGCCGGGCACGGTAAAGTTCAGGGCCTGGCCGAACTTTACGGGATGCGATGTCCGCACCATGTCGCTGACCATGGGCCGAAACACTTCAGCTTCCAGCAGGAACGTGGCCGTGTCAGACCAGTTCCGCGCCGTCACTTTGACTTCGCGTCCGCCCTGCAGGAAATCCTCGGATTCAATCTTGGTAAAGGGACAAGGCCCGGCAATACACGAGGTTCGCGCGTTGCGGAATTCGTTGCCTTCGCCGGCGTCGAGCGACGCCCCGCCAATCGCAGCCTTCCATTGCCCGTCGGGCGAGCAGGGCGGCTGTTTCCGGCAAGGCACGTTGCCGGTATTCACCACTTCGAAGGTCTTGACTGCGCTGCCCACGTTGGCCGTGTTGGTGGTCTTGATCGAATAGCGGGCGAGCACATTCGATACCGTGACCATGGGACGATTCGCGGGCTTGACTTCATGGGGCAGGGGCACCATGTGGGCCACGTATAACTTGTCTCCCACGAATTCCTTGAGGTCCAGCGGTTGGTAGTCAGCATGCCGAAAGCGAAGCATGACCGCCCGGCCGATCCAGAACCGGGTGCGCAACGTGACTGTGAAAAAACCGGAGGCATCCGACTTGCCCTCGCCAATCACGGCGTCATTGGAGAGCGCCTGGATTTCAACGTCAGCCAGGGGCAATTCCTTGGTGGGATCGGCGTCCTGCCTGATCACCGCGCCCCGCAGCGTCATGGGCCGGGTGTGGGGATGAGTCAGCAGGATCGCGGTGACGATCAGGCCCGCAACGACCATGGTCGCTGTCCACATGACCAGCCTGCGCTTTCCGGTCATCCCGCTACCTTCATTGGCATATTCTACGATGCCCGCCCGCAGACCAGATTTTTAGTCTCGCCCCCTCTTTCGTCAAGGTCTTTAGGCTCAGGCGGTGTAACCATTCCTGTTACCCTAGTTTGGCCTACCCCATCGTTCCCCGGGGCAGGATCGTTTAGATTTGTGAAGTGCATGAGAGGAAGTTTGGCCCCATAGTCCGTTCCCGCCGGGAGTTTCTCAGACAGATGGCTGGCCTGGGAATCTGCCTGCCCGGCGCTCCCTGGGCATTTGCTTCTTTCATGTCGCCCGCGCCGGAACAGCGCGCCCGTCCGGCGCCGCCTCCGGTCAAAACTTATCTTACGCAGGAAGACGACCAGTTCCTGGACGATCTCGAGCAAACCATTTTTTGCTACTTCTGGGAGCAGGCCAACCCCCTGACCGGTCTGGTCAAAGACCGGTGCAATGCCCGCAAGGCCACTACCGACAACGCCGTGGTAGCCAGCATCGCGGCCACCGGCTTTGGACTGTCGGCGCTCTGCATCGGAGAGAAACGCGGATTTATTTCCCTGAACGAGGCCCGCAACCGTGTACTCAATTCCTTGCGTTTTCTCTGGAAGACGCTGCCCCACCATCGCGGATTTTTTTATCACTTCGCCAACGTCAACACCGGCGAAAGACTATGGGACTCGGAAATCTCTTCGGTGGACACGGCCATTCTGCTGTGCGGCATCCTGTGCTGCCGGCAGCATTTCGAGAATTCTGAAATTCGCGATCTGGCGCGCGCGATTTTCGACCGCGTGGACTGGACCTGGCTCTCGGAAGACACCACGCTTCTGCCCCATGGCTGGCTGCCTGAAGTCGGGTTCCTGCCTTATCGCTGGGATTACTACAGCGAACTGATGATGATGTATCTGCTGGGCATGGGCTCGTCTTCCCACCCTCTGAAGGCGGAAACCTGGGATGCCTGGAAGCGAAACGTATTCGAGTATGACGGGCTGCGTTACATCGGTTCGTTCGCGCCCCTGTTCGTGCACCAGTATTCCCAGGCCTGGTTCGATTTCCGCGGCAAGCGCGACCGCTATGCGGATTATTTTCAGAATTCCGCCATCGCAACTGATGTCCATCGCCGCTTCTGCGTTGAACTGGGCAAGCAGTTTCCCGACTACAGCGATGACCTCTGGGGCATTACCGCGTCGGATTCGGACAAGGGCTATGTGGTTTGGGGCGGGCCTCCCGCCATGGGTCCCATCGATGGCTCCGTGGTTCCGAGCGCGGCCGGCGGTTCCCTGCCCTTCCTGCCGCAGCCGGTCATGCGCGTGCTGCGGAACATCAGGAATCGCTATCCCAACGCCTGGAGCACCTATGGATTCGTGAACGCTTTCAACCCGCTGAAAAACTGGTATGACAGCGACGTAGTCGCCATCGACACCGGAATCACCTTGCTGATGGCGGAGAACGCCCGCACCGGCTTTGTCTGGAATACCTTCATGAAGAACCCGGAGGCGGCTCGAGGCATGCAACGCGCCGGCTTCAAAACCTACCAGCCTGCGGGAAGTCAAAAAAACGGACCGCCGGCCAGCGCCGGCAGTCCAGGCAATTTTGTTGTGGGTTCCCCGACCGGCTAGAAGTTTGGTTTCGTCGCCTCGTGTTCCGTGGTTGTTGAAGAGTCAGCCGGGGTGGTGGCAGCGACCGCGGGAGTTGGAACCTGAGATTCTGGAAGCTGGGTTTCGGGCTGGGTCTCCGGCAACACACCGGGCTTAAGTTTTACCGTGGCCAGGATCTTTTCCAGCTTGCCGAACACCTGTTCACGATCGACGGGCGTAATTTCTTCCACATTGGCGTCGCCGTCGGTCCCTATTCCCAGGGCAAATTCATAGCAAGCCCCTGAGTTGAAGACGTGATAGAACCTGGTGTCAGGCTGCTTCATCGTGGCGCTCGAGTTCTCCACTTCATGAAACGCGATGGCGCCAATCTTGACGTCCTCGACCTTTACCGGTGAAGCTTCTGGTCCCAAGCCTGGCTCGGGAAGCGCAAATTGGGCGCACGCTTCAGAGGTCATGCCCGGATTCACGCCGACTGTGACCAGGCCGGTTTTGAAATCCGTGCCAGGATACGAGTTGCCAGGCATCTCCAAGGCTGCCAGCATCACTCCGCCGGGATGCACAAAATTCATCTGCGCCGGCCCGGTCAGGCCCGAGGCCGATTGCACAGCCTTACCCGTCTTCAGCCGATAGCTTCGCGGGAAAATGAAAGAAAGCCCGTACTCCCGGTTGACGTAGGAGAGAGTGGCCGCCCGGTGCTTCCTGGTTTTGGCTTTCGCCTGCACCGGCGCCGGAGGCGGAGCCGGCGTGTTGACGGCCGGAGCTGAAACCGGTGCCGCAGGTTGAACGGGTTGCTGCACCGCTGCGGGCTGGCTGCTGCGAGAGCAGCTGCCGATAACGATCACGGCGGCAAACATGGCGAGCGCTCCCAGCGCGCCCACGGTCTGGTTCTTGATCGATCCGCCTTCGGGTTCTGCAGCCGGTTTCTGCTGCGGGTTGTTGGACGGCCTGCCGGACAAGTTGAGTTGCGTCATATATTTATTCCTCCTGGGTCGCTGCCCGCCAGGGAGATCGCACGAGGACGGCCATCAGGGAAGATATTGACTGGACGCGGGTTACGGGCAACCGTATGTTCGCAGCGCGTGGCCGGTGAGGCACAGTGTGGCTGGAGACCCACGTTGGGGCTGAGACTCTCGGTGCCTCGTCACTTTGAGCGATGGTTTGTAACGATGGTTTGTCATCTCGAGCGGTCTTGTCACCCCTCATCGATGCCCTGTCATCTTGAGCGGAGGGAAGGGGCTCGCTTGCGAGTCCCTTCCCGAAGTCGAAAGACCTGCTTTTGTCTGCATCCCGCGGACGCCGGCAATTCCCATCTGCCGGCGGAAGGCAGGTCCCTCGACTGCGCTCGGGATGACAGAGCAATGGGGATCAAACCGGCGGCGAGCATGCAGCGGGTTGACCGAGGCTATCCAATGCACTACAATGTAGTGCATGAAAGACCAGGTCTATAGCTGGCGCATTTCCGCGCAAAAGAAGGCCGAGTTGGAGAGTGAAGCGAGGCGCGAAGGCACCTCCCTGGCGCGACTGCTGGAGCAGATTACTGCGGACTGGATGCGCCAGCGGCGCAATTCGCGCAATGGAGATGAAGATGAGCAAGCTCGCATCCGGAAGCGGGTAGAGGCGGCAATCGGTTCTCTCGCCGGCGGCGATCCTCATCGCGCCTCGCGGGCGTCTCAGCGGGTCCGTGAAATCATAAGACGCAAGCATGAACGCCAGCGCTCTCATTGACACGGGCGCAATTCTCGCCTTGCTCGATCGCGACGATGAGTGGCACAGCGCCTGCCGTCAGGCCTTCAACTCGACTCCCCTGCCCCTGCTGACCACGGAGGCGGTTCTGACCGAAAGTTTTCATCTGACCAGCCGGGACCTTGGTGATATCCGAGGCCTTTGGACTCTGCTGAGCTCGGGATCTCTGAGGGTGGAGGTCATCACGCACGAAGAATTGTCGGAAATTCATGCTTTGATGACAAAGTACCGCGACCGTCCCATGGATTTCGCCGATGCGACGCTGGTGCATCTCGCCGCCCGTGAGTCCCTGAGCTTGATCTTGACCATCGACCACGATGATTTTGAAACTTACCGCATCGGTGGGCGCAAGAAATTCACTATTCTTCCCGGCCGAGGCACGATAGTCACTCGAGTTCATGAAGGATCAGGAGATTATTGAAGAGATAGCTCGACTTCCTTTCCCAGGGATTTAGCCTGCCGAGGGAATGCCATCAAGACCATAAACCTGAAAATCGGAATGCCGACCGTCCGCGAAGCGCTGCAACATCTGGAGCGAGAACTGGCTCGCGCCCGTCGGGAAGGATGCGTAGTCCTGAAACTGATCCACGGCTATGGATCGAGCGGGGCTGGCGGCGAAATTCGCATCGCGGCACAAAAACGTTTGACCGAGATGACGAGTCGAGGCGAGATTCGCGCCTGCATTTTCGGCGAGAACTGGGCCAAGTCTGATGAACAGGCATGGGCCCTTCTCAAGGCCCATCCCGAACTGAAGCAGGACACCGATCTGGGTAAGCGGAATTTGGGAATCACCATCGTCGTGTTCTAATGTCCGGCGTCATCCTGAACTTGCGATAGATGTGCGTTGGCACCCAGTCGCACTACTAAGCGCGAGATCCTTCGGACTGCTGGTTCACAAAACTCTACAATGCAAATGGCGGGACAAACTGTGGTTAAGGACAGGGATTAGCGGTGCCTCTATAATTATTTGGATCCTACCCCGTTCAAGAATTTATGCTTAGACGAGTCGTCCGGATCATCGCCAAAGGCCTGAGCATGCTGGCGGGGCTAGCTTTTTTCTTCGCTCCAGTGACGAAGAATATGGGGTGGCTCATAATGGGGTGCTCCATTGCAGTTGGCATCCCCTGTTTTGTGATCTGGCAAAAGCTGGAAGAGGACGACGAAGATGCCGCCTCTCCAGAGTAGCATCTTTCAACAACTCTTGCGCAATTCCCTTCCCGCCGACGATACTGGAATCACACAAACATGAAAACTAATCTTTCCCTCACCAATCCTGCACAAGTGGAAACCGAATGCCTGGTCGCGGTCGTGCTCGATAGAGCAGAAAAGGGCCGCGGTGAAAAAGACAAACCGCAGGTCTCGATTGAAACCTCCGACGCCACCGTCAAGGACGCGGCCGCCGACGTAATCGCCGGCGGCGAAGTGACCGGCAAAGCTTTCGAAACCACGCTGCTGCATCGGCCGGCGAAACTGAAAGCCAAGCGGCTATTGCTTCTGGGCGGAGGCAAAGCCAAAACTTTTTCCGCGTTCGACTTGCGCCGCCTGGCGGGCGCTGCCGTGCGCACCCTCAAGGCGAAGGGCCTGCGCAGCTTTGCCTTCGTCGCGCCTGAGGCTGGGCTGAAGTCGGAAGATGCCGTCCAGGCCATCGTCGAGGGCGCGTTTGTGGGCAACTTCGATCCTGACTACTACAAGAGCGATCGCAAGGACCAGAAGATCGATGTCCTCACCGTTGTAGCCCGCGGCGATCAAGCCAAGCTTCAGCAGGCAGTGGACGAAGCCCGCATCGTCGGCGAGTCGCAGAATTTCACTCGCGACCTGGTCAACGAACCTTCCAATCGCATGACGCCAACCATCCTCGCCGACCGCGCAAAGAAGATGGCGGCTGAGGTCGGATTGAAATGCGACATTTACGGCGCCGACAAGATCAAGGAACTCAAGATGGGAGCATTCTGGAGCGTGGCCCAGGGCTCCGACGAACCACCCACGCTGATCGTGCTGCGTTACGAACCCGCGGGCGCTCCTGAAAAACCGGTGCTGGGACTGGTGGGCAAAGGCATTACCTTCGACACCGGCGGCATCTCCATCAAGCCCAGCGACGGCATGGAAAAAATGAAATACGACATGGCGGGCGGCGCCACCATGATCGGCGCCATGCGCGCCATCGCGCTGCTCAAGCCCAAGTTGAAAATCACCGCCATCATTTTGGCCACGGAAAATATGCCGTCGGGCAAGGCGCAAAAACCCGGCGACGTGCAGATCGCCATGTCCGGCAAATCGATTGAGATCATCAACACCGACGCCGAAGGCCGCCTGGTGCTGGCCGACGGCCTGTTCTACGCGCGCCAGCTGGGCTGCACTCACCTGATTGACGCCGCCACGCTCACCGGCGCAGTCGTGGTCGCGCTGGGTTCGATCAATGCCGGCATCTTCGCCAACGATGAGGCCATGTACAACCGCTTCAGCCAGGCGCTCGACAAGGCGGGCGAAAAAATGTGGCGCCTGCCGCTCGACGATGAGTACAAGGAAATCATTCGCTCCAATATCGCCGACATCGTCAACTCCGGCGGGCGCTGGGGCGGCGCCATCACCGCCGCCATGTTCCTGAAAGAGTTCGCCGAAGAGACGCCCTGGCTGCATCTCGACATCGCCGGCACCGCCTGGACCGAAGAGCAGAAGCCCTGGATCGCCAAAGGGCCCTCTGGAATCGCACTCCGAAGCCTGGTGGAGTTTGCCCGGGACTTTGCCGATAGCAAGGGGTGAAAAGCATCCCGCCCGTCTTCGACCGCATCTTAAGCGGCCGATGGACGCTCGGGTCCATGCACTCAACTCTCAAGTTGGAGGCTTCTAATGAAGGCTCTATTTGTAGTGGGGCTGGCCGTCATGATCCTGGGAATCCTTTCGTTCTTCGTTGCGATTCCGCATTCCGAAAATCACGGCATCAAGGCGGGTGACGTCAATATCGGAGTTCAGACCCATGACAGCGAGAAAGTTTCGCCCGCCATCAGCGCCGTCCTGCTGGTAGTCGGAGCCGGACTCATGATCGCCGGCCGCGGCAAGAGCTAGCCCGCAGTCGATATTCCCCCATAAACTACGCAGGGGCAGATGTCCTCATCTGCCCGGTCGAGCGCAGCTCGACTCCGTTGCCTGCCACAAGACAGCGGAGCTTCGCTCCGCCGGGCAGATGAGGACATCTGCCCCTACGCATGTTGTAAGGATTCGTTTTTTGAAACGACAGGGTGGGGAAGTTGGATTCGCTCTCTCGGAAATAACGGCCGTTTTCGGGGACAACGCCCGCCCTGTCTCTCCAAGAAACGGAGAGACGAGGACGGGGCACCCATGATGCACCAAAAAGAAAACGGGCGAGGGCGCCCGTTCTCCATTTCGAGTTGAGAAACAGCTAAAGCTAGAGCCAAAAGCTGCCCTTCAGTTGATATCAAACTGCTCCTGATGCAGGGCCGGGTCGCTCTTCACGATCACGGTCTTTTTGGTCATCTCTTCCATCTCGATCAGGGCTTTGCCATTGTTGGTCTTGAGGGCCTTGGCTACGTCGGGATTGACCCGCAGCATCACGTCGGCATGCTCCAGGTGTTTCGCGATCTTGCGCATCTCGAGATAGATTTCGTTGCACACCGTGGTTACCGATTTCACGAAGCCGGTGGACTGGCAGTAAGGGCACGGCGAACCGATGGTGCGCTCGAGCGACTGCTTCACCCGCTTGCGGGTGATGGCCACCAGTCCGAAGTCGTTAAACTGAAGGACCTTGGATGGCGCACGGTCGCTGCGCAGCGCTTCTTCCAGCGCCTGCATGACTTTTTGCCGGTTGCGGCGTTCATCCATGTCGATGAAATCGATGATGATGATGCCGCCCAGATCACGCAACCGGATCTGGCGCACGATTTCCTTGATGGCATCGACGTTGGTCTTGACGATGGTGTCTTCGAGACGCGTCGTCTTGCCTACGTACTTGCCGGTGTTCACGTCGATGGCGACCAGCGCTTCGGTCTGGTTGATGACAATGTAGCCGCCGCTCTTCAGCCAGACTTTCGACTTGAGAGCTTTGTTGATTTCCTCGCTCAGGCCGAATTGTTCGTAGAGCGGCGTTTCCTTGGTGTAAAGCTTGACCCGCTTGACCAGCGCGGGCTGGAAGCGGTTGGCGAAACGCAGGATCCGTTCGTACTCTTCGTCGCTGTCCACCCAGATGGCGGAGAAGTCGGAGGTGACCTGGTCGCGCAGCACGCGCTCCACCACGTTGAGGTCGTGATAAATGAGCGTTGGTCCCTTGCCGGCGTCGGCGCGAGACTTGATCTCAGTCCATAGACCCTTCAGGAAGCGGATGTCGGCGCGCAGATCTTCTTCCGCGGCATTCATGGCGGCAGTGCGGACGATGAACCCGCCGTGCCCGTTCTCGCGCTCGCTCTGAATGATTCGCTTCAGCCGCTGACGCTCTTCTTCCGATGCAATCTTGCGGGAAACTCCGGTGTGGTTCACGGTCGGCATGTACACCAGGAAGCGGCCGGGCAGGGCGATGTGGCTGGTGATGCGGGCGCCCTTTTTGCCGATGGGTTCCTTGGCAATCTGGACCAGGATCTCCTGGCCTTCCTTGAGCAGGTCTGTGATCAGCGGCATATTTTGCTGCTGGTTACTGCGCGACCGGCGGCCACCACCGCCGCCGCGTCGGCCGCCGCGCTGGGGCCGGCGATCGTATCCCGGACGCGGCGCGCGCTGGGTATATCCAGCGGTGCCTGCCGGGGCGCGCACTTCGGCGCGTGCTTCGGTCATGCCGGTGCCTCCGGCTTCGGCGGCCAGAACTGCTTCCGCTTCTGCCTGGGCTTCGTCCAGCTCGGCTTCGTCTTCGGCTTCTTCGTCAACTTCGTCCGCCGCTGCTACATCGATTTCTTCCGACGAAACCGGTTCAGCGGAGAACGGTACAGCGTCCGCCGATGAGGGCTCGGCAGAGGCCGCGATTTCCCGCGCCGGCTGTTCGTGCTCTCCCGCGGCGTGAGTCTCCTCTTCGAGTTCCTCGAAGGCAGCATCTTCTTCGAGGTCCTCGACGTAGTGGGCCAGGTCGGCTTCTTCCTCTTCGATCTCTTCTTCCTCAACCGTGCCCGCCGCCGCAGTGGGCGCAGCTTCGGAAGGCCCGGCAACGACTACGAGCCTGTCGTCTGATTCGTCAGCCGTTTCCTGATCGTCGTCTTCCGCGGTTTCACCGCCGAACACCGCTGCTACGTTCATCTGGTGCAGGCGTTGCTGTTCGCGGTCCCAGTCGCTGGAAACTTCGTCCACCTGCACCGGGGCAGGCGGCGCTGAAATTTCTTCATGAGGCTGCGTTTCCACAGTGGCAGGGGGAGCCGCGGCAAAGATCGGTTCATCGTCCGCGAAAATCTCGGCGATCGGCTTGGCCGGCTGGTCCTGCACCGGCGCAGCGGCTCTTTCGCTCGCGCTCAGCGGTGCAGGCCGGGTCTGGTTCAGCCCTCGATATTTGGAGATGGACTCGCCGGGCAGAATGATGGGCTGATATCCCGGCGGCGGTCCGTATTCGGAGCGCTCCGGCCGGTCGGTTCTCGCCGGGCGTTCGGATCGTCCACCGCGATCGGAAAATTCCGGACGCTGGGTCCGATCATGTCGTTCTGGGCGTTCGTTTCTTTCAGGGCGTTCGGGGCGTTCGGCGCGGGGAGCCTCATGCGGCGCTTCCGTGACGGGGCTGGCAAACTTCGATTCCGGCATGCGCTCGCCGCGGCGTCCGCGACGGCGGCGCCGTCCGCGGAAACTACCGCGATTGTCGCGCGATTCCCCGACGGCAGGCGCCTCGCCATTTCCCGCTCCTGCCTCCGAATATTCTGGCGCTTCTGGCTCTGTCACTGGAGCAGCAAGTGTTTCACCGCCATGGACTTCGGCCTGGGGCTGCGCCTGATAACGCTCGGGCGCGGGACGGTTGGCGGGAACTTCGTCGAGGTCCTCGGAATCCTCCAACTCCATAAAGTCGGAGACGTAGAGGAAGGCATCGCGCTCCAGGCCAATATCGACAAAAGCCGATTGCATTCCAGGGAGAACGCGGGTGACGCGTCCCTTGTAGATGGAACCTGCCAGGGTGTATTCGTTTTCGCGTTCGAGGTAGATTTCAGCGAGCAGATCGTCTTCGACCAGGCCCACTTTGGTTTCGTGGGGCGTGGAAGACACAAATAATTCTCTTGTCATGCGAACTCCGGTCCCGGGCCGTCAGGCGGCCGCGGGGATCACCGGATGGAAGGCAGGAAGAGACTGGGAGGATCAAGCGCTGCGATAGCCGCCCTGGACAAGGGACAGCCCGGGCCCCGGAGTTCTCTCCGTGGCTGAATCCGTTGCGTAAGCTTAGGAATCTTTTGCACTTATCGCATTGCGCTTCGCCAGGTTTGTGACCGCTCTCTCAACTCTGAGGGGGCCGTTACCGGCCTGGCAGCGCCTTTGCCTGATCCTGCCCGGCTCTAACTGCTTTTCTAGCCGGCGTGTGCCCTCTTTACGCGAGGGCGATCGTAATTAATCTTGTTTTTCCGCGCGGATGGCAAGCGCGGGCTAACCCCCTGCCATTCCTCTTCCTGCTTCAGTTCACGAAACGGCGCATGCGGACATTCATTACGATGCCCAACGCCAGAAACATAAACAGGACAGAAGACCCGCCATAACTCATCAGCGGCAGGGGTATTCCGGTGACCGGCATAAAGCCAACCACCATGCCGACATTGACCAGGATATGGAAGCTAAGCACCGCCACCACACCCATGACCACGAACGTGCCGGCGCGGTCGGGCGCCGTTTGCGCGTTCTGGGTCAATCGCATCAGCACTATAAAGTATAACAGCATTACCGCCAGGGCACCTACAAAACCATGTTCCTCGGCGAATGCAGCAAAGATAAAGTCCGTTTGTGGGACGGGTAAAAACGCTAAATGGGTTTGGGAACCCTCCGAATTCCCCCAGATGCCGCCCGAACCGACGGCGATTAATGACTGGTTGACCTGGTAACCGGAGCCCTGACTGTCGGCCTCCGGGTGCATGAAGCTGGTAAGACGGTCGCGCTGGTAGGGCTTCAAGGCATGCCACGCCAGCGGTAACAGCAAGGCGGCCGCAATGGTCACGATGGCCGCCTGCTTGAAGCGTACTCCCCCCAGAAACAGGCCGACGAGGGCAATCGGCAGATAGGTAAGGCTGGTGCCCAGGTCAGGCTGCCGCAAGACCATGAGCATGGGCACCAGCACGATGGCGCCCGCTTTCATGAAATCCGGCCAGGTGAGTTCTCTCTGGTGCAGATCGGCGAAGTACTTGGCCACCGCCAGAATCAGGATCAGTTTTACCCATTCCGAGGGCTGGAAATGCGCTCCTCCCGGCATCTTGATCCAGCGCCGCGCGCCCAGATACTTCTGCCCGAAGAGCATCACACTCATCAGGGAGGCGATGGCGGCAATATAGAGCCAATGCACCCGGTCGAGCAGCTTCTGGTAGTTGATCAGGCTGACCAGAAACATGCCGATGATGCCGCCTAAAATCCAATAAATCTGACGGATATGAGCTCCCGCGAATTTGGTATGCGAGGTGGCGCTGCGAATTTCCATCACCCCCAGCCCGCAGATCATCAGCACAAAGATGAAGAGCAGCCAGTCAAAATCGCGAAATGAAATATAGCGGGACATGGGTTTCAGTCGTCGGTCGTCAGTCGTCGGTCGTCAGGAAATTCGTCGTTGGCCCTTGGTCCTTGGTCGTTGGCCAATTCCTCTTTTCCCTGCCCGTAGGCAGTGTTTACCACCCTGATTCCTCCCTCTGTCATCTTGAGCGGAGCGTGAGCGCTCGCTGGCGAGCGCTCATGCGGAGTCGAAAGACCCCTATTCCCCCCATCTCACTCGGCTGGATTGCCTGGCCAGCCACCTTTTCTTCATCCTCTCCGGTGTGAGGGCGGGACGCCCTCACGACACCCGGCAAAGCCTGCCCTAAGCGCAGTCGAAAGGATGCCGGCGCTACTGTAACCCTGGTGCCGCAACTGCCAGCGGCGCACGCGACTTCGATACTTCTAAATCGAAATGCCCACCGTGCAGATCATCGTCATCGCCCGAACCGGTATTCCAGAGTGCGCCTACATCCACTTTGCCGGAGCTATCCGCCACCTTGGTGGGTTGCCGGCGCTGTTTGTCCACATAGGCCTTGATGACCTGGGTCGCCAGGCGTGCCGCCAGTTTGCCGTGCTCTCCGCCTTCGAACAGGGCCACGACAATAATCTCCGGATCGCGCCGGGGCGTGAATCCCACAAACCACCCGTTCTGATTGAGGGCGGAGTTGTTCGCGTGCAGCGCCCGCACCTTCAGCGACACCACCTGAGCCGACCCTGTTTTCCCTGCTATATCGACGCCCGGCACATGCGCCGAAGGCGCCGTGCCCTCCGGCAGGAGCACACGGGCCATCGCGTCGGTGATCAGATTGAATCCGCTCGGATCGATCGGAATATTCTTGACGTCCATGTAGTGATGCGTCTCCAGATACTGCGGGGGCAGTCCGGTCGGGCTGACGACATGGGGCACGACCATGCGGCCGTCCATCGAGATGGCTGCAATCGCGCGCATCAATTGCACCGGCGTAGTGGCGACCGCACCCTGCCCGATGCCCACTGAAATAGTTTCGCCTGCGTACCACTTCTGCTTGAAATTGCGGATCTTCCATTCTTCCGAGGGCATGACGCCGCTGGCTTCTTCCGGCAGATCGATGCCGGTCTTCTGACCCAATCCCATGCTGGTAGCGTATTTTGCTATGCGGTCGATACCCAGCTTTTCCGCCAGGGTGTAAAAGAAAACATCACAGGACTGGTAAATGGCTTTGGTCAGGTCAACGGCTCCGTGGCCGCTTTTCACCCAGCAACCGAAGCGCCGGCCATAAAAGGTTGCGCCTCCATTGCAGTGCACGTTCAGAGTCTGGGCGATACCTTCCTGCCATCCCGCCACGGACATCAGGATCTTGAACGTCGAGCCGGGCGCCAGCTGTGCCTGGATGGCTTTGTTCAGCAGCGGCTTATCGGGATCGGTAATCAGCTTGTTCCAGTCGCCGCGTGAGATTCGGACGGCAAAATCGTTGGGATCGAAAGTCGGCCGGCTCACCATGGCCAGGATTTCGCCGGTCCGCGGATCCATGGCAATCATGGCTCCGTTCTTGTCTCCCATGGCCTCTTCGGCGGCGATCTGTAGATCGATGTCCAGGGTCAGCTTGAGGTTGTTGCCAGGCACCGCCGGCTTCTGGTCCAGTTCCCCCATTTCCTTCCCCTTGCTGTTCACCAGGACCTGCCGCGAGCCATTTTTTCCCATCAACACCTGGTTGTACTGCAGCTCTACCCCGGATTTGCCCACCACGTCCCCCGGGTTATAGAGCTCCCACTTGGGCTGGTTCAACATGTTCTCGCTCACCTCGCCGACGTAGCCGATCAGGTGCGCCATAAACCCGTTGCGCGGGTACAGCCGGCGATGGGCCACGATGGTGTCCAGTTCGGGCAGTTCGTTGTGGTGAGACTCGATGAAAGCCAGTTCGTCGGGTGTGATGTCTTCCTTGAGATAGATGGGCTGGTACTGCGGCGTGCCGGCAAACTTGTGCAGCCGCTCCCGAACTTCCGCCGGATCCAGGTGCAATCCCCTGGCGATCATGTCCGCGTCGCCGGAAAGATCGCGGGTGGAATCGCGCAGCAGCAACGCGGAAAAGGAGGGATAGTTGTCCACGATGACGCGGCCTTCACGATCGAGAATCTTGCCGCGGGGCGCCAGAATTGGGACTTCGCGGGTCTTATTCTTCTCCGCCAGCGCCGAGTAGAAGTCGCTCTGCACCACCTGCAGCCGCCACAATCCGTAGGCCAAAATCAGAAAAACGCCGAGGATGATGTATTGCACGGCGGTCAGGCGGGTTCCCGATACTTTTTCGTCGCGGCCAAACATGGGATTCAGTCGTCGGTCGTCAGTCGTCAGCTATTCGTCGTTGGTCGTTGGCCATTTGGTTGTTGGCCAATCACATTTAGTTTTTATTGTAGTCCGGCAGAGAAGCGCTTTTGTTGTCATCCACGGTGACGGAGGGACATCACCGGTTGGGTGCTGCGAGATTTTTGCCAACGACCAACGACAGTGGTCACGCTCTTACTGACGACCGAAGACTGACGACTGACGACTTCCTAAGCTCTCTGCTTAAACCGGTCCAGCAGGGTAAACAGGATTGCTGCGGTTGCGGCGTTGAGCAGGGCGCCTGCGATCTCGTGTCCCCAACTCCACTGCAGGGTCAGTTTGACCAGTCCGCGGGCCACGGTGAAATACACCACTTCGTGGACGGCGTAGAAGAATAATGTCACCAGAAAGCGTGCGCCCACGTTCTCGACGTCGAGCTTGGCGCCCAGGGACGAGGCCCCAAAGCCTACCACGGTGTTTGCGATCCCGTAAATCCCGATGGGCTGGTGGGTAAGCGAATCCTGCAACAGGCCGATCAGGGCCCCCGTAACCATTCCGGACACCTGGCTGCGCCGTGCCACGGCGAAGAAGATCACCACCAGCAACGGCAGGTCGAACAGGGAAAAGAAATGCAAGCGCAGCGGCAGGAATGCCTGCAAAAACAGCGCAATCAGCGGAATGAGGATGGCCGCCGGGGCGCTGAACCGGTAAACCTCTACCTGCTCCTGAGATGTGTAAGTGATAGGCACGCTAGTGCGGTTTATCCTCCGCAGTCACAGGTTGCGCAGATCCAGGTTTGGATGGCCCAGCTGACGAACCTGTCGGCGAGACTACCGGTTGCGAAACCACACGCTCGGGAGGCGCACCAGTTGCCGGCTTGGCGGTCGGCGTGGGCTTATGCCCGATCACCGGCTTGACGACCCCAGGGACGGCGGGAGCGCCGGCGGACTTGTCCACGACTGCCGCGTCTTTCCGCTTGGGTGCGGCGGAGCCCTCAGGTGTGGACGGCTGGCTGGCCTCCGCCGGCGGCTTGTCAGGGACCGAAGGCAGGCGCTGAGTCAGAATGTCCACCGCCCGGACTGGGCTGGTCTCCGCCACGGCTGGCGCGCGATCCTCTTTTTTCGTGATCACCAGGACTTCTTCGAGGCGGCTCAGGTTGGCGGAGGGTTTTACCCGGATATTGAGAAAGAGGTCCGCGCCCGGAGTGACCTTCATCACCGTTCCGACGGTGATGCCCTTGGGGAAGATCAGGTCGCCGCCGCTGGTCACAATGCGCTCGCCCGGCGTCACTTGTTCGTCGGTCATCACCTTTTCGACGACCACTTCGCCGGACGCCGTCCCCTTGATGACTCCCTGCAGGCGCGACTTGTCCAGGATCACACCCACGCCGCTGCTCTGGTCGTTGATCAGAAGCACCTGCGCCGAGGACCCGAACGCCCGTAATACCTTGCCCACCAGGCCGTCGGCGGTAATCACCGCCATATCTTTGTCCACCCCGGCCGACGTCCCCTTATCGATATAGATCGACCGGGATTGCTCGCTGCCGCTGGAACCGATGACCTGCGCGGCCACGGTTTTCGCGATGTAAGTTTCCTTGAAACTCAGCAGGGCCTGCAGGCGGCGCGCCTGCTGAGCATCGTCGGAGAGGCGCACCTGCTCCAACCGAAGCCGCTCGATCTCGAATTTAAGCTCGCGATTTTCCTGCCGCACCCCGCGCAGGTAAACGTAGTTGCTCCAGATGCCGCCGAGGCCGTTCTGGCACCAGACCAGGGCCTTCTCCAGTGGAGTCACCGCGCTGACCGTCCACAGGCGAATCACGCGTGTGGATTCGTCGGCGCTGGACCGCCGCTTGACCTGCACCGCCAGCCCCAGCACCTGTACAAACAGGATCGCCACCAGGATGGTAACGTTGCGGTAGCGGCTCATCAGATTTTCCATGGCGCCGGACTCAGGTCCTAGCTTCTAGCTTCCAGTTTCTGGACAACGGCGGCTCCACGGCTGGTTTCGGCGCGGGACGGGCGAGGACGCCCGTCCTCCATTGCACACACTGGAAACTTGAAACCTGAAACTACTCTATAGAAATTTTGCGCAGCAGCTTGAAATCGCTGAGCATCTTGCCCGTACCCAGGACCACGCTGCAGAGCGGATCGTCGGCGATGGAGACCGGCAAGCCGGTTTCCTCGCGGATGCGTTTGTCCAGATTTTTCAGCAGCGCTCCACCGCCGGTCAGCACAATGCCGCGGTCGCTGATGTCCGCGGAGAGTTCTGGAGGGGTGCGTTCGAGCGCAACCCGGATGGCGTTCATGATGGTCGAAACGCACTCGCTGAGGGCCTCGCGAATTTCACTGTCGTCCACGGTGATGGTCTTGGGCACGCCTTCGATCAGGTTGCGGCCCTTGATTTCCATGGTCAGGGGCTTTTCCAGCGGATAGGCGGAGCCAATCTCCATCTTGATCTGTTCGGCTGTGCGTTCACCGACCAGCAGGTTGTACTTGCGCTTGAGATAGTTCATCACCGCTTCGTCCATCTGGTTGCCGGCCATGCGCACGGAACGGGAATAAACGATGCCGCTGAGCGAAATCACGGCGATGTCGGTGGTGCCGCCGCCGATGTCCACGACCATGTTGCCGCTGGGTTCGGTGATAGGCAGTCCGGCGCCGATGGCCGCCACCATGGCCTGCTCCACCAGGTACACTTCACTGGCCTTGGCGCGATAGGCGGAGTCCATAACGGCGCGCTTTTCCACCTGGGTAATTTCCGAAGGCACACCGATCACGATTCGCGGGTGCACCAGCATCTTGCGGTTGTGCGCCTTCTGGATGAAATAGTTGAGCATCTTCTCAGTGACCTTGAAGTCGGCGATGACTCCGTCTTTCATGGGCTTAATGGCCACGATGTTGCCGGGCGTGCGGCCCAGCATCTCTTTGGCTTCCTTGCCCACGGCCTCGACCTCGCCGGTGTTCTTGTTGATGGCGACGATGGAGGGTTCGTTGACCACGATGCCCTTGCCCCGTGCATACACCAGCGTGTTGGCCGTCCCCAGGTCGATGGCAAGATCGCTGGAGAAAATACTGAACAGCGATCTCAGATTGTGCAGGCGCGTCGAAGAATGGAATCCGTTAGATGACATACGCGATTTAGCTCTCTCGAACCGCTGTCATTACCGGGCGAACCCGGTTGCTTCCGTGCGGGTGGGGGGCCGTGCCCTAATTCTATGGGATAATCCCCGCTTCGCCCTCAAACCAAAGTCCCGGCACCTCGGGTGTTCCTCCCGAAATCCCGGCTTTTACTGGCTGAACCCCAAATCTATCGGTCTGTGTGGTCGCGGGCGACTCGCCCGCGAGACTTTGAGTCAAAGTCAAAAGCCGCGGGCGAGTCGCCCGCGACCACACATGCCGCACCGGCCGCAAAGAACGCAAAGAAAACCTACTGAATCACGATCTTTTTCTGGACCGTATTCACTCCGCCCTTGGCATTTTGCGCCGTGATCGTGATCAGACTCTCACCCGGCGGCAAGGGAGGCATAAAGTAATGAAAGCTGCCATCGGAGCCGACCACGGGCACTTCCCTGCCATTGACCATCACCCGCGCCCCGACCTCAGTCTTTCCGGTGAGTTCGATTACCTTCCCGTGCTGCATAAAGGGATCCAGCTCCAGGTCGATGGCGGTCGTGTTCTGGCCTTTGGGAATAATGGTGAAGCGGTTCTTCTGGCTTTCCACCGACTCCTTGCCCCCGGCATCGTAGGACTGAACCAGCCAGTAGTACGCCCCTTCCTCTAAACCGGACACGATCACGTCAGCCGTGGTTACCCGGCGATCCACGATGGTCGAAGAAAAATACGGGTTGTGTGAAATGCGCAGCCTGTAGCCTGTTGCATTGGTCATCGGGGTCCACGAAAACTCCACCGGCTTGGACGCACCCGAGGTGAAGATGGGCATCATGTTGGCCGGCGAAATCGGCGTCGGCGGCCCGATTTCCTTCAACTTGGCCATGCGCGGCGACTGCGCCTGAAAACCGACTCTCTCCCACTCCGCCAGGTGCACCACCTCGCCGTTGCGGCTGATTTCTCCAGAACCTTTTTTCACCAGAATCTCGTGCTGGTCGGCCTTGGGGTCGTTGCGCACCATGGCCGCGCTGTCCGGGGCCAGGGAGGCGGTCGCCCCGGCCACGATCACCTGCGACTTCGATCCCTGGACATAGGTGGCGGTAGTGAGGTCCACGGTTCCCGTGCTCACTGCCACCGACACGTTGGTCTGCTGCTGGTCGTTGGCTGAATTTTCCTCGATCACGATCAGCGAATCCTGTTTGACCGTGTAGTTGGTGCCATCCCCGAAGACGATTTTGGCCATGCCTTCAGAGCCGGTCTGGACCACATCGCCTTTCTCCAGCGGTACGTTGTAATCGGCCGTCACCCAACTGTTGCTGGTGGCTTTCTTGACCCGCACCGTCCCGTCGAGCGCCGTAAAATGGGCCTGCTGGGAATTGAGCGAACCCGATTTCGCCTTCCCGCCGGCTCCCGCGATTATCTCCAGCAGACTGCTGCCCAGCCTGTTGACCGACTTCACTCCCTTTTGGGTGAGTTGCGGAAAAGCAAAATTCATCCCGATTAAGAGGAAGACGATGACAAACAGCACTCCCAAAGCCACGCTGCGGTAGGTGACCGTTTTCCACGCTACATGGATCCCAGGCTTGCTAGTTGAAGAAGACACAAAGGCCACCGGACGCCAGTCAAACCCTAAGAATATGGGGTATTTGCGAGAGTATCACAAGCATTACTGGCAGGGCACAGTTGATTACCTTGGGTACCACCTCCAGCGGTCATGTACTGCGGTGCGGAGGAAGGACGACGATGCAATCAATGGGGCGGGCGACCGGCGGACACCGGCCTTTTCCAGAACTTGTCATATACTCTGTGGCTAGCGGGTGCGTTACAGGTCCCGACTGAGGGGTATGGTCCGACAGGAGTCCGCTTGAATCAATTATCAGCGTCCCCTTTGAGCGTCCAGGTCTGGAATAGATCCCGATCTATGGGGCTAAAGTTGCTGGTTGTCAGCGGGCTCGCCTTGATTATGACAATTCCGGCTCTCTTCGTGGACAACATCGTCGAGGAGCGGACCAAGCGGGCCAAGGATGTTATCCAGGAGGTGAGCGGCCGCGTAGGTGGCCAGCAAACTTTTCTTGGGCCCGTGCTGTCCATTCCTTACACGATTGCACCGTCTTACAAAGGTGCTTCGCCCGTGCTTGGGGTGTATGTAGTATTTCCAACGCAAGGCGAAGCCACCGTAAAAGTCCGTACTGAGGAGCGCCGCCGTTCGCTTTTCAAGGTCCCGGTGTTCCAAGCGGATTTGAAATTCGATGCGGCGTTTGACCTTGCAGGTGTGCCTGCGAGAGCGCCGGCAGACGCAGCGTTGGACTGGACTCGTGCTGAAATTGTAGTCGGTGTTAGCGATGCTCGCGGTGCCTTGGCGGATGGAACACTTACGATGAATGGCAAGACGTTCACCTTCGCTCCGGCAGAAACCGTCGGCGACCCCAAGGCGCAGCGCCTGCCGTTAACATATTTCGATGTGAGCGGAGCTGGCGTAGCCGAGCCAAATGCGACTTTTCACGTAACCGCAGTTCTGCGTTTCTCAGGCGCGCAGCGGATTTCGGTTCTTGCCTATGGCAAGACCACGCATCTCATAGCGGAGGGCGACTGGCCCAGCCCGAGCTTCGATGGTGGTTTTTTGCCAGTGAAGCGTTCGGTCTCAGCGCAAGGCTTTAGCGGAGAATGGTCAGTGCCTTTTATCGCCCGCGGTATTCCGGCCGAAGGCACCAACGCATCAGTCAGCACGCTCGACAACACGGCGCTTGGAATCTCATTTATCGAAGTTGCAGATCCATACCAGTCGGTTAACCGCTCGCTCAAATACGTGTTGCTGTTTGTGGGGCTTGTGTTCCTAACCTACTTTCTATTCGAAGTAACTACCGCCAAACGCATCCATCCGGCCCAGTACGTTCTGGTTGGTGTGGCGCAGATGATTTTCTATCTCTTGTTGCTTTCAATATCAGAACGAATAGGCTTTGACTGGGGCTTCCTTCTCGCCGGCAGCGCCACGGTGCTTCTGCTTTCGGCCAACGCAGGCTGGATCTTCGAAAGCCGAGTGCAGGGCTTTCGCGCCCTGATCGTATTCGGCTTGCTTTACTCTCTCATCTACCTGCTTTTGCGGCTTGAGGACAATGCGCTTCTGGTAGGTGCGGTGGCCAGCTTCCTGGCGGTCGCGGCAGTGATGTATTTCACTCGCAACATCAATTGGTATAGCTCGATTCCATCCGGTGGCGTGCATCCCCCTCAGGTTATTCAGAAGGATCAGGCTTGAGAGATGCCCCACTTCTCGCAAAGAGCGCGAGAAACGGGGCACCCCAGGTTCTAATCGCGATCCAATTCACCTAAGGCTCGATCGTGACCTCGACCATGTTGTCGTCGGGCACGCGATCGATCAACAGCAGCAGCGGATCGATTCCGGCCTTGTCTGGCTTTTCATCCGTGGTGAAACTGTAGCTGGCTTTGCCGCTGGTCATGTGCACCCGTTCGCGGTGCAGGACCTTGCCAAAGCGCTTTCCCTTCTCGGGGGCGGCCAGCGCGCCGACCTCGATCCAGTCATCCACCGGAACTTCGGTCTCATTGCCTTTTTCGTCAGCTTTGAATTTGCGCGCTTCGGTTTCTACCGTGACCTGGTACTTGCCATCCGGACCCTTGTGGGCGGTCGCGGTCACGGCACGATTGGAAAACAACGTGATGTCATAGAACAGGTCCTGAATGAGGTATTGGAGTTGGGGCGGCGTTTCCTCTCGCAGGGCATCGACCAGCGCATACGAGGTGGGATACGGCGGCGGCGCGTATCCATACTTGTTCAGCACTTTGCGTACTGCACGGTTGACCGCTTCCTCGCCGATCATCTCGCGCAGGTAGTACATCACCACACTTCCCTTGCGATAGTGGATGTATCCCTGCGACGCCTCCACGCGCAACAGGGGGCGCTCCTTCAACAGCTCGGCGCCGCGTGAGCGCAGGTAGTTGTCCATCTCGTATTGCATGAACTTGCGCATGGTGTCGCGGCCGTATTCTTTTTCCATGGTCATCAGGGCCGAGTACTGGGCCAACGTTTCCACCAGCAGCGTGGCGCCTTGCATGTTCGCTCCCACTTCCTGGTGGCCCCACCATTGGTGCGCCATCTCGTGCGCCACTACGTAAAAGACCATGTCGATGTCATCCGGCTTCTGGATGCTGGCGATGAAGCCGATGGACTCCGAGTACGGCATGGTGCCGGGAAAAGCCTCGGCGAAGGCGGCCAGGCGCGGAAACTCGATGATGCGCGCCTCTTTCTGCGGATAGGGCCCGAAGTTTTTGGTGTAGTACTCGAAAGACTTCTTCACCGAGTTCAGCATCTTGGGAACGTTCCAGGGCTGCTCTTTGAGGTAATACACCTCGATGCTGATGCCGTTCCACTCGGTGCGGGCAACCTCATAGCGGGCCGACAAGAACGAGTAATAGTTCAGTCCCATATGGTCGAGCTTGTACTGGAAGTAGCGGCGCCCGTTTTCGCTCCACTCCCGTTGCAGCGAGCCCGGCGCAATCGCGATCTGGTCGGGCGACGTGCTGATCACGGTTTCGACATTCACCCAGTCGGAGTTATTGCTGATGTAGCTGTCACGGCAGTCGGCGACGCAATTTTGTTCAAGCGCCGGCATCAGGTCTTTTTCCTTCAGCCCGAAGCGCTTGCGCTTGTTCTTGTCGTCCAATTCGTTGCCGGGCTGATATCCGATCTGGGGAACGATCTGGCTGTGAATGAAAGTGCCGTTCGGCAGCACGGCGCGGTTGGTCAGCGTGTTTTCGAAGCCCCGCACCCGGGTCTGCATGGTGAATTGCAGCACCCGCGACTCGCCGGGCTGCATCGGCGTGGTCAGGGCGTAAATCTGGTAGTGCAGGCGCTGGTCATCCTGAGACAGCTTCGCCCCGGGTATCTCAATGGTGGTTTGATAGTCGTTGGCCAGAGTGAAATGAATTTCAGTCAGGGGTTTGGAGGTCTGGTTGACGATGGTCTGCTCGCCGCGCATGGTCATGTTGCGCGTTTCCGGATAGAGGTCGATCGCATACTTCACGTCTGTGACCCGGGGCTCAGGCTGCTTCTCGAATTTTTTGTACGTCTTCTCGTAGTCCGCCTGCAGGCGATCGTTGTCGTTTTCGCTGCGCACCGTGTTGAGCACTTTGGTGTTGTAAAAAATCCAGCCGCCGGTAGCCACGAATCCGATGGCTGCCGCGACGGCGATAAAGCGTAACGCCCCGTGATAGCGCAAGCGCGCATTCCGGATTCGGCTGCGCCAACTGGTTTCACGCCCGCGCTGCCATAGCAGGATGGTGAGCGCCGCCAGAAAAACGCAAAACGCCGTCCAATACAGCATGAACCACGACCGACTCTGGAGGAACGGACCGTAGCCGTAGAAATCCGAGTAGGTCATGGTCTGGGCCTGCCCGAACTGGACCAGATAAGTGGCGATGTGCAAAGGCTGCCAGACGAATGTGGTCAGCAGGAGAAAGGTGATGTATCCGAAATAGCCGACATATTTGTTGGGCGAGATGACATGAATAAAAAAAGCCAGAATGGCCAGAAAGACGAAGCCAAGCAGGTCGATGCCGAACAGGTTGGCAATAAAAAGACCGATCTGGTAGCGGTGATATCCGTGGAAGAACTGCACCAGCAGCGCCGCGCACATGACAACAGCGAGAATGATGACGATGCTGCTCATCAGCGCCGTGAGCTTGGCCAGGTAAGTCGGCCACTCCGGATTGGGCAGGGCGTCGTGCACTTCGTCGGTGCCACTGTCGCGCTCCTCCCAGGCCAGGACGCCCGCGAAGTAGGTAATCATCGCAATCAGGAACAGATAGAGTGTTCCCGCGATGACCTCGAGCAATCTGTAGGTCACAGGCAGGAAAGTGTTTCCAAAACCTTCGGTGTTGCTGAAAATCAACGCCGGCACGCAGTTCAGCAGGGCGAAGGCGGTGATCACGATGAATGTCGTGGTCTTGACCAGGCGCCTGAATTCGATTTTGACCGTGCCCCAGAATTGCAGCCACTCGGTGCCGGTGCCAAAATGCCTTTCCGCCGTTGGAATTGCGGTGGAAGTGATTGATGCGATCTCCTGCGCCTTGACCTTCTTCTTTCTCGGACTCCGTTCCGCAAAGCTGAAAAGCCAGTAGGCGAAGGCGAAGATCAGGGCCCCGACCCCGAGCCAGATCAGCCGGTTCCACAGCAGATATCCGGAGTAGCCGATGGAGAGCGTGTTCTTTTCGGCGACAGTCCAGTATTTGGTCGCGTAGAGAAAAGGATCGATGCCGAAGGGATCGATCAGCGCCGCCAGTTTCTGGTTCTTCAGGTCGCTGGTGAGCACACGTGAGATTCCGTATCCCGCAAGCAACGCCAGGCTGCCCAGAAACGAAACCACGGTGCTCCGGGTCAGGACCGCGATGGCGAAAATGACCGCCGCGATGAACAGAGTGTTGGGAACCGCAAAAACGAGAATGGCCTTCCAGTGGGCCGCCCACACCACCGGTCCCCAGCGTTCCGCGTCCACCCAGGGCATGTACTTCGCGGCCAAGATCCCCACGGAAACGCCCAGCAACGGAATCACCGCAATCAGCGCCGATCCCAGGAAGCGTCCGGCCAGGTAATCCAGTTTGCGGATGGGCGTGCTGAACAGGATCTGATGAGTATTGTGGGCAAAATCACGCGAGGCGGCGGAATTGACGAACGCCGTGGTCATCAGCAGCGTCAGCAGACTGCAGACCACGTAGAAATTCTCCACCACCCAGGGCGCATTGCGATAGGTATTTTTCAGCGAACTGCCGACGGTGATCTGGTCGCTGCTGGCAGCCCCGAAAAACATCAGCGCCACGATCAGGAAGAATACCCAGAGCATCCACGAGCGCAGCCAGAACCGGACCTCGAAGCTGAAGAACTGTCTGAACATGGACGGTCTCACGCGATCCCGGAAATGCGGCTGAAGAAAACGTCTTCAAGGTCCGCGCTCACCGGGGTGAATCCGTTCCCCGGGTTCTCGGCGGAGTAAATGTGGATGAGGGGCTTGCCCGCAATCAGCTTGCTGGAGATGACACGATAGCGTTGCTCGTAGTCTTTCACCTCGGCCTTGGCCACTGACTTCTGCCAGATGCGTCCGTCGAGCGCCTTGACCGCTTCACTGGGAGCGCCCGCGAACAGCACCTTGCCCTGGTGAATGACGGCCATGTTGGTGCACAACTCCATCACGTCTTCCACAATGTGGGTGGAGAGAATCACGATGACGTCCTCGCCGATCTCGGAAAGCAGGCTGTAGAAGCGGTTGCGTTCTCCCGGATCAAGGCCGGCGGTGGGTTCGTCCACGATGAGCAAACGCGGATTGCCGAGCAACGCCTGAGCAATCCCGAAGCGCTGCCGCATGCCGCCCGAGAATCCGGACAGAGCTTTCTTGCGGTGTTCGTAAAGATTGGTGCGATGCAGCAACGCCTCGACGGTTTCCTTGCGCTGCTTCGAGTCCGTGATGCCCTTCAGCAGGGCCAAGTGGCCAAGCATTTCCTGCGCCGAGGTGCGCGGGTACACGCCAAACTCCTGGGGAAGATAGCCCAGCGTCTTGCGCAGCTCCTGCTTCTGCCGCAACACGTCCAGGGTGCCGAGATGGATTTGTCCGCTGTCCGGTTCCTGCAGCGTGGCGATGGTGCGCATCAGGGTGGACTTGCCGGCTCCGTTCGGTCCCAGCAGTCCATACATACCTACAGGGATCGTCAGAGAGACGTTATCCAGCGCGCGCACGCCGTTTTTATAGACTTTGGATAAATTCTGAATCTGCAATTCCACGAAAATTCACTCCTGGGGCGTCGTAGCGCCCTCGCTCTCAGTACGTTGCCGCTGGCTGGTTGGTTCCCCGAGTCCCGGGAAGTTCGCGATTCTGTACTCTCGTCGGGACCTTGTCAAGCGCTGGCGCGGATAGAAACCATAACCACGGAGGACACGGAGGACACAGAGCTTTGCTCGAAGGGTTTACCTCCGTGTCCTCTGTGTCCTCTGTGGTTGGCCTGCTTGCCCGATCCTCAACCACACCTGTAGCATAGAGGTTCACGGCATTCTTCCCTGCAACTCAGGAGACTTTTTATGGCAACCGATACACTCGCCAGCCCTTCCACGCTCGGCAGCAATACCACCAAGGTTTACAAGAACTTTATAGACGGCGAGTGGGTGGAATCCTCGACCGGCGAAACTTTTGAAAACCGCAATCCCGCCGACACCCGCGACGTGGTCGGCATCTTCCAGAAATCGGCTAAGGTAGACGTGGACGCAGCGGTTGAAGCGGCCAGCCGCGCCTTCGCCAAGTGGCGCCTGGTGCCGGCACCACGCCGCGCCGAAATCGTTTTTCGCGCCGCTGAAATGCTGCTCGAGCGCAAGGAAGAATACTCCCGCGACATGACCCGCGAGATGGGCAAGATTCTCAAGGAGACTCGCGGCGACACCCAGGAAGCCATCGACACCGCTTACTACTTTGCCGGCGAAGGCCGCCGCATGTTCGGGCCTACCACGCCATCGGAGTTGCCCAACAAGTTCGCCATGGCGGTGCGGACTCCCATCGGTGTCTGCGGCATGATCACGCCGTGGAATTTCCCCATGGCAATTCCGTCGTGGAAGCTGCTGCCCGCCATCGTTTGCGGCAACACGTGCGTGATTAAGCCGGCGCAGGACACGCCGCTCTCCACATACAACCTGGTGCGCACGCTGTCTGATGCGGGCGTCCCCAAGGGCGTGATCAACATTGTCAGCGGATTCGGTCCGCAAGTGGGTGGGCCGCTGATGGAGCATCCCGAAGTGCGGGCCATCTCGCTGACCGGATCGACCGCGGTCGGCCGCATCGTTGGCACCACGGCCGCGAAGAGTTTCAAGCATTGCTCGCTGGAACTGGGGGGCAAGAATCCCATGATCGTGCTGGACGACGCCAACCTCGACCTCGCCATCGAAGGCGGCATCTGGGGCGGGTTCGGCACCACCGGCCAGCGCTGCACTGCCACCAGCCGCATTATCGTGCAGAAAGGCGTCTATGCTGAGTTTGTGGAGCGCTACGTCGATCGCGCCAGGCAATTGAAAGTTGGCAACGGCATCGATGAGAGCACTGAGATGGGGCCGGCGATCAACGAAGCCCAGCTCAAGACCGACCTGAGCTACGTGGAAATCGGCAAGTCCGAAGGCGCAAAGATGAAGTGCGGCGGCAACCGCCTTGACCAGGGCGAATACCAGCACGGCTACTTCATGGAGCCCACGGTGTTCGTCGATGTTGATCCCAAAATGCGCATCGCCCAGGAAGAAATCTTCGGGCCGGTCGTGTCCATAATCCCCTGCGAAGACCTGGAAGATGCGATTGCCATCGCCAACGGCATCGAGTACGGACTGTCGTCCGCGCTCTACACCAGGGACGTGAACAAGGCCTTCGTCGCCATGCGCGATCTGCACGCCGGCATCACCTACATCAATGCGCCGACCATCGGCGCCGAAGTCCACCTACCGTTCGGCGGCGTAAAGGCCACCGGCAACGGACATCGCGAAGGCGGCATGGGCGCGATTGATTTCTACACCGAGTGGAAAGCGGTGTACGTGGACTACTCCGACCGCCTGCAGAAAGCGCAGATCGACAGGGCGGACTGAGCAGTCGTCAGTCGTCGGTCTTCAGTCGTCGGTCAATGGTAATTGGTCGTTGGTCTTTAATCGTTGGCTACCCGTTGACGCAATGGAATTTCTTTGCGAACTTTGCGGTGGTCTTTGCGACCTTTGCGGTTAAAAGCTTTGCTTTAGACGGAACAACATGCCCAGCGCCCAAATCCGCGAAATCGCCGCCGCCCAGCGCCTCGACAACGTCCGCTATGCCATTCGTGATCTGGCCTCGGTCGCGGACGAAGTCACGAAGCAAGGCCACAAGGTCCTGGCGCTCAACGTCGGCGATCCCAATATTTTTGACTTCAAAACTCCCGCGCACCTGATCGAAGCCGTGTACAAAGCCATGCGGGAGAACAGGAACGGATACGCGCCCTCTCCCGGCATTCCGGAAGCACTGGAAGCCATTCGCGGCGAGGCGGCGCGCAAGGGCATTTCCACGGTGCAGGACGCGTTCGTGACTTCGGGAGCCAGCGAAGCGGTGGACGTTTGCCTGACCGCCCTGGTCAATCCCGGCGAGCATGTTCTGACTCCCAGTCCGGATTACCCGCTCTATTCCGCCGTGCTGTGCAAGCTCGGCATTTCAGTCACACCGTACAATCTGAACGAAGACGACGCCTGGCAGCCGGACCTGATCGATCTGCAGCGCAAGATCAATTCGCGCACCCGCGCCATTGTGCTGATCAATCCCAATAATCCCACGGGCGCAGTCTGTTCCCGCCGCATGCTGGAACAATTGGCAGAACTGGCGCGGCGCAACAATCTGGTTATTTTCGCCGACGAGATTTACGACAAGCTCATTCTGGATTCCGGCGAAAAGACAGACCCTATCTCGATCGCGGCCGTCGCCCCCGACGTGCCGGTCGTGACTTTCGGCGGACTGTCGAAAAATTACCTGGCGCCGGGCTGGCGCATCGGCTGGGGGATAGTCAGCGGGGACGCGGCCGCTGTGAAGCCCTACGTGGAAGGCATTCATCGCCTGCTGCGGGCGCGCCTGTGCGCCAACCATCCCGAGCAGTACGCCATCAAGCCCGCACTGGACGGGCCTCAGGACCACCTGGTGGAAGTACGCAACAAGCTGCGCGCCCGCCGCGACCTCACCGTCCAGTGGTGCAATACGACTCCGCGCGTGAGCTGTGTGTCTCCCCGCGGTGCGTTCTACGCCTTTCCTCGCATCGAAATTCCGGAAGGCGACGATGTCTTCGTGAAGGAACTGTGCCGCGCGAAACACGTGCTGGTGGTTCACGGCTCCGGCTTTGGCCAGAAGGCTGGCACCCGGCACTTCCGCATCGTTTTTTTACCCGATGAAGCGACGTTGACCAGGGCTTACCAGTCAATCGCGGACTTCATCGCGGAAAGATACAAGTAATCCGGGTGTGGGCGCGAGCGTCCCGCTCGTGCTGCGGTGTGCGAACCGGTTCCTGTTCGTGAATCCCCGCCCTGTCTCTCCAAAGAACGGAGAGACGAGGACGGGGCACCCTTGTGATTTCTGCAGTTCCGCTGTCCGTTGGGGAAAAAAATGAAAGTTGCGCAAGTCAGCAAACCTGGTGGAAATTTCGAAATAGTGGAACGCCCGATTCCCGAGCCCGGCCGAGCCCAGGTCCGGATCAAGGTGGAGGCCTGCGGCGTGTGTCACAGTGATGCCATCGTGAAGCAGTCGGGCTTTCCCGGACTGCAATACCCGCGGGTTCCGGGCCACGAGATTGCGGGACGCATCGACGCCGTCGGAACTGACGTGACGCAGTGGAAACCCGGCCAGCGCGTGGGTGTGGGCTGGCATGGCGGGCACTGTTTTGTCTGCGACCCCTGCCGTCGCGGTAATTTCATTCTCTGCCAGGTCGAGAAGATTACGGGCATCAGCTACGATGGGGGCTACGCCGAGTACGTGGTGGTCCCGGCAGAGGCAGTCGCGGCCATGCCCGATGATTTGCCCGCGGATGAGGCCGCACCGCTGCTCTGCGCCGGCATCACCGTTTACAACTCGTTGCGCAATGCGGGAGCCCGCGCCGGTGATCTGGTGGCGGTACAGGGCATCGGCGGCCTGGGGCATCTGGGGATTCAGTTCGCGCGCCAGATGGGCTTTCGTACCGTGGCCATCGGCCGCGGCGGAGACAAGGAAGCCCTGGTCAAACAACTGGGCGCTCATCAATACATTGATTCAGACGCCGGCGCCCCAGCGGCCGCCTTGAAAGCCGTGGGCGGCGCGGCTGTGATTCTGGCCACCGCGCCGGATTCCAAAGCGATCTCCGGCTTGGTTGATGGACTGGCGCCGGACGGAAAGCTGGTCATTGTCGGCGCCGGCCTCGAACCCCTCAGCATCACCCCACTGCAACTCATCTTTGCCCGGCGAACGGTTCGGGGATGGCCCTCGGGTACGGCGAAAGATTCAGAGGACACGCTGCAGTTCAGCTCGCTGTCCGGAGTTCGGCCGATGATCGAACGCTATCCGCTTGAGAAAGTCGCGGAAGCCTACGATCAGATGATCAGCGGACGGGCGCGTTTCCGCGTCGTGCTTACCATGAGCAAATAGTGCGGGCTGGGGGATTTTGGCGCCGGGTAACCAGGTGCGGCAGGTTACCCCGGGGCGGGGGCCTCTGCAGGAGCGGGACGCTCGCGCCCCATAAGATTTCGGAACAATAAAGGTCGCGTCCGTCCTTGGCCTTTCGTTGAAAATCTGCTTAAATTAAATGGCCGCTTTCTCCCCTCGGCCGTCCACGTGATCGATATTCATTGCCACATCCTGCCTAAGGTTGACGATGGCCCGAAATCCTGGGACACGTCGCTGGAAATGTGCCGGATGGCGGCGGATGACGGCATCGAACACATCGTCGCCACTCCGCACGCCAACGAGCGCTTTCAGTATGACCGGCAGCGTCTGGCCCAGAACCTGGAGTATCTCCAGGTGCTGGTGGGCAAGACCCCGCGCCTCAGCCTGGGCTGCGATTTCCATCTTTCATACGACAACTTGCAGGACGTCATGATTTCGCCGGAGCGCTACACCATTGAAGGCAGTCACTACCTGCTGGTGGAGTTGAGCAACTACAGCATTCCCACGCAAATCAACGAGTGCTTCACCCGCATGGCCGACATTGGCGTCACGCCCGTGCTCACACATCCCGAGCGCAATCCGATTCTGCAGGAGACACCCCTGCGAGTGCTGGCATGGGTGGACCAGGGCTGCGTAGTACAGGTGACGGCTTCGGCGGTGACTGGAGGCTGGGGACAGAAGGTGATGCGTGCTGCTGAATGGCTGCTCGAACGAGACGCCGTACACGTGCTGGCCACCGATGCCCACGACACCAGGCACCGTCCTCCCTCGCTCTCCGCGGCGCGAGACAAGGTCGCGAAACTTTACGGCCAGAAAGTCGCCCAGGCGCTGGTGGACGGGAACCCGCGCGCCATTATCAGCGACAAACCTCTGCCCTATTTTCCCAATCCAGCGATGAAGAAGAGCAGCCGGTAAAGGCGGGCGTCGGACTTTGGGCGTCTGACCCCGGACCAAAGACTACGTGGGGACAACCGCCCTCGGCTGTCCAGTCGAGCGCAGCTCGACCTGCATTTTCCGCGATAGTGAAACACAGCGGAGCTTTGCTCCGCTGGACAGCCGAGGGCGGCTGTCCCCACGTGATTTGAGGTGAAGCCTACTTCTGCGGTTGGGTGGTCATGGTGGAGGTCTGCTCCAGCATGGGTTCAGCGTGGAACGCCTCGGGTTGCGAGGTCATCGCGCTTTCTGGATTCAGCAGGTGATCGTGGTTGGGGCCCAATCCCAGTTTGATCAAGGCGCGGGAATCTGGGACCGACTTGCTTTGCCAGCCATTGTCGGCCTGGTAGCGCTGCATGGCGCTCTGCGACTTCGCGTCCCAGGTTCCGGAAGCAGAGCCCTCCAGGTAGTGTTCGCGGATCAGTGCTTCCTGGATCTCGCGGGCGCGAGTGCTGTCGATCTTCTGCTGGCCGCGTTTGCGCGATCTTGCGCTCTTGCGCGTTTTCTTGCTCTTGTGGGTGCCGTGATGAGCGGACACAGTCTGCAATTTTGCCTTGGACCTGGTTCCCGCCGGCGCTTTGCTGTGGGTCTGCGCCAAGAGCGTGCTGCAGGCCAGGAGCACAGCGCAACCCGCGCTTAAGCACAAAGTCGAAATGGAGCCGCGAAGCTTCACAATCGTGGTCGGAAGTAACTACCTGCCCGGTTACCAGGACTTCCTGATCGAGGAGGCAGGGTAAACCATTCCCGCCTCCAGCACCAGCCCTCTTTGTGCCAGCTTCGGGTTACGGAAGTGTACCGGCCAGAAAGATGGTTCCGCCCTGGCGGCCGGCCCCCCGTTGGCGTACCAGGAACACGACATCCTGTCCGCTCTTGAGAGTGGCTACAACGCGGTTAAACTGCTCCTCGTTGTCCACCGCCTGCCGGTTGACCTCGAGGATAATATCGCCCCGGCTCAAGCCCACATCCTCGGCGAAGGATCCCGCCTTCACATCCTTGGCAATGACGCCCTTACCCGCGGGGACATCGAGGCGGTCCGCCATCTCCTGGGTCAGGGTCTGAACCGTGACCCCAAGTTTGCTTTCTTTCGGTCCAGCCTCGGGGCCGCCTTCCTCCTCGTCACCCAGGCGAGCGGCGAAAAGTTTGGCGCGGTCGGCCACGGTGGCCGTGGCTTCCTGCTTCTTGCCGTTGCGAATGAATCCAACCGTGATCTTGGAGCCGGGCTTACGCGCGGCGATATCGGCAACCAGTTCATCGCCGTTCTTCACCGTCTTGCTGTCCACGGCCACAATGGTGTCGCCCACTTTCAGTCCAGCCTGTTCCGCCGGGCTGCCCGGAGTCACATCCGAAATAGTCACGCCGGAGCCGGTTCCGTACACGCGCGCGATGGCGGGATTATCCAGCGCGTTAAACATGATTCCGATGGAACCGCGTGATACCCGGTGGTCGGGACCGATCAGCTGGTTATAAACCTGGGCGACGGTATTTGAGGGCAGGGCAAAACCCACGCCGGCGTAGGCATTGGTATCGGTAAGAATTGCGGTGTTGATGCCGATCACCTCGCCCGCCATGTTGACCAGCGGACCTCCGGAATTGCCCGGGTTGATGGCGGCGTCGGTCTGAATGAACGACTGGAACTGGCGTTGAGGCACGATGTTGCGGCCCTTGGCGGAGACGATTCCTGCAGTCACGGTTTCCTGCAATCCAAACGGACTGCCTACGGCCAGCACCCAATCTCCCACTTGCATGCTGTCGGAATTGCCCAGCTTGGCAATGGGGAAGGGCTTGTCACCTTCGATCTTGATGACGGCGAGGTCGGTTTCCTGGTCCGATCCAATGACCTTAGCTTCGTGCAGCACGCCCGGCGGATCGTCCTGCAGCCGCACCCGAATACGGTCAGCCTTCTCCACCACGTGCCGATTGGTGACGATATAACCTTTCGGGTCAACGATCACGCCCGAACCCAGGGAACGCTCTCGAATAGCGCCGCCCCCGGGGCCCTGCCCACCCTGGCCGCCCTGGCCGCCGAAAAAGCGGTCAAAGAAGTCGTCGAAGGGATTGGCATCATCGTCGCCGTTGGGAACGCCACGGCGCCGGCGAGGGGTCTTGATGGTCGATTCGGTGTTGATATTGACCACGCTGGGCTCAAGCTGCTTCGAGATCTGCGAGAACTGGTTGGAGAGCGTCTGCGGCGAGGGCACGCTCAACATGGCCGCGTCCGAGGCGGATGACTTCTTGTCCTGGCCCTTTACTCCGGAGGAGATCACGGTCCCGATCAGGATACCGACGGTCAACGTAATCAGGATCGAAATGCTGTACGCGAGGCGGTTCGCCTTCAAACGTACCCAAAGAGCGCTTGCGCGCTGATTCATAATGACTTCCTCCAAATATTATCTGCCATGTCGATTATACCTTCCCACCATCGGCAGTCACAGTGAGTTAGACGCCGATTGGAAGAAAAGTGTTGCGGCCCAGACCGCAATGTGGGCGCGGGCGTCCCGCCCGTGCGGGCGAGCGCAGCTCGCCTTGTGGTTTCAACAGCCAACCAAAAAGCCTGCGGAGCTTCGCTCCGCTGGGCGGGCGAGGGCGCCCGCCCCCACATGTGCAAATCCCTAGCCGTGCTGGCTGGGCACCGCCGCGTGGTCGGGAGAAACCGCCATCGACTCCGTGCTTGCCTTCTCTTCCGAGATCAGCAGCCCGGCCAGAATGCATGCCGCTCCAAACCCGGCACGGGCGCCCAGCCGTTCTCCGAGAAAAATGAATGACGTGAGCCAGGCGAAAACCGGCTCCAGGGTAAAGATCAACGCGGTATGGGTGGCAGGAGTGAACTGCTGCGCCCAGGCCTGAATGGCAAACGCCAGGGCCAGGCTCAGAAATCCGGTGATGCCAATTCCCCAGATCACCCGCGGAGACCAGACCACGTAAACCTTCTCCGCCACTGGAACGGTCAGGATCATCAGCAGCGCGGTCACCGCAACCTGGACCACCGTAATCTGCTGCCATCCCTGGGTGCGGGTGGCGTGCTCGATGAAAATGATGTGAAAGGCAAACACCACCGCCGCGCCCAGAGTAAGCAGGTCGCCCTGATTCATGCTGCGCAGATTGAAGCCGCCGCCGGCCGACGACGGCACCGTCAGCAGGTACAAACCGGCAAACGCGAGGACCACGCCGGCGGCGGTCCAGCGATTCAGGCCGCGTTTCCAGAACAACGCGAGCAAGACGGGAACCAGCACGACCGAGACCCCGGTCAGGAAAGCCGATTTCGAAGGCGTCGTATATTTCAGGCCCACCGTCTGCAGCTCGTTCCCCACAAATAGAAAAACTCCCACCAGGAAACCCGAACGTAAAGAGGCCGCGGTAAAGCGTCCCAACTCACGGTAGAAGACGGCGGCCAGAACCACCGCCGCCAGGCTCATGCGGACGGCGTTGAAGAATAGCGGAGAAATGTCCGCCAGAGCGTTCTTGATGATGACAAAATTCGAGCCCCAGATCAGTGTAACCAGAACCAGAAGAATATGGGCTTTGAGCGAGCGCGACACAGGGCTAGGTTAACAAACCGGATAACGAGTTCCCGGCAATGAATGCGTGGGGACAGCCGTCCCCCCGGCTGTCCGGGCGAGCCCTGGCTCGCCAGAGGCTTGTCGCTCCCCTAACGGTTTCATTCCAACGCGCGCTGCGCGCCGCCGGACAGCCGAGGGCGGCTGTCCCCACGTGGGTGATGTGCAACCGGCCGTTCACCATTTTTATTTGGCTTTTATTTAGCCAGGTACACCGTCTTGCCGCCCACTACCGTGCGCAGAACTTTGGCTCCCAGAATTTTCTCCGGCGCTACGGAAGTGATGTCAATATCCAGCACGACGAGATCGGCGAGCATGCCGGGTGCCAGCGTGCCCTTATCTCTTTCGGCAAATTCGGCGAAGGCCGAACCGGTGGTGTAGGCGGCGATGGCCTGTTCCATATTCAGCTTTTGCTCGGGATAGTATTCCTTTTTGCCATCTTCACTCTTGCGGGTCACAGCGGCGTAGAGACCGCGGAACGGCGTGACCGGTTCGACGGGATAATCGGTGCCGAAGGCCAGGGTCACTCCCTTTCTCAGAAATTCCGCCCAGGCATAGGAGTGCGCCGCGCGCTTGGGCCCCAGGCGGGCCTCGGCCCAGTTCATGTCGGTGAGAAGATGGTTGGGTTGCATGGAGGCGATTACTTTTAACTGCTTGAACTTTGCCACCTGCAGCGGGTTGGTGACCTGGGCGTGCTCGATGCGCAGGCGGAGGTCTGGGGCTGAGCCGGAGCCAGGTTTAGCCGAGCTTTGCTCGGCCTGGACGGGTCTGAGACCCGTCCCCACACGGTCTGTGCCCACATAATCTTTTTCGGCGGCGGCGAAGGCGTCCAGCGCCATCTGCACACCCTTGTCGCCGATGGCGTGAAATCCGATCTGGAATCCGGCGTTCACCCGCTCTTTCGTCAACCGAGTAAGAACGTCCTGTTCATACTGTGGTAAGCCGGAATTGGCGGGGTCATCGGCGTAGGGTTCGAGCAGCGCGGCGGTGCGCGAACCCAGCGATCCGTCCATGTAGGCCTTGAGCATGCCGGTGTGCAGCAGGTTGTCCGATTTTGGGTGCGCCGCGCGATGCTCCTGCAACACTGGCAAAGGGTCGTTGAACGGCAGCCATTCCGTGATGCGCGCGGTGAGCTTGCCTTCACGCTCAATTTCTTCGAAGATCTGGAAATCATCCCAGGAAAGTTTCGAATCGCCGGAATCGGAATTGTCCTGCGCGGACGTGATGCCGCTGCGGGCCAGTTCCTGCAGTCCAGCTTCGATGGCTTGCCGGCGCTTGTCGTGATTGGGCCTGGGAATGACGGCGGTCACGGCCTGGCGCGCGGTTTCGCGCAAAATGCCGGTGGCTTGTCCGGTGGTGTCACGATCAATCTTGCCGCCGGGCGGGTCCTTGCTGGCGACCGTGATGCTGGCCAGTTGCAGGGCGCGGGTGTTGGCCACCGCAATGTGTCCATCCACGCGTTCAAGGAAAACGGGATGGTCGGTGGTGACTTCATCGATGTCCCAGCGGCTGGGGAGTTCCTTCACCGGCCACAGGGTCTGGTCCCAACCGCCGCCTACAATCCACTCGCCCGGCCCGGCGTTTTGCACCCGCGCCCGAATGCGATCGCGAAATTCAGTCAGTGATTTCGCGCCCATCAGGTCAACCGTCAGCCGCTGAAAACCGGCGTTGGCCAGATGCATGTGCGCGTCGTTGAAGCCGGGCATGACGAAATGCCCGCCCAGATCGATCACTTCGGTGGACGGTCCCTTCAGCTTTATGATCTGATCGCCGCGGCCCACGGCCTCCACCCGCCCGTCACGCACGGCCATCGCCACGGCGCGTTCGATGGCGTGAAACGACGACGTATCCACCACGCCGGTGTAGATGTTCGCGTTGAGAAAAATGACATCGGCCTTGGGCTGAACGGGTAAATTCTGCGCCCCAGCCATCGCACTCATGGCCGCGGCTGCGGCGACCTGGAGGACAATCATGAATCCCGGCTTCATAGAGCGACTCCCGCCAGCCCCAGCAGAGTGAGCAGAATGCGCTTGAGGCCAAGCTCGCGTCCGTTGCAGTCAAACCATTCCTGCAAGGTGTGCGCCCCGCCGCCGGCGCCACCGCCGCCGATGGCGATTGCTTCGAGTCCCAGCGACAGGGGGATATTGGCGTCGGTGGAAGCGCGTTGCACCTGGGCGGCGTTGCCTAACTGGGCATCCACCGCACGAATTACCTGCAGGATGCGGGCATTCGGATAGAGCTCGCCCGCGGGGCGATTACCGATCACCACCACTTCACAACTCAGGCCGAAGGGACGCCGCCGTGAGGCCGTGCGCGTTTCGGTGGCCCGCGTCTCTTCTTCGACCGCCTGATCGAGTGCCTGCCGCAGGGCCCGCTCCAGGCGCTCCATTTCCGCCATCGACGTGGAACGAATGTCCACCCGCATGCTGGCCGACTCGGGAATTGAATTCACCGACGTCCCGCCCCGGATCACGCCGACGTTGAAAGTCGTCTTGGGCGATGCCGGTACCGGCGTTTGGGCAAACGATTGCACCGCGCGCGACAGCACTACGATGGGATTGGGCGTGCCAAAGTCGCTCCAGGAGTGTCCGCCGGGGCCGCGGACGATCACCTCGAAACGGCGGCTGCCCAGGGCCTCGGCAACGATAGTGTCGGCGCCCGCGCCATCCAGCACCAGGCTGTAGTGAATCTCGTCCTTCCAGCGCGCCTGGGAGAAAATGTGGCGCATGCCCCGCAAGTCGCCTTCGCCTTCTTCCCCGACATTGCCGATAAACAGTAACGGCAAAGCGTGCCGAATGCCCAGCGCGCGCAACGCGGCCACGATGGCCAGCATCGCGGTCACGCCGGCCCCGTTGTCCGAAACTCCCGGACCGTACAGGCGGCTGCCCTGCTGCCGGATGTTCAGCGGCGTGCCCGCGGGAAAGACCGTGTCCAGGTGGGCGCTGAGCGACACGTGTCCGCGTCCGTAGCCGGCATGGGTGCCAAAAACATTGCCTACTTCGTCGGTGTAAACCGATTCCAGACCGAGCTCGCAGAATTTATCGGCCAACCACTGGGCCCGGACGCTCTCGCCGAACGGAGGCGCCGGAATGCGCGCCAGCTCCAGCTGCCAGTGCGCGAATTGCGGCTCCTGGGCGCGGAGCCAGGTGAAAGCGGAGCGAATTTCCGGAAGCGAACAGAGATGTGCGACCTCCTGTTGCACTCCAGGAAACAGCTCCGAGACTTCGGGTGGCGAGCCAGGCATGAGGCAGTCGTCGGTCTTCAGTCGTCAGTCGTCAGTCTTCGGCCGTCAGCCTTCAGCCCGAATGTGATCACAGTCTTTCGTGAGGCTGAAGATCAACGACTGACAACTGACAACCGACGACTGATGACTGGTTTTCCCATCTTACAACGCTATCGGAGGTCGGAGGTGACGTTTGGGGACACTCAGCAATTACGGCTGAACATGTGGGGCGGACACTCTTGTCCGCCGCCTTTGACCTCAGATTTGCCGATCGTTATGCCGCCGGCAGAGTCCATAGTCACGTCTTCTTCTTTCCCTTGTCGATGTGGACTCTCGGCGCGGCCAATGCATTCGAAAATTCGAGCGTGACTACCCGGCCTTTCCGGACATTGACCACCAGCGCGGGACGAAAGCAGGCCAGGCATCTACCGCCGCGATGGCGAACGCTGGGGTAGATCAGTCCCGCCGATCCCTGGTTCAGGAGCTCACGGGCCAGACCCTGTGACGCAACATAGTTTGCCGGATCGAGACAGGCTGAGTACTTGGAGCTCTTGCGAATGTCGTGGAATCCGGCGCGGAAATCGGCCAGATATTCGCGGTAGGTCGCGGTTTCGCTCTCCGGCCAATTCACTTCGCGCAAACTCTGGGCAAAATGGAATGCCACTTCGGCCTGCGCCGTGTCGAGCGTGAACGCGGAATACCAGGCCCCGCGATCCGGACCATTGAAGCGGCTACCCTCGGGGCGCGCGTGGGTGAAAGCGGCATTTACGATATGCGCGTTAGGAACTCCGAAAACAAGTTCATGGACGGTGACGCCGGGCAGCAGGTTGGCTTCTCCCAGCAACCGTTCATTGGTTGCGCCATCGAGTTGGAAAATATCCTGCAGCTGTTGCCGGTCGGAGGTGAGCCGCGCCAGCACGCTGGCGCCGTCTTCGCTGTAGCGCGCCGGGATGAGGCGATGAGTATCGTCCTGATGAAGCTGCGTGACGCGAGGCGCCACTAACGACCGCCGCGGCGAGCGTCCACCAACTGCCGTACCCGGATCATCGCTGGCACGCCGCCCTTGATCATCGAAAGCAGCGGCGACTCTCCTCCAAACATGGGATTGCGGTTAGGCAGCTGCACCCATGCGTCCGCCAGCTTCCTGCTGTACAGGATATTCAGCGCCTTGAAAATTCCCAGCAGCAGCGAGATACGGGTGAGTTTGTCCTGATCGAGAGTCTTGGCCGGACGGCGCTTCAGGCTGTAATAGGCGCCATTGGAAATACCACCCAGCAGGCCGCGGGCATCCTGGTCGCGCAGATTCCACAGATCGATAAGCCGGAAGAAGGCGAGCAAGGCGGAGGAACTGAGCTTCTCCTGGATCTTCCTGCTGGAGAGGTCAACCGGCCGGTCGAGCGCGATGCCTGAGATCTGCGCGTCTGGGATGGCCATTGTGTTATCTCCAATACAGTATATATATTACTACACATTTGGAGATAGTCAAACTTTGCGTTTTCTAGGTAGTGGGTCGGTTTCGTGATATGACACGGCAAGTGCATAAACCACGAAGGACACGAAGTATCACGAAGGCTTTTGTGTTCCAGGGTTTCCTTCGTGTACCTTCGTGCCCTTCGTGGTTCATGGTCTCCAAACTGACCCACTACCGTTTTCTACGCTTTCGGTGGATGCTAATGCGGGCTGGCCGGTGCGTGCGAATCTGCACGGGCGGGACGCCCGTGCTCCATGATTTGTTTACAGGCACTGGCGGATTTCTGTTTCGGTGAGGGTGTGGTTGGAGGCTTTGGCGCGCTGGTAGATTCTGTCCACGACTTCATCGCTTGCGGGCACGCCGTGGCGTTCCAGCCAGAACAGCACATTCGACTTCCCGCTCATGGGACCGATGTCGATGATCTGCTCTAATCCGAACATCTGCGAGGGGACGCCGGAGTACACGGCGTTTGCCAGTTCGACGTCTTTCTTCTTATAGGCCTTGATGAGGGCCGCCGCGTGTACTCCGGTCGCGGTGCGAAACGCGTCTTCACCCACCACTGGATAGTTCGCCGGAATGGGCACACCCGTGGCCTGCGACACTGCCTGGCAATATTCCTTGAGCTTGGTGAGGTCTTGTTCGGTCCACGGAGGAATACCCATGAGTTTGAGGTTCACCAGGATCTGGTCCATCTGGGTGTTGCCGACACGTTCGCCGATTCCGAGGGCGCAGGCGTGGACGCACTCCGCGCCCGCCATCAGCGCCGCCATTGAGTTCGCAACTGCGAGGCCGCGGTCGCAGTGGCCGTGCCAGTCCACGCGGATCTTTTCTCCGGAAGGCTTCACCACTTCTTCAAGCACGAAGCGCACCAGGGCGAACGCACCCATCGGGGTGGCGTGTCCTGCGGTATCGCAAATCACGATGGCACGCGCCCCGCAGTTGATCGCAGTCGAGTACAGACGCTTGACCATGGCTGGATCGCAGCGACTGGTGTCCTCGGTCACATACATGCATTCGAGGCCCAGCGACACGGTGAACTTCACTGCTTTCTCCGTGGTCTCGAGCAGGAAGTCATCGGTCCAGCCTTCGGTGTAGCGGCGAATCGGACTGGAGCCAATGAAGGTTGCCGCCTGAATGTTCAGCCCGGTGCGCTGCACGATCCCGGCGATCGGCCGGATATCATTTTCATGGGTGCGGGCGGCGCAGTTGGCACGAATCTTCATTTTGTGGCGGACGATCTCGCGGGCCAGCGCCTCGCAATCCGCGACCGCGCGCGCTCCCGCGCCCGGCAGACCCAGATCGAGCGAGTTGATCCCCAGGGCTTCCATCAGATGCAGGATCTGAATTTTCTCCGCAATCGAGGGATCGCGCACCGAAGGCGACTGCAACCCGTCGCGCAGGGTCTCGTCGTTGAGCAGGACATTTCCCGCCGGCCGCAACTTTGCGGTATCCATCTGGTTCCAGTCGTAAATGAGTTCGGAAGTATTCACAGGGAATTTCAGGAGACTACCGACACGACATAATCCGCGCCCACGTGGGGAGAGCCGCCCCGGCTGTCCTGGCCGGGTGAAACCCGGCAATTCTGTCAAGCCCAACCCCGTTCGGGGTCCGCTATTTCTTCGGCGCCACCGTCAACCCAAACACCGAAGTCTGTCCCTGCCCGGCCACGTTCAACCCGCGGACTCCCTCCTCATTCGGCAAGTACAGCGTCTTGCAATGTTCACAGCGATAGACTTCGGCATCCGGTCCCCAGGCTTGCTCGGCATCACCACAGGCCTGCTCGACCACGTCCGTGGTGTAGAACCAGCGCTTCAGGTGTCCGCCGCAGAATTTACCCTTGGCGTCTTTCTCGTTGCAGGAACGCTGGCCCGGCTTCTTGATCTTCACTTTGTGATGAGGAAGCTGGGGAGGAGCAGTCGCGGTTTCGGTGGCCAAGGGCTATCCTCGTCGCTGCGGCAAAGCGCCGCCGGATTTACAAATTTATTCTACTCGAAGGCATTTGGCTGCATCGCCTCAATCGAATTCCCGCTTGGGCGCGGCCTGCTGCGGTCCTACACTGCCGCTGACGATATCAGCGACAAAATAATTCTCGCCTTTTATTGCACCGCCTGCCATCCGCCGTAGCATTGCGATTTGTCCCACATGGGTCAGGGCATCCGCCACTGGACCCTGAAAAAGCTTTTCTGGCGGAACCTGCAGCGGCCCGGACGAAGCCAGGTAGTCGTCGAAGCTCTTGAGCGCGGCAAAGAAGCGGTCTGTTTCCTTGTCCCAGGGCAGAGGTTCAGAATTCTTCCAGGTCTGCTTGCCTTGCGCGATGGAGAGCCCCCAATCGAGCAAGTCACCGAGGTGAGCGAGGATTTGTCCCACGGTGCGCCCGGATGGGCAGCCGCGAAACTCGGCAAAACCCGCAGGAGCATTGCGGACAGCTTTGCCACCGCGGTAGGCGAGAGTGGCCACGGTGTGGCGCAGGAGTTCGCGTTTCGGATCAGCATTCGGAGTCATCGCGTGTTCCTCTTCCTGTGTGGGTCGGACACTCCTGTCCGACGCTTTTGACTTCTGCTCTTAAAAGATCGCCCTCGGTGGCCATATGGGCCAACGAAGATTCAAAACGAAAATCCGATGCAAGAATCCAATGCAAGAATCAACTTCAAAATCAACTTCAACGGCGTCGGACAGGAGTGTCCGACCCACACAGGCTCACACCGGTCGGACAGTCAGTATTCCACGCTCACCAGGCATAGGCCACTGGCGGGCGCGGTGGCCCCGGCCGCTGACCGCGAACGTGCTTCCATGATCCGCTGCAGATCGGAAACCTTCAGAGTTCCCTTGCCCACCAGCAGGAAGGTTCCGACCAGGTTCCGAACCATATGGTGCAAAAAACCGTTGCCGCGCACAGTGTAGATGAATTCATCGCCCTGCCGTTCCCAGTGTGAACAGAAAATCTCGCGGAGGTTCGACACGTCGGCGTCGAGTCCACGCTCGGGGTCAACCGCGGCAAACGAGGTGAAATCGTGCTCGCCTGCGATCAGCGGCGCTACCTCCCGCATCCGATCTTCGTCCAAAGGATAGGGATAGTGCCACACATACCGTGCCAGAAAAGGCGGACAGATGGCGCCGCGATAGATGCGGTACCGGTAGGTCTTGGCCCGGGCGGATTTGCGGGCGTGGAATTCGGCCGGGGTCTCGGCAGCTTCCAGCACCCGGATCGCGGAGGGCAGAGTGTCATTCAGCGCGACTACCAGATTCTCCGGCGGGATGGGCGATTGGGTAAGGAAACTTGCCACCTGGCCGAGCGCATGCACGCCGGCGTCGGTGCGCCCCGAACCCTGGGGCAGGACTTTTTCGCCCGTCACTCGTCCAATAGCTGACGCTAGTGTCCCCTGGATGGTGGCCGCCTCGGGCTGCACCTGCCATCCGGAAAACTCCGTCCCATCGTAAGCCAGGACTAGTTTGAGATTTCGCATGACGATTGTTTGGAGTCTTCCTGCGGGCAATGATCATCCAATCGGGCTGAAAATCTTTACAAAGTTTTACCCTGGCGCCGGGGTGCGGCTTCAGGTGAAGGCGGCGCCGTCAGCTATACTACTTTATTCAAATTGCGATTCCAGGTTCGCGACCCAGGGACGAAAAGCAGAAATGGCGCGGGCGGGCACAATAATGAAACCTGGCGCCCGTATTTTACGTACCATCGCTTGATTTCTGGAAGCCTTTGCGCTCATACCATCAGTCTGTGCAGGGAGAAAATCGAATGTTTTTGTCGGCATTGCAATGCGCCTTTCGGCGGACTCTTGCGGTCGTCCTAGCCGGTACTTTAACCGCCATGAGTTGGGCCCAAACCGCGACCCAGCCAGCCGCGGCCTTGCCCGACGGCCCGCGACCGCAGCGTCTGGCAGTGACGGATTATTCGAAGCCCAACTCTCATTTCCCCAATCCGTTGGGACCCTACATGGCACGGCACCTGCCGCCGGCGGACCTGCTCAACACCCCGCGGATCGAGCAGTTGTTGCGCGATGGCAAGCTCTATCTGTCGATGAATGACGCGGTGGCGCTGGCCCTCGAAAACAACCTGGACATCGCCATTTCACGCTACAACCTTAATATCGCGGATACCGACGTACTGCGCGCCAACGCGGGCGCGAACACGCTGGGCGTGAGCCTGGGCCTGCTGCAAGGCACGCCCGGAGGCAACGCGGGCGGATTAGGCGGAACCATCGGCTCGGGCCCCGGCGGAACCAGCGTGAGCGGAACGGCAGGCGCCGGCGGAGGCGCGTCAGGCTTGGTCATCAGCACTCTGGGGGCCGGGCCGCAGATCACCAGCTTCGATCCGGTGGTTACTGGCTCGTTGCAGTTTGATCACAACAATCTTCTTTCCGCCAGTACTTTTGCCCTTCCCATCACTGTCCAGAACTCCACCACTGCTAATTTTTCGTATTTGCAAGGCTTCAAGTGGGGCTCGAACCTCGAGGTAGGTTTTAACAACAGCCGCAGTACCACCGATTCGACGTTTGCCACGCTGAGCCCGACTTTGGGCTCCAACTTTCAGGCACGGTTTACGCAGCATCTGCTGCAGGGCTTTGGCTTCGCGCCCAACACGCGCTTTATCCGCATCGCGAAAAATAACCGCGAGATTTCCGACGTGGCCTTTCGCCTGCAAATTATCACTACCGTGGACCAGATCGAAAACATCTATTGGGACCTGGTGTACGCCTACGAAAATGTGAGAGTGCAGAACGAGTCTCTCGCCTTTGCGCAGAAAACTCTCTCTGACACGCAGAAGCAGGTGGAGATCGGCACTCTGGCCCCCATCGAAACAGTGCGGGCGCAGAGCACGGTGGCGAGCGACCAACAGCAGCTCACGCTGGCCCAGACCAACCTGCAATTGCAGCAACTCCTGATGAAGAACGCACTCAGCCGGACTCTGGTGGATCCCAGGCTGGCGGATGCCGAGGTAATCCCAACTTCCACCATGCACTTGCCCGACCAGGAACCGGTGGTTCCGACACAAGATCTGGTGAACGAAGCGCTGAGCCGTCGCGGAGAATTAGCGGAGGCCCGCATCAATCTGAAGAACCAGGAGATCAGCATGAAGTCGGTGCGCAGTTTGCTGCTGCCCTCTTTGGATCTCTACGGCTACTATGGCGGATCGGGATTGGGCGGGGCGCAGAATGCAGCCAACCTGTGTCCGCCGCCGCCCCAGCCCCAGCCCTTCGGTTGCTCGACCAACCCGGTGACGCCGGTGAGCTACGGCAGCACTCTCAACCAGCTGGTCAACTCCACCGCTCCTGACAAAGGCGTCGGATTGCAATTGACCATACCGCTGAGGAACCGGGTCGGGCAGGCTACCCAGATCCGGTCGGAACTGGAATACCGCCAGGCGCAGATGCGGCTTGCAGCAGCTGGAGAACCAGGTCCGTATCGAAATTCGCAACGCGCAGTTTGCGGTGCAGCAGAACCGGGCCAGCGTCACTTCCGCCCAGGCGGCGGTTGACCTGGGCCGCCAGTCGCTGGATGCGGAACAGAAGAAATACGCTCTGGGGGCTTCCACCACCACGCTGGTGCTGCAGAACCGCAGCGCCCTGGCGCAGGCCGAGTCGACGTTGGTGTCAGCCATGGCTGCGTATGAAAAAGCCCAGGTCGAGCTGGACCGCGCCACCGGACTGCTGCTGGACCACTCGGGAATCCTGCTGGCCGACGCTGAGCGCGGAGAAGTGACGCACATGCCTTCCGTTCCCTTCGTCTCCGCCCGGCCGGATGTGCCGCAGTCGGTGATGCCGGCACCGACTACGCCGCAGTAGCAGCTTGTGTGGGTCGGACACACCCTTTCGACGGGAGTGTCCGACCCACACTCTTTGTACCCCTGCGGGCATTCCGCCGCTGCGGTCTTACGGTTTATCCTCTCCGCGTGAAGCTCTCCGTGGTTTTGATCACCTGCAACGAAGAAGCCAATCTGGCACGCACTCTGGAGAGTGTGCGGTCCCTGGTGCGCGACTGGCAGGGCGAGATCATTGTGGTGGATTCCGGTTCCACAGACCGCACCACAGAGATTGCCAAGTCGTATGGTGCAAGAGTCTTCGTGGAACCCTGGAAGGGCTACGCCGCGCAAAAGAATTCCGCGATCGAGAAAGCTACCGGCGATTGGATCCTGAGCCTGGATGCCGACGAGGAATTAGACGGGCAACTGCAGAGTGCGCTTGCTGACAGCCTGGAGAGTCTGGAACGAGTGGAGGCCCTGCAGCGTCAGACCGATCCTCATCCCTTCATGATGCAGGATGTCCGGGCCGAGTCAGCAAATTGCATCGACCCAAAAGGCGAGCAGATAGTCGCAGGGTTTTGGATCCGGCGCAAGAATGAATTCCTTGGCCGGTGGATAAAACATGGAGGCTTCTGGCCCGACCCCAAGCTGCGCCTCTTCCGTCGTGGTTGCGGCCGCTTCGAAGACCGTGCCGTGCACGAGACAGTCCAGGTCAGCGGCGCGACCGCCACCCTCAAGCCGGGCGCTCTCCTGCACCACTGCTACCCCACGGTCTCCGACTACATCGCCCACATGAACCGCTACTCTTCGCTGGGGGCGGAAATGGCGGTTGCCGAGGGCCGAACGGGATTCAGCGTGATAAATATCGCAGTGCGTCCGCTGATGACATTCGTCTATAACTACTTTTTCCGGCTCGGTTTTCTTGACGGACGAGAAGGACTGCTGCTGCACCTCTGTCACGCGGTGTACGTTTCCTGGAAATACGCGAAGGTGTGGGAACTGGTGCACGCGCGCAGATCCTAACCTGCCCTGGTCCCGTCGGGCACCGGATTTTCCGGTGTGGCCAGAACGGGACGCACTCCGTCCGCGTAACCGATATCGAACAGCATTCCTTCCGATTCCACGCCTCGCATCTTGCGCGGCTCCAGGTTCACCACGAACAGCGCCTGCCGGCCCACAATCTCTTGCGGATGGGCGCGTTCTGTTTTCATTCCGGCCACGATGGTGCGCTCGTGATCGCCGAAACTCACGCGCAACTGAACCAGCTTGTCGGAGTTTGGCACATCGTCCACTGAGAGGATCGTCCCGACACGAACGTCAACCTGATTCAGGACTTCCAGAGAAACCGTCGGCTTGATGGGCGCTGGCATAGTCACAAGATAACCACGGAGGACACTGAGGACCCAGAGAAAAAGCGCTCAGGTATTCTCCGTGTCCTCAGTGTCCTCCGTGGTTAGTTTCAGCTTTACAAATTCGATGATCTGGGAGGTAACGTATGGTGGGGGACAAATCCGAAACATTGGCCGGCCGGACACCGGTTTCAGCGAAGTCTCCTGCCACGCCGGCACTGGGACTGGGCTTTCGTGCAGTATGACCGCATCGGCCCGATCGAGAAACTCCTGGGCTGATTTCTTGAAGTCCGGAGTCGCGGGGTCGAGAACGGTCAGATAGAGGTCCGGCCGCAGAAATTTGAGAATGCTGTTCGATTCAAGTATCGCATTCCCGCCACACTGCAGCTTGCGGCGGATCGTGGGCATGGCCTCCGCAAGCCGCCCCTGCTCGGTCCGCACCCACCATGCCCGGGTTGCCCCCGCAGCCAGAAAACGCGAGCTGTCGGAATCCCCGGAGCGATCAGTCTCTTCGGAAATTGTCCAGCTGTGATCGTCAGTCGCGCAGTGACAGGGCTTCCCGTCCCTCGAGCAAACGCCGTGCCCATATTGGGTGATTTTGAACGCCGTCCAGTTGTATTCGGGCAAGGCAGCGATGAGCCCGGCGACCACGCTGGTCTTGCCCACGTTGCGCGAATGCCCGCCGATCACGATGAGAGCCATGGGGAATTGGTCGTTGGTCATTGGTCGGTGGCCCTTGCACCAATGATGTTTGCGAATTGGGTTTTTGGCCAACGACCAACGACCGATTTTCCTGCCAGCCGCGCCAACGCCGCCAGCTGTTTCAAATACTCGCGCACCGGGCGTGCCGGGGTTCCCCAGAATGCCACGCCTTTGCCGCGCAGCACTTTGTGGGGAAGAACGCCGCCTTGTCCGCCCAGCATCACACCCTCTTCGATGCGGGCGTGCTCTCCGATGCCCACCTGGCCGCCCAGCACGACATTCTTCTCGATCACGATGCTGCCGGAGAGCCCGGTCTGGGCGGCGATCACCACGTCCTCCCCGATCTGGCAGTTGTGGCCGATGTGCACCAGATTATCGATCTTGGCGCCGCGCCCGATACGGGTGACCTCGAGCGCTCCCCGATCGATAGTTGAGTTGGCCCCGATTTCCACGTCATCTCCGATTTCAAGCCGCCCTACCTGGGGAAACTTTTCGTAGCGCCCGCTGGCCGGATCGCGGACATAGCCAAAGCCATCAGCGCCCAGCACGGCTCCGGCATGAACCATCACGCGATCGCCGAGCCGCACACCGGGATACATGGTTACATTGGGATAAATCTCACAATCGCGGCCAATATGAACGGCTGCACCGATCACCGTGCCCGATCCAATCCAGGTCTCATCGCCGACCTCGGCGTACTCCCCGATGACGGCCCGCTCGGCCACGACCACGTTCCTGCCCAACCGGGCTGAAGCATGCACGACCGCAGTGGGATGGGTCCCGGGCTGCCGCTCCGGCGCGGGACAAATTAGCCGGGCCGCCCGCGCAAACGCCAGCCTGGGATGCTTGCATATCAGCAGTGGCTTGCGATCACTGTTTGCCTTTGAGCCCGAAGCAAACTCACCCGCGATGACCGCTGCGGCCCGCGAACCGAGCGCCGCCCGCAAGCTCTTTTCGTCTTCGACAAACACCAGGTCCACCGGGGTTGCCTGCGAAATGCTGGCAATTCCACTGACTTCGACCGCGCCATCTCCCACCACCTGCGCCTGTAACCCCTGGGCAACCGAAAGGAGTGACCGCTTCATTGCACCTTTGTATACGTTTGGCCAGGGAAAGAAAAGCTGGCCCGGGTCTAGAATGTTGGCATGGAGAAGAAAATCTTCTGGGCCGCTTTCACCGTGTTGGGCCTGGCCGCAGATTTCATCCTGCCGATTTGGTGGGCGCTGCTGGCAACCATCCCCATCGCCTACGCCAGCTGGTGGATTGCCTATCGCAGCGATTGGTTTTGAGAGGCAGCTACTAGCTACTAGCTACTGGCTTCTGGCTAGAACTTTTCAGAAACGGGCTTCGCCAGAAGCTAGCAGCCAGAAGCTAGAAGCTGCCTCTCTCAGTACAACCCCGGCTCGCCCGGCGGCCGCGTCTTCCAGCGCCGGTGCACCCACAACCACTGGTCGGGATAGCGGCGCACATAGTCCTCGGTGATTTTGGTGAATATCTGAGTGTTGGTGACGATATCTTCTTCGTCGTTGCCGGTGCGCACCAGATTGACGGGAGGATCGAAGCGCAGCCGGTATTTGCGCAGGGTTGGGTCCCAGATGGTGAAGCCCGGGACCACGGCGGCGTCGGTGCGCAGCGCGATTCTGGCCAGGCCGCTGGCGGTGCAGGCGGGAATGCCAAAGAAATTCACGAACACACCTTGCGGCGGAGTCATGTTGGTATCCATCAGAAGGCCAACCATCTCCCCGGCCTTCATCGCCTGCAGCAGTCCGCGCACGAAATTGTCTTTGCTCACCGTGGTGTTGCCGTGCATCGAGCGATAGCGCTGAATCAGGCGATCAAGATAGACGTTGTCCAGGTTGCGGACCACAACATGCATCCAGTGGCCATGCAGCGAATGCACAAACGCGGAGAGTTCCCAGCCGCCAAAATGAGCGGTGAGAAACAATACGCCCTTGCCGCGAGCGGCGGCCCGCTCGTAGTTCTCGAAGCCGTCATAGACGACCACGCGGTTGACATTCTCCCTGGTATATCGGGGAAACTGGCAGACCTCAGCCAGCTGGCGGCCCAGCGAGGTAAATTCTCCACGCAAGATGCGGGCATGCTCCCGGCGGCTCTTTTCGGGCAGCGCCATGGAGAGATTGCGCATGCCCACCCGCCGCAAACGCACATGCAGCAGGTAAACCATCCAGGCGAGAGATATTGCAGCCGCGCGCGAGAGCGGACGAGGTAGCAAGGTTAGGGTCTTGATGAACGGCCACGCGAGCGCGTACTCGAATCGCTGACGCATTTAAGGAAACTGGTGACGGTAGCAAGGGGAAAGTAGGTTGTCAAACGAGACGTTGCTTGATGTAGGCGCGAGCGTCCCCGCTCGTGCCGGCCTCAGCACGAGCGGGGACGCGCGCGCCTACATTCAAACCTGCTTACTTCGCGGCTGCCGTCTTGGCCCACTTGGCCAGGGTGTTCAGGAACGGGTAGGCATTGGCCGGAGCGTCAATCATGCCCGTCAGCGAGGTCTTGAAGGGCACCATGCGGCTATAGAACTCGCGGGTGGCGTCCTTGTCCTGGCTGATCGCAGCGCCGCTCAGCTCGAGGCCGGCAAACAGTCCGCGGGCCCGGGAATAGCTCAGCACCTGCGCCTTAAGCTTCCAGTCGGTGTCCGCGGCGGCATGGCGGCCTACCGGCCCGGCCGCTACACTGGCATCCGCCCCCAGCTTGAACTCGCTGCTTAACAGGTTCTTCATGCCATTGTCGTTCATGATGAGCATGACCAGATCGACCGCCTGGGCGCCAATCTGCAGGCCGAAGCTGCCGCCTTTGATGGTGAAGAACGCGGGAGCACTCCAACCCTTCGGAGTACGGCAACTGGCAACGCCGCGCCCGAAGCGGGCGCCTACGATGAAACCGCCCTTTATCATGGTAGGCACGACGGCCACGCATTGCGCCGATCCCAGAACTTCCTCCGGAATGCCCTGGTCAGGGGCCGATTCAATCTCTTCCAGCACCGTGCTGGCGGCTTTAACCCGGTCTTCGGCCTTGTTCTGGTCTTCATCATCCTTGGCAAAGGTGGAAATGGCGAGACAGGCGACTACACACAGAAGCAGCAGTTTTTTCATTTCTTCCTTACTTTCTGGACTTGATAGAGTTTTATTGGCAACTCAGTACACTGATTTTAGCGGATTTTGCGGGAGAGTGTGGTTGAAGGGCAGGGCGGCGAGGAAATGAGGCGCCAAAAAAATCGGGGCCGGCAGCGGTGACCCTAAATCTCCGCTCCCAACCCCGTCTCCCAGGTTCTGTGGTAGGTGAAGCGAGTATGCGTGGAGCGGCCTAAAGCGACAAGATTACCCAGGGCATTGTCCTAAAGTAACTTCGCGTTCGACCTCAAGAAAGGCTGGATTTCAGTGGGGATTGAAGAATTGACGGATTGATTAGTAGTGGTTCAGTTTGAACTTTCTCCTGACCCGCAGGCGTCATCCTGAATGGCCTTCAGGCCGTGAAGGATCTGGCGTGCGTCGCCGGCAACGCAGGGGCAAAGGGTGTATCTGCCTCACGCCGGATCCTTCGGGACTGAAGTCCCTCAGGATGACGCCGCTGGAAAGAGACGGTTTTCAAGTTGATACCACTTGATTTCGAAATCCGACAATCAGGCAATTCTAAAATTATCTTATTTCGCAGTGACCAGCGAGTGCGTAATGGCGTGCACCGAAAGCGCGATGCGGTTCTGCACTCCCACCTTCCGCATCAGCTTGGCTACGTGGGCCTTGACGGTGCGTTCCTCGATTCCCAGGGCAGAACCGATTTCCTTGTTGGAGCGGCCCGCTACCAGCATTTCCAGGACTTCCTTCTCGCGGTCGGTAAAAGTCACGCGGCCGGCGGGAAAGACCCGGCCTGGAGCTGAACTCACACGCTCGATGAACAGGGAAAGCACCCGGCGTGGCGCCCAGACTGAACCCTGGTTCACAATGCGGATGGCCTGCACAAACTCAGCCGGCGAGGCTGCTTCGTCCACGTACCCTTTGGCGCCGGAAGCGATGGCCTTCAAGATGGTTTCCTCGTCCATGCCCGAACCTGTCACAATAATGCGCAGGTCAGGACGGCTGGCTTTCAGGCTGGCCATCAGATCGAACAGGTTCTGTCCATTGCGGTTTCCCAGGAGCACCAGATCAATGTTGGGCAGGCTTCCGATGTCGGGCAACGAGGCCGCGATCAGTTCGAAGTCCGTCTCCGAGTCAAACAGGGCGCGAAATCCCACAAAGCGCAGTGGATCGCTCTCCACCACAGCCAGGCGGATGGCCGGTTTTTTTACTGGTGAAGCCTTCATGGCAGTTGCAGCCTTCATAGGGTTTCCTGTTTGATTGGGTTTCCTGCTTTATTCCAAAAGCTGGATTAGCATAGCTGCATTTGCCGGCGATGAGAACATTGGACTGACCCCTAACGATTACGCCGGTAACGTGTTCAGCATCTAAGATATGAAGGGTAACCACTCCTGAAATCGCGAGGCAGACGGGTGAAACGATATATTCGGTGGGTTGCGGCGACGGTGCTGGTGAGCTGTATGGTGGCCGCGGCACAGACGACATACCAGCCAAAATTCAAGGGCGATCCTGCCCGATCGGACTCGGAAGCCGCTGCCCTGGGCTACATGCGCACCGTGCTGCGCGCCCAGAAGCTCTACAAAAAGAAGAATGACAAGTTCGCCACCTCGCTGGCACAACTGGTACACACCGGGTCCTTTACCAAGCGCATGGTGAACCCGGAACGCGGCGACTACTCCGTCGGCTTCCGTCCCAACAAAGATGGATTCGACCTGACCCTTACCCCCAAGCAGCTCGATGCCGAGCACCGCTCCTTCTACGCCGACGAAAATAATGAGATCCACGCCGATGAGCAGGGTCCGGCGACGGACAAATCGCCAGTGGTGAAGTGAGGGGATTTCAGATTGCAGATTTCAGATTTGGCAGCGGGTCCGAAAATCTGCAATCTCAAATCTTCAATCTGAATTTTTCCCCATCTCCAGTCCTCAATCTGAAACCCCTTCGCTACCCGCCCGTGATCTCTGCCGCCTTGCCGTCCCGAAACGTGATGGTCACCGGCTTGCCTCCGTTGGGATAGTGCACCGTCTTGACCGCCGGATCGCTGGAGCGCTCAGGAACTCCCATCCCGATGGCAAAGTATGCTTGAAATTCGTTCATCCCGGGCTTGATCTGGTGTTGCTCGATGGATGCCCACACGTCAGCCGGCCAGTGCTTGTACAACTCGTGTGGGTCCTGGATGAAGAACATTTCGTCGGAATAGATCTGATAACTGTCGCCAGTCTGCGAACCGATCGGGACTGCATAACTCTTGCCGTCTAGCTCGAACACCGCCATCACCTGATGCAGATGGGCGGAGTGCGGCGCGGTATCGGCGACCACATCCTTGATTTCCAGCTTCTGGATGGGCAGCAGCAGTCCGGCCTCATGCGCAAAATCCGTGCGGTGGCGCGACCGGTTGTAAGGGTAGTAGGTGAAGCGGTAACCTTCCCGGACCCACACCGGCTGCTGGGTAAGCTGTTTCGCCGACTTCAGATCATAGGGATAGAGTTTCTTGGGAACGACGTAGTAGTCAGGATTCAGGGGCCGCGCCTGTTGCCGCGTTTCCTTCGCCGTGCTGGCGCGCCGCTCATACACAACATAGCCGGCGCGAAGAGCTGTCGCGGCAATCACAACGGCCAGTATCAACTGGATTTTCCGCTTCGTTTCTGAGGTCATTGGATTGTTGCCTTCAACATCGATCGCACCCGGGCGTGTAAACTATCAGTATCGACTAGGAGAACGCATGGCTACGCTTACCGAGGACGAGGTTCTAAGCGCCCTGAAGCAGTGTTACGATCCGGAAATTCCGGTCAACATTGTCGATCTGGGACTGATTTACGGGGTCCGCTTCGACCCCGCGCCGGAAGAGAAACAGGACGTAACCGTGGAAATGACCCTCACCGCTCAGGGCTGCCCGTCGCACGTTATGATCGGTGAACAAGTCAAAGCCCGGGTGGAACAGATGCCCGGAGTGCGCAATGCCACCGTTAACGTAGTCTGGACTCCGCCGTGGACTCCGGAGCGGCTCAGCCCCGATGCCCGCAAGACTCTGGGCATCGAGTAATCAGCCCACAATCAGCCGCGAAGTCAGTGAGTGAGCAGCGACTCGTACCACGTCTGGGAGCGGCTTTCGGCGGCTTCCGCCAGGCGGTCTCCCACCCGGGTCGCAACCTCAAGAAAATTGTTGCCGCGCTCGATAAAGTCGGGCAGCCGCCGGCGCACCTCGGCGAATTTCTCGGGATATTCCGAAGCCAGCGCAGCCAGTCCAACGCCTGCCAGAATGACTCCAGCCGTCCATTTTTTCTTCAGGAACATCGCCGTGCCCACGCCCGCGGCACCACTCACCAGCGCCACCTTCCAGTTTTCCATTCCACCCTCCGCCTTGACGGAATTGTATCCCAGGCCGAACACTGGATACCCTATGCTGCCAAACTTACCACGCAAGACTTGGATGCTGAAAGCGGGCCGGGCATTGCTCGCTGTCCTGTTTTTTTCATTGCTGCTCGCTACCGCGGCAGCCCAAACCGGAACTCGCGCCCGCGACCTGGGAGTTCCCTTCGACGGCACCCCCGGACCGCTCAATGCGATCACCGATGTGAAGGGCGTGGAGGTCGGCCAGACCACCCTGATCTCAGGCAGCGGTCCCCTGAAGGTCGGCGTCGGTCCGGTCCGAACCGGTGTGACTGCCATTCTTCCCCGCGGCCACAATTTTAAGGATTCGGTCTTCGCCGGCTGGTTCACCCTCAACGGCAACGGCGAAATGACCGGGACCACATGGGTGGAAGACTCGGGCTTTCTCGATGGCCCGGTGATGATCACGAACACGCACAGTGTGGGCGTGGTGCGTGACGCGGTGATTGCCTGGCGAGTGAAACATGCTCCCCCGGACGACGACGGCTACTGGTGGTCGCTGCCGGTGGTGGCCGAGACCTGGGATGGCGACTTGAACGACGCCAACGGATTTCACGTCAAGCCGGAGCACGTCTTCCACGCTCTCGACACGGCGAAGGGCGGCCCCGTCGAAGAAGGTAGCGTGGGCGGCGGCACCGGCATGATCTGCAACGAGTTCAAAGGCGGAATCGGGACTTCCTCGCGCCTGCTCGATGCGAAGTACGGTGGCTACACCGTCGGCGTGCTGGTGCAATGCAATTACGGGGCCCGCAGCCAGCTCCGCATCGCGGGAGTGCCGGTGGGCCGGGAGATCGGCGAGCATACCGTCCGCGATGATGACATCGGGTCCATCATCGTGGTGGTGGCCACCGACGCGCCCCTGATTCCGACCCAACTGAAGCGCGTGGCCCGCCGCGTGTCGTTGGGTCTGGGCCGGGATGGCAGTTTCTCCGGCGATGGTTCGGGAGACATTTTTATCGCTTTCTCAACCGCGAACCCGGGAGCGGCGGAGCCGAAGGGCGTGCACCAGCTGACCATGCTCCCCAACCAGCGCCTGAACCCGATCTTCCTCGCCACGGTGCAGGCCACCGAAGAAGCAGTGGTCAACGCCATGGTGGCCGCGAAAACCATGAAGGGCATCAACGACGTTGAGGTCATCGGGTTGCCCCATGATCGTCTGCGCGAAGTGCTGAAGAAATACAACCGGCTGGTGAAGTAGGCGTTAGGAGTAGTGTGGGGCGGGCGCCCTCGCCCGCCGCCTTTGAAGTTGATCTTGCTTTGCCCAACCTTCAGTTGAAAATGCACTTCTCCTGCAGGACCCAAAGTCAAAGGCGGCGGGCGAGGGCGCCCGCCCCACACACGGGCTCAGTAGATTGTGTAGCCTGGGGCTGGGGTCCGCAGGTCGGGCTTCGATGCCGTCAGCAGCAGCGCTCCCATCTTCTTGAACCCGCGCAAATCCTCGAGACTGTGGAAGGACTTCGTCTGGTAGTCGTCCGGGGTGGGCGTGTCGTCCGGAATGCGGCGCGCTTCGACTTTTTCAAATGCGTGCTTCTTCAGGAGCTCGACATATTCCGCCTCGGAACGCACGTGCACCGGGACTTTCAGCTTGTCCACCCATTGCAGCGAGTAGGGATTGTCGCGGTACAGATTGATCAGGATGAACAAACGCCCGTGCGGAGCCATGACCCGAAAGAGCTCGGAAAGCGCCCGATCCTGGTCCGCGTAGTAATAAAAGGATTCTACCGACAGGACTTTGTCGAAGAAGTTTTCCTCCCACGGAATCTGCTGCGCCGATCCCCAGACATACAGAATATTCTCAAAGTCTTTTGAAGATGCGCGCGCCTGGCGGACCATCTCGTCGGAAACGTCGAGACCGACAACCTGGCCAAAACCTTCGGGCCCATCGCCCACCAGGCGCGAAAGCAGCCGCGTCGCCCAACCGGAGCCGCAGCCGAGATCAAGCACACGTTCGCCCGGACGCAGGTCCATCAGCCGCAGCGTTTTCTCGGTGATGTCGAGATGATGGTTTTCCATCTTCGGGCCTTCACCGGCCAGCGCCCAGCGATTAAATTCCAGTTGCAGCTGCTCATCGGGAGTGGGGGATCTGTCGGGCATGCAATTATCTTAACGCCACAGATGCCCACGTAGGGGCGGACGCCCTCGTCCGCCCAGCCGGGCAAGGCCCGGCGCGGGTTCATTCCTCAGGCGAAAAACCCGGCGAGCTTTGCTCGCCCGCCCGGACGAGGGCGTCCGGGCCTACGCGGGTGGTGGTCGCGCCTGCGTCGTCCAGGCCAGCGTGGTTCGAGGCGACACACATGTGCTACATTGCCATCCTCATGAGCTCAACCCCGCAGCCGGAGCCTGACCCGGAGCCACTCTACTGTCCCCGGTGCAGCCAGGAAGTAACCGATCCGCTGACTTGCGGCGATTGTTCGGCCGTCATTTGCCGGCGCTGCGGAACTCCGCTGGAATCTCCCGACGAACTGGGAATCGGATAATTAATGAGCCTGCCTCCGGCCTCTTCGCCCTCCCCCTCGAAATCCGAATCGCCCAGCCTGGTTCGAGGACTCAGCCTGCTCGATTCCGTCCTGCTGCTGTGCGGAGGCATCATTGGCTCTTCGATTTTCCTGACAGCGAAGGACATCGCCGGTCCTCTGCCCCATCCCGTGCTATTCCTGCTGGTCTGGATTCTGGGTGCAGGTATTTCCCTGCTGGGATGCAACGCCTTCGCCGAACTGGGATCGATGTTTCCCGACTCCGGCGGCCAATACGTTTATCTGCGCGAGGCCTACGGAGACCTTCCCGCATTTCTATATGGCTGGATGCTGTTCAGCGTGGCTAACGGCGGCACGATCGCGGCGCTCTCAGTGGCATCAGCGGCATATCTGGGCGGAATTGTCCCGGCGATTTCCCAGGAACACGTTATCTTCGCCGCCGCAGGAATCGTTCTCACACGCGCCCACATCGTGGCCCTGGTTGCGATCGTTCTCGTGACCTGGATCAACGTGGTCGGACTGCGCTGGGGTACGGTCCTGCAAAATCTCGCCACCTGGGCAAAGTTTGCCGCCATGGCCGCATTTGTGATTTTGGGATTTGCTATCGGCAAAGGTGACTGGCACCACTTCTCCGCCGCTCCGGGACAAAGCCTCACTCTGGGTTTGAGCGCCGGGCAACTGATCTCCGCGTTCGGGGTGGCATTGATCGCCGTCTTCTGGGCCTATGACGGCTGGGTATATATCACGTGGGTTTCGGGTGAGGTGAAAGACCCGCGCCGCAACGTACCGCGAGCGATGGTGCTCGGAGTGGTCGCCGTCGGAGTCATTTACATGGCGATGAACATGACATACGTTTATGCCCTGCCGCTCGGCGAAATCGCCAAACACGAAATCATCGCTCACGCTGCCGCGGTTGCGCTGTTTTCTCCGGCGGCTGCGGTGTGGCTGTCCGCTCTGATTGCGGTGTCCTGCTTCGGCGCCATGGCCAGCTGCACCATGAGCGGCGCGCGCGTGTACTTCGCCATGGCCCGCGATGGCGCATTCTTCCAGAAGATGGCGGAAGTCCATCCCAAATGGCGGACGCCCGCGTTCAGCCTGATCGGCCAGGGCATCTGGGGCGCAGTGCTTACTCTCAGCGGCCGCTACGACCAGCTCTACACCTACGTGATGTTCGGCATGGTGCTCTCTTACACGCTCACCGTAATCGGATTGTTCATCCTGCGCTGGAAGCGCCCTGAACTTCCCCGCCCCTACCGCTGCTCGGGATATCCCTGGCTGCCTGCGATCTATGTGCTGGTCGGCGGCGCTTGGACGCTCAACACCATCGTCACTCGGCCTACACAAGCGTTGGCGGGGGCTGCAATCGTGTTGTTTGGCGTGCCGGGATTCTTGTATTGGAAGTGGCTGAGCAGGAAGGCGTCGCGCGATTCCTGAACTCTTTGCGGCCTTTGCGATCTTTCTTCGCGTCCTTTGCGGTTTAAGATTTTTGTGTGTGTCACGACAAAATCAAAATCCTTACCGCAAAGGACGCCAAGGACTCCGCAAAGGTCGCAAAGAAATCGTATGGCAACGCCGCCAGAGTTGGCATACGCCCGCCATGTCTTTACAATCACCTGACTAACAAATCGCCCAATCTTCCGGCACCACGGAGAACTTCATGACTGACCCTCTCCTGATCGCCAAGGGGGACAACCCGCTGTACTTGTTGCCCGGGATGTCGAACCGGCACGGCCTCGTCGCCGGCGCCACCGGCACGGGCAAGACGGTCACGCTGCAGGTGATGGCGGAGAGTTTCAGCCGCGTCGGCGTGCCGGTTTTTGCCGCCGATGTGAAAGGCGACCTTTCCGGAATCAGCCAGGTTGGCAGCGACAACCCCAAGCTGCAGGACCGGATAAAAAGGTTGGGCCTGACTGACTTCAGCTTCAATGGTTCTCCGGTCACCTTTTGGGATGTTTTCGGCGAGCAGGGACATCCGGTACGCGCCACGATTTCGGAGATGGGACCGCTGCTCATCAGCCGCATCCTGAACCTGAACGACACCCAGTCAGGCGTCATGGCGCTGGTCTTCAAGATTGCCGACGACAACGGTCTTCTGTTGCTTGATCTGAAAGATCTGCAAGCCATGTTGCAGCATGTTGGTGATTCAGCCAAAGATTTCCAGACCCAATATGGCAACATCTCACCCGCCAGCATCGGCACCATTCAGCGCTCTCTGACCGCATTGCAGCAGCAGGGCGGCGACAAGTTCTTTGGCGAGCCCGCCCTGAATTTTGACGACCTGCTGCAAACCGACAGCAGCGGACGCGGCGTCATCAACATCCTGGCCGCCGACAAGCTCATGGAATCGCCGCAGCTCTATGCCACCTTCCTGCTGTGGATGCTGTCGGAATTGTTTGAGAAGCTGCCTGAAATCGGCGACCCGGAGAAACCCAAGCTGGTCTTCTTCTTCGATGAAGCTCACCTGCTGTTCACCGACTTGCCGTCAACTCTTCAGGCCAAGATCGAACAGGTCGTCCGGCTGATTCGTTCCAAAGGTGTGGGCGTTTATTTTGTCACGCAGAATCCGCTGGACGTGCCCGAAGTTGTTCTGGGACAACTGGGTAACCGGGTCCAGCACGCGCTCCGCGCTTTCACTCCCAAAGACCAGAAAGCCGTGCGCGCCGCGGCCCAGACCTTTCGCACCAACCCCAAACTGAATGTGGAAACCGTCATTACTGAACTCGCGGTCGGCGAAGCCCTGGCTTCATTTCTCGACGAAAAAGGAACTCCAGGAATTGTCGAACGCGCCCTGGTCTGCCCGCCCCGCAGCCAGATCGGCCCCATCACTCCCGCGCAGCGGCAGCAGATCATCAGCAGCTCGGTGGTATTTGGCGTGTACGAAAAAGTCGTGGACCGCGAATCCGCCTACGAGCGGCTGAAGGGCAAAGCGCAGCAATCTCCGTTACCCGGCCAAACTCAAACTCCGGCGGACAAACCCTGGTATGAAAATCTGGGCCTTCCCACCAGCCTGGGGGGAGGAACAGGGCGACGCGGCGACACCGTGGTCGATGCCATGATGAAGAGCGCGGCACGTTCAATCGGCAGTTCGGTTGGACGCCAGATTATCCGCGGTGTGCTGGGTTCGATCCTGGGCGGAAGTAGCCGACGCTGAGCCTGCAGTGGCCGCCAGCTGTCTGAAACTCGCGGCACCATACACGATAGTGGACGACACCAGACCAGCCGCCGATGCGACATCCCTCAGTATCGGGCTAGAGTCTCCCGCCAGCCCCGACGCGCAAAATCAACCCAAGCGAGTGATGGGCTTCCGCGACCTCGTCCTTTTCTACGTGGTCACCGGCATCAGCCTGCGCTGGATCGCCACCGCTGCCGCCGCCGGGCCCAGTTCGATCGTGATCTGGATTGGGGCATGGCTGGTTTTCTATATCCCGCTGGCGTTTTCCGTCGTCGAACTGTCGTCGCGATATCCGGATGAGGGTGGGCTTTACGTCTGGAGCAAAAAAGCATTCGGAGATTTCTCCGGATTCATGTCGGCATGGGCTTATTGGACCAGCAACCTGCCTTATTTTCCCGCCGTGCTTTATTTCGCCGCCAGCAACGTTATCTACATGCGGCAGGGCGCCTGGGGACATCTCTCGAACGACGCCACTTTCTACATCATCTTTTCGCTGCTCACATTGACCCTCGCCACGGCGGTGAACGTCGTCGGCCTGGACGTAGGCAAGTGGCTGCACAATGTGGGCGCGATTGCCATGTGGATTCCGGCGCTGATCGTGATCGTCATGGGCGCCATCGCATGGCACCGCTTTGGCTCAGCCAACGCGTTCACGCTGCACACTCTGACGCCAAGCATTCACTTCAAGGACGTTATTTTCTGGTCATTGCTGGTGTTCGCCTTCGGAGGATGTGAAAGCGGCTCATTTCTGGGTGGGGAGATCAAGAATCCGCGTCGCACCATTCCCTGGGCGGTATTAGCCGCTGGAATCACGGTGGCGTTTTGCTATATCGTCGGGACCGTAGGCGTGCTGGTGGCGCTGCCCTCGACGGAAGTCAGCAACCTGCAAGGGCTGGTACAAGCCATCGCGAAGACGGTCGAGCGCGTGGGCTATTACTGGACCCTGCCGCTGGCGGCATTCCTCATCGCGCTGAGCAACGTCGGGGCAGCCGCCGCTTATCTGGCCGCGGTGGCCCGGTTGCCATTCGTTGCCGGCATCGATCATTTTCTGCCGCCGGTGTTTGGCAGGCTGCATCCGATCTGGAAAACGCCCTGGATCTCGCTGCTCATTCAATATTTTGTCGGGATACTGTTCATCTTTCTCGGCCAGGCCGGAACCAACGTCAAAGGCGCCTACGACGTGCTGGCCAGCATGACCGTGATTGTTTACTTCATCCCTTACCTGTACGTGTTTGCCGCTATGATCAAGTTGCAGCGCGAGCCCGCGGGGCCGGAGGTAATCCGGGTTCCGGGAGGGAGGCCCGTCGCCGTGTTGATTTCCGTGATCGGGCTGCTTACCACGACTGCCACAATCCTGCTGTCGGTGGTGCCGCCGGCGGATGATCCCAACAAGCCGCTGGCAGTTCTCAAGATTGTGGGAGGTACGGCAGCGTTGATGGCCGCGGGCGGCTGGATTTATTGGGCGGGAAAAAAGCGGGCCCAAAAACAAACCACGTAGGGGCGGGCGCAATCGCCCGTCCCAGTCGGGCAAAGCCCGACAGTCTTGTTAAAGGGAACTGCCGAGCTTCGCTCGGCTGGGCGGACGAGGGCGTCCGCCCCTACGTGGTTCGATCTATACCGGCGTCGCCGTCTTGCGCTCCGGATTGAAGAACGGCATCTTCACAATTTTCGCCGTCACCTGCTGGCGCATGGCCTCGATGGTAATTTCCATCTGCAGCTTGGTGCCGATTTGTGAGTGCGCCGTGTCCACGCTGGCCAGCGCAATCATCTTTTTCAATACCGGCGACCATGTGGTAGTCGTGGCTTTGCCAACCTGTTTTTCGCCGAGATATACAGGAACGGCGACGCGCGAAGCCTGGCTGGGCGCTGCGGGCGTGAGACCGAATTCCTCGTAACGCGCTTCCACTTCTGGCCAATCGATTTCCAGGCCCACGAACTGCCGCGGCACGCCCTGTTTCTGCTGCTTCACCAGGGCGGCCTTGCCGATAAAATTTTCTTTCTCCAGGTGGACCATCTTCCCAAAGCCCAGTTCGTAGGGCGAATATTTCTGCGACTCGATCAGCGCTTTCTTGGCGCTGGTGTAATCCACTTCGATCAGCAGCAACCCGGCTTCGACCCGGGCCACGTCCAGCGCCAGCATTCCGGCGGCGTGGATATCGAATTGCTTGCCCTTTTCCATCACCGCGTCCCAGACTTTCACCGCATCGTTCCAGGGCACCCAGATCTCATAACCCAGATCGCCGGTGTAACCGGTGCGCGAGATGTCCACGTAAACGTTGCCGATCTTGCCGCGGGTCATGCGAAAGTATTTGAGATTGGCGATGTCCGCGGCTTCCGCGACCGCCTTCAACAGCTTGCCGGAGGTGGGCCCCTGTAAGGCCAGTGCGGCCAGTTGTTCCGAAATATCTTCGACCTGCACGTCCATGTTCAAACCGTTTTGCCGGAACCAGCGCAGGCTGGGGTCGGCGGCGGTCCAACGGTACTTGTTTTCTTCCAGGCGCGTGATGGTGCCATCGTCGATCACGTTCCCCTGCTCGTCGCACCAGCAGCAATAAATTACCTGTCCCACCCTTACCTTGGTGACATCGCGGGTGATGATGCGGTTCACCAGCTTGGTGGCGTCCTTGCCCGTAATCAGATACTTGTAGAGCGGCGAAATATCGATGAGCGCGGCGGCGTTGCGGATGGCGTTGTACTCGTGCTCGTGATGCACTTCATAAACGCTGACCGCGTAGTAGCCCGACCACTCGCGGTAGTTCAGGCTCTGGCAAAGCGGGAAGGTTCTATCGTGAAATGCGGTTCCGACTGGCAAAGGCGGCTCCTTCAATCTCCGTGTCCTCAGTGTCCTCCGTGGTTATGAAATCTTGAACCACGGAGGACACTGAGGACACGGAGGAATTATATGCAGTCCTGATCGTTCCCAGCAATTCCTTGCACCTGACTCTCAGTCAGGCTGACAAAGGGTACGCTTCCCGATACAATCAGTCTCGCCTGCATAGGGCACGATGATGCCTTCGTCCTCCAACCCGATGTTGAGCTGGGCCGTACTCAAAAGCGGTCTCTGACCTCCTTCTTGCGTTTTCCGTGGACGGGAATTCGCGATAGACCCGGCTCCCGGCCATACCTGTTAAAATCCCTGCGAATTGAAATCAGCGCCCGGCGCTCAAGGTTTAAATGGCTTCCAGCGGCAATTCGAAATACGACGCAATCATCATCGGCGGAGGCCACAACGGCCTCACCACCGCCGCATATCTGGCGCGTGCCGGGAAAAAAGTTCTGGTGCTGGAGCGCCGCCACGTGCTCGGGGGCGCCGCTGTCACCGAGGAAATTTTTCCCGGATTCAAGTTTTCGGTGTGTTCCTACGTGGTCTCGCTGCTGCGCCCGGAGATCATTCGCGATCTCGACCTGCCCCGCCATGGCCTGGAAATTCTGCCGCTCGACGGAACGTTCACTCCCATGCCGAGCGGCGAGTACCTGTGGCGGGTGAACGATCACGGCAAAACCCATCGCGAGATCGCGCGGCATTCGAAAGTTGACGCCGAAGCTTACGACGAATTCGGCAAGGCGATGCAGGCCATGTGCCGCTTCGTGAAACCGATCCTGAGCATGGTACCGCCCGATCCGGCGACCCTGAATCCGAAAGAACTGATGAAGCTGCTCTTCATCGGCCGCCGCTTTCAGGGCATGACCAGCGAGGACAAATACAACCAGGTGCAGTTGATGACCATGAGCGCCATCGATTTCCTGGACCAGTGGTTTGAAACCGATGTGCTCAAGGCGACGATGTCCGCCTCGGGCATTATCGGGACTTTCCTGGGCGTGCGCTCGCCGGGAACGGCCTACGTCCTCCTGCATCACTACATGGGAGAGATCGACGGAGCATTCCGTTCGTGGGGATTTGCCCGCGGCGGCACGGGTGCGATTTCGAACGCGATCGCCGATGCCGCCCGCGAAGCTGGAGCCGAAATCCGCACCAAGGCTCCGATCGCGCAGATCATCGTGAAGAACGGCAAAGCCAAGGGCATCGTGCTCGCCGACGGCGACGAGATTTATGCTGACATCATCTCCTCGAGCGTCGATCCCCGGCTGACTTTCACGAAATTTCTCGAGCCGGGAACGCTGCCGGCGGAATTTCTGGAAGACGTGAACCGCTACAAGTATCGCGGCTCTTCCGGCAAGGTGAACCTGGCGCTCGATGCGCTGCCCAACTTCAAGGCCATCCCCGGAGCGGGGGCCCACCTGCGGGGCGCGATTTCCATTTCTCCCAGTGTGGAATACATGGAACGCGCTTACGACGACGCCAAGTATGGCAATTTCTCACGGCGTCCCTACATTGACATGGTGATTCCCACGCTGACCGACCCATCGGTTGCGCCGCCCGGCAAACACATCATGTCCTGCTTCGTGCAGTACGCACCTTACAAGCTGCGCCCCGGCCTCAACTGGGACGACCAGAAGGAAGCCTTCGGCGACAACGTGATCAACACCATTGCCGAGTACGCGCCCAATATCAAGGACATCATCCTGCACCGCCAGGTGGTCACGCCGCTCGACCTGGAACGCGAGTTCGGCTTGAGCGAAGGCAACATCTTCCAGGGCGAACTTTCCCTGGAACAACTTTTCTTCCTGCGTCCGGTGCCGGGCTGGGCGCAATTCCGCACTCCGATCAAGAACTTGTACATGTGCGGATCCGCCACCCATCCCGGTGGCGGGATCATGGGCGGTCCGGGCAGGCTGGCAGCCCTCGAAATCCTGAAAGACTTCAAGGGGGCGGCCTGAGCATGTCTCGAAAAGCCAACGTGCCTGGGCAACGCGACGTGGTCATCATTGGCGGCGGCCATAACGGACTGGTCACCGCGTTCTACCTGGCTAAAGCCGGATACAAGCCGCTGGTGCTGGAGCGCCGCGCGCAATCCGGCGGTGCAGCCATCACGGAAGAATTCCATCCCGGCTTCCGCTGCTCTACGCTGGCGCACTCGGCTGGGCCCCTGCGCCGCGACATCGTCCGCGCCATGCAACTGGAGAAGCATGGGCTGAACATGATCAAGACGGACGTTGCGGTGACCGCACTGTCACCCGACGGCCGCGCGCTCATTCTTTACCACGACACCGAAAGAGCCGCGCAGGAAATCGCGGATTTCTCCCAGAAGGATGCGACCAGGTATCCCCAGTTTCAGTCCTCTCTCGCCAAGATGGGCAGAGTTATTGGCAAGGCGCTCACCCTGGCTCCGCCCGACATCGACAATCCCAGTTCAGGCGACCTGTGGGGAATGCTCAATACCGGCCGGGCCCTGCGCAAACTGGGACGGCGCGACATGTACCGCCTGCTGCGCTGGGGGCCGATGGCGGTGGCGGACCTGGTAGCGGAATATTTCGAGACTGAACTGCTGCGCGCTACCATCGCCGCGCGTGGAATTTTCGGGACGTTCCTGGGCCCCTGGTCCGCGGGCAGCAGCCTGGTGCTGCTCATCCGCGCCGCCGGCGACGAACATGCCGCGGGTACTTCCTGGTTCGCCAGCGGAGGCATGGGCGCGGTGACACAAGCCATGGCTGCCGCCGCCCAGCAGGCCGGTGCCGAGATTCGCAACGGTGCCGAAGTCATCGAAGTCCGGGTGAAGGACGGTATCGCCAGCGGGGTCGTGCTCTCCAATGGCGAAGAAATTACAGCCGGTGCAGTGATCTCGAACGCGGATCCAAAACGCACGCTGCTGAAACTGGTCGATCCGGCGCAGCTCTCGCCCGATTTCGTCATGAAGCTTCAGCACTATCGCACGCCAGGCACGGTGGCCAAGGTAAACCTTGCGCTCGCCGGACTTCCCAAATTCACCGCCCTCGAAGGCGAGAATCACGATCGCGCACTGAGCAGCCGCATTCACATTGGACCGGAAATCGATTATCTCGAGCGCGCCTTTGATGAATCCAAGTACGGCAATTTTTCCAAACAACCCTATCTCGAAGTCGCAATCCCATCGCTCACCGATCCCTCGCTCGCTCCCGAGGGCAAACATGTGATGTCGATCTACATGCAATACGCTCCGTACCAACTCAAAAGCAGCGACTGGGAAAAGCAGCGCGTTCCGCTCGGCGACACCGTGGTCAAGACGCTGGCGCAATATGCGCCCAATCTGCCCGGGTTGATCTTGAGCCACCAGATCATCACTCCCCAGGACCTGGAAGAAACCTACGGCCTCACCGGCGGGCACATCTACCACGGCGAACTTTCGCTGGACCAGTTCTTCACCATGCGCCCGCTGCTGGATTGGGCGCGCTATCGTACGCCGATCCAGAATCTCTACCTGTGCGGCTCGGGCACCCATCCCGGCGCGGGATTGACCGGCGGCTCGGGAGCCAACGCAGCCCGCGAAATTTTGAAAGACCTCAAGAAATAAAATGTCATCCTGAGCGCAGCATGAGCGCTCGCTTGCGAGCGCTCATGCGGAGTCGAAGGACCCCTACCCTCCAGCAGACCAGTGGGGACAGCCGTCCCCGGCTGTCCCGCGGAGCGCAGCTCCGCTGGCTTTTCCAAGTGCCTGGAAAATCCGATGCAAGATGGAACGATGCGATGCCAGACTGGCGAGCATTGCTCGCCCGGACAGCCGAGGGCGGCTGTCCCTACGTGGTCTGTGCTGCCATAGGGGTCCTTCGACTCACCTGCTCCTTCGCAAGCGAAGGAGCGAGATCGCTCAGGATGACACTGTGATCGTTAACTTCGCCCCCCATCCTCCATTGTGACTTTAGTGCCATCCCTTCGGGAAAACGATTGTGCGAGACGGCTGCATTAGGTTTTACTAATCCAAACCTGTGTTCACAGCATTCCGCAGGCTCAGATCAGCGGGAGTGAAAGTGTGGTAGAGGATCCTAAATGGGAACTGGCCATCCTGGCCACGGTGCAGGGCTTCTATGAGAAGCTGCTGCAGGATTCCATTGGAGGCGAAGTCCCGGTTCCAGCCGGCCTGGAGGCCATCTCGCTGCAGGAGGGCGATGGCGAAGTGCATGCGACGCTCGACCGCATGCGGCGCTGGTTGCGCCTGCTCGATCAGGCCATTACGCCGGCCATGCTGCGGCGCGCCTTCACAGCCGAGACCGACCCCGAAATCGCCGAAGCTGTCCTGCGCTACTTCACCCGCAAGAAGGATACCAGCGACGTAAATCGCGACAAGACCGACCTGGTGGCCACATTTCTCTACCGCCATCCGCGCGTGCCCGGACAGTGGGAACGCCGCGGCTACGGGCTCGATGGTTCGCTGCCTCTTTCGCCCTTCGAGATTGCCCTGATTGAAATACTGGCCGACAGCGATGTCCCCTCGCTGCCCGAAGAGCATGTGCAATTGTTGCGGCGCTTCGATCCCCTGCAGGAACAGGCCCAGAACTGCCACGACCTGAACTCGCTGCTCGAGTCGGAGATCATCCCCCTGGTCCGGGAACTAAAGCAGTCGCTGGATTCGTCTTTCTACCATCCTGGGGTGCTGGCCACGATCGCGCCCTACAACGCGGCTTTCGGCAAAAAGTTTGACGAGTTCTTTCACGCCGCGGCCGCCGAGATAAGAAACTTCGCCGCCGCCTTGCAGGAGCAGGGCGGCACCATTCTGGGCAATGTGGAAGGCGTGGACGTCACCGTCGAGCACGTGGCCGGCCTGGAAGAGAGCGAATTGCTGAAAGTGGACTACAGCACCGCGCTGGAAAAGTTTCGCCGTGTTTCCAAGCTGAAACAGGCATTGGAAAGGCGCCCGCCGATCCGCCGGACGTCATATTTTGCGATGGTCCCCACGCCCGCGCCGGACAGGACCTCTCGCACCACCGGCGCCAAGGCATCGCCTGCTCGCCCTTCGCGACCGGCCTTCGATGTGCAGGCCATGCGCTCCGCCGTCACCCCGCAGCAGATTTCCACCGAAGAGACCAAGGTCCGCCAGGTCGAGGAATCCATCCGGGTGTTCGTGCGTGTGGCCGACCCGAAATTTCGCCGGGTCGTGCCCATGCGGTTCTTCAATCTCACACTGACCCCGGCCGAAGCGGACGCCTGCAGCGCCGACTACCTGGAAGAAAAGAGTCCGCGCGGGAGCGTGGCCCGGGTGCTGGTGCGTATTGTGGCCGTGGTCGCTCGCATGACCACGGAAATGGAAGAACTCAAGCGGGCAGAAAATGCGCCGTCGCTGTGGAAGCTGCACGCCGACTCCCTTCTGGCCCTGCTGGAAGTGGCTTCCGCCCTGTCGGAAAACGCCGCCCGGGTGGTCACGGAAGCCAGCGCCGCGGGCGACAGCGCGGCTGGTGAGACTATCAAAGTGTCGCTGCAGAGGCTCCGTCACCGCTGCGATCTGATTGGCGACGCCCTGACCCAGGCTGCGAGCCAAGCCCAAACAGTGTGAATTTCGCAGCATGTCTGTCTGCGAATGATGGCCGAGATGGTTTAGCCTCCTGGGCCCATTTCAGCATCCAAAGCCTGTCATGCACTCGCTGAAACGACATTTCCCGTGGAGTTTTGCGCTGGTCGTATTTATCGGCCTGTGCTCTCCCCTTGTGTCGGGCTATTCGGTGCTGACCCACGAGCAAGTCGTGGACCTGATGTGGAAGGACCAGATCCAACCCCTTCTACTGAAACGCTTCCCGGACGCCACGGAGCAGGATCTGCAGAGGGCCCATGCCTACGCCTACGGCGGATGCGTGCTGCAGGACATGGGCTACTATCCCTTCGGCAACAAGTTCTTCAGCGATCTTGTCCACTACGTGCGCAGCGGCGACTTTGTGGAAGCCCTCCTGCAGGACTCCTCTGACCTCAACGAATATGCTTTCGCGCTCGGCGCCCTCTCCCACTATGCTTCCGATAACAGCGGGCATCCCACAATCAATCGCGTGGTCGCCCTGGAATTTCCCAAGCTGCGAAAGAAATATGGCGACAACGTGACCTACGGGGATGATCCCAAGGCCCACATCCGGACCGAATTCGGCTTCGACATGGTGCAGGTGGCCAGGAATCGCTACACCTCCGATCGCTATCACGACATGATTGGTTTCGAGGTTTCCAAACCACTTTTGGAACGCGCCTTCTTCGAAACTTACGGCCTGAAGCTTGACGATGTCTTCGGCAGTGTCGATCTGGCGATAGGCAGTTACCGGCGCAGCATAAGCGCTCTGATCCCGGAAATGACCCGGGTGGCCCTGCTCTCGCGGCGGGATGTGATCGTGAAAGAGACGCCCAACTTCAACAAGAAGAAATTTCTCTACCACCTTTCTCGCAGCAACTACGAACATGAGTGGGGCACGGTGTATCGCAAGCCCGGACTCGGCAGCCGGATCCTTGCGTTCTTTCTCAGGCTGATACCGAAAGTCGGGCCCTTCAAGGCGGTCAACTTCAAAATCCCCACTCAACAAACCGAGGACATGTACATCAAAAGCGTGAACGAAACGGTCGAGAACTATACTCACCTGCTCAGCCAGGTACACGACCCAAAACTTGACCTGCCTAACCGCGATTGCGATACCGGACGCGAAACCCGAGCCGGAGAGTATGCGCTCACGGACAAAACCTATGCCAGCCTGATCGACAAGCTGGCGGACAAGAACTCAGATCCGCTCAGCCCGGCTCTTAGCGAAAACATACTTCAGTTTTACTCTGACCCGAATGCGCCGAATGCCGCCAGGAAGGACAAAACCGCCTGGCAAAAATTGCAAGATGAGCTGGAAAAACTGAAGCAGGCCGCCGCTGTGCCCACTCCCGAACCGCCGCCCGTCTTGAATCAGTAAACCACGCAAGAACACTTCCGACTTGCCATCCGCGCGCGGACTCAGGCACCTTATAGGCTCGCCGAACTCGAGGGGCGGCCGCAATGAGCACTGCCGACGACAAGTTTTACCAGGCCAGAATCACCCAGCGCAGGGACTTTGCTTCCGATCTGTGGATGATCCGCGTGCAACCGAGTGGCGAATTCAAATTCGCTCCCGGCCAGTACGCCACCCTGGGAGTACAGCGTGCGGAGAAGCGTTCGGAGCGCCCCTATTCCATCGTGTCCTCCCCCTATGAAAGTGAAATCGAGTTTTTCTTTGAACTGGTCCCCCACGGCGAACTGACGCCCGACATTTACAAGCTGCAAGTGGGCGATGAAATGCTGATGCGAAAGGTCCCCAAGGGACGCTTCACCCTCGACACCAAAAGCGGCCGCACCAATCACCTGCTGATTTCTACTGTCACCGGCATTGCGCCCTTCGTGAGCTACGTCCGCACTCTCTACAAGGACTGGAAAGAAGGTAAGTTTGCCGGCGAGCAGAAATTATTTCTGCTCAATGGCGCCAGCCGCTCCTGGGAATTCGGCTATCTCGACGAACTGCGGAAATTTGCCGCCGAAGTGCCCTGGCTGAAATACGTCCCCACCGTGAGCCGTCCCTGGGACGATCCCAAGTGGACGGGAGAAATCGGGCGTGTCGATGACTTGATCCGCAAATACACCGATATGTGGGGACTGAACGGCACCAACTCGGTCGGCTACCTGTGCGGCCACCCTCAGATGATCGAGCATGGCAAGGGCATGCTGCAGCGCATTGGCTTTGCCAAGGAAGTGTTGAAAGAAGAAATTTACTGGATCCCGGAAAAGAAAGTCTGAGCGCGTAGTTTTAGAGTGCATCTACGCCGTCTCTCGCTTCGCCACTTTCTCCAGGCCGCGGTCCGTGATCTCGATTTCCCGGATCCGGAACTTCTGGATCTTCCCCGTCACCGTCATGGGGAACTGCTCCACGAAGCGCACATATTGTGGGATTTTGAAGTACGCGATTTTTTCCTCGCAAAATTTTCGTATTTCTTCCTCGCTTGACTCTGCCTCGGCCTTCAGCCGGATCCAGGCCACCACCACTTCTCCCAGGCGCTCGTCCGGAATTCCCACCACCTGCGCCTCCGCCACCTTGGGATGGGTATATAAAAACTCTTCCACTTCGCGGGGATAAACATTCTCGCCGCCGCGAATGATCATGTCCTTGGCCCGCCCGGTCAAGTGGATGTAGCCGTCTTCCCGCATCAGGCCGAGGTCCCCGGTGTGCAGCCAGCCTTCCGCGTCGATGGCGCGCTCCGTCGCCTCGGGTTCATCGTCGTATCCCTTCATCACCATGTAACCGCGCGCGCAAACTTCGCCCTGCTCTCCGGCGGGCACGGTCTCTCCATCAAGTACCGAGACAATTTTCATCTCGGTGCAGGGCAATGCCTTTCCGATGGTCGAAACCCGGTGCTCCATGGGATCGTCCGGCTGCGACATGGTCACCACCGGCGCGCTCTCGGTCTGGCCATACCCGATGGTCAACTCGGCACAGCGCATCTCGCACATCACCCGCTTCATTATTTCCACCGGACAGGGCGCGCCCGCCATCATTCCGGTTCGCAGGCTGGACAAGTCATACAACTTGAAGTCCGGCAGCCCCAGCTCTGCGATGAACATGGCAGGCACGCCGTAAAGCGATGTCGCCCGCTCCGCCTGCACCGCCTGCAGCGTCGCCCGCGGATCGAAAGTCCAGTTGGGAAGAACCATTGCAGCGCCGCTGGCCAGCGCCGACATGGTCCCGATCACGCACCCGAAGCAGTGATACAGCGGCACGGGCACGCAGATACGGTCGCGCTCCGTGTAGCGCATGCCCCAGGCCAGCATCTTTCCGTTGTTCACCTGGTTGCGATGCGTCAGCATCACGCCTTTGGGCTGGCCCGTGGTTCCCGAGGTGTACTGAATGTTGGCGACATCCGTCGGCTTTACGGCTGTACTGAACTCGGCCGTCGCCGCCAGCAATTCATTCCAGCGTTCTTTGCCGAAGAAGATCGCGTGCTCCAGAGTCAGATCCTTTCCTGATCGTGCCTCGTCCAGGATTTGCGCGTACTCCGCTCTGCCGTCCCGCTCCCACAGGAACAAAACTTTCATGCGTGACTTCTGCAGCGTGAAGGCCAATTCGTGGGTGCGATAGGCGGGGTTTACATTGACCAGCACAGCTCCTGCTCGTGCGCATGCCAGGTGCACCAGCACCCACTCGACGCAGTTCGTGGACCATAGTCCCACCCGGTCACCGGGCTGTATGCCGAGTGACACCAGGCCGCGCGCCAGGCCATCGGCAGCAGCACGCAGTTCACGCCAGGTATAACGCTTCGATTGATGACTGGAAACCAGGGCCAGGCTGTCGCCCCAGCGTTCGACGGCGCGATCGAGCACTTGCGCGATCGTCAGCTCCCACAATTCATCTTCGGGACCGCGCGAGTAGCTCAGCATTATGACTTCTGCCCGTGTGTTTTGCGATTCCGCTGCTTCTAGGTTTCGGCGGGCGCAAAGAACACTAACACGACGAGCGCTTCAGCGATATCGTAGAAACGGTGTTCCACCTGCGCCGCCACAAAAATCACGCTTCCATGGCTAACAGCCCGATCTTCCGCTCCCACCTTCATCCGCGCCCGCCCCCGTACTACGTAGTACATCTCGTCTTCCTGGTGAGGCTTCTGCAGATCGACGCCGCCGGCCGGCAAGGTATAAACTCCTGCGCTCAGCGCCGGCACGCGGAGAAACTCCAGGTACGACTTCCCTGCCAGCGCCCGCTCCTGCTCGATTTGATCAATCTGGAAAAAGTTCTCATCTCGCTTCATATTTTCTCAATGTCATCCTGAGCGCAGCAGATTCGTTCGCTTGCGAACGAACCCGCGGAGTCGAAGGACCCCTACCCCATATCCGCTCATTCCCCGAGCTATCGGCATTCGTTCAATCACACGCGAACGAATATACAGCACGAAAGCGTGAAAAGCTTTTTACCGCAAAGGACGCAAAGCAATACCGCAAAGAACACAAAGAAAATCTCTGCTGGACGTTTCTCCCGCCCGCCCAGGTTTCTAAGATGAACCCATCTCTGTCATAATCTTTCTCTCATGGATCTCAAACACCGCAGTCACGGCATCACGGACGGACGCGACCGGGCCCCGTCCCGGGCTATGTTCAAGGCGGTCGGATTCACCGACAGTGATCTCAGCAAGCCGCTCATCGGCGTGGCCAACACCTGGATCGAAACCATGCCCTGCAACTTCCACCTGCGCCGGCTCTCGGCGAAGGTCAAGGAAGGCATCCGCGCCGCCGGCGGCACACCCATGGAGTTCAACACCATCGCCATCAGCGACGGCGAGACCATGGGCACGGAAGGCATGCGCGCTTCGCTGGTCAGCCGCGAACTGATCGCGGACTCCATCGAACTGGTTTGCCGGGGACAGATGTTCGATGCCGTGGTCTGTGTGGTGGGCTGCGACAAGACCATTCCCGCCGGAGCCATGGCCCTGGCAAGGCTGAATATTCCCGGCCTCGTGCTCTATGGCGGCACCATCGCGCCCGGCAGTTATCGCGGCAAAGACGTGACCATTCAGGATGTGTTCGAAGCGGTTGGCGCCAACGCCGCGGGAAAGATGACGGACGCCGAACTGCACGAACTGGAAGATGTTGCCTGCCCGGCTGCCGGCGCCTGCGGAGGCCAGTACACCGCCAACACCATGTCCACGGTGATGGAGATGATCGGACTTTCTCCCATGGGCTTCAACAGCGTCCCCGCCATGGACCCGAAGAAAGACCAGGTCGCGTATGACTGCGGCGCGGTAGTGATGAACCTGTTGCGCCAGGGGGTCAACCCCAGAGACATTCTCACCCGTGCCGCATTCGAGAACGCCATCGCGGGCGTCGCCGCAACCGGAGGCTCGACCAACGCCGTCCTGCATCTGCTCGCTATCGCGCGCGAGGCCGGCGTCCCCCTGCACGTCGACGATTTCCAGAAGGTCAGTGAACGAACTCCATTGCTGGCCGACCTGAAGCCGTCGGGCCGTTTTGTCGCTTCCGATATGCACCGCGCTGGAGGGATCCGCTTGCTGGTGCAAAGATTGCTGCAGGGGAAATACCTGCGCGAGGACACCCTCACGGTCAGCGGCAAGACATTGTTCGCCGAAGGTGAGAGCGCGGTGGAAACCGCGGGGCAGGAAGTCATCGCGCCTCTGGACAAGCCGTTGAAGAAAACCGGCGGCCTGGTCATTCTGCACGGCAATCTTGCGCCCGAGGGATGCGTGGCGAAGATCAGCGGTCACGAACGCCTGAGCCATCGCGGCCCGGCGCGCGTTTTCGATTCCGAAGAAGATGCCATGACTGCGGTCACCGAAAAACGCATCAAGGCGGGCGACGTAGTGGTGATCCGCTACGAAGGACCGAAAGGCGGCCCGGGGATGCGCGAGATGCTGAGCGTGACGGCGGCGATCGTCGGCGAGGGCCTGGGCGGATCCGTGGCCCTTTTGACCGACGGTCGCTTCAGCGGCGCCACCCGCGGCCTGATGGCCGGACACGTTTCCCCGGAAGCCGCCCTGGGCGGACCCATCGCGGCCGTGCACGAGGGCGACACCATTCACTTTGACGTCAACCAGCGCGTGCTGGAGGTCGAAGTCAGCGACGCCGCGCTGCGCCAGCGCATGGCGCAGTGGAAGCCGCCGCAGCCCCGGTATCCCACCGGCGTATTTGCCAAGTATGCGGCGCTGGTGTCCACCGCATCGGAAGGCGCGATCACCCGGCCCAAGTAGCCTCTGACTGTTTGTGCTGCCGCTCCTGTGTGGACGCGGGCGACCTCGCCCGCGTCCGGTTTGAGCGCAAAGTCAAGAGCCGCGGGCGAGGTCGCCCGCGACCACACCAATCATGCGGACCCTTACTTCAGTTCGTCGTTCAAAAGGTTTGCCAGCCTCGCACCGGCCAGGGCCACACGCTCTTTGGCCAATTTTCGGGCGGCGGCACGATAGGCCACCGTGGTGGTAAAGGGCCCGTCGCCAGCGCCGATGGGTGTCACGTAAACAAAAGTCTTTGCGTCGTCGAAGCTTTCCTTGATCCAGTCGGCGGCGACCAGGTCGCTTCCATCCGCCGCATTTACCGCGGGTAGTGTCTTGGCATACGCCACGGCAGTATTCGGATCTGAGCCGGTGCCGGGGAGTCCGTCCCAAAACCCGTGCAGTTCGCTCCGGCACGGGGACGCGCACAGCTTTACATTATTTCCGCCGTTGTCCCCACTCGGATCAGTCGCACTCACCCGGGTCGAGGAGTGCAGCGGTTGATGCACGTCGCCCACCAGGTGGAGCAGCCAGACCAGGTCGTAAGATTTCACATCGCCCGCCGGACTCGTCCCCAGCACCGCTCGAAAAGTTGCGATTTGTGTCTCCGCGTTGGGAGAAGGTATGGCGGGCAGCGCTGTGCCATCTTCAGTAAAAGGTGTGTCCACGAAGTGCCAGTACTTGTGGTGCAGATGGTCCGAGTATCCGATATTCAGCAACGACGAGGCCCCGTCGGGACGATTGCCATGCGGATCAGGACCGTCGTCGGTATAACCCGCCTCGCTCTTGATCTGGTCGGGCCAGGTGGACGCGATCATGAAGATCATCATGTACTTGAACTTCGGCGCAGTGCCGGCGGGAACCATTCCCACCCATTTGTTGTAATCCGGATTTTGTTTGAGCAACGCTCTGACCCTGCTCTTGGTGGCGGGAGATAGCCGGTTATAGGCGATATAGGCCACCGCCATGTGTCCGACTGCTCCCCAACCGAACAGTTGGGTGTTGAAGGCCAGGAGATAGACCAGACTTAACGCTAGAGCACGGTGAACCCTCTTCATAAATCACCTCGTCGCCACAGGGGGAGCGCTTCGCGCCGCGGAGAAATGCCAGGCGCGGCACTCATGGTGCATAAGACTCCAGTGGGAATTTTTGAGGGAAGAGAGGGCGATATTGCCACATGTTGTTGGGCCGGGCAACCGAATTCGGTCCGGAGCCTTTTTTGCGTCCTTTGCGGCTTTTCTTGGCGACCTTTGCGGTAAGGGGTTTGACTTCGCCTGGCCCTCCCCAAAGCCTGAACCGCAACGGGGGCGAAGGATGCAAGCTAACCGTGCGTTCGAAGGCCGCATGGTATACATTGCGTGTCGTTCCGCTGGCTACTTCCGCCGAAGGGCGCACCGATCTTCCCGCCTGACCCTGGCCAAATTTCCTCTGGACCAACTGGCAGCCAACTACGCCGTGCCGGCCCGGAAGTAACCTGACCAGTTGCCGCCCACAGGTGCGCAAATCTTTGCATAGTTGTGCCTGCTGCAGTATTTAAACCAGATATAAATATATTAGTATCAATCGCTTACGCACTTCCACTTTTGGCATTCAAACTGCGATTAGCCAGAATAGGCACGCGAAGCAGAGCGGTGTTTGAGACCCGCCGGATTCGCCGCCGAGATTGTCTGGAGAACAGCTTTTCGGGGGAGAGGTTGTTCAACGAACGCCCAGGACTTAACCGAGTCCGGGGCGTTTTGTTTTGTCCAGGAATTTGCCTGCGCGAAATGCTGCGGAGCTGCGCTCCGCCGGACAGCCGAGGGCGGCTGTCCCCACGCGATTCATTTTGGCAGGGGCATCCCGGCCTTCGTGGGAAATCACGATGCCTCAGCCGCGAAGGGGCGCCAGAATGCAGCCCAGGGCGCAAGCCCTCGGTAAGGCAGGAAAGGAACAGAGCCCTGAAAGGGCGAAAAGAGTTTTAAGGCCGGCGAGCCGGCGCGGGGCCCGGAGGCAGAATCTCAGGCTCTCCCGGATGCATTTGCTGGCGGGTCACGAAGAAAACCGCAGCCGTCCAGGTGGGAAACAGATCGAAGCCCGGAACCAGCTCCGCTGCCAGGGTTGGCAGGAAGGCCCAATGCCATCCCAGCAACTGGACAAGAATTACGGCAGCGACTGCGTCGAGTATGGCATCCGCGGGCGACAGCCCTCCGGCGACAAATAACGGCAGAGCGCCGATCTGGATTGCGTCAACGGCGATTGCGACCAACCAAGCCAGGCGAAGCTCCCCGGAGACTTGATGGTTTTCAGATACTCAAACACCCGCATAAAAACCCTTGAATAGGATACACCTAGCCAGGCCGCCGGGACTATGTAGCGCCGGCGCTATAGAACCGCGTGGGGACAGCCGCCCCTCGGCTGTCCGAGTCGAGCGCAGCTCGACTGGATTTTCCCTGAGGTCAAATAGCGGAGCTCCGCTCCGCGGGACAGCCGAGGTCGGCTGTCCCCACGGTTTTTGCGGGTTTCAGCGGTCTGCCTTCGCAGCTGCAGGCGGTCGCGCCGGAGTACTGTCGGCCTTGACGTAGTGCGCATACCAGGACAGGTAGCGCTCCATCCGGTCCTTGAGATGAGAGGGCGCCTTGAATTCGTGATATTCGCCGGGATAGACCACGAGTTCGGTTTCGCGGCCCAGGCTCTTCAAGGCCTGGTACATCTGCTCCCCGCCGAGGATGGGCACATTCCAGTCAATGTTGCCGCCCATGAACAGCGTGGGCGTGGTGACATTCTCAATCTTGTAGAAGGGCGAGACTCGGTCCCAGACCGCTCTGTCTTTCCAGGGATATCCCAGCTCGTATTCGTAGTCGCGGATGTAGCGGTCGTGTCCGTACATTGACGCAAACAGGGCCGCGCCGGCACCTGAGATGGCGGCCTTGAAACGCGTGGTCTGAGTAATGATGAAATCGGTAGAGATGCCGCCGTAAGACCATCCCCCGACGCCCAGTTTGTCGGGATCAACCAAGCCCTGCGCGATGGCATAGTCCACCATGGCCATGTCGTCCTGAAAATCCTTGTTGCCCCAATCGGCGAAGATGGCTTTGGCGTAATCCTGCCCCCGGCCGGTGGAGCCGCGCGGGTTGGGATAGAGAACCACATAGCCGTTGGCGGCAAAGAGCTGCGCCAGGTGGGTGAACTCGGCGTAATACGACCAAACCGGCCCGCCGTGTGGCCTGAGGATGGCCGGATATTTCTTTCCCGGAACGTAGTCGAGCGGCTTGTAGAGATAGCCGGAGACGGTGGTTCCATCTTTACTCTTGAACTTCACGTATTCGGGAGTCGTGAGTTTGAGCTGCGAGATAAATGCGTCGTTGACGTGCGTGATCCGAGTGAGTTTGCCATCCAAGATGGTGGAAATTTCGCTCGGGCGGTCCGGTGTAGTGATCAGCGCCGCCACTTCGCCGGACTTGGCGACAGAGTAGGAATACAGCATCAGGCGGCCGCCGATGGGACGGGTAATCTCGCCTCCCGCGGAGGAAACGCGGCATAAGTTCTGTGTGCCATCATCGTCAGCGATGAAATAAATGAACTTGCCGTCAGGCGAAAAGCGCGGCTCGGTGGACATGCGGTCCAGAGCGTGGGTGAGGATTCTGGCTTCGCCGCCGCCGGCGGGAGAGATGCCGATGTGACTGGTGCCGTAGATGAAGAGCTTGGTATCGGGCTGGGTTTCGTATGCAATCCACTGACCGTCCGGCGACCAGGCCGGAGAATCCTCGCGACCGGGACTGGTCGTGACCTGCGTCGGGTGCGCGCCCTTGTCGGTATTGCCGGCGGCCACTACCCAGATGTTTGAGTCATAGTTGCGGTCCGGGTCCGGGCCGGTGCGTTTGCTGGTGAACGCCAGGAGTTTGCCATCGGGCGACCACGCAGGATGCTCATCATCAGAGTCGCCGGAGGTGACCTGGGTCAGTGCCTTGCTGGCGATTTCGAAAACGTAAAGATGGGTGCGGAAGCGCTCCAGGTAACCAACCTCATCTTCCTTGAACTGATAACGGTCAATCACCCAGGGACGCTGAGCTTTGGGCTTTTTGTCCTTGGTCTCCTTGCCTTCGCTCTTTTCTTTGGATTTTTCGCTGGCTTCCTTCAGGTCCTCCGGCGTGGGATCCTGCAACATCAGCACCAGGCGTTTGCTGTCCGGCGACCAGTCAAAATCTTTTACGTCCTGAATGGTCTCGGTGAGGCGCTGGGCCTCGCCGCCCTGCCGGTTTAGCAGCCACACCTGGGTCTTGCCCTCGTCGCGCTTGGAAAGAAACGCGAGATACTTGCCGTCCGGGCTCCAGCGTGGATGCTCGGATGAGACCTCTTCCAGTGTCAGCGGAATGGCACCACCTCCCGCGGTGGGCGCCATCCAGATGCGCGTCTTCTGTTCGTCATCTTTCAGCGATAAGGTCGCGACCGTGTATGCCACCCACTGGCCGTCTGCAGTGATCTGCGGGTCATCGACCTCCCGCACCTGAAAATAATCGTCAACCGTGATGGGGCGAGGAGCTTGCGCGCCCGCGAGGGATGGGCAGAAGGAAAACGAGATAAAGAGAAGTGCCGCGGTGGGCACAAGGTTCAGCCGATGCTTCATCTGTATGACCCCTGGACATACAAAAGAGATGAACAAAAAATTCTGCCGGAGTGTAGCACAGAAGAGTTCGTGTGGGCGCGAGCGTCCTCGCTCGTGCGGCTCAACCCCGAACCATGTGGGGACAGCTGCCCTCAGCTGTCCGGCGGAGCGAAGCTCCGCTATTTTTCGCTTCCGTCAAAGAACTTGTCGAGCTTTGCTCGACCGGGCAGATGAGGACATCTGCCACTACACGATTCGTTCACGCGATCACCGGGGCGTTGCTGACTCCGGCTGTGCCGAAAACGCGGCGGTAGCGTTCGATCTCGGAAGGCAATCCCAGCGCCTTGGCGTAGTTGTCCGAGAGCTTGACTGCGGGGCGGCCGTCAGCATCCGTCACTTTGCAGATCAGGCTCACGGGATCAAATCCGGCTCCCCCGGCGGGATCGCAACCGCGGAAGTCATTGGTGAGCAAGGTGCCCCAGCCGGAGCTAAAGCGAATCCGGCGCCCCGGCGTCCATTTTCCCCGGTCCTCGAAATCAGACGCGTTGCGAAAGTCTTTGGGCGTCATCCCCTTCGCCAGGCTTCCCCCAAAATATGCATGCAGGCCGAGAATCTCATCGACGTCGAGCGTGTCCGAGGCAATGATCAGCTTTGTGTACGGATCGCGGCCGCGCTCCTTCAGCCACTGAATATATTCGTCGCCCGCCTGGTATGGATTCTTGCTGTCAATACGCTGGCCGGTCCAGTCCGCGGTCCAGTTCGGCGCATTCTGCAAAAACTGCGTCGTTCCAAACGTGTCCGGCAGCATAATGAGGAGTTCGCCCTCATAAGTCTGCTGCCACATCTCGAGCACGTGGTATTGAGAAGCTTTCAGGGCCTGGTCATCCTGCGCGAGCGCGGCCAGGACCATGGGAATTTCGTGCGCGTTGGTCCCGATCGCCTCCAGATCGTGCTTATGCGCGAGGAAAGCGTTGGACGTTCCGGTGAAAGCGCTGCCCAGGTTCGACGCCATGGCCTCAACCACGTATTCCTGCCATAGAAAACTGTGCCGGCGACGGGTTCCGAAGTCGGCCACGTGCAACTCAGGCACGCCCACTAACTGTTCGATCTTGCCCCACAGCTTGGTTTTCGCCCGGGCGTAAAGAATGTCCAGGCCAAACTCGCTCAGCCTTTTCAGATTTGCCCGCGTCTTCAGTTCGTCAATAATCGCGAGGGCGTAGAGCTCCCACATCGTGGTCTCGGTCCACAAACCCTTGAAACACAGATTGAACTGTCCGTCCTTGACCGACAACTCGTAATCCGACAGCTTGAAATCGTGTTCCAGCCACGCCAGAAAAGCGGGTTCAAAAATACCGCGTTGACCGTAGAAAGTGTTGCCCGCGAGCCACACCAGTTCCGACTTGCGAAAGCGCAGACGGCGGACGTGCTCCAGCTGGGCCATCAGTTCTTCAGGCGTGAACATGTCTGCCAGCCGCACCGACATGGTCCGGTTCAACAGCGAAAACGACACGGGAGTCCGGGGATAGTGCTTCCAGATAAACTGCAGCATCAGCAGCTTGTAGAAATCAGTGTCGAGCAATGATCGCGTGACCGGGTCCAGTTCCCAGTTGTGGTTATGCGCGCGCTCCGCGAAGTTTACGATCATCAGAGTTCCTTGGGTGGAGGCCGGGCGTCCCCGCCCGGCCAGACGGGCGGGACGCCCGTCCTCCATCAAACTTAATGCGACTGCGCGCTTTGTAAATCGTCGGCCGCCTTGTTGATGCCGGCCGCGACGTTCTCGATCACCTGCGCAACCTGGGGAATCTGCGCTTCGGCTTCTTTCCACTTCTTCTCGTCCATATATTCGCGGACAGCCGCGATCGGCTTGGCCCCGTAACCCGTGTAAGCGCCGGGCGCGTAAATCTGGTTTTTAAACCAGGGGCGCTCCGGCAAACCCTTTTCGTTCAGAAAAAGACGAGGAACTTTGAGCAAGTCCGCATTCACCAACTCCAGCGCCTGCTCAGACAGGGCGAGCGAACCTTTGGCGTGCCAATCCGCGAGTGCTTTGGAATAGCGCTCTGCACTCTTCTTCAGCTGCTCAATGGCATTCTTCATCGGAGAAAAATTCATGTAGGGCGGGACGATCTCCGCGGGAGGTGGCAGCGTGGGCCGGCGTGGATCTACCGTCGCCGTAAACACACCTTCCTGCAATTCCAGATTGCGCTCGGTGAATTCGGCCTGCTTGTCTTTGAGCAGCTTCTCCAGGTCGCTTTCGTACTTGGCGATGGCCTCAGCCTGGGGAGAGTAATCCACGGGAATGAGGTCCGCCCCTGCCAGGCGCATCATCGCGCTGCCGGCGGTTTGCGCCAGGGCGCGTCCGTAGGAGAAATCGGTATCAACAAAGTGGGTGTACCAGTAGAAATCGTCGTAGATGGAATGATACTGGGTGCCGTCGTCTTCGTCGCCAAACTCAACACTCAGAGTAGAGATGCCGGCAAAGTCCTGAAAAGCGGTGTAGTCCGATCCGTCGCCCAGCGCGTGAACCAGCAGATCGCTGCGCTTGCGCAGGTCGCTGCGCTGCTCCGCGTCCTTCGCCCGGGCGATGGCGGCGAGATGAGCGCGTTGAGAAACCGACAGGTGGGTTTCCGGGTCCTGTACATCGCGTGCGACGCCGCTGATGAAACTCTGCAGATCCTGGGTCCCTCCGGGAAACAGGAAGCCCCGCTCGTTGCTGTCGGAATTGATGTAAGCGACGGCATGCTCCTTCAGTTCATCCACATGAGCTTCTACCCACTCGACCGAACCCAGCAACCCGGGCTCCTCGCCATCCCAGGCGCAGTAGATGATGGTGCGCTTGGGCGTCCACCCCTGGCGGTGGAGCTCGCCGAGCATGCGCGCTTCCTCGAGCATGGCGGCCTGGCCGGAAATGGGATCGTCGGCGCCGTTCACCCAGGCGTCATGATGATTGCCGCGCAGCACCCACTGGCGCCCGCCATCCGAGCCGGGCAGCGTGGCGATAACATCGTAGAGCGGCTTGAGGTCCCAGTTGGACTCAACCTTCAGGTGTACCTGGGCGGGGCCGGGACCGATGTGATAAGTAATGGCCAACGCCCCGCGCCAACTCTCCGGGGCGACCGGGCCATGGAGCGCCGAGAGCAGCGGTAGAGCGTCGGCATAGGAAATCGGAAGCACAGGAATCTTCGTAATCGTCTTTGCCTCTTTGATGGAGAGGCGCCTGGCGTCCGCCGTCGCGGCCACACCCGGCGTGAGGGGATCGCCGGGATAGTCGGTATCCATCACGCTGCCGCGTTGCACACCTTCTCGCGGCCGCCAGCCCCCATTGGGGTAGTCGTCGCCGTTGTAATAGCCGTCGCCTTCCGGGTCGGAATAAATAATGCAACCCACCGCTCCGTGCTCGCCGGCGACTTTGGGCTTGATGCCGCGCCAACCCGAACCGTAGCGCGCAATCACGATCGCGCCCTTGACCGAGATTCCCAGGCGATCGAGTTGTTCATAATCTTCGCGATTGCCGTAATTCACGTACACCAGGGGAGCGGTTACGTCTCCATCGACGGAATAGGCGTTGTAAGTTGGAAGTTGCTCGGCGGCCTGGCCGCTGGTGGGATCGACTGCCAGGACCGGTTCCTGCAACTTCGCCTGAAATCTGGTCGGCTGCAGCATTTCAACCACGCGAATCTTCGGCGTGGGAAACAGAACGTTGAAGCTCTCAATCTTCGCGTCGAATCCCCACTCTTTGAACTTTGAGAGAATCCATTCGGCATTGTCTTTGTCGTACGGCGATCCGACGTGGTGGGGCCGGGCACTCAAGCGCCGCATGTTTTCGCGAATGTTCGCCGGCGAAATGCCGTCCCGGAACTTCTTCTCCCAATCGCTCTCGACGGGTGAGTTTGCCGAACTGTATCCCATAATCTGGGAGGATGGTGGAACGGAAGGGGCCTGTCCTGGTGCGGGCTGGGCCGAAGTCAGTTGGGTCAGGGCAAGCATCAAACCGCACATCCACCGAGGTGTCATCTTTTCTCCTCGCGCTAAATGGTAACGGAAATAACCGCGCAACGTATCATTCCCGCCAGGTTTTTGTAAACCCGCGGCCGACCGATGACCGACCAGATGCATTAACACGAAGGGCCTGGTTTCCCGGTTTCCTTCGTGAACCTTCGTGTCCTTGGTGGTTAAAAGTTTAGGGCAGCTCCAGACGGCCGGATCCAATCATGCTGCAGGGCTGAACGCATCGCTTAGAATTTCTCGTTTGACAGGGCTGGGGAGGTTGCAAAAAATAGCCGATTGGGAGTTGAATGTACGTGAAGAGGAGGCCTCGGCATGGATGACCCATTGGGCAAATCGATGGATGAAACGGCGAAGGGAATCTCGCGGCGCAACTTCATCAAAGGGGTCATCGGCAGCGGCGTGGCGGTGTCCTCGGCGAACTATCTGTTTCGTGCCTCCACGGTGTTCGGTCAGGCGGCGGACAGCGTAGGCGAGAGGCTCATCACGCTGAACGTCAACGGCCAGCCGCGGCGGGTTGACGTCATGAAGCAGGAGACGCTGGCCTGGACCCTGCGCTACAAATTGGGACTCACCGGCACCAAGCTGGGCTGCGACCGCGCCGAGTGCGGAGCCTGCACCGTGCTGATCGACGATGTGCCGCATTATTCCTGCTCTGTGCTCACTCATACCGTTCGGAACAAAAAAGTCCAGACCATCGAAGGGCTGGCCAGCGCCGACGGCAAGCTGCATCCGGTACAGCAGGGCGTCATCGATGAGCAGGGATTCCAGTGCGCCTTCTGCATGTCCGGCTTCATCATGGCGACGGTCGGGTACCTGAAGACCAATCCCAGTCCCAGCCGCGCCGAGCTGGCGCACGGCATTTCCGGAAACCTGTGCCGCTGCCAGGACTACGACAAGATCCTCACCGCCATGATGAAAGGCGCAGAAAACATGAGGAAGGTGAACCATGCCTAGCCCAGAGAGCAAGCCCACTCAACAAAAGTTCGGAGCCAAATACAAGCTCATCGGCAAGGACTACACCACACCCGACCTCTACGCGAAAGTCACCGGCAAATCAAAATATGCCGAGGACTACCGCGCCGACGGCATGCTGTTCTGCAAGCTGCTGCTGAGTCCGGTTCCGCACGGGCGCGTCAAGCATCTTGATCTGAGCAAGGCGCTGGCCATGCCCGGGGTTAAGGCGATTCTTACCCAGGACGATCTGCCCGCGCCCGCCGACAGCGTGACCGACCTCGGAGTCGTGATCAAGGCCAACCGGCAGGGTGAAAAAGCGCTCACCATGGAACCGACGTACCAGGGCGAACCGGTCCTGGCCGTGGCTGCGGTGGACGAACTGACGGCCGCCGAGGCCATCGAAAAAATTGACATCGAGTTTGAGCATCTGCCCTTCGTGGTCGATCCGCTCGACAGCCTCCGCCCCAATGGGCCCAACGCACGCACCGAGGGCAACGTATGGATCAGGCAGCCTGCGCCTCCGTCCAAGCCAGGAGAGAAGCCGCCGAGTCCGCCACCGCCCCAGATCGGCGAACTGAAATGGACCGATGCTGACTTCGCGGAGTTGAAGCAGGGACGCCTCCCCATGGGCAAGGCGCAGGACGAATGGTCCTACGGCGACGTGGACGCGGGCCTCAAGAACGCCGCGCTGGTTCTGGATGAAACGTTTGTCACGCCGGACAGCAGCCATGAGACGCTCGAGCCCCGCACCACTCTGGCTTATTGGCAGAACGGCAAGGTGTTCGTTCACATGGGGACGCAGAGCACGGTGCAGACCCTGGCCGGCCTGGGACGCTGGTTGAATATGGATCCCAACCAGATTGTGCTGATCAGCGAATACACCGGCGGCGGCTTCGGTAGCAAGGCCACGGGCTACATCTTCGCCATTATTCCGGCACTTCTGTCGAAGAAGGCCAATGCCCCGGTGATGATGCGCATCAGCCGCGAAGAAGAATTTTTTATCGGACGGGCGCGGCCCGGCTTCCAGGGACGGATGAAAGTCGGTTTCTCCAAGGACGGCAAGATCACCGCGGTGGACATGTATGCCATCTGCAACAACGGCCCCTACGACGCGGTGGGCGACGCCAACGCTTCGGGAAGAATTGTCTCGCTGTTGTATCAACCGCCGGCGATGCGCTGGCGCGGCGTGACCGTGCTGACCAATACTCCGCCCCGGGGCCCGCAGAGCGCGCCCGGTGGCATGCAGGGCATCATCCTCATGGAGCCCGATTCTGGCGAAGGCGGCGCGTCAACTCTCGCTCGACCAGGTGGAGATTCGCAAGGTCAATGCGCCGGAAGGTAAAGCTCCCTTCGGACCGGAGATGAACGGCAAGCGCGGGCATTCGACCAGCGCCTTTCTCAAGGAAGCGTTCGATCGCGGCGCGGAACAGTTCAAATGGAAGGAGCGCATCGCGCGTCCCAAGCGGAGCGGCACCAAAGTGCGCGGGGTGGGCGTATCTTCCAGCGCATTCTTCGCCGGTTCCACCGGGTATGACGGGCTCATCGTTATCCGGCCCGATGGACGCATCGCGATTCAATCAGGAATCGGCAACCTGGGCACGGAATCCATCAGCGACGTTCACCGGGTGGTGGCCGAGGTGCTGGGCGTGCCCTGGGAGAAGTGCGATGTCACCTGGGGCAATACCTCGCAGAACCTGCCCTGGACCTGCGTCTCCGGCGGCAGCCAGACCACTCATGCCATGACCCGCGCGGCGCACGCCGTGGCCATGGACGCCCGTGCGAAGCTGCAGGAAATCGCGGCCAAAACCTACGGCGGTAAACCGGAGCAGTACGAAGTCGCGAACGAAAAAGTCTTCCACAAGGGCGGCGGCAAGAGTATGACACTGGCCCAGGCGGCGCAGCACGCCATCAAACTGGGCGGCAAATACGACGGTCACGAAGCGCCCGAAGATGTGAACAAGTACACCAAGGCTTCCATCGCTGGGCTGGCGGGACAGGGTCTGGTCGCGGCGGCAAAAGATAAGTATCCGCACGACGGCCAGTCGTTTTCCTACGTCGCGAGCTTCGCGGAAGTTGAAGTGGATACCGAGACGGGCAAGTACTACATCACGGATTTCCTCGCGGTTGCTGACGTCGGAACTGTGATCCATCCCAAAGCGCTGTCCGGCCAGGTGCTGGGCCGGTCGATACTGGGCATCGGTCACGCCATCGGCCAGAAATGGGTCTTCGATCCGCAGTATGGGCACACAGTTTCGCGCCGCTTTTACCACACCAAGCCGCCCACCATCCTCGATGTACCCGTGGACATGCAATGGGCGGCGTTGGATATTCCGGATCCGGAGACGCCGGTGGGCGCGCGCGGCATCGGCGAACCCCCGGTGGGCGGCGGGTGCGGTGCCATCCTGAACGCTCTCTCGGATGCGTTGGGCGACGAGATATATCGCCGCGCTCCGGTCAACCTGGATACGATTCTGACCTCGCTCGAAGCCGGGCGGCCCATGCAGGACCCATTGACCGCATTCGTTTAAGGGCGATTCAAAACGGAGAGAACCATGGCTGTAATTCGAGACATCATGCCGGCGTTCCAGTTGTACCAGCCGAGTTCCATTGCCGATGCTCAAAAGCTTCTCGAACAGCACGGCGAAGATGCCTGGGTGATGGCGGGCGGACTCGACAGCTTCGATTGGCTGAAGGACCGCATCAAGAAGCCCAAGGCGCTGGTCGATCTGAGCGGAATCGACGAACTCAGGGGCGTGCGCACCACTGGGGACGGAATTGAAATCGGCGCGATGACGACGCTCACTGAAGTTGTGCGCCATCCCGTGGTCAAGGAAAAATACGGGCTGCTGGCGCAGGCCGCGGAACTGGTGGCATCACCCCAGATCCGCAACCAGGGCACCCTGGGCGGCAACGTCTCGCAGGATGCACGCTGCTGGTACTACCGTGCGGGCTGGCCCTGCTACCGCGCCGGCGGCAATATCTGCTACGCCGACACCCCGGTGGGCAGAAATCGCGAGCACGCGATTCTGCACGCCGAGCGCTGTGTGGCGGTGAATCCCTCGGATTCGGCTCCGGCGTTGATCGCGCTCGATGCCAAATTCGTCATTCGAACTCCAAAGGGCGAGCGCGTGGTGAATGCCGAGGACTATTTTCTGGGACCCGACATCGACATCACCCACATGAACATTCTCGAGCCCGGACACCTGCTGACCGCGATTCGCATTCCTTCCACCTGGGCAGGAGCGCAGTTTTATTTCGAAAAAATCCGCGACCGGAACGTCTGGGACTTCCCTCTCTTGAATGTGGCTTCGGCCATGAAGTTGTCAGGAGACACGATCCAGAACATCCGCATCGCAGTAAACGGCGCCGCCGCCCGGCCCTTGCGGTTGAAGACCGTGGAAGATTCGGTGCGCGGCAAGTCGCGCAGCGCCGCTACCGGCGAGATGGCGGGAAAGCTGGCGGTACAGGGAGCGATCCCGCTGCAGTTCAACGCCTACAAAATTCCGCTCATGCGGAACCTGGTGAAACGTTCCATCAGCGGCGTGCAGGAGGCAGCATGGGCATCATAGAGTGGGCAACCAGTCCTCTAGGGCAGAACGTTCCCATCCACATCGCGTGGTTCCTGATCTGGGTTGCGCTCATCGCCGGCATGCTGTTCCTCATCGTGCACGCGATTTACATCCGGTACTTCGCCAAGGAAAAGGAGTTCGCGGCCGACGCTTCCCCGAAAGTTGCAGCCCAGTTGCCCGCCCGCATTCCCCGGCACTCGCTGGCGGCGCGGCTGTTTCACTGGATCATGGCAGCGTCCATGTTGGTTCTGCTGTTTACCGCGTTCCTGCCCAAGGTGGGCGTCCGCTTTGACTGGGTAACATACCACTGGATTGCGGGCACGGTCCTCACCATTTCCATTATCTTTCACATCATCCACGCGTCGTTCTATATGGACTTCTGGTCGATCTGGCCGGACCGGGCCGACCTCGAAGACGCGTGGAAAAGGTTTCAGCGCTTCATGGGAAAGTCTTCGGCTCTGCCGCGGAAGTTTGCCAAGTATCCGCTGGAGAACAAGCTTTATCATGGCGCCATCATCGTGACCGGGTTGTCGGTGATCCTGACCGGCGTGTTCATGATGTCGCGTGTGCGCACGATTTTCTTTCCGCGCAACCCGTATTTGTTCAGCGATATGACCTGGGGCCTGATGTATGTGCTGCACGGGCTGGCCGGCGTCGGGTTGATCACGCTGGTTATCGTGCACATCTATTTCGCCATCCGGCCGGAGAAGCTTCCCATCACTGCGTCCATGATCGTGGGCACCATGAGCCGGGAGTTTTATCTGAAAGAGCACGATCCGAAGCGGTGGGTGGTCGATGCTTCATCCAACCCTCCGCGGAGCATGGCCGATGGCGACTGACTTCTTTGAACGCTGTGATGCCATCGAAGAGTGCTACGAGTTCATGCTGGCCTATGCGGGGCAAGGCCTGCCCACCGACCAGGGCAGTCAGTCCGGCGGACAGGTCCGCGAATTTCTGCAGCGCGCCGTCAACGCCATGACTGGCCTGGCGGGAAGTTGTTCCGGCGCAATCGCGGAATCAGGACTTGAGCCCGCCGCGAAATATGAAGCCTTTATTTCTGTGCTGGACCGGGACGCGCAGGACTCGCTGGCCGCTCTCGAACTGGTGTTGGCCCAACCCGCCATCAGCTCCCAACTGATCGACAATCTGAACGCCTCGATCCATCTCCGGGCGCTGCTGACCGACCTGTTCCTGGTGGGAGAGATCCTGAGGAGTCAAAGCAAGGCGGTACTAAACTCCGCGGAGTAAACCCCTGTCATCCTGAGCGGAGCGAGAGGTTTCGCTTGCGAAACCTCTCGCGGAGTCGAAGGACAAAGCGAACAAAGGCCAGGTTCAATAGGGTTTTTCTCCAGCTCTTTCCATCATCTCCAGCCTTTTTCTATGACCTCGGTGGCAACCACCGCCAGCACAGCGCACACCGCGCCCACAATAATTTCCGGCTTGTGATCTTCCAGCCATCGGCCCACGCCGACCCTTTGCGGATAGCGCAGGTAAACAATGCTGTGCGAACTCACAAAGTAATAGACGACAGCGACTGTCAGGAAAAAGCCGGTCGCGAGGTTAGGCAATTTATGAAGTGAGATGGGTCGAGCGAAATGGGGGGCAAAGATCCACACTGCAGCCGCCACCAGCCACAAGGCCGCAAATACCCACGCCGCAGCGGAGCGTACAAAAGATTTGAGCCTCAGCCTTCTCTTCTTAAAGATTGCGGCGACGTTCACATATTTTGACCAGGCCGGCAACTGGTCGCCAAGTTCATGGATGTGAATGCGCGTGGCGGATGGCGTGAGTTCCAGGGTCTGGTGCTTCCCCGGAGAGGAGATGTCCAGTACGAAACGGGTGGTGCGTCCCCGCAGGTCCTTCAGATCGTCCAACGTATCGCACTTCGACTTGCCGACCACAAAGCTGGCCTGACAGCCCTGGTTTGAATCGGTCAGGATCTGCAAAATCTCACTAATGTCATCGAGGTAGAGCTTCGCCGGTGGGAGCTCAGACGGAATGGAATCCGGGAACGGTTTTATTGCCAAGGGAACTCCTTCCTGCAAAATCCCGTTTCACCGGGCCTGCCGCACCAACCTCCTGGTGCGAGAGCGTCTCTCCGCCCTAGCTAGCTGCCCGGCCACCTTCGCCGCCCACTTGCGTGTTCGGCTTCCGGGTATAGACGATCCTGTGCAACTCGGTCAGCGTGGTCAAGGCATCGTTGAGTGCGATGCGCTCTGACATGTCCCTCCCGCTCTCGCCTTGCTGGCCCATCAAAACGTGAAGGCGCTCGTTGATAGCATTCCGGGCGCGTTCGATGCGCTTTCGCAACTTGACCCGGTTCGGCTCAAACAACGCTACATCAAAGAGGTCGCGCCAGTCTCCCGTATCATTTGTCGTCATGCTCGCCTCCTCCGCCTGAACCGGGCTATCCTTGCGGACTTAGGTCCAATTGTCAAATTGATTGTTCGCTTTTAACGCTACCGGCCACCCTGACGATCTGGCATGGTTAGTTCGAAATCTGGTGTTTGACACGCTCGTGATTAACGCGAACAGCGAGAGTGCGGTGCCAATGGCTGTCAGCCAGCGAAGCATTGCGTATCTCCAGGGAAGGGCTTGTGAACATCGTAGCGGCCACTTTCCCAGTGAGCAAAACACCAAGGTCCTCTGAAGGGGGTGTCCGGGCGGACGACTTTGGCGCGGAAATTTGTGGTTACCCTTCCTGGAGTACCTTCGCGTTGCCCCACCCGAAGCCCGCGTGGTCTTCCCGGGAGAGCCTGAAGCCAAGCTTGCCGAGAGGGCGGAGCAGCGCCAGGGTGGAGCAGCGCTTCAGCGCTGCATTAACGACTTGCTCAAGAGGGCGGCTTCAGCCGCTGCGGTACTTGCTTTGCAATTTTCGGCGCAGGTACAGCTAGAAGTACCTCAGGAGCGGAAGCTTTTTTATCAGTGGAGCCCATGGATTGCAGGCCTGAAGACCCGCTCCACCTGCTAAGACTTCTCCATCTTTAGTTACGACTCGCGCCGGGAACGCTGCGCCCCGGACCGCCGGGTCTCGGTCCGCGCCGCGTCCAGCCGGACCGCTAACGCTTCAAAGGTATCCGTGGGACCTTTCCAGTGCAACTGATCCACGTCCTCAAAGAGCGCGATGTCGGTCCGGAGCGTGGCCAGTTTGCGGAAAAGCAGCGCCTGCTCGCGTTCGCGGGAGAACGTAGCGGCGAGGGCACTCGCATTGGTGACGTTCACACGCCACTCCCGAACGTCCGCAGGGATCGATTCCAGATGGACAAACTTGGCCAGCACGGCCGCCGACGACTTCGCGCCCCAGCCCGGAAGTCCGGGATAACCGTCGGCGGAATCGCCCACCAGCGCCAGATAGTCGGGGATCGATTCAGGGGAGACGCCGAACTTCTTGATCACACCGGAGTCGTCCAGGGTCACACCCGTCCGGCGATTCAGCTGGACGATGCGGGTGCCGCGTACGCACTGGGCCAGGTCCTTGTCCGGAGTACAGATGATCACGCGCTCGACCCGTGCGTCCCGAGCGGCTGCGACGGCTGCAGCAGCAAGGGCATCGTCCGCCTCAAACTCAACCATGGGCCAGACCACAAGGCCGGCCGCCGAGAGGACATCTTCCAGCAGGAGGAATTGCGCTAACAGGTCGGGCTCGATGCCTTCGCCCGTCTTGTAGCCCGGCCACAAGTCGTTGCGAAACGATTCGATCACATGATCGGTCGCCACCGCGATGTGCGTAGCTCCGCCTTTGATCATGCCCAGCACCGAGGCGAGAACGCCCCGCACCGCGGCCACCTCGCGGCCGTCTTGATCCCGCGCCGAGGGCAGCGCGTAATAGTGCCGGAACAACTCGTATGTGCCGTCAACCAGATGGATTTCCAGGGCGCAACTCCAGCACAACCCTATAGGAGGGCGGCTTGATCAATCAACTGCAAGAAGTTGACGAAGGAATGCGGGCAGCTCGATCTTCGTTTCCGCAAAAGTTTCCGTAAAAGGGTTTGCCCGCTGAACTGATTTTTGTCATACTCGGTGCCCATGAAGGGAAATCCCAGAGTCATTGCCGAGCTGAACAAGGCACTCCGCGAGGAACTGACCGCCATCAACCAATATTTTCTGCACGCGGAGATGTGCGAAAACTGGAAATACCATCGCCTCGCGGAATACATCAAGAAACAATCCATCGGAGAGATGAAGCATGCCGAGGTCCTGATCGAGAGAATCCTCTTTCTCGACGGCACGCCTTCCATGCAACCCCTGGAGCTGAAAGTTTCGAGGACGGTCAAGGGAATGCTGGAAAGCGATCTGTCGCTGGAGGTTTCGGCGGTGAAACAGTACAACGATGCGGTCCAGATCGCAACCAAGGAAGGCGACAATGGGTCGCGCGACCTGTTGGTGCAACTGCTCAAGGACGAGGAAAGTCACGTAGATTGGCTGGAGGCCCAGCTTCACCAGATTGACGAACTAGGCTATGAGCGCTACTTGACGCAGCAGGTGGGAGACAACGACAAAGAAGACTAAGCCCACGGCCCGGCTGGCGAAGGGCAGAATCAGGTCGCGCTCCTAACGGATTGGCTCGGCCTCCCACAAATCTGCCACTTTTTCTGTGCGGGGCCGCTCCCGGGTCACAGAGAAATAGTTCTCATGTAAACGGTCACCAGAAACGAGACCTGCAGATGATCGTGGCCTACCAGGATGCGATCTCGATCAATGCCCCCTCAATTCGATCCACTTCTTCACGAATCACCCGGATCGATTGCTGATTGCCCGGAAATGGTACGGGAATGATTGCCTCTACCGCGTGACGAATCTTGTAATTGCGGTCCCGAATCAAGTTGATTCTGGCGGACGTCTCCAGGCGGTGTTGGTAAATCCTTCTGGCCAGCTTCGTAATTATCCAGGCAAAGGTCAGCCCGAACAACATCTCGATCGGAAGACGATCGGTTGCTCCATCGAAATCGAGGAACAGGAATCGATACACGGCCTCGCCCAGACCCAGGGAAGCGAATACCACTCCGATGCCAATCAATCCAAGGGTCAAGCGGTCACTGGATCGAAGTGCCGCGGGTACTTGTTCACTGCCCCAGTTCTGCGCGGATGCCATTGCTCCTCCTTCGTGACGTGAAACCGATCAACCGTTTATTTTAACGCTGAATCGTCTCTTGTCGAGCAGCGTGGTATCGGCCGGCTGACTTTTTCCCATCGCGGAGCAACCGCTGTGCTCGTGAGCACCAGCGCGAACAAGGTAAGAGCTTTGAGGTTTGCGATGTGCATTCAAAGGGGACCTTACTGCGCATCTCAAATCGCTTGTGCGATCAGGCCGGAATCCCTGAAGCCCGCTCACGAGTTCAACTTACTTGTTTGCCTTCCGAGAAACCTTTAGGGGCTAGTCCCTAGGGCGTTTCCTGTATCACGGGCCGATGGGCCTTCTCCCCACAACTCCTGCGGGATTTCGACGTAGGGGTTGCATGGGTTTTTAACTGCGGCAGCCAACTAGGGCCAGGTAAATGTCGTCTTAAAGCTGTTAATCAGATAAGGACCAAATTTTCGCCCAATCGGTTCCGGAGGTGAGGTCAATGAGACATTTTCTAATAAGCATATTCGGGTTCCTGCTGGCAGCATTCATGATGTCAGCCATTGCGCTGGGGCAAACCCGGCTCTCGCCGGATGACCAGCGCGAGTTCGACAAATACTACACAAAATGGGTGGACGACACGCGTAAAAACGACAGGGATGACATTGCCAAGGATGTAGGACACATGCAGGAAATCATGGGCCGCAACCACATCCCTGCCAATGTACCGTTTGATCAACTCGCGAGCACAGGGAATATGTCCCCAGGCCGCATGTATCAGGGTTGGCTTTCCGCGGATGAGCAGCGCGAGTTCGATAAGTACTACACCAAATGGGTGAACGACACTCGCAAGAATGACAGGGACGACATCGCGAAAGATGTCGGACACATGCAGGAGATCATGGCGCGAAAGAACATTCCAGTGAGCGTGCCTTTCGAGCAGATTGCAAGTACCGGTAACGGCGCTGTCGAAGGCTATCCCCGAGGTGAGTGGCGACACAGGCTTTCACCAGACGACCAGCGCGACTTCGACCGATACTATTCAAGATGGGTGGACGACGCGCGTGCCAACGATGAGGACGACCTCAACAGGGATGCGGGATATCTGCAGGCGATCATGGCCCGAAACAACATCCCCGCCAACGTGCCCTTCGATCAGATTGCAAGCCCCGCGGATTATCCGGGCGACAACTATCCGCGTGATCAGGTGTGGCAAGGACGACTCTCTCCCGACGATCAGCGCGAGTTCGACAGATGCTATGCAGACTGGCTGGAAGACACTCGGAAGAACGATCGGGATGATATTGCTAAGGACGTGCGCCGGATGCAGGACATCATGGCCCGAAATAACATTGCGGCCAATGTCCCCTTTGATCGAATCGCATCTTCTGACGCTGCTCTTCGCCACTAAAGAGCTGAAACTGGAGGTGTGGACACCCGCACCTCCAGTTTCAGGTCGATCAGGGAGCAGCTTCGGCCCTCGAACTCCATCTGCTGCTCTCTGAATGAAACCGCGAGCGTCCGGGCAAGCCCATCACCAGGGTCGGACTTTCTCGTACGTTCCCACGCTCCCTCGAAGCCAGGCGCCAACGCGTCACGCATCCTCAGGCGGGCACGAGACAGTATGGTCTTTGCGTTCGCTTCTGATAGACCGAGTATCCGTGTAGAGACCAACTCGCCTTGCTCCTGGCGCACATTTTTCCCGAGCGCAAAGTCGCGTTCTTTATTTGGAAATGAGAGTTTTTGCAGCCATATACAAGGATAAGATGCTCCGCTCTTCCCACAGTGACAATCCAGCAAAGCATCGGGTCACTCTTGGAGACTGGACTTCGTCACTTCCTGCCATGATGCGAATCTCACTCGCAGGTAACGGACCTTGTGCTCGCAGAAAGACTCGGTCACTTTAATTGCTCAAAGGAACTGGCCATGGAAGCAGACCACCCTTTATTCATCCCGGTGATCCTGGGTACAGCCCGGATGGGCCGCATGAGCCTGCACGCGGCTCAGCTGGTTACCGGAGAACTGAGCAAGTGCGCCGGGGTTGAAACCGACCTCATCGATATCGCAAAGCTTCCCCTGCCCACCAACGATGCGGGCGAGGCCATTAAGCAAGCCGACTTCTCCGCCAAGATGAGCAAGGCTGACGCATTGGTGGTCGTGTCGCCGGAGTACAACCACGGCTACTCTGGTCTTTTGAAGCATGTCTTGGACAGTTGTCTCAAAGAATACATTCATAAAGCGGTCGGCATAGTGGGCGTATCGGCCGGGCCCTTCGGTGGAACCAGAGTAATTCAGAACCTGCTGCCGGTTATGCGTGAACTGGGGCTGGTTACGATTTTCTGGGATGTCAATTTCTCCAGCGTTCAGAAAGTGTTTTCCGAGGACGGAAGACTTCTCGATGAGTCCTACATTCGGCGCATCGATAAGTTTTTGAAAGAACTCATCTGGATGGCGAAGACGCTGCGCCAGGGTCGCGCGCGAATATCTATCGACTGATCGCCGAAGACAAGGAGGGCTGCTGTGACCAGGACTGACAAGATGATTTGCCCGAGCTGCAGGGTCGAGATGAACCACCACAGCGACAAGCTTGTGTACACCACCGAGCCGCAAGATATTGGGCAGGCCGATCCGAGCCTCGGCGGATTCATCGAGGAGCTTCACACCTGTCCCAAATGTGGTGATGCTGCCTCGCGCCTCGCTTAACTTGCTGCCCAGGGCGTCTCCTCACAAACACGAATCAAATGCCCGGGCCCTTCTGGGATGGAACCCTGTCGCGCAGGCCACCTGAGGAGATTCTAAAACTTACGGTTGATCCTGCCGGGACAATCATCCATGATCTCCCTGTAACCTTTGGCTGACTCGCGAATCTCATCTGGTTCTCGCGTCACCTGCAAGGAATGCTCGGATGAAGCCACGAACCGATAGCCGCAAGTTCAAGACCATCAGCCGGCGGGAGTTGTTGAAACTCACGCCTGTACTCGCGCTGGGAGCTTTTGCCATCCCGCAGTTCCAGAAGCCGCTCCTCAAGGGCGGCCTCGCCTTTAGCGATTGGGCGTCAGCAAGGCTGTTCCGCTCCGGGCATTTGGCACCTACGTTTGCCGACACCGATCTGACCCCCTTCGAAAAGTTTCCCATTAATGACTACGACGTTGACGACCCCGGCGTGGATTTCGACAAGTGGACCCTGACCGTAACGGGCTCGGTACAAAAACCTGGAGACTATACGCTGGCGCAAATTCAGGCTTTGCCGAAGGTGACGCAAAGCACGCGACATATCTGCGTGGAAGGGTGGGACGTGATCGGCAACTTCGGGGGTGTGCGCCTCTCCGACTTCCTCAAGATGATCGGCGCCGACCCGACCGCGCGTTTCGTGAGCGTCGAATGTGCGGATGACTATTACGAGTCGCTCGACATGGCCACCGCCATGCACCCGCAGTCTTTGCTCTGTTACGAAATGTACGGCCAGCCGCTGACCCGCGAACATGGCGCTCCGCTGCGCCTGAGCATTCCGACCAAGATTGGCTACAAGCAGGCAAAGTACCTCACGGATCTCAACGTGAGCCATGTGCTCGAGAAAGTCGGCTACTGGGAAGATCAAGGGTACTCCGAGTTCTATGGCCTGTAGTCCCGAGGAGTTGACAATGGCAAGCCGCGCGACAGCAATCGAAGACGCGAAGACCGGCGACATTACCGAGGCCGTCTATGAACACCCTTTTGTGGTACGCCTTTGCCATTGGATGAACGCAATCTCGCTGTTTGTGATGGTAGGCAGCGGACTCCAGATCTTTCGGGCATTCCCGAGCTTCGGGGCAAAGATCCCGCAGAAAGACTTGCTCAACTGGCCCAAAGCCTTTGCCCTCGGCGGATGGCTGGGAGGTGCGCTGCAATGGCACCTTACCTTCATGTGGATCTATATTGCGACTGGCCTCGTGTACATCGGTTACCAGATCTTCAGCGGAAACTATAAGCAAGTGCTCATTGTACGACGGGACCTGCCCGGAGTATGGCCGATGGTGCGCCACTACTTCTTCTTCGGCCCGAAGCCGCCCGTAAGAGAAGCTTATAACCCGCTCCAGAAGCACGCGTACACCTCCGCGATTGGGCTGGGAATGCTCTCGGTGCTGACCGGCCTCGCAGTCTGGAAACCGGTGCAGTTTTCCTGGCTGGCGTGGATGATGGGCGGGTTCCATCTGGCGCGGGTGTGGCATTTCCTGATCATGTGGGCGATGCTGGCGTTTGTTTTCGGACATCTGGTGATGGTGGTCCTGCATGGCTGGAACAACTTCGTCTCCATGCTCACCGGATGGAAGAAGGACCCGGAATATCCGTCGGAGTAGCGCGGTGTGCGGTAGCGGAAGGTCAGGGGTGCGGGTGAGGAGTGATGCCGGGAGAAAGGACTTCGCTGACAGATCCAGCCCAGCAGTTCAACGAGGAGATGCTGATCCGGCGCATCCGGGACGGCGAGCACGACCTCTTTTATGAGCTGGTTCGACCCTACGAACGGCGCGTGTACTCCGCAGCCTTAGCTATTTTGCGAAACGAGGCCGATGCCGAGGACGTCGCCCAGGAGGCGGTGCTGAAAGCGCTCAAGCACATTCGGCAATTCCGTGCGGAGTCGCGGTTCAGCACATGGTTGATCCAGATCACCGTCAATGAGGCGCGGATGCGGATAAGGAGACAGCACGCAGACAGGATCGAGCCTATCGATGACCACCAAGACGAGGAGGGCAACTATGTACCCCGCGACTTCGCAGACTGGCGTGAGATCCCGTCGGAGGCTCTGGAGCGAAAAGAGGTACGGCAAAAGCTCGCCGAGGCCTTGGCGTCGCTCGGAGAAAAGTACCGGGAAGTCTTTGTCTTGCGCGACATGCAACATCTGAGTATCGAGGAAACTGCTAAGGCACTTGGGATCTCAAGCGCCTCGGTCAAGACGCGCTTGCTACGGGCACGGCTGATGTTGCGCGATCTGTTAGCGCCGGGGCTCGGCGGTAGCTGGAACAGTAAGTTGTCGTTCGAAAAGGGGACCAAGCCATGGTAGTCAACTGCGAAGAAGTCTGGCGCGAGATTTCGAACTACCTTGATGGTGGGATCGAACCGGACCTGCGGCGTGCCATGGAAGAGCACATCCGCGGTTGCCGGCGCTGCGCTGCTGTGCTTGACGGCACGCGTAACGTCGTTCAGCTATACGGCGATGAACGGATGCTTGAAGTGCCGCTGGGCTTCAGCCAGCGCCTGCAGCACAGGCTGGAGGAGGAGGGTATGCCTCGTAGCCGGCGAGATTTTCTCGGGTGGATGGTTGCGGCCGCGGCGGCAGTGCTGGTTGCTGGCAGCTTCGAGGCGGCCAGATCTTCGGTCTTCAGCCATCCTGAGCTCCGTTCGGAGCACGCCCAACCCGGGGCCCGTGTTCCTCTGGATATGCTGGTCGTGGTTGCAACCGATGGGAAGACGTTTCACGCAGCAGGGTGTCCGTTCATCCACGACGAAGCACACATTCGGACAATTACGGCCCGGGAAGCGCAACGCGAGGGGTATGCGCCGTGCATCCGGTGTATGAAGCAGTATTTGAGTGCCGGCTGACTTCGCCCCTGGGCCCGTCGAGACTGAATCGCGTTGCCAACTCTTGGAACAGCTGGTGTGAATTATTACCCATAAGGGCTGGCCGCCGGGCTTTGCGGCATCTTTTCACACGGGAAACTCAGGGTAGCCGGCCATACTCCGGCCACCCTTAGTCCGAAGTTGAGGAATGCGGGCGAAGGCTAGTGCTTCATGCTGTCGTCGTGCTTCATGCTGTCGTCCTGCTTCATGTGGTCGTCTTTCTTCATGTCGTCCTTCTTCATCTTGTCTTTCTTGGTTTTCTTAGACTTCTTGTCCTTCTTCATTTCGTCTTTCTTCATCTGATCGTTGTTCATCTGGTCTTGCTTCATGTCGTCGTGCTTCATGCTGTCCTGCTTCATGTTGTCACCAGACTGGGCAAATGCCGCAAGGGATACAGCCAGAAAACACATAGCCATTAACTTACAAATCGCTTTCCTCATGAGATTCTTCCTCGATTTCTCGTGAATTTGCGCCCGACACACTTCGGCCGCGCAAATGAGATGCACTTACAGCGCCGAAGTTACAAGCCGTTTTCAACGGCTGAACTCGTTCCGGTCTCATGAATTTAATCGTTTTGCCGCAGAGCATGCCCGCGCCGGCGGGCCGCATAGGCTGCAACCTTGAGGCGGTTGCCGCACAGTTGCATGCTGCACCATCGTCGCGTCCCCTTCTTGCTGGTGTCATGGAAATGCAGTACACATTGATCACACTTGCGGATACGATTGCGATCCACATTGGCGAACAACGTCGCGGCACCGTGCGCCAGGGGAGCAAACAAATCTTCGGGTTTCCGCGATTCGAACCACAATTCCGTCGAGGGTGCGTGTCCCTTCTCTTTCAGCCTGGTGCGCATGGGGTGCTCTGCCATCAATCGATTCAGTTCATCCACAGTGGAGTGATGAACAGCACCCCCGCCTTCCCAGGAGAGGATCGCCTTCCTCAGTCTTTCCCGCAACGCCCGCATGGCTTCCAGCACGTTCCGGGCCCGGATCGATTGGCCCCACTGCTGCTGGAGATTCGCCGCTTCACGAGAGGTCAGCAGGCTGGCTGCCTGAAACCAGCGCAAGAGCGCGGGAAAGTCCGGAAGCAACTCCATCGGTTCACCGTTCTGGACTGGCCGTGTGTTCACGAAGTCCAGAGCCAGTTGGTTGCCGACGAAGAGAAACCCGTCTTTCCAGTCAGAAATGCGAATTGCCCGAGCCTGGTCCATTCTGCGATCTCACTAAAATAATAACACCTATAATGAATCCTTTTATCGGTTAGTCAATCAGATGATGTGAGCGGCCAAAACGTTGCTAGACCGGCACTCTGGTCAGGTACGGCTCGGCCAAATCTTCTAAGGAGATACGTTATGACCAGCTACCACCATGCCATCGTTGACGGCTCCAGGATCTTTTATCGCGAAGCCGGCTCGAAAACTGCCCCAACCATACTCCTGTTGCACGGCTTCCCGACGTCGTCGCACATGTTCCGTAACCTCATTCCCGCCCTGGCGGACCGCTACCATGTGGTCGCGCCCGACCTCCCGGGATTCGGCTTTTCGGATGCACCTGACCGCAAACGGTTCCGCTACACGTTTGAGCACCTGGCCAAGGTCATCGAGTCCTTCACCCAGACTATCGGTCTCGAACGCTACGCAATTTACGTTTTCGACTACGGCGCGCCCGTGGGGCTTCGGTTGGCTTTGGCGCATCCGGAGCGGATCACCGCTATCATCTCGCAGAACGGCAACGCCTATGAAGAGGGCCTGAGCCAGGGTTGGAACCCGATTCAGAAGTACTGGAAGGAGCCAACTGCGGAGAATCGCGCTGCGCTGCGCGAATTCCTTAAGCCCGAGGCGACCAAGTCGCAATACCTCTATGGCGTCCAGGATCAGACCCTGGTGGCGCCGGAAGCCTACGAACTGGACTCCGCTCTGCTGGCGCGGCCCGGCAATGACGAGATCCAGCTTGACCTGTTCCTGGATTACGCGAGCAATGTCGCGCTCTATCCAAAGTTCCAGGAATATTTCCGCACCAAACGGCCACCGTTACTCGCGGTCTGGGGCAAGAGTGATCCGTTCTTTTTGCCTCCTGGTGCGGAAGCCTTCAAACGTGACAATCCGGGCGCGGAGGTACGTTTCTATGATACCGGCCACTTCGCTCTCGAAACGCACCATCAGGAAATTGCCGGCGCCATTCGAGATTTCCTTGGTCGCAAAGTGGCAACGCAGGTCCAAGCCGCATAGCCAAATGCAGCTCAAAGACCACCCCGTGGGTAGTGGTGCTTTTGCTGCACCACTACCCACCTCGTGCATTCATTTGCAGGGAGCTAGGCTCAGGCTTAAGAATTGCTGGAAGACTGCTACTGGCGTCGGTACTTGTTGATGACTAAGGGCTGGTGCCGGGAGGGAGAGTTGAACCCCCAAGGTACTAAGTACCGGCGGATTTTGAGTGCATAGAATCGGATTACCATCCAGTGCTTTCAATTGCTTCTGAGTGCGCCCGACGCGGTTTTGACAGATATTGAATTGCCGCCGATTCCCTTCCAGATGTGCCGACTGCGCTCTCTTCCGGTCACAACGGCGTCGCAAGCAATGGAGTGTACCCTTAGCGCAATGAAAGCCCACTCTGTAAATCCACAAACACTCGACGGAGGTCCTACTGACAAGTCAGCGTAGCACTACCACTCACTGTCATTGATGTGTTATGGACTCCGTTATTCAGCGTAAAACTGAGGTTTTGGGGAGCACTCGCGGTAATGGTCAAGTGCCAGGTGCTGAGCAAGTGACTTCGCCGGTGGAACCGATAGTAGCGGCAACGGTACCCGTACTTGTTTGCGAAGTTTTCCACGACAGACCGTCTACCTGCGACAGCTCCCGGCTCTTGCCATTGGCGAAGTTCCCGGTCGCAGTGTAGCCGACCTGTCCTTGGGGACTGCTCGTGGTAGTGGCCGATTGAGGACTAACTGTAATGCTCGTCAGATTTGCGTGACCAGCACCGCAGGCGATGCCAACCGTTGCAGCTAGCAGTGCCAAAACAGAATTCAAATACCTCATGAATGTGCCTCCAACGAGTATGGATGCCTTGCGTGTTCGCCAGGTTGGTGCTTCGCTTAAATTGGTGGAATGCGGTGCTCGCTTTGATGTATTTTCTCAGCGCGATTTAATGTTGGCTTCAGGTTAGGTGCTCACCTGAGGGAGTGGTAGCTGCAGATCTGCCAAGTGATTAGTAGGATTATCACTGCTTTGCCTGGTCTGAACGACGGAGTGTATCTACGTTGGCGGGCTGATTGCTTTTGTTTTTTGGAGCACCTAAGTCCAAGCCGAATGTAGGATGGTCGTAGGTGCCGGTGATCTTGACGGGAGCCAGGTAGCCGCTGGGCTTATTTTTGAAGAACGGATCCAGCACCTTTAGCATTAGCGCCTTGATTCCATGAGTTGTCTTGGAAACCTCTGCCTCGGTTTTCAACGTTCCATGAAGATCAATTCTCTCGCTGATCAAATTGTAGGTTCCCTGCATCTGTGCCAATGCGCCAGGCACCCCGAAGGAAAGATTGGAGAACGTCGCGATACCATTTCTGAGGGAAACGTGACCCTTCAAATCGGAAAGAACGTTCCGGGGATCGCTGTCGTCAGTCTTATGATTTTTATCACCCAGGGCGCCCTGGCTTAGGCTGTTGACCCCCTCTTGTGTATCGGACTTGGTAAAACTGCCAGCATCAATGCCAAAATCACCCTGCAACTCCACTTTTGTCAGAAAAGGCTTTTGTCCGGGCGGGAGAGAGACTCTTGCGTTAAAGCTGACCATACCGGACATCGGTGCCTGTGGTGCCTTGGTGAAGAGTAATAGGAGATCCTGAATTCGCCCGTCGCTGCTGCCCATCGTGAGCACGGCTGTCTTGCCCGCCTGACCCGCTTCCCCGGCGACTCTGCCCTGAGTCCAAATGGTGGTTCGGCGAAAACCCGAATTTACACTTTGCAGGAATACATCTCCGTTTTCAGCGTTCACAACGGCGTGGAACCGAGTCCGGAGTGCTGTGCGATGCGAACTTCGCACAACGGAGAAGAGCGGGACATCAGTACTTCCCTCCACCTCAATATGCTCCAATGTGCCAGAATATTTTCCCGAAGAAGAAAGTATTCCGCTAATGCCGTGGAAGGCACCCAAGTCCGCGTGTGCAAATGCGTAATTCCCGGACACCGTAGTCTGGCCTACATGGTCAGCGTTCCACGGGCCGAACTTCCCAGTGGTGGTGATTTCTCCCGGCGGTTGAGGATTTGAAAGTGTCGCATGGAACGTTGCCGGAGTGTTACTGCCCACATCGCTGATGTTAAATCTAGGGAATGAAAACTGGAGCGGCGGAGTGCTCGCTTCGCGCGATGCCACTTCCAGGAGCGTTCCGTCTGCTACCAGGTCATCAATCACAACCGACGAGCGTTTGGGTGTCTTGAAATGCTCACTTCCCAGCGGCGGGATCAGGATGTGCATGCCCTCCACCAGTACCAGTTTTACGTGCTTGGCAAAAATGCCGGTGAAGGTGCCTCTGATCGTTATTCGCTTAACGGTAATCAGTGGCTGAGCGCCGCTTTTTGGATTGTGCTGGAAAATGACTTGTTCCAATACGCAGCCGGGATGTGGGAAGTAAGTCGCGTGGAAGGAGCCTGCAGTCACTTTGCTGTCGCTCTCGTCCGCCAACTCTTTTGTGACAGTATCAAGTCGAAAGGGCCAAAAGAAAGCCGCGAGAAATATCGCCAACAAAGAGACGGCAAGGAGGCCCAGTCCCATCCCGGCCAAAGTCGCTGGTTTAAGCCGCCGTGGCGGGCACACCGGGGTTTGTGGGAGCACTTGAGACATTGTCAACCCGAGACTGTTGGAGGCGCAGTGTTTGCTCTGGGTTGCAAACGCAACTGTGTTATGCAGTTCTCCGCTGATGCAGGCAGGCAAAATGCACTGGCATTGATGCAAGTAATCTGTGGAGAACCCGCAGGCGGCATCCCAGATACGTCCTATTGCCGGCCTGCCAGCATCAAAACCCTGTTCTGGTAAGAAATAGTCCAGCGAGGGCATATGGAAGATATCGAGAGATCTTCTTTGTGAGAACCTTTGCCATCATCCTGGCGCTTGTATTGGCCGTGGGCTAGCTGTAGATGCTCAAGACGTTGTACCGCTGAAAACCGTGTGATTTGGTGGCCGTTTCTTGCCCAGCCGTGCAAAAGACGGCGCGATAAGTCCGCGCCTTGGAAATCGTTACAGCCGATTTCCACTTTCGCACCGCCCCTGCGACTACGAGATATGGGGAACGCCGCAAAAGGTTGTGCTGGGTTCAACGCAATGCTTGCGGCGGGTTTTGTGTCCGGAATCATCGAGTGTTGACCGGTCAAAGCATCTCGTTACAATGTCGGCGATGGCGCCAGCTGATAAGCGCAAACGTGGCGGCAGCCTCGACTTTGATTCATCGCCGGTTGTCACAGTATCAGCGGAACAATCCAAGCATGTAGGCGATGAGGAGAATCAACAATATTGTCCCCAGCCCTATGCCGGCCCCGCCGCCCGGACCCCAGCGGGTATGGCCGTAGTACCCTCCACCGAGGCCAAAAACCAATATTAAGATGATGATGAGTATCAGCATTGTCGGACTTCCTTATCTTCGACGAATCGCGAATTGGCTCTACGAAAAGGCAGAAGCGAATAGATCGAACGAAGGTTGAAAATTACCTTCATTCATGCGAAACCTGATTTCTTCAAAGCGGTATTCATGCGGCGACGGTAGTCGAATCCTCGCAGGGGCGCCTGTTCAATATCGCTCTATGGAAATCCGCTTAGCTCAGCCGTTTTCGTGGCCCCTTCTCAAGGGTTAGATGCATCTGGCATGTTTGTTTGGGTGGAGCATAGCGTTTGCCCCGTGGCTGCGCTTAACTGCGAGACCGTCCAAAGCATGGCAATCCCCTCAGGAGCACCGGGCTCATCCGTTCTGCAGCGTGCACCTGTTCAAGACTTGCGCGCTCGCAATTCTGCAAAGACCTCCGAGGACCCGCCCGCGTCCCGAGAGTTTGGGGCTGCATTACTTCTGGCAGCTGTCACTGACCATGGTCAAATCCGTGACCGTCATGTGACCGTGCTCGGTGTCGTGTTTATTCATGCCGTGCTCTTTCATCTCCTCCTTCGTGTCTTCCTTCATCCCGTGGGCTGTGGCGTTTGCCACCACGCCCGTAATCTTGACCGTATGCCCGACGTGTTCGTCGAGTTTGACGCTGTCGCTCTGGATCTCCCAGGTGCCGCCGCCTTTTGCGGTAAAATTGTACTCGTTGGCATCCTCGCCTTTCTGAAGACAGCCCGTAAGCGTCCGCGTTTTCTTGTGGGTGGTCTTTGTTGTTTCCTGTGCGGTAGCCACTCCGGCCGCGCCCGCAAACACGAACAATGCAATAACCCCGGTCACGATTCTGAGATTCATCATTAGTCCTCCAAAGGTTGGACTTGCACACCCGAGATGATAAGAGTGAGTACAGTGGCGCGACTGGTCAAACTTGCACACTTGTGAAAATAATCTAGCGGGCAAGACGGTGGCTCGACAAGACGTAGGGCAAGTAGGAGCAAACGATCACAGCGCTTGCATCCTATATATATTAGTGTAGAGTCACAATCGCAGGATGAAGCTCCCATAAGGTCGCTACAGGCCCCCGATCATGCTCAAAATCTTCGAATGCCATTCCTACAACATCCACGGGCAAGGCCTGGGGAAGTTCCCCTCCATGCTGCGAGTCGAGGCGAAAGCCATGCCGCTTTAGTTGCGCTTGCATATTTTGGCGGGCACTACAATACTCACTATCAACCGGAGTTTCCACGATCATCCGAGACGAACTCTTGTCCGCAATCTGCGAAATCTCCATGACAACATCGCAGTCTACAGCGTTCACACTTGCATTTTGCAAAAACGCGCTCGCAATATGAAAAACCTCAAGTTCGCGCCCAGTTCGTGGCGCGTCGGGAGGTATAACCGGGTCTTGTGACCAGGTAAGAATGTTCTCAACCGAGACTTCTTGTGCAGTGATATTAGGGATTGGGACGTGCTTAGCTAGATGCCGATAATCGGCGATGTCCGGCTCAATGGGCAGACACTTGCAGAGGTCTTTCGGGGTTGGCTGCAAAACACCGAAGTCTTGCCCGTTGCAACTCACAGCAGGTAAAGCTAGGAGGATCGCAATCCACGTAAACCAAATCTGTTCACGCCAATTGAATTTGCGGTTCACTGATACCCTCAGATGCTACCGACAACTACAAGGCTGTATGACTCAATGTGTGGACAATGACTGAATTGATTTCAGCGCCGGAGTTTGCGCCTGTTTTCTCGATCCGTAACAACATAGGCTTGGTAAGACTGGTTCGGCTGCTGCAAACTGCACGGTTCAGATAATAACTTTTGTTCACGGTGATCCTACAATTGTTGGCTATTTCCGGGGCGCTTATTTATGTTGAGTGAGCGTGCACGGTTTCTCCGAGACCGGATCGCAAATAGCAGAACCAGAGAGCAAAGAAGATTAATGCATTCATGAAGCCGATGCAGCCCTTTTGGCTTATTTGGTCCTTTCGGGGGGTGCAGTAGCCGTCGGGTGCAATCCTTCGATCAGGGCAGTAGTACACTTCTCGAGTTTCTCATTCCTCTCCTTGAGCATACCGTCAAGCGCAGCAATTCGTGCCCGATCTACTGCACCCGTGGTCATTGAGTGATACACTGCTCCCGAAATTCCACCAACTACATAGATGAGCACCAGAATGCCCATTTTCTTCATGATCTAGCTCCCTGTTGCTGAACACCAACCCGTTTGCGCGGCTGTTAGATTGCCAAAGAGGAGCAAATGGGTGTATCAAGCGTCTCGTCAGATTAAGCTCCCAACACCATGTTCCCAGCCCTTCATCAAACACCCCGCAGCAGACCGTCCGTAAAATCACAAGACCGATTAGCGATTGTCCGCTACAACTATGTGTCGGTTGAGTATGTCCGCGGCTTGAGTAAGCGTCAGATCGTCGGATACCTGGTGGAAGTCCCGACGGTTTTCCCTCTTCTGCACGCCGATGCTCTTGAGCAAGAGAGCCTTTCCTGTCATCTCCACACTCATGCTAGTCATATCCCAGTGGCCTGGGACAACCTCTGCCTGCTCGACTTCAAAGTGGCCGCCCTTGTCCAAGTGTCCCAGCAGGCCGAAGCCGAATTTTACGTCCTCGTTGAGGTGACCATTGAACGTAGCCAGTCGCTCCTGTTTGCAGTCGACCCACATCTCGCCTTCCATATCGTGAAAAACGCGAGCCTCCAGGGAGGGCGGACGAAAATTCGGGTTTGCTCTAAAGCTCAGCCGTACCAGGTTTCCGTCACCACCCGCGTAGTTGAACACAAATGCATCAGGCAGCATCTTGAACAACCGTCTCCCCTGTAGGGTCTCAGCGTCCAGGACTCGCTGCAATTTTCGTTTCGCACTTTGACTGGTCATTAGCGCCTGCACCCGCTGGTCCTCTTCCTCCTGTTGTTTCGCGGTGAGGGAGTGGTCATTAATAGAAAGGAGTCGACTGAGGGAACCTTCTTTCGTCTCAATGATTTCCTCGACCTGTTTCTTCCCATACTGTTCTTTTTCTAGTCGGTACATCCAGTTGGTGTGGTCATCTTGGAATCGTAGTTCGTTGGTGATCACCCGCCGTGCTAGGTTGTTGGCCGACACTTGGCTGCTGGGAACGGACTGAGGATGTGCCGGTACGCTAAGAAGAACAATGGCCAGTGCAAAAGCTACGGAACTGTGTACTTGCTTCATTGCATTTTCCATGCATAGCCGGGGCTATGTCAGCGCGGCAGTTTGCGTAAGCGCAGCCAGCAGGATCAGAAACAACGCAACGAAAATCACGGAGCCGCAGACCAGCAGCAGGATTTCGCTCAGCATATCCGCGTTCATGAGATCTTCAGGGTGCATCTGCGTCTTCTTCTCCCGCAGGTCAGCACGATTGCGGCCCCGGGGCGCGCCATCGAGGCTCCTCTCAATCGCGGCCGTACTATGTCTGGAGACCCGCCTCAAGAGGGCAGGCCGTCTGGTTGGGCGGGTAGCTGCTCTCTCTTGAGACATCAATAGAGTCGCCCATTTGCTTTGGAAATACTGTGCAGAATGGCTCATTTGAGGAGACCGCCATCACAGCCTGATAGTTTCTGCAACTTCCCTGTTTACAGTGCGGTTAGCGTTGCGAATGGTACTTTAGTGTTGGCGACCGCCCAAACGAATTCTGATGAAGGTAGAAAGCGAGCTAAGATCATCGTGAGGTAGGAAAAGGGCAGAACGGAACGCACCGAAGGGAATTTTTCTGTGAGAGCCTTCGTCATCATGGCGCTGGTCCTGTGTTTGGGCTGGCCAAACGAGCTCGCAGCCTACGCCGTCCTTGCGCATGAAGCGATCATTGACAGTGTGTGGGACACGAACATACGCCCCTTACTGTTGACGCGCTTCCCGGGTGCGACCGCAGAAGAAATCAAAGAAGCGCACGGCTATGCCTACGGTGGGGCCATTATCCAGGACATGGGTTATTATCCGCATGGAAGTTTCTTCTTCAGTGACTTGACGCACTATGTGCGAAGCGGAGACTTTGTGCTGGCCCTTCTCCACGATTCCAAGGACCTCAACGGCTACGCGTTTGCGCTTGGGTCACTCGCTCATTATGCCGCGGACAATAACGGTCACCCCATGGGCACGAATCGCGCGGTTCCGATCCTATATCCCAAGTTGAAACAGAAATACGGTGACTCGGTTACGTACGAGCAAGACCGGCTGGCGCACGTAAAGACGGAATTCGGATTCGACGTTCTGGAGGTAGCGCATGGACGTTACGCTCCGGATAGTTACCACGACTTTATCGGATTTGGAGTTTCGGTTCCTCTCTTGGAACAAGCCTTTCAGGAAACCTACGGCTTGGAGCTGAAAAGCGTTCTTTCTGACGAAGACAAGGTCATCGGTTCGTACCGTCACGCTGTCAGCCAGCTTCTTCCCAAGGCGACGCGCATTGCCTGGAGCCTGAAGAAAGACGACATCATGAAGGATCAGCCCGGCATGACAAGAAAGAAGTTTCTCTATAATCTTTCTCGCGCGAGCTACCAAAAGAACTGGGGGAACCAATATCAGCCGCCGACCTTTTGGGAACGATTTCTTGGCTTCCTTACCCGACTTCTCCCAAAGATCGGCCCACTAAGAGTGCTACAACTCAAAACCCCTACGCCTGCGACGGAACGACTATTAGAATCGAGCTTCAACGCGACTTTGGATCGCTACCGAGATCTGCTGAGCCAGGTAGGCACTGGCCAGCCGGCCTTGCCGAACGACAATTTTGACACCGGTGAAATAGCGGGTCCGGGGAAATATCGGCTCAACGATGAGACGCATGCAAAGTTGCTCCACGCGCTGGCGGAGCAGAATTTCAGCGGTGTTTCGCCGGCGGTGCGGGCCGAACTCATGGAATTCTTTGGGCATCCAGATGCGCCGTATGCGACTAAGCAAAAGCCGAAAGACTGGGCAAGAGTTCAGGCCGAACTTGAACAATTGAAGAAGGCGGCTCCGGCCGTGGTTACGGGAGAGAAGGACTAACGTTCTTCTTCGGCCCACTTTTCGAATACTCTCCGGTCGTCAAATTTGTTTTTCTAAGCAGTGAAGCTGGGCCAGAAGTCGCGAGTTATCCTGAGGTTTGCATTCATGAGTCATACCCTGCTCCGCCGGTGCCGGGCGCCTCTCTCTGTGGTTGGGCGGCGCCACGCTCGCATTGGGGACGTTTGTCCGTATTACAAGGGAGTTGATGGAAGGAGATGTCAGTGCCATGGACAGCGCGATCCTGCTTGCGTGGCGAAAAAGCGTACCCCATGGCTTACGATCACGGCCGTGGACGTGACAGCCCTGGGATCGATCACCTTGGTGGTATTGTTCTCCGTCTTCACTCTCGTGGTGTTGCTTGTCTTACGGCGGAACTTCAACTGGTAGGGCCAGATGTGTTCAGTGAAATCGCGGGTGGGGACGCGCGGCGGCCCAGCTTCGAGCATGACGACGGTGAGTCCGCGCTCGGTCAGCTCTTTGGCGACCCATCCGCCACTGGCGCCGGAACCGATGACCAGCACTTCATGGATCTGTCTGCGCGGCAGGAGCATGAGGCGGACAGTTTAGCAAAGAGCCAGACCACGATGACAGACAGCCCCATGAGCGCTGGCTTAATCTTTTTCCGCTTACGGTCTGCCAACTTCCTAGCGCGTTTGTCGGGACCAATCCGGAGGCACGCCGCGGTCGAGCACCAACATCGGGAAAGCGAAATGGGGATCAGGTTGTGATGGCGGACTCGTAAGCGTAAAGGCTGTCGTGGAACGATGACGCTCAGATGTACTGTTCGGCCAGCATCTGGGCTGCACTTTCGTCCAGCTGTTCGGCGCGTCGAACTTCTTCGAAGCGAGCGAGCAAATCATCAGGCCGCAGTCGCCGTTTCTCGGCACCTTGAAAGTCATGGATAATCTGGCCACGGTGCATCATGATTAGACGGTCTCCCAAACTTGCCGCCTGATGCATCGAGTGCGTTACCATTAAGGTGGTGAGCTGGTCGCGCGCAACCACCTGTTCGGTCAAGGCGATGACCAGGTCCGCGCTTTTGGGATCGAGGGCTGCCGTGTGCTCGTCCAAAAGGAGCAGTTCGGGACGCAGCCAAGTGGCCATGAGCAGCGTGAGCGCTTGGCGCTGCCCTCCTGAGAGATTTCCGATGGCATTCTCCAGGCGGTTTTCTAGCCCCATATTCAGCCGGCTGACCTCGTCGCGCATTCTGCTCACCAACGACTGTTTCAATCCCCAGCCAAGACCCCGGCCACGGCCGCGGAGGGCTGCAAGACTCAGATTCTCCTCGATCGTGAGGCTGGGTGACGTGCCGCTGAATGGATTCTGAAACACACGCCCGATCAGTTCGGCGCGCGCATGCTCGGGCCATCGCGTTACTTCGCGTCCCGCGAGCCGGATGGTTCCTTCGTCCACCAGAAACGTTCCGGCGACAGCATTCAGCAGAGTGGATTTTCCCGAGCCATTGGTTCCGATGATGATCACCCAGGAACCGGCCGCCAGCTCAAGGTTCACGCCACGCAGGGAATGGACTTCATTAGGCGTGCCCGAATTGAAAGTCTTCGCGACACCCCGGATTTCAAGCATGGGCAATCCGCAGGCGCTTTTTGCGCAGGAATTGCGGCACGATGAGGGCACAGAAGACAAACAGTGCAGTGATCAGTTTCAGGTCGTTGGGACTGAGGCCCCAGCGCAACGCCACAGCGACCAGCAACCGGAAGAGCACGGAACCCATCACCGTGCCGACAATCGTCGTGCCCAACTGGTTTGTCCCTACAAGCGCTTCCCCGATGATGACGCTGGCCAGCCCCCACACCACCATTCCGATTCCCATGCCCACGTCCGCGAACCCCTGGTATTGCGCCAGTAAGGCTCCGGACAGCGCCACGAAACCGTTCGAGATCGCCACTCCGAATACGATCATATTGCCGTCGTTAACTCCCAGCGCCCGGATCATCTGCACGTTGTCACCCGTCGCTCGCATGGCCATACCGAGATTGGTGCGTAAGAACAAATACAGCAACGCACCCGTGAGTGTTACTACCAGCCCGACCGCGGCGAGCAGCGACGCGTCGCGCACGCTGACTTCCCATCCCGCGAGATCGAAAGTGGTAGCCCCTTTCATGAGCTTCACCGCGATCTGCTCTGACTGCGTTGTCAGGGTGGTCACCGACAGCAGGGGAACATTGCTCTGACCCATGATGTGCAGATTGATGGAATAGAGCGATGTCATCACCAGAATCCCTGAAAGCAGTGAGTTGATCTTGAAACGGGTATAGAGCGTGCCGGTGCAGGCTCCGGCAATCATTCCGGCACCGAAGGCAGCCAGTGACGCCAGGATCGGGCTGGTTCCGTGGACCATGAGAGTCGCAGCGACGGCTGCGCCGAGTGTGACCGATCCATCGGCCGTGATATCCGGGAACGCGAAAATTCTGAAGCTGATGAACACGCCCAGGGCCAGCAGTGAGAGGATGAACCCTATCGTGAATGTGCCAATCAGGAGGCTCATATCGCTTTAACGCTCATCGGATCGATTTTCATCTGAACTACTTTCATCTGACCCATTTTCATCTGATCTCGGACGCCGCACCGATCCAGCATGCGCCCCGAACGAACTCGCTCTGCTGCGGCCCGGCCGCCACGCGATCGTCGGTTAGAAGATGGAGTACGCCCTGCAAAGTTTCCGTCTCGAATAAGGTGGTGACCGTAGTTTTCAGATCGATGCTTCCCTTCTGAAGGGGACGATAAGAAAATGCCGCGGCATGAAAATGACCCTGCGGCCACACTCCGGTTCCCAACGGCCGAAGCAGGGCAGCCAGCGGTGCACATTCAGAACTCGCCGCCACGCCTGAGATCAAGGCCAGCGATCGCGAGTACAGCCGTTCCGTGGAGAAGGAGAGCCAGGAGCGGACGTCGGGATATTTGAACGGAGCGTCGCTCGCTCCGGCGGCCGCGGCGGGGGAGCGGCGGAGTGCGGCACCCACCAGTCCAGCCGACTCGACCACCATCACTATTCCGATTGTTGGGGCGTCCGAAATCTCCAGCGCGGTTCGCACTAACTCCGCGAGCGACACGGGGCCCTCGGCAGTGGAGGATTCAAATCGCATCAGGTACGTGAATCCGCCTTCGCAGCGCAGGCCATAGAGGACGTTCATCTCTGGCACCAGCTTGCCGCTTGAGACCATGAAATCGGGCACATTGGTTCCATCCGTGGGCAGATAAGCCGCCGAACCACCCACCGCCAGGAATTCACCAAAGCGCGTCTGCGCATCCTCGAAACCGTGGCCGAAAGCTCCCAAGCCGAAGCCGAATGTGGCCGACGGATACGTGACCACTTGGCAATCTAGGGCCCTGAAGCGGCAACCTTTCAGCAAGCCCGGATCGCCGATCCGCTCGCAGATCAAAGGCTCCCCTGGAGAACACTCCATGATTTCGAAAGATCCGGCTGGAGATGAAAGGCGGCGGACTTCGGTCTTGTGTACCGGAGGCGGCGCGACCGGGGTCGTCTGGGCGAGCAGGATAGTCGAAAGCCGGCAGAGATCCAACACCTGCTTCACTCGCTCCGAAGGACTGGTGACCACGAAACTTCCGCCGATGCCCTTCAGTTGGGTGTGAAACTTCACCAGCAAACCGACACCGGCCGAACTGAGGAAGGAAATCTCAGACAGATTCAGCCGAATGCCATGCGCTCCTCCGCGAATGACCTCCTCCAGGCTACCGCGCAGGTGCTCCGTCCAATAGTTATCGAGGCGTCCCTTCACCTTAACTTCGAGGGCTTCACCGAGTTGTTGGGTGACGATTTCCATCGGCTACGGGCCTACGCTCCGCGCAAGTTCCGGGTGAATGGTTATACCCAATTCAGCCGCATTGCTGCGGTTGATCGACACTTCCTCCACAGCTACTTCTTCGATCGGCATGTCTTTCGGATTCTGGCCGAGCAGAACCTGGCCCGCCATTTTTCCGGCGACCAACGAGGAGTACTGCATTCCCACACCGAGGCACGCCAGGCCGCCGCGGGGCAGCGCCGAGCATATATCGGTAATTAGGGGAAGCCGCGCATCCTTCGCGCCCTTCACTGCGCCTTCATATCCCTGAATACCGGTATTGTCGGCCGGTAACCAAACCACCTGGATATCGCGGCCAGCCAGGATCTGCACCGCTTGCAAGACCTCGTTCGATCCGCTGACGGCGATCTGTTCCAGTCTGATGCCCCGTTTCCGAAATACTTCGCGCGCGACCGCCTGTTCCTTCACGGAATTCGCTTCCGCCGGATTGTACATGGTTCCTACGGCGCGCAATCCCGGCACCAGTTTCTGCATGAAATCCAGCATGTGACTTACGGGCGGGAAGCTGCCGACGCCAGTCAGGAATGGCAAATGGTCGGTACGGCTGCTCCCCGCTCCCGCCGCGATCGGATCGCTCACGCAGGTGAAAACCACTTTCTTGTGTTTTACGTTGCTGCACGCTCCGGCAAGGCATGGCGTCGAGATGGTCATGATCAGGTCGACATCGGAGCTGTCGTAGTTCTGAAGAATGGCAGGGATGTTGATCATCTCCCCTTGCGCATCCGCCCGCACAATTTCCAGGTTCTTCCCTTCTTCGAGACCACTAGCTTTGAGTCCGTCGAGGAGGCCATTCACGCACTCGTCATTACTGACACTCTGCGCGTAGTACACGATGGCGGCTTTGAATTTCCGGGCGCCTGCGCCCGCATTGTTTGCGGAAGCCGTTCTTCGATGTGCCAAGTCGGAAACCAGCAAGATCGACGAGAGCAGGGCGATCAACCCGAGTCCCAACGTTAATCGCTTTAGTATGGACCAGACGGGTGAATCAGCGAAGGTGCGCATTACGTTGGCAGCAAGCTCCCCTGGCGTGAGGCGACATTATACTGTCATTCAGCGCACCTTTCGAGGGCCGGCAATTTGCCCAACCCGCGAGTAGAATCCAACGATGTCTCTGAACCACAAACTCAGTGCATCAAGCGTCTTATTGGCGACCCTGCTGTTCACCCGGAATCTCCCCGCGCAAAACCCCGCCGCCGACCTCGTCCTGGTTCACGGCCACATCCTCACCGTAGATGCCAACGATTCGGTAGCCCAGGCCATCGCCGTCCGCCATGGCGTTATCGTGAAAGTCGGTACCGACGCCGAAGTTCTGGAATTCGCGGGCAATGCTCCCGGCGTCCGCACCATCGACCTCCACGGTCATACCGCCACCCCCGGCCTTATCGACACCCACGCCCACATCGCTGACGGAGGCGTCGAGGAACTTTACGGTATCAAGCTCTCGGATGCCACTTCGGTAGCTGAAATCGTCGCCCGTGTAAGAGCCAAGATCGCTCTCGTCAAGCCTGGCGAATGGGTCAGCGGTTCCGGCTGGGACGAAGGAAAGCTCGCCGAGCATCGTTACGTCACCGCCGCCGATCTCGATGCTGTCGCCCCCAACAATCCCGTCTGGCTCATCCACACCACCGGCCACTACGGAGTCGCCAACTCGCTCGCCCTCAAGCTGGCCCACATCACCGCCCGCACAGTTGACCCCACCGCCGGCACCATCGACCGCGACCCCCACGGCAACCCCACCGGCGTCCTCAAAGAAGACTCCGCCATGGAGCCCGTTACCAGCCTCATCCCGCCCATCACCTCCGAGCAGATGCGTCAGGGCATCCTCTACATTCAACAGGTGCTGCACAGCGAAGGCATCACCGCCGTCAAAGATCCCGACATCTACCAGCTCCACTGGGATGCCTACAAATCTCTCCTTGATCAGGGGCAGCTCAAGGAACGCATCTGCGTCCTATGGCACGCCGGTTCGACACTGGAGTCGGCCCGCAAGGCGCTGGCCGAGATCAACGCCGTTCCTCGCCTGCCCTCCACCCTCGGTGACGACCGCCTCCTCTCCTGCGGCGCCAAAATCTACATGGACGGCTCCGGTGGTGCCCGCACAGGCTGGGTCTATGACGATTGGCTGCGTAACGCCACGACTCCAGATGTCACAAGTTCGGGCACGGCCAATCGCGGCTATCCGCAAACCGACCCTGCTGTTTATCGAGAAATGGTTCGCCTCTTCCACCAGAACAACGTCCCAGTTGGTACCCATGCCGTCGGGGACCGCGCCATGGACTGGGTCGTCGATACCTACGCCCTGGTTGAGCAAGAGCAGCCCCACTCTGGCCTGCGCCACAGCATCATCCACGCCAACCTGCCCACTCCGCACGCCCTCGACGTGATGGCCAACTTGCAAAGAAAATACGACGCTGGATATCCGGAAATGCAGCCCGGATTCCTTTGGTGGATCGGCGACATCTATGCGGCCAGTTATGGTCCCAAGCGCGGTCAGCGACTGGAGCCCTTCAAGACCCTGCAATCCCGCGGCATTCTCTGGTCCGGCGGGTCAGACTACTTCGTCACTCCGGTGGCCGCACGCTTCGGACTCTGGGCCTCCATAGCGCGCCAAACCGCCAAAGGCACCTACGGCCTGAAGCCCTTCGGGGTGGCCGAAGGTGTGGACATCCACACCGCTCTCCGCAGCTACACCGCCTGGGGTTCGCGCCAGATGTTCCTCGAAGATAAGATCGGTACCCTTGAGGTAGGCAAAAGGGCCGACATTGCTGTTTGGGACCGCGACCTCTACTCCGTCTCCAATGAGCAGATCAAAGACTTGAAATGCCTGATGACGCTGCTCGATGGCGAAGTAATCTACACTTCGCACGACTCATCCGTAACAACAGAAGTCCGCTAACCCAATCGCGATCCTAGTCACCCGGCCAGGAGCGCAATTACTCATGGATAAGCTAGCTGGTTGGCCCGCCGAGTGACGGGCACTCCGGAAGCAATGGAATTCCTTCCGGTTTGCCGACCAACCGTTCGGAATCGTCGGATCTGCTGCGCATTGGCGACCAGAAACGATGGGAGAGAATCCACGGCCCACATTCTCGAGGGCTTCTCGGGCCGGCTACCAGGCGGGATGATATTGTTCATGCGCAGGTTTCCACGGGCTGGCCCGAGTGATCCTCGGGGGCCTTGCCGCTCAAGAGCTAACTTAAGAATTCTTTTCGGTTCGCCCGTTAACCTCCCGTGTCCGCAGCGACCCATGCTTCAACTGCGAAGGGAACCGCGTGGAGGGCGACCGCGCACGCGATCATGGTCGCATGCGGGGGCAAATCTTCTGGAGATCCTGAAACGTGTCTATAATCCTGAGGGCTGGAGGGGTGAGATGGTCAAGGCTGCGGTCGTTGCGGGATTTGTACTGGCGTTGGCGGCGCGTTGCTTGGCTCAGGAGCACCAGCATGGAAATAGCGAGAAGTTGGGGACGGTGCACTTTGCCACATCGTGCAACGAAGTGGCGCAGAAGGAATTCAATCGGGCGGTTGCGCTGCTGCATTCCTTCCAGTTCAGCCGTGCCATAGAAGGATTCAACGCGGTTCTGGGGGAGGACGCGACATGCGGAATCGCGTACTGGGGAACCGCGCTCAGCGATTGGAGTAATCCATTTGCAACGGGAATGAAAGACAAGAGCCAGTTGCAGACAGGACGGGAGAGCGCGGAACGCGGCAAGACCGTGGGCGCAAAGACGGAGCGGGAACGGGCGTATCTCGGGGCGGTAGGCAAGTTGTACAGCGACTACGAGGGCACGCCTCAGCGAGCGCGTTTGATCGCCTATCGCGACGCCATGGGGGAAGTGGTGGCGAAGTATCCAGAAGATCATGAGGCGCAAATCTTCTACGCGTTGGCGATCGCGGCTTCGGAAGATCCCGCGGACAAGACGTACGCGGGGCGGCTCAAGGCAGGAGCGATACTGGAAAAATTGTTCGAGCAGGAGCCGGCGCATCCTGGACTGGCACACTACATTATCCATACTTACGACGTGCCGGCGCTGGCGGGGCGGGCGCTGGTGGCGGCGCGGCGTTACTCGAAAATTGCGCCAGATGCGCCCCATGCGCTGCACATGCCATCGCATACTTTCACCCGCACGGGCTACTGGCAAGACTCCATCGACAGCAACATAGCAGCGGCAGCAGCGGCGCGGCGCGAGGGTCAGACGGCAGAAGAGTTGCACGCCAGCGACTATGAAATTTACGCCTACCTGCAAACTGGGCAGGACGAAGCGGCGCGGCGGATCGTGGATTCATTGCCGGAGATCGCGTCACGCTTCGACCCGAAGGCGGTGATCAGCGGCGCTGGTAGCCCCTCTACGGGATATTTTGCTCTGGCGGCGATCCCGGCACGGTACGCGCTGGAACGTCGGGAGTGGAAGCAAGCTGCGCAGCTCACACAACTAGAGACACCGTTTCCTCACACCGAGGCCATGACTTGGTTCGCCCGCGGACTGGGCGCAGGACAACTGGGGCAAGCGCAGGCTGCGCGCGAATCGGTGGCCGCGCTGAAGCAGATCCGCGAGCGACTGTTGAAGGCGGGCGAAAACTACTGGGCGCAGCAAGTGGAAATTGAGGAACTTGAGGTTGGAGCATGGGCGGCGCTAGCGGAGGGTAAGAAAGAGGAAGCACTGCGCCAGATGAAGTCGGCAGCGGGACTGGAAGACGGGACAGAGAAAAGCGCGGTGACGCCCGGGCCGCTCGCCCCGGCGCGCGAGCTACTCGGCGAGATGTTGCTCGAAATGAAAGAGCCGGCGCAGGCACTGGAGCAATTCGAAGCTACGCTGACGAAAGAGCCGGAGCGATTGCGAGCGCTCTATGGGGCGGGGCGTGCTGCTCAGTTGAGCGGAAGGCGCGAAGCGAGTCAGAAGTATTTCGGCCAGCTCTTGAAGGTTTGCGGACGTGCGGACAAGCCAGGAAGGGCAGAGATCCTAGAGGCACAGAGGGCGATTTCCCAGAAATAGTGTCGCGCTTAAGCCGTTCTGTGTGAGCCGGCTCGTGGATAACCCGCAGGCCAGGAAACTCGTTTCGCGATTACTTCCCTGTAGCCGACAATCCGGGCGCTATTTCGTTTTGCCTCAATCTAGAATTCCACGCTAAGATTGCCGAATGATGGACTCTTCACGCGAGGCCCTGAAGCCGGACGAGCGTGGACTTGGGGATGCACCTGCCAAGTCTCAAGGGAAGTTAGCGCTGGCTCTGGGAGTGATCGCAATTGCGCTCAGCTTGGTTCTTGGGTTTGTTTATCTAATCTCGGTCCGTCGCCTGGAGCGCGAGGTGGCACGGCTCAGCCAGCAGACGGAAGATTTCAGCCGGCTGCTCGTGCGTGCACAGGAGCAATCGCAGACGTTGGCTCAGCAGGCTTCGCAAGCGGCTGCGAACGCGCAGGCTGCCGCTCAACAGCGCGACTTGGCGAAGCAGGATCAATTGAACTCGGAGGCGCAGGCGCAACTTGCGCGGCAGCAGGCCGCCGCCGAGCAGCAAAAGGCAGATCAAGCCACACAGCAGGCTGAGCGATATCGGCAGGAGCGAGAGGCGCAACTTATACAGCTCCAAGACGCTCTCGGGCAAATCGCCGAAACGCATCGTACCGCCATGGGCCTGGTAATGACGCTCGACAGCAAGTCGATTCGCTTCGACTTCGATAAGGCAAACATTAAACCGGAATACCGCGACATCCTCAATCGCATCGCCGGGATAATGATGACGCTTAAGGGATATACGATTGCTGTCTACGGATATACGGACGACGTCGGGACGCAGACATACAACTTGCAACTCTCACAGCGTCGCGCCGAAGCTGTCCGCGACTTCTTCGTGCAGACCGGAATTCCCGCAACCATCATGAGCACCAAGGGTTTTGGCAAATCCGACCCGCGCGTTCCGGGCGACAGTGAACAGGCGCGTGCTGCCAACCGCCGGGTCGAGATCGGCATAGTGGATTCGAAACTTATCACGAACGGCCCTCTCGTCGTGCCAAAGTGAATTAGGCGGTACAGGTCCGGTGTAGACAGTCGAGAGCAGACTTCACCAGGATCACCCGCCGAAAGTTCTCGAGTGCTTACCAAGGAAGCCGCGAATAATAAAGATTCTGAACGGATGACGGGCAATAACGAAGGAATCGAACTACTTCTTGTTTGCCGACCGTGCAGGTCAATGCTTGAAATGGTCCACCCATGCGCCACATCGGGCCAGTCCGAACTGGCGTATGTCACGCGTTTCGGGCGCACTTTCGGATCCGGACGATACTTGGCGATCCATGGATGTCGCTTTTGAGTTTCAATCGAAGCCGAAAGGGGTAACTCTTGGGAGTGTGGGGAACCGGCCTCTTCTCAGACGACGTGGCGTGCGACATACGTGATCACTATCGTCAATTGCTGGAAGATGGTGCCGAGGATGGCTCCGCGACGCGGCTGACTCTGGAAAAGTTCGAGCCGTATTTCGAGGAGTCAGATAGCATCGCGCTGATCGCCTTCGCTGTGACGCAGTCGAAGGTTGGTCGACTGGAACCTGACGTTCGCGATCGCGCTCTCGCCATCATCGACGCCGGCGCTGACCTGGCGGTGTGGGAACGAGAGAATCCGAAGCTGCTGCCGAAGCGCCGCGCGGTGCTCGAGAAAGCTCGCGCGCAGCTGACCGGTCCGCAGCCGGCCCGGAGACGCTTGCGTCCGCCGAAGCGAGAGCTCTCCGGCCTCGCCGCCGGAGATGTTCTCTCTCTTGCGCTTCCACGGCGCGTGGCGCTGTTGCGCGTGGTGCGCGTGCACGCGCATCGCCTTGGCGAGACGCCAGTGCTCGAGGAGTTGGACTTCGATGGCAGCGAGGTGCCCACGCGCGATGCGCTCGAGCGCCTCTGTCCCCGGGTGAAGGATCCGATCACCTTCATGCACCCTTTGTCATCCGATACGCGCCTCACCGCTTTCGTCAACCAGAGTATCGACTGGCAGCAAGCTGGATTCCGAAAGGTACAGACGATTGGGGGTCGCCCCGGCGACGAGCAGGCGGCGCTGCCAAGCACGGGCATCTCGTGGGCCGAACTCGCCGAACGCTACCGTCGTCGCGCGGCGCAGTAAGCCATCAATTGCAGAACAGCTTCCTCGAGGCGTTCAAACGGTCACTCCTGATCAATGCCGTCGTGGTCTTCTAATAGGCCGATTCCTGATTGTCGGCAATCCGGAAGTAATCCAAATGCTCAACAGAACGGATCGGTACCGATAATCTAGGAAGTGATCACCGCACCTGGTTTCGATTCTGGGTGGATGACGGGCTACTCGGAACTTCCCTTTTTAAGGAGACCGATCCCAATTTCCGGATGGCGGACAACCCGAGAACTGTTCCATTTAACGGACACAAGCGCATTTGTCGCGACTAACACTCGGCATCAGCGGTGACGCGAAGCGCCGTCATCTGCATGCCGTTATTACGCCGCACCTGATTCAATCGATGACACGTTGCGCACGAGCACGATTTTGCCTGTCACGCCTCCCTTGCCGAGCAACTCATGCGCTTGTCTTGCCTCGGCCAGAGGAAATCGCTGCGCGATTAGCGGCTTGATCTTTTGCTTTTGAAGGAGTTCAAACAGGGCGATCAAATCCTGTCGAAACAAGGCCGGTTTCAGCCGTTTGAGCGTCTGGATGATGTAGGGTACCACCCGTTTCCGGCCCGGGAGAAGCCAGCTGCCGGCAATGTACAGCCCGAAAATCAGGATTGCACGATAGCGATGACGACTACCGGAACG
>CAWBPS010000013.1:0-79726 GCA_963790645.1 Terriglobia bacterium | reverse complement strand
ACCTTCGACCACCCGAAGTGCATCGGGCCCGCCGTAGTGAGTGACGATGATTCGCCTGTGTCTCACCGACCTCGTCCTCCCTTCGCGGGCGCTTGAGTCGCTTCTGTTGGTGACGGGCGACATTTTCAGCGATGCTGCCCGGAAGGATCTCTCCGTCGGGCTAACAAAAGGGTCGTGTCTTTCCTAGGTGCTTCGAGCTCTCGCATTCAGTCGCTATGCAACTCGTCTTTCCACCGCACCCGGCGAACCCGGAATAGCGGAGTAGAGTGCTTTTCTGAGTGCCGCATCCCGCGGATCTCCGGTTAATTGTGTCCCCATCTGGCTCGTCACGTAGGCATAGCCGACGCCAGCGGTTGGATCGGCAAAGCCAAGAGAGCCGCCAGCGGACCCGGGCGAGCCGAACGAACTGGCGCTGCCGAATGGCCAGACAGTGCTGGGCTTCATGAAGCCGAGCGAGAACTGTATGCCGTCCGCCTTCATGCATTCATCGTAAAAGCCACGCGCCGGGGGAGTCGCGGGCGCGGCCAGCAAGTCCAGCGTCTCTCGGCGCAACCCCAGCTCGCTTCCGCCGGTGGCAAAGACGCTGTAGACGTGCGCAATGGCCCGGGCAGTGCCGACGCCGCCGCCGGACGGCACCTCCAGGTTCCGTGCGTAGATGCGATGCTCGTCATGCGGGAACTCGGAACCCCTGAGCGCCCGAACAATCTTAGAGCGCCGATTCATCCGTGGTTTGAGGTCGATCCGGTGGCGTTGCACATGCACGAGCGCATCTCCACCCAGGCCATACTGCGCGTGCTGGCTCGGGAGGATGTCGAGCGCTACCTCTTCGCCGATCCACAGCAGGAGTACGCGCAAGCGCGCGCAGGAACACATCCTCAAGCAGGAAGACGGCAAGAAGAGGCTGACAGACGCCGTTAAGCAACTTTCCTCTGCATTTGCGCTGGCAGTGCCGCATCCGGAGGCAATCCGCGTTCGCGACGACGTTGGCTTCTTTCAGGCTGTCCGCTCAGTCCTGAACAAAGTGGCTCCGCATCAAGAGCGCGCGGAAGCAGACCTCGATCACGCCATTCGGCAGATCGTATCGCAGGCGGTGGCGAGCACGGAGGTGTTGGACATCTTCGAGGCTGCGGGGCTGAAGAAGCCGGATATCTCGATCCTCTCGGATCAATTCCTGTCTGAGGTCCACGATTTGCCACAGAAGAACCTCGCCGTGGGAGCTGCTGAAGAAACTGCTGCTGGGAGAGATCAAGACGCGCGCCCGCCGCAATGTCGTCCAGTCGCGGTTGTTCTCGGAGTTGCTGGAGAAGGCAATCCGAAAGTATCAAAACCGGGCAGTTGAAACCGCGCAAGTGATTGAGGAACTGATCGGACTAGCGAAAGAAATGCGCAAGGCCCAGCACCGGGGGAAAGAACTTGGATTATCGGAAGACGAGGTCGCATTCTACGACGCACTGGAAGTGAACGATAGTGCCGTCAAGGTGCTCGGAGACGACACGCTTCGAACCATCGCGCGCGAGTTGGTGGCAACAGTTAGCAAGAACACGACCATTGACTGGACGATCCGCGAAAATGTGCGCGCCAATCTGCGCGTGCTCGTCAAGCGCATCCTGCGGAAGTACGGCTATCCCCCAGACAAGCAGGAGAAGGCGACGCTTACGGTTTTGGAACAGGCCGAGGTGCTATCAGCAAACTGGGCAATCGCGTAAATGCAGCGCAACGCGGGAAAAAACTACTACAGTTTTACTACAGTCGGGGTTTTCCATAGGGGAACTACTTCACGCGAGGTACTCGTAGGTTCTTCAAAACACAAAAGTAAGGTTGGTGCCGGGAGGGGGAGTTGAACCCCCAAGGTACTAAGTACCGGCGGATTTTGAGTCCGCTGCGTCTGCCAGTTCCGCCATCCCGGCTTGATACGGCACGGGGCCGCTACCGAAGGCTACCGCAAGTTCACTGGTCCGTTTCCGATTGCTTCAGAATCGCCGATGCTATTTCTGCTGCCAGTTGCGTCATGCTGTGCCCCGCATCCTCTTCGGGCAGAGCCTTAGTATCGCATAGCCTTTGGACTGCCGCCAATGGAGGTGGGTGCCAGCCATCAGACGGGATGGACGGGCGTGGTGACCAAGCTGATGCGACAGAACGGCGAATCTCGCAAGCACGGGAAGGCATCGACTGGACAGAAGGTGAATAGTCCGGCTTGCGGAGAGATCAATCTTAGAGGATCATCTTTGCGTTTGTAACCTTCAGCGGATCGATGGGAGAATGGGAAAATGAAAACTCCTGCAGCATGCGGGCGGCGGCCGTGAAGCGATCGACTTGGGTAATCCTGATTCTCATTCTTGCATTCTTCAGCCGCGGGTTTGCTGTCACATCGCGATGGTCGGAGGAAAAAGCCAACAGCTGGTACCAGCAGCAGCCCTGGCTGGTAGGCAGCAATTTTATTCCCGCCAGCGCGATCAACGAACTCGAAATGTGGCAGGCGGATACTTTCGATCCCCAGGAAATCGACAAGGAACTGGGTTGGGCGCAGGGTCTGGGCATGAATACCATGCGGGTGTTTCTCCATGACCTGTTGTGGCAGCAGGATGCGGCCGGCTTCAAGCACAGAATCGACACATTCCTGACCATCGCGGCCAAACACCGCATCCGGCCCGTGTTCGTGCTCTTTGATTCCTGCTGGGACCCTTTTCCCAAGCTCGGCCCGCAACATCCGCCCATTCCAGGAGTGCACAATTCGGGTTGGGTGCAGAGTCCGGGAGCGAACGCGCTAAAGGATGAGGCGCAGTATCCACGGCTTAAAGAGTATGTGCAGGGAGTGGTTGGGGCGTTCGCCAATGATCCGCGGGTGCTGGCCTGGGACTTGTGGAACGAGCCCAACAACGGCAACGGGGGCGCGTATGGCGCGGTGGAACTGAAAAACAAAGCAGAGCTTGTGCTGGCTCTGTTGCCCCAGGTCTTCACCTGGGCACGCGCGGCCAGCCCCTTACAACCGCTGACCAGTGGAGTTTGGGAAGGCGATTGGTCGTCACCGGAAAAGCTGTCTGCGACGGCACGCATTCAGCTGGAGCAGTCAGACGTGATTTCATTTCACAACTATAGTTGGCCGGAAGATTTCGAAAAGCGAGTGGTAGAGCTGGAAAGCTATCACCGGCCGATTTTGTGCACCGAGTACATGGCCCGTCCCATGGGAAGTACGTTCGATTTGATCCTGCCGATCGCGAAGAAACACCATGTGGCGGCGATCAACTGGGGACTGGTCGCGGGCAAGACGCAAACCTACCTGCCCTGGGATTCATGGGAGAAGCCGTATGTTCTGCAGAAGCCTCCAGTGTGGTTCCACGAAGTCTTCCATGCCGACGGCAAGCCCTACCGGGAGCGGGAAGCCCAGATCATCCGCGAACTAACCGGTTCGAAGTGATGGTGTGTGGGTTAGACACTGCTTTGGTGTGGGTCGGACACACCCTGCTCGTGTGGTCGCGGGCGACCTCGCCCGCGAAAGGCCAGGTCAACCTCCAAGGCCGCGAGTGCGGTTTCCCTAATGATTCGATCCTCAAAGTCAAAGGCCGCGGGCGAGTCGCCCGCGACCACACCGCAGGGAGTGTCCGACCCACACTTTCTTCACCCACACTTCTTTTATAGCACTCGTTCGTGGGAATAGCCTGCGGCCTCGAGGGCGGAGAGTAATTCGGCAATCTGGTCCGGCCCCCGGGTTTCCATCGTAATATCAATGGCTGTCTCTCCCAGATTTACTCCGTAGTAGGCGCGGTCGTAGGACGTCTCCACGATGTTGGCTCGATGGTCCGCGAGGATTCCGGTCAGCCGGTGCAGGGCCCCGGGATAGTCGGGAAGGTGGACGCGCAAGCGGACGAGGCGTCCATCCTTCACCAGGCCGCGCTCGATGATGCGCGACAGCAGAGTGACATCCATGTTGCCGCCGCAGACCAGCACCGCAATTCTTTTCCCGGCCATATGAATCTTGCGATTGATCAAGGCAGCGATGGCGGCTGCGCCGGCGCCTTCGGCCATGGTTTTTTCGCGCTCCAGCAGGAGCAGGACTGCGTTGGCAATTTCTTCTTCGTCCACGGTGACGATGTCGTCCACATACTTTTGAACCAACGGCAGAGTGCGGTCACCGGCCCGGCGCACCGCAATGCCGTCAGCGACCGTGGCGGCCGCGGGCAGGGTCACGGGTTTGCCGGCGGCGACCGCTGCCTTCATCGAGGGCAGACGCGCCGTCTGGACTCCAATGATCTGGATTTTCGGATTCGTTTCCTTGATGGCGCAGGCGATGCCGCCGATCAATCCGCCCCCGCCAATGGGGACCACCACCGCCTCGATTTCCGGATGCTGCTGCAGCATTTCAAGTCCCAGGGTGCCCTGGCCGGCGATGACCGCATCGTCATCGAAGGGGTGGATGAAAGTGAGGTGTTGTTGTTCACCGCGCCGGATGGCTTCTTCACAGGCCTCATCGTAGTTGGCGCCGTGAAGAATGACTTCGGCGCCGTAGGATTTGGTGGCGGAAACCTTGATCAACGGCGTCGTGAGCGGCATGCAGATCTGCGCTTTGATCCCGCGCCGGCCGGCGTGATACGCCAGCCCCTGCGCGTGGTTTCCCGCCGAAGCTGCAATCACTCCCTGATCGCGTTCCTGCGCGCTCATGGTCAGCAGTTTGTTCAGCGCGCCGCGCTCTTTAAACGCGCCCGTCCGCTGCAGGTTGTCGAGTTTCAGATAAATGGAGTTGCCGGTGAGTTGCGAAAAAGTGGCGGACAGAGTGCAGGGCGAAAGATAGATGGAAGGGCGAATGCGCTCCAGGGCAGCTTGGACGTCGGCGAGAGTGATCATTTGTTTTGGTAGGTGCATTCTACAGGCAGAGAGGCTTTGCTGGAGGCCGGGCGTCCCCGCCCGGCGGGACGGGCGAGACGCCCGTCCTCCATCAGGCCACTACCGGCGCGCCCGTCGCTACCGGCAACTTTGCTTCCTGCCAGGCGCCAAATCCGCCGCTGACGTTGACCACGTTTTTAAAACCCGCGCGCTGCAGCAGGCTGCAGGCAATCATGCTGCGATAGCCGCTTTGACAGTGGACCGCCAGCGGAACATTGAGGTCAACCTCGGGAGGAGAAATCCGGAAGCGGTCCAGCGGCCACCACGCGGCTTCTTCAATGTGACCTGCCATAAATTCTGCTTCGCGGCGTACGTCGAGCACTTGCGTTCCATTTTTAGCCAGCCCTTGTTGCAGTTCCTGCACCGTGATTTCGTGCAACGTCGCCAGATCGAACCCTGCTCCCTTCCAGCCAGCAACTCCGCCCTCCAGGTACCCGCGCTCGGCTTCGATGCCAACCCGGGCCAGGCGAAGGCGGGCTTCAGACAACTGCTCCGGCGTTTCGGCGATCAGCACGGGACGCGACGACAAACCCAGAATCGTTCCCGCCCAGGAAGCGAATTGGCCCGACAGCGGAATGTTGACGGACCCGGGCACATGGCCGGCGGCAAACTGCTCTCCGGCGCGGATATCCAGCGCGATGACGCCCTCGTCCAGCATGGATTTCAGTTCCGCGGGCGTGACTGCTTTCAGTTCAGGCAAGTCGGCGAGCGCAGGCGCTCCACCGCGATTGATCTCGGCATCCTGCAGGAAATATTCGGGACGCGCCGGCAGGTTGGTGGTTAACTGCTGGATGAACTCCTCGCGGTTCGGGATTTGCAGAGCATAGTTGGTGAGACGCTCGGTGCCGATCGTGGACGAACGCTCAGCGCGCATGTTACGGCCGCACAGCGAACCTGCGCCGTGGGCGGGATAAACCAGCACTTCGTCCGGCAGCTTCAGCAGCTTGTCATGCAGGCTGTCGTAGAGCATGCCCGCCAGTTGCTGCGGAGTGAGCGTCCGGGACAGATCGGGACGGCCGACGTCGCCGATAAACAACGTGTCCCCGGTCAATACAGCCCACGGCTTCGGCGCCTGCTCATCATCACTGGTGACCACCAGGCAGATGCTCTCCAGCGTGTGCCCCGGAGTTTCGAGGACCTTAATGCGAGCCTGGCCGAAGGCCAACTCGAAACCATCCTGAACGGCGACGTGCGTGAATGTGACCCCGGCCTGCGCCCCGAAATAAATCCTGGCGCCAGTGCGGGCGGCGAGTTCCTTGTGTCCCGAGACAAAATCGGCGTGCAGGTGGGTTTCAAAAATGTGACGGATAGTAAGACCGTTTTCTTGGGCGGCCTTCAAATAGAGATCCACGTCACGCTGAGGATCGACCACGATCGCTTCGCCCTGCGACCCGAGCATGTAAGAAGCGTGAGCCAGGCAACCCAGATAAAACTGTTCGAAATACATGCGTTCATGATAACTCCGATTCGGCCAGCAGGTTATGCCCGTGTGGCGCGGGCGCCCTCGCCCGCGAAAGGCCCTCAAATGCCGACGGGCGCCTTCGTCGTCGAGGATTTCATCTTCAACCCCAGCCGTAGGTGCCTTCTCCATCCGGGGATTTCATCTTCAACTTCAAAGGCCGCGGGCGGGGCGCCCGCGCCACACCGGCTCTGGCTGACAGTCGGGCTGGCGTGCGGCTACAATGAAAAAGACGCAATCCCACTTCAACGGATCAGGAGAGTCGCATGCAACGCAAGGCAAGCGCAATATGGAAGGGCGGACTTAAGGACGGCAAAGGAGTAGTCTCGGCCAGCAGTGGCGTGTTGTCCAACACTCCGTACTCGTTTGCAACCCGTTTTGAAAACACGCCCGGAACCAACCCCGAAGAGTTGATCGCCGCGGCGCATGCCGGTTGCTTTTCCATGGCACTCTCGGGGCAATTGGGCGCCGCGAATCTTACCGCCTCGAGCATCGAAACCACGGCTACACTGACCCTGGAAAAGCTTGACTCGGGCTGGACCATCACCACCGTGCATCTTGACGTGGTGGGGCGAGTGCCGGGCGCCGACGACGCGGCGTTCCAGAAAGCGGCGGAAAATGCCAAGAGCGGATGTCCGGTGTCCAAGCTGCTGAAGGCAAATATCACGATGACGGCGAAGCTGGAAGGGTAAGAGGCGGTCCTTGGTCGTTGGTCGCTGGTCCCGACTTGTCATCCTGAGCGGCATGGCTGCTTCGCAACGCGAGGCAGCCACGGAGTCGAAGGACCCTACCTGCTTCATTCGCTCTGCTTCCTTGCAGAGCTGTGCGTTTCCAACTCCGGCCACGGTCGTCGCGATATAGGGGTCCTTCGACTTCATCCGCCCATTCGCAAGCGAATGGGTGGATTGCGCTCAGGATGACAACAATGGCCAGCGACCTAACCCTGCGCATTCAGTATTTTCCTGATCTCACCATTAATGCGGGCGGCATCGCGCGCGGCGGCATCAATCGTCTGCACCCATTTTTCGTGGCGGCCGTCGAGCTTTGCGGCTTGTAAGAGATAGGCGGCCTGCAGGACCGTCTCGAGCGAGTTGCTGAGATCGTGGGCCAGGGCGCGAAGGTTGGCCGCGGCATCGTCCGGCTTGATGGAATTTTCCATGGCAGTCTGCAGTTTGAACAGTCTGCTCTCCCCCTGTAGAATATTACTCGTAGTCCTTCCTGGAAGGCGGCCTCGAGAAGAAATGCCGCATCCCAGTTTTTTTGTGCCATCGTGGCGGAATTGGCAGACGCGCATGGTTCAGGTCCATGTACTCGCAAGGGTGTGGGGGTTCGAGTCCCTTCGATGGCACCACTGTTCTGGTTTTTTGTAACCGCTCTCTAAGCCGCTCACGGCAGCATCCTTCCAGGCTTTGGGCCCGTCTTTTCTCGAACGACCTTCCCTTCCTCCCTGCGGATTACTGGATCGAACTGGCCGCCGAGGAGAATACGTTGTTGGCGTTTGAGCCCACCAGGCGGATCGTGCCCACCACCAATACCAGGATCACAGCCAGCATCACGGCGTATTCGGCAATATCCTGGCCGTCATCATCACTCCAAAGTCTCAAGATAAAATCAGTCATAGGATTCTTTTTTAAAATCAGACAATGTTCCCTTCCAACCGCGGCCAAGCTGAGGAAAAACGTTGGCTGAAGGCGGATGATGCTACTCCGCCCCAGCCAACGCACTGGTTTCAGACTTGCAGTTCGTGCTTGGCCAGGTATCGAATGGTCCGTTGTGCGTCTTCAAGTTCCATCAGTTCCCGCGGAGCTCTACTATCGCCCGAATGTACTTCGGCGAGCCGGTCTTCGATGGCCCTCTGCGCTCTCTCCAGTTTTGGCAGAAGGCGCGTCGGATCCAACTCAAATACGGCATCCTGAAAAGCCTGCTTCCAGTTGGTTTGAGTGCCTGCGTTCGAGACTATTTGCATGGAAAAGTTTCTCCTTTATTCGAGGTTCGGCTGGCGAGCTTGTGGTGAGAGAAACCTGCACTGCCAGGCGCTGCAGGTTCCCGGGGCTCACGCTAAAGGGGAGGCAAGTCTCAGCAAAGCAGAACGCAGGTGGAGAAAGCAGACAACGTTGGAGAGGGTGTGATGGGCGCGGACCTCGCGATGTACCGGCTCTTGCCGGAGGAAGCAAACCGCGGGAAGTAAACCGCCTGCCGGTCCGACTGGGCCAGAAGGCTTTCTGTGGACTCCCTCAACACTTCTCTTTGAATGTACGCAGTATCAAATTCCCTGAGATCGTCGTGGTGGATCGCCATGAACATCGCGGCAAAGGCGGCGAAGACCACAACCAGCGTTCGTAGGGACTTTGTTCTCATGATTAGCGCAAATCCAACGCAACAAGTTTACCTCAAGACCGCGCCCGGCCGAGGCCTGCATAGGGAATTTTTTGGAAGAGCCCCGGGAAGTTCGCTACGAGGGCCTGATTGCGGGGTCCCTTCAAATCGACCGGCTTCTCCCTGCTTACGGCTGGATGGGCAAAACCGGCAAAGATACCGGATTTACCGCAGAGGGATCGTCCCGCAGCTTGATGTAGAGCAGGGTGCCGTCAGGACGCGGCACGCTCAGCGTTGCCTGGGCAAATCCCGCCGGAACCGGGACCGAGCGCTTGAACTCGGAATCCGAAGCCACCGCGCCAATCAGAAACAGGTTGGTTCCGAAGAGCGTACATTGCTGGTCTGGACTCTCCGGACAACGCACTTCCTTCAGGATGGGCAACCGTACCAGGGTCGCCAGAGGTTGCCAGTCGCCCTTGAGATTGCCGCTGACTGCGCGGAAACGAAGCGGGCCGAAGGCAGAAGCTCCCAGACTCTTCAGCGGGTCGAAAACCGCCATGACGGTTTGAGCATCCTGCGGCACCAGGGTGCCATCGTCCAGGCTCAAGGACGCGCTGTACGACTCGTCTGCGGTAGCCACCTCGATTTTTTCCGAGCGCGGAAATGTTTGAGGGATTTCCGAGTGCAGGAAGAAAGATAGCTTCCCGTCCTGGGGCAATTCGTCCTGAGAGCCCAGACGAATGGCGGAAGGCGTCGGGCCCGGTTGGATGGTTTTGTTGAGCAGCGTGACTCTGGGGCGCGCCGGACCGACCGCAGCCTCAACATTTAACACCCGGCCATCGTTCAGTGTTATGTGAGCGGTAATCTTGTCGCCGGCATGCAGCGCGGAAACATCTTTGGCGTCGGTGGCCAGCCGCAATTCATCTTTATTGTCCGCGCGAGAGAGCCCTGTCGGAGCAAAGTGGATACCGTTCACTTCTCCCCCAGCCACCTCATCCAGGCGTGATCCAATCAGTGTTGCCTGACTATCACCGGCATTGATTGAGAACCTCTCCAGGCTGGCGGCTTCGGAGTAACTGCGCAGTGCAACCTCGTCCGCCTTGCCGGCACCGTGCTGCTTCACCAGCATGGTGATCTTCCCCGGAGCCTCGTCTTTGAGCGGAACTTTCAGTTCCAGTTCATCGGCCTTCGGCGATGTCCAGGCTGGCTTCAGCAATTTCCCTTTTTCGTTTTTCAGGGTAACGCTCTCGACACAAGCCGCGGCGTCCGATTTGAAATGCAGGGTGTCCTCGCGGCCCACCACCAGCGCGCTTTCGTCAGCCGAGGCCAGTACCCACTTTGCCGGATGGGAGTTTTGCAGGCGAAAGGCTGGTCCCTCGAAGGAGTCGAAGCCCCAGTTGCCGCGAAGCGTCCCTTTCACTTCGCTTTCCATTTTGTCTGCCGCGACGGTACGGTTGGCGATCAAAAAACCGCCGCGCGCCGCGTCCGCCGTGGCGGGCAGATCAAGCGCACGGCCCGCCTTGTCGGTGACGTGCAAAACCATGTTGTGTGCAAAGTCGGTAGAGAAGACGACGGGAGCGCCTTCCGCCGCCAGCAGCAGGTCCGGCTTTTCCAGACATGGCACCTGGTTGGCGTCCACGGGACGGAGCGGAGGCAGCTGCGCGGCTTCCACCGCCGGCAGACTCACCACCATGACCGACATGGGTTTGCGAAACGAAGGCGGGTTGTTGAGCTTAAGATTGAGTTCACCCAGGTGCGGCAGGGCCAGCGCCGGAATATACCGGTACTCCGGGGTACGAAAGCTTTCCATCATTTTCGCCAGGTCCACGACCGCGCCCACGTAAGGACTGTAAACCCCGCCACCCGCCAGCCGAGTGGTACTCAGCTGCCCGATAAGATCAGGCCCGCTTCCCGACGTGAGCGCCGCTACCATGGATTGACTGTGGCCATCATCCAGCACCAGTTGATCGGGATTTTGGGTGAGGCACGATTCCTGCTGCTGCCTGGGCTTCTGGAAGCATTCATTGTCGATCTTGATGTTGAGACTGCGGGCCAAGAGCACGGACCGGTCATGCAGGGCCTTGGCATCTCCGCCTGACATTTCCTTGACAGCATTCAGATATTTGTCGAGGCGGGAGCGGTCGAGGCTCGCCTGGTTCAGGTCCTGCGACGCGCGCACGAATGCGCCGGGCTTGCCCCTTACCGCCGACCGCAGGGTGCCAAAATCGCCGCCGGTCTGGGGAGCAAGAAAAATCAGCGCCTGCTGCGCTCCCGGCGGCACCGTGATCACAATCCCTTCCTGGCGCACGCGTTTGTTCCAGGTTTCCACTTTCGTGAACCAGTTTTCGGGCGGCGGGTTGGTTGAACCGCGCAGAAATGCCGGAATCATGAGGAAACGCACGGATTCTCCATCCGGCAGGTCGGGATGAATCCAGAGGCGGTCCCCGGCTTGCAGGTTGGGCACGAGCGCGATGGGCAGCGTCTTTCCCGCCCGCGTCACTCTCACTTCGATCCTTGGCCCAGCCAGATCAAAGGCCGGACTGTCCGCCCGGAGCAAACTCGCCGACAGCAATACGAAAGCCAGTTGCAAAAAGTGGACTCTACGAAACATCCCTTTATTGTAAGAGGTTCTGAGGGGGTGATGGGGCGCCGGAAGGGCAGAAAATCACTTCGAGGTCACACTATAGTAAGCAGCACTTTCAGTGATTCCCCGGCAGGTTCGACGGGGGCAAATTTCCAGCCGCTGGAAATTATGTCCGCGGGCGCGGAGCGTGCTAACCTTAACGGCGCGAACGCCCATGATTGGCTTCGGCAACCAGCTATGATGAACCATAAAACGACAATCCTTCACATTCTGCTACTGACACTCTTTGTCTCCTCCGTGATGGGACGAGAGGCTGCGCCCGCAAAAGGTAAACACCAGGTTCGTAAAGAATCATTTGGAAAAACCGGGGACGGGAGGCCGGTCGATCTGTTCACATTAACCAACTCAAAGGGCCTCGAAGTACGCACCATCAACTACGGCGGCATTATTGTGTCGCTGCGAGTGCCGGACAAGAACGGCAACCTGGGCGACATTGTCCTCGGTTACGACAAAGTTGACGGATATCTGCAAAATCCCACCTACTTCGGCGCCATCGTCGGACGCTACGCCAACCGGATCGCCAACGCCACCTTCACTCTCGACGGCGTGAAATATACCCTGGCCAAAAATGATGGCCCGAACTCCCTGCACGGCGGAACCAATGGGTTCAACAAACAACTCTGGGAGGCCAAGGAGTTCAAGAACGGAAAAGGCGTCGGTGTTTCTTACAGCTATCTGAGCAAAGACGGCGAGGAAGGGTATCCGGGTGATCTGAAAGTAAAAGTTACCTATACCTTGACCGACGACAACCAGTTGATTGTGGATTACGAAGCCACGACCGATAAAGCCACGCCCCTCAATCTTTCCCAACATACCTATTTCAACCTGGCCGGGGAAGGCAATGGTGACATTCTGGGGCACCATCTCCTGCTCAACGCTGACCGGTTTACGCCGGTGGACAAGACCCTGATCCCGACCGGCGAGTTGCGGCCTGTCCAGGGCACGCCCATGGATTTCACCAAGCCCACAACCATCGGCGAACGCATCAACCAGGACTACGAACAGCTGGTTCTGGGACACGGCTATGATCACAACTGGGTGATCAACCGCAAGGACAACAGCCTCACCCGCGCCGCCCTGGTACACGAACCCACCAGCGGACGAGTGCTGGAGGTCCTGACCACCCAGCCTGGGGTGCAGTTTTATTCGGGCAATTTTCTGGATGGAACGATTACGGGAAAAAACGGGCATGTCTATAAACAGCGTTACGGCTTTTGCCTGGAGACGCAACATTTTCCGGACTCGCCCAACCATCCAGACTTTCCTTCAACCATCCTGAGACCAGGGAAGAAATTTCAGTCGCAGACCGTGTTCAAGTTCTCGACTGAATGAGGTAGAGTCCGCGCTCCGGCGGGTGTTCCTTCGTGCACCTTCGCGTCCTTGGTGGTTTGAGGCCTTAAACCTCTTAACCGCCAGGACACCAAGGTGCACGAAGGAAAAGGCGTGTCCACTCCGGGTAGTGGGCTACTTTGAAGTCCCGGATAGACAGACGCATACTAGGAACGCCATAACCGCAGTTGCGGACACCATGACTAGAAATGCGATAGTCCCTATCGCCATGCCAATCCAGTAGCTGATCGGTTCCTCGTCCCGGCGAGAGGTGAAGCCTTTAATTGTAGTAAGGACACCACTGCGAAAGGATTTGTAATAACCGTTTCCAAGGAGGAAGGCGATCGCCGCACAAAAAAAGAGTATGAAGAGTTCACGCGCCACTTAAATCACGATTCTAGCGTTCACGCCGCTCTTTCCGCCCTCCGCTGCATACCCTGAGTATGCCACGGTCGCCCACAGTCTCAAAATTCAAAGTAGCCCACTACCCCACTCCGGCGGCATTCGCGTTCGTTCCCGTATAATCGTCAGATTCCCTATGGCTGCCAGTCTTGACCAGATCGTTGCTGCCACGCGCCGCCGGGTCGCTGACGCAAAGCGCTCGACCGACCTGCGCCGGTTGGAGCGAGAGGCTGAGCAGCATGTCCCGCACGGCTTTCGGCGGGCCCTGGCGGGCCGGACTGGCCCAGCCATCATTGCCGAACTGAAGAAAGCTTCGCCTTCCCGCGGACTGATCCGCGCCAACTTTGATCCAGTAAGCCTGGCCCGAGAACTGGAAGCAGCAGGCGCAGCGGCACTGTCGGTGCTGACCGATGAAGAGTTTTTTCAGGGTTCACTGGCGAACCTGCAGCGCGCTTCCGCCGCCGTCAAGCTGCCCTGCCTGCAGAAAGATTTCGTCGTGGACGAGTTTCAACTGTTGCAGGCGCGAGCCCACGGCGCCGATGCGGTCCTGCTCATTGTGGCCGTGCTGTCACCAGCGGAGTTGGTTGCCCTGAGCAAGAACAGCCGCGAACTGGGCCTGGATGTGCTCTGCGAGGCCCACAGCGAAGGAGAGTTGCACCGCGCGCTCGACGCAGGTTGCGACCTCATTGGAGTGAACAATCGTGATCTGCGGAGCTTCAAGGTGGATGTAAACACCGCTCTCCGGTTGGCGGAAATGATTCCGAAGAATGTAGTCTCCGTGGCCGAGAGCGGCATCGACAGCGGCGCGGATATTGCCCGGCTGCGCGGCGTGGGGTATCAGGCGTTCCTGATCGGCGAGTCTCTGATGAGAGCGGAATCTCCCGGCGAAGCGCTGAAGGCCCTTTTGGCAGAAGCGGAACGCGAAGGCTCTGCCCTCAGTACAAAATCTTTCTGAGAACTCCCGACCGGCAACTGGGAACTGGGGTCCATGACTTGGATCAAGATTTGCGGCACCACAAATTTCGAAGACGCAAGACTCGCGGTCGAAGCCGGGGCTGACGCGTTGGGCTTCGTGTTCTATGAGAAGAGTCCCCGGAGAATTGATCCAGAGGCAGCAGGCAGGATTGCGGCAAGAGTACCGCCGGGCATCGAAAAAGTCGGCGTCTTCGTAGAAGAACCGGTTGAGAAGATTCTGCTCACTGTAGCTCGGGCAGGTCTAACCGCGGCGCAATTGCACGGCGACCGATACCTCGAGCCGGAGTTCTTACAGCAACTGAAGAACGCCCGGGACTTGAATATCTTTCTGGTTGTGCCGGCCGAAAAGATTAGTAGTCCCGGCTGGCTAAAGAGCGGAGGCCTCAGCGTCAGCGCCGTTTTCTTTGATTCAGGCACGCCCCAACTGCCGGGCGGCACGGGAAGAGTATTTGATTGGAATGCCGCCGCGGCGGCGATAGAAGCAATGAGCAAGGACGCGAACGTGGTCGTAGCGGGCGGCCTTACCCCCGCGAACGTCGCCGATGCAATCCGCATACTGAAGCCCTGGGGAGTGGATGTTGCATCCGGCGTTGAGGCCAGGCCGGGAAAAAAGGACCCGGACAAAGTTCGGGCGTTTGTGCAGGCGGTTCGGCAGACAGACAAGAAGAACTGAAAATGGCAACAGCGAAAATCCAACCTGTACGGGCAGTTGCAGCCGGACGCTTCGGCGTGTACGGCGGACGCTATGTCCCCGAGACTCTCATGGCGGCGCTCGACGAACTGGAGCGGCACTACGAGAAAGCGAAGCGGGACCGTAGGTTTCAAAAGCGCCTGGACGAACTGCTGCGCACCTACGCAGGCCGACCCACGCCTCTGTTCTTTGCCCAGCGCCTCACCAAAGAGCTGGGCGGGGCAAAGATTTATCTCAAGCGCGAAGATTTGCTTCATACCGGCGCGCACAAGATCAACAACTGTCTGGGACAGGCGCTGCTGGTTGAACGCATGGGCAAGCATCGCGTCATCGCCGAGACCGGCGCCGGGCAGCATGGCGTCGCCACCGCCACGGTGTGCGCGCTGCTGGGCTTTGAATGCGTCGTGTATATGGGGACGGAAGACATGCGGCGGCAGGAACTCAACGTTTTCCGCATGCGGCTGCTGGGCGCGGAGGTCCGTGGCGTGAATTCGGGTTCCCGCACCTTGAAGGACGCGATCAACGAAGCCATGCGCGATTGGGTGACTAACGTGCGCACCACACATTACCTGCTGGGCAGCGTGCTGGGAGCGCATCCTTACCCGACCATGGTGCGCGACTTTCACAAGGTCACCGGGCGCGAAGCGCGAAAGCAGATTCTTAAGGCCGAGGGCAAGCTGCCCCAGGCGATCATCGCCTGCGTCGGCGGCGGATCTAATTCCATCGGCATCTTTTACGAGTTCATCAAGGACAAGAACGTCCAACTCATCGGCGTGGAAGCGGGGGGCCGGGGCTCACGCCTGGGCGATCATGCCGCGCGCTTCCAGGGCGGGGCGCCGGGGGTGCTGCAGGGGACTTACTCATATGTGCTGCAGGACGAAGCCGGACAGATTTCGGCGACACACTCAATCTCGGCCGGCCTGGACTATCCTTCGATTGGCCCCGAGCACGCCTGGCTGAAGGACACGGGCCGCGCGGAATACGTTTCGGCCTCGGACAAGGAAGCGCTCGAGGCCTGCACCGTGCTGGCAAGGATGGAAGGCATCATTCCCGCGATGGAATCCGCTCATGCGGTCGCGGAGGCGATCAAGCGCGCTCCCAGGATGAAGAAGTCCGATGTCGTGATCGTGAACGTTTCCGGACGCGGCGACAAGGACATTGGAATCCTGCGCGAGAACCTGAAGCTGGAATGAGCTGGAAGAATTTAGTAATTGGTAATTGAGTAATCGTGCAATTTGGGAGAATTTGTTTTTCGGCTTTTCTTTTGCCGTGCCGCTGCGATTCCAAAACCGTCCTGCTCTCGTCGCCTATCTCACTTGCGGCGACCCTGATCTTGCGACCACGCTGGAGATCGCCCTGGCGGCCATTGACGTCGGCGCGGAGGTCATTGAACTGGGCGTTCCGTTCAGCGACCCGGTGGCTGACGGGCCTGTGATTCAGCGGGCCAGCGAAAGAGCGCTGCGTCAGGGGACTTCCCTGCTGCAGGTGCTGCAACTGGCCGGACAAATCCGGAAGAAGTCGCAGGCCGGACTCATCATCTTTACCTATCTGAACCCGGTGTTGCGCATGGGAATAAAGAATTTCGCCGCCGCCGCCCAGGACGCCTGTGTGGATGGCGCACTGATCACCGATTTGCCGGTGGAAGAGTCAGGCGACTACCTGGCCGAGATGCAAAAAAGGAATCTGGCAACCGTGTTTCTGGCCGCGCCCACCAGCACGGATAAGCGACTCAAGCAGATTGCGGCGGCTTCCACCGGGTTCGTGTATGCGGTTTCGCGAACTGGGGTGACCGGGGCCCGCCAGCAGATGCCGGAAGACGCGCCGAAACTCGTGGGTCGCCTGCGCAGGTATACTGACCTGCCGGTCGCGGTCGGCTTTGGCATATCCAGTGCGGAACAATGCACAGCAGTGGGAAAGTTTGCCGACGCGGCGGTGGTGGGCAGCGCGATCGTCGAGATCATTGAACGCAATCCGGGCAAAGAAGCGGAGAGTGTGGCACAATTTGTAAAGCAGCTTTCAGTCGTCGGTCGTCAGTCGTCAGCACTCTCGCGCTAGTTGGCTAGAGTAACGACGGCATCTTTCCCACAGCATTGGTAGTCAGCACCGGGCCAGTTTCGGCCAAGGACCACCGACTGGACACGTAACGACTGAAGACTGAAGACTGACGACTGAAGACTGACGACTGCTTCATGGACATTTCCGACTGGCGAGTGAAGATCGACGAACTGGACCGCAAGCTGGTGGAGTTGTTGAGCCAGCGCGCGAAGGCCGCGCACGAAATCGGAAAGTTGAAGCTGACTGCGGGCATGCCGATTTACGAGCCTGACCGCGAGCGCAAGGTATTCGACAACGTACGGAGCGTGAATCCGGGCCCCTTGCCTGACCGCGATTTGCTGCGCATTTTTGAGCGCATCATGGACATCATGCGCGGGATCCAGCAGCAGGAAATCGCGCCCCGGGCCGCCGCAGATGGCGGAGGCGATACGGAATTGGATAACGATGTGAATGACTGAAGGCAGCTTTCAGCCATCAGCTATCAGCCGTCAGTCACAACGGTTTTGCTGATAGCTGACAGCTGAGGGCTGACAGCTACTTATGATTGTTGCAATGCAGGAATCGGCAACCGATGAGCAAATCCAGCAGGTGGTAGAACACCTGGTCCGGATGGGCTTCTCCGTGCACCGTACCACGGGCGAGCGCCAGACCGTGCTGGCCGCGGTGGGCGCTCGCGTGGATTTCGACACCCGCAATCTTGAAGTGCTGTCCGGGGTGGAGCACGTTCACCGCATCAGCGCGCCTTACAAACTGGCGGGGCGCAGTTTTCGTCCTCAGGGAACGATCGTCGAGCTTGCCCGCGGGGTGCAGATCGGCGGCGACCAGGTAGTCGTGATGGCCGGACCCTGCTCCGTGGAATCGAAGGAACAGCTTTTTACCGTGGCGGAACAGGTGGCGAAGGCGGGCGCCCGGGTGCTGCGCGGCGGCGCCTTCAAGCCGCGATCCTCTCCATATTCATTTCAGGGAATGGGCGAGGAAGGTCTCAAGCTGTTGCGCCAGGCCGGCGATCATTTCAATATGCTGGTCATCAGCGAGGTCATGGAAATCTCGCAGATCGGGCTCATGCTGCCCTACATCGATATTTTCCAGGTGGGCGCGCGCAACATGCAGAACTTCAACCTGCTGCGCGAGCTGGGGAAAGTAAAAAAACCGGTCCTGCTCAAGCGCGGCATCGCGGCCACGCTCGAAGAGTTGCTGCTCTCCGCCGAATACATCATGGCGGGCGGGAACTACGACGTGATTCTGTGCGAACGCGGCATCCGTACTTTCGAAACTTATACCCGCAACACGCTGGACGTGTCGGCGATTCCGATCATCAAGAAACTGTCGCACCTGCCCATGACCTCCGACCCATCGCATGGCACGGGACTGCGCGACAAGGTGCCGCCCATGGCGAGGGCCTCGCTGGCCGCCGGTGCCGACGCGCTTCTGATCGAGGTACACCACGATCCGGACAAAGCGCTGTCCGACGGCGCGCAGTCGCTCTTTCCCGATCAGTTTGCCAAACTGATGGACGAGTTGCGCATGATCGCTCCGGCCGTGGGACGCAAAGTCGCTTGATTTCCACCACCGGGAACGCAGAGAACGCCGGGTTTACAATTTTTCTTCTCTGCGATCTCGGCGCTCTCGGCGGTTGATCCGCATGGCAATTCGCCAAATCACCATCATCGGCACGGGCCTCATCGGCGGCTCCTTAGGGCTGGCCTTGAAGAAACGGCACTTCGCTGGCCGGATCGTCGGCTGCGACCGCGCCCCGGTACTGGAGCAGGCGCGGGACAAAGGCGCGATCGACGAGGGCCATACCGATCCCGCTGATGCCATACGAGGCAGCCAGGTGGTGGTGCTGGCGGCACCGGTGGGCGCGATCGTTGAACTGATCGGGCGCCTGGGCCCGGTTATGGCGCCGAAGACTCTCCTGACTGATGTGGGAAGCACTAAAGGCGAGGTCCTGGCCCGCGCGACATCCATCTTCGGCAAAAATGTTGGCCGGCGCTATCTCGCCGGACATCCCATGGCGGGGAAAGAGCAATCAGGAGTCGAAGCCGCCGATCCTGATTTGTTTCACGGTGCGGTTTGGTTTGTTACGCCGGCTCCGGGACAGGAAATATTCGAAGGCCTGAGCGGAGAATTTCTGGAGTGGGTGGAACAGATCGGCGCCGGCGTGGCCAGCATGGATGCCGATGCGCATGACCAGCTCTGTGCCTGGATCAGCCACTTGCCGCAGTTGATTTCGACCGCCCTGGCCGCCACTCTGGTGGATGAGTATGGCGAGAACGCTCCGCTGCTCGAGACTGGGGGGCGTGCCCTGCGGGAAATGACGCGCATTTCGGCCAGTCCTTACTCGATGTGGCGCGACGTCGCGCTCACTAATAAGAAGAATATTCGGCACGCCCTTTTGAAGCTGGAACAACGCCTGGCGCACATCCGGGAAAACCTGGATACGCGGGAATTGGCACTCGAGTTCGAGCGGGCGCATCATTTGAGAAAGAACCCACCACAGAGCCACAGAGACCCAGTGAAATCAAGGAAATGAATTTCCTCTGTGTCTCCGTGGTGGGTTGCAGCTAATTTTCATTTAGAATTCTGGTTCTACGAATGAACCTTCGATGAACAAAGTCGTAGCCAGTGCCGACGAGGCCATCAAGGACATCCCCGATGGCGCCACCATCATGATTGGCGGATTCGGACTGTGCGGCATTCCGGAAAATCTGGTCCGCGCCCTGGTCCGCAAGGGAGTGAAGAACCTCACCACCATCAGCAACAACGTAGGCGTGGATGGATTGGGCAACGGACTCCTGCTGGCGGCCGGACAGATCATCAAACACATCGGAACTTACGTGGGGGAAAATAAACTGCTCGAGCAACTGGTCCTGCAGCGCAAGCTGGAGTTGGACCTGGTGCCGCAGGGAACCTTTTCCGAGCGGATTCGCGCCGGCGGCGCCGGCATCCCTGCGTTCTATACCCCTACCGGCGTAGGCACCATCATCGCCGAAAACAAAGAAACCCGCGAGTTCGACGGACGCCCATATCTGATGGAGCGCGCCCTGAAGGCGGATTTTGCATTTGTAAAAGCATGGAAGGGCGACAAGTGGGGGAACCTGGTGTATCGCAAGACGGCAAGGAATTTTAATCCCATGATGGCCACTGCCGCCAAAATTACGATTGCGGAAGTTGAGCACCTGGTCGAGGTGGGCGAACTCGAACCTGATCTGATTCACACCCCCAGCGTTTACGTACAGCGGATCTTTCAAGGAGAACTCTTCGAGAAAAAGATCGAGCGCAGAACGGTAAGAAAGGTCGTTGGCCGGTAGTCGTTGGTCGTTGGCCATTGGTCGTTGGCCAAAGACGCTCGGCACCTAATGGTTTGCCAACGACCAACGACCAATGACCAACGACCGCTCTTATGAAAGATACCGACAAACGCGAACGCATCGTAAAGCGGATTGCCCGCGAACTGCGCGACGGCTTCTATGTCAATCTCGGCATCGGCATGCCCACGCTGGTGGCCAATCACGTGCCGCCGGGCATGGACGTGATTCTCCAGTCCGAGAATGGAATGCTGGGCATCGGCCCCTATCCCATCGAGGGTGAGGAAGACTGCGATCTGATCAACGCCGGCAAGGAAACGGTCAGCGAAATGAAAGGCACGGCATATTTTTCCAGCGCCGATTCATTTGCCATGATTCGCGGCGGCCACATTGATCTGAGCGTGCTGGGGGCGATGGAGGTCGATGAGGAAGGCAACCTGGCAAACTGGATGATTCCCGGAAAGATGGTCAAAGGCATGGGCGGCGCCATGGACCTGGTGGCCAGCGCGCGCCGCGTGATCGTGGCCATGGAGCACACCACCAAGGATTCTCAGCCCAAGATCCTGAAGAAGTGCACTCTGCCCCTGACCGGCGTAAGAGTCGTGCATACCATCGTCACGGAAATGGCGCTCATTCAGGTGACTCCGACCGGACTGGTGCTGGAAGAAGTGGCTCCGGGGCTGACCGCGGACGATGTGCAGCGCGTGACCGAGCCCACGTTAATTCTCAGTCCCAATATAAGAGTGATGGAAAGCTGAGCTGAAACGAAATGGAGGACGGGCGTCCCGCCCGTCCCAACCAAACGCGGGCGAGTCGCCCGCGACCACACAAGCAAAGTTGATCAGTTCGCGCCGCTCTTCAATCGGGCCGCTTCAAACTCGTCGCCCTTTTGCCAGCCCACTACTTTCGGCAAACTGGCTGCCTGCCAGCCCAGGGCAAAGCCGAAACGGGTCATCACAGCGTCGCCAGTGAAATCCGAGTCGGCATGGTACTCGTCGCTGGGCTGGTGATAGTGCTTCTCGGTATATTCATTGGCCTGCTGCATCCCCCAGGCCGCGTCGTGGCCCTTGTACTTGACGCCTTCGTTGATGGAGAACGCCGGTATACCGACGCGGGCCAGGCTGAAATGATCGGAGCGATAATAGTGGCCGGCCTCCGGATGCGAATCGGGGCGAATTGCCAGACGAAATTCCTGGGCCAGCGCCTGCACCGTGGGATAAAAAGTGGTGCGCTCGCTGCCCGACACTTCCACTTCTTCCGGAGCGCCAAGCGGCGGAATGTCGTCAAAATTCAAATCGAGAGCGATCTTCCCGGCTGGAATGGGAGGATGTTTGCCCAGATATTCCGACCCCAGCAGTCCCTGTTCCTCGGCGGTCACAGAAGCGAACAGAATGGACCGACGCGGCCGCTGCGCCGCCATCGCGTAGGCATGCGCCATTTCCAGCAGGATGCCACAGCCGGTCGCGTTGTCGTCGGCGCCGTTGTAGATGTTGTCACCCGGCATGTCGGGACGAATTCCCAGGTGATCGTAGTGGGCGGTGTACATGACGGCTTCAGTCTTCAATCTTGCGTCGGACCCGGGCAGCATGGCAATGACGTTGTTGGATTCGAAAGGCCGGACCTTGCTGATCATATGGGCTTGCAGTTTCACCGGAAGCGGCACGGGATGGAAGTCCCGCGAGCGCGCCTGCGCCATCATCTGGGCCACGTCCGTGCCGGCCATGGCGGCCAGTTCTTTAGCAACATCAAGATGAATCCAGGAGGCGACCTTCAGTTTTGGCGAACCGTCCAGCTGGAGATGGGACTCCTCGCCCGAATTTGAGTTGCGCACCACCTCCCAGGGATAACTGGCCATCTCGGTCTGGTGAATCAGGATCGCGCCCACCGCACCCTTGCGCGCGGCCTCCTCGTACTTATATGTCCAGCGGCCGTAGTAAGTGAGCGCCTTGCCCTTGAAAAACTTGGGATCGTCGGAAGGGGGCTCGTTCACCAGCATGAGCAGGACTTTGCCTTTCACATCAACGCCCTTGTAATCGTCCCACTGATATTCGGGGGCCTCGATGCCGTAGCCGACGTAAACGATCTCTGCATTCACGGATGAATCCGGCTGTTGAGTTTCATCCTGAGCCACATATTCGGAGAGCAGCTTGAGTTCCCGGGCGCGCCCTTTGGCCGGAACCAGTGAAAATGTAGTACCCGGTGCAAGCGTGATACCGACCATGGGGACCTTCTGCATGTAAGTGCCGTTGTCGCCGGCGGGCTTCAGGCCGTCCAGGGCGAATTGGGTGGCAATGTACTCCGCCGCAATGTCGCCGCCACGCTGCCCGGTGCCGCGCCCTTCGAGCAGGTCGTGCGACAGGAAGCGGACATGAGCCCGGATGTGCTCAGCATCGATTTTTTGAAATGCGGCAATCGCGGCCGGCGCAAGGTGGACCGCCACGGGACGGGATGAATTCTGCGCCAACATTCCGCAGATCAGGAAAATCAGAGACAGCGGCACCAGCTTCTTGCGCATGCTTCAAGGCTCCAAGTGGGCTGAGAGAACTTTGTATTGTACGGGAAGGAAAGGCAGGGCGGGAGTTGGCGTTCGGGCGTCGGACGTCAGACCTCGGGCGTCGGACTTCGGACTTCGGACTTCAGACCTCGGACACCAGACTCCCCTCTTTAATCTGTCATTCTGAGCGGAGTGGCTGCTTCGCAAAGCGAAGCAGCCGCGCAGTCGAAGGACCCCTGTAGCACTCATGCCCATTGCTACTGAACCAATCGCGGCAGAAGGAAACTTCCATCGCATGGCCTCGTTAAAGGCATAGGGGTCCTTCGACTCCGCAGGCCGATTCGCTTCGCGAATCGATCTGCTGCGCTCAGGATGACACGGGGAAAGGTCCGCGGTCCGACGCCTGACGTCCGGGCCCGACGCCGCCTTTAGCCCGCGACCGCGGGCTAGTTTTTCGAACCTCAACCGGCACGGAAGTCGGCGACCTGTTCGTTGTTGTGGAACAGCGGCCGCGCCGCGGCCGGGTTCTGTGCGCGCTGATTAAATTCTTCCATTTCTTTTTTGACCCAGCCCACGCTTGAGATCTCGATTTCGCCGTCCCCTGCGATCCAGAATATGGTGGGGACATTGGTGAGTCCGTATGCATTGGAGACCGGGTAGGAACTGGTGTCGTCGAGCAGAACAGGGAAAGTTATTCCATATTCCTTGATGAATGCAGCCGTATCTTTTTTCGTATTTTGCGAAATACCCACAATGGTAACGGCCTTACTTCCCTGGGCTTCGTAAATGCGCTGCAGGAAGGGAAACGCATACTGGCACGTGGGGCAGGAAATCTTGAAGAATGCCGCCAGGACCGGCCCGCGCCCCAGCGCCTCGCGCAGCGAAAACTGTTTGCCATCCATCGCCGGCAGAGTGAAATCTGGAGCTGTTGTTCCTCGTTCCAAAGCCGCCATCGTGCGCCCTCCCCTGGGTCCTCCGAAAATATACTGAAACCATTTCATGGGCGTAGTTCGCGCCCTCATCGTTAGATGACGTGAGCCTGGCGCAGGATTTTTCTCGTCAATCCAGTCAGCGGCAGCCGTGGGATGTTCTTGCTGGACACCCACCGCCCGTGGTTTGGCCCCGGCGCCGGACCACGCATTACGCGGACGGTGTAATCGGTCACGGTAATGGAGTGCCGCAGCGTGAAGCTCGCCGCGTTCGGCCGGTTCGTGGCAGGAATTTCCGGCAATTCCCACATCCCCGGCATCAGGGACGAATGTCTGGGCCGCTGCACCAGGAAAACCGAACGATTGCGATGATCGAGCGCGTAGCAGATATCGCGCCGCTTCTGACGACTCAACTTTCTGGGCAGCTCGAGGTGTCCGCGCGTGGCGCAGAGGCCGAGCACCGGACAGGTTGAACACCGCGGCTGGCGGGGCAGGCATACCGTAGCGCCCAGCTCCATCATGGCCTGGTTGAAATCGCCGGGACGCTTGCGACTGAGCAGGGTGTCGGCAGTCTGCCAGAAACCTTCGCCGGTTAGACCGGTTCCGAACACACGCCCCAGCACGCGCTCCACGTTTCCGTCCACCACGGCCGCGGGCACATCGAAGACAATGCTGGCAATGGCCGCCGCCGTGTAACGCCCGACACCTGGCAGGGAGCGCAACTCCTTAACCGCACCGGGAAATCTTCCGCCGTGCTGCTTCACGATGGCTTTCGCGGCGGCATGCATCATGCGGGCGCGCCGGTAGTATCCCAGCCCACTCCACGCGGCCAGCACTGCCGCCTCCCGCGCCGAAGCCAGTTTCTGCACCGTGGGAAATCGCCGCAGGAAACGGCGATAGTGCTCGAGCACCGCCGAGACGCGGGTTTGCTGCAGCATGATTTCCGAGAGCCAAACCCGGTAGGGATCGCGGTCCTGGCGCCATGGCAGGTCCCGCCGGTTGCGGTCGTACCACGAGAGCAGGCCCCGTCGCCAGCGACGGATCGCTGGCGCATCGAATTTCGAGCAATCCCCTGAGCGCATCAAGCGATTCGTTAGTCACGCGAAGATTTGAAACCGGCGATCCTGTTTCGCAAGCAGGACTATTTCCTCTCCGGCCCAAGAACGGAATGAGCAATCGCCATCCAGCCCGCCTTTTGTTTCTGCCAGACCGTCATCATGCGCACCGGTTCTGAGGGCAAGGGCTGGCCGCCAATCGTCCCCCTCATGGCGATGGTATAGCTCACGACAAAGGTGTCGGAGTTCAATTCGGTCTGCACATCTCCGAGAGTATAGTCGTCCAGTTGCAACTGCTGCAGGTGGGCAAGCGCGGCTGCCTTGTCGAGGCGGCCTTGTTCCGGCGACACCACGATGTAGTTACCGGCGAGATGGTGTTCCAGTTCGTTCCATCTTTTGTCCTTCACTTGCCTCCAGAAGCTCCGCTCCAGGCCTTCGCCGCCGGTTGCGTCTGTCCACTTGCTGCTGCCGGGATGCTCGCGCCACATGGTACAACCGGGCAGCAACAGCAGCAGGGTCAGGAGAAAAAAGATCGCCGGGCGATTCTTCATGGGCAGAATTCTAACAGCAGTCGTCGGTCGTCAGTCATCGGTCGTCAGCCTCAAGGGCCACGGCTGTTGGCTGGAAGCTCACGATCGGCTGATGACTGACGACCGATGACCGACGACTGCCTTCCAGGCTTTACTGCCTGTATTCCCCCGTTGACCACGGCCCATCCGGGGGGAATAATGACCAGACCTGCCATCCCACGCGGCGGGGTGCGCATTTTTGTGCTTCGACAGCTACACTGTCAGCATGACTGACTTCAATCGCAAGGTAGAGGACGCCTCTGCTCGCGTAAACAAATCGGTGGCCGAGGCTGCTGACCGCATGGAGAAGGAGACCGCGGAATTCATCGCCTATCTCAACGACGAAGTGGTACCGGCAGTCCGTCAACACTCCACCAAAGCGTTGCGGGTCGCAGCCGAAAAGATGTCGAAGCTGGCCGACTATCTGGACCAAGTCAAGTCCGATCGCGGCTGAGGGGCCCTTTGTCCGTCTGGATCCTGCCGCTGGTGCTGGCCGGGCTCATGCTGAGCGGCTGCGGCGGCAAGAAGCAGGCCAAGGTCAGTCCTCCGCCTCCTCCGCCTATGGCCGCTCCTGCGACTGCCTCCATTCCACCAACTGTGCCCGGCCGTCCGCGACGGCCCGAAGCCACCCCGCCACCTCGTGAACAGAAACAGGAAAAGGCAGACGACGCCGCAAGCGCCCTCTCTGTTCCCGAAGGGACGAAACCCCTTTCCGTCGAAACCGGCAAAGCCAGTTGGTACGGGGCTCCATATCACAACCGCCGCAGTTCGAATGGCGAGATCTACGACATGAATCAGCTGACCGCCGCCCACCTGACTCTTCCGTTGGGATCGACGGTGCGAGTCACCAACCTCAAGACCGGGCATTCGACCATCGTGCGAATCACCGATCGCGGTCCCTTTGTGAAAGGACGAATTGTCGATCTCTCACTGGCCGCAGCCAAGCAGGCGGACGTCTGGAAGGCCGGCGTTGCCCCTGTCCGGCTGGAAGTGTTACGCACGCCAGCACCTTCCGATCGTGGCGGACGATGGGCGGTACAAATCGGATCATTCCAGGATGAAGACGATGCGAATAAATTGGCCAGCCGCCTTACCCGACGCTACAAGACGGCGAAAGTGTTGCGCTTCAGCAGCCCGGTCGGCGACTGGTGGGTGCGTGTGCGCGTCCTGAAAGACGACCGCAAGCGGGCCGAGGAAGTGGCGCATGAAACGCAGGCAGACGCCGACAAAGTATTCCTGGTCAGGCTGGACTAAATGTTTGGATGACTGTGTGGGTCGGACACTTTTGTCCGACGCTTTTGCAGTTGATCTTGGTTTCGAATTACTCGGCGCTCATCTATTGATCGGGCTTAAACGAACAAATCAAAGTCAAAGGCGTCCGACCAAGAGTGTCCGACCCACACACAACGCGGGCTACGGACTCTCCGCGGCTTGCTTGTAGGTGCCAAACTTCTTCGCCACCGGCTTTAGCGTGGGATAAAACTGCACAAACGAATGCTCGACGGCCGCATGGTCTTCATGACACTGCCAGCAAGCAGCCTTGGGGTTGGCCTGTGCTGATTTAGTGGATTCATCGAAATTGAAATACGCCCACTTCTCCGGGAAGCGGGTCTCGTCTTTCACTTCCACGCCAAATCCCATGAGATCGCTTTGAAAGTGCCCCACTCTGTTGATCGAGCCTTTCGTCTCCGAACCGCGCTCCTCCACCACGAACATGGTCTTGTCCGGCCACTTCCCGCTCTTGAGGAATTCGGAGTAGGCCCACTGCGGCACAAAAACGTTGGTAAACATCTGATGATCGCCGCTCCCTGGCGTGTAACTCATGCCCAGGCCGGAAGACAGGAAGATCCACTCGCGGAAGTTTTTCGGGGGCAGCAGATGATTGTCGCTGGTGTACTCCGGCCTGCCGGACCCGGACTCCGGAGCCGCAGCCTGCAGGAATCCGAGACAGATAACGATTGTCAGGCCGGACAGCAGGGCTCTCTTCATAGTGGCTTCTCCGTCAGCATTAGACGTGAGGGAGGCACAAAAAGACGGCAGAGTTTCCGTAGCGCCGCCGTCCCGGCGGCTGTCGCGGGGGCGTCTCGCCCGCGCCGCGGAGAACTTCGCATCACGGGAAGTCCGCTCCACCGAAGGACCGCCTTACGCGGCACAATCCCACCTCCGAGGGCGAGACGCCCTCGGGACAGCCGGCGAGACGCCGGCGCTACCCAACCCTAGGTAATTTCGGTGCGCTTGCGCAGGAACGCCGGGACGTCGAGGTCTTCTTTCTCGAAGTTGGCGATCATGGCATCACGCAGGGTATCGACTGCCACGCCTTCGTTGTGCGGCGCGGCCATTTGCCGGGACGGCGCCTCCTCCATCACGATGGGCGGACGCACCGGCTCGGGCCGGTACTCGGGCTCGGGCTCAGCCACGTACGAGGAAACGGCAAAGCCAGACTGCATCTCCGCCTGCCGGCGCCGGATGTCTGAATCCTTGAATCCGGTTGCGATTACCGTGATCTTCACCGCATCCTTCGCCTTGTCGTCGAGCACGGCGCCAAAGATAATGTTGGCATCCTCGTGCGCGGCACCCTGGATGATGCTGCAGGCTTCCTGTACCTCAGCGAGTTTGAGAGAACTGGAACCGGTGATATTGATGAGAATTCCGCGCGCGCCGTCGATCGCGCCGGCTTCGAGCAGCGGAGATGCAATGGCTTTTTGCGCCGCGTCAATGGCCCGTCGTGTGCCGCTGGCCGTTGCCGTGCCCATCACGGCGTAGCCCATGCCCGCCATGATCGCCTTCACGTCGGCGAAGTCGCGATTGATGATCCCCGGAATGGTGATGATGTCCGAGATGCCCTGCACGCCTTGCCGCAGGATGTCATCGGCCACGCGGAATGATTCGAAGAAGCCTGCGTCCTGCGCGACCGCCAGCAGCTTTTCGTTGGGAATGACGATGGTGGTATCGACCGAATCCATCAGCTCGGAGATGCCGCGCTCGGCCTGCTGCATGCGGCGCTTGCCTTCAAAAGCGAAAGGCTTGGTGACCACCGCAACCGTCAGGGCGCCCATTTCACTGGCTAGCGAGGCAATGATCGGCGCAGCTCCGGTTCCGGTGCCGCCGCCCAGCCCGGCAGTGACGAACACCATGTCGGCGCCTTCAAGCGCCTCGATGATCTTGTCGGAATCTTCGAGCGCAGCCTTGCGTCCGACCTCGGGATTGGCGCCGGCGCCCAGGCCGTTGGTGAGCTTCACGCCAAGTTGGATCTTCATGGCCGCGCGCGACATGCGCAGCGCCTGCAGGTCGGTGTTGGCGACCACGAATTCGATGCCCTCCATGCCGGCATCGATCATGCGGTTGACTGCGTTGTTCCCGCCTCCGCCTACGCCGATGACCTTGATCTTGGCGTCGTTGCGGGTGTCTTCGTTGAAGCTGATGCGAATGTCGTTTTCTTTTTTCATGTACGCCGCCTTCTGTGGATTTGGCTTGCTCATTCCCAGGTAGCGCCGCCGTCCCGGCGGCTGTCGTGGGGGCGTCTCGCCCGCACCGCCGAGGGCGAGACGCCCTCGGGACAGCCGGCAGGATGCCGGCGCTACAACTACCTATGCACCTTTCCCTACAAACATGGCCTTCAGCTTTGAACTCCAGCGCTCGTTCTGAATACCGCGAGCAATACGGGCGCGGTGTCCGTAGAACACCATGCCCAGGACGGTTGCGAACTCGGGCTCGGCCAGCGTGGACGGCATTTTGGCCAGCGGCGCGGGCCAGGCCAACCGCAGCGGACGGTGCAGCACCGACTCCGCGATTTCGAGAATGCCGGGCAGGCGGCATCCGCCGCCGGTCAGCACGATGCCACCCACGCAAAGCTCGAACATTCCGGCGTGGCGCAGATTGTCGCGCAACATTTCAAACAGTTCGCGGGCGCGGGGCTCGAGGATTTCTCCCACCATGCGCTGCGAAATCAGCCGCGACGGCCGGTCGCCGACCGACGGGACCTCAACTTCATTGCCTTCAGGAATCAGAGTGACAATGGCATTGCCGTAGAGCCGCTTGATTTTTTCCGCCTCAGCCACGGGAGTGCAGAGCCCCACCGAGAGATCGCTGGTGAAGTGATCGCCACCCACCGGAATTACAGCAGTGTGGGCCACCGCGCCTTCCTGGAAGACGATAACGCTGGTGGATCCCGCTCCCAGGTCGGCCAGGCACACGCCCAGTTCGCGCTCGTCGGCGCGCAGCACCGCGTCGGCGCAGGCCAGGGGCTCGAACACAGTGTCGTCCACATGCACGCCGGCGCGGTTTACCGCCGTCACCACGTTCTGCAGCGCGCTGGACGCAACCGTGACCATGTGCACGCGCACTTCGAGCCGCGCGGCCATCATCCCCAGCGGATCATTCACCCCGGTCTGGTCATCGAGAATGAACTCCTGCGGCAGCAGGTGCAGAATTTCGCGATCGTCGGGAAGAGGAATGGCGCGGGCCTTGTCCACTGCCGCTCGAAGTTCCTCGCGGCCAATCTCGCGCGCCCGGGCGCCGAAGCTGAGACCGCCGTGGCTGTTGAAGCCGCGGGCATGGGCCCCGGCCATGCCCAGCAACGCGTGCTCGATGGGCGCTCCCGCCACGTCTTCGGCCTGCTCCACCGCCTTCTGAATCGAGCTCACGGCCTTGTCCAGGTCCACGATGACGCCCTTGCGCGAGCCGCGCGATTCGGCCACGCCGTGACCGCGGTAACGCAATCCGTTGTCGGTAATTTCCGCCACCAGCGCGCAGGTCTTGGCACTGCCTACGTCAATTGCGGTCAGAAGGTGCTCGTGCGGGTTCGCCATTCCTATTGTGTTTCTCCCTTGGCAATTGCCGGGCTTGGTTTCGCCGAAGCCTTTACCGCGGCGACGGACTTTGGCGCGGGCCTGGTTTTGGCGCCCGGAGTTTTCGCAGCGGCTGTGTGCTTGGTTTTTGCTCTGGCCTTGCTCCAGGCCCGTGCCGGACGGACGCGTGCCTTGCGATGTCCGGCGGTCTTTGCGCTGGCCGCCGGCCGTGATGGAGCCGGTTTCGCCACGGATGTCGCAACTGGTTTTGCCGTCAAGGCCGGCGATGGCCTGGGAGACGAACTGATGCGGGTGATCAGCGCTGCCGGCTTCACCCCTGCCGCCATGGCCTTTCTGGCTGCTTCCGCGGAAAGCGGCAGCTGCTTCATCGGACCCTGCAAATCCGGATTGACGATGATCTGCCGGTCGTAGCGCAAGTCCACCGATTCCAGTTTGTCGAACTGCTGCTGCCATTCCTGCACGTGCGTGACGTAAATCTTGTAGCGCTCCAGGTAATGGGAAGATCCCAGATGGACGAGCACTTCGCCGGCATGATTGTTGGCCGTCACCTTCACGTCGTCAGGATCGGAGAGATCGATTTCGCTGAGTTCCTGCGAATAGCGCGCGCCCCCCGCATCGAGTTGGCTGACCACGTCGTTGTAGATCTTCATGCGGGCGGAGCGGGTGGACGGCGGCTCACCGCTGTTCATGCCCACGATCACTGGGAAGGAATATTTTTTTCGGCCCGGCAGTTCCATCAGTGTGCCGCCCGCATCCGTAAGCAGGATTCTGGAGCCGACACGCGCGAAAGCCACCGGCGTCCGCTCGTGAATTTCCACTTTCAACCGGTTGGGAATGAAGCGCATCACGCTGGCCGATTCCACCCATGGAATCTGCTCCAGTTGCGCCTTCCGCTGCGCCAGCGGCACGAAGAAAATGTTGCGGCCGATGTCGCCGCCCATGACTTCCATCACCTGCGAGCGGGTAACGTTTTGCAGTCCGCTGATGTCGATGTCATCGCTCGATTCAACCCGGAAGCGCCAGGAGCGCTCGCCGTAGTGATAAAGAGCGGCCACGCCGATTCCGCAAATGAACACGATGCCGAGGGCAACAGCCGCCCAGGTCAGCCGAGTCACAGTTTTCTTGGGAAGTGAACCGCGGCGTACGGAAACGCGCTTCTGCACGCGCAGGAACGGAGGTTCCTGTTCCACGTCCAGGTCGAGCAGGCGCGCATCTTCGCGCCCTGGCTCGTCGGCCAGTGGATATAACTCTTCCTGCGAGATGGTGGGACCGGATTTCCGCGCCATCAACTCAGGTCAATTGTCGTCAGGGAATCGCTTGAGCAAAATCAATATAACTGCTTTTGAGCAAGAGAGATAGAAAAATTTCGAAGGTTTTGCACAGGCGCGAACGCGAATTGCGCAGGGGCAGATGTCCTCATCTGCCCAGTCGAGCGAAGCTCGACAAGGTTTTGGACATGCCATGAAAGATCGCCGCGAAAAGATAAAAACCAGCGGAGCTTTGCTCCGCCGGGCAGATGAGGACATCTGCCCCTACGTGGTTTGCGTTACTGTGGAATTTCAATGACCATGTTCCGGGCGGGCAAAACGATGGTGCGCGGGGCGCGCTCCAACGCCCGTACCTGAACTCGAATGGCCTGAAGACGGACCAGTTCAGCCTGACGGCGCACCAGAGTGCGCTGTGCGCAAGCCAAACGGGCCTGAACCTCGGCCTGAACCTGGTCCTGGACATCAAACACATTGCGGCCGGAACCCGACAGGTCATTTTCTCCGCGTCCCAGCATCAAATCCGCCATTTCGGCATAATGCGCGGCCACACTTGAGGCTTGCGACACCACCGCCACCGAGCGGTCCACAAGACGATCGCTCCATCCCCGGTGCTCAGTGATGAATCCGGTCGCAGTGGCCAGCGCGAGAACTCCCAGGCTCATCCAGTACATTATTTTTTCGGATTCCATGGCATTTTCCTTTGCTCGGTTAGACGAGCCAGCTGAAAAGTCGTTATCAGGCCTGGGATGTTTTGGGTGCAAGGCAGAAAACGCTCCCTAGTGTCCTGTCCCGCAAGTCCTTGAAGTAAGGAAGCAAGATTGTCATCCCGACCGGAGCGGAGCGAAGCGAGCGCAGTGGAGGGACCCGCTGTTTCAGCCAACTCGACCTGCGCCGCCGCTTACATTTCGATATTCAATGTATTTCTGGGACGGCACACTAAGTGGCCGAGACCGCGGTCCGGGGCCGGGCCACAGCCTCCTTTTCCTGCAGTTTCGCCAGGATCATCGGCCCCAGTTGCGATACGCTGCCTGCGCCCAGGGTCAGAATCATGTCTCCCGGCTGGGCGGCGGCCACGACCGATGCCACCGCATCGGCAAATGAACTCTCGTAGGAGGCCGGGCGCTTCCCTTTCTCGCTGATCTGGCGCGCCAGCACCTCCCCGGTGATGCCTTCGATCGGTGCTTCGCTGGCGGCATAAATATCGAGGACCGCCAGCGAGTCGCCGTCCTCAAACGCAGTGGCAAATTCGTCCATGAGGTCCCGGGTGCGGGTGTAGCGGTGGGGCTGGAATATGACGTGTATCTTGCCGAAGCCGCACTGCCGGGCAGCGGCCAGCGTGGCGCGAATCTCGGTGGGATGATGGCCGTAGTCATCGATCACGCTGACCCCGGCGGCCTTGCCACGCAACTGGAAGCGCCGGTCCACGCCGCGAAAGTTTTCGAGAGCCATGCGGATGTCGTCTGCCGTGATGTCCAGACCGATGCCCACTGCGATGGCCGCAGTGGCGTTCAGCACATTGTGCACTCCCGGCACGTGCAGCCGGAATTCGCCGAGGTCGCGATCACCATAGTCCACGCGAAAATGACTGACCGGCTGCCGGCTTTCCGCCTCAAAGGTGGATTTCTCCAGCCTGATGCGAAAATCCGACCCTCGACGGGTGCCATAAGTCACGATGCGGCGCCGAATCTGCGGAAACAACTTGCGCAACGGCGCATCGTCATTGCACACCACAACCACGCCATAGAAAGGCACCCGGTCCATGAAATCGAGGAATGCCTTTTTCACGTCGCGCATGTTGCGGTAGCAATCCATGTGCTCACGATCGATGTTGGTCACCACCGCGAGCACGGGAGAGAGTTTGAGGAACGAGCGATCGCTCTCGTCCGCCTCGGCCACCAGGTACTCCGACTTGCCGGTGCGGGCATTGGAGCCCAGGGCGTCCACGCGCCCGCCGACTACGACCGTGGGATCAAGTCCTCCAGCAGCCAGCACCGCAGCCACCATGGAAGTCGTTGTCGTTTTGCCATGCATGCCCGCGACCGCGATGCCGTATTTCAAACGCATCAATTCGGCCAGCATTTCGGCGCGCGGGATCACTGGGATGTGGAGTCGATGAGCTTCGACAACCTCGGGATTCTCCAGCGCGACCGCCGAACTGGTGACCACAACTTCCGCGCCGGCGATATTCTCCGCGGCATGGCCCTCGAAGACGCTGGCGCCCAGGCCGGCAAGGCGCTCGGTCACCGGTGAACTCTTCAGGTCAGAACCGGAAATCCTGTAGCCGAGGCTCAGCAGCACCTCGGCAATCCCGCTCATGCCGATGCCGCCGATGCCGACGAAATGAATACGCTGGATTTTGGCAAACATCTGATTCCGCTCTTCCGGCCTTTTATCCTAACTCCAATCCCCTGTCATCTAGCGTCTTGTCCCGAAAATTCCGTGAATTAATAATATTGTCATCCCGACCGGAGCGAAGCGCAGCGAGCGCAGTGGAGGGACCTGCTGTTTCAGTCATCCCAGCCGAAGCGGACCGAGGATACTGCGAGCTTCTGGCTGCGAGCTTCTGGCTGCGAACTTCTGGCTGCTAGCTCCTGGCTTCCGGCCAAAGCAAACCCAGCCCTAGCAGCCAGCAGCTAGCAGCCAGCAGCGAGTTCCTCACCACCCCATCTTCTTGCGCAACTCCGTGATGTGGGCCACATGATGCCGGCCGTGCCAGGAGTACAAGGCCAGGTTTTTCTCGAGCGGCATGGTCCCCATTTCGGGATGGTTGAAAGTCCGCTTCCAGTCCTGCGGCTGCAGTCCGCGCAACAGGCGCACCCAGCGGTCGTGCAGCGAGTCGAGCAGTGACAAAGAGACTTCCAGCGGCGTGGACTGGACGTCGGGAAGTTCGGCCCAGCGGTCTTCCATGTACGGCTTGATGGTCGGAGCATCTTCAGTCAGCGCCAGTTTGAAGCGGATGTAGGCGTTCATGTGGCTTTCAGGAACGTGGTGGACCACTTGCCGAACTGTCCATCCGCCATCGCGATAGGGCGTTGCGATCTGCTGCGGCGAAAGACCTCGCACCGCGGCCCGCAGGGCGGCCGGAGTCTGCTCGATATCGTTGATCAATTTCTGGCGCTGTTGTTCGTCGGGCGGGCCGTCGTAGGTAAATTTACCGATGGGATAACGGGGATCGCTCATCTTTGCCTCCTGAAAAGTTTGCGGCAAAAGCTCGCGGGCGAGGGCGCCCGCGCCACACCACCACAACTTGATAGGAAACGTGAAAGGACCGCGAAAAGCAACGGCGAATCGCGGTCCGAGGGAAAATTAAATACAAATGCTGTCAGGACATGTTGATCGAGACTCGCGTCCGACGCCTGTCCTACGGCTCGCGCATCAGTTCGGGGGGCACTGCCAATTCCTCTCTCAGCATGCTCGTCAGTACTGCGATCAGAGAGATAATCAGCGGCCCGATAAAAATCCCGATAAAGCCGAATACCTGAAGTCCGCCCAGCAAGGCGAAGACCAGCAGAAGAGGATGGAGCTCAACCCTGTTACCGATCACCAGCGGCCGGACGATGTTGTCAGCCGTGCCTACAACCACGGATCCCCAAAGCATGAGGAAAATGCCTTTCCACAAATGTCCGGTGGCCATGAGGTAAATTGCGGCCGGGACCCAGACCAGAGCCGTTCCCACAATCGGAATCACCGAGCAAACCGCGGCGGCCAAACCGAGCAGCAACGCCGAGGGCACGCGGAGAACCGCCAGGGCGGCCCCGGTCAGCAGACCCTGGGTGAGGCCGACCGCCAGAATGCCATACAGGTTGGCGACGATGCTGTCTTTCATCGCCGTCAGCAATCGCTTCGCCTGGTTCGAGCCCAGCGGCAGAATGCCAGCGACGTTTCTGGTCGCAGCTTCTCCATCACGGAAAATGAAGAACAAAATCAGGAATGTCAGGATCGCATTGCCCGCAAAGCCCGCCAGCCCTCCTACCAGGCCGGTCCCGGCGGCCAAAAGAAACTTGCTCACCTGGCCGGGCAGGTTGTCCACAGCATCCTGGAGGCGTAACTCTTCCACATCCACATATCGTCCCAGCCAGTCCATCACTTTTTTCTGTTTGTCGCCCAGGTAAGCCGCAGCTCCTCCTCCCTGCGCGTTGCGGCCGCCCAAATACTGCGCGGCCTTAATGAGCTGGGCCCCGGCAGCGGAAGCAATCAGCGAAGCCGGCAGCACAAAAATCAGAAGCACTGCCACCGTGGCCAGCAGCGCAGACTTGTTAGGGCCGCGAACCTTCCGCCGCACCCAAAGGTAGAAAGGATAAAATCCGACGCCAATGACGATGGCGAAAGCGAGAGGCTGGAGAAAAGAACGAAAAAGCCAAAAGCCCACCGCCAGGGCTCCCAGCAATAACGCCAGGAGGAACACCACGGTTGCGATCGAGTTTGGCTTTTCCACGAGTGAACCGGAATGTTCGTTGGGCGTTCCCGACCGACAATGTACCCCTACGCGCCCCAGCATGCAATCCACACCAGCGCTCGTCAGGAGGCGGTTTCCGAACACAGAATGTCAACCAGGGATCTGAGAAGTCCCTTCGTGATCCTTGGTGTCCTTCGTGGTTTATGCCTTTTTGTGGATCGTACCGGGTTGTACGGCTAGCGCACCAGCGCCAGAATGCGCACCGGAGCCGACGATCCTCCGGCCACTTTCGCGGGAGCGACCATCGCCACGGCGCCGTTAGCGGGCATGCGATCGAGGTTCGCTACGTTGGTAAGAAGATACAGCCCGTGCTCCAGCGCGTACTGGCCTACGGCCAACATTCTGGCCGACCCGTGATCGAGATTTGGGGTGTCGATGCCCAGGCCAAGAGCGTTCCGTCCTTCGGCCAGGAAGCGGGCCGCATCCTCGGAGTATCCGGGAAAGTGCATGCTGCCTTTAGCATCTGTATTGCGATACCGGCTGACTGAGTTCCAGCGTGCTCCCCAACCGGTGCGCGCCATCACCACCGCGCCCAGGGGGATTTGTCCGTTGGCTTGCTCCCAGCTCGCGATGTCTTCAACCGAAACCTCGTAGTCTGGATTGCTTTTTACCTTGGCGCCCACATCCAGGACCACCAGGGGCCCGATCAGCCGGCCGGCTGGAATCTGGTCAACCGCCCACTGGCCGCGTCCCAGACGGGACGGCGCATCAATCCGGGTAGAAAATTGTTCTGAAGAGGAGGCCTTCGCGGCGTAGTTCTTCTCCGAAAGCGCCACGGTTTCCAGGCGATAACCGGATTTACGCGGTGTTTCGAAGCCGTTGGTTGGCAGCGAGTGAGTAAGATCCGCGACCTCGCGAAAGCCGGCAGCCTGGGTGGTGGCCGGACGCTGCTGGGCAAACAGCAACAGTGCCAGGGCCAGCACATAACCGATTACAAACTTCTGGATCTTCATTTACTTCTATACGTCTTTCGCGCTTTTCGGGTTCGCTCTCTGGACAACCCGGCCAAAGCAGTGAGATGCAAGCACTCTTAAGGGAAGATGCTCTATGAGATTTTCGCGCGCAGGGTAACCTCCGGCAAGGCCCATCAGTACATGACCTGCCGGGGTAAAACGCGGAATCTACAGGTAAATACAGGCCAGCCCGTATGCAGACGCTGCGGATATCAGGGTCCCGAGGAAGTTAACTGCGTCGTTATTAACCAGCCCGCGCCTCTCCAGCCCCGCTCCCAGAAAACTGTCGCCAATCATGCCCAGGACGGCAGCACCGATGGAAATCGCCAGCGATCTCGGGGGCAGCAATCCACCCAGCAGGCAGACCAAGCCCACAATTCCGGCAGCGGCGATTCCAGCCGCAGTCCCAATCAGGCTTACCCCGCCATCGGTCCCCGCCGGGACGGAACGCCAGGTCGTCACCAGGCGAGCCTTCTCCCCGAAGGCCTGGCCCACTTCGCTGGAAACCGTGTCGGCGGCAGCTTCCGCGAGCGCAGCCGCCATCGCCAGCAGCAAGATTGCCCGCTCATGGCTAACAATGGAAGCTGCGGCGCAGGCCGTAGCGACTCCGAGATTGGCCACGACCTGGGATGCCTTCCTGCCCTCGCGCCGCTCCGCGGTCCCCAGCTTCTGCTTCCGTGCATAACCGAGCCGGGTCGTGATCCAGGCCAGCGCGAAGACGGTAATCAGCGCCGCGAAGGCCCCCGGCCCGCCTCCCACGTAAAGTAGAAAGCAGCTGACAGCCCCGGCCACTGCTCCGGAGTTGGTCACCCCGCGCACCGCGCGCGCGAGCAGCGTGAAGGCCACGGTGAGCGCAACGGCGACCACCCACCGTCCTTCATGACCCGCAATGAGAACGGTCATAGCGCTGAATGGAGAGAAGTCAAACACATCGGTCACGGTTCGGAGCGCGGGGTTAGTTTCATGCCTCCACAAGATATAGTGTAGCCGTGCCGCCAGTCCCATAGATGGGGCTTGTTCTTCAGATTACCCGCATCTACGGACTGCATCAAAGCCCCTGCGTAGTCTAAACTGCACTACGCTTGGGCCTTTTCTGCTTCGAGGGGGAACTATGGCAGCCTCGGTTTGGTCGGGATATCTTACCTTCGGCTTGATCTCCATGCCGGTGCGTCTTTTTTCCGGCGCGCGCAGCAGCGGCATCTCCTTCAACATGTTGCATCGCGACGACCTGCAGCGGGTCAAGCAGCAATATTATTGTCCCGCCGATAATCGCGTGGTGGAGCGCAGCGAAATCGTAAAGGGCTACGAATTCCGCAAGGATGAATATGTCGTGATCGAGCCCGAAGAGATCAAGAAGATCGAACCGCAGACCGCGAAGACCATGGAGATTCTGGAGTTCGTGAAGACCAGCGAGGTCGATCCGGTCTTTTTCGAGTCCTCCTACTACATGCTGCCGGAAGAGGCGGGACGCAGACCCTACGCCCTGCTGACCAAGGCCCTGGAAGAAAGCGAATTCGTCGCCATCGCCAAGCTGACCATGCACAATCGCGAGTACACCGTGTTCCTGCGTCCGCACGAGGGCGGACTCATGCTGCACACCATGTACTACGCGGAAGAGGTCCGTAAGGTGGAAGGCTTTGGCGCGCCCGAAGTCGAATTGAAAGACGCCGAAGTCAAAGTCGCTCACCAGTTGATTGAAGCCCTGGCCGCCGAGTGGGACCCGGAAAAATATCACGACACCTTCCAGGAAAATGTGAAGAAGCTGATTGAAACCAAGCTGGAAGGCGGCAAGATCACTGAAGTAGAGAAGCCGAAGAAACTCGCCCCGGTGGTCGATCTCATGGCTGCCCTCAAACAGAGCCTGGCCGAAATGGAAGGAAAAAAGAAACCGGCAGCGCCAGCCCGGGAAGCGGCTTCCGGAAAACGGTCAAGAGGGAAGGCGTAGAAACAGCTTTTAGCTTTTAGCTTTTAGCTCTTGGCACTGTCATCTGTCGCCCCGCCAGAGTGAACCGCTAAAACAATCTTCTGGCCATCATTACCCAGCCATGCTTTAGAGCAGCCTTTAGCCTGCCAGCGGGCATCAGACTGGAAAGCCCACCAGCTTAGAGCTAAGAGCTAAAGGCTAATAGCTGGTTTTACCCCGCTGGCGCATATTCCAACCAGCCATTAAAATGAAACCTCTTCCGGATCATTGTGAGTTCATGCGAAGTTCTGCTGGGGTGCGGATGATTTTTTGGCGTAGGGCCCGCTTGCTGGGCGTTCTGACTCTTTTTCTGATTTGCGTCGGCTGCGGCGACCAATACCGTCCCGTCGCGGTTCCCATTGTTCCGCCCCCACCCGATCCCGATGCCATTCATTTCGTTCTGGTGCTCAGCAACAACGGTTCCATTGACCCCGGAGCCAGCAGCCGGATGGATGTTTCGGGCGACACCAACATCGGCGTGGCCCAACTCGGCCTGGGCCCGGCCCACGCCACCCTCACTCTCAAATGGGGCTCGCGTCTATGCGGTGAACACCCTGGAGGACTCGGTCTCATCGTTTTCTCCAAACCCAGGATCAACCGCCACCGTGGTGACGACGACTTCCCTGCCGGCGGGATCTCGGCCGGTATTTGTCCACACCACGGGGAGCGGAACGGTTTACGTGGCGAACTTTGGCAACAACACCGTGGCCGCGATCTCGGCCACCAGCAATGCGGTGCTGAACCCGCTGATTCCCGTGGGCAATCATCCGGTCGCGCTGGCGGAAACTCCGGACCAGAAGAAACTCTACGCGGTGAATCAGGGAGACGGCACGGTGACCGCCATCAGCCTGGTGGACCGCAGCGTAGTCCAGACCATCACCACCGGGACGACTCCGGTGTGGGCCGTGGCGCGCTCCGATAGTGCGAGAATCTACGTACTCAACAGCGGAAGCGGCACCGTGTCCGCGATCGATACCGTCACCGACTCAGTCGTGGGCTCGGTGCCGGTGGGCGCGGGCGCGAATTACATGGTGTATGACAGCAAGCTGAATCGCCTCTACGTGACCAATCCGGTGGCCAACACCGTAACCGCACTCAACGTTTCCGTGGATCCTCCGGCGGTCCTGTTTGTGACCCCGGTTGCCTCCGGCCCGCTATCGGTGGCCGTCCTGCCTGATAGCAGCCGGGTTTACGTTGTGAGTTCCCAGAAAACTCCGCCCTGCACCTCTAATCCCGGCGACACCCAGCTTTGTATCAGTTCCGGGGGCACCGTGATTAACGCCACCGACGGTAGTGTCAGAAAGACATTTCCGCTCGATCCCACGGTCAACATCACGGCAGCAACACAAAGCGGTTTGAATACCACCTACACCTACACGCTGGCGTCCGGTCCAGCTCTGCGGCCGGGCATGGAAATCGTGATCGCAGGCATGACCGACGCAGGAAACAACGGAACCTTTCCTTTGGTGGCGGCAAACACCGGAACCTTTACCGTCGCCAATGGCGCCGGGGCTACGGCGAGCAGTCAGATTGGAACTGGAGCCGTCGTGGTCGAGATCTCTACCACCTTCCCGACCGGTTGCGACGTCAATGGCCTGGGCATTCCAGGGGGAGTAGCGGGCGGAGTGCGATTCCGCGTTTCGTCAGCCGCCTCGGCCGACAGCACAAAGGTCCTGGTAGGAAAGTGTGACGCGGGGAGCACCACGGTCATTCGCACATCCGATGACACTCCAGTGCTTGACTTGCCGGCTCCGCCGGGCACTTCCACTCCACCCAACGGCGGAAACGCCTTGCCGCAGAACCCCGTGTTCGTGATGGCCGGACCGTAGCGGGAAAGTCGGACGTCGGGCGTCAGACCTCGGACCTCGGACGTATCGGATTTCTCTGTCGTGCTCTCTCTCCGCCCTGCCATTCTCCACTCTGTCATCCCGAGCGAAGTCGAGGGACCTGCTTTCTGCCGGCGCTACCTGACGTGTGCGGAGACCGCCCGCCGCATACCTTGCTCCGAAGCAGATCTTTCGACTTCGGGAACGGACTCGCAAGCGAGTCCGTTCCCTCCGCTCAAGATGACAGTAATTAATTAAAGGTGTTCCAAACCCTCGGCACACCAGGCACGAGAGATTTGAAGCTGGGAGCTGAAGTCCGACGCCCGCTATTCGCCGGCCGCTGCCGCCCGTTCGCCGGACAACTCAACGTTGTAGCGCAGTGCAATGTTCATGAACACGCTGCCCCGATCGGTTTCGCAGCATATGACCAGGGCTTCGGTGTCCTCGCTGCTGGTGGGACCGTGTTCGGAAGTATGTAGAACGGGGGGATGCACGCGGAAGTGGAAGCCCTGATCATTCAGGGCAGTGACTGCATTCCCGGTCACCTGATTGGCCAACTCGCAAACCGTTTCCCGCACCAGGTCATCGGATTCAGGCAGTTCGCCGCCGGCAAAATGGCTGGCGACACGCACCGCGGTTTGGGGATCGAGGTCGAACACAATGCGGCCCTCGATGTCGCCGGTGATCGCCACCAGTGCGGCCACGCCCTTGCGCCGGTAAGCCTCCTGCTCCATGCTCAGGTTCCCAATCGACATGGGGGACTGCAGGCCCTGGGCCAGGACGGCGTCCGCCGCGTTGATGAACGGCTGGATCAGCTCCATCTTCATAAATCAGGCTCCCGCGCCTGCAGCATTGGCCACGGCACCGTCTTCGCCGAGCACGTACTTGATGACTTCGTACAGAACTTCCGGTTTGACCGGCTTCTGCACGAAGTGGCGGGCCCCGCGCTGCAGCGCCGCCACGATGTTCTCCTGATAACCCACGGAAGACACCATGACAATGCGCGCCTCAGGATGCTGCGCCACGATCTTCTCGGCCGCCTCGATCCCTTCCATCTGCGGCATGGTGATGTCCATGAGCACGATGTCGGGATTGGTGCGGTCGTATTCGGTGATGGCGGTCATGCCGTCGCCGGCTTCACCCGCCACCTGGCCTCCAAAGGTTTCCACGATCCGCGCCAGATTTTTGCGGGCGAAGACGGAATCGTCCACCACCAGGTAGCGGACCGGTTGGCCGTCCTTGCTGCGTTTTAATGATGCAAACTGCTCCATAAACTCCTCCTGCCTTCAATGCGAAATCGAACCTCGGTGCAAACTACTCTCGCCCTGCGCCTGCGGCTTTGCCGCCTTCGCCGGGTTCGTTCCCAAATACGTTCTTGCGCTCAGTCATGCATTGCGCCTGCAAGGTGTTGGCCAGAACGTCCAGCCCCACGACCCGCACCGCGAAGCCGCGATCGATGGCCGCCTTGGGCATGCCATAGACCACGCACGACTCCTCGCTCTGCGCGATGGTCATTCCTCCCACCGCTTTGACCGCGCCCATGCCCTGCGCCCCGTCATCGCCCATGCCCGTCATCAGCACCGCAATGCCTTTGGAGCCGAATTCGTCGGCCAGGCTCTTGAACAACACATCGGCAGAGGGACGGTGGCCGTTGACTCGAGGCTCATCGCTCAGCACCGCGACGTCCCCCAGCGGCAGACGCTTAACCTTCAAATGGCGGCTTCCCGGGCAGATCAGCACCCGTCCCGCCAGCAGGACATCCCCCGACTGCGCTTCCTTGACCCGCACGGCGCAGATTTCATCCAGACGCCGCGCAAACATTTCGGTAAAACCTTCCGGCATGTGTTGCACCACCACAATCGCACCGGGAAAATCCGCCGGCAATTGCGAGAAAACGTACTGCAAGGCCTGCGGCCCACCGGTAGAGACCCCGATGGCAATCACCCGGTTGGGAGCTTTTTTGGCATCGATGCGGGGCTTTCTGCCCCGAACGCGGAGTCGCGCCCACCGGCCTGACGGTCACGCCCCGGCTCTGGGCCGCGGCTTTGATTTTGCCGATCAATTCGGCGGCGATCTGCGGCATGCGGGCGGAGACGTCACTCGGCTTGGCCACAAAATCAAACGCGCCCAGTGACAAGGCCTGCAGCGTGATCGAAGCTCCCTGCGTGCTGTGGGAACTCACCACGATCACCGGCAGGCGGTGTCGTCGCATGATCTCCTTGAGCATGTCGATGCCGCCCATGCCCGGCATCTCCAGATCGAGCGTGATGACCTGGGGCTTCAGTTCGTCAATTTTCCTGAGGCCGAAGTTGCCGTCCATGGCAGTGCCAACCACTTCGATCGAACTGTCGGTCTGCAGAATCTGTGGAATCAACTTCCGCATGAGCGCGGAATCGTCCACCACCAGCACCCGCACCGGCGTCATGGACGCACCTCCGCCGTGCTCTCGCGCAGGGTCTTGCGGTCGGCGTGGGAGAGCAGGAGTCCGGAGACGATGCCCTCGCCTTCTTCCGGACGAATCTTGCCGTGGCGATCCACCATCGCGGGCAGATTGACGATGAGCACTACGCGTCCATCGCCCAGGATGGAAGCTCCGCTGATCAGGTCGGTGGCCACGGTCTGGTCGTCGAGCGCCTTGATGACAAGCTCTTCTTCGCCCTCGAGGCTGTCCACGATCATTCCCAGCTTCCGCTCGCCCATGGAAATCACCAGCACAAAAATCTTTTCGGAGCCCCCCTGGGCTCCCTTGCCCGGCGCGCGTCCCAGACGGACCAGGGGCAGTACGCGATCGCGCAGCTGCAGCACCTCATGGTTATGCACCTGATGCACGTCGGATTCCCGGGCGCGGGCAATTTCCGCGACTGCGTTCAGGGCCACGGCGTACAGCCTCTGCTCCACCCGGAACAGCAGGGCCTTGATGATGGCCAAAGTGAGCGGCAACTTGAGGCGGAAGGTGGTGCTCTGGCCCACCCGGGTCTCAATCTCGACCGAGCCCTTCAGCCGGTGCAATACGGTCTGCACCACATCCAGGCCGACGCCGCGGCCGGAGATTTCGGTGATCTCGTCAGCGGTGCTGAACCCGGGCCGGAATACCAGCGCGAGAGTCTCGGCCTCGCCCAAACTGTCCGCCTCTTCCCGGGTAACCAGACCTTTCTCCAGAGCCTTGGCTTTGACTCTCTGAGAGTCAATGCCGGCGCCGTCATCGCTGACTTCCACGATAACCTGATTGCCGTGATGGTACGAAGTGAGATGGATGGTTCCGCGCGCCGGCTTCCCGTTTCGGACTCGCTCTTCGGCGTTCTCAATGCCATGGCTGACGGCATTGCGCACCAGGTGGGTCAGGGGTTCGGCCACTACGTCCAAAAGACTCTTGTCGAGATCCGTGTCCTGTCCGCTCATCAGCAGACCCACGTCCTTGCCACATTGCTTGGCCACGTCTCGCACCATGCGGGGAAAGCGCCGGAAAAGCTGCTCGACCGGCACCATGCGGATTTTCATGACCGAGCGCTGCAGGTCACTGAGCACGCGCGACTGAAAGGCCATGGCATCGCTGAAGCGGCCGCGCAAGGCCTCCTTGGGAACATGGCGGGCGAATTCGGTAAAAGCCTGCTGCAGCATGGACCTGCCGATAATCAATTCCCCCACCAGGTTGAGCACGCTGTCGATGCGTTCGGCGTCCACGCGCAAAATGTTTTCCGCGAGCACGGGATGATTGGGCCTGCCGATTGCCGAGTGTTCATCACTGGAGTCCGGCAATGCGTGGTGCGAGTGAGCCGCTGAGGCTGCCGCGTGTCCTGCCGGTTCGGCAGGAGCCGCTTTCCTCGCGGCGGACTCAGCCGCCATCACCACTTCCACCACTACGCTCGATATCACAGTGGGAATACGGCAGCGGGCGGACAACTGGTCGGATGACTTGTCGCTGGCCACCAGCAATTCCAGGCGCTGCGTGCTGGCCGGAGACCCAGCCTCGGGACGCGCCCCCAGCACTTCGGCGACCGGGGCCAGGGCATTCAGCACCAGTTGCCGGGCTGCGATCGGCATCACGCACTTCGGATCGATGGCAGCGGTGACGTGGTACACATGCTTGCCGGCACTCACCGCATTCTGGATCGCCAGCTTCTCGTACTCGGTCCAGGCAACGGGGACAGCGGCCGCTTTAGCGGTCTTTTTCCTGGAGCCCTTCTTTCCTTTGGGTTGCTGCGTCAGCTCTCGAATCATCTTGGCCAACGGCGCGGCCGAAGGCAGTTTGCCTTTGCGCCGGTAGGCCGCCAGCATGGCGCCAAAGGTGTCGGCTGCGGTAAATGCGACTTCGGCCAGGCTGCCGTGCGAGGACGTCGATTCCAGGGCCAGCGCGTCTTCCAGGTCGTGGGCCGCGTTACTCAGCTCACGAAAACCGCAGGCCGCAGCATCGCCCTTGAGCGTATGCACGATGCGACGGATGCTGCGCACCAGTTCGGCATCGCCCGGACGCTTTTCCAGCTTCAGCGCCTCTTCATTGAGCGTCTGCAGCAGTTCCTGCGCGGACTCGAAGAAGAGCTCCAGCATTTCGGCGGCGCGCTCGTCGGGAAACTGGGTCATCCGCTCACCTCGACCTTCTGGTAAGCAGTCCCGCTGTTGCGATGCACCATGGTGAATTTGTCGGTCAGGGCCAGCAGGCTTTCCGCGTGGCCCACGAACAGGTAGCCCTGTAGATTGAGACAGCGCGCGAACTTTTCCAGCAGCCGCTTCTGTTCGGGTTCGTCAAAATACATCATGACGTTGCGGCAGAAGATCACATCATTGCGCTGCGGCAGATATTCTGTTTTCAGATTATGGAAGTCGAAATGGACGATCTCTTTCAGCGCCTTCTTGATGGCATAGCGGTCGCCGGTTTTGTCGAAGTAGCGCAAGCGGTAGCTGTAGTCCACGCTCGCCATCTGACCCTCGGAGTACGTACCTTCCTGGGCCGTGCGCAACACCGAGTAGCTGATGTCGCTGGCAATGATCTCGACCCTCCAGGGTGGAGGGACCAGCGGTTTGGGCGAAGCCATGGCGATTGACTGCGGATTGCGCAGATAGTAATACGCCAGACTGTCGGCAATCAGCATGGCCAGGGTGTAGGGCTCCTGGCCGGTGGAGCAACCCGCGCTCCAGATGCGCAGCGAGTAGTCGCGCTGTGCCTGCTTGCGGCGAATCAGGTCGTCGAGGATGTGCTTGTGGAACAAATCCAATTGGGCCTTGTTGCGGAAGAAGCTGGTTTCGTTCACGGTCAGGTTTTCCAGCAGCCGGGCCAGTTCGGCCTTGCCTTCCTTGCTGATCAGCAGGCGATAGTAGCTGTAGAAGGAATCGAGGTGGCATTCCTTCAAACGGCGCTGCAGGCGGTCCTGAAGGAAGTGGGTGCGCCGCTCGTCGAAGTGCATCCCGCACTCCTGGTACACGAGCACCTGCAGAAGCTTCAGCTCAGCCTCGGTAAACTGCGCAGGTATGCTGGATGTGCCCATGAGTTCCGGTTCGTCCCTGTTCCCTTTTGTACCGGGGACCGCTATGACTTGGCCGCGGCTGCGCCGCGCGCCTCGCCGTTTGCCCGCTCCGCTTGTTCTTTCCGGCCCAGGCCGCTGTCCAGCAGCTTGGCCATATCCAGCAGAACGATCAGGCGGCCGCGATACTTGCCCAGTCCGGTCACGCAGTTCAATCCGCCGTCCTGCAAGGTTGCCGGCGAAGGCTCAATCTCATTCGCCGGAATCTTCAGGACTTCCGAAGCCGAATCGACAATCAGTCCCGAAAGCCTGTCCGCCGTGTTCCACCACCAGAATGCGGTTGCGGCGGTTTAGCGCCGTCTTGGGCTCACCGAAGCGCTTGCGCAGATCGATGACCGAAACAATCTTGCCGCGAAGATTAATCACCCCTTCCATGTAGTCGGGAGCATCCGGCACGGCCGTAATGTCGGGCACGCGCACAATCTCGTGCAGCGAGGTGATGGGGACGCCGTAGGTCTCGCGCCCCACCTGGAATCCGACGATGTGCAGTTCAGGGTTCATGATGCACTCTGCAGATCAGGCCCGGGCGCCGGCAGCGGCTCGCCGGACGTTACCGGCGGTGTGCTCGTCGTAACGCGCCGGACCCCGTTCCGCCTGCTCCAGCGCGAAACGGTGCATGGCGTCCAGCAATTCGCGGGACATCTTTGACATCTGCTCAGCCGAGGCCGCCAGCTCCGTCGAACCGGAAGTGGTCTGCTGCACCAGTTCGCGCATGCGTTCCATGGCCTTGACCACTGCCTGGGCGCCGGAAGCCTGCTCCTCGACCGCGGAGTTGATCTCGTGCGTGATTTCGTTCAGGCGCGTGGTGGCGCGCGCGATCTGCGAAGATCCGTGCGACTGCTCGTTGGTGGCCGCGCCGATTTCCTGCGCGAACTTGTAAACCTCGGTCACCACGTTGGAGATTTTCCGCAGCGCGGCGTTGAGTTCCTGTCCCAGCCCGAGCCCGTCGTTCACGATGCCGGTGCTGCGGTCCATGTTCTCAACCGCCTTGCGCGCTTCCTTCTGAATGCTCTGAATCAGCTCGGAAATTTCTTTCGTGGACTGGGCGGACTTTTCCGCCAGCTTGCGGACTTCATCGGCGACCACTGCGAATCCCAGGCCATGCTCACCGGCCCGCGCCGCCTCGATGGCCGCATTCAGGGCCAGCAGGTTGGTCTGTTCCGCCAGGTCATCGATGACCTCGATAATTTTGCCGATGTCGTCGGCCCGCTGCCCCAGCACGTCGATAATTTCGCCTGACGAACGGATGGTGATGTTGATCTTGTTCAGTCCGTCGGTGGCCTTCTCCATAGTGTTGATGCCGCTGTGCACTTCCTCACGCGAGCGGTTCGAAATATCGAGCAGCACCTTGGCGGTGTCGGCGACGCGCTGAATGGAAGCCACCATCTGATCGATGGAAGCTGAAGTTTCGCTCACGCTCGAAGCCTGGGTCTGAGTGTTCTTCACCATGTTCTGCACGTTGACGCTCATCTCGTGCATGGTGCTGGTGACTTCGTCGATGGCGGAGGCGGTTTGCAGGCTGACCTTGGCCGAATCGTCGGAGGCGCCCGCCACCTGGCTGGAAGCGCTGGCCACCTGCGAAGCGGCGTCGCGCACGTTGCGCACCAGATTTCTCAGGCCATCCACCATGCGTACAAATGCGTTGCCCAGGGTGTCATCCTTGGAGCGGGGAGTGACCTCAACCGAAAGGTTTCCCCCGGCGATGGCTTCGGAGACCGATGCCATCTCCCGCAGGTAGCCCACCATGCCGTTGAAGGTGCGGCCCAGTTCACCGATTTCGTCCTCGCGCTTGATATCGATTTCGTGGTCCAGGTCCCCGGCCGTGCCGATCTGCTTGGTGACCTTCATGAGGTCGTTCAACGGTTCGGTGATGGATTTGGCGGTGCGGAAGGCAATCAGGCTGCCCAGGCCGAGCGCCGCCAGCGTGCCCAGGAGCGCGATACCGATGGTCCAGTTGCTCGCCGCCTCGTCACTCTTGCGCCGCTCCTCCAGCACGCGCTTGCTTTCCTGGTCCGCCAGGTCAAGATATTCAGTGGAGTTCTTCACCCATGAGCTGGCATCTTTCTGCAGATAAAAAATCTGCAGCTCGGCCACGGTGGAGTTTCCCTGGTCCACCTCTTTGCGCTTCTGCATGAGGGGCTCGGCGAAGTCCCGGGCCCAGTTCTGCTCGGTCTGCAGCACCTTCGCCAACGCACTTCGCTGTTGCTCGGAGCTGGCGATGGCCATTGTGCTCTGCAGGCGGTCGGCCAGGGCGCGGACGCCATCATTGACGTGATCGGACTCGCGGCTGTCTCCGCTCAGCAGGTAGTTGGTGAGATAGAGGCGGTCCTGCATCATCTGGAACCGGATCCTGTCGGTGGCGTCGGCCAGTTGCAGGGCCTGCGACGCAGCCGCCTTGGCGCTGTGCTCGCGGTACACCGCGGCCAGGTTTACGGCAAACAGCACCACGACCATGACCAGCACTGCGCCGAAGCTCAAATAAAGTTTCTTGCCGATCGTCATGCTATTCCTCCGCTTGCTGCTGCCGCATTTCTGAACGCGGACCGCACCGCTCCGGTTTCGGCCTAGTTTTGAGGCTGAAACTTGAATTCCACAGTTCCGCTGCTCTCGGTCGGGGCCGATTCAAATTTCCATTGCTTCATGGCGTCCATGGCGGCATTGACCAGGACCGGGTGCCCCCCGATCACCTTCGAACTCTTCACCGTACCGTTGGGTGCCACGACCACCGACAATTTCACGATGCCAGAGACGCCCATCCGTCGCGCCACGTCGGGATAAACCGGCGCAACTTTCGTCTTGGGCTTACGCGACAGTTCCTCCGTGTTGACACTCTCCTGGGCCATGGCGGGCACATAAAGCATCCGCGTTCCGGCCGTGATCACCCAGAATCCCAGGACCACACTGAGTAATGACCGCACCATTGTCCTCGCGCGCACAGGTCTCTCCTGCTAAGGGAAGAATTCCCGAATGCGTTCAAGTGCAATGCCGATGCCAGCCCAAACAAGGCTTGCGGAAGGATCCCCAATCTTCTTCTAAAGCCTTCTAGATAATATGTTTAGCTGCTATCGCAGGGGATGCGATTACAGGCCGGCTCCAAGCTTAAAATCGTCTCATCAACCCGCCGCCATCTCAGTCTGATACACGCTTGGAGGGTCCAGACCTGATTTCACCATCTCGGCACCCGATCTGCTTATTCGCTTGACTCAAATTGAGAATGTCATTCTAATCTGCTGTATATCAACTACTTGTGGATTTAACCCTGGCGGGACGGTGAACCTTTGACCTTGTCGGCTGAAGATGCGACCGCTGTGCAGCGCGGTAGTCCGGGTTCGGACGACGCCTTCCAACGCCTCCTCCTCAGATTCTCCGACGCCGCCGCTCAAGGCACGCCGGCGGAAGCGCTGATCCGGCTGTTCTGTCAGGCCACGCGCCAACTCTTCGGGGTGGACGGCGCCTACTACTGGCAACGGATTTCAGCCGACGAGTTGCAGGGGGCGGAAGCCGATGGACGGTTGGCCGACCGCTTCCGGGGAACCAGGGTCAAGGCCAGCCAGAGCTCGGTTGCCATCGCGGTCGAAGCCATCCGCCAGCGCAAGACGGTTTACGAAAATCAATTGGATCCTGCCCGCTATGTCATGGCTGCCGAGTTCGGCGCGCGGTCCATCATGGCGGCGCCCCTGGTGGTGAGTAACGAATCGATCGGAGCGGCGGTATTCCTGCATTGTTCGGACCCCGACTTCTTCACTCCGGATCTGGCGGCCAAGGCCACCATTCTTGCCGGACAACTGGGCAGCCTGCTCGAAGCCAATCGCCTCACCCAGGTTTCACGCGAGGAACACCGGCGAACCAAGATTCTGGCCGAAGTCGCACAAGCTCTCCGTTCCGCCCCGGAGTCGGCGGCGGTGGCCGAGGCGGTCGCGGACCGGCTTCGAGTTCTGCTGCGCACCCGCCTGGTCTGCATGCTGCTGCGCGAAGGCACCGCGTTCAGTCTGCGGGCGGTCGCTGCCGAGTCTCCGCAACTGGCGGCCTCGGTGCGGGCGCGGCATGATCGCCGGGGACTGCAGTTTGCCGCCGACCTGGCCAGCCGGGCGGTGGCCGCGGGCGAACCCATCAGCGTGGCCATTGATCCTGCCACGCACGCTCTCGGCGAACTGGTCCCGCCCGGAATGTTGATTGCCGCACCCTTCCGCACCTCGGTCAGCCAGGGCGCGGTCCTGGTTTATCCGCGCCAGGATGGCGTTTTCAGCATCGAGGAAAAATCGCTGATCTCAGTGGTCACCGGTTTTGCCGCGGTGGCCATGGCCAATGCCGAGCTTTACACCACGGCCCGGGCCCAGGCCCACGAACTTCATCAATTGCTGGATATTTCAGCCGAACTGGGCTCCATCGGTCAGCTGGATGAATTTCTGCAGCAGTTTGCGTTGCGGGCCGCGGACTTCCTGGGCTTCGGACGCGGCTTCATTGGATTGCTGGAAAACGGGGCCTTCCACGTACGCTGGGCGGCAGAAAACGGTCATCCCCGGCAAGTGGATTTCATGTTTCCCGCCGGGCCCGCCAGCCAAACTCTTCTCCGCAAAGAAGTCTTCTGGTCGGATGAACCCGCCAAAGTTCCCGGGGCCAACCTGGAGATGCTGGGCCAGTTCGACGTGCGGCAGCTATTGACCGTCCCTCTGCTCGATACCGAAGGCGAAGTGCTGGGCATGTTCGGAGTTCTGGACCGGCTCGACCGCGCCGGCATTTCGCAGGAGGAAATCCGTCGCGCCCGTGCCCTGGCGGCGCAGGTGGCGGTCGCGCTGGAGGTGACCCGCAATCTCCATCAATCCGAACAGCACCGCCGCCGGGCGGAATCGCTGATGGCGCTGGCCCTCGAACTCAATGGCCACCTGCGACTTCCCGACTTTGCCCGCAGCTTTGTAGGCCGCGCAGCGGACATCCTGGGCGCACATTGTGCGGCGCTTGTGGTCAAACAAGAAACCGGCATGGAAACCCTGGTCATACGCGGGACCGATGGCCTTGAGGTTCAGGACCGTTCGTTGCTGCGGCGGTTCAGCCACGCTATCGAACAGGCGCTGGCACAAAACGAAGGCGCCATCGTCTCCTCGACTGCAACGGAATTAGTTGGCGCAGCGCTGGCCTCGGAGCTGGGTGGAAGCCAGGGTACCCTGGTCAGACTGATGGGCGCTTCCGGAGAGCTGGTGGGCGTCCTGTGCCTGGGAGATCGCGAACAACCCTCGGAAGATGACACCCAGGTTCTGCAGGCCATTGCCGGGCACGCCGCCGTCGCGCTCGAGAATGCCCGCCTTTTTACCCGCATGGACCAGGCCAACCGGCACTGGGTTGAAATTTTCGATGCCATCAGCGATTTCATCGTGGCCCATGACGAAGCCGGCAACGTCCTGCGGGTGAATCGTTCCCTCGCTGACTTTATCGGAGTGCAGCCGCAGGCGCTCATCGGGGTCAATATGTCTGCCCTGCTGGCCTCGGGCGAGGCCCCGCCGCGACGCTCCTGCCCCTTCTGCCGCAGCACCAGCGAGGGAGATGACGAGTATGTCCATGCCGTGCTGGAGCGCACTTACCTGGTCTCTACCTCGCGGGTCCATGGCGCCAGCAGCGAGGGCATGCAAACCATTCACGTGCTGAAGGACATCAGCGACCGCCTGGAAGTGGAGCAGCGCTACCGTGAACTGTTCGACAATATCCAGGAGGGGCTGTTCTTCTCCACCCCGGACGGCCGCTTTATCGAAGTCAACGACGCGCTGGTTCGCATGCTCGGCTACGGCAGCCGGGAAGAGCTGCTGCAAGCCGACGTTCGCACCCAGATTTATTTTTCGACCGAGCGCCACGAGGAACTTGCCCGGGAGATGCAGGAGCACGGCGTGGTGCGGAACCACGAAGAGACCTTGCGCCGCCGCGATGGGTCCGCGGTGTACGTTCTCATCAACGCCTTTGCGGTGCGGGACAATCAGGGGCGCGTCACGCAGTTCCGCGGCCTGATGCTTGATATCAGCGGGCTGAAAACTTTTCAGGCGGAGTTGCAGCGCGAGCGCGATTTCTCGGGAAAAATCCTCAACAACACGCAGAGCCTGATCCTGGTGGCGGACACAGCCGGACTGATCAGCTATGCCAACCGGCGCTGGCAGGACATGGGCTACGAGCAGAAGCAGTTGCTCGGCCTGCCCCTCGAAAACCTGGTGGCGCCGGCCCGGCGCACCATTCTCACCGAGGCCCTGAGCGCCACGCTGGCCGGCCGCCAGGTGGACAACCTTGAGCTGCAAATCCTGCGCGGAGACGGCAGAATCGGACACTTCTCCGTCAACCTCAGCCCCATGCGCGACGAACAATCGCACGTCATCAGCCTGGTGGTGGTGATGACCGATGTGACTGATGCCGCCAGCCTGCAATCGAAACTGATGCACGCGGAAAAAATGGCGGCAGTGGGCCAATTGGTTTCCGGCGTGGCTCACGAGGTCAACAATCCGCTTACGGCCATCCTCGGCTTCGCCGACCTGCTGATGGAAAATCCTGAACTGCCGGAAAGCGCCCGCAAGGACATGCGAGTAATCCTGCAGGAGGCGCAGCGCACCAAACAGATTGTCCAGAACCTGCTCAGCTTTGCCCGCCAGATGCCGCCACAGAGAAAGGCACTGCAACTTAATCCCATTCTGCGGCGGACGGTACAACTGCGCTCCTATGACTTCCAAAGCCACGGCGTGGAAGTCGTCGAGCACCTGGACCAGGAACTGCCCAGCGTAGTCGGGGATTCACACCAATTGCAGCAGGTGTTCCTGAATATCCTGAACAATGCTTACGACGCCGTTGGCGAAACCGGTCGTGCGGCGCGCATTGAGATTGCCACCCGGCGCGCGGGCAATTCGGTTGAAATTTCCTTTCGCGACAACGGGCCTGGAATCTCGCACCCGGACCGCATTTTCGATCCCTTCTTCACCACCAAGGAAGTGGGCAAGGGGACCGGACTGGGCTTGAGCATCTGCTACGGCATCGTGCACGAGCACGGCGGCGAGATTCTTTGCCAGAACAACAGCGGCGGACCGGGCGCGACCTTCGTGGTACGCCTGCCCGCAACCCCAGAGACGGCCTCCCTCGGGGCCGCTGCCGGAGTCAAACAACGATGACCACACAACCTGTTACCAAACCCGCAACTCTACCGGTATTGCTCATCGAGGATGAGCCTGCCGTCATGGATTTCGTTCGAGCTACGCTCGAGCGCAACGGCTACTCCGTGGTGTGCAGCGAATCCGGCGCCAATGGACTACGGCTGCTGGAGTCAGGAGAGTTTATGGGCGTCGTCTCCGACATGCGCACGCCGGGAGGGGTGAACGGCGCCGATGTCTACGCCTGGGTCGCGCAAAATCGTCCTGAACTGGCGCCCCGGATCGTCTTCATTACCGGCGATATTGCCAATGAAGAAACCGTGGCCACGCTGCGCGACACCGGCGCTCCCTGCGTCGAAAAACCGTTCCGGGTGCAGCAGTTCATTTCAGTAGTCGAAAAAACTATGGGGAAGGCACTGTGAATGAAGACTTGCGAATCCGTCTCCTGATTGTTGATGACGAGCAGAGCATCCGCCAGCTTTGCATGACCGTGGGTGAAGCCCTCGGGTTTACCTGCATGGAAGCCGACGGCGGCGAATCGGCCCTGGCCCTGCTCGAGGAGCAGCCTGCCCACATCATCCTTACTGACATGGTAATGCCCAACATGTCCGGCCTCACATTTCTGGAAAAGGTGAAGAAGATGCTGCCCCGCACCGAGGTTGCGGTCATGACCGGGCACGGGTCGGTCGAAACCGCGGTGCAGGCCATGAAGCTCGGCGCCTATGACTACATCAGCAAACCGTTCTCTCCTCTGGAAGAACTGCGTCTGTTCCTTCGCCGCATGGCCGAAAAAGTCCGCCTGGTGGAGGAGAACGAATTTCTGCGCGAGCGCGTGGACACCGAAACCGAGTTGCACGGCATCGTGGGTGCATCCGCGAAAATCCAGGACGTGCTGCGCATGATCTCGCGCTTGAAGGACACGCACACGCCGGTGCTGATCACGGGAGAAAGCGGTACCGGCAAAGAGCTGGTGGCGCGGGCCATCCACTTCCGCGGCTCTTTCGCCAAGCGTCCTTTCGTCGCCGTGGATTGCGGATCGCTGGTTCCCACCTTGATCGAAAGCGAACTGTTCGGCTACGAGAAGGGCGCATTTACCGGCGCGGTCAGAGCGCGGACAGGGCTATTTCAGTCGGCCAACGGCGGCACCATCTTTCTCGACGAGATCGGAGAACTGCCGCAGGAAATGCAGGCCAAGCTGCTGCGGGTTCTGCAGGAAAAAGAAGTCCGGCCGGTTGGCAGCAACCAGAAAATCAAAGTCGATGTGCGCGTGATCGCCGCCACCAATCGCGATCTCGAAACGGAATATCGCAACGGCACCTTCCGCAAGGACCTCTACTTCCGCCTCAATGTGGTCACCGTGCACCTGCCCTCGCTGCGCGAACGCCGCTCCGACATTCCCATGCTGGCGCATTGGTTTCTGGAGCGCTACGCTCGCGGCGGATCGATTCAGATCACCACCGCGGCCATGAAGTCACTCCTGCAATATGACTGGCCGGGTAATGTGCGCGAGCTGGAGAATTGCATCGAGCGCGCCGTCGCCCTGGGCGACCGCCGGACCATCGACTTCAACGATCTGCCGCCATCCATCAGCTCCGCGGTTCCGGGAGACCAGGGCAGCGACTCTGTGTCGTCCCGGCTGACGACCACGGATCTCGAGGACATCGAACGCGCCACCATTGAGCGCGTCTTCGAACAGGTGAAAGGCGACAAGACGCTCGCGGGAAAAATGCTCGGCATCAGCCGGGCCACTCTCTACCGCAAGCTTAAGCGCTACAACATCGGGGCCCGCGAAGTATCAGCCCCCGTCCAGGCCCTGCAGTAGCTTTTGGTAGCGCCGGCCTCCGGCCGGCCCGATGGGTGGGCAGGACGCCCGCCAGACAGCTGGCGAGACGCCGGCGCTACTAAAACCTTGAGACGGTGTTTCATTCTGAGACAAAGAGCATCAACTTAGCTTCATTGCCTCGCCCATCGATCAGACACTACCTCAATAGTAATCAACAACTTAGCTCATATCTGCCAGGGCAACGACTTTGGTTGCGAGAGTGCACTCTCACTGGCCGATGCGGTCCGGGTGCCTTTGCCATGCTAACCGGCAGGCCTGGGGACCCAGGCCGCGTCAACCCTGGAAAACCGAGGTATTCGCAGTGTCCACACAGGCCGCGGGCCGAGCACGTGTCCGGCAGGAGAGCTGCACCGCCAAGCTGGCGAAGTTCTTTCCCGAGGCTAGTCCGGTACGTATTCCGGTGCGCCTGACTCGGGTGGCCGGGGACGGAAAAGACTGTACCGAAAGCACGGTCATTGAATTCGGTACCGCCCGCGAGGTGTTGTTCTCTTCCACTCTACCGCTTGAGTTCGCCGACCGGCTCAAGGTGCAAAATTCCGATGGCACACTGGATGCCGAAGTCTCCGTGGTGGCCCTGCAATATACCAGTGGACGCACCGCAGTGGTTGCCCGCTTTACCCAGGAAGTTTCCAACTGGATCGTGAAACCATGACTCTGAAACCGAAGAAGAAGGACCTGGCTGCGGAGTGGCGGGAAGCGCGCCTGCTCCATCCTCTGTATAGCGCACTGGGACGGGAGTTTGTGATCGAACTGCCCCCTTGCCCCGATCTCGAATCCGGCATGGACAATCCGCCGCAGGAGTCCGTGGAACAAGCCCGCCAGTGGTTTCTCGAAATGGACCAGAAGATCCAGGTCCATCAGTTGCGACAATTCCTTCAAACCACGAGTCTGACCAGCGAAGCAGGTCTGCAAACCCTGCTGGAGCACCATCTCAGCCGGACAACCCGGGTGGACTCGGACCGCGACAAGATCGATTTCCTGCTGGTCCAGTTCTTTTCCCACTGCGCTCCTTCCCGTCTGGAAGACGCCGACGTGGACCTGGGCTATGTGGCCCAGACCCTGGAGCCTGTCCTGGGAGAGATTGACCTGAACCAGCCTTCATGGCTCGATCCCATTGAAGATTTCATTCAGTCGGCCAACGGATGCCACAGCCTGAACGAACTGCTCACCAGCGGCATTCTGGAAAAAGGCAGAAAGCTCAAGATTTCTGCCGGAGAAGACTACTTCGAACCCATCGCCATGGTTACCTTTACCCGCTTCAGCTTTCTGATGCGGCGGGTCTTCTTCCGTCTGATGCACCAGGACCTGAACACCATTCTGGATGGACTGCGGGAACTGGAAGCGCGCGGGGTTGAAACTCTGGATTGCCGCTCGGCTCAATTCTCGGCCGACGAACCCGTGGCCCGGCTGCGCATGATCTGCCAGTCCTGGAAGGTGATGTTCCATGCCGAGTACTCATCCGGCAGCCCGTTGCGCATGCTGGTCGATCTGCGCAATGTGGTGGATGCAGCCCTGTCCCGCACCACGAAGAAGGCGGTGAAGCTGCCCTCGCAACCAGCATCCGGTCGCGCCAAGGCAGCGGTCGCAGCGGCCCAGTTTGCTCCTTCCAGTTCAGAAGTTCCAGAGTTCGATGTGACCGCCGCTCCGGAGTGGGACCAGGATTCTTCTGCTGCTCAAGCTGAACCGGGGAGCGACGACAAGAGTTAGGAATCGATTTTCCGGGCGCAGGGCATGGCTTCGCACGGGCATCACTTCATCAGGGAACGGAGAGCAGAAACGTGGACCAGGCAACGGTACTCATAATTTCAGATGACGCTGATTTTTCGCGCGTCGTGCTGGACCGTTGGCAAGGTGAACGGAACGCACCGGCATTCACCCTGATGAGCGGCGACATCTGCCGCGACCTCGCCGGCGACGGTTTCGATATGGCGATTGTGGGCGCGGTGCGCCCCGAAGTTCTTTCCGCGGTCTTCAATTCGCTTGGGCCCGCCGGTAACCCGGTCCTGTTTGTCCGGCAACAGTCCGCGGCGGAGAGCGGCCATTTGCCGCCCAGTGTCACTGTCTTGCGGCAGCAGGAAGGCTGGCTGGATGCGCTGGTCCTTCTCTCCACGGAAATCCTCCAGCACTCAGAGACCCGGGCCCGGGCACAGCGCGCCGAGGAGGCGGGCAAGGCCCTGCAGCGCCAGGCTGCGCTGGGCCGCTACATGCTGGATGTGCGGCATACTCTGAACAACGCCCTCACCTCGGTGATGGGCAACTCCGAGCTGCTGTTGCTGGAACCGCACTCGCTCTCCGCGGCATCGCGTTCACAGATTGAAACCATCCGGAACATGGGCGTGCGCATGCACGAAATTCTGCACCGCTTTTCTTCCATCGAGAATGAGCTGAACGCCGTGGAGCAGCAGGCCGAAAACGAGGCTAGGACAAGGGTCCGGACGGCCGCCGCGGGTTCCTGAGCTGTAAGAGAAATAGACCTCCCCCACATCGTGCCCGCCCCGGCACGCAATTCGATGTCTCCGGTTTGAACGGCGGAGTCTTGTGATGCACCAGCTTCAGGCAAACGTGGACGTTGGCGAGCGGGAACTCTCCGAACTGCGCCTGGTCCTGGAGCGCCACCTCGGCGTGCTGCTCGATACCACGACCGAAAAGCTCACCCAGGCATTGTCTGAAGTGCTGCGCTCCCAACCCATCGCCTCGGCCGGACTGCTACTGGAGCGGCTGCGATCTTCCGGCGCGGAATGCGAACTTCTCGCCGAGCACCTGCTGGATGGCGAGACCCGTTTCTTTCGACACCCGGCAGCTCTGAGAGCGCTGGCTGGTGTGGTTCTGCCGCAACTGGAAATGCGCAAGCCGGAACATCCCCGCAGCCTTCGCATCCTGAGTGCTGGTTGCTCCACCGGGGAGGAACCCTACAGCATCGGCATGTCGGTGTGCGAAGTGGTGAACTGCAATGGTGGTGGCTGGAGCGTGAATATTGTCGCCAGCGACATTCGCCGACAGGCGCTCGAAACCGCCGAGCGTGGACTTTATCCGCAGGCTGCCTTGAAGGACATTCCCTCTCACCTGGTGCAACCGTACTTTGCAAGAGTAGGCGATCATCTGCTGGTCAAGCCGCGCTTGCGCAATCTGGTCAGGTTCGCACCCATGAACCTGGCCCAGCCATCCTTCCTGGGACAGTTTGACTGTATTTTCTGCATGGACGTGCTGCCTCGCTTCTCTACCGCACAGCGGACGACGCTGGTGCAGCGCCTGCATCTGTATCTGGAGCCGGGCGGGTATTTGTTCCTGGGAGAGAATGAAAAGCTGCCGGCCTCAGAAGCGAGATTTCAACCTCAGGTCAGGGACGGTTACACCGTTTATCAGAAGGCGATTGCTCTGGCGGCGAAATCGGGGCGATAGCCCAACGCATTCTGCTGGGAGCATCATCTCTCCCGGACAACCTGTCGAAGCATCGATTTATCACGGCTGTACCAGCCCGACGCCCTCATTCTGGCATGCACGAACCAGGGCCTCATCCAAGGTGGCGAGATCCAATTCATTTTCAACGGCAATATCGAGGTAAGCCGCGTCGTAGGGGGTCAGTTCATGCCGACGGCTCAAGGACTGGACCCTGGCAAACACAATTCCGGCAGGGCATGGTTCGAGCGTTACTGGAAGCAACGCCAGGTCATCGAGGAAGCTCTGAATCATTTCCCCGGAGATGCGTTTGCGCTTTTCACCGGCGAGTAAGGCGTTCAGCACTTCATGCGGCCAGAATGAGGCTGCCAGCGCGATGTCGCCCTGTTTGAATCGATCGGCGAGATGCCGGGCGAGCGCGGAATTTTCATCGGGGAAGCACCAGCTCAGGACGACCGAGGCGTCGAGGACGAACCGGCTCACCGGCGTCCTTCGTTGATCAGGTCTTTGATTTTGAGTCCATGCAGGGACAGTTTGTGCCGCTTTCCGAAATTCGCAAGTCGCTCCGCGGCATCGGCCGCCGGGCCGCGATGGGTTGACATGCGCTCTTTCAACAGCTCTCCCAATAACCGCGAAACGCTGGTGTCGCGGCGTGCCGCCTCAATCCGTGCCCACTGCGCGACGTCCTCTTCCAGAGTCACGGTTACATTGCGTAAGCGGCTTTTGTCTGACACTGAAACAGTGTACCACTGATATCGTGTAATGTGGGTTGATTAATAATGTCTATTTCGTCTATTATAGACAAATGCGAAGCGTATCCGCGACCGAGGCTAAGCAACGTCTTGCCGCACTGCTGGACGCGGCCCAGCGCGAGCCGGTCGTAATTCGCCGCCAAAACCGCGATGTCGCCGTCATTATGTCGGCTGAGGAATATGCGAGGATCCGCGATTTGAATGCGGCCGAGCTTCAGCGTTTCTGCGATCGCGTCGCCGACCAGGCCCGGGCGCGCGGCCTGAACCAGGCCGCCCTTAACGACCTGCTGCAAGATTGATGCGTCCGCGCCAGCGCATCGTCGTCGATACCAATGCGCTGGTCAGCCGCCTTCTGTTGCCCTCTTCGGTTCCCGGACAGGCGGTCCGCAAGGCTGTGGACGGCAGCATCCTGCTGGTTTCCGAGGCTACGATGAACGAACTGGCCGACGTATTGGCGCGCCCCAAATTCGACCGCTACATCAGCCTCGAAGACCGCCAGCAATTTCTACGACTGCTGGGACGGGTGGCTGAGTTTGTGCCCATTACCTATCCAGTCCGCGAGTGCCGCGATCCCAAAGACGACAAATTTCTCGAAGTTGCGCTGAATGGCAAGGCCGACTTGATCGTGACCGGCGACGCTGATCTGCTGGCACTTCACCCGTGGCGGGAGGTCGCTATTTTGTCTCTGACAGATTACTTGAAAAGATGATGGCATTCAGCCGGGGTCACTCAGCGTTATTTCGCGCTCCAGATCACATCATCCAGGTCAGATTGGGGGAGAGACAAATGTCAAAAGCCGCGGGCGAGGGCGCCCGCGCCACACTGGTGCTCGGCTTTACACGAACAAAAATTCCTTCGTCCTCAACTCCTTTATTGTGTCCCTGAGCTTGGCTGCTTTCTCGAATTCAAAGCGCTTGGCGGCCTCGCGCATATCACTTTCCAGCTTCTTGATGTAGGCGTCCAGTTCTTCCTGGGACTTGAAGTCAGGCACGCCTTCTACTTCGACGTCGGTCAGATCGGTATAGTCAGCCTCGATGATTCGGGCCAGGGACATTTCAAGGGGACGAATGATCGACTCGGGCGTGATTCCATTGGCCTCGTTGTAGGCCACCTGGATGGCGCGTCGGCGGTCGGTTTCGCTGAGAGCTTTCTTCATCGAATCGGTCTGCCGGTCAGCGTAGAGGATGGCCCGGCCATTCAGGTTGCGGGCGCAGCGGCCGATGGTCTGGATCAGCGACCCCGCTGAGCGCAGGAACCCTTCTTTATCGGCATCCAGAATCGCGACCAGTGATACCTCAGGCAGATCGAGCCCTTCACGCAACAAATTAATACCGATCAGCACGTCAAACTCGCCTTTGCGCAGATCGCGCAGGATTTTCACCCGCTCAAGAGTTTCGATTTCGGAGTGCATGTAGCGGCACTTCACGCCCACTTCGCTGTAATACTCGGCCAGGTCTTCGGACATGCGCTTGGTGAGCGTCGTCACCAGCACGCGTTCGCCCCGCGACACGCGTTCGCGAATCTCATGCAGAAGATCGTCGATCTGCCCTTTGACCGGCCGAATTTCAACCGGCGGATCGACCAGCCCGGTGGGACGAATAATCTGCTCCACCACCACGCCCGCTGATTTGGTCAGTTCGTAGGGGCCGGGCGTGGCGGAAACGTAGATGATCTGGTTCATGCGATGTTCGAACTCCTCGAAAGTCAAGGGACGGTTGTCGAGAGCCGACGGCAGGCGGAAGCCATATTCCACCAGCGTTTCCTTGCGGGAGCGGTCGCCGTGATACATGCCGTGCAGCTGCGGCACCGTCTGGTGCGACTCGTCGATGAACATCAGGTAGTCGCGCGGAAAATAATCCAGCAGAGTCGGCGGCGGCTCGCCGGGCAGGCGTCCGGTGAAATGGCGGGAGTAGTTCTCGATGCCATGGCAGTAACCCATGGCCTTGATCATCTCCAGGTCATACATGGTGCGCTGGTGCACCCGCTGCGCTTCCACTAAGTGGCCCTGCTTCTCCTGCTCCGCCTCCCACCACGCCAGCTCCTCCCGGATCGACTGCACCGCCTTCGACCGGGTCTCCGGTTTCATCACGTAATGCGTCTTGGGATAGATGGGCAGGCGCGCATATTTCTGCTTCACCGTGCCGAACAGCGGATCGATCTGCGAGAGTGATTCGACTTCGTCTCCCCACAATTCGATGCGATAGGCCATGTCGTCATACGTGGGGAAGATTTCGATGACGTCGCCGCGCACCCGGAAGGTGCCGCGCCGGAAATCTCCGTCGGTGCGCTCGTAGAGAATTTCGACCAGCTTGCGGGTGATGTCCTCGCGCTTGATCTTCTGGCCCTTTTCCAGAAAGAGCAGCATGCCGTAGTAGGCTTCGGGCGAGCCCAGCCCATAAATGCAACTCACCGAAGCCACGATCAGGCAGTCGCGGCGCTCAAACAGCGAGCGGGTAGCGGAGAGCCGCAGCTTGTCCAGTTCGTCATTGATGGTGGCTTCCTTCTCAATGTAAAGATCGGCGGCGGGAACGTAAGCTTCGGGCTGGTAGTAGTCGTAATAAGAAACGAAATATTCCACCGCGTTATGGGGAAAGAAGCTCTTGAATTCGTGATAGAGCTGCGCCGCCAGGGTCTTGTTGTGCGCCATCACAATCGAGGGCCGGTTGGCCTGCTCGATCACCTTGGCCATGGTGTACGTCTTGCCCGACCCGGTCACCCCCAGCAGGACCTGGTGCTGCTCGCGGTCGAACACACCCTTCACAAGTGCCTCAAGGGCAGTGGCCTGGTCGCCGCGCGGTGTGTAGTCGCTGACTAGCTTGAAGTCCATAAAATCGGTTCCGCCCCGTCACAGAAGCGAATTTCGACGAGTGGGTATCTCTTGATTATAACTCGGAGAGCGAGGGAACTCGGGAAGGTGGGTCACGCGGGTGGTGTCTCAGTTTCAATCTGAGCGCCCTTCTGGCAAACTGACAAAAGCATGAGAAGCTTTGGTTGGAACGACTTCTTGGCCGCTTGGATTGGTGTGTGGGCACTCTTTGGTGCCATGACACTCTGTGGAACACTCCTAGGGGTACCTTCAGGCTTGAGCGTTTTCCGGTGAAGACATCCTGGGGACGGTTTCTCCTTGCACTGGTTGCTCTTTCTGCCGCGCTTTTCATTGCCTGGGACATGCACAACAAAGTCGGCAAATAGATTTGAGACTAAGACACTACCGTCTCGCGTTGCGGGATCTCCCGCAAATAAACGGCGCAAGCAGTGCACTGCTTGCGCCGTCTGATTTTTTCGATTGGGAGTCGCTTTACGGGAGTTTGAAGATCACCGTGATCTGGGTCTGAATCTCGATGGGCTCGCCATTCAGGAAGTAGGGCTTGTACTTCCACTGCCGCACCGCATCCGTGGCGGCGCGTCCTAACAACGGGTCACCACTCAGCTGCTTTACCCCGGTGATGCTGCCCGACTTGGAGATGTTGGCCTGCAGCTCGACCTTCCCTTCCACGCGCATCTGCCGCGCTTGCTCGGGATAGACCGGCTGGACTCTCTTGATGATCAGTCCCTGCGAAACCCCCTGCGAAATTCTCAGCGTTTCCTGGGGAGCTTTCCGGGCATTGATCGCATTGGTATTCACCAGAGCAGACAATTCGCTGCCGCTGTTTCCGGTCGCAATGCTGGTTGCGGCCGGAGCGGCCACCGCTTCCTGAGCTTCGGGCTCAGTCTTCGGCCGCGTTGAGGGTCCGTTCTTGACCCTCAAGGCCGGAGCCGGCTCTGTCTTAGTTGATGTGGACGGCCCATCGACGACTGTAATTTCATCTTCCGCTGACGCCGCTTTAGCCGGAACCGAGGTTTTGATTCCCGGACCTTGCACGACTACCGCGGCTGAAGGCTTGGACGATGAGGGAACGGTGCCCGTGGTACTCAAATCCCGGTCGGGTTGAGTCACAACCTCGCTTGCAGGGGACTGTGATTCTGGAACGGACGACGCAGGTTGCGCGGGCAGTGCGGCCGTTCCCGCACTTGCGGGAACCGCGGACGGTTGCGCCTCCGGCTGGGGATGTGCGGACTGCATTTTGGTCCAGCCGAAATAACCGGCGGCCGCCAGTCCGAGTAACAGCACCACCACCAGTAAAGTCTTCTTGCTGCCACCCGCGTCGGAAGCCTGGTTTTCATCCAGCGAACTAAAGCTGGGCGCCTGGCCCGCCAGCGAGGCGGAGTTCGAATTCCACCCGTCGCCTGCGGATGGATCCTCGATCCTCTTGATCTCCCTGATCTCTTCGGTGGAGGGTACCGATATCACGCTGGCGGTCGGTTGCAAACCCAGACTCTTAAAATCGGCTGCAGGAATTTCTTTGGCACGTGCTGGAGCGGCGGCTGCGCCCGTTCCGGATTGCGGAATGCTCGCCTGACCCGGAGCGGCGGCGTCAAATTCGGATTTTCCGGCAGCTTCCGCGGCCCGGCGCAGGGCCGACGCCATCGGTTCAGCCAGGGGCTTACGCGGTTGCCAGGGATATTGCTTGGAGGAATCGGACTCGTTCGCAGTTCCCAGCGATTTCTCGGCGCCCGAAAGCGTGGAGTCTGGCATGTACTCGAGCAAGGCGGCGTCCACGAGATCGGGCTGCGGCTCCGGTTCTGCCTCCAGCTCAAAAGCCGAAGCACTGACCGACGGCGGTGGCGTCATCGACTGTGGTGGCGGAAAGGGCGCGGGCGTAAATGGTTTTGCTACCGCCGGCGGCTCGGCCGGGCCTGGAAGTCCGGCTGCCTTGGCCGCCTGCCCCTTGCGCAGCAGACCGCGCGCAACCCTCAGCGTCCCTTTGGACTGCTCCACATGAATGGGTTTGGTCAGGACCAGATTGGCGCCGAGACGAAACGCTTTGGCCACGCCGGCCTGTCCTTCCACTACCGCGACCGCCAATGAAGCCTGGTTCGAACCAGAATTACGCGCGCTCTTGAAGAGCAGGGCTGCGTTCTGCTCGTTTTCGCAATCCACCACGATCGCGTCGAAGTGCTGCACCATCAATTTTTTTACTGCGGCAAAAGGCTCGTGGCAGGGCTCGACAGCAAACTCAAGTTCACTCAACACCTGGCTGACCACGCGGGCTGTTTTTTCGTCCGGACAGAATAAGAGCGCTTGGTAACTCATAGTGTTTAATGGTAGGTAGGCCGGTCAGGGCCAGCAAGTTACGGTGGTAATTTCCGGGCACCCTGGCGGCCCTTTGAGTGCCGCGCGGGGAGCGGAGCTGGAAGTCGAAGTGGCTCGTCGGGCGGAATGCGCGCGCGCGGTCCCGAATCCGCGTCATTTTGTTTGACTTGGGGAATGCTCAGTAGCAGGTACAGGCTGCCGGCAGAAAGAACCTCTTCCTTTCGGCGCCGCCCCACATCTTTGCCCGTTCAAAGGTCTCTAGACCATCGATTGTTCCAGCAGTTCTGAGAACGGCGGGATCGGTGTCGGAGGCCCTACGAAGTAAAAGCGGCACAGTAATAAAAGTAGCGCCGGCATCCTGCCGGCTGTCTCGGGGGCGTCCCGCCCGCGAGCAATGAGGCTGTGTCGCAACCTTTGGACTCGAACAAAAAGTGGAACACCTGGTCCATCAAAAGCCGCGAAGCGGCGCAAGAATAAAGCCCACCGCGCAAGGCGTGGGTAAGTAGTGGACTGCGAACGAGCCCCGAAGCGGCGCAAGAAGTGACTCGTCCCCCCACGAGCGGAGGGCAGGATGCCCTCCGGACAGCCGGCGGGACGCCGGCGCTACGAAGTGCCTGGGTACAACCGTGGCTCCACGGCCCGGACGACTCTTTGCTCGGCGACGCTTCGAGCTAGTGCGTCTCGCCCTTCCGCCCGACGGCGGAACCGGGCTGGGGATAAGGCAGCGAGTTACTGATTTCCGAAATCTCCTCTGGCGGAAAGTCGGGGAAAGGCAACTGCTGGCCTTCCCGCCATTTCTGCACTTCGCCTGCGGCCCACTCTGCCTTTTCTTTATTCAAACCTGTGTCGCGTCCCAGATAGACAGTTTGCGACGGGAAGGCAAAGCTGGTGCCGGCGGCGTCCACGATGTCCATGATGCGCAGCAGGATATCTTCCTTGATGGTCAGGAACTGGCTGTAATCCTGGGTCAGAACGTAGCAAAAGATTTCCATGCTGAGCGCGCTCTCGTCGAACGAGATGAAGCGGTTGCGGGCACCTTCAGTTTCTACTTTGGGATGTTCGTACAGCAGGCGACGAACTTGCACCAGGACGTAACGCATCTGGTCGGGAGAAGTCTCGTAGCGCAGCCCGATCTTGGTGTTGAGGAGAATCTTGTCCCGCCGGCTGAAGTTTTCCAGATTCATCGTAGCCAGCGAACCATTGGGGATGGAAAGTTGAGTGCGCTCGTTGGTCCGCACCCGGGTGGAGCGCAGGCTGATATCTTCGACCGTGCCCACCTTGTCGCCGAAGCGGCAGAAATCGCCCACCCGTATGACTTCGTCACCCAGAACGGAAACCCCGCCGAGGAGATTTTCCAGCGTCTTTTGCGCCGCAAAAGCAATGGCGAGGCCGCCGATGCCCACTCCGGCGAGCAGGGTCGTGAGATTGAAGCCCAGCGTGCCCAGTATGGCGAAAATCGCCAGCAGGAAAATAGTGGCCTTGAGCACACGCTCGCCCAGAATCATGAGCGAACTGGTCCCCATCCGCCCGGAAAAAACGGCGCGCTGCCGCACGCTTCGCAGTACTTCCCGCAGGACTCGCCAGAGCAGCCAGTTGGCGCCGATGATCGCCACCACTCCGGCGATCTGCTGATAACGATGCCTCTGCAGTACGGGAAGACGAACGTAGCCCATCAGAATGCGATGGGCCAGCGTCCCCAGCACCAGCCACAGCGGGCGCGCAAAAGAACTCCACGCCTGGGCAATGGCATGCTTCCGGTAGCGCGCCCAGAAGTACCAGGGCAAGCGGAGAAACTGCACTACCAGCCATCCCAGGAGCGCGGCAACCGGAATCGCAAGCAGCACCGCTGCCCACTGCCATAGCGGCAGGCCCGCGAACTGGTGAAGCACCAGAAACTGGGGAAGGTGCGTCTCTACCTGGTGCACCGCGGCTTGCTCGTAAAGCTCGGGAAGCCGGGCCAGAGTGTCGTTGGAGATCAGCCAGATTTTTCCGCCTTCAGGATTAACGACGCGGACAAGAATCAGCGGAACATCGACATCGCCGGAGTTCAGATTGCCGACACGCTGCTTGTCGAGCGACATTCCTTCCTGCGGAGTGCCCTCGGGTTGATTGCTGATCTGCCGCAGGTCGCCGGTAAAGGCTCGATCGATCACGACTTTCAGCTTGGAGGCGGCATCTTCTCCCTGACTCTGACGCCGGGCGGCGGACATCTGCAGATACTGCGCCGCAATGGAATAATTCCCCGACTGTGCCGCCTGGAGAAATCCATATAAGGTGCCGCTGGGCGTGTTGCGCCCGAGAGGGTCGGCTGCGGCTGTATTCCCATTGCCGGGTGTGACCGGTGATTGTCCAGGCAGTGCCTGGTATGCCGAAGCCGGCAGAACCATCGCCAGCCAGAAAGGCAACCACAGGGCTCGCCTTAGCAACGTGAGCATGATCATGTTCCGACGATTGTAATGTAGGCGCGAGCGTCCTCGCTCGTGCTGGTTAGGGCTGCACGAGCGGGACGCTCGCGCCTACACAGGTCTAACCCTTCTTCGGCCGGTAGATGTCAGTACTGGTGCCGAAGAAAACTTCAGCGGCCTGCATCACGGTTTCAGAGAGTGTTGGATGCGGATGAATGGTCAAGGCGATGTCTTTGGCCACAGCGGCCATCTCCACCGCCAGCACGCCTTCGGCGATGAGTTCTCCTGCGCCGGCGCCTACAATGCCCACGCCCAGCACGCGCTCGGTCTGTGGGTCGAGGATGAGTTTGGTCATGCCTTCGGTGCGGTCCACGGTCATGGCCCTGCCCGATGCGGCCCAGGGAAATTTCGCGACCTTGATTTTCCGGTTTTCTTTCTGTGCCTGAGTCTCGGTGAGGCCGCACCACGCGATCTCAGGATCGGTGAACACGACGGCGGGAATCGCGGCGGGTTCGAAGGCCACCTTGTGTCCGGCGATGGCTTCAACCGCGGTGCGTCCCTCATGCGAGGCTTTGTGGGCCAGCATGGGTTCGCCCACCACGTCACCGATGGCGTAAATCGCGGGATCGCTGGTCTGCAACTGCTTGTTCACCTGAATAAATCCGCGGGGACCGATCTGGACCTGTGTTTTTTCGAGGCCGGGGATCTCTGAATTCGGCTTGCGCCCCACCGACACCAGAACTTTCTCGAAGACCAGCTCGCGCTCCTTGACCTCGGGACCATCAAAAGTCACACGGATGCCGCTGCCTTCGACTTTCATCGCGGCCACAGTGGTATTGAGCATTATGGACGCAAAACTTTTCTCGATCCGCTTATGCAGAGGAAGCACCAGGTCGCGGTCGGCGCCCGGCAACAACCCGGAAAGCATCTCGACCACCGAAACCTTCGAGCCCAAGGCGGCGTACACCGTGCCCAACTCGAGGCCGATGTAACCACCGCCGACCACCAGAAGCGTTCCCGGCACCTCGTTCAAATCCAGCGCGGACGTGGAGTCCATGACGCGAGGGCTGTCCAGCTTGAACGCGGGAATAATCGCCGGACGGGAGCCGGTCGCGAGGATGATGCGATCGAAGGTCAGGCTCTCTTCGCCGCCGGCAGCCTTCGATATTCGCAGCGTGTTTGAATTCTCGAAAGCCGCGCGTCCCTGAATGTATTCAACCTTGCGCTGCTTCGAGAGTATCCCCAGGCCGCCGGTCAGTTTCTTGACCACGCCCTCTTTCCACGACCGCAGGCGGGCGAGATCGATCTTGGGATCGGCGTACTCGATGCCCCAATCTTTGGCATGACGAGATTCATCGATCAGCTTGGCCACGTGGAGCAGGGCTTTGGAAGGAATGCAGCCGCGATAGAGACAGACGCCGCCCGGATTCGCTTCCGGATCGATCAGCGTGACCCTGAGACCAAGATCGGCAGCCAGAAATGCCGCGGCATAGCCGCCCGGCCCGCCGCCCACCACTGCAAGGTGTAAGTTTGAAGTTTCAGTCATTCAGTCAGAAAGGCTTGAATCACAGAGGACACAGAGGAGTGCAACGAAATTTCCTCAGTGCATCTCAGTGTCCTCTGTGGTTTAAGAAGTCTCATTCTATCCCTGCACCGACAGCAGGAAAGGCTGCTCGAAGGCTTCCGCGATCCAGCGCAGGAAACGCGCCGCGTCGGCTCCGTCGATCAGGCGATGATCGTAGGAGAGCGAAAGCGGCAGCACTTGCCGGGGCTCGAATTTGCCATTCATCCAAACCGGCTCCATGCTGGAACGCGATAGCCCGAGAATGGCCACTTCAGGGAAATTGACGATGGGCGAAAATCCGGTGCCGCCAACCCCGCCCAGATTCGTAATCGTGAAAGTCCCGCCCTCCATCTCTGCAAGCGGCGAGCTTCTTGTCGCGGGCTTTTTTCGACAGCTGAGTCAGCTCGGCAGCCAGTTCGACAATGTTCTTCTTGTCCACATCGTGCAGCACCGGGACCAGCAGACCACGGTCGGTGTCCACCGCCACGCCGATATTGATGTACTGCTTGTAGATGATCTCTTCCTTCGACATGTCGATGCTGGCATTGAACTGGGGAAAAACTTTCAGCGCCGAGGCGCAGACTTTCAACGCGATCGCGGTCACCGTCATCTTGCCGCCGGCTTCCTGCGCTTTGGGCGCGAAGCGGGCGCGCAATTGTTCGAGCTCCGTGATGTCGGCCTTGTCCTGCTGGGTCACGTGCGGAATCGTGGTCCAGGCCTCCCACAGGTGCTGGGCTGTCTTGCGCCGCACCCCGCGCATGGAGACGCGCTCTACTTTTCCAAACTTGGTGAAGTCGGGCAGTTCCGGTTGCGCGAACTGTCGCCCCTGCGAAGATCCGGCCGCTGCGACTGAGGTCAGCAGCGATTTGGCGTATGCCTTCACATCGTCTTCGCTGATGCGTCCGCCGGGGCCGTTGCCCTTGACGTCGTAAATATCGACGCCGATTTCTCGCGCCAGGCGCCGGACGTGAGGCGCGGCGGGCGCAGGCGCGCGATGCTCCGTTCCCGCCACTTTGCCCAACTGCTCCGGCATGGAAAAAGCTTTGGGAGCATCCGGCTGCGGCTGGTCCGGCAGAAATACCTGGGCCGCGGTCTTGCCCTCGGCCTGGATCGCGGCTTGCACCGACAATCGGGCTTCGTGCTGTTCGGAAATGTGTTCGACCGGTGCATGCTTCGCTTTCTCCGGCGCCGAAGCCCCGCCCTCGAGAGTAAAAATCACCTGGCCGACTTTTACTTTTTCGCCTTCCTTGACCTTGATCTCTTTCACCGTGCCGGTCACCGACGATGGCACTTCGACCACCGCCTTGTCGGTTTCCAGTTCCATGACGGGCTGGCCTTCGGAAACTTTCGAGCCTGGAGAAATCATCAGCCTCACCAGATCGCCCTGATCAATGTTCTCTCCCAGTTCAGGCAGCCGGAAGTCCGCTGCACCGGTTGCAACCGGGGCCGGCGAAGCGGGAGCCACAGGCCGAGCCTCACTCGCTGCCGGAACCGCAGCCTTTGCCACTGGCGCGGACTTTTCCGCTGGCGCTTTGGCGGCCGAGGCCTTGGACTCCGCCTTGGTCTCGACGCCCTTGGTCTCGACGCCCTTTACTTTCGCGCCCGCGCCATTTTCCACGGTGAAGATTACCTGGCCGACTTTTACTTTCTGGCCTTCTTTGACGCGGATTTCCTGGACCGTGCCGGTCACCGAAGATGGAACTTCAACCACCGCCTTGTCGGTTTCCAGTTCCATCACCGGCTGACCTTCGGTGACGCTCGCACCCAGCGAGACCATCAGCCTGACCAGGTCCCCCTGGTCGATGTTTTCGCCGAGTCCCGGCAACTTGAATTCTGTCACTGAGTAATCACTCCCCCTGCTCTGATGATGTGGGCGCGAGCGTCCCGCTCGTGCTGGGTTTGTCGTGCTGCAGCACGAGCGGGACGCTCGCGCCTACATGACTTTTACGTGTTTGCCGGATTCGCTTTTTCCGGATTGATTCCCAAATCCTTCACCGCCTGCTGCAGCAGGTCGGGCTTGACCTGCTTCTCCCGCGCCAATGCGGTCAGCGTGGCCAGGACGATGTGCTTGGCGTCCACCTCGAAGAAATCACGCAGCGCCACCCGGCTCTCGCTGCGCCCGAAACCGTCCGTGCCTAAAGCCACCAGCGGCCGAGGCAGCCACTGCGCAATCGATTCCGGCAGCACTTTCATGTAATCCGATGCGGCTACCAGGACTCCGGGTGCATCTTTCAGCGCCTGGCTGACAAACGGCACCCGTGGAGCTGCGCCGGGATGCAGCATGTTCCAGCGATCACAGTCATTGCCATCGCGATAAAGCTGTTTGTAACTGGTCACGCTCCACACGTCTGCCGCGACCCCATATTTTTCTTCCAGGATCTGCTGCGCCTTGAGCACTTCGTACATGATGGTGCCGCTGCCGAAAAGCTGGGCGCGCAACTTGGCGTCCTTCTTCGTAGAAGCCCGGAAGCGATAGATGCCCTTCAGAATGCCCTCGCGAACCTCGTTCCCTTCGGGCATAGCCGGCATGGGCAGAGGCTCGTTGGTCACCGTCAGGTAATAGAAGATGGATTCCTGATCCACATACATGCGCTTGATGCCTTCCTGAATGATGACGCCGATCTCGTAGGCGAAGGCCGGGTCATAGGCCAGGAGATTGGGAACTGAAAGTGCCAGCACGTGGCTGTGACCATCCTGATGTTGTAATCCCTCACCTGCCAGGGTGGTACGGCCGGCGGTACCACCGATCAGGAAGCCCCGGGTTCGCATATCGGCGGCGGCCCAGATAAAGTCTCCGATCCGCTGGAAGCCGAACATTGAGTAATAAATAAAAAACGGGATCGTATTGATCCCGTGATTGGCGTAAGCCGTACCGGCCGCGATAAAGGAGCAGATCGAGCCCGCTTCAGTAATGCCTTCCTCGAGAATTTGCCCGTCTTTCGCCTCCTTGTAATAAAGGAGAGTGTCCATATCGACGGGTTCGTAAAGCTGGCCCACGCTCGAATAAATTCCCACCTGGCGGAACAGCGCCTCCATGCCGAAGGTACGGGCCTCGTCCGGAATGATGGGAACGATGAGCTTGCCGATTTCCGGGTCACGCAATAATTTTCCCAGCAGGCGCACGAAAACCATGGTGGTCGAGACTTCGCGGCCTTCCGTGCCTTTGTGGAATTCCTCGAAGTGAGCTTCCGAAACCGGAGCAATCGGCTGAGAGCGTACTTTACGCTCCGGCAGGTAGCCGCCCAGCTGCTTGCGGCGCTCCTGCATGTAGCGGATTTCCGGACTGTCATCCGCGGGACGATGGAAGGGTGCCTCGTGCAGTTCCTCGTCCGCGATGGGAATCCCAAACCGCGACCGGAACAGGCGCAGTTCATCTTCGTTCAGTTTTTTCTGCTGGTGCGTAATGTTCTTGCCCTCGCCCGCTTCGCCCAGTCCATAGCCCTTAATGGTCTTGGCCAGGATGACGGTGGGCGCGCCCTTGTGCTCAGTGGCGGCTCTATACGCGGCGTGCACCTTGATGGGATCGTGTCCGCCCAGCCGCATGCGGGAGAGCTGTTCGTCGGAAAGATGCTCCACCATTTTCAGCAGGCGCGGATCGCTGCCGAACAGGTTGTGCCGGAAGTAAGCGCCGCTCTCGACAAAATATTTCTGATACTGGCCGTCGGTGATCTCACCCATGCGCTTGACCAGGATCCCGTCACGATCATTGCTGATGAGATTGTCCCAGTCGCTGCCCCAGATGACTTTAATCACGTTCCAGCCGGCACCGCGGAAAATTGCTTCCAGTTCCTGGATGATCTTGCCGTTGCCGCGCACCGGTCCATCCAGGCGCTGCAGGTTGCAGTTGATCACAAAAGTAAGGTTGTCCAGCCGCTCGCGCGAGGCCAGAGTAATCGAGCCCAGAGACTCCGGTTCGTCCATCTCGCCGTCGCCCAGGAACGCCCAGACTCGGCCGCCCGTCGATTTCTTCAACCCGCGATTCTCCAGATAGCGGATAAACCGCGCCTGGTAGATCGCCTGGATCGGTCCCAGTCCCATGCTGACCGTGGGGAACTCCCAGAAGTCCGGCATCAGCCAGGGATGGGGATAAGAAGACAGGCCGCCGCCTTCTTTTAATTCGCGGCGGAAATTCTGCAGCTTCTCTTTGGGAATGCGGCCTTCGAGATACGCCCGCGCGTACATGCCGGGCGCGGCGTGGCCCTGGAAATAAACCAGATCGCGGTCTCCCGATTCAGTCCGCGCCTGCAGGAAATGATTGAATGCCACTTCATACAGCGTGGCCGCGGAGGCAAAAGTGGAAATGTGTCCGCCAATGCCGCTCTCGATCCGGTTGGCCCGCACCACCATGGCCAGGGCATTCCAGCGCACCAGGCTCTTGATGCGCCGCTCCATTTCCTGGCTGCCGGGAAAGGGCGGCTGCTGCCGGGAAGCGATAGTGTTCTGGTAAGGGGTGGTGGCGGTAAAAGGAAGGTTTACGCCGGCGGCGCGGCGGGCGTGCAGCGAAAGTTGCTGCAGCAGGCGTCCTGCGCGCTCGGGTCCGCCCTGCGACAAGACATAATCCAGCGAATCCAGCCACTCCCGGGTTTCAAGAACTTCCACTCCGTTGGTCGTCTGCGTCTCAGCCACGTCTGGTTTTCTCCATCAATGAATGCGGAACCTTCCATGATAGTCAATTGCGCGGAATTTTGCTGGCGTCTGGTCGAGCAGCGAAATCGAGCCGAATGGGACAGCCGTTTTGAGCAGGCGTGCCCGATCTGGCAAGGGCTATAATAAGGATTCGTTTCGCTCTCTGTGGGATAAATCTTACCAGCAACCTATACCCATAACGTCCTTCACACACATCAAAGGTAGTAACAGGAAATCAAAGAGGAGAATTTCGATGTCCAAGAAAACCGCAGGCCACAATGGCGGCATCAGCGCCCAACCTCACTTTGACCAAAGAGCCGGTGAAATCCAGCAGTACGGCACCGTGAACCACGCTTTGCCTCTGGAGCTTGAAGAACCCGTCCGTCTGGAAATGACCGAACATCTCAACCAGTTGCTGGCTGACACCATGACCCTGCGCGATCTCTATAAGAAATCGCACTGGCAGGTGGCCGGCCCGACTTTCTACCAGCTTCATCTTCTTTTCGACAAGCACTACGACGAGCAGGTGGAACTGGTCGATACCATTGCCGAGCGTATTCAACTGCTGGGCGGATTGAGCATCGCCATGGCAGCCGACGTGGCCGAAACCACGCGGATCGAGCGGCCTCCGCGCGGCCGCGAAGAAGTGCCGGTACAGCTCTCACGTCTGCTCGACGCCCACAAGATCATCATCGGCCAATGCCGCGAACTGGCGGAGCGGGCCGACCAACTGGGCGACGACGGCACCAACGATCTCGCAGTCAGCGACGTCCTGCGTACCAACGAATTGCAGGTCTGGTTCCTGAGCGAGCACCTGGTGCACATGCCGCTGGTCACCGCCCGGGACTGAGACGCTTAGATCTGGAAATCAGAATGGATGGGGCTGACTTCGGTTAGCCCTTTTTTCTGCCGGGCTTAGCTACGCGGGTTGGCCGGCGCCAGAGTCTCGTCAGCGGCAGGGCGCGAGTTTGAAAAGAGCGCGGCCTTGGGAAGGATGCAACTTTGCGAAGGGCGGGGTTTGGGAAGGGCACGGCTTCAGCCGTGCCGATAAGACGGAGAGCTGTCGCGCTTCAGCGCCTGAGGTCTGCCACTTTCCCGTCCGAAGGCGCCAATGGTTGGAGCGGTGCGCGCCAGATCTTACGGGACTGAAGTCCCTCAAAAATGACGCAGAGCGCAGGGGTTTGTTCAGACTGGGCCACTCTTCGCCCATCTTTCACGCGACTGGCCGCTGTGTAACAATCTTGTAAGGCAGAATATGGAACAGACGATGAAGCCCTTCAGCTCCGAGGCGACGGACACGCGCCGCTGGATCGCGCGAATCATCATGGCGGTGATCCTGGGCGAGGCAGTCTGGGGTCTGATTGTATCGGTCATGAATAACGTGGTCGTGCCCTGGCTGGGAGATGTCATGGGCCAATCTTCGGGACTGCCGACGTCGTTTACTCAGCGGCCCTATAACTACCCCGACCTGTTCGTTTCCATACTGGAGTTTGGTATTGCAGCGCTGGTGGCAGCGCTCCTGAACTATTTCTTCCAGGGGCCGGCCACGAAGGCAACCAGGACTGTAAAGAATTCGGCTCCGGCCGCCGAACCCGTGCGAGTGTTCCCTCAGCCCACCACGACTGCGGCGCTGACCCAAACCCCTTCGCCATACACACCGCCTGCGCCGGTAATCAAGGCCGAGCCGGTCGCGGTACAGGCACCCGCTCCCGTTTCTGCGAGTCCGCCACCCGCGCCTGCAGCGGAACCGGCAGTACTGGCTCCATTCGCGCCGCCGGTCACGGAGCCAACTGCCGCCAGGCCGCTGCCCATCGCCCCCGTCGCAAGGGCTGCGGCGACGAAACCGTCGCTCACGCCGAAAACCGAGCCGTCTAAGCCGAAGAAGCCGAAAGAGGTGTATTACAACATCGTCGGAGAACCTATGCCTTCCGACGACGACTGAGAGTGCAGGCGGGACCGCGCCCGACGGAACGTCACGTTCTGGAACTGATGCAGGGAGGCAGCGGGCCGGCACTGACCCGCTTCATGTTTCGCGTCAGGTCTGAAATCGGCTCTGGGCAGGAGTCTGCTTGTGAAACGTGTGCGAATTGCGAACATTCAGCCAGGGTATTTTCCGGTGATGTAGCCTTCCAGTTCCTGAATCGTCTGCGCCTGACCTGAGATGATCCACTTGACTAGATCGCCAATCGAGACCACCCCCACAGGAGAACCATCCTCCACGATCGGTAGATGGCGAAAATGGTGCCTGGTCATGATGGCCATGCACTCGTCCACTGTATTTTGACGAGTCACAAAGGTTACAGGACTGGTCATGATCTCGTGCACCTGGGTCTTTTTTGAGGAACGGCCCTTGAGAATTACCTTCCGCGCATAATCACGTTCCGACAGGATACCGACCAGTTGATTTTCCGACATGACAAGCAATGCCCCTACGCCTTCCCCGGCCATCTTCTCGATTGCTTCATAAACCGACTGGTCGGGCTTTACGGACAGGACTCTGCGATCACCCTTGCTCTTGAGTACCCGTTCAATCGTGTCGCTAAGATTCATGGGGCACCTTGCCACCCTCTGGTTCGTCAGGCGATCTTTTTCCGCCTCGCTCTCTGCAGGATACTCTCGATGTGTGCTTCGAGGGCTGATTCCATCTTCCGCTTCGCATCCTCAAAACTACTCCCCCGAACACTGACCGCCATGTCCTCGCAGACTCCGTTCCACCCGTCGTCTTCCAGTTGGAAAATGCAGTCTTTCGTGATGCTGGCTGTCACCTTGAGCTTTGTCGCCTGGGAAGTCATGGCGGGTCCTCCCTTCTTGACGCTCAACGAATCCTACCGTGAGGGCAGGTCCGGTCAACAAGGCCATTTTAGCGCGGCGGCAAGCGTGCCTGGAGTCAAAGTTGACCGATTGTGAATGCGAGCCGGCCGAATACAGGGCTAAAGTACTCACGCTGGTTACAGATTCGCTACCGTGAACTAGTTGGGAAACAGGAGTGACGGTGAAATGTGAGGATAGAATTTGGAGGCGCGGGTCGGAATCGAACCGACGTATAAAGGTTTTGCAGACCTCTCCCTTACCACTTGGGTACCGCGCCCTCGTGCCTAACTTAGCGCCCTGGCCGGGAATTGTCCACCCGGCGCACTGAATTCTAAAGGCGTGGAACTCTCGATAGACAATCTGGAGCGGGAGACGGGGGTCGAACCCGCGACTTCGACCTTGGCAAGGTCGCGCTCTACCACTGAGCTACTCCCGCTCGGCGAATTTGATTATAAACAGGTGGCGAGATTGCAGCAATGACGCTGCAAGAACTTCCGTGGTCGAGCTTGCGTACAGAGCGGAGTCACTTTGCCGCTGGCGGCACGAGCGGGACGCTCGCGCCTACATTAACCCCCCTGCATGGATTGCGCCGTGATGCGGTTGCGGACGTCCCATAATTCTTTATAGAACAGGTGCTCCATGCGCTGGTGCAGGACTTCGACCGGAGTGCCCATGGTGCCGACCACGCCGCCGCCGATGATGCGCTGGGCCAGTTTGAGGTGGTGAAAGCGGAACAGGTGAACGCGTTCGTCAAAATCCAGCAGACGCTCGGCCACGTCGTGCAGCCCGAAAAATTCCGCATGGCGGCGATAGAGTTCGTCCACGGTGAGGTTGAGCTTGCTCAACTGGGAGTTGAAGGCTTCGCCGAGGCGGGGACCGATGTGCAGCAGTCCGAGGAAGCCGGGGGAGTCGAGGCCGCTGCCGTGTCCCAGGCCGGCGCGGATCAGGTGGTAGTCGTAGGGCGTAATGGTTTCCAGTTCGTGCAACATGGAGATGGGATACTCCAGCATGTGATTGCCGCGGCGCAGCAGCTGGGCGGAGTTGAAGAAGTCTCCTTCGGCGATCAGGGCGCGGGCCCGTTCCAGCTCCCAGGCGACGCCTTTCAGCAACAGCTCTGATGCCTGGTGCACGACCAGGAAGGTCATCTCATCCGGGTGGCGGAATTCCTCCGGACTTTTCTGCAAGGCCAGCAGTTCATCGGTGCGGAGGTAGCGTTCGTAGTCTGACGCTCCTTTGCCCGGCAGAATAGGTTTTCGCAGGTCGTCCATGCTGATTATCCCGCATCATCGCGGATGAAATAATTTTGCGGTAACCGTTCTTCTCTTTCGCCCTTTCAGGGCTGGCATCATCTTTCGCGGCTCACCCGGGGCTTACGCCCTGGGCTGCATTCTAGCGCCGCTCCGCGGCTGATTGCTGCGGTTGGACTCATGACGGGGGGCCGGTCCACTGCGGATCGTTTTCCGGAGTCACGATCTCGCCGTCGCGCATATGAATGATGCGGTCGCCGTAGCTGGCGGCTTCCGGGTTGTGGGTGATCATAAGCACGGTCTGGCCCAGTTCCCGGTTGGAGTGCCGCAGCATGGCCAGCACGATCTCGGAGTTTTTCGAGTCCAGATTGCCCGTGGGTTCGTCGGCCAACACGATGGCCGGCTTGTTGATCAAGGCGCGGGCCAGCGCCACCCGCTGCTGCTCGCCCCCGGAGAGTTCAGAGGGCCGGTGAGGCAGGCGCTTCTCCAGTCCCAGCAGGCCTACGATCTTGTTGAAGTATGTGGCATCGCGAACGCCGTTGGCGCCAGCAATATCAACAGCGATATCAATATTCGATTGCGCGTTCAGGGTAGGCAGCAGGTTGAATTTCTGGAAGACGAATCCGATCTTGCGCTTGCGCAGCCGGGTACGCTCGGCGTCGGAGAGTTGCGCGAAGTCGTCGCCGTCGATGATGACGTGCCCGGAATCGGCGCGCGTCAGTCCTCCCAGCAGGTAGAAGAGCGTGGATTTGCCGCTGCCCGAAGGGCCCACGACGCTGACAAATTCTCCCTTTTGCACATTAAAAGAGATACCGCGGAGCGCGGGAACGTCAATTTTGCCCACACGGTAAGTCTTGCGCAGCTCGACGGCTTCGATGAAGGCAGGCATCCAACTGATTGATATTACACGAAGGCTGAAGCGCGCGGGATTTGTGTAGTGGGATGGAGTGCCGGCGGTGTCCTGGCTTACGGGAGATGACTTTCTTTGCGTTCTTTGCGCGGTTTTCTTTGCGTCCTTTGCGGTTTAAGGTTTTTAGGGGGTATGGCAGCGGATATAGCTTATGTCAGCTAAAGATCAAACCATTACCGCAAAGTTCGCAAAGAAAACCGCCGCAAAGGACGCGAAGAACTGCCGACATCAGGACCGCCGGTGAATGGGAAAACCTCTGGTGTGGACACCACTTCAGGCAGCGCCGATCCTGTCCGCGGTATGAGCCGTGGACTCGGCGCGTTTGGGACCGCGCTTGCGCACCAGTAACAGGCGAATGCGTTCCAGCAATTCCACCGGCGCATACATGCCTTTGGGCAGGAACACGTCCGCCCGGGTGTCCCGATCGTAGATTCGGACTTTTCCGGAGAGCAGAATGGCGGGAGTTTGCGGCGAGAGCGTCTTGATGGCGTCGATGAGCTTGCTGCCGTCCACCCCGGGCATCACCAGATCGGTGAGCACCAGATCGACGCCGCCTCTCTTGAACACCTCCAAAGCTTCTTCCCCGCTGTTGCAGGCGATCACGCGATAGCCGCGGGTCTCGAGCATGACCTTGCGGATCGAAAGGGACTGTTCGTTATCGTCAACACAAAGGATGGTTCGTTTCGGCTTCATTCCGGCTTTGTTCCTGCTTCCAAGATGGCAACCTGACCGTGATGAAGGCGCCAGAAGCTTAAAACTTTTTGGTTGATATGGAGAACTCAGAGCGAGACAAAATCCTAAGGCTAGAAAGGCCGGCTGTAAAGTGGCGCCGATGCTAATGGTCAATTCGCCCCATTGAAAAACATTCGGGCTTGTGCATGGGTATATTTTGTCGCGGCAATTGCAGCGCGGCGCTTCAGAAAGCAACTTCTCCGCGCAGGACTTCCACAACATTTCCTCCGACGCGAACGTTAACCACTCTGTTATCCAGGCGCGAGGCGCGCACAAAAATCCGGCTGGGCCGAAGCATTTCGATTCCCTGTTCGATGAGCACGCGCTCGTCGGGTTGGGCGACGCCGTGGGCCACCATCCAGGCCGTGGCGCAGCCGGCGGCAGAACCCGTGGCCGGGTCTTCGCCGCCGTAGAACAGCATGCGGGCATGCAGGCGGGCGGCGCGATCGACGGTCTCGCGAGCCACAAAGTAGAAAAATTGGCCGCCTTGCGTTTTCTGCAAGTATTCGCTGGACCTGACCAGGTCCACCTGCAGCCGGCGGATCACATCCAGCCCCCGCAGCGGAACAATGGTAAAGGGCAGTCCGGTCGAAATCGTCTGGATCGGCAGTGAAGGGTCGATGTCGCCGTCGCGCAGACTGGTCGCGCGCACCACGGTTTCGCGATCGTGGATCAACCCGATTTTGGGTTCCGCCTGGGTCATCTCGCCGAATGTGGGCTGGCCCGGGTTGTCCTCGAAGCGGACAGGCACCCGGCCGGCGTTCAGGTCGAGAACAACTTCGGCGGCGCCGGTCGCGCCGCGCAAGGCGAAAGCCGTGCCCAGCGTGGGGTGTCCGGCAAAGGGCAACTCTTCCCTCACGGTGAAGATGCGGACCCTTACGCCCCGTTCCCGTTCGACGGCCGGATCACGAGGCAGGACGAAGGTCGTCTCGGAAAGATTCATCTCCCGCGCCAGGGCCTGCATGTGCTGGTCGCTGAGCCCGCGTCCATCGGGAAACACCGCCAGGGAATTTCCCTCGAAGGGTTGGGAAGAAAAGACGTCAAGCTGCACGAAGGGAAAACGGCGAAGCTCGGGGTTCATGGCGAGTTCATTGTAGTGTGGGTCGGACACTCCTGTCCGACGCCTTTGACTTTGATTCTGGTGGCCAGAACAAGTCGCACCAAATTCCAAACCAAAATCGACTTCAAAAGCGGCGGACAGGAGTGCCCGCCGCGCACTGTCAACTTCATTCCGGCGTCTCCCACCCTGTCTCTCCAAAAGACGGAGAGACGAGGGGGGCACCGGGGTACCACTACCGCG
>CAWBPS010000012.1:0-43410 GCA_963790645.1 Terriglobia bacterium | reverse complement strand
CGAACCGACGTATAAAGGTTTTGCAGACCTCTCCCTTACCACTTGGGTACCGCGCCCTAGTGCCTAACTTAGCGCCATCGCCGGGAATTGTCCATCTGGCGCAATGAACTCATAGCGTCGAAGCTCTCGCTGGGCAATCTGGAGCGGGAGACGGGGGTCGAACCCGCGACTTCGACCTTGGCAAGGTCGCGCTCTACCACTGAGCTACTCCCGCTCGGCGAATCTGATTATAAACAGGTGGCGAGATTGCGGCAATGTGGTGGTTGGGGCTTCCGTGGTCGAGCTTGCGTACAGAGCGGAGTCACTTCGCTGCTGGCGGCACGAGCGGGGCGCTCGCGCCTACATTTACCCCTGCATGGATTGGGCGGTGATGCGGTTGCGGACGTCCCATAGTTCTTTGTAGAAGAGGTGCTCCATGCGCTGGTGCAGGACTTCGACCGGCGTGCCCATGGTGCCTACGACTCCGCCGCCGATGATGCGCTGGGCCAGTTTGAGGTGGTGAAAGCGGAAGAGGTGGACGCGCTCGTCAAAATCCAGCAGACGCTCGGCCACGTCGTGCAGGCCGAAAAATTCCGCGTGACGGCGATAGAGTTCGTCCACGGTGAGGTTGAGCTTGCTCAACTGGGAGTTGAAGGCTTCGCCCAGGCGGGGGCCGATGTGCAGCAGCGCGAGAAAACCGGGAGAGTCCAGGCCGCTGCCGTGTCCCAGGCCGGCGCGAATCAGGTGGTAGTCGTAAGGCGTGATGGTCTCCAGTTCGTGCAGCATGGAGATGGGATACTCCAGCATGTGATTGCCGCGGCGCAGGAGCTGGGCGGAGTTGAAGAAGTCTCCGTCGGCGATCAAGGCGCGGGCGCGTTCCAGCTCCCAGGCGACGCCTTTCAGCAGCAGCTCTGATGCCTGGTGCACGACCTGGAAGGTCATCTCATCCGGGTGGAGGAATTCCTCCGGACTTTTCTGCAGGGCCAGCAGTTCATCGGTGCGCAGATAGCGTTCGTAGTCCGACGCTCCTTTGCCCGGCAGAATGGGTTTTCGCAGGTCATCCATGCTGATTATCCGCTTCATCGCGGATGGAAGAGTCTTGCGACAACCGTTCCCTTCTTTCGCCCCTTCACTGCATCCCCTTTACTCACCCAGAGCTTACGCATGGGCTCCACCATCGACGCCCGCGGCTCATTGCTACGATCGGACTCATGACGGGTGGCCGGTCCACTGCGGGTCTTTTTCCGGCGCCACGATTTCGCCGTCGCGCATATGAATGATGCGATCACCGTAGCTGGCCGCTTCCGGGTTGTGGGTGATCATGAGCACGGTCTGGCCCAGTTCCTGGTTGGAGTGCCGCAGCATGGCCAGCACGATCTCGGAGTTTTTGGAGTCCAGATTGCCCGTGGGTTCGTCGGCCAGAACGATGGCCGGCTTGTTGATCAACGCGCGGGCCAGCGCCACGCGCTGCTGCTCGCCCCCGGAAAGTTCGGAAGGCCGGTGAGGCAGGCGCTTGTCCAGTCCCAGCAGGCCCACGATCTTGTTGAAGTATGTGGCATCGCGAACGCCGTTGGTGCCGGCGATATCCAGCGCGATATCGATGTTGGATTGCGCGTTCAGCGTAGGCAGCAGATTGAATTTCTGGAAGACGAATCCGATCTTGCGCTTGCGCAGCCGGGTGCGCTCGGCGTCGGAGAGTTGCGCGAAATCGTCGCCGTCGATGATGACGTGGCCGGAATCGGCGCGAGTCAATCCACCCAGCAGGTAGAAGAGCGTGGATTTGCCGCTGCCCGAAGGGCCCACGACGCTGACAAATTCTCCCTTTTGCACATTGAAGGAGATACCGCGGAGGGCGGGAACGTCAATTTTGCCCACGCGGTAGGTCTTGCGCAGTTCGACGGCTTCGATGAAGGCAGGCATCCAACTGATTGATATTACACGAAGGCTGCAGCGCGCGGGAATTGTGTCGTGGGATCGATTGCCGGCGGTGTCCTGGTTTTCCGGAGATGACTTCCTTAGCGTACTTTGCGGCGCTTTTCTTTGCGTCCTTTGCGGTATAAGGTTTTTAGGGGGCATTGCGACGAAAATGCTTGTGTCAGCTAAAGATCAAACCTTACCGCAAAGTTCGCAAAGAAAACGCCGCAAAGAACGCGAAGAACTGCCGAAATCAGGACCGCCGTGAATGGGAAAACCCCCGGTGTGGACACCACTTCAGGCAGCGCCGATCCTGTCCGCGGCATGCGCCGTGGACTCGGCGCGTTTGGGGCCGCGCTTGCGCACCAGTAACAGGCGAATTCGTTCCAGCAACTCTACCGGCGCATACATGCCTTTGGGCAGGAAGACGTCCGCCCGGGTGTCGCGATCGTAGATTCGCACTTTTCCGGAGAGCAGAATGGCGGGAGTTTGCGGCGACAGCGTCTTGATGGCGTCGATGAGTTTGCTGCCGTCCACCCCGGGCATCATCAGGTCGGTGAGCACCAGGTCGACGCCGCCTCTCTTGAATACCTCCAAAGCGTCTTCCCCGCTGTTGCAGGCGATCACGCGATAGCCGCGGGTCTCGAGCATGACCTTGCGGATGGAAAGGGACTGTTCGTTGTCGTCAACACAAAGGATGGTTCGTTTCGGCTTCATTCCGGCTTTGTTCCTGCTTCCAAGATGGCAACCTGACCGTATGAAGGCGCCAGAGGCTTAAAACTTTTTGGTTGATATGGAGAACTCAGAGCGAGACAAAATCCTAAGGCCAGAAAGGCCGGCTGTAAAGTGGCGCCGATGCTAATGGTAAATTTGCCCCATTGAAAAACATTCGGGCTTGTGCATGGGCATATTTTTTCGCGGCAATCGCAGCGCGGCGCTTCAGAAATAAACTTCTCCGCGCAGAACTTCCACAACATTTCCTCCGACGCGAACGTTAACCACTCTGTTATCCAGACGCGACGCGCGCACAAAAATCCGGCTGGGGCGAAGCATTTCAATTCCCTGTTCGATGAGCACGCGTTCGTCGGGCTGGGCGACGCCGTGGGCCACCATCCAGGCAGTGGCGCAGCCGGCGGCGGAACCGGTGGCCGGGTCTTCGCCGCCGTAGAACAGCATGCGAGCGTGCAGGCGGGCGGCGGGATCGACGGTCTCGCGAGCCACGAAATAAAAAAACTTGCCGCCTCCCGTCTGCTGCAGATATTCGCTGGACCTGACCAGGTCCACCTGCAGCCGGCGGATGACGTCCAATCCCCGCAGCGGAACAATGGTGAAGGGCAGGCCGGTCGAAATCGTCTGGATCGGCAGCGAAGGATCGATGTCGCCGTCGCGCAGGCTGGTCGCGCGCACCACGGTTTCACGATCGTGAATCAGCCCGAATTTGGGTTCCACCTGGGTCATCTCGCCGAAAACGGGCTGGCCCGGGTTGTCCTCGAAACGGACGGGAACCCTGCCGACGTTCAGGTCGAGAACAACTTCGGCGGCGCCGGTCGAGCCGCGCAAGGCGAAAGCCGTGCCCAGCGTGGGATGTCCGGCAAAGGGCAGCTCTTCCTGCACGGTGAAAATGCGGACCCTTACGCCCCGTTCCCGCTCGATGGCCGGATCACGAGGCAGGATGAAGGTGGTCTCGGAAAGATTCATCTCCCGCGCCAGGGCCTGCATCTGCTGGTCGCTGAGCCCGCGTCCGTCGGGAAACACCGCCAGAGAATTGCCCTCGAAGGGGCGGGAAGAAAAGACGTCGAGCTGCACGAAGGGAAAACGGCGAAGCTCGGGGTTCATGGCGATTTATTGTAGTGTGGGTCGGACACTCCTGTCCGACGCCTTTGACTTTGATTCTGGTGGCCAGAACAAGTCGCACCAAATTCCAAACCAAAATCGACTTCAAAAGCGGCGGACAGGAGTGCCCGCCGCGCACTGTCAACTTCATTCCGGCGTCTCCCACCCTGTCTCTCCAAAAGACGGAGAGACGAGGGTGGGGCACCCGGGGTACCACTACCGCGGTTTGACTGAATTTCGGGCGCCGCGTATTCTATGCCTTGATGCGACAGCGCTTCACTCCCGTCGTCCAGTGTTGTTGTAGGCCGACGCCGGGGTGTGGGTAGCGCCGCAGGATTTTACGACACCCACCCGGCCCCAATCGGGTGGGTTTCTTTTTTGCCTGGTTCTTGCCCGTTTGTGAAAGCCTCGGCGGGAGCAGATTGGAATCCCGGCCGTCCGGGATGGTCAAAATTTACGACTGAGGAGAACAAGCCATGAGTGCGTTACCTGTTACCCCACCTGCAACTCAAGCTACATCGAGCGTTCCGCGCATTAACGACGTCGCGCCCGACTTTACCGCCGAAACCACGCAAGGCACGATCCATTTTCACGAGTGGATCGGCGACGGCTGGGCCATCCTGTTTTCGCATCCCAAAGACTTCACCCCGGTGTGCACCACCGAACTCGGCTACATGGCCGGACTGCAGCCGGAATTCGCCAAGCGCAATACCAAAATCATCGGACTCAGCGTTGACCCGGTCAGCAGCCACGGCAAGTGGGCGGCGGACATCGAAGAAACCCAGGGCCACAAGGTAAATTACCCGATGATCGGCGACCCTCAGCTCAAGATCGCCAAGCTCTACGGCATGCTGCCCGCCGAAGCGGGCGAGAGCTGTGAAGGCCGCACTGCCGCCGACAACGCCACCGTGCGCACGGTTTTCGTGGTGGGCCCGGACAAGAAGATCAAGCTGCAGCTCAGCTATCCCATGAGCACGGGACGCAACTTCGACGAAGTATTGCGCGTCCTCGATTCGATGCAGCTCACCGCCAAGCACAAAGTAGCCACGCCGGTGAACTGGAAGCAGGGCGAGGAAGTCATCATCCTGCCTTCGGTATCAAATGAAGAAGCGCAGCAGAAATATCCCGCGGGCTGGAAGTCGCCCAAGCCGTATCTTCGCATCGTCCCGCAACCGAAGTAGGCGGCAAGACAAGACTCGCCACGGATTTTCGCGAATTGACACGGATGTTTCAGAGTTCTGGTCCGTCGAAATCCACGAGAATCCGTGGCTCTTTTGATCTGAGCCGCTGTCCCGCCCGAAGCAACTGCTCCTCTCTTAATGATCATCTGAAGCGCACGTGTGCGATTCGCGCCACGGAAGGAGGACTCTTATGAGTATCTGGACGATATTGTTTGTGGTGTTGCTGATCGCCTGGATCGGTGGGTTTACCGTGTTCCATGTGGCCGGCGGCCTGATTCATCTTTTGCTGGTGCTTGCCGTGATTTCATTGATAGTGCATTTTGTCACGGGGGCGCGGACGGCCTGATGATTTGCTGGAGCAGTGAAAAGCCCCGCCGCCGAAAGGCTGCGGGGCTTTTTCAACATAGTGAATCTACGGCTGGCACGAATCGCTCACCATCTTTACATCCGTGACTTTCAAGTGACCATGCTCTTCGTTGCTCTTGGTCATGCCGCTATCTTTGGCGGCGTCTTTGGCATCTTCCTTCATGTTGTGCATTTTGGCGTTCGACACCACCCCGGTCGCGGTCACGGTATGGCCCACATGATCGGCGAGAGCCACGTTACTGCTCTTCACCTCCCAGGTGCTCCCATCGTTTGCCTTGAGCAGGAACTCGTTGGCGCTGTCACCCTTCGAAAGACAACCTGTGATGTCGCGGGTCTCCGCTTTTGACTTGGCAAATCCAAGTGAAGCGCTGAAGACCGCAAGAATTACCAGCAGCAGCAGCTTATTAATTTTCATGTTCTCCTCCTAAGAAGACCGAAATTGGCGCGCGTCTGAGATGACTAAAACCACGCCGGCGATGCTTCTGGGCCGCTCTTCCTTTGAACTCAATCTCCCAGCCAGGCGCCCAGCCCCTGCAGCGGCTCCACGTAGTCGCAGATGATTTTCGTGGCACCCACCAGCGGCACCGCGAGGATGAGGCCCATCCCGCCCCAGATCCAGGCCCAGAACAGCAGCGACAGGCTTATCGCCAGCGGGTTCAGCCGTAGCCGTTTGCCTACGATTTTCGGATAAAGAACGTTCATGGTCAGGACGTGCAAAATGATCACGGTGAGCAGGATGATGACGACTCCGGTCTTGTTCACGACTCCGACCGCGGCCGCCAGAGGCGGAAGCAGGGCCAGGAATATTCCCAGATAAGGCACCAGACTGGCGAATCCGCTGATCACTCCCAGAAAATAGAAGTACGGAATACCCAGCCGCCAGAACACGATCGCGCTGACCAGCGCATTGATGAGACCCACGAGGACGTTTCCCGCGATGAAGCTGCGGATCATCGCCGATATTCTGGCGACCGTGCGGTGGGCCATGAGCCGGTGCTCCTTAGGGAAGAGTCGCACCGTGGCGGCGTGGGCGTGGCCCTTCCAGGTGAGCATGAAATACACAAGAAACGGAATAAACGTAATAGCCAGGAATACCTCTCCCAGAGGCCCGCTGCCTGCAGAGATTACTCGTGACAGACCGGGCGCCTCCTGCACTTCGACCGCGACAGGCGCTTTGCCGGTTCTCGGGGAAGCAATCACCGAACGGGTGCTCTCTTCAATCTGGCGGGTTTGCGCCCGCAGGTCGGCCAGGGTGGACTGAATTTTCCCGGAGTATTTGGGCAATTGCGTGGCGAAATCAACGGCTCGGCCGTAGAAAAATGATGTAAGACCCCCGGCCAGGGCGATCAGCAGGACTACCGCGAACAGAGCTCCAACCGCGCGGGGGACGCGGATGCGGGAGAGTCCGCTCACCACCGGTTCCAGCACGAAGGCCAGGAGCACGGAAACCAGCGTGGTGATCAGGACAAACTTGAGCAGATAAATCAACCCAATGACCGCGATCACCGCCACCACGATCTGCGCCACCGATCCGGCTTTAATGGAAGCCTGCAGAACTTCCGCTTCCTCCTGCAGATCAGCGGTGAGAGCGTCGGGTTGGACGCGTCCCTGTTCTGGCGTCACGACCGTCTGATTTGAGTCTGCGACAACGGGAAGCTCAGGCAAGCCGGTTCCTGTGGGTGGCGACGGCGTCATCAGAGACCTCTCCGGATGCGGACCCTGGCGGAGGATATGCCCATCGCAAGGTTACCTCTGTGAATTGTGCTTCCCGTAAGAACTGCCACTGCAATCCACGCATTGGAAGGCGAGAGGCAGGCGCCCTTTTTCCAAAAGGAAGCCGGGTGCCTGCCTGGTGGGGGGATTACAAGTGGAAACTAGAAGCATGGGCAGAGAATAGCGAGCAGGGCGCGTCGCCACAATCCTGTCTAGTGGGTAATTTCATCCCGGAAAAACCTGTAGAGCGACCAACCCGAGATTCTCCGAATTGGCTTAGGTAGTGTTCTTTCTCCAGGCGGCATAGCAGCAACGCACCCGTTCGCTTTGACATCCAAGGCTGCCGTGCCTCAATCAGCCAGACTTCCGGTGAGTTCCTCGCTGCGGCCGAAGTTTCCTCCGAAGCAGGAAGCAATGTTTCGTGAAACTCTCATGCAGTTGAACCGCTGCCGGGTTCCATACGTCGTCTCCGGGGCATTCGCACTGCAGGTGCATACCGGGATCTGGCGCGCCACCAAGGACCTGGACTTGTTTCTTACGCCCGAAGATATGCCCGCGGCGCTGCGGTGTCTCCGGAAAAATGGCTTTCGCTGCGAAGTCAGAGATCCGGTCTGGCTGCACAAGGCGCATCGCCACGGATTTTTCATCGACCTGATTACCGGCATGAGCAACACCGTGATTACAGTGGACCGCTCCTGGATCGAGAATGCGCGTCCGGCGATGGTGCTGGATGTACGCGCACGCGTGCTGGCAGCGGAAGAACTGCTGGCGTCGAAACTCTTTGTGGTGCGGCGCGAGCGCTTCGACGGGGCTGACATCGCCCACATTGTCTATGCCAGCCAGGGAAAGCTCGACTGGCAGCGGATTCTGGAGCTGGTGAAGGAGCACTGGGAAATCCTGCTCTTTGCCCTGGTGCTCTACCACTACGTCTATCCCGCATACAGCCACTATGTGCCTTCGTGGGTCTGGCAGCGGTTGCTGGTCCGTTTTTCCAATGAACTGACGGACCGCAATCCTGCCGCGCAATTCCGCGGCAGCCTGGTGGATGACAAGATGTTTGCCATCGACGTGTCAGAATGGGGAATGGAAGACATCCTGGGCACTCGTCGCGCCAAGGCCGCTGTGATCGCGCCCCGTGCTCGGGCCTTGAGCGCGGCCGGACGGAAGTGAATCAATGAGAATTGGCGCCACCGCTGACCTGCATTTCTTCTCTCCCCGATTCGGGGCGATCCAGGAACAACTCGCTCCCGTCCGGGACATGGCGGATCTGCTGGTCATCGCGGGTGACCTGACGAACTATGGCAAGCCGGCTGAGATGGAGCAATTATTGAATTCATTGGTCCGGCTGCGCCTCCCTATCGTGGCTGTCCTGGGAAATCACGACTACGAGAGTGGAGCGCAAGGGGAACTTACGCGCATGATGACCGAAGCCGGCATAAAACTTCTTGACGGTACTGCCTACGAGCGGGATGGCATCGGCTTTGCCGGTACAAAAGGATTTCCGGGAGGATTCGGCAGGGGAGCGTTGACCGCATTCGGCGAGATTGAAGTCAAGGCCTTCGTGCAGGCCGCGATCGATGAAGCCTTAAAACTGGAACGGGCCATGTCGCAACTGCGAACTTCGAAACGCGTGATTGTGCTGCACTATGCTCCGGTTGCGGACACGGCGCGGGGCGAGGCCCCGGAAATCTATCCCTATCTCGGGAGTTCGCGTCTGGCCGAAGTGATCGATCGTCACGGGGCAGACATGGTGCTGCACGGCCACGCTCATCATGGCTTTCCCGATGGGAAAACCACCGCCGGCATTCCGGTGCACAACGTCGCCCTGCCCATCCTGCAGAGTCAAACGCCGCCCGCGGTTTTCCGCATGTTTGATATGTAGAGGCCGTCCGCTTTTCTAGTCTGTCCTGCCCCGGAAATTCATTGAATTCATATTGTCATCCCGACCGGAGCGGAGCGAAGCGAGCGCAGTGGAGGGACCTGCTGTTCAGCCAACTCGACCTGCGCCGCTTACATTTCGATGTATTTTTGGGACAGCACACTGGTTCATCCTCAGATTACTCAGGTTATTTTTCCGGACCGCTACAGCCTGTATCTGATCGTGCAGAGCGCGGGTGTGGGGTAATCTACGCCAGCCTCAAAAGGCGAATTGATCGCGGGCCCGGTTAGACAATCTGATTATTCGAAGGAGCGGCAAAATGAAATTGAACATTGTGAAGGCCATCGCGCTAGTTCCTGTGCTGTTGATCGGACTGGCTTGCTCGAGCCAGCGGGCGTCGCAGACAGCAACCAGCGACGACAACTCTTATAAAGACAGCGTGAAGCAGGCCCTGCAACAGGCGGAACTCCAGGACGTCACCGTGGATGAAGATAAGGACAAGAACACGATCACCCTGGGAGGCAAGGTCCATTCCGAGAACGCCAGGCAGCAGGCCGGGGAAGTCGCGAAGGCGGCAGCCGCCAATCGGACCATAGCCAACGAGATCAGCGTTCAGCCGGTGGGAGCGGAGTCGGAGTCCAGGGAGATTGCATCCGACCTGGATACTTCGATCGAAAAGATCTATAAGGCCGCACTGACGTCCCATGGGCTGGACAAGCAGCACATCCGGTTCGACGCAAAGAATGGTGTTCTCACTCTCAAAGGCAGCGTGAAGACTCCCATCGAGCGAAATCGGGCCGAGCAACTGGCGCAAGCCACGCCCAATGTTCGACAGGTCCTGAACCAGATCGATGTCAGCCGGTAACCGGCCCTTGCTGATTACCGCGAGGAGTGAAAAGTGATGGTTCGAGCCGGGCGGCGACTGGCTGGTCGGCTCGATACCCGGTAGTACAGCAAAGACGTAAGGGAGAGTACAGAGACAACCCGATAGACCATACGGCTCGCCATCTCTAAGATGTGGGAGCCTTGATGTCGGGCTGTTCGAAGTTGGGGGAAACAAACTTGGCTGCCATAACTGCTGCGAACCTCATTATTCTGAAAGACAGGACATCGCCGGCCGAGGATGAGCCTGCGCTTCTAGCCCGCGCGAAAGCGGGCGACCGGCAGGCGCTTTCCGCTCTCTATCATGAGCATGCTGGGCGAATCTATTCCCTGAGCCTGAGGGTCACGAAAAAAGATGTAAACGCCGCGGAGAACCTGACGCGGGATATTTTTGTCGAAGCCTTCACCGGCCTGGATGCCGTTAGTCATGATGCCGCGTTTGCCGCCCGTCTGTATCGTTACGCGGCAAAAAAGTTGCTTGCGTTTCGGCTCAAAGGCCCGACCCCCAGGACGTCGGGCATCGGCTCGCACAGCATCAGCATCTCAGCTTCGTCGGGCAGAGAGATTTTGGCCATATATCCTGAGTAGGTGGATGAAATCATGACACCTCGAAGACGCGTAGCGGTCAAGCAATTGCCCTTGCAACTGAAGTCGGGACAGGTCCGGGACTTTCTCCGCGAGGTGACCCCGCTGCTCACTGGCGACCGGCCCTGCATCGTTTTTGATTTTTCCCAGGTCACCGAGATCGATAGCGCCGGCGTGGACATGTTGCTGCATTGCATGGAACAGGCCATGAAGCAGAACGGGGACTTGAAACTCGCCGCCATCCCTCCCTCGTCTGCTGTCATTCTGGAGTTGACCCGAGTTGATCGTTTGTTTGAGATCTTTGGCACCGTTTCCGAGGCGGTGGACAGCTTTTATGGGTTCTCCTTGCCCATCGAGCAGCTGGCGTAGCCGCCGGGGTCAGGGTTATCCCGCCAACGGATGGCGTTAAGTACCTGAAATCACAAGACGATGCCTTGGGCCCCAGATGGCCCGTCCAAGGCCGAGTCTGGCCCGCCTCAGACTGCAAGACGGACTTTCACCCCTACAACCTATCTCCATGATTCTTCATCCAAAGTGCAGTTTTTGGGAGGGAAGTTCATGGCCGGTTCGCGTAGGGTGGTCCCAGGAGCAGCGCTCGTGCTGGGTATTATTTTTCTGGCGGGTTGCCGGGGATTGGTAAGCGGCGGCGGACCCGGTCCCGGCGGAGGCTCCGACGTGCCCTTGACGGTCACGTCCGCGGGTTCGGGCTCGGGAACTGTAACCAGCACTCCTTCCGGGATCAACTGCCCCGGCACCTGCACCGCGAACTTCGCTTCCGGGACGCAAGTCACGCTCACGGCCACACCCGGCACCAACTTTACGTTCGACGGGTGGAGCGGCGCGTGTTCCGGCACTGCGGCATGCACCGTCACGCTAACCGCGGCGGAGACGGCGACGGCAACCTTCGTTGCCACCGCGCAATCCATCAATCACATTATTTTCATGCTGCAGGAGAACCGCGGCCTCGACCACTACTTTGGCGCCATGCGCGAGTACTGGGCGGCCAACGGTTATCCCCCCCAGCCTTTTGATGGCCTGCCGCAGTTCAACAATCCATCACAGCCGGCGGCCACCAGCCCGGGTTGCGATCCCGCCTTGTCCGAGCCTTTTCCTCCCAACGATTGCCACACCAGCGCCAACAGTCCAGCGGTGGCTTCGTTTCACATGCTTTCTCAGTGCGTGGAGAACCCCAGTCCTTCCTGGAACGAGTCGCACGTGGACTGGAACATGAACAGTCCCCTCTCCGGAACGGCGACCATGGACGGATGGGTGCGAACCGCGGGGCACGATGCGCGGACTGGAACTCCGATATTCAACGACATCAACGGAATCCGGGCCATGGGCTATTACGATGGCACCGACCTTCCCTATTACTACTTCATGGCGTCAAACTTTGGCACGTCGGACCGCTGGTTCTCGCCGGCCATGACCCGCACCCAGCCCAACCGCATGTACCTGATGGCGGCAACTTCAGCCGGACGGGCCTATCCTCTGACCACCACCAAGCTACCCAACAAGACGATTTTCGAGGCCCTGAATGACAAGGGAGTATCCTGGCGGGTTTATGTGACCGATGATACGAACGTCCCCCTGAGCAGTGGGACGGAATTGAGCATGTTCACCTTCGCCCCTACCCACCAATCAGGTTTCGCGCCCGCTTCGCAGTTCCTGACTGACCTGACGACTGGGAACCTGCCCTCGGTGGCGGAAATTGATCCGGGGTTTGCAAAAGGCCTGGACGAGCACGCCGGCGTTGATCCCAACGCCCCGTCGGGCAAGGTCCAGGAGGGATCCGCCTACGTCGCCACGCTCATCAATGCATTGATGAAGAGTCCCTACTGGAAAGACTCGGTATTCATTCTCACCTGGGACGAAGGTGGTGGATTTTATGACCACGTGCCTCCCGTTCCCATGCCGAGTCCAGATGGAATCAAACCCAGCACCAGCATTGACCTGATGCCCGGCGACATCTGCACTACCGCGACCGGCCCCACTTGCGATTTCGTGTACACCGGGTATCGCGTCCCGCTGATCGTTATTTCGCCGTTTGCAAAGAAGAACTACGTTTCGCACACGCCCGCAGACTACACCGCGATCCTCAAATTCATTGAGACGCGCTTCGGCCTGGATCCGCTTACGGAGCGCGACAAGGCCCAGTTTGACATGAGCGAGTTTTTCGACTTCGTGAATGCGCCCTGGATGACGCCGCCCACTCCACCAGTGCAGCCGGACACGATGCCTTGCTACATGGACCACCTGCCCTGAGTCCGTTACCCTGACTCCCGGTGCCGCCGCGAGCGGCAATTCAGGGATAATGGAGTCATGAGGACTGTACCCTGGCCGCGGCTCGCATTTTTTCTTCTCTTCCTGGCGCTTCCGGCTTTCGGCGTCACCCGTCATTACTACATCGCAGCCGAAGACGTCACCTGGGACTACGCGCCGAGCGGATTGAACCTGACCGAGGGCCGTCCCATTCCCCAGCCCTGGGCGAAGCAGACCAAGTGGCCGAAAACCCGCTACATCGAATACACCGACGCCACCTTTAAAGTCCGCAAGCCCCAACCCGAGTGGCTGGGAATCATGGGGCCCATCATTCGCGGCGAAGTCGGCGATGAAATCGTCGTGGAGTTCCTCAACCGCAGCCGCAGTTCGCACGGAATTCATCCCCACGGCGTGCGATACGACAAAGACAACGAAGGCGCATACTACGTGCCCGCGGGACGCGGGTCCATTGTTCCGCCCAACGCGCGCTTCACCTACCACTGGTTGGCCGACGCCGGCAGCGGGCCCGGGCCGGGCCAGCTCAGCTCCGTGGTCTGGTGGTACCACCCGCATTCGGCCGGCCCCATGGAGATCAACGCCGGCCTCATGGGGCCCATCATCATCACCGCCAAAGGCAAGGCCAGACCCGACGGCAGCCCCAAAGATGTGGACCGGGAATTTGTCACATCATTCATGATCTTCGATGAACTGCGCGGACAGGACGCGGGACTGTTCCATGCCATCAACGGCTACGTCTTCGGAAATCTTCCCGGCCTGGTCATGAAAAAAGGCGAGAAGGTCCGCTGGTATGTGATGGCGATGGGGAATGAAAAAGATCTGCACACGCCGCACTGGCACGGATTGACAGTAAGCGACCCGCTCCGGCACATGGACGTGGTGGAACTGCTTCCCGCCACTACTCTCTCGGTGGATATGGTGGCCGACAATCCCGGAGTATGGATGTTCCATTGTCATGTGGCCGACCACATGGAAGCGGGCATGATGAGCACCTTCACCATCTACGAGCCGCCGGCCCGTTCGTGCCCGCTGAAATTCGTCGCGGGAAATTTCTGGAATACGCCGGGCAAATATTCGGTGCGGGTGAAAAACACCAGTGGAAAGGCGATCAAACAATGGGACCTGACCTCCGAGCATTTTCTGGCGCCGCAATACCTGCACCGTCCCTTTGACTCCAATTGGCCTGCGTCCGGCCCCATCGCAGCCGGGGCCGAGCAGACGCTGGAAAAAGATGCGTACCTGCAGGGCGGCGATTCGATTCTGGGCTGGGCGTTGTTCCCGCGAAAAATCACATACGAGGACGGCACCACCTGGGAACCGAAGCAGCGCGGCGAGTGCTTTCAAGTTTATTGGCGCGACCAGGACCACCCCAACCTGATGGTGTTACCGCCTTCGATCGGTGAGATCGCGCATCCCGACTAAACGGGGGACATGGTCGTGTGGGTCGGACACTCCCTTCGACTTCGCTCAGGGCAGGCTCTGTCCGACGCTTTTGGCTTTGTGTTTTTAGTGGCAGGAAGAAGTCGCACCAAAATCCAAAACAAATCAAAGTCAGAGACAGTTCACTTCATTCCGGCATCTCCCACCCTGTCTCTCCAAAAGACGGAGAGACGAGGGTGGGGCACCCGGGATGGTGTGGTCAGCTTGTGTGGGTCGGACACTCCCTTCGACTTCGCTCAGGGCAGGCTCTGTGCGACGCTTTTGACTTTGTGTTTTTGATGGCAGGAAGAAGTCGCACCAAATTCCAAAACAAATCAAAGTCAGAGACGGTCCACTTCATTCCGGCTCTCCCACCCTGTCTCTCCAAAAAACGGAGAGACGAGGGTGGGGCACCCGGGATGGTGTACGACGGACATGGTCTTGGTAACCTGAAGAGCTGCACCGCCTCACCTCGAAGGCCACGCCCCTCCGTAACATGCTTAATCTGCAGGTGCTGGATAAGATCCCTTCAAGTCGACCTTGAGGTCGAGTATTAAGTCGATCGCGTTAAGGGTTCATCTTTGAAGGCAACGCGCCGCATCCGCTTGTCCGTCATTGCAGCGCTCCTGGTCTTTCCTCTGGCCAGCCGCGCTGGCAACCTGGTAATCACGCCGACCACTACCCTTGCCGCGGAGACCGCGAACAACACCAGCGCGGCCACCGGCTTTGTCACGCAATCGAACGGCAACCTGGGCGCAAGCAACGTAAGCAAACTGGACATTCATTCCCTGCTCTACCCCGGGGCACAGACCAAGGTCTTCGCTCACCTGGTGCTCTGGTTCGGCAAGCCCAGCCACATCAACATCGGTTACAGTTCGACCGATCCGGCCCAGGTCAAGCGGCAAATCTCGGACATGATCAGCCGTGGCATCGACGGAGTGGTCATGGTCTGGTACGGACCGAATAACGAGATCGACCGCGCCGCCAAGCTGGTCATGCACGAAGCTGAAACCCATCCCGGGTTCACTTTCGCAATCATGGTGGACAACGGCGCCATTCGCTGGTACTCCTGCCCGGGATGCACTCCTCAGCAGGCCCTGAATTATGATTTGCAGTACGTCGAGCAGACGTATTTCCCCTCACCCGCTTATCTGAGAGTGGGTGGCCGCCCAGTCGTCACCAACTTCGACGTGGACCTCCACTACACGATTGATTGGAGTGCGGCCAAAGCCGCAATGGCCACCAACCCCATGTTCCTGTTTCAGCATAGCCGCGGTTTCAGCCATGTGGAGAGCGCCGGCGCCTACTCCTGGGACATCGCCACCAGCAGCGATTTTGGAATGAGCTATCTGAGCAGCTTTTACAAAACCGGGATGGCTGCCCAGAGCGACCAAACCTGGGGCGCGTCTTATAAAGGATTCAACGACAAGCTGGCCTCCTGGGGACTGAACCGCATCATGGACCAACGCTGCGGCCAGACCTGGCTGCAGACGTTTGCAAAAATCAACAGCTTGTACAACTCGACCAACCAGCTCGCGGCCATGCAGCTGGTCACCTGGAATGACTACGAAGAAGGAACGGAGATCGAATCCGGAATTGACAACTGCGTGAGCGTCTCGGCAGCCATGGCCGGGGGCTCGCTGCAGTGGAAGATCGCTGGGAGTGAAGACACCATCGATCACTATCGGGTCTATGTCAGTTCCGATGGCCAGAATCTGATGCCGCTGGCGGACCAGACCGTGGGCACGTATGCCCTCGATCTGTGCGGGTACTCGCTGGCCGCGGGCAACTACAAATTGTTTGTGCAGGCCATCGGAAAACCGAACCTGAAAAACCAGATTTCCGCGCCCATATCCTATGCGCCACAATGCGGCGCAACTTCACCACCGTCTGCCGGCCCGCCGGAAGGCACTCCGGGCACGCCTCCGGTGACTTCGCCACCGCCGCCAGTGTCTGCTTCGGTGATTTCGCTGAGCGCCTCACCATCGTCGGTCACGATCGCGGACGGGCAGTCGGGAAGTCCCCGGATCACGGTAACCGCACGATCAAAGTCCTCCGGCCCCATCGCGCTCTCCTGTTCCGGTCTTCCGGCTGCGATGTCGTGTGCCTTCTCTCCGTCCGTGATTACTCCGGGGGCCAGAGCTGCGACGTCAGTTCTCAGAGTCTCCGTTGTCCGCCCGGCACATCGTCCGGCGCCTGTGCCGAGGCCGCCTCGCCGGGGTGCGCTGGTCGGTTTCGGGCTGGGGATGGTTGGAGTGCTTGTGCTTGGCCAGGTTGACCGGAAACGCATTCTCCGCGGCCTTGCTCTCAGCAGCCTGATCGCGTGTGTTCTGCTGGTCAGCTCTTGCGCCGGGATTCCGTCCGGGGCTGAGCCTGCGGCTGAAATCGCCCCCGGCTCCTACACTATAAAAGTCATGGCGACTTCCGCAGCCAGCCAGGTTTCGACTGTGGCGAAAATCACCATCCGCTAGTTAAGATCAAGAATCAAAGATCAACGGCGTCGGACAACGGTGTCCGACCCACACAGGCTTTGCTCTATCTGCTGGATCACTTTGCTTGCAACCTCATCCGCTGTCCCGGGGGCAATCACCGTCATGCTTCCGGAGAGTGCGCTCAGCGCCAGGTACGCAGCACGGTTGCTTTGAACAAAATCCAGGGGGTACTCCGGCTTTCGTTCACGGGCCTGGACGGGGTCGGCATCGAGCAGATATGCCACGTCCGGCTGGGGTGCAAACTTCAGCATCAGGCGAACATAGGAGCGGGTGAGGCGAGAGCGCAGCGGCAGGTTCGCGAGTTCATCATAAAGATAGCGGTCAAAGATGACCACACCGGTATGGGACCGAAGGGCTTTCCGCGCCACGAGGTTGAGCCAGGCGGCATCGAGTGAATAAAGGAAGAAGCGGAAAGCGTTCATGTACCAGGTCTGGACATTTTTATCGCGGCGATTTACAGGTTTGTCGGGGGAACCGATGCCGGCGTCTCCCTTGAGCAGGGCGCTGCGGGAGAATTCGCGAAAGCGGCGCAGCACGGCGACGTCGTCCCAGAAGGCAAGGCGTTGTACCTGAAAGCCGGCGGCGTTTAAGTGGCGGTGAAGATTTTCGATTTGGGTGCTTTTGCCGGCGCCATCGATTCCAGAGAAACTCACCAGCACGGGCCGCCGGCTTCGTGATGGGTCAATCATGCAATAGGTCAATCATGGATTGGATCCATGGAACCGGTCAATGAGGGATGGTCAGTCCGACTGCAGGGCCGTTTTGCGAAATGATTCTATTGGCTGCCAGGCGGCTTGCTGGGAGTGCCTTTCGTCAAGGCCACCACTAATCCCAGGGCGACGGCTGCCCCCGCGATTGCGCCTACGCTGATCAAAATGGTGCGTGACCGCTTTTGTTTCGCGGGCGCCAGTGCCGCGCCTGCCGGCCTCGACGCGGCGAAGCCGGTGGTGGTCGCGGTCTCGGCGGCGGCGGTGCCTACCGGCTTCTGATTTCCGTCTGGTTGCGGCTGCGGAAGCGATTGGGTCGCCCCAGACTGGGCTGCGGTATTTTGAGCGTCTTGCGGCCGTGCGGCGCTGGGACTGTCGGGCAGGGGCTCAACCGCGGGCTGAGTTGCCGGCGCTGGCGAGGGGCTGCTCGCAGATCCTTCCGGACGCGACTGTTCGGGACTCGTCTGTTGCGGCCCGGGAAGCGCCATCGCGCTACCGGAGACGAGCACGGCCAGCACCAGCGAGCCCGCGACCAGGCGCGCGGACATCCGGTGGAAGCTTGGGCGTGGGCGAGTCGCCCGCGACCACACGTGTCGGTCAATAAATCTCATAAGCTTCTCCGATCGATGTTGCGCGATCGATTTCCCCCGCTGGACCAATCCGTATTTTTCATACTTCGCCTTTGGACAGTATGCGCAGGACCGTCCGTGGCCGCAGGGCCGCGTGAGGAACAGGCTCGATCTCAAACGTTTCCGTGAGCGGGGTGGCCACCTCCATCTTCTTGCGCCCGTATCCAAACCAATGCCGGCGGGAGACAGTGGGGCCAATGATGTTTGCGTCCCGGATCGTGACCGCAACGTTGCGCGAGAGATTCACCAGCCGGCTGCCTTCAACCACGGCGTGGGCCACGTCCAGTCCCCTGCCCACGTGGGTATAAGGCAGTACTGAAGAATCTTCAATGGCGGTACCGTAGTCCACCAGGCAGCGGCGTTCCAGATTGCTGAAGCGGGTAACCAGCGCGGCGGCGCGCACCCGGGTGCCGCGTCCGATATAAGCGGGAGCAACAATGCGCGCGGAGCGATGAACCCGGGCGCCGTCATCGATCCAGACTCCCGGCCTCACTTCTCGTCCGCGGGGCCGTATGGCACAGCGTCCCTGGAAAGCGTCCGCCACCAGGCGGCGGAGATCGCGGGCATCCGCCAGGCGATTTACATAGCCCGCGGTGAGATAGTCCGATGGCGGGTTGACTTCAGACGCAGAATCCAGATTCGGCCGGCTGCGGCCTGAGGGAGCCGAGTTCAGGACCCAGAAATCCAGGGGCCCGGAGGCGTCGCACACTCGCGTCACACCCGCGCCCGCCTCGCTATGAAACCGGAGCAGGTCCGCGCAATCAACTTCCGCGTAGGCGCCCAGCCTGATCAGCAGAACTCTGTCGAAACCCTTGCGCGCCTGCTTCATGAGAACGTCGGGAACAAAACGCCGGCCCGCGGTAAGGGAGAAGCCGACTTCGCGCACCACCGACACCGCATGGATACCGGCACTGTGCAGGCGCTCGATGGTGTGTTCAACAATGGATTTTCCAAGTATCTCCAGCGAGGCAATGGGACTGGCAGGTGGCTCCGCGCCGTCTCCAGAAAAAGACTCTTCGCCCTCAGGGCTCAATAATGACCGGGTTCCGACTACGAGAATCGCGCTTGCAGCCACAGTTCCCCCTCGTATCGCCTTTGGATGACGCACAAGGCGAATATGTTGGCTGCGCTTCGCCCGATTGGAGGGCCGTCCGGGCCGGTAACCAACCCGGCACCTTACTCCCTACATCAAAGGTTCGCGATTTTGCACCAATTCATGCCCTCTGACAACTCCAGAACCGCCCAATATGTGGATATTCTCTCCCGTCTGCTGTTCCCCGGGCAGCAGGATGGGCCTCCGCCGACCGCCGAGAATCCGGCCAACGTCTATCCCCTGCTGCAGCGGGTTTCTGACCTGAGCGCGGTGGAACTGGCTGATTTTCTGTGTCTTGCCGACGCACATCACGTGACCGTGCGGGCCCTGGAGGCGTTGGGAAGGTCTGCCGCCGCGGTTCCGGGCCATGACCGCATCCGCACCTGGTGTGAAAGCACGCTGGCCCACGAAGGGGCCCGGATCGCACATGCGGTGGAGAATCTTGTCCCCATCTGTACCGCCCTGGAGGCGGCAGGGGCACAGGTGGCGGTGATCAAGTCCCTCGATCACTGGCCCGACCTGGGCTCCGATCTTGATCTTTATACCGACGGCGACGAGAGCACGGTCCTGAGGGTCATGGCGCAGCAGTTCGATGCAGTGCGGGAACCCCGGAGCTGGGGAGACCGCCTGGCCAACAAGTGGAATTTCAAGCTGCCCGACTTGCCCGAACTGGTTGAGATCCACGTGCGTTACCTGGGTCAGACGGGGGAGCAGAGAGCGCTAGCTCATCGCGTGCTCGAGCGCAGCGTAAACCGGACCGTGGCCGGCCATCGCTTCCGCGTGCCCGCGCCCGAAGAACGCGTCATCATCTCGACCCTGCAGCGCATGTATCGCCATCTTTATTTCAGACTGTGCGACATGACGGATTTTGCCGGCCTGCTCAATGACCGCGCCATCGACTTCTCCGAACTTCGCCGGGCAGCCGATCTGGGCGGCATCTGGCCGGGCGTGGCCACTTTCCTGCAGCTGATTGCGGAATATGTGAATTCCTACGGCGGCCAGGTCGAACTACCGCGCGAGGTGGTCGCGGCGGTGCCTTCTCCCCGCCTGCGGGTGCATCTGGGCGGCAAATTCCTGCGCGTGTCCAAGGGACCGGCGGCGGGCCTCTATGGATCCCAATTGCTGAATGCCGGGCGGCACGCTGATTTCCGCGCTCTGTACCGATTGCCTCTGTTGCCACCGCTGGCTATTTCCGCGTTCCTCGCCTATCGCTTTACCGGAAATGACAAAGGCGTGTGGTAAAGAAACGCTTCGCTTTTCGGCGCTTCAGTCGAACCCCTGCAAGAGCCGCTCCAGTTCTTCTTTAGGATCGTGGATGAGATACCTGACCAGATTGGTCCCGTAGCGCGCCAGAGTGGTTACGTTGGTCTCATACCAGCAGCACTCGCTCATGCGTGGAGACAGGCCGCAGAAGAAGCGGAAATGGGTCAAGGACTCGGGCGAAGCCAGCAAGGCCGCCACCATCCGGTGGTTGCCATCCAAAAGGGTAAGGCTGCCGCGCTGGTCGAGTCCGATCAAGAGTATGGCGCCAGCCTGCCAGCCCTCGTCCAGGCGATCGCGCAGTTGCTGAATTTTCACCAGGAAGGCTTCATCGGCGAAGCCATCGCAATCGCCCGAAGAGATGCGCTGTGAAACTTCCGTAAGGCCGAAATTACCCCGCGCCAGGCGGCGCCACTGGGCCCGCGGGAAGACGCGAATTCGCTCCAGTTCTGCCCTTTCGATCTCCACCTCGAACCACTGCGTCCCCTCAGGAAGCTCTCTCCACAAGGCGCCATGCCGCACGAACAGAAGCGCGCGTCGCACCGCATTTTCCACGACATCGTTGAGATTGGGCTTGGTCACGATTCCGCCCAGACTCTCCTGGTACTTGCTGAATTCAGGTTTGTGAAAGTCAGTTTTCAGAAACTCCGCCATCACTTCGTGCTCCGAAACCCGGCGAACGACTCTTATCTCCTCGGAGCCAAGACTGCCCTGCACCGCGTCTGAACCCGCCAGCAGGTTAAACACAAAGGGAACAGCCACCACCACCAGCAGCACCATCATCATGGCGAGTTGTACGCGGATCACCTGCTCGAGGGAGCCATGGTACCGGTAGATGCTTCCGATCAGGACGGCGCTGAAGGCCAGTTGCACCAGCGCGGTGTTGGCGATCTTGTGCGACATCTCGTAGGCAATGAACACAACGCTGAGGGAATAAATGCTGGTGGTCGCAGCGTAGAGCATCAGCAGGTAGGGGAGATCGCCGGCCATTCCGAAGCGGACGCCAAACAGCGTGGTCCAGATCCAGGCCGGAGCCAGCCAGAGTCCCATGGTGATGGAAAATCCAATACCCAGGACCAGCAACAGTGAGGTCGCGAGCACGCCGTGGTCGCGCTTCTGGCTGCGGGTTCCGGCGGCAATCGGAAACATGCCGCTCACCGCCGACCAGGACAAGACGTAGATCACCCGGCCCACCAGCGCCACCGCGGCGTAGAGTCCAGCCTCCGCCGGCGGGAAGAAATGTTTCACCAGCACGATGTCGAAATTGTTGATGATTACGGCCCCGACAAAGAAAGTGATGGCCTGCAATCCCTCGCGGAACGCCACCGAAATCGGCTCCGGATGGTAGGCCACTTTGGTCCACGGCGTGGGAATAGCCAGAAGATAGGCCATCACGACCGCAGCCACGTTGGCGCCGATCACACCGGTGACGCCGTAACCCAACTTAATGGCCAGCAGGGATCCACCCAGCCGTACAATTCCTTCGGACACGACGTTGAGCGCCAGATGGCGGAAGCTGCAGGAGCCCTGCAAATATCCCCGCCGGCTGCCGAGCGGAACATAGAAAGCCGCTCCGATCGCCATCAAGGTCACGGGAACGGGGCCGGGCAGGTTAAGGTATTCCGCAATCAGGTTGCGAAACCCCAGCAGAAACAATGCGGCAAGAATGCCGCCAACCCAGGCGCGCCAGTGAAGCCCGCGATAGGCGGTCCGCTTGGCCGGCAGCGATTCCTGCTGGGCCACGATCTTGGCCGAAACGATCTGAAAAGAAAGCGTGACCGCCGAGATCAGGATCAATAGCGTGCAGACGGCGCTGACGTGGCCGAAGCCGCTCGGCCCCAGAGACCTTGCCACCGCTATGTTGTAGAGAAAGTTGATTGCGGTCACCGAGCCGGAGCCCGCAAGCAACATGAAGCTTCCCGAAAGTACCTTGGCCCGGAGTGACTTGGAATCACCGTCCGGACTGGAGTTCAAACCATTGTTCACTGGGGCTCCAACCACCTGACTGGGGGAGAACTACACTGAAGCATCTTCGTTCGTTGCTTTCGCGGTGAGGAAAAACCACCGGGGAAACTTAACCGCTCGGCCCTTGAGATGCCGAAAGCCGGACCTAAGCTGCTTGCCGGGAGCGGCAAATTGCTGGCCCCGCCGCACAACCTGAATACCGGCCATACCTTCTAAAGAGGAGTAACCCCTTCTGATGGCAAAGCACCCTCTCAGGCTCTGGTATGCGCTGCTGCTGCTCCTGCTCCAGGGCTGCACTCAATCCGGGCTGCACCGCGACCTCATCCAGAACGTATCTTCGATGGCAGCGGAGCGGAAGGTCCTGGCGGTTTATGAACCCTGGTTTGGGCATCCCAAACACATTTCCGTGGGCTATTCCTCGCAAGACCCGGTGGTCCTGCGCAAACAGATGGACGAAGCCAAGTCCATGGGAATCTCAGGCTTTGTAGTGGACTGGTATGGCGACCGGGAGCCCTTCCTGGACCGCAGTTACGCCCTGATCCAATCCATTGCTCCGGAGAAGCAGTTTAAAGTCGCCATGATGTACGACGAGACCCAGGCCAGAAACGGTCAGGCCACGGATGACACCCTGGCTGCTTTCGACAAATTCCATCGGACTTATCTGGCCCCCGACGCGCCCGGCCGCGACGCCTATCTCACCTACAACGGGCGGCCCATGATCTTCATCTTCCCCAAGAGCGCCCAAACCGACTGGAACCGGGTGCGGGCAGAGACCGACCAGTGGGACCCTGCGCCTCTACTCATTTACGTGTTCCGTTCCACTCCGTATGCCAACGCGTTCGACGGTTTCTACGCCTGGGTGAATCCGGGAAGGAAAGGGTTCGCGCCCGATGGCAGCAACTGGGGAGGAGATTATCTACACCGGTTCTATCAGACGATGCAGTCGAAATACCCGGACAAGATCGCGATAGGAGCGGCCTGGGCAGGCTTCGATGACAGCAAGGCGTCCTGGAGCCTGAATCGCCACATCGCCCAGCGCTGTGGCCAGACTTTTGCTGACACTCTGAAGATCTCACATGAATACGCTCCTCAGCCGTTCCTGTTGATTGCGACCTGGAATGACTATGAGGAAGGCACGGCGATTGAACGCGGGCTGCGGAAGTGCTCTCCCGGCAGCACCAATTAGATCGAAATATAAGCGGCGCAGGTACAGCAGAAAAGCAGGTCCCTCCACTGCGCTCGCTTCGCTCCGCTCCGGTCGGGATGACAGGGTCGCTGGTCGTGTGGTCGCGTGTGGTCGCGGGCGACTCGCCCGCGCCGCTCAGACGGCGGGAGAAATTCTTTCCAGATCGCCGCTTTGTCCGTTCGACTTCACCGCTACGGGCCGCGCCGGTTGGGAACGGTAGGCGGCTTCCTCGGCAGCGTACACCTGAGCGATGATCGAAAGCGGACGGTGGCGAACTTCGTCATAAACCCGGCCGATGTACTCGCCCATAATGCCCGCGGACAGGAGCACGAGGCTGCCTACAAAAAAGACCGAGGCGGCCATGCCGTACACCACGGGATTGAGCGGGCCGGCGGACACCAGCGCCGCGATCAGCAGGACAAAAGACGCGAACAGGGCCAGCCCCGAGAGAACGAAACTGAAGCGCAGGGGTTTGTAGCTGAAGCTGGTGATCGCATCCATCGCATACTTTATCCGGCTGACGAAGGAGAGCTTGCCTTCCCCGCCAACCCGGTCGTTGCGGTCGTAATACACGATCGCATTGCGATATCCCACCCATGCGCGCAAGCCGGGCAGATACCGGTTCCCTTCCGAGAGGGCATTGATCGAGTCCACGGCCTGACGGTCCAGGAGTCCGAAGATGCCGGCATTCAGCGGGATGGGAAAATCCGCGAGCGCACCCAGCACGCGATAGAACAAAGGGAACAGCAGGGCCAGGGCCTTGCGGCGTTCCTGGCGGCTGCGCCGGACTGCCGTCACCACCTGCGCCCCGCGCCGCCATGCCTCCACCATTTCGGGAACCACGTCGGGAGGGTCCTGCAGGTCGCCATCCATCAACACAACCGCATCCCCGACGGCGGTCTGCAGGCCGGCGGAGATCGCGCCCATGTGCCCCCAGTTACGGGAAAGATCGACCACCACCACGTGCGGATCGTTCAGTTGCAGGGAGCGCAACAATTGCAGGGTCGAGTCGGTCGAACCGTCGTTTACATAAACTACTTCCCAGGAGTCGCGCAGCTTGCTCATGGCACGCACCACGGCATCGTGGAGCAGAGAAACGATTTCCTCTTCGTTGTAAACCGGCACGACCACCGAGATCATGGACAGCTCCTTGGGTTCGTTTTTCCCGGAAGCAGGTTCGCTCCGGTCCTGCAAAGCATCATTCAGGCTGGGCCTGGAAGACGCGCACTTTCCAACGCACTTCGGTTGGAGTCAGGACTGCGACGTAGCGGGCGCGGACATGCTGGGGCGGGGCCAGCACCTGATCATGGTCCACGATCTGCATTTCGTATTCCACCGTATCCACCAGTTGCACCGACAAACCTTCGGGCGAGTAGAAGACGATCTTGAGATGGTGCGAAAGGTCGCGATAGTTGGTTCTGATGCCCAGCTCGCGCTGCTCCCGCACCGCCTCCGCCAGTTTTTCTTTCGCCAGTCCCAGGTACGATGGGTCCAGCGCATCGACCCGGTTTTCCTGAAGCGCCTGGCTCATGCTCTTCCAGGCCTGCAGATAGTCGCGCACCACCGCGGTTTTGGTCTGGTCTTCGAGGGTGCGCGGACCCGCAGCGTCGGCGTCCACCCGGACCGTGGGTGGCGCGAAACCCGCGAGCAGCAACCCGGCAAGCAGCGCGCACCCCAGGCGCAACAGCTTCGCCGAACGGCTGCGGGTTGGCCAGAGCACTTTCATCGCTGCCCTCCCACCCGGATTTCATTTCCCAACACGACGCCGGTGGCCACGGAGATTACAGAGCCGTCTCGAGCCGGCAGTTCCGTGCGCGCCACGTCACGTTTCAAGGGCACGTCCACCGTGGCCTCGCTGCGGCCGTCGTAGGTCTGGGTGAAGCTAATGATGGTCCCGTCCGACACCGGGTTGCCGTTGCAATCGCGCACCGGCGCGGTTTCGAGGATCATGCGCTGGCCCGAGCGCTGGGCGCTCATTCTCAGATTGCAGGGATCACCCGGGACCTGCTGCACCACGCGCTTATCCGAAACGCTGCCCACACTGACCTGGAACTGCGCCGCTCCGGCCCGGGGCGCGGAATCCATCTTCACCCAGGCCACGCCATTGCGAGTGGGCACGCTACGGGTCTGGGTACCGCCCGCGCTGTCCGAGAGTTGAAACGAGACCGGCGTGGGTTCCCGAACCAGGTTCCGGTAAACGTCAAATACGTAGGCCACGCCGCTGATTCCGGATGGCCGGCCCACCGGAAGACGCGATGGTTTGGCCAGAAAATTCAGCGACGCGGGTTGACCCGCAGCCACCACATCGAACTCGGCCTTTTCGGTTGTCCCCGGACCGGCCAGAAGTGCGAGGTAGTGTCCTGCATTGTGCAGGTCTCCGGCGGCAATGACGACTGACTCTCCCGGCTCCACGTTGCGCCGCAATACCTGCGCTGGACTCACGATGTACAAAACGGCTTTTTCGGTGGCGCGGGTGGGGATCGAGAAGCTGCTTCCCGCTTCAACCACTTTGGGAATTTGCAGGGCATCACCGTCAGCCGCGGACAGATAAAGCCCGCCCGCCACGATCACACCCATCAGCATCGCGCCCAGCAGTCTGCGTTTCATTGGAAGCGGCCCACGCTGAACGTGCTGGTCACCACGCGGTAGTTGTTGATTTTGCCGGCCAGGTCCGCCGGATAAGGCAGCGAAAATGCGACTGGGGTCTGGGGCAGCAACGCCCGGTTGGCATATCCGTCCGAGACCCAGATAATCTGGCCGCGGCTGTCGTAGAACGTGCCCAGGACGTGCGCGATGTTGACCACCTGGCCGCTCTGATTTACCAGCTGCCCGCTCAATGAAGTGGTCGGCAAGGGATTCAGCTTCTGGTCTTCGATTCCGATTACGGGGTCAGCCGAGGCTGCGACCAGCGTCGAGGAAGGTTCAATGCGGACGTTGTCCACCTGGGACAGCCGGACCTTTGGAAAGTCAATGCGGAAAGGCGTGACCTGCTTGGGCAGGAGCACATGCGAAATATTCGCAAAACTGTCTTCGGTAGCGAGAGCGGAGCCATCCTTGGCCAGCAGCGTGGCCTTGACGGTCACGAACGCGGGAACGACATCCTCGTTGAGCAGCTCGCCCAGTATGATGGTGCCTCCGCCGCGGTCCACGGGATGCATGGCCACGATACGCACGTGCGGCGACTCCACATCCTGAGCGCCCCAGTCATCCTCGGCGCCGCGATAGATGACATCCCAGCGCAGATAGTTGACTGGAATCACTTGCGGCGGCAGCTTCGGCTCCCGATTGATGGGCCATTCCACCTGCCAACGGTCGCCCTCTTTTACGACGCGCAACTCGCGCACATCCTGGAACGCTCCTACCACGCTCGACCAGTTCAGAGTGGCGCGGAATTTAGCCTCGTCCGCGGTGGCGCGCTCCGGGCTCAAGTCAAAGCTTTCCAGGCCGGCGTAGCTGCGCAGGCTGGTATAGCTGCCGGTCAGATCGCGGATAAAATCGGCTTGCTGAAACTCGGACTTGTTGGCCAGCATGGCATAGGCCGCATTCCAGTTTCTCCGGCGGATCTCCTGCATCAGGTTCTGGGCCGCGCCCTTGGGCGATGACGAACTGCTCATCAGCCGGGGAGCAGCCATCGCGATTGCGGTCTGGACCGGCCACAAAGTGCCGATCGTGATCAGAATGGCAGTCACCACGACGATGGTCAGAGCCAAAAGCCATCCGCGCATCACGAGCGTGTCCTCCCCAGCACCAGGTCTTCGGCGGCGGGTTGCCGCATCGTCTCCGGCTCGGCTTCGGGCTGGTATCGCTTGCGCTCGTCCGGGATCAGCAGGAACAGCATGGCCAGAATGCTGCTGCCGATCGGCAGGCTGCCCCACATGAGTCCCTGCCACGGTGGTGGCATTTGCGGTGCGTTGACCGGAGTGGCGGGTGGGACGTCATCCTTGCCCCACACGCTGATGGTTCGATCCTCGAGAGTGTCCACTTTGCGCCAGCCGGCAAAGACCATGAGCGGTTCGTAATACGGGTCGCGTACAAAGACCCACTTCAGTCCGTAGCGGTCGGCGTGATGAAGCATCGCGCTGAGGGCATCGAAACCCGATTTGCCGAAATACTTGGAGGCATTCAGGGAACCGGCGCCGTGCTCGGTCAGTTCGGGCAACATGCGACCAGAGTTCCATTCGCCATCCACGCTGCCGGCGTCGGTCAATACTGCCAGGCGCGCGATTTTGTTTCCGAATCCCAGCGCAATGTAACGGTAGCGGTCATGGCCATCGCGATTGAGCCAGGCAGCCACGCTGTCCACCTTGACTTCCAACGCGTCCGAGGGTTTATAGCTTGACCAGGCTACGGCCAGGGCACAACTGGCGGCCGCCGCCAGGGTCAATCCCACAACGGCCCGGGTGCGGAAGCGGTCGATCAATTCCTTCGCCAGCAGGCCCACGAAGGGCAAAGCCAGCAAGGTTGCCCAGTAACTGAACCGCTCCATGGTGATTACTTCAAAGGCGCGGCCCAGGAGCACTCTGCCTACCGGCGTCGTCCCGCCCAACCCCAGCAGGAAGGCCAGCCAGAAACCCAGCAACAGCGGGCGCAGCCGGGGAGTCGAGGAACCACGCAGCAGGATGAAGGGGAGGGCCAGAATCAATGCTCCGTAAGGCACAACGAAAAAGTTAACCGCCCACTCCGGACTCAAAATGTAACTGGCCCGGCTGGCATGCGGGATGGGGACCTGGGTCACGGGATATTTGATCAGCGCGATCCAGAACGGCAGAAGCACGACTCCGATCCCCACCGCCACAAACAACATCGCGCTAACCGCCCGCACGATGAAGCCTGCAGTCGAGACTTGTTCGTCTTCCTTCCCGTCACGCCACGCCAGCGCCAAAACAGGGACCGCGAAAAGCAAAGATCCGAAAATCAGGGTAGCGTGATGGGCGGCAGCAGCCGCGACTGACAATGCCGCGCCCTTGACGAAAGAGCGCCACCCTCCGCGCCGCGCCCACTGGTACAAGTAAGGCAACGCGTTCAGGTACAGAGGGGCCGCGAAAGTGGTGGACAACTGGCCCGCGGAATACACCAGAAAGGACTCTGCTCCAAGGAAAACACTGGCCACAGCTGCCAGGGAAGCTGCCCGCGGATCAACCCAGAGCCGCGCAAAACGGTACACACCGAGAGTCAAAAGCAGGATGGCGACCAGCTGCACCACCATGTATGCCATATCCAGCCCGGTGACATAAGAAACCAGGGCCAGCCATTGCTGAGGCAGAGGCGGATATGTGGTCTGGGAGAAACCGGCATACCATTTCGAGTTCCAGGGATCGAACCAGTGATGCACGTAGTGCGACGCAAAGAAGATGTGGAAATTGGCGTCGTATGACTTCAACGGAAGCTTCATCAGAAGAAGCGGCGCATGAATGGCAAACGCCAACAGAAAGATGAAGCTGGTCGGTATTGGGCGCGGAGCGATGGTCTCAGCCCTAGGCACAGGTTCCCTCCGAACGGCGGTTCGATTCCCCGGCGGCGGGTGGGGTTGCTTAAACGCCGCCGAAGCTGCGAGAAATAGGTAAACCTGTCAGCCAACACTTCAGCCCCAGGTGGAATCAAAATCGCTTCGTAAATCAGTGGCCGGAGCGGGGGCAATTTGAGTTCGCGGATGGGTTGCCTGAAAAGGCTGTCTTGGTGCTGGCTCGTGCTCGCTTTTGCATTGACGCTGCGAGCGCAGACGTACAAGGTGTCTCCCGATTCTGCACCCGTTCCCGTAGCCCCAAAAAGCGACAAGAAGAGCGGGAAAGCCAAACCCACATCTCCCCAAAAATCAATGGGATGGGGGTCAAACATCCAAAATGCCCGCCTCGCCAGGGCGGCCGAAACGGCGCTGAAGGACGGCAAGTATGCGGCTGCCCTGGACTACGCCCAGCGCGCAGCGCAAGGGGCGCCCAATGATCCTCAGCTGTGGTTCCTGCTGGGCTACTGCGCCCGGCTGGCGGGTAAAACCCAACTTTCCATAGATTCCTACAACCACGGCCTGGGCCTGAATCCGTCTTCGCTCGATGGGAAATCCGGACTGGCCCAGGCATATGGCCGCGCTGGCCGGTTCGACGAAGCAAAAAGCATTTTGAACCAGGTACTGGCCGCCGATCCCAAGCGCACCAGCGACCTGGTAATCATGGGCGAGTTACTGATGCAAGCGGGCCAGTACCAGGAAGCCCTGAGCGACCTGCGCCGGGCGGAACAGGGACAGGCGGCGGCCCGGCTGGAACTGCTGATCGCCATGTGTTACCGGCACCTGAACCAGCCCGACCAGGCACTGCACTACCTCGACCTGGCAAAGCAGCGCGCCCCCAACGACCCTGAGGTAAAGCGATCACTGGCAGGCTACTACCGCGAAGCGGGAAATTATCCGGCTGCCATTGAGGCCTTGAAATCGATTGCGGGCAGAAGTCCCACGATCAAAGCGGAGCTCGCCTACACCTACCAGCTCTCGGGCCAGAAAGATGAAGCGGCGAAGCTCTACACCCAGGCAGCCAACGCTGCGCCGAAAAATCTCGCGTTGCAACTGTCCGCGTCCCAGGCCCAAATGACCGTCGGCCGGCTCGAGCTTGCCGAGAAATATGTTGATCGTGCGGCCGCTGTCGAACCGGAAAACTACCGGGTGCACGCCATCCGCGGGCAAATGGCGCGCCTGCGGGAAAACCTGCCCGATGCCGCCCGCGAATACAGCGCCGCGCTGGATCGTTTGCCTCAGGCCCCTGCTGAAGGACCGCGTTACGCCATTCAGTTTCACATGAACCTGATGGAAATCTACAAAGGCCTGCATGACGACGCTGCTTCGCATCGCCAACTGGAAATTGCTCAGTCCGCCATCAGCACCATGAATGAGCAGGGACGTTCCCGGCCGGAATTCCTGCGCCTGCGCGCACTGATCAGGATGAGCTCCGGCGACCTCAAAGGCGCGGGCCAGGATGTAGATGAGGCACTGGCGATCGACGGCAAGGATCCCAACACTTTGCAGCTCGATGGGGACCTGCTGGCCAAACTCGGGCGGCGTGACGAAGCCATTGCAGCCTATCGGAAGATTCTCGAGGGTGACCCGACCAATCGCTCCGCACTCACCTCGGTGGGCTATGTCTCCCGCGAAGCTGGGCAAGATCAGGAAGCGGAAAAATACTTTCAGCGCCTGGCCGCGGCTTATCCCCGCTTGTACGTACCCTACCTCGCGCTGGGCGATCTGTATGCCACGCGGCGGAATTTTGCCAAGGCCGAGGCCCACTATCGCAAGGCTTTCGAACGTGCTCCGCAAAATTCCCGGATCGTTGCCGGAGGCATGAATGCCGCCATTGAAGCCCGTCAGTTGCCGCTGGCGGCGCAGTGGCTGGGCCGCGCATCGGCGGAAATGCAGCAGGATGCCCAGGTCATGCGCGAGAAGGAGCGCTACTTGCGCGGGGTCGGCGACTATAAGCAATCGGCCGAAGTGGGCCGCGAGGCGATCAAGAAACTTCCCGCTGACCGCGACGTAGTTGTCTATCTGGGTTATGACCTGCTTCACCTGGAGCTCTACGACGAACTGGGAGAACTCACAGCGCGTTACCGCGACTCGCTCCCCAAGGAGCCCGACATTCCGCTGCTGGCAGGTTATGTCCACAAACATTCGGGGCAGCTGGAGCAGGCGCGGGAAGATTTCACACGCGCGCTGGCGCTCGATTCCACGATGGTCACGGCTTATGTGAACCGCGGATATGTGCTTAAGGATCTTCATCAGCCGGCGGCAGCCGCAGCGGATTTCGAGACCGCGCTCCGCCTGGACGCGAAGAACGGCGAGGCCCATATGGGCTTGGCCTACGCCAGTCTCGATCTGCATCATTCGCAGGTAGCGCTGCGGCAGGTGCAACTGGCACAGGACATATTGGGAGATTCGCTGCCCATCCACCTGATTCGGGCAACCGCCTATGGCGATCTGGGACTGCTGAAGCACGCGGTCAGCGAGTATCGGACCGCGTTGAAGCTTGCGCCCAACCAGACCGGGCTCCACCTGGCGCTGGCCGACAGCCTGTTCGGTTTGCGCCGCTACCAGGAAGCCATCGATGAACTGCAGGTGGCGGAAAAGGTCGCGCCCGGCAACAGCGCCACCTACGCTCTTCTGGCCCGGGCCTACGCTCATCTGGGCGACCGGGAGCAGACGCTGCGATACGTGGGAATGGCGGAGCAGGGCGGGCAAAGCAACGTGTTTGTTTCGACGGGCGAGGCCCTGAGCATAATCGGCGAGCGTGACAGCGCCATGCAGCGTTTTGCCAAAGCGTTAGTGGCGCCGGGAAGCGACCGGCTGAGCGTGCGCCTGGCCATTGGGAAGCTCATGGCCCAGGACGGCGAGTGGGAAGACGCGCGGCGCCAGGTCGCGCTGGGCTTGATGGAAGTCCGCGGAGGTCAGGCCCCCCCGCCCACGGGCAGGCAGTGGTTGCAGGCCGCCGATGTGTTTCTGGCCATGCACGAATTCGAATTGGCGCAGACGTTCTTTGAGCGAGCCCTGGCGGCCGGGGCACCGGAGACTTCGGTGCGAATCGGTCTGGCCAACAGTTACCTGGCACGCGGCGACACTCCTCGGGCTGAAGCCCAGCTCGTCCAGATCGATCGCGCCAACAACAGCAGCGGCGAAGACCAGTCCTACGATTATCTTCTGGCCAAAGCCAACGTGTACCGGCAGCAGCATCACGACACGCAAGCGCTCACCGCCTTCGCGCAAGCCGCCGACGCCGCCGGAGAAGACGATGCCGTCCAGAGGGAAATGCTTGAAGTGGGAGGGACCGAAGGGCTGAGAATCACTCCGAAAGTGAGTTTCCAGTCGAACTTTTCCATCACTCCGATTTTTGAAGACACCACGATCTACGCACTGGACGCCAAGCTGGGAGTGACCAGTACCAGCTCGGATCCATCCCTGCTGCCGCCTCCGCGCTCGTCGCTGGAGACACAGTGGACCGGGGCCTATCGCCTGCACCTCAACAATCTGCCCGACGCCACCGGCTTCTTCCAGGTGCGCAACAGCCGCGGCGAGATCTCGGTGCCCGCCGTCAACCAGATCGTCAACCGCGACACCACGGACTACTCCTTCAACTTCGGATTGAACCCCACCTTCCGCCTGGGCGACAACATTTTCACCTTTAACACCGGAGTGCAGGAGACGGTGCGGCGCGATGCGCAGGATCCGGTGGACATGAACCAGAACCTGTTCCGGCAATTCGTGTACATGCACACCAGTTCGTTTTTCAACCTGGTCGCGGTAAATGGTTTTGCCATCCGCGAAGCCGGGCCCTTTACGGAACGCGATCTGCATTCCCGGGACCTGGGGGCGCAACTGAACTTCCGCATCGGCCGGCCCTGGGGAAAGACCGCCCTGCTGACCGGATACGGGGTCCGCGATCTGCAATTTTCGCCGACCATACGCGAGTTTTTCTTCACCTCGTCCTATGTGGGAGTGGAACGCAAGGTCAGCGACAATTTCACCGTCAAGGTCCTGGCCGAGCATCTGCGGGCCTGGCGCGTCGAAGGCAACCAGTACGCGATTGCACAGGCGCTGCGCCCGGCGGCAAACCTGGAATACTCACCCACCCGCAACTGGAGCGTGGAAGGATCGTTCGCCTATTCCCGCAACATGGGGTTCCACGTTTACGACGCGGTGCAGAGCTCCTTCGCCGTTTCGTACGGCATGCCGGTCGGACGCTCGTTTAAGGAGGAGGGAGGGAACGAAGTTTTGCTGCGCTACCCGATTCGCTTCTCCGTGGGCCTGCAGCAGCAAACCTTTTTCGATTTCAACGGAGGGAATAACCATCAGTTCAGGCCCTTTGTGCGCATCACGATATTCTGATTTTGAGACCACGGTTTTTTGAGATCACGCCCCATGAGAATCTGTTTGGTTGCGACTTTTCCCCCGAGCGGCCGCCAGTTGAACGAGTACGCGTTTCACATCGCGCGCGAACTCCAGCGCAATCCTACGATTGACCTGATCATTCTGGCGGATGAACTGAGCGACTATCAGTTTGCCACCGACCAGAACGGCGAACCGCTCAGCTCCAGGCCGCAGGCCGAACTTCCGGGCTTCAACGTAATTCGCTGCTGGAAATTTAATGATCTGACAACGCCGGTCCGCCTTCTGAGGACGATACGAAGGCTGAAACCCGATGTGGTCTGGTTCAACCTGGTGTTCTCCACCTTCGCCACCCAGGAACGTCCGGTGGCCGCGTTTGCGGGTCTGTGGGCTCCGGCGCTGGCCCGCGCACTCGGCTTCCGCACCCATGTCACGCTGCACCACATTATCGAGCATGTCGATTTTGCCAGTGCCGGCGTCCGCCAGGAAAGATTGTTTCGCCTGGGCAGCGACGTCGCCACCCGGGTGTTGCTGATGGCCCACTCAGTTTCAGTCTTGCTCTCCAGCTACCAGCGCACGCTGATTGAGAAGTACTCCGCGCAGAATGTTCTTCTGGGCACGCACGGTGTTTTCGAGCCGCGCCCGATTCCGCCGGACTTCTCGCTGCGCGGCAATCCCGACCAGCGCATTCTGGCCATCGGACACTGGGGGACCTACAAACGGCTGGAAACCCTGATGGCAGCCTTTCCGCGGGTCTTGCGGGAGGTCCCGGAGGCCCGCCTGATCGTTGCCGGAGCCAACCACCACACCAAGCCCGGCTATTGGGAGAGGATCCGGGAACAACAACGAGGAAACCCGCGCATGGAATTCCGCGGTTATGTGGCAGAAGAGGATATTCCAGAGCTCTATCGAACCACCAGTATTGTAGTGATGCCCTACGATTCGGCGACCGGATCCAGCGGCCCCGCTCATCAGGCCTGCGAGTACGGAGTGCCCATCGTGTGCGCCGACCTAGCCGATTTTCGCCGAATGGCGGTGGACGAAGACATGGCGATCAGCTTCTACAGAGCCGGAGACCCGGAGGATCTCGCAGACAAGCTGGTCGCGATATTGCGGTCTCCCGAACAACAGCGACAACTGGCCCACCACAATTTTTCCGCCGCCATGCGGATGACCATGCCCAGCGTAGTGCGTCACTACCTGCGCTGGTTCGAACTCTCGCGGCACCGCCAGACCATGAGCGGCTTCGTCAAATTCCCGCTCTTACAGTCCCGGCGCCGTCTGCGAAACGCGGCCAGCATTCGGCCTTCGTGGAGCTGGACCTTGCATCCGTCGGAGGTTGATGACACGTCGCCCCGGAATCCAACGGAAGGCTCGCCAGTCGCAGGCGATCATGACCTTGCGGACACGCCCAATTCCGACCTGACAGGCTCCGAATAAAACGGGTGGGCGGACGCTGCTGTCTACCGCAGGTGATCTTTTTCAGTTGTCAGTTATGGGTTATCAGTTCTCAGTTGCCAGCTTACTTTTGAGGGATTTCCGGCTGCGTCGCATCAGGCGTAGAGGGTTCGTCCACCGGTTTGCCGTCGCGGCGCTTGAGCTCGATGGGACCAGTCTCCCGCCGGCGGGCAGCGCTCTGTTCCCCGATCTTGACACCCACACTCTGGTTGCTGTCTTCCGCCACCTGAAATAATTTCAGCCCCTCGGCTGACTGCCGCGTGGCCAGGCCGACGCGGTCCTTGGCGTCCTGCGCCGTACGCGCTTTCTCGTAAAACACTTGCGCTGTCTCCAGGTCGCCATCCATTTCCGCCAGATAGCCCAGGTTGTTCAGGGTAAAAGCGCTGTTGGGATCAAGTTGGTAGGCTTGCTGGAAGGCCTTGGCGGCAGCCTGCCGGTCGTTCCGGTTCAGGGCGGCCACTCCATGTAGATTAAGCAAACCCGCCTGCTCTTCCGGGCCCTCCACGGTTTGCATGCGCTGGCTTAACCGTTTCACAGTCTCTGCCGCCATCTCGCTGATCGGCTTGCCTCGCCAGGCTCCGCTCTGGGAGACAATCACCCGTTCCTCGGAGTGCAGATCGGCAGCAGCAGAGTAGTACTTCAAAGCTCCTTCAAAATCGCCCTCCGCCTCTTTTGTCACTCCCAGATTGTTTAGGGTAAAAGGATTCTTCTGGTCGAGGTTCAGGGCATGGCGCAAGACCTGCTCGGCTTCCGGCGCGCGTCCCTCCGACAGAAGCCGTACCGCAGCCACGTTTGAGCGGTTCACTTCCATGGGGACATCATGAGTATTGCTCAGTACGCTCAAAAAGGTTTGCCCTTCCATGTGCGGCGCACTGGCCTTGTCAACCACCGCATCGGTTCCCAGTTTCCCCGCCAGGGTATAGAAATTCCGCGCCTGTTCCGCCTGGCCTTCGAGTTCGGAAATGTACCCCATGTTGTTGAGGGTAAAGGGATCATCGGGATCGAAAAGATATGCCCGGTAAAACAGCGATTTCGCCTTATCCAGGTTGTTTTTGCGTATGGCTTCGACCCCTTCACGGTTGAGGCGCTGGACCGGGGTCAGCTTGCTCCGCTTGGGCAGATAAATCTTCAAGTCGCCGGCGTGGGCCGCTTGCACTCCCCAAACCGCGCCTACGCAGACCACCATCAGCCATCTCTTCCAAGCCATGGAAAACCTTCCTGTTGGGTCCTTACCGGGCTTTCGCCGGTATTGAGATGCTTCAGCAGCCGCGGCGTTGTTTCGGGTGAAAAAATTAGTTTCTGTGAAGCTACCCGGCGGCCGGGGGATGCATCGAAACACAGCTTTCAAAACGGCTTTGCTTTAGGGGTAGAGTCAAGCATCGACATAGATATGAGAAGACTTCTCGCACTGTTCCTGCTTGCCGGATTTGCCTGTGCGCAGGAACCTTCGCCATCGGCCTCGATGGCGGTCATCGGGCCGAACCGGGACGTATCGGTTCCAACCAAGTCCCCCCAGGACATCGACCGCATGTGGCTCGAGCTGTTACCGCAGCCTCGGGGACAGACCACGCTGGTCGGCGGCACAGTCCGGCTTCTGGATCCAGTTCGCGACCAGGTCACGGTCAGGGTTTTTGGCGGCCGCGACATGGTCGTCCTTTTCGATGACCGGACCCACTTTTTTCGCGACGGCGTGGCTGCCGGCGCCGGCGACCTGCAAATCGGCGCGCGAGTTTACCTGGATACGGCCATGGCCGGTTCCGGCATATTTGCGCGCAGCGTCCGCATCCTGACCCAGAGCGCGAATGGGCAGAGCAATGGTCAACTGCAGAGTTATGACGCTGCCAGCGGAGAACTCGTTCTGCGCGATGTGCTGGCCCCTGAACCGGCAAATTTCCGGCTGGCTCCAGGCGCCACCGTCTTGCGCGACGGTAAACCCGCTTCCCCCTCGGAGCTGCGTCCCGGCTCCCTGGTCAGTCTGAAATTCAGCCCGTCGGTAAAAGGTCCGGGTATGGTTCGGGAAATTTCTATTCTGGCCGGGCCGGGAGGGACGTTCGTATTCGCCGGCCGGGTTTCGCACCTTGACCTGCATATCGGACTGCTGGTGTTGGTGGATCCAAGAGACTCGAAAAGCTATGACATCCACTTCGATCCGGCGATGAACGGAATCGAAGACCGCCTCCACGAAGGCGGCGACGTCACGGTGACCACGACTTTCGACGGCGCAAACTACACCGCCAGTTCAATCGTAATCAATGCCGTTCCGGCCAAATAGGCGCCGGTGCCGTAGCTGGCCCAAACGTGGGGCTAAAGGATTAAAAAAGGAAACGGGTTACGGCCAACCGTACCCCCGCAACGGACATCGAACCGCTGTTACCAAATGCCCCGGGGCGGGGCAAAGCGCCAATGCTAAAACAGATAAGGATGGATGCCTCAAACGGGGACGGGGTTTCGGCGCGTCAAGGCCGGGCTGCGCGCGACACTCGATCGCCGCTGCCGTCGTTCTTTATCATCGGCCCTCCACGGACGGGAACCAGCTGGCTGCATGAAGTCCTGAGCAAACATACCCTTTTACCCTCCCCGACCAAGGAAACACGCTTCTTCGATAACCACTTTGACCGCGGATTCGAGTGGTACCACGCCCATTTTCCGACCTCGACGGAGGACCGGCTGGTGGGCGAGGTGGCACCCACATATTTTGTCTCACACCAGGCGCGTGAACGAATAGCGAAAACCATTCCCCATGCGAAAGTGGTCTGCATCTTCCGGGACCCGGTAGATCGGGTGGTTTCGCTGTACCGGCTGAAGCGGGCGTACGGGATGATTCCGTGGAGCTTTGAGGAGGCGATTACCCGCGATCCTGAACTCCTGGAATCGGGCAAGTACGGCGCCAATCTCAAGGCATGGCTGCATACTCTCGGCCCGGACCAGGTCCTGGCTACGGTTTACGACGATCTGCGCGATGAACCGCAATCGTATCTCGACTGCGTGACCGACTTCATCGGCGTTCCACGATTCGAACTGGCCCCGTCGCAGATCGGGCGGGTGTTTACCTCCGAGACCATGACCCACCCACGGAATTACTATCGGACGCGCAGCGCCACCGCCATGGCGGAATGGCTCAAGCTCCGGCAACTCGACACCGTGGTGGCGGCAGTGAAGAAATCGCCGCTCCTGAGGTTAGTCCTGGGCGGCGGTCCTCCCTTTACAAAATTGTCCCGGGAACTCTCGCTTAAGCTCTACGAACATTTTCGCCCCGAAGTGGAGGAGCTTGAAGGGCTGTTGAATCGCGATTTTTCAGCGTGGAAATTGCCCTCGCTGGCGACTTCGCAAACCCGGTGACGGCCCGCCGGCAGGTGGCACTTCTGCCGATACCCGTCGATGCTTCTTTAACTCCGGACTTGTGTACGCTCGAGTACAGTATTCGGTGTATTGTGGATTTCGGCTGATGCAGTAGCCTGAGATCTCGAGACGAGTGATGGCCCCAAGAATTCTTGTCGTCGATGACACGCAGGCCATTCGGCGGTCCCTCCGTCTTCGGATAGAAACCGAAACCGATTGGGAGATATGCGGAGAGGCCGAAAACGGAAGGGACGCGATCGAGCGGGTTAAAGAACTTCATCCTGATGTGGTCCTGCTGGACCTTTCGATGCCGGTGATGAACGGACTCGATGCGGCCCGGCGAATCAAGGCCATCGCGCCCCACACTCACATCCTCATGTTCACCCTTCACACCTATCCCCAGTTGCTGGACGAGGCCAGGAAGGCGGGCATTTCCAATGTGGTCTCCAAGTCCGATGCGGCTGGTCCTAACCTTCTGCGCGCTCTGCGTTCCCTGCTGGCGGCCTAGGCTGTACTTCTTTCCCCTGCGATTTGTGGATTGACCATGACGCCACTTCGGACCTGAGAACACTCAGACCATTCATGGCATCGGCGAGACGCTGATGTTCCACCTCGGTGCCACCAGGGTTTCGAGCGAACTCGCGCTTTCTATTCTGGATCGCGGACTCCGCAGCCTGAATGCGCTCTTCCATTTTCGACCAGTCGGTTTCCAGCAGAGCAGCCTTGTAGAGTTCCTGCCATTGGTATGTGGACATGTTGAACCTCGATGTTTTAATGGATCGGCCTGCCAGGTCGCGCCGGCGCCTCAGGGGCCGGAGCTGTCGGTCTTCCACACGTACAGGTTCATTTCATCGGCCAGAGTCTCGATCGGCAGTTCCTCCGAGGTGGCCGCGCGGTGGACCGCCGAACGAAGGTTCGCGAGTCCAATCCCGCCCACATCCGCAAATGGTATTTTCATGGCAGACCCCGCGGGTAGCGTCTTCAACTCGCGCAGGATGCCCTCGACCAGATCGTGGTGCTTGCCGCGTCTGCCCTTCTTGATTGCCGCAACCTCCACTCGCCGGTATTTCAGGCTGGCCGTGGTCTTATTCTTGGGTCCATCGCTCATCGCATTGCGCCTTTCGTATATGATACGATCAATATTCTTATACGATAGCTATACGTATATTATACCCTTCTGTTACTGTCAAGCACTTTTTGCAATGCGGCGGCTCAGCGCTCCGCCACTTACAGATGCGATAGACGAACCCCGTATTCCCACCTTTCTTTAGTGGAAGGCCTAAGCTGGTAAGTGGAAGTCGAGCCAAGATTCATGGAGATCAACGGATGATGAAACGCACAAGAGGCGCCCCGCTATCGCGGCGACGCCCGAAAAGCTTGAAGGAACTTTTGCCTCACGCAGTGATCGTGACTGACCCGAAGATATTGGCCCGGCTGAAGGCTGAGGCTCTGCGGCGAAAACGAATGGCCGCGGCCAACGGCAACGGCGCCAGAAGCGGGTTGGAGTTTTAGCGTCTCCGGGTTGCGACGGCTAAGCCAATAGAGCACTCGGTCGAAAGTGCACGGAGCCTGAGGGTGTTGAGTACGACGGGCCTACCCAATCGCAGGGAGGATTATTCTTCCCGCACCGTCTATTGTCTCGCGCCAAAGGCGAAGCAAAAGGGGCCGATTTTCGGCCCCTTTTTCTTCGCCACCCAAAAGGTTGAGCGGTCTTATTTTACGTGGATAGTCTTGCCGTCCGGGTCGAGCGTGCCATTGATGCGAACTTTCTTGCCTTCGTGGGGCTTGACCAGGTCCTGGCGGTCAACGTCAAACGACGTCCCGCTGGCATCCTGCAGCACGTACTTGTCGCCGGCTTTGACGATCGTGCCGGCGAAGGTCTGGACCTGGGTCTGCTGCGATTGAGCTTGGGAATCAGGCGCTGTCTGCTGTGCCGGGGGCTGCGAGGGTGATTGCGGATCCGCGGGCTGTTGCGCGTTGAGTTGCACTCCGGACAAGCCCAGGCCCAGCAGCAGGCCCAGTGAACATAAGTATGAGCGTTTGGTCATAAGATTCTCCCGAGAGATTTTTTATGCTTCTGCGATTGGAGAAGCATGTCGCATGCCAAAGGTCGTTCCCTTCCTGGCCCGCGGGCGGCCGGAAAATCTGGCGCTGCGTTCTCACCGAGTTACCGGTACATGATTTCGTCCACATATTTCTCCTACCCCATGCTCAGCGCGGAACCTAGAGGGACTGCTGTAGGTATTGGGCCCTGCACACGGGAACTATCCGAGCAAACTTTTCCCTGTGGAAAAACCTTTATGCCCGCGTCCGCACAGCGGTCTAATCAAAACTCGGTAATCCACTGTATTGCGATCCAGCCGCGGCAGGAAGAAACTCGTTAAATCCTGACTCTGGAGTTCGTATGCAACACCTGACCTTGCAGGAAGTCATCGATCGCATAAACCGCAACTATCCTTCCGCCAAAGAGTCGCGGGGCAGAGAGGAACGCGGCAGGGATCGCATCCCGGAGCAGCCCCATCGTCCTGAGTTTTACGTTCCGCGCCTGACCCGGCGCCTGGCCAACCTGATGTTTGGCGCGTATTCATCCTGACCTTTGCAGTTTTCACTCTGTTCGTTCATGCAAACCAGGCGTCAGCTCGAGCCGGCAACAATCTTCGGCCATCGAACCACAGTGTGGGATGGTGACCGCATCCAACCCACGTAATTAAATTTATGTATCGGAGCAATTATGGCAAACCAGGAATTGAGAGATCTGTACATCGACGAACTGAAAGACCTTTACAGCGCGGAAAATCAACTGGTGAAGGCGCTCCCCAAACTGGCCAAGGCCAGTTCCTCAGATGAGTTGCGGGCAGGCTTCGAGGAACACCTGCAACAGACTAAGGGCCACGTCGAGCGGCTCGAACAGATATTCGAAATGCTCGGTGAAAGTCCAAAGGGCAAGAAGTGCGCCGGCATGGAGGGCCTGGTCGAAGAGGGCTCCGAGGTCATGAAGGAGGATTTTGAAGGCGCGCTCATGGATGCCGCCTTGATCGGAGCCGCGCAGCGGGTTGAACACTATGAAATCGCGGCTTACGGCACGGTGCGGGCTTTTGCCGAGACCCTGGACGAAAGCGACCACGTTTCTCTGCTGGAAGCGACTCTGGCTGAGGAAAAGGAAACCGACGACAAACTCACCGAACTGGCCGGGGAGATTAACCAGGAAGCACTCGGCGGGGAGCGGATTCAGCCGGATCGCGACGAGGCCTCGGGCAAAAAGCGCGCACGGCGGATCGCGTAACCGCGCTGGAACCGGGGTGTCCGGCCTGCCGCCAAACCTGACGTAAGGGCGGGCCGGCCTCCTTTATTTCAAGATCGGAGGAAATTTCATGATGGCACCAGAGAAATCGGAAAAGTGCGCCCACGCGCCCTGTCTGTGCGTTCCCGCCCAGGGAGAGAAATATTGCAGTGAGTTGTGCAAGGATGCGGGAGCCGACGAAACGGAAATCGCCTGCGATTGCGGCCATCCGGCTTGCGCGCAGTAGAGAGCACGGAGTGTAAACCTGGCAGCGCGGCCATGCAGAACAGACCGCTGGCCCTGGTCCGGTCCTGGCTCAGTTGATCAACTTCGTCTCGAAGGCTCTTTACCGTTGGAAGATTCCACAGGCTTGGTGGCGCTGACGTCCGCTTCGATGGTAACGTCAACCTGGGCGCCAGCCTTCAAAGCCACCTGATTGCCGTTTTCATCCTGCAAAGCATTCTCCACTCGAAGCTCCCGATAGAGGTCGTCTGCGCCTTCAACCGATATTTGCGCCTTCTCGGGTTCGCTGGGATGCGGCGATGGGATGATTTTTTCTACCGTGCCAGGAAGTGTGACCGAAGGCTTCTCCAGCGCTTCTTCGTTTTGTGCGGGTCTAGTCATTCGGCTCCATTTCTTGGAAATGAAAGATGTTTCCAGAATACCGGATGTTCACCAAGCGACGAAACGGCTTTTTTGCGACGGTCTTTTTTGCGCTGGTCTTGGATGGCGGATTCGACGGCCGGGTTTGCAAAGACATGTGGATAACCCGATTTACCGCCGCCCATACAGTATCGACCGTATTGACCGTAACCCCTGTGTACATGGATAAAGAGAATGACGTCTTAGTCACAATTCGGAATGAGGTCGCCGGGATGGGGAATGGCGACCGGGGCCAGACTGCTCTCGCCGCGGGACCCGATTGAGGGAGCTCGCGCGAGTCCATAAGACGACAAGGGGAGCTACGCCTATGAATCGCCTGCGCATTCTGGTTGCTGATGATCACGAAATTGTACGTCGTGGACTGGTTTCTCTGATCAAGGGACACCCTGACTGGGAGGTCTGCGCCGAAGCGGGCAATGGCCGCCAGGCAGTCGAGAAGGCCAAAGAATCGAGGCCGGACATCGCTATTCTGGATATTGGCATGCCGGTGCTCAACGGCCTCGAGGCCACGCGCCAGATCCTGCGGGAAAACCCTGGCACGCGGATCCTGATTCTTACTATTACGGACACGGATCAGGCGGTGCAGGCCGTTCTGGACGCAGGCGCTCGCGGCTTCCTTTTGAAATCGGATGCGGCCCGGGACCTGGTCACCGCCGTCGAAGCCCTGCAACACAACAAAACATTTTTCACCGCCCGGGTGGCGGAACTGGTGCTGTCCGGCTTCCTCGGAAAGACCCATCGTTCCTCCCGGGGTGAACCGGCTCTGCCCGGTCTGACTTCGCGCGAGCGCGAAGTCGTACAGCTCCTGGCCGAGGGAAAGTCCACCAAGGAAGTGGCCTGTCATCTCAACTTGAGCGTGAAGACCGCGGAAACCCACCGCAGCAATATCATGCGAAAGCTTGGGCTGCACTCGGTCAGCGAGCTGGTGCTATACGCGGTGCGCAACAGCATCGTACAAGTCGCTGTCGGCCCTGCGTCCCCGCCGGCCGGCGGAAGTCCGGCCGCAGCCGGCGGAATTCCTGTCGCCGGGACCAGGTTTATACCTTCGACGCCATAAATTCAGCACTCAAAGCCACCCTGATTCCCCGAGACGCAGACCGCAGCATCCCCGGTGGCGTGTTGCCCAGTCCTGCGAGGGCGTTTTGAAGCCCTTCGTGGAAGCGCAGGGTAAAGCCAGCCCCTAAAACCGCAGGGCGAAAATGCACGCGAGGTGGACCGCCGTGGAAGGCCCGCCGCGGAAAGCCCGACGAGGAAGCGCACGGCTTCAGCCGTGCGAAAAGCATCGCAAAAGAGAGCGGCTTCAGCCGCTGTGGCAAAACTCGTCCCTGCTCTTCCCTTTCCTGATACCCAACGCTAAGAGACTTGCGTGCCGGAGACTTTGACTTCCCCGGCCTGAATGGATCACGCAAGACCTGGACGCCGCCGATGCTGCTAGAGTATGGATCGTCAATTGC